>NZ_JACAFQ010000023.1 GCF_015354575.1 Pseudomonas sp. UFMG81
TTGTCCAATATTCCCCACTGCTGCCTCCCGTAGGAGTCTGGACCGTGTCTCAGTTCCAGTGTGACTGATCATCCTCTCAGACCAGTTACGGATCGTCGCCTTGGTGAGCCATTACCTCACCAACTAGCTAATCCGACCTAGGCTCATCTGATAGCGCAAGGCCCGAAGGTCCCCTGCTTTCTCCCGTAGGACGTATGCGGTATTAGCGTTCCTTTCGAAACGTTGTCCCCCACTACCAGGCAGATTCCTAGGCATTACTCACCCGTCCGCCGCTGAATCAAGGAGCAAGCTCCCATCATCCGCTCGACTTGCATGTGTTAGGCCTGCCGCCAGCGTTCAATCTGAGCCATGATCAAACTCTTCAGTTCAATACTGCTTGGGTTTTTAAGAAACCCTAAACTTGGCTCAGCAATCTCAAATGNCTATGTGATTTCTCGCATGGCCACTTGTGATGCTGATAATCTTTGTGACTATCAGTCCGTACTCACAAGCACCCACACGAATTGCTTGATTCAATTTGTTAAAGAGCGGTTGGCTTTCAGCGCTTCGCTTCAGCCGAGGCGCGCATTCTACGCTTTCCTCATTTCGTGTCAAGCGTTTATTTTGAAGTTTTTTCCGAGAAACTCGTTTAGCTTCAAACACTTGACTCGCTGCGATCTCTCGTAGCGGGAGGCGAATCATACAGCGTTACAACCTGCTGTCAACCACCTTTTTTCACCGNCTGAGCCATGATCAAACTCTTCAGTTCAATACTGCTTGGGTTTTTAAGAAACCCTAAACTTGGCTCAGCAATCTCAAATGGCTATGTGATTTCTCGCATGGCCACTTGTGATGCTGATAATCTTTGTGACTATCAGTCCGTACTCACAAGCACCCACACGAATTGCTTGATTCAATTTGTTAAAGAGCGGTTGGCTTTCAGCGCTTCGCTTCAGCCGAGGCGCGCATTCTACGCTTTCCTCATTTCGTGTCAAGCGTTTATTTTGAAGTTTTTTCCGAGAAACTCGTTTAGCTTCAAACACTTGACTCGCTGCGATCTCTCGTAGCGGGAGGCGAATCATACAGCGTTACAACCTGCTGTCAACCACCTTTTTTCACCGCTATCGATCGTGAGACCGAAGCACTTCCGGATCTTTCGGATTGCTTAACTCGTTGATTTTCAAGGAGTTTCGCGTTTCGTTGTCGCTGGAAGTGGGGCGCATTATAAGGGGATCTGAAAGCGCGTCAACCTTATATTTCAAGAAATTGAAATATAAGGGGAAAAGACCGTGTAACGGCCGCCAGGGGCCCGCCACAACCCTTGTAGCGCTCTTCAGATCGAGCGCCGCCCGCGCGGCGCATCGCNGGCAAGCCNGCTCCCACAATTTGTTTCGGGCCAGTTATGCCTGTGAGATCTCCCGGGCCCGCCTTGGTGCCTGCCTCAAGCCCTGCGGGGCGGCGGCAGCGCCCGCCTCGATATCGCGCCGATCCCACAAGGCGGACAGTGAAGATGCCGCTGGCATCAATGGCCCGAAACAGACTGTGGGAGCCGGCTTGCCGGCGATGCGCCGCGCGGGCGGCGCTCGATCTCAAGGGCACTGTAGAAACAACGGCAAGTACCTGGCGGCCCTCACGCTACCTATAACGCCCCTTGCGTACCCACAGACACAATGCGCACTATATTGCACAACTCGCGCGCACAACACGGATCTCACTTCAACATGAATACCCCCCACCGCAGCCTGGCCGCCACGCTATTCCCCATCGGCCTGCTGCTGATCGCCATGGCCTCCATCCAGTCCGGCGCCTCACTGGCCAAGAGCATGTTCCCCGTGGTCGGCGCCCAAGGCACCACCACCCTGCGCCTGATCTTCGCCAGCATCATCATGCTGCTGATACTGCGCCCCTGGCGTGCTCGCCTGGACACGAACACGCTACGCAGCGTGATCATCTATGGCATGGCCCTGGGTGGCATGAACTTCCTCTTTTATATGTCGCTGCGCAGTGTCCCACTAGGGATCGCCGTGGCGCTGGAGTTCACCGGCCCTCTCGCTGTCGCATTGCTGGCCTCGCGACGGGCGCTGGATTTTCTCTGGATCGCGCTGGCGGTGGCTGGCCTGTTGCTACTTATACCCGTAGGCCAGGCAGGCGGCGGCATCGACCCGCTGGGCGCCGCCTATGCACTGGGGGCTGGTGTCTGCTGGGCGCTGTACATCCTTTACGGCCAACGCGCAGGTGCCGAGAACGGCATCCAGACCGCTGCACTGGGCGTGGTCATCGCTGCGCTGTTCGTGGCCCCTATCGGTATCGTGCACGCCGGCAGCGCCCTGCTCACCCCAGCCTTGCTGCCGGTGGCTCTGGGCGTCGCCATCCTCTCGACAGCACTGCCCTACAGCCTGGAGATGGTTGCTCTCACCCGCATGCCAGCACGCACGTTCGGTACCCTGATGAGCATCGAGCCGGCATTCGGCGCCCTGTCAGGCCTGCTGTTCCTCGGCGAAAAGCTTACCACCTGGCAGTGGCTGGCAATCCTCGCCATCATTACCGCCTCAGTGGGCGCAACACTGTCGATGAAACGCGAAGCCACACCGGCTGTGGCTGCAGACTGATTTGAGAAATAGTTGCATTTAAACCCCAACATAGCCTTGTACAACCTCGGCAGGCTGATTAAGGTGTCACAAAATCATAATCAAGACGCTATCTACTTGGCTGCAAAAGGAAGCAGGGAATCTCAGGGAAGACTCGAAGCGCTGACGACAGGCCCGATCTAAATGACGGGCCCGCATTAAGGACAGGAATGAAACGTATTTTGCTCATCCTGGCCATCTTGGCCATAGCTGGATGTGCCGCCACAGCCAAGACCGAGGTGAAGCGGGGAAAGAAGGGCCTGCATATCAACTGCTCAGGCCTGTCTTCTTCGTGGGACAAGTGCTATGACAAGGCTGCCAGCGCCTGCGGCGGCAAAGGCTACAAAGTCATCGCCCGCTCCGGCGACACCGATGAAGAGCCGGGTGACTACATCTTCGGCATCAACCCCGCCGGCTATACCAGCCGCAGCATGATCGTGATTTGCAAGTAGATGAGAAAGGGCAGCCCTGAAGCTGCCCTTTCTCATATTCAGATCGGCGCGGTTCGTCGCTCCAGCCACGCCAGCGCCTCGCCCTGGAGCAATGGCGACAACCGCTTCCTTACTTCCTCGTGATAGCGGTTGAGCCAGGCGCTGTCATCGCTCCCCAGCCGCTCAGGCAGCAGGCAGCGGGTATCGATCGGGCACAGGGTCAGCGTTTCGAAGTCGAGGAACTCGCCGAATTCGCTGCTCCCGGCCTGGCGATTGACCACCAGGTTCTCGATCCGCACCCCCCACGCCCCCGGCCTGTAGGTACCCGGCTCGATCGAACTGATCATCCCCGGCTGCATCGCCGTCTGCGGTGTGGCCGCCGCCTGGTAGGCGATCACCTGCGGCCCCTCGTGCACGTTCATGAAGTAGCCCACACCATGGCCGGTGCCATGCCCATAGTCGACCTGATCGGCCCAGATCGGCGCACGGGCGATAGCGTCCAGCAGCGGTGAAAGAATACCGCGCGGGAATTTCGCCCGTGACAGCGCGATCATGCCCTTGAGCACCCGCGTGCAATCGGCCTTCTGTTCATGGCTGGGTTCACCGATCGGCACCATACGCGTGATGTCGGTGGTACCGCCCAGGTACTGGCCGCCGGAATCGATCAGCAGCAAGCCCTCCCCCTCGATCACCGCGTGGGACTGCTCGGTTGCATGGTAGTGGGGCATCGCGCCGTTGGCGTTGTAGGCCGCGATGGTGGAGAAACTCAGCGAGACGAAACCTGGCCGTCGGGCGCGCGCCGCACTCAGTTGCTCATCGATGGTCAGCTCGGTAATCACCTGCTGCCCCAGGTTCGCCTCGAACCAGGCAAAGAATTCGCACAGCGCGGCACCATCCTGTTCCATAGCCTGACGGATATGCGCCAGGTCCCCCTCCCCTTTGCGCGATTTGCTCAAGGTCGTGGGGTTGATGGCTTCGACCAGCCGCACCTGCTCCGGCAGATTTTCCAGCAAACCACACGTGACCCGAGCCGGATCCACCAGCAGGCTGCAACCAGCAGGGATCGCCGCCAGTGCATTAGCGGCCTCAGCGTAGTCGCGCACCTCGATACCATCGGCGGCCAATACCTGGCACAGGTGCTCATCGACCTTGTCCTTGCCCACAAATAAGTACGCCTTTTCCTCGCTGATCAGGGCGAAGGATACGAATACCGGGTTGTAGGAGACATCGCTACCACGCAGATTGAACAGCCAAGCGATGTCATCGAGAGTGGCGATGAAATGCCAGTCGGCACCTTTTTCCCTCAAGGTGCAGCGCAGCTCGGCGAGTTTTTCGGCGCGATTGACCGTGGCATGCGGGTGCAGGTGCTGGTAGACCGGGTTGCCTGGCAACTGAGGCCGGCCAGCCCATGCCTGCTCCAGCAGATCCAGATCAGTACGCAGGTGCGCTTCACGGCCCGCCAAGCGCTCACGCAACTGCCGCGCCGAAGACAAGGCCATCACCGCACCATCCACCGCCACCACGCCCTGCGGCTTGACCTGCTCACCCAGCCACTCCAGTGCCCCCGGCTGCCCGGGCCTGAGCTTCATCAGCTCGATGCCGCTACCGGCCAGCTCTTTCTCGGCCTGCTCCCAATAACGGCTATCGGCCCACACCCCGGCGAAATCCGCTGTGACCACCAGCGTACCCACCGAGCCATGAAAACCCGACAACCATTGGCGCCCCTGCCAATAACCGGGCAGGTACTCGGACAGGTGCGGGTCGGCAGATGGCACCAGCAAGGCATCGACGCCTTCGCCGGCCATGAGCTCACGTACACGCGCCAGACGTGCCGGCACGGTTTGCTGAAGGGGGGACTGACTGTTCATGCGCACTCCTGCGGACACATCTCGACTGATCCAGGCCGCCGATAATGGAACAGCCACGCAGCGCCCGCAATCTTCGCGTCAGGAACAGGGCATGCATTGCCCCATGTGTCCTGGCGACCGCCGATCATACCCACTGAACTTACAACCGGCCGCGCCTTCACACGCCATACACCCGTAGCGCACGCGAGGCCCCCATGCCCCACTCCCGCGAGCCGAAAACCGCCGTCGTACTGCTCGACACCCGTGAGCACACCTCAGACCATGAGCACGCGGTCCAGCTCAAGCTGGCCGACTGCCTTGCACAACTGCTGCACGTGCCCCGAGCCGAGCCCAACCAACCACCAAACGCCGATGCCCACTATTATTACCTGGCAACCGACACCCTCATCGACCCTGCGCGCTACGCACCGCTGGGCATCCGCGGTGAAGGCGACCTGTTCGGCGGGCTGGTCAGCCACCCTTACATGGCGACCAAAGCCATCTCCCATCCCCTGCCCGCCGATGCACGTTTCCCACCGGGCTGGACCAATGCCTTCGCCCAGGATGCCAGCGATGCCTTGCTGCGCGGCTACACCGTCTTCAGCAAGGATGACGCGCGCCGCGCAGCCGCATTGCTGCTGGCCGAAGGCCGGGTACGCATCAAGCCGGTGCTGGCCTGTGCCGGCCGCGGTCAGCAGGTCATAACCCGAATAGAAGAACTCGAGGCACTGCTGTCCCCCATGGACGACGGGCAACTCGCCGTCTGGGGCCTGGTGCTGGAAGAAGACCTGAGTGCGGTCCAGACCTTCAGCGTCGGTCAGGTCCGTGTCGCCGGCCTCACGCTCAGCTACCACGGCACGCAACAGCTGACCCACGACCATGCCGGCATTGAGGTGTACGGCGGTTCCGACCTGCACATAGTCCGTGGTGATTACCATCAACTCCTGCAACTGCCGCTGGAAGATCACCTGCGCCTGGCCATCATCCAGGCCATAACCTACGAGCGGGCCGCCGAGCATCATTTCAAAGGCTTCATCGCTTCCCGGCGCAACTACGACATCGCGCGCGGCACCGACCCGCACGGCCATCTGCGCAGCGGCGTGCTCGAGCAATCCTGGCGCCCGGGTGGTGCCAGCAGCGCGGAAATCCTCGCGCTGCTGGCCTTTGCCGAAGACCCGGCGCTGCAACAGCTGCGCGCATCGACCCACGAGGTGTTCGGTAAAGCCGAGCTCCCCGCCGACGCCACGCTTTTCTATCAGGGGCACGACAGTGAACTTGGCCAACTCAGCAAATTTGCACGGATCCGCGACCATGACCATCGAGAGTGAAACCATCGAACTGCAGGTTGAAGGCGACAGCATCGCCGGCACCCTGGTCAGCCCCGGCAGCAAGATGCCCGGCATGCTCTTCGTCCACGGCTGGGGTGGCAGCCAGCAGCGCGACCTGGCACGCGCCCGGCAGATCACCGGGCTGGGGTGCGTGTGCATGACCTTCGACCTGCGGGGCCACGAGAAGACTGAAAGCCAGCGCCTGAGCGTAACCCGCGAACAGAACCTTGCCGACCTGCTGGCCGCCTACGATCGCCTCGCCAGCCATCCTGCCGTCGACCCCGCTGCCATGGCGGTGATCGGCAGCAGCTACGGTGGCTACCTGGCGACCCTGCTCAGCAGTCGTCGGGCCGTGAAGTGGTTGGCGCTGCGGGTGCCAGCCCTGTACTGGGACGATGAATGGGACAGCCCCAAGCAAGGGTTGGACCGCCAACGGCTCAACAGTTACCGCCAGCGAGCCCTGAGCCCTGCCGACAACCGCGCCCTGGCTGCCTGCGCGGAATTCGCCGGCGACGTGCTGTTGGTGGAGTCGGAACAGGACGACTATGTGCCCCACAGCACCTTGATGAGCTACCGCTCGGCATTCGTCAGCGCCCACTCCCTCACCCACCGCATCGTCGATGGCGCCGACCATGCGCTGTCGAGCGAAGAAAGCCAGAAAGCCTACAGCGCGATACTGACGACATGGATCAGCGAGATGGTGATCGGCGCGCGCCTGGACCGCTACCCGCACTACGCCCCTTGGTACGCCTGAGCCTCGCCGACCTGGCAATGCAAGCCACCGTCGGCGCCGCGCACCAGGCTGCGCAGGGTCTGGTAGGCGGCAAAGTTCACGCCCCGTGCCTGGTGCTGGCTCAACAAGTCGAGAAACGGCTCCTCGACGAAACAGCCCGCCGCCGACGCCCAGGCTTGGCGCGATTGCCATTGCAGGTACTGCAGCACCCGGCAACCGTCATCGCTGGCCTGGATGCTGACACCCTGCAACCCCTCGCAGCGCTGCGCCAGCTGTTCGCTGCGCGCCACCAGGGCCTGGGCCAGCGCCTCCTGGCGCCCGGGCGGCACGTCGTATTCGATCATCTGGGTGAACCACAGGGTATGGGCCTTGACCGCCATGGACTGTCTCCTTGCTAGAGGCTCTTGCAGCCTGATGGCGCGGACTGTAAAACCTCCAGTTAACTCAAGGTCAAGGACTTTCTCCATGAAGACGCTCTCCTCCCAGGAACGCCTGCTCAGCGTCGGCCAACTGGCCGCGCGCAGCGGCGTGGCGGTGACCGCACTGCATTTCTACGAAACCAAGGGCCTGATCCACAGCACACGCAATGCCGGCAACCAACGGCGCTACCCCCGCGCGGTGCTACGCCGGGTGGCGGTGATCAAGATGGCCCAGCGGCTGGGCATTCCACTAGCGGACATTGCCCACGCACTGGCCACCCTGCCCTGCGATCACACCCCCACGGCCGAGGATTGGCAGCGCCTTTCCAGCGCATGGCGCGAAGACCTCAGCAGACGCATCGACGAACTGACGATGTTGCGCGACCAGCTCGATGGCTGCATCGGCTGTGGCTGCCTGTCATTGAAGGAATGCCCGTTGCGCAATCAGCAGGATCGACTCGCCGAGGCAGGCCCCGGGCCACACCCCGCCGAACTGGCCTGACCCTCACCCGCCGCCGACCGCGAACCGCCGCCGGTAGTCGCTGGGGGTCATGCCGGTGAAGCGCTGGAATACCTTGCGAAATGCGCCGGGATCCTGGTAACCGACGCCCCAGGCGATCTGGTCGACACTGCGCCGAGTGAACTCCAGTAGCCGGCAGGCGCGACCGACCCGAACTTGCTGGGCGTATTCGGTGGGACGCAAGCCGGTTGCGGCACGGAAGCGACGCAGGAAGGTGCGCGGCTCAAGCCCCGCACAACGCGCCATGTCGGCCAGGCCCGCAGTGCGTGCCTCCTCGCCCTGCAGCCAATGCTGCACCCGCAACACCGCCTCGTCGCCATGCTCCAGTTTCGGGGTGAACAACGCCCCTGGCAGTNNCGCCGGCGCCGGCGTTACTGCCAGGTAGCGGGCCGTTTCACGGGCCAGCGTGTGGCCAACAAACCGCTCGATCAGGTGCAAGCCCAGGTCGGTCCAGGCCATCAAGCCGGCAGAAGTCACGATATCGCCGTCGTCCAGCAGTGGCTGGCTGGTCGCCACCCTGACCTTGGGGAAGCGCTCGCTCAAGGCCTGGGCGTAGTTCCAGTGACTGCAGGCCGCGCGCCCGTCGAGCAGGCCGCTGCCCGCGATCAGGAACACGCCGACGCACACCGAAGCCAATACCACACCCTGGCCGTGCAAATCGCACAGCAACCGTCGATGGGCCGCCAGCATCTCGCTGGTGGGCGCCGCCCCCAGGCTAGGCGGGATCAGCATCACCCGAGGCGCATGAGCCTGTTGCGGCAGGCCATCTTGGATGACCTGCGGTTGCCCGACGGCATCGAGCTGCCAGTGGCTGACCCGCAGCAATGGCAACTGATGCTCGCCCAGCTCGGCGGCCACGCGATTGGCCACCGTGAACAAGTCCGTCACACCCTGCACTGCCGCATGCTGCGCGCCCGGATAGACCAGCACGCCGATTTCCAGGCTGTCAGTTTTTGCCGTCATTGTGTCGCTCGCGCCAATCCTCAACTCGAAGGTTCAAGCCTATAACTATCAGCACTTCATCACTACTGCCTCAGGAGGCACCATGAGCAAGCAAGCGCTGATCATCATCGACATCCAGAACGACTACTTCCCCGGCGGCAAGTGGAGCCTCGACGGCGCGGACGTGGCCGCCGACAACGCCGCCCGGCTGTTGGATGCCGCGCGCAAGCGGGGCGACCTGGTGGTCCATGTCCGTCATGAATTCGAAAGCAGCGATGCGCCGTTCTTCACGCCGGGCTCGGAAGGCGCACAAATTCACCCCAGGGTCACACCGGCCGAAGGTGAGCCCGTGGTGCTCAAGCACAAGGTCAACTGCTTTCGCGACACCAACCTAAAGGCACTGCTCGACCAGGACGGCGTCAAGGCGCTGACCATCGTCGGCAGCATGAGCCACATGTGCATCCAAGCCGCGGCCCGCGCCGCCGCCGACTATGGCTACGAGGTCACCGTGGCCCACGACGCCTGCGCCACCCGCGCCCAGGAGTTCGACGGCAGGGTGGTTTCGGCCGCCGACACCCACGCCTCGATGATGGCCGCCCTGGCGTTTGCCTACGCCAAGGTCGTGCGCACCGACGATCTGCTGGGCTAATGAGGGCTCAGATCACCACGTTGCGCACGAAGCGCACTGGAAGCTGGCCATCGTTGCGGTAGGCATAGCGGCAATTGCTGGGAAACACATGGAACTGGCCAGTACGCAGGCAGTGCTCTACGCCCTCGATGACCAGCGTGAGCTGTCCATCGGCGACGTAGATCTGCTCGCTCCAGCCCGCAGCGTCGGCCTCGCTGGCATAGCACTCGCCAGGTGCCAGGGTCCATTCCCACAACTCCACCTCGCGCCGAGCCGGGCTGCTGCCCAGCAGCACCGCCCGGCTGCCAGGGTGCTCACCGGCCCAGGCCAGTTCATCGATGCGGCTCGGGTCGCGCTGGTCAGGCGCCTGGATCAGCGTGCTGAAGGCCACCCCCAGTGCCTCGGCGATCAAGTCGAGGGTGGTCAGGCTGACATTCTTCTCGCCCGCCTCGATGGCCACCAGCATCCGCCGGCTGACCCCGGAACGCTCGGCCAGGGCCGCCTGGCTGAGACCGGCCTCGCCACGCAAGCGGCGAACGTTCTGGCTGACATGCTGCAACACCGAGGCGCGGTGTTCGGAATCTTTGTGCACTATATTGCTCACTGGTAAAGGTTGCGCAGTATACTGCCCACTTTGCGGCGGATTGTGCGCCGCCCCTGCCGAGCGCGCAAGACCATGAACCAAGCCAGCCACAGCAAACCTGCCGTCACTTTCCGCCTGAGCAAGGCCGAACTGGTGCTGGTGTTCATCACCATGCTCTGGGGTGGCACCTTCCTGATCGTGCACAACGTCATGACCGTCAGCGGGCCGATGTTCTTCGTCGGCCTGCGTTTTGCCGCTGCGGCGCTGTTCGTCGGTTTAGTCTCGGCGCGTTCGCTGCCCGGGCTGACCTTCACCGAACTCAAGGCCGGGATGCTCATCGGCGTGTCGATCATGCTCGGTTATGGATTGCAGACCATGGGCCTGCAGACCATCAGCAGCAGCCAGTCGGCGTTCATCACTGCGCTCTACGTGCCCTTCGTGCCCCTGCTGCAATGGCTGGTGCTGGGCCGTCGCCCTGGGCTGATGCCAAGCCTGGGCATCTGCCTGGCCTTCGTCGGCCTGATGCTGCTGGCCGGCCCCGAGGGCGACACCCTGCATTTCAGCGAGGGTGAACTGGTGACCTTGGTCAGCGCCGTGGCGATTGCCGCCGAGATCATCCTGATCAGCCGCTACGCAGGCTCGGTCGATGTGCGCCGGGTCACCGTGGTGCAGTTGGCCACCGCTTCGGCCTTGGCGTTCCTGATGATCGTGCCCACCCAGGAAGCCCTGCCCGATTTCTCCTGGTTGCTGCTGGTCAGCGCCGTCGGCCTCGGCGCCATGAGCGCGGTGATCCAGGTGGCGATGAACTGGGCGCAGAAGTCGGTCTCGCCGACCCGCGCCACCTTGATCTATGCCGGTGAGCCGGTATGGGCCGGTGTTGTCGGGCGCATTGCCGGTGAGCGGCTGCCGGGTGTGGCGCTGATCGGCGGGCTGCTGATCGTGCTGGCGGTGGTGGTCAGCGAGTTGAAGATTCGTCGCCAGGATGAGGCTGACGCCGAGCAGGACGAGGAAGCGCGGCAGCGCGAGGCCGGCCTGTAAGCCTGTCGCAAAAAGCGATTCTGGCCGAGTGCCGTGATTGCCTGGTCTTGCCCCATCGCTGGCAAGCCAGCTCCCACAGATTGGCGCAGGCCTGTGGGAGCCGGCTTGCCGGCATCGCCGGTGCTCCGCAACATGACACTTACACTGCCTGCGACCCTACTCTCACAGGAACACGTCGCATTCCCCGCTATGCTCTGTAAAAAACTGTTATAAAAAAACAGCTTGTCACAGCACATTTGTAGGATCCTGCAACCGCTTGCGTGTTGGTGATACACACCCCGGCACGTATGATCCTTGGCAAACTTCTCAGAACAGAACGCTATGTCATTGATTGTGCTACTGCTTCTGCCCTTCGTCGGCAGTTGCCTGGCGGCTGTCCTGCCGCACAACGCACGCAACGCCGAGTCGATTCTCGCCGGGCTTGTCGCCCTCGTGGGCACCGTCCAGGTGGCGTTGCTGTACCCCCAGGTCGCCCATGGCGGCGTCATTCGCGAAGAGCTGCTGTGGCTGCCCAGCCTGGGCATGAACCTGGTGCTGCGCATGGACGGCTTCGCCTGGCTGTTCAGCCTGCTGGTGCTGGGCATCGGCACCCTGGTGTCGCTGTACGCGCGTTACTACATGTCGCCGCAAGACCCGGTGCCGCGCTTCTTCGCCTTCTTCCTGGCGTTCATGGGCGCGATGCTCGGCCTGGTGATCTCCGGCAACCTGATCCAGCTGGTGTTCTTCTGGGAACTGACCAGCCTGTTCTCCTTCCTGCTGATCGGCTACTGGCACCACCGCGCCGATGCCCGCCGCGGCGCCTACATGGCGCTGATGGTCACCGGCGCCGGCGGCTTGTGCCTGCTGGTGGGGGCCTTGCTGCTCGGCCATGTGGTCGGCAGCTACGACCTGGACAAGGTCCTGGCTGCCGGCGACATCATCCGCCAGCATGCGCTGTACCCGGTGCTGCTGCCCCTGATCCTGATCGGCGCGCTGAGCAAGAGCGCACAGTTTCCCTTCCACTTCTGGCTGCCCCACGCCATGGCGGCGCCCACCCCGGTATCGGCTTATCTGCACTCGGCGACCATGGTCAAGGCCGGTGTGTTCCTGCTGGCACGCCTTTGGCCGGCGCTGTCGGGCAGCGAGGAATGGTTCTGGATCGTCGGCGGTGCTGGCGCCGCCACCCTGTTGCTCGGCGCCTTCGCCGCGATGTTCCAGAACGACCTCAAGGGCCTGCTGGCCTACTCGACCATCAGCCACCTGGGCCTGATCACCCTGCTGCTGGGCCTGAACAGCCCACTGGCCGCCGTGGCCGCGGTGTTCCACATTCTCAACCACGCCACCTTCAAGGCCTCACTGTTCATGGCCGCCGGCATCATCGACCACGAAAGCGGCACCCGCGATATTCGTCGCCTCAGCGGTTTGTTCCGCCTGGTGCCGTTCACCGCCACCCTGGCCATGGTCGCCAGCGCCTCGATGGCGGGCGTGCCGCTGATGAACGGTTTCCTGTCCAAGGAGATGTTCTTCGCCGAGACCGTGTTCATCAGCTCCACCGCCTGGGTCGAGGCGGCGCTGCCAGTGATCGCCACCTTGGCCGGCACCTTCAGCGTGGCCTATGCGCTGCGCTTTACCGTCGACGTGTTCTTCGGGCCACCCGCCCAGGACCTGCCGCACACGCCCCACGAACCGCCGCGCTGGATGCGCGCACCGGTCGAGTTGCTGGTGCTGACCTGCCTGGTGGTCGGTATCTTCCCCGCACAATCGGTCGGCCCACTGCTGGCCGCCGCGGCGTTGCCGGTGGTCGGCGGCACCCTGCCGGAATACAGCCTGGCCATCTGGCACGGCTGGAACGCCCCGTTGATGATGAGCCTGATCGCCATGTGCGGCGGCATCGTGCTCTACCTGCTGCTGCGCAAACAGCTGCAGCGCGGGCGCTTCCCTTACCCACCCTTTATCGAGCGCTTCAACGGCAAGCGCCTGTTCGAGCATGGCCTGGTACGCCTGATGCTGCTGGCGCGCCACATTGAACGGGCGCTGACCACCCGCCGTCTGCAGAAGCAACTGTTCATGCTGGTGCTGGCCGCTTTCATCGCCGGCCTCACCCCCCTGCTGTACAGCGGCCTGAGCTGGGGCGACCGGCCGAAAATCCCAGGGTCCGGGGTGTTCGTCGCGTTGTGGCTGATCGCCATCGCCTGCGCCATCGGCGCTGCGTACCAGGCCAAGTACCACCGCCTGGCCGCACTGATCATGGTCGGCGTCTGCGGCCTGATGACCTGCATTACCTTCGTCTGGTTCTCCGCGCCCGACCTTGCGCTGACGCAACTGATGGTCGAAGTGGTCACCACCGTGCTGATCCTGCTCGGCCTGCGCTGGCTGCCCCGGCGTATCGAAGGTGTCTCGCCGCTGCCCGGCAGCCAGGACCGCGCCCGCCTGCGCCGCCTGCGCGACCTGGTGCTGGCGGTACTGGTCGGCGGCGGCATGGCCGTGCTGTCGTACGCCATGCTCACCCGCCCGACCCCCAACGACATCTCCTCGTTCTACCTCAGCCGTGCCCTGCCGCAAGGCGGCGGCACCAATGTGGTCAACGTGATGCTGGTGGACTTCCGCGGCTTCGACACCCTCGGTGAAGTCACCGTGCTGGTGGCCGTGGCGCTCACCGTGTTCGCCCTGCTGCGCCGTTTCCGCCCACCCAAGGAGAGCATGCAGCTGCCCGCCCAGCAGCGCCAGCTGGCGCCCGACGTGGTCACCGACCTGGTCAACCCGCGCCACGCCACCGACACCGCGCTGGGCTTCATGATGGTGCCGGCCGCGCTGGTGCGCCTGCTGCTGCCCATCGCCCTGCTGGTGTCGATGTACCTGTTCATGCGCGGCCACAACCAGCCCGGTGGTGGCTTCGTCGCCGGCCTGGTGATGTCGGTGGCGTTCATCCTCCAGTACATGGTCGCCGGCACCCAGTGGGTCGAGGCGCAGATGAGCCTGCGCCCGCTGCGCTGGATGGGCACCGGCCTGCTCTGCGCGACGCTCACCGGCGCAGGCGCGATGCTGCTCGGCTACCCCTTCCTCACCACCCACACCGCCCATCTGCACCTGCCGCTGCTGGGTGACGTGCACGTGGCCAGTGCGCTGTTCTTCGACATCGGCGTGTACACCGTGGTGGTCGGGTCGACCCTGCTGATCCTCACCGCGCTGGCGCACCAGTCCGTGCGCGCCTATCGCCCCGCCAAGTCCAGCCAAGCAGGAGCCGCCTGATGGAAGAAGTCATTGCAGTCGCCATCGGTGTGCTGGCCGCCTCGGGGGTGTGGTTGATCCTGCGCCCACGTACCTACCAGGTAATCATGGGCCTGTGCCTGCTCTCCTACGGGGTCAACCTGTTCATCTTCAGCATGGGCAGCCTGTTCATCGGCAAGGAACCGATCATCAAGGACGGCGTGCCCCACGACCTGTTGCATTACACCGACCCCCTGCCACAGGCACTGGTACTGACCGCCATCGTCATCAGCTTCGCCATGACGGCGCTGTTCCTGGTGGTGCTGTTGGCTTCTCGCGGGCTGACCGGCACCGACCATGTCGACGGCCGGGAGCGTGAGGAATGAGCGGGATGAACCAACTGATCATCGCCCCCATCCTGCTGCCGCTGGTCACTGCGGCGCTGATGCTGCTGATCGGCGAGAAGCACCGCTGGCTGAAGGCGCGGCTGAACCTGCTGTCCACCTTCACCGGCCTGGGCATCGCCGTGTCGCTGTTGATGTGGGTGCGCACCCAAGGCCAGGCCGAGTCCATCGGCGTCTACCTGCCAGGCAACTGGCCGGCGCCGTTCGGCATCGCCCTGGTGGTCGACCACCTGTCGGCGCTGCTGCTGGTATTGACCGGCATCGTCGGCAGCTGCGCGCTGCTGTTCGCCCGGGCCCGCTGGGATGGTGCCGGCGCCAGCTTCCACGCGCTGTTCCAGATCCAGCTGATGGGCCTGTACGGCGCCTTCCTCACCGCCGACCTGTTCAACCTGTTCGTATTCTTCGAGGTGCTGCTGGCGGCCTCCTACGGCCTGCTGCTGCACGGCTCGGGGCGTGCGCGGGTGAAGGCAGGCCTGCACTACATCGCCATCAACCTGTTCGCCTCGTCGCTGTTCCTGGTCGGCGCCGCCATGCTCTATGGGGTGACAGGCACCCTGAACATGGCGGATCTCGCGCTCAAGGTGCCACTGGTGCCGGAGGCCGACCGAGGCCTGCTGCACGCCGGCGCGGCGATCCTGGCCATTGCCTTCCTGGCCAAGGCCGGCATCTGGCCGCTGAACTTCTGGCTGGTGCCGGCCTACTCGTCGGCCAGCGCGCCGGTGGCGGCCCTGTTCGCGATCATGACCAAGGTCGGCTTGTATGCGGTGCTGCGCCTGTGGAGCCTGCTGTTCTCCGGGCAAGCTGGCGCCTCGGCGCACTTTGGCGGTGATTGGCTGGTGTATGGCGGCCTGGCCACGCTGGCCGTGGCGGCCATGTCGATACTTGCCGCGCAGCGCCTGGAACGCCTGGCAGCGCTCAGCATCCTGGTCTCGGCCGGCACCCTGATGGCCGCGATCGGTTTCGGCCAGCCAGTGCTGACCGGCGCCGCGCTGTTTTATCTCGCCAGCTCCACCCTTGCGCTGTGCGCGCTGTTCCTGCTGGCCGAGCTGGTCGAGCGTTCGCGCTCGGCCAACGAAGCGCCACTGGACGACGAGGAGGACGCAATACCTTCGCCGCTGGAGTCTCTGCACCCACCCAAAGGCATCAACCTGGACGACGAGCAGAAGGCGGTGATCGGCCAGATCATCCCCTGGACCATGGCCTTCCTCGGCCTGAGCTTCATCGCCTGCGCCCTGCTGATCATCGGCATGCCGCCGCTGTCGGGGTTCATCGGCAAGCTCAACCTGATCAGTGCGCTGTTCAACCCGCAAGGGATGGGTGTGGCGCCGGAGCAACCGCTGGGCGTCGCCGGCTGGACCCTGGTCACACTGCTGATACTCTCGGGCATGGCTTCGCTGATCGCCTTTGGCCGCGTGGGCATCCAGCGCTTCTGGAAACCCGAGGAGCGCCCCTCACCGCTGCTGCGCCGCTATGAGGGCGTACCCATCACCATCCTGCTCGGGCTGTGCATCTTCCTCAGCCTCAAGGCCGAACCACTGCTGCGCTACACCCAGGACGCAGCAGCCAGCCTGCAGGCACCGGATGCCTACATTCAGGCCGTGATGGCGACCCGCCCGCTGCCTGGCCCGACCACCCTGAACGTGCAGGTGCAGCCATGAATCGACTGTTCCCCGCGCCCCTGCTGTCGCTGTCACTCTTCGTGCTGTGGCTGCTGCTCAACCTGTCGGTCAGCCCGGGCAACGTGCTGCTGGGCGCCGCGCTGGGTATCCTGGCGCCGCTGTTGATGGCGCCCCTGCGTCCGCAGCACGCCCATATTCGCCGACCGCTGGTGATTGCCCGATTGATCGGCCGGGTAGGTATCGATGTGATCGTTTCCAACCTGCTGGTGGCGCGTGGCGTGTTGCGCGCCGGCAGCACCCCACCGCGCTCGGCCTTCGTGCACATTCCCCTGGCGCTGCGTGACGCCCACGGCCTGGCAGCACTGTCGATGATCACCACGGTGGTACCCGGCACGGTCTGGTCGGAGCTGGCCCTGGACCGCAGCGTGCTGCTGCTGCACGTGTTCGACCTGGACGACGAAACGGCCTTCATCGAGCACTTCAAGCACACCTACGAACGCCCGCTGATGGAGATTTTCGAATGAACGGCCTGCTCGCCTACGCCGTCCTCGCCAGCCTGTTCATCTTCGCCCTGGCCATGGGCCTGGCACTGATCCGTCTGTTCCGCGGCCCCTCCGCCCAGGACCGGGTGCTGGCGCTGGACTACCTGTACATCCTGGGCATGCTGATGATGCTGGTGCTGGGCATCCGCTACGCCAGCGACACCTACTTCGAGGGTGCTCTGCTGATCGCCCTGTTCGGCTTTGTCGGCTCGTTCGCCCTGGCCAAGTTCCTGTTGCGCGGCGAGGTAATCGAATGACCGAGACAATCACATTGCCTTTCTGGCTGGAGCTGGTGGTATCTGCCCTGCTGCTCACCGGCAGCCTGTTCGCCCTGGTCGGCGCCATCGGCCTGGTGCGGTTGAAAGATTACTTCCAGCGCATGCACCCACCGGCACTGGCCTCGACCATTGGTGCCTGGTGCGTGGCACTGGCATCGGTGCTGTACTTCTCGGTGCTCAAGCAGAGCCCGGTGCTGCACGCCTGGCTGATTCCGATCCTGCTGTCGATCACCGTGCCGGTGACCACCTTGCTACTGGCACGCGCCGCGCTGTTTCGCAAGCGCACGTCGGGGGAGGATGTGCCGGAAGAAGTCAGCAGTGGTCGAGACCGGGGCAACTGAGGCAACCTTGAGGGGCCGGTCTTGCCGGCGAAGGGCTGCAAGGCAGCCCCAACGCCGCTCACCCCTGGCTCAGCCGCTGCAGCTCACGCCGCACCATGGCCGCATACTCCGCGGGTTTGAGCTGGTAAAGCTCGCCCGCCACCCAGCTCAGCCACCCCGCTTGCAACGCCTCACGGCGCGCCAGCAGCCGCTCGGCCTCCAGGATCGCCTGGGCCTGGTACTGCCGGTGGAAATCCGCCCGCGAACGCGGCACCGCCTCGTCACTCACTCGCTGGCCTTGAACGTGGTCAGCTCACCCTTGCGCCATTTGGCGACCTTGCCGGTCACCGCCTTGAGCAACTTGCCCAGGCCTTCCTGCACCTGCGCCTTCGCAGCAAACACCAGCATCACGCCGTGCCCGTCGCGGAACACGATGCCATCCCCTTCCGGGACCGAGACGAAGGCATAGTCGCGCAGCCCATAGACATTGAGCTTGATCTCGCGAAAACGCAGTTCCAGCTTGCCGCCCTCGCGGCTGGGCAGTACCGCAGCGCGGAAGTGGTCGCCCACCTTCAGCTCCAGGCGCTGCTTGTCATCGACCACCAAGGCGTCGTCGGTGTCGATCTCGGCCATGTACAGGCCTTCGGGGTTCTGCTCGGTGACATAGATGAAACGCTCGTTGAAGAGCTTTACCAGTTTGGCCCGCAAATCACCCAAGGCAAACAGGGCATGGGTATCCAGAGTACTGACTGCCAATGAAGAATTCCTCGTATCAATTACAACCGGCCGCCACGCCAACGCTTGTCGCGCCAGCCGGCAACCACTTCGAGTCAAAGTCCGCAGGACCTTGGAACCAGGCAGGAAAGCTCCCACACCTGCGGGCCTGACGACTACCGGGAAAGGTTTCACCGGTCCATCGACCAAGGGCGCGGGGTACGCTTGGGCATGATTCCGCATAGGGACACGTAATGTCTGACAGTAAAAAGGTCAGAAAAGGTGCGATAGATAGCACCAGGCCCTACCAGGGAAAGAAACGCTGGTCTTCGGACACGCATTACAGGGGAGCGAATATGCACGAAAACACTGAAACCCGTCGAGAGGCACGACACATTTCATGTCCAGTAATCGCACCGAGCACACCGCGCTTCATCGTTGTGCCCGCCGGCGTGGCGTTCTTCCATGTCACCGAACGCGCCACCGGCAGGGTCAAGGGCTTTCGCCAACGCCACGAGGATGCCTGTCAGCTGGCACGGCACCTTGAGTGCTGAACCGTTCAGGCCGCCACATTGCCCGCCAGCTGTGCCCGCCAGGCTGCCTGGCATTCCAGGGCCTCACCACGGCTGGCGAAGGCCGTACCACGTCGCTCGCCGTTGACCAACACCACCCAACATGCCCGCTTGCCCATCGCCTGCAAGGATGCAGGGACACCCGTTCCGATCATCACGGCCACATCGACTCGGCTATTCATCATCCCCTCCGGAATTTAATTAGCAACCTAACGATATAGCCATGATACGTGCTCCGCGCGCTGGGCGAAAGCGTCTGCCCGTACAGCTGTGTTGCATCCTTGGCAACAAACCCGCTCAGTCGAACCCAGGCTCCGGACGATAACCGAGGCGCAAGCCGCCCCAATGTCGCCCTTGCACGAAGATCGGCACCGACAGGTCATGCATCAGCTCGCCAGTGTCACGGGTGTAGGTCTGCAGCAGCAGGCGCTGCTGGTGGCTGCCGCAACGGCTGCCGGTGCGATCGTCGAAGAGGCGCTTGCTGCGGTTGTGCGCGGTATCGTGCGCAGCGTCGCCCGTCAACGGTTGATTGAACGCCTCGTTGTGGGTGGGCACATAGCCCTGCTGGGTGCAGGCGATGGCGTAGACCAGCCCTGCGTGGCGCAGCAGCGGCTCCTGGATCTGCGGCAGGACGGTATCGGTGTAGCGGTCGAAGCGCGTGGTGAAACGCGGCGGCTGCAACCCGGTGATCGGCCGATACTGACGGTCGAACAGCTCCTCCAGGGTCACCCGGCCCTGGGCGACATCGGCCTCGAAGCGCTCCGTGATCTGCCCAGCCCCGGCCCGCGCCAACTCGAACACCCGCTGGTGGTAGGCATCCAGGCCCACTTCAGCCAGGCGCTCGCTCAGGTGCTCGACCTGCCCCTCCATCTGCACCGCGGCCTGGGCCAGGCGTCGGGTCTGCTGGTCGCTCACCGCCAGATCGCCACGTACCTGGGCCACGGCCTGGAACAAGGTATCGAGCTGGACGCGGTTGGTCTGGGTGCCTTCGGCGATCTCACCCACCTGCCCCTCGACACTGGCGGCCAGCCGGGCGATCTGCGCCAACTGCCCGCCAGTGGCCTCGACCTGCTCGACGCCGCTACCCAGGTCGTCGGCCAGGGTGCGAATCTGCGCCACTACCTGCGCGGTGCGCGCCTGGATATCGGCCACCATCTGCCCCACTTCCTCGGTAGCGCTGGCGGTGCGCCCGGCAAGCCCGCGCACCTCGTCGGCTACCACCGCGAAACCCCGACCATGCTCGCCGGCCCGGGCCGCCTCGATGGCGGCATTGAGCGCCAGAAGGTTGGTCTGGCTGGCGATGGCCTGGATCACCAGCGTCACGCGAGCGATATCCTCGCTGCGCTGGTGCAGGGCCTCGATCAGTTCGCGGCTGGCCGTGGCCCGCACGCTGAGGTCACGCATGCGCAGTATCGACTCGGCCAACACCTCGCTGCCGGCGACACTGCTACCGTGGGCCGAGCGCGCCGCGTCCAGGGCCTGCTGGCTGAGCTGGGCGGCGGCCTGTTCGGTGGCGATCATGATCTCGGCACTGCCGACAATGTCCTCGGCGGCGCCCAGCTGCGACTGCACGCGCTCGGCCAGCTGCTGCACCGCGTGGGCCACCGCGGCGGCCGACAACGCATTATGGCTGGTGCCGCGCGCCAACTGCTGGATCAGCTCGCCTTCCTGCGTTTGCGTCACGGAAACTGCTGGTACAGGGATACGGCGCCAGCCTGGCAGCCAAAGCACCAGCAGCGCCAACGGCAGGGCCAGGTACAGGGGCAAGCCAGCAAACGCCATGGCCGGCAGCACCACACACAACGCAGCGCCCTGCAGCAGGGCAACGGCGCCGAGCATCCGAGCCGGTGTCGGCAGATCACGGGGCGGCAAGGTTCCTTCTCGCATCATCTTCGGGTCCATCCATGTCATGTCGTTATTGTGACGTCATTAAACGCCACCATAACGCCATCATCCAATACTTCCTTGGATGCAGGAGGTTCCGGCTTGATGCAAGGCAAGAAAACACGAAGGCCCCAGGGATCGCTCCGTGGGGCCTTGCGCAGTGCGCCGAGTGTCAGATCTGCCGCTGGTGGCGGTCGAGCTGCTCGTGACGCTCCTGGGCTTCGATGCAGTACTTGGTGGTCGGGCTGATCAGCAAGCGCTTGAGGCCGATCGGCTCGCCGCTGTCGTCGCACCAGCCGAAGCTGTCGTCACCGATACGGTCCAGGGCCATCTCCAACTGCGGCAGCAGGCGCTGATCGCGGTCGATGGCGTTGACCAGCCACGTGCGCTCTTCCTCGACCGAGGCCACGTCCGCCGGATCCGACGGGGTGTCCAGGCCTTCGATGGCAGTGCGGTTGAGCTCGATGCGCTCATGCGTCTCGACCTTCATCGCTTGCAGCAATGTGGTGAAGAACGCCAGCTGGTCGGCGTTCATGTAGTCATCGGCCGACATGGCCAGCAACTGTTCCTTGGTCATCGATTTCTCTATGAAAAAATGTGCATTTGGGCGATTCGAGTGCTGCCGGCGACGCATCACCGGCAGCGGAATTCTTCAAGCGCCAACCGGCACTCTTTTACAGGGGGCGGCAGTCTAAGGTGCCAAGCGACAAGGGGCAACAGAAATGACGGGGCATTTGACTGAAATGGCCAGGAATCCGCCCATTGGTGCCGTATTTTCCGCCGCGCGCGCCGCTGGAAGGCGCTTGGCGGCAATATGCCGCAACAAAACCTGGCCTGTCAGACACCCCGCCAACGGCCGGCCTGTTCCCAGGGTAGTAGCCCGTTAGCGACTGGACGGTGGCGAAAAGGCGCGTGATGGAGGCTCCCCCCTCCACACGGACGCTTAAAACCATGAACGATAACCTGCACCAACGGTTGGCGCTTTACAGCACTCTGGATTGCCAGGTCGCCAGGCGCTTCAACAATCGCCCGACCCTGCTCGACGCCGCCGCCCACCTGCTCGAAGGGCAATGGCGTGAGCGCGGCCTGGGCAGCGCCTTCAATCCACTGTCCCTGTTCCTGGCCAGCTACTACGGCGCCTCGCACGACGCCTGGGTTCGCCCCTTGCAGCACGTGCTGGTGGAGCGTTACTGCCAACGCAAGACCCTCAACCTGAACCCGGGTGACGACATCCTTACCACCCGGCTGAGTGGCGACCCGGCCTGGGCCGTCGACCTGGATCTGCACAAGGTGGAACTGCTGATCAACGAAACAGCGCCGTTGCTCATTGATGTCTACAAACAGTTACTGGTCGACTACTGGACCCGTTTCGACAGCAGCGGCCAGACCCCTTGGGCCTGGTACGCCGGCTACCTGCAACAGCGGATGCAGCAGATCCTCCAACGCAGCCACCGGGATTCCCAGCTGTCGGCCTTTACCCTGGCCACGGCCAACCTGGTGCAGGGTCACCCCACCCCTGAACAGCGCGCGAACTGGAACAAGGGTGGCCTGACGGTATCCCACCTGAGTGTCGACTTCAGCGTCGATGATCAACTCGACGCCGACCTCGCCAGCGCCGTGCTGATCGAACACAGTGCCCCCGAACCTGCGCGCAACTTTGCCTTGCTCTACACCCTGAGCGGCCGCTTGCTCACCTACCCGTCGCGCCAGGCGCTGCTGCAGGCACTCGCCAGGTCATGGCCAGCGGCGGCCCTGGCCAGCCCCCATCGAGTGAGCCTGTCGCCGGCCACCGACCAGGTCTTCGAAACCCAGGCCCTGGGGCTGCTCCAACAACAACTGCGAGTGATCGACCATCTCGTCGTCGGCTACCGCAGCAAGCTCGACGCCATCAACCTGAGCCTGGACCTGGACCGCCTGAGCGCATTGATCGACCTGTGCGACAGCGGCGAGGCCACTCGCCGCCAACCGCTCATCGAGCAGTTGCCCGACTGGTTGCGCCAGGCCCAGAGCAAACCGCTCATGGATTACAGCACCCTGCTCGTGGATGTCGCCCAGGCCTACCAGGACAGTAACGGCCAGTTCTGGCTCGACGGCATCGATAGCGCCGAGTCGTTCGCCAACCGGCTGTTCAGCGCGCGCTTTGCCCTGGACCATCCGGAAGATGAGCTGTTGCCCGAGCATGTGCGGGTGATCAACTGGCAGACCATCGCGGCGGCCGCCGCCCACGGCGATATCGTGCTCTCCGGCCAGGTCGACACCGTGGAGTATTCCCTCGCCCAGCTGGCGATCGGCAACCTGGGGCTGCTCAAGCCGGGGCGGGTCGAGCTGCACAGCAGCACTGGCGAATCACTGCCCGACTGGATGAACGAAGCGTACCTGCGCCAACTGGTCAACGAGCTGGACATCGGCAGCCGTTACCCCGCAATGTTGCGCAGCAAATTGCTGGATGACCCCGAGCAGCAGCGTCAGCGCCAGCAGTTGCTGAGCCGGCAACTGCGCAGCCAGTTGCCGGCTCTGGCCATGGAGCTGTACCTGCAAGGCAAGCTCCCCGACCAGGCCGCCTGCCGCCATGTCGCCGAAGTGTTCTCGTCGGCATCCGACGAAGGATTGACGCCATGGGTGCTGAGACCGCTGGGCCTGGTCAAGGCCCCCGGGTCATCGCCGGACCATCCACGCAACACCTGGCTGATCGAACCGCGCACCCCGGGCATCAGCGCCTGCCTGCTGTACCGGCCGCTGCATGAGGACACCCTGCTGTACTTTGCCGACCGCCTGGCGCTGTTCGTGGCCATCAGTACAACCGGCCCGCTGCAGGACGACCTGCTGCAACGTCTGCCCGCAGAGGTCCGACGCTTCTACGCCCACGGCGGTTTTCTCGAACCTCACCTCGGGGTGCAGCTCGAGGACAGCCCAGCGTTGTCACTGGTCACCCCCGCGCCCGTCAGCCTGGCCGTGGAAGATCCGCCCACCGACCCCGGCAAGGCGCTCTATCTGGCCTGTGTGAACGAATCGATCCAGCGTTTCGAAGCACACGCCACTACAAGCTCGCAAACCCGCTGGAACAGTTGGAAGGAGCTTGGCTGGTTGCTGTTCAACACCCTCCTGCCACTGGCCGGCAGCACCCTGGGCAAGGTGGCCTGGCTGGCGCAGATCGAAGTCGCATTGGCCGAGTACGTGAGCAGCGATGACACCCACGACCCACAAGGTCATCAACTGGCGATGGTCAACCTGCTGGTGAACATCGCCATGCTGCTGTTCACCCATTCGATCTTCCGCCTGCGTCTGGAACAGGGTGAGGAACCAGCGCCACCACCCGGCCAGCCAACGCTGCCCGCCCACCTCAAGCCCGCTGTGGCCCCGCTCGAGCTGCACGTGACGACGGCTGCCGAGCCAGCGCTGGACTTCGGCTGGTCGCGGCCCAACACCCTCCTCACCGCCAACCAAGCCAGCGCCCTGGCGGCGCTGCAAGCCACGCTACTGCCCGTCGAACTGAAAACGCCGATTGCCAGCGGCGTCTTGCAGGGGCTGTACCTGCATGACAACGCGGTGTACACCCGGCTTGACGGCAAGGTGTACGAAGTGGCCCTGGACAACGCCCGCGAACAGATGCGCATCATCGGCCCAGGCCTGCAGCCTGGGCCTTGGTTGCGCCGTGATGAAGTCGGGCGTTGGCAGCTGGATCTGCGCTTGCGGCTCGAGGGTGGCATGCCTCTGAACCGACGCATCGAGGCCCTGCGACGAGAGAACCTCGAGCAGCGCCAGGCCTTGGCCAGTCAGGTGGCCGCAGCCAATGCGCAGTACCAAGAGCAGCTCAGCGCCTTGACCGCAACGGCAGAGCGGCTCGACCTCAGCGAGGACACCACCGAGCTGAAGGCCATGCTGGCCCGCATGGAGACCCTCGCCAGTTATTGGGAACGGTATCGACAAGGCTTCGAACAGCTCAATGCCCAGCAAGCCCACAGCCACTACAAGACCATTCGCGCCGAGCTGCTGCAGAATGCCTGCCTGGCACGCCAGTCCATCCATCTGGCCATCAAAAAGCTGTACGACCCCATGCGCCGACAACTGCTGACGTTGTTGCGACACCAGCAACGCGGCGCCCCCCTGGCAGCGGCCGACCGACGCATAGCCGGGCAGCGCCTGGGCGATATCGACGGCCTGATGGACAAGCTGATCAGCAGCCAGCAGTTACTGGAGCAGCAGCAGGAACTGCTCAAGCGCCTGAAAAGCCGCGGGCGCGCGGATATCGACAGCCAGCATGACGCATCGACGATCGTCTCCGTCACAGCCAAGCAATTGGGACGCATGCACTACATGCGGCTCGAAGCGTTGCGCATGCGCCTGCGCCTGGTGACCCCTCTGCAAGGAAGCGCCCTGTACTGGCTGGAGCGCGCCTGGGACAATCTGTTGCTCGGCATTACCCAACGCGAACGGTCACTGGCGCTGGAGGATGCCGGCGATGAGCTGAAAGTGCGCCTGCTGCGCAGCAACGAGCAGCAGTTCCTGGCCGTGAAACGTTGCCTGGCGAATCTGGCCGACCAAGCGCTCGAAGCCACGCAACGTACAACCTTGGCGGGGATTGGGGAAGACGTCAGGTTCTTCCTGGACGATCTCACCGCCCGCCTTGCCGAACTACCGGACTATCCACCCAGCAGAACGCTGGCCCAACTGCGCCAGCAACAGCCGGGGCTTATCGAAGTCGGCGAACAGGGCCTGCTGCTCGGCGACCCGCGCCAGGATGATCCCGGCATGATCGATATGCCGGGGCTCGACGACGAAGCGCCTGCCCGCGCCTATCGGGAAGGACACAACGGTTGGGAAGAAGTACCCGCTGCCGCGCAACCCCAGGCCGCAAGCGCCAGTGGGCAGGCTGTGGCCAGTGGCAAATCCCTCAAGCGGCTGCTCAAGGAGAGCGGCCCCCTGATCGCCAAGGCCAACAAGGAGGCGCGCAGGATCGAAGCCCAGGTAGCCGGCAGCTATACCCCGGGCGAAATCCAGGAACTGCTCGATCATGAGTGCACGCAGTTGCGCGAGCAGATCAACGCCATCGAGACACGCCTGACCGAAGACAACCAGAGCGACGAGGCGAGCCAAGGGGTCGACGCCGCCAGCGCCATAGGCCAGCTCGACGAATTGGCCACCCAATTGCAGGACAAGATCCCGCTATTGCGCAAACGGGCGGCCCTGGCACAGCCACCGGGCATCGCCAACATCGAGTACTTGCACGGGCTGCATGAAATCCATATCGAAACCGTGGGCACGCGTACGCGCCTGGCGAAGGTCAAAGGCAGGGCGGCGGACTATCTCGATGAGTACAGCATCAGTCACCAGGGGCGGGTGCTGTGGTATGCCCACTTCCACTACCCGGCAGTCGACAGCGCCAAGGCCGATTTTGTCAGCGGCCACCTGAAGACCGCCGCGCAACGCTTGCTCAAGGGTGGTGGCGTCTACTACAGCCCGGTCCCCCTGGCAGCGGCAAGGCGCTATTTCTTCAATGAGTAAGTAGGGGGGGGGCGCCGCATAATCGGCGCCCCTACCGCCTCAACGGTCCTTGAACTGCGCCTCGCGCTTGGCGATGAACGCCGCCATGCCCTCTTTCTGGTCTTCGGTGGCGAACGCCGCATGGAACACCCGGCGCTCGAAACGCACGCCTTCGCTGAGGGTCACTTCGAAAGCACGGTTGACGCTCTCCTTGACCATCATGCTGACCGGGATCGACTTGCTGGCAATGGTCGCGGCCACCTTCAGCGCCTCCTCCACCAGCTCGGCCTGCGGCACGATACGGGCCACCAGCCCTGCCCGCTCTGCCTCTTCGGCGCCCATCAGGCGGCCGGTCAGGCACAGCTCCATGGCCTTGGCCTTGCCCACCGCGCGGGTCAGGCGCTGGGTGCCGCCCATGCCCGGCAGCACGCCAAGGTTGATTTCCGGCTGGCCGAATTTTGCGTTGTCGGCGGCGAGAATGAAATCGCACATCATCGCCAGCTCGCAACCACCGCCCAGGGCGAAACCGGACACTGCGGCGATGATCGGCTTGCGTCGGTTGGCAATACGGTCGGCGTCGCTGAACAGGTCTTCGACGTAGATCTGCGGGTACCTAAGCTCGGCCATTTCCTTGATGTCGGCGCCAGCGGCGAACGCCTTGGCAGAGCCGGTGAGCACCACGCAGCCGATGTTCGGGTCACGCTCGAGCTGGTCCAGGGCCTGGTTGATCTCGCCGACGATCTGCGCGTTCAGCGCGTTGAGCGCCTGCGGGCGGTTGAGGGTGATCAGGCCGACCTTGCCATGGATGTCCAACAGGATGGTTTCGAATGCCATGCAGACTGCTCCTTCAAAGATTGCGCGCAATGACCATGCGCTGAATGTCGCTGGTGCCTTCGTAGATCTGGCAGACCCGCACATCGCGGTAGATGCGCTCCAGCGGGAAGTCGCTCAGATAGCCATAACCCCCGAGCGTCTGCAAGGCGTCCGAACAGACCTTTTCGGCCATTTCCGAGGCGAAAAGCTTGGCCATCGAGGCTTCCACCAACGCCGGGCGCCCGGCATCGCGCAACGCCGCGGCATGCAGCACCATCTGCCGGGCCACGGCGATTTTGGTGGCCATGTCGGCCAGGCGGAAGGCCACGGCCTGGTGCTCGATCAAGGCTTTGCCGAAGCTCTGGCGCTCGTTGGCATAGTCGCGGGCCACCTCGAAGGCGGCGCGGGCCATGCCCACCGCTTGCGAGGCGATACCGATGCGCCCGCCTTCGAGGTTGGCCAGGGCGATCTTGTAGCCCTGCCCCTCTTCGCCCAGGCGGTTGGCCACCGGCACGCGCACATTCTCGAAAACGATCTGGCAGGTGTCGGAGGCATGCTGGCCAAGCTTGTCCTCGACCCGCGCCACCTGGTAACCGGGCGCGTCGGTGGGCACGATGAAGGCACTGATGCCACGCTTGCCGGCCTCAGGGTCGGTGACGGCGAAGACGATCACCACCCCGGCGTTCTGCCCGGAGGTGATGAACTGCTTGCTGCCGTTGAGCACGTAGTGGTCGCCGTCCAGCCGCGCGCGGGTCTTCAGGCTGCTGGCATCCGAGCCGGCCTGGGGTTCGGTCAGGGCGAAGGCGCCGAGCATCGCGCCACTGGTCAGCGGCGTGAGGAACTGCTGCTTCTGCGCCTCGCTGCCGAACTTGAGGATCGGCACGCAGCCCACCGAGTTGTGCACGCTCATGATGGTCGAGCAGGCGCCGTCACCGGCGGCGATCTCTTCCAGGGCCATGGCATAGGCCACGTAGCCGGTGTCGCTGCCACCGTACTGCTCCGGCACCAGCATGCCGAACAGGCCCAGTTCGGCCATCTCCTCGATGGCTTCCTTGGGGAAGCGGTGTTCCTTGTCCCATTGCTCGGCGAACGGCTTCAGCCGCTCCTGGGCGAAACCGCGCACAGCGTCGGCGATCTGTTGTTGCTCGTCAGTTACCAGCATGGTTCACCTCAGTACAGGCATTCGACGGCCATGGCCGTGGCCTCGCCGCCACCAATGCAGATGGCCGCCACGCCACGGCGCAGGTTGTTCTGGCGCAGGGCCGACAGCAGGGTTACCAGGATCCGTGCACCCGAGGCGCCGATCGGGTGGCCCAGGGCGCAGGCGCCGCCATGGATGTTGACCTTGTCGTGTGGCAGGTCGAGGTGCTTCATGGCCGCCAGGGTGACCACGGCGAAGGCCTCGTTGATTTCGAACAGGTCGACGTCGGCCAGGTCCCATCCGGTGCGCTTCATCAGCTTGTCGATGGCACCGATGGGGGCGGTGGGGAACAGTGCCGGTGCGTCGGCGAAAGCCGCATGGCCATGGATCACGGCCAACGGCTTGAGGCCACGTTTCTCGGCCTCGGAACGGCGCATCAGCACCAGTGCCGCGGCGCCGTCGGAGATCGAACTTGAGTTGGCAGCCGTTACGGTGCCGCCTTCACGGAAGGCTGGCTTGAGTTGCGGGATCTTGTCCAGGCGCGCCTTCGGTGGTTGCTCGTCATCCTTGATAACGCGCTTCTCCTTGCCCTCGGTCACTTCCACCGGGACGATCTCGGCGGCGAAGCGGCCGTTCTTGATCGCGTCTTGCGCGCGGGTCAGCGAGGCGATGGCGAAGTTGTCCTGGGCCTCGCGGCTGAAAGCGCCGTTCTGCGCGCAGTCCTCGGCGAAGGTGCCCATCAGCCGGCCCTTGTCGTAGGCGTCTTCCAGACCATCCATGAACATGTGGTCGATGATCTTGCCGTGGCCCATGCGGTAGCCACCGCGCGCCTTGTCCAGCAGGTACGGCGCGTTGGTCATGCTCTCCATGCCACCGGCGACGATCACCTCGGCACTGCCGGCCAGCAACTGGTCATGGGCCAGGATCGCCGCCTGCATGCCCGAACCGCACATCTTGTTGAGCGTGGTGCAGGTGGTGTGCTTGTCCAGGCCCGCGCCCAGCGCAGCCTGACGTGCCGGTGCCTGGCCCTGCCCGGCCGGCAGCACGCAGCCGAACAGCACTTCCTGGACACTGCCGGCATCGATGCCGGCGCGCTCCACGGCGGCACGGATCGCCGCGCTGCCCAGCTGCGCCGCGGTCAGGCTCTTGAGGTCGCCCTGCAGGCCGCCCATGGGCGTGCGCACGGCGCTGACGATAACGATCGGGTCATTGGCGAGGGTCATGTTCATTGCTCCTTATTTGGCAGCCATGCGCAGTGCGCCGTCGAGGCGGATCACCTCGCCGTTGAGCATGCTGTTCTCGATGATGTGGCGGGCGAGCGCGGCGTATTCCTGCGGGCGACCCAGGCGTGGCGGGAACGGCACCCCAGCGGCCAGCGACGCACGCACTTCCTCGGTCATGCCGGCCATCATCGGGGTTTCGAAGATGCCTGGGGCGATGGTCATCACACGGATGCCGAAGCGCGCCAGCTCGCGGGCGGCCGGCAGGGTCAGGCTGGCGATCGCACCCTTGGAGGCGGCATAGGCGGCCTGGCCGATCTGGCCGTCGTAGGCGGCGATGGAGGCGGTGTTGATGATCACCCCGCGCTCACCGCCCTCGTCGGCCTGGCCCTCGGCCATGGCCGCGGCAGCCAGGCGCAGCAGGTTGAAGCTGCCGATCAGGTTGACATTGATGACCTTGGCGAAGCTGCCCAGGGCGTGCGGGCCATTCTTGCCCAGCACTTTCTCGGCGCCGACGATACCGGCGCAGTTGACCAGCCCGTGCAGGCTGCCAAAGGCGCTGACGGCAGCATCGACGGCAGCCTTGGCGGCGTGCTCGTCACTGATGTCGGCCACCGCGAAGCGGGCGTTGTCACCCAGCTCTGCGGCCTTGGCCTCGACGGCCGTCGCGTTCAGGTCGACCAGCATGACCTTGGCGCCGGCCTCGATGAGCATCTGCGCAGTGGCGGCGCCCAGGCCCGAGGCCGCGCCGCTGACGATGAAGTGTTTGTTCTGGATGTGCATGTCGGGTTTCCTTCAGGCGCCCGCAGCGATCGGCTGCGCGGCTTGTTGTTTGGCGATTTCCTGGTTGCGCAGGATGAACCGCTGCAGCTTGCCGCTCGGGGTCTTGGGCAGCTCGCTGACGAATTCGATTTCACGCGGGTAAGCGTGGGCGTACAGGCGCTGGCGCACGTGCTGGCGCAGGGTTTCTTCCAGTTCGGGGCTGCCTTGGTAACCGTTGGCCAGTACCACGAAGGCCTTGATCAGTTCGGTGCGTTCGGGGTCGGGCTTGCCGATTACCGCTGCCTCGATCACCGCCGGGTGTTCGATCAGCGCGCTCTCCACATCGAACGGGCCGACCCGGTAGCCGGAGGTGGTGATCACATCGTCGCTGCGGCCGACAAAACTGATGCTGCCGTCCTGGTTGAGCTCCACGGTGTCGCCGGACAGGTAGTACTTGCCGACGAACGCCTTGGTCGGCAAGCCGTGATAACCGGCGAACCAGCACAGCGGCGACTGCTCACGGTCCACCGCCAGAATGCCGGGCTGGCCGGCCGGCAGCTCGCTGCCCTGCTCGTCCACCACCACGATGCGGTGGCCGGGGATGGCGAAGCCGGCCGAGCCCAGGTGTACCGGGTGTTCAAGTGCATGGTGGTTGCACAGCACCATGCCCAGTTCGGTCTGGCCGTAATGGTCGTGGATGGTCACCCCCAGCTCGTCGGCGAACCAGCGGATCACCTCCGGGTTGAGCGGCTCCCCGGCGCTGCTGACCACCCGCAGGCGGCCCTTGATCGGCTCGGCGAACGCCTTGCCCGCCGCGATCAGCAAGCGGTACGCGGTGGGCGAGCCCGCGAGGTTGGTGATGCCGAGCTTGTCGATGATCCGCGCGCAGCTTTCGACGCTGAACGGCCCATCGTAGAAGGTGGTGGCATGGCCCAGCGCCAGCGGCCCGGTGACGGCGTAGTACAGACCATAGGCCCAGCCTGGGTCGGCCAGGTTCCAGAAGTGGTCGTCCGGGTGCAGGCCAATGGCATCGCGCATGTAGCCTTGGAAGGCGACGATGGCGCGCAGTGGCACTTCCAGCGGCTTGGCCGGGCCGGTGGTGCCAGAGGTGAACATCAGCAGGAAGGGATCGTCGCCCGTACGCATCACGGGTTCGCAATGCGCATCGGCCGCTTCAAGCGCCTGCTGGAAGTCCAGCTCGCCCACTGCCGCGCCCACGGTGATGACCGTCGGGCAACCGACAACGTCATCGAGCTTGGGGCGGTTATTGCGGTCGGTGACCACTACCCGTGCATGGGACTGTTCCAGGCGGTGCTCAATGGCCTTGGGGCCGAAGGCGGTAAACAGCGGCTGGTACACCGCGCCCAGGCGCCAGGTGGCAAGGATCGTCACCAGCAGCTCGGGCGTGCGCGGCATCAGGCCGGCAACCCGGTCCCCCGCCACCACACCTTGCGCACTGAGCACGTTGGCGAAGCGCGCGGCGAGCGCCTGCAACTGTTCGAAACTGTAGCGAGCACCTTTGCCGTCGCGGTCTTCGCAGACCAGTGCCAGCTTGCCTGCACCGACATGCCGATCACAGCATTCGACGCAGGCGTTGAGGGCTTCAAGGGTGCCGTGCAAGGCCGCATTGGCAACTTGGGTGTAGTTGAACGAACGGATGGCCTCGGCGTGATCGCGCATCGTCAGACTCCTGGCTTCTTATTGTTGGAGTGCACCATTGGTCTGACGATGTTCGCGCCGCTCACCCAGCCCGGCAATGGCCTAAGGCGTCAATCTGGATGACCGGTTTGGCAATACCTCAATGTCGGGCCGGCGCCGGCTCGGCCAAGGCTTCGTGGGTCAGTCGCAGGGCCAGGGCCTGCCGAGCCTTCTCGCGGTCGCGCGCCAGCTGGTTCATCCGCTCCAAGTAGTCTTGCTCAAGCAACCCAGCAGTATCCTCGAGCTCCTCAAGCTGGTCCCAGTACGGCTGCTCGACCGCCTGGAAGCGCGCCCGATACTCCCCTTGCAGGTACTCCAGCCAGAAGTCGCGCTGGCTGATGTACTCGGCCAGGCCAGGCCCTGCCTCCGCCGCACGTACCTGGGCCGCGGCGGTGTTCAGGTTCGCCTGGGTGACACCGGCAATGGTCTGGAACTGCATGGTGCGCGGCTGCCCCGGCAAGTCGAGTTCAGCGGCCAGCCCAGTGCGGTAGGCCAGGCTGACTTCGACTTCGTCGACGCCAACCCCGGCCGTCTGGCGATCCCGGATATCCGCCAGGGCGATGCGCTCGACCTGGTCCAGGCGGAACAACCGACGCGCCAGGCCCAGCCGCGCCGTTCTGGCCTGGGCCGGGTTGCGCTCGCGCAGGGCCTGAGCGACGAACACCCGCACCTCGAGGGTGCTGAAGCACGACGCCACGCTGTCCACACAGGTGCGCGGCGCCGCCGCCAGGTCGAACAGATCCTGGCAGAGCCGTGCATCCTGGACTGCCGCATCGATCATCGCCCACACCCGTCGGCCGAGATCCTGGCGGGCCTGCCGGTAGTCGCTGCTCTCGGTCAACTGCCCGAGCAACTCGAACAGGTCGTTACTGCCCGGCTCGGCACGCAAGGCTTGCCACTGTGCCTGTCGTGGCGCGTGTTCGGCGGCTGGCAAGGGCGCCAGCCAGGCCACCAGGGCATCGGGCGCGGCAACTGCGGCACCGGCCACCGCCGGCGGCGCATCGGGGGCATACAGGCGCTCGCGCACCGCCAACGGTAGAGGGTTGTTCGACAGGTGCAGCGCCTGGCGCAATGCCTGGGGTGCGGTCAACAGCGCCTCGGGCAGGCTGGCGATCTGGTTGTCACGCAGGTCGGCGTACTCGAGAAAGCCGCACCACTCCAGCCCAGCAGGCACATTGTGCAACCCGGCGCGGCGCAGGCTGATTTCGCGCAGCCGCGACAACTGGCGAAACTCCAGGCTCACCGAACCCAGCGGGTTGGCGCTCAGGTCGAGCGTGTGCAACTGCGCCAGATTGCGCAGCACACCAACGCCTGCACGGTCGAGGCGCACTCGGTTGCGCGCCATCTGCAAGCCGCGCAGGCTGCTCAGCCGAGCGATGTCCGGCGGGATAAGGCGCATGGCATTGTTGCTCAAGTTGAGCCAGCGCAATTGCGGAAAACTGCGCAGGAAGTTGCTCGGCAATTGCGGCAGGTCCAGGCCCACCAGCAGCAGCTCGGTGATATGCCCGAAATCCGCGCCCACGGGCAGCTCCGGCAGGCCGCGCGCGGGCATGCCGACCAGGCTCAGACGCATGCCCAGCGGCTCGTTCGGGCCATGGTCGATGCGCTCGCCCTGCAGACGCCAGCCACGGCGAAACTCATCGGCCACCTCCAGGCGCACGGCTTGCCGGTCAACTGCGCGTTCGGCCAGTACCCAGGTGCATAGCGCACGGTCTAGCTCGGCATAGGCGCGCTGCTGGCGCATCAGATTGGCGATGGCGGTGCCCGGTCGCTCCATCAGGATGCGCACGAATGTTTCCACCTCACGCTCATCGAAACTGGGATAGAGCGCCCGCACCCCATCGCGCAAAGTCCTCTCACCCGGCCTGCCAGGGCCACGACCGCTCAGTGGATAGCCCAGGCGACCGTCGGCCTGACGCCGCAGCGGATTGTGCCAGGCAGGCCCCTCGCGCAACCCGAGCAGCCTGGACAGTGCCTGGCCACCCTCGGGCAGCCAGCCCCGCAGGTCGTCGAGAATCCGCTCGCTGGCTGCAGCACCCTGCCAGCCCAGGCGCACCTGGTGGCTGGCCGGCAACAGGGCGGCGAGCACCTCGGGCAGACCACCGGGCTCAGCTACATCGACCTCAAGCGCGTGCCCAGTGTCGTCATACAGGGCGAAACGCCCCAGCCGCCGGACCAGGTTGGTAGTCACCTGCCCGGCGCCACCGTCCGGATACAGTCGCGCCAGGACCCGACCGCTGTCCGAGCCCTCACGCAGCACCAGGTTCACCGATTGCGGCCAGTCGGCATGGCGCCGCAACAGGGCGAAGACCAGCTCGACCGCCTCTGCCCGGTAGCTGCCACGCAGGTACAGTGCCTCGCGGGCGCGGACCAGGCGCACCTGGTGCAGCAAGGCCCTGGCCTGTTCGCCCAATGCCAGCGGGATGCGCTGCTGGTTCACCATGAGCTGGCGCTGTTCGGTGGTGGCGCCCTGCAGCAAGCGCAGGGCATAGGCATCCGGCAAGCCTGGGAAGTCGCGCTTAACCAAGCTCAGCTGCGGGTCTTGCGCCAGGTACTGACGGCAAAAATGCTCGAGCATCTGCTCGCGCAGTTGCGCGGCATCCTCGAGGATCACTTCACCCTGTTCGGCCTCGCTCAGCGTGAAGATATCCAGCTGTTCGACGCACCAGCCCAACAACTCTGCATCGCTCAAGCTGCCCTCGCGCAGGGCCTGGAAGAAGGTTTCGATTCGCGCATCAACGGCAAAACGTTCGACGGTGTCACGCAGCACCACCGGCAATGGCCGCCCCTCCACCAGCAAGCCACGCAACTGCATCTGGTCGATATCCGCCACCTTGAGGATCTGGCCGACCCGCTGGGCGTCCAACTGCCTCGCCGGTGGCCATAGACGTGTCAGCAGATAGTGCTCGCCCTGCCATTCCAGGGGGCGCTCCGTGGCCAGGCGCCAGGCCCGCTCGCCGTTGCTTTCCAGGATCGGTGCATAAGCCTGCGCGCGGCTGGAGTGCTCCAGCTGCCACGTGCTGCGGCCCGGGCTGGGGACCACCCGATAGCTGACCCCGTCGGCATCTTGCCACCAATGGCCATCGCCATTGCTCGACAAGCCGTTATCCAGCGCCACCAGATCCTCGGGGGGCGCGTCGTCGGCATAGGCCGCCAGGTCGCCGGACCACAGGCGCGAGGCGCCTTCAGGGTTGCTGACCGGTACAAGTTCATCGACGAAGGCACTGCGCACGAAGCTACCCGCCGCCACCGTGGCCCCGACGGTCACCCCGGTCAGCGCCACCCCAAGCAGGTGATCGACGGCCTCATGCTGGTGACCCTGGCTCCAGTCCTCCACCCCTTCGAAGACATCGACGAGGGTCTGGCGGACCATGTCCGCCAGCAGCACCGCGCCGACACCGGGCACGAACAGGCCAGCCAGGTTCAACAGCACCAGCCCCGCCGTCTCCAGCGCCTTGAACTGAGCATCGGTGGCTGCGGCATCCACCGTCGCGTTGGGCACCAGCAGCACCCGTGCATCATCGCGGATGCGCTTGAGGTGCTGTTTGGCCACCGCCGAGAACAGCTCGCCGCTGATCGTCGACAGCGACGCTTGCATGTCGGTTGCATGGTCCGCCAGGCGCTTGCCCAGGGTGGCCAGGTAGGCCCCGCGATCGGCCAGGCCGATACGTGGGTTGAAGGCCTGACGGTAGGCGGGCTCACGCATCTGCTTGCCCAGCGCGAGGCTGGCGGCGCGCCAGCCGGCATAACGGCGCAAGGGCTGCTGGTGGTCATCCGGCAGATAGAGGATCACCCCTTGCACGGTGTTGTGCGTCAGGGTGACGCCACCTCCCGGATGCACCCAGGAGCCGACCAGCTCGAACGCCAGCGCGCCGTCGACCCGCCCCCCCATCACTGCCAACTCGCCGCAATTGACGCTCAGGCTTTCGCTGTGAGTGACGGTCTCCCCGCGGCTGGCCCGGCGTAGCATCTCCAGGTCGTTAGCGCCCAGTTGTTCTTTGGTGGCAGCGATTTCCGTGGCCAAGGCCAGCTGCCTGCGACGGTCCACGGCCAGCACATCGGTGAAGCCGTCGTTGAAGAGCGCGTCCAGGTGCTGCTGATAGCGTTTGCCTACATCCAGGTCACGGCACATCGACACGAGTCGCTCCACCTGGCGGGTCAGCTCGCGCTCTACCCCAGCGCTGGCAGCGTCGGCGGGATACACCAGTGCAGTCCCGGGGTAGAACGACTGGTCTTGCTTGAAATTGAGCATGAACTGCTGCAGCGCAGGCACGTAGCGGTTGTGAAAATCCGCCCGATTGAGCGTGGCGTCGAATTTCAGGCTGCGTTCTCGCCACTGCGCCTTGTCCAGGTCGACGGGTTGCTTGAGCAACGCCTGCAACGCCGGCGCCAGCAGGTCCTTGGCATACGCCGCAGGGTGCTTGAGGGGGCGGATGGCGTCGCGCACCTGCTGCTGGCTGGCGATGTGCTCGGCGTAGCAGACACGCAGCGTCGCGATCTGGCTGGGCGTGGCGCGCTTGAGCCAGTCAGGCAGGTTCTCTGCAATGAAGTCATCGATGGCATTGCTGAGCTTGGCGTGCAACGGGGTAGTGGCCATTGGGTTCGTCCTTGAATAGATGAACCCGTACAGTGGCCCAGGTAACCGCCTGGCGGCAGCGGGAAACGGCTGCCCCTCAGCCGCCTGCCTCGCGCGCCAGGCTCAAGGCGCGGTAGTGCCCGGGGTTGCAGCCAAACCATTTACGAAAGGCCTTGTAGAACGAGCTGCTGTCGGCAAAGCCCAGGCGCTCGGCGATTTCCCCCAGGCCCGGTTCGGCCTCGGCCAGCCAGGCGATCGCCAGCTCTCGGCGCACGCTGTCCTTGAGCCCCTGGTAGGTCTGGCCCTCGTCGGCCAGACGCCGGCGCAACGTGGAGGGCGACAGGCACAGTTGACGGGCCAGGCTGTCGCCATCGGGCCAGCGGGCGGGGTCGAGATCAAGCAGGTCGTGGCGGATGCGCCGGCCGAGGCTGGCCGGGTCGCGGTACTTGACCAGGATGTTGCCCGGCGCTTCGGCGAGGAACCGCAGCAACTCTTCGGGCGTGCGCTTGATGGGCAAATCCAGGCAGTCGGCGGCGATGATCATGCGCGTGCGCGGGCGGTAGAACTGCAGGTTCTCGGAGAACATCACCCGGTAGTCGTCGCAGAATGGCGGCTCGCTGCAACGCAGGTCGATGGCCAGGATCGGGATGCGCCGCCCGGCCAGCCAGCAGGCCACGCCGTGCACGATCATCCAGAAGGTGAAGTAGGTGAACGCCCGGCGCGGTTCGTCGCGCGGCTCGTTGATGACGATCTCGGCCAGCCCGGGCTGGCGCACCAGGCCTGGGTGCAGGTCTTCGAGCATCAGGCTGAGAAAGCCCAGGGCGGTGTGCAAACCCTCGGCCAGGGTCGGCTGGCCCATGGCCGCGCGGCACATGAACGCCAGGCTGCCACTGCGCAGGCCGCGCGGGTCCATGGCGAAGAATTCGTCGTTGCAGCGGCGAGCCAGCAGGCGCCAGAGGCGCGCGTAGGACTCGGCGCTGACCCGTGCCTCGGGGCGCTCCAGCTGGCCTGGGTCGATGCCCGCCTGCGCCAGCAGAACGGCATCCGCCGCGCCGGCCGGGCAGGTCTGCAACAGTGCTTCGCGCACCAGTTGCATGGAGATGGTGTCTTTCTCGCTCATCGGCTGTCCGCTGCGCTCAGTGGCGGCCATCTTAGGCCGCTCAGACACGGGCAGCCAAGCCCAGGAACGCCTGGATCAGTCGTAGTTCCCGACGTCGTTCCAGGCAGCCGATCATGTGTTGGTTGACCAGCCCCGCCCCACTCAGGGGGCGTGCCACCACTCGCGGATCATGGGCCACCTCGGTGGACGACACCACACCGATACCCAGCTCGGCCGCCACCGCCTCGGTAACCGCCTCGCGGCTGTCCAGCTCCAGCAGCACCCGTGGTTGCACAGCGCTCTGGGCACAGGCCTTGTCGAAGGTGCGTCGCGTGGTCGAGCTTGGCTCGCGCAGCACCATGATCTGCTTATCCAACTCGGCCAGCGGCAGGTCGCCCTCAGCCTTGGCCCAGGCATGCCCCGCCGGCAGCAGCGCACACAGGCGCGACTGGCACAGGCTCTGCAGGTGCAGGCCCTTGCGCGGTTCGATTTCGGTCAGCACCGCCACATCGGCATGCTCGCCGAGCAAGGCACCCAACGTCTCCTGGGCATTGCCCAGGCGCAGGTTGACGGTGATGCCGGGGTAGCGTTCGCGCAGCAGCGCCAGCATCGGCATCACCCGGTGCGGCCCGTCGGCCGCCACTTCCAGGCGCCCGGTCAGCAACTGGCGGTTGGCTTCGAGCATGGCCTGGGCTTCCTCGGCGAGGCCGAACATGGCCCGGGTGATCGCCGCCAACCGGGTGCCCTCCTCGGTCAGCTCGACCCGCCGCGCGGTGCGGCGCAGCAAGGTGATCTGGTAGTGCTCCTCCAACGCTTTCACATGCCCGGTAACCGCCGGCTGGCTGATGAACAGGCGCTCGGCGGCGCGGGTGAAGCTGCCTTCACGGGCCACGGCATCGAAGGCGCGGAGCTGGAACAGGTTCATATCTATCGGCCTGACTTATGGCTGGCATAACAACAAACAATTTGAATGATACACCTGCGAATTGCAACCTAGGCCCCATAAGTTTCCAGCCCACCGCATGTGAGGAACCACGGAATGAGCAACGCCCCGATCCTGCTGACCCCCGGCCCACTGACCACGTCCGCCCGCACCCGCCAAGCCATGCTGGTGGACTGGGGCTCCTGGGACCGCGACTTCAACCAGCTGACCGCCAGTGTCTGCGAGCAACTGCTGGCCATTCTCGACGGCGCCGCCAGCCATCACTGCGTGCCCCTGCAAGGCAGCGGCACCTTCGCCGTGGAAGCGGCCATCGGCACCCTGGTACCGCGTGACGGCAAGGTGCTGGTGCTGATCAACGGCGCTTATGGCCAACGCCTGGCGAAGATCTGCAAGGTACTGGGCCGCCAATACAGCACCTTCGAAACCGCCGAAGACCAGCCGACCACCGCCGAAGACGTCGACCGCCTGCTGGCAGCCGACCCAAGCGTTACCCATGTGGCGCTGATCCACTGCGAGACCAGCACCGGCATCCTCAACCCGCTGCCCGAGATCGCCCAGGTGATCAAGCGCCACGGCAAGCGGCTGATCATCGACGCCATGAGCTCGTTCGGCGCGCTGCCCATCGATGCCCGGCAAATCCCCTTCGAGGCGCTGATCGCCGCCTCCGGCAAGTGCCTTGAGGGCGTACCGGGAATGGGCTTCGTCTTCGCCGAGAAAACCGCGCTGGCCGCCGCCGAGGGCAATGCCCACTCGCTGGCCATGGACCTGCACGACCAGCACCAGTACATGGCCAAGACCGGCCAATGGCGCTTCACCCCGCCAACCCACGTGGTCGCCGCGCTGCACGAAGCGCTGCAGCAATACAACGAGGAAGGTGGCCTGCCGGCGCGCCACCAACGCTACGCCAACAACTGCAAGACCCTGCTCGACGGCATGGCAAAAATCGGCCTGCGCAGCTTCCTGCCCACCGAAATCCAGGCGCCGATCATCGTCACCTTCCACGCCCCCACCGATGCCCGCTACCAGTTCAAGGACTTCTACGAGCGGGTCAAGGCCAAGGGCTTCATCCTCTACCCGGGCAAGCTGACCCAGGTCGAAACCTTCCGCGTCGGTTGCATCGGCGTGGTCGGCGCGGCCGGCATGCAGGCTGCCGTCGACGCCGTGGCCGAAGTGCTGCGGGAAATGGAAGTGCTGGACATCTGACCCTCTGCCCACCCAACTTCAGGAAACCGCGCACATGAACTACAGCAACCCCACCCAGCTGCAAGCCGCCATCCTCGACTGGGCCGGCACCGTGGTCGACTTCGGTTCCTTCGCCCCCACCCAGATCTTCGTCGAAGCCTTCGCCGAGTTCGACGTGCAGGTGTCCATCGAAGAGGCCCGCGGCCCGATGGGCATGGGCAAGTGGGACCATATCCGCACCCTGTGCGACGTGCCGGAAATCGCCGAGCGCTACGGCAAGGTGTTTGGCCGCACGCCCACCGACGATGACGTAACCGCCATCTACGAGCGTTTCATGCCCTTGCAGATCGAGAAGATTGCCGTGCACTCGGCGTTGATCCCGGGCGCTTTGGACACCCTCACCGGGCTGCGCAAGGACGGGCTGAAGATCGGCTCGTGCTCGGGCTACCCGAAAGTGGTGATGGACAAGGTAGTGGCGCTGGCCGCGCAGAACGGTTACGTGGCCGACCATGTGGTGGCCACCGACGAAACCCCGAACGGGCGCCCGTGGCCGGCCCAGGCCCTGGCCAACGTGATTGCCTTAGGGATCGATGATGTGGCCGCGTGCGTGAAGGTCGACGACACCGTGCCAGGCATTCTCGAAGGCCGCCGCGCCGGGATGTGGACGGTGGCGCTGGTGTGCTCGGGCAATGCCTTGGGCTTGACCTGGGAGGAGTACCGGGCACTGAGCGCCGAGAAACTGGAGAACGAGCGCAAGCGGATTCACGACCTGTTTGCCAGCTCGCGACCACACTACCTGATCGACACCATCAACGAGCTGCCTGAAGTGATCGCCGATATCAACCGGCGGTTGGCCAAGGGTGAGATGCCACAAAGTCTTTGAGGTGGATGCCAATCGCGGGGCAAGTCGCAGCGGCGAACCGCCGCTCCCACAGATCCCGTGGGAGCGGCGGTTCGCCGCTGCGACTTGCCCCGCGATAGCTTCATACTGCCCGGTTCAATTTCACCCACGAGGCGAACTTGTCGATGAACCCCTGCAGGAACGGCCGGGTCTTCTCGTTCAACTTGCCCGACTCATCGAACAGCGACGCCGCTCCACCGATGTACGCCTCGGGCATCTGCATGCAGGGCATGTCGAGGAACACCAGCGACTGGCGCACGGCATGGTTGGCGCCAAAGCCACCGATCGCCCCCGGCGACACACTGGCCACCGCCGTTGGTTTACCGCTCCAGGCGCTCTGCCCGTAGGGCCGCGAACCAACGTCGATGGCGTTCTTAAGCCCGCCGGGCACCGAACGGTTGTATTCAGGGGTGACGAACAACACCGCGTCACTGCGGCGGATCTCGTCACGAAAGCGCTTCCACGCCTCGGGCGGCGCTTCGGCCTCGACATCTTCGTTGTACAACGGCAGGTCGCCGATCTCGACGATCTTTAGGGCGAGGCTGGACGGCGCCAGCTCGGACAAGGCGCGGGCGACCTTGCGGTTGTAGGAATCCTTGCGCAAGCTGCCGACAACGACCGCTACCGAATAAACCTGGCTCATGGCGTTTGCATCCTCTGCGTGGGAAATGGGACGTACTAGTTATAGATGACCGTTCCTCGGGCTCCCGGTTTTTTTCCACCCGCGCAAAAACTCCCAGGCGTTTCGCTGGTCTATGCCTTCAGACATTTCCCCAACGTTTCAGAGGGTTCCACCCAAAATGGCAGCAGTAATGGTCGGCCAGTTCCACGCCCGCGACGCCGAAGGCCGTATCTACCCCGTGCACGAGTTCCAGGAGTCGACGCTCCAGGCCGACGGCAGCACCCTCGGTGCCCCCGTCACCACCTACCGCCTGGCCATCGGCGACCGCGTGAACCACCTGGGCGAGGACCGCTTCGAGCTGGCCCAGACCGGTGTCGAGATCATCCGCATTCCTTGACGCAGTCCACCGTGTACACCCCGCCCTCGTGCTGCAAGCCATGCACGTCGGCGACAAAGCCCGGGAAGCCCTGGTCGAAGGCCCGGGCGAAGGCCAGGTAGTCGAGGATCGAGCGGGTCGCCTCGGTGAAACGCTCGCCGGGCATGATCAGGGGAATGCCCGGGGGGTACGGCACCAGCATCACCGCCGACACACGCCCCAGCAGTTGCTCGATCGGCACAGCCTCCACCGCCCCCCGCACCATCTGGTCGTAGGCCCGCGCCGGGCTCATGGCCACCTCCGGCAGCTTGGTGAACAGCCGTTTGAGCTGCTTGGCCGTGGCATTGGCGCGGTAACAGCCGTGCAACTGATCGCACAAGCCACGCAGGCCCAGGCCGTTGTAGCGCTGCGGCTGCCCGGCGAGCACGCTGGGCAGGCATTGGGCCAGCGGGGTGTCGGCGTCGTAGTGGCGCTTGAACTCCAGCAGCTCGGTGAGCAGCGTGCTCCATTTGCCCTTGGTAATACCCATCGAGAACAGCACCAGGAAGCTGTACAGCCCGGTCTTCTCCACCACCAGCCCGCGCTCCCAGAGGAACTTGCCGACTACCGCCGCCGGGATGCCCTGCTCGCTCAACACACCCCCGGCGCTAAGCCCCGGCATTACCAGGGTGACCTTCAGCGGGTCGAGCAGCACGTAGTCGTCGGCCAGTTCGCCAAAGCCATGCCATTCGGCACCGGGTTGCAACAGCCAGTCTGCTGCTGCCAGGCGCTGGGTGCCCTCCGCCGCCGGCGGCTGCCAGATGCTGAACCACCAATCCTCGGCGGCGATATGTGCGCGCAGGTTGGCCAGGGCGCGGCGAAAGCTCAGCGCCTCGTCGAACATCTCCTGCAACAGCGAGCGCCCGGCCGGACCTTCCATCATGCTCGAGGCCACGTCCAGCGAGGCGAGGATGCTGTACTGCGGCGAGGTGGAGATATGCATCATGAAGGCTTCGTTGAAGCGGTCACGGTCCAACTGCCGGCTGGTGCCGTCCTGCACATGGATCATCGAGGCCTGGCTGAAGGCCGCCAGCAGCTTGTGGGTGGAGTGGGTGCTGAACAGCAACGGGCCATCGTCGCCCCTGGGCGTGCCCATGGCGTAGCGGCCATCGAAGAAGGCGTGGAACGCGGCATAGGCGAACCAGGCCTCGTCGAAATGCAGCACTTCGACACTGGCACCCAGCGCTTGCTTGATCATGCCCGCGTGGTAACACAGGCCGTCGTAGGTGGAGTTGGTGATCACCGCCAGGCGGATCCTGTCCGTACGCCCACAGGCCAGCGGGTGAGCCTGGACCTTCGCCTGGATCGACTCGGCGCTGAACTCACTGAGCGGGATCGGCCCGATGATGCCCAGCTCGTTGCGCTCCGGGCACAGGTAGATGGGGATGGCGCCGGTCATGATGATCGCGTGCACCACCGACTTGTGGCAGTTGCGGTCCACCAGCACCAGGTCGTCGCGCCCGACCATGGCGTGCCAGACGATCTTGTTGGCGGTGGAGGTGCCGTTGATCACGAAAAAGGTGTGATCGGCGCCGAAATTGCGCGCGGCGCGGGCCTCGGCCTCGGCCAGGGGGCCGGTGTGGTCGAGCAGCGAGCCCAGCTCGGGCACCGACACCGACAGATCCGAGCGCAGGGTGTTTTCGCCGAAGAACTGGTGGAAGGCCTGGCCCACCGGGCTCTTGCGGTAGGCCACGCCACCGCCGTGGCCGGGGGTGTGCCAGGAGTAGTTCGATTGCGCGGTGTGCTGCACCAGCGCCTTGAAGAAGGGGGGCAGCAAACCTTCCAGGTAGGTGTGCGCGGCCCGTGCGACCTGGCGAGCGAGAAACGGCACGGTGTCTTCGAACAGGTAGAGGATGCCGCGCAGCTGGTTGAGCTCGCTCATGGCCTCGGCGGGGGCGTTCTCCAGGGTCACCTGCTCGCCCAGGGCGAAGATCGGCAAATCGGGGGCGCGCAAGCGGGCCAGGCGGATCAGCTCGGCCATGTTCTGCAACAGGTGATTGTTTTCGCCGACGCCTTCGGCGGCGATCAGCATGCAGGCCAGGCCGTGGTGGGTGGCCGCCACCAGGCGCGCCTCGGCATGGTCGGCGGCGGCAAGGATGACGAAGCCGTCCTGGGCCAGTTCGTCGGCGATGCCGCGCACCCGCTGGCCGGCCACGCTGTCGGCCTTGATCGCCCGGTGGACGATGAGGATGGGGAACTTGAGGTCCTTGTACATCAGGCGCCTACCTCCTGAGTGCGATTTCCCTCAGGGTAGTTGAGCCTGTTGTCGACCGTGCCGGCCTCATCGCTGGCAAGTCGCGGCGGCGAACCGCAGCTCCCACCGGGACGGCGCTTACCCCTGTGGGAGCCGGCTTGCCGGCGAAAGGGCCGGCACTGCCAATAAATCAGCCCGCAGGCGTCTCGCTCAGCGCCTGCCACATCGCCGGCCCGCCCGCCGACTTGGCGACCGCGGCCAGCCGCTCGGCATGGGCTTCGAGCTCTGCTTCGCTGGCCATGATCACCCGCCCTGGTGCACGCCCGGTGATGCGGCGGATCTCGCTGCCACCACTGCCCTGCCCGTCTTCACCCTGGGCGCCGTCGCCAGCCAGCGACAGGCTGGTCTGCCCACCGGTCATCGCCAGGTAGACGTCGGCCAGCAGTTCCGAGTCGAGCAGTGCGCCGTGCAGATCACGGCCGGAGTTGTCGATGCCGTAGCGTTTGCACAGCGCATCGAGGCTGTTGCGCTGCCCTGGGTGACGCGAGCGCGCCATCATCAGGGTGTCGAGGATCGGGCAGTGCTGGGAGATGTCGGCGCGGTCGTGCTGGCCGAGCCTGGCGAATTCGTTGTTGATGAAGCCAACGTCGAACGCCGCGTTGTGGATGACCAGGGTGGCGCCCTGGATGAACTCGAAGAACTCTTCGGCCACATCGCCGAAGCGCGGCTTGCCGACCAGGAACGCGTCGGTGATGCCGTGCACACCGATGGCGCCTTCGTCACTTTCGCGGTCCGGTTGCAGGTAGACGTGGAAGTGCCGCCCGGTCAGGCGCCGGCCCATGACCTCGACGCAACCGATCTCGATGATGCGGTGGCCTTCGCCCACTGGCATACCGGTGGTTTCGGTGTCGAGGATGACGAACCGTTGGTCTTGCTGCTGCTCCACGCGGGGGGACTCCAACTGGCGGGGTTTGAATTCGGGGACGGAGTATAACGAAATCGGGGCCGCTTTGCGGCCCTTCGCGGCGCAAGGCCGCTCCTACAAGGACCGCGCAACTCCTGTAGGAGCGGCCTTGTGCCGCGAAGGGCCGCGCAGCAGCCCGCTTGGATCAACGCTTGGCGCGCAGCTCTTCAACGCCGCGGTTGGCCAACTGGTCCGCCCGCTCGTTGCCCGGGTGGCCGATATGCCCGCGCACCCACTTCCAGGTCACCTTGTGGCGGTTGACCTGTTCATCCAAGGCCATCCACAGGTCGGCGTTCTTCACCGGCTCCTTCGCGGCGGTCTTCCAGCCGCGCTTCTTCCAGTTGACCATCCATTCGTTGATGCCTTTCATCACGTACTGCGAGTCGGTGGTCAGCACCACCTCGCACTCACGCTTGAGCGCCTTGAGCCCCTCGATCGCGGCCATCAACTCCATGCGGTTGTTGGTGGTTTCACGCTCGCCGCCCCACAGTTCTTTCTCGACGCCCTTGAAAACCATCAGCACCCCCCAGCCGCCCGGGCCAGGGTTGCCCTTGCAGGCACCATCGGTGTAGATCTCGACGCTATCGCTCATGTACCACTCGTGTTCATTGCTTTTCGGAATCGGGGTGGGTGGCGCTGCGGTTGACCTTGGCCAACGGCAACGGCAGCAGCTTGCCCATGGGCTCGCGGCGCTCCTGGCGCAGGGGCCGCAGGCCGACCATGATCTTGCGCGCCACCAGCAGGTAGACGCCGCCGCCCGCTGTTTGCCAGCCGCCGGCGATGCGCTCCCAGCCCGCCAGGCGCTGCTGCCAGGCCGGTGATGCGAGCGGCGGACGATAGCACCCGAAGCGGCGCTTCTCCAGCGCGAAGCCCAGCAGGTTGAGCCAGTCGCCGACCCGCGACGGCGAAATGCAGCGCGCCTTGCGCAGGGCGCCCTGGCTGAAGAAGTGCCGCAGGCCCCAACTGCTCCAGGGGTTGATACCGACGATCAGCAGGTGCCCCCCCGGGCGCACCGCGCTGGCCGCCTCGCGCAACAGGCCATGGGGTGACAGGCTGAAATCCAGGCCATGCTGCAGCACCACCACGTCGGCGGCGTGGGTGGACAACGGCCAGGCCTGCTCCTCGCAGACGATCTCCACCCCCGGCAGCGGCGCGCCGAGACGCACGTTGCGTTGCACCTGGGGGGCGCTGGGCGGGGTGTCGGCACTGGGGCCGTAATGCACGAGATAGCCGCCGAAGAAGCGGCCAAGTTCCTGTTCGAGCAGTTGCTCTTCTTCCCTGAGCATCAATTGCCCGAGCGGCCCGTCGAACCACTCACGGGCCAGGCGAATCAGCTCGACCCACTCGGGGTCGGCCTGGGCGAAGGCTTGGTCGGTCATTGCATGCTCCCTCGAAGGTTCTCCGGCCACGCCATCGCGGCTAAGATGCCCTCATGTCCAGGCTTGGCAAATACGGATCCGCACCATGATACAGATCGATGCCCTACCCGCTTTCTCCGACAACTACATCTGGTTGTTACAGGATACTGCCAATCGCCGCTGCGCGGTGGTCGACCCCGGCGACGCCGCGCCGGTGCTCGAATGGCTCGGCGAACACCCCGACTGGACGCTGACCGACATCCTCGTCACCCACCACCACCATGACCATGTCGGCGGCGTCGAAGCGTTGAAAGCGGCCACCGGTGCCCACGTGTACGGCCCGGCCAACGAACGCATCCCCGGCCGCGACACCGCCCTGCAAGACGACGACTCGGTGAACGTGCTGGGCCTTGGGTTCCAGGTGCTGGCCCTGCCCGGCCACACCCTCGGGCACATCGCCTATTACACTGCGCAATCACCCACACCGCTACTGTTCTGTGGCGACACCCTGTTCGCCGCCGGCTGTGGCCGGCTGTTCGAGGGCACCCCCGAGCAGATGCACCATTCGCTGCAGCGCCTGGCCGCCCTGCCCGCCGCCACGCAGGTGTACTGCACCCACGAATACACCCTCAGCAACCTGCGCTTCGCCCGCGCCGTGGAACCCGACAGCGAACACGTTCGCCAACGGTTCGAGGAGGTTACTCGTTTGCGCGCCGACAATCGCATCAGCTTGCCGTCAACCATCGGCCTGGAGCGCCTGACCAACCCTTTTCTGCGCACTGCAGAAACATCCGTTAAACAAAAAGCAGACGAATGGAAGGGTCTTTCAAACCCAAGCCAAGCCACTGTTTTTGCTGCCTTGAGGTCTTGGAAAGACGTGTTTTGATAACCTCAAGATATATCGTGACACAGCCCCAAAGGTTGACCCGGCCGGGTGCGGTTCCTAGAATCGCCGAACTTTTTTGCCCGGATAACCGTCCCAGCCGATGCCTTCACGTAGCCGCAGAACCTCTCATTCGGTCGCCCTGACGCGACTGGCCCAGATCAGTGCACTGGCGCTGGCCGCCACCCTGGTCGGCTGCCAGAGCACCCGTCAGCACGACGAATCCGACAGCGTTCGGGCCAACTATCAGGCGCGCATCAAGCACAAACCTGCCCCGCTTCTGGTCAAACCCAAAGAGCAGGCCCCGCAGGATGTGTGGGAGCGCATGCGCCAGGGCTTCGCCCTGCAGGACGGCATGGACGTCAACCCGCGCATCGAGCAGCAGCGCCTGTGGTTCGCCAGCAACCCGTCGTTCCTCGAGAACGCCGGCGAGCGTGGCAGCCTCTACCTGCACTACATCGTCGAGCGCCTGGAAGAGCGCGACATGCCGCTGGAGCTGGCCCTGCTGCCGGCCATCGAGAGCGCCTACAACCCCATGGCGTACTCCCGCGCTCATGCCGCGGGTATGTGGCAGTTCATCCCCTCCACCGGCCGCCACTTCAACCTGCGCCAAACCAATTTCTATGATGGCCGCCGCGACGTCACCGCCTCGACCAATGCTGCGCTGGACTACCTGAACCGCCTGCACGACATGTTCAACGGCGACTGGCTGCTGGCCCTGGCCGCCTACAACGCGGGTGAAGGCACCGTGAGCCGCGCCATCGAGCGCAACGAGCGCCTGGGCTTGCCCACCGACTACTGGAACCTGCCGCTGCCGCAGGAAACCCGCGACTACGTGCCCAAGCTGCTGGCCCTGTCGCAGGTGGTCAACACCCCGCAAGCCTATGGCGTGAACCTCAACCCGATCGCCAACGAACCCTACTTCGAAGCCGTCGCCATCAACGACCGCCTCGACCTGTCGCGGGTCGCCGCCTTCGCCGACATCGACGAAGACGAGCTGATCCAGCTCAACCCGGCGTTCAAGAAGCGCATGACCGTGGACGGCCCCCAGCAACTGCTGGTACCGACCGCCAAGGCGCAGCTGCTGGCCGACCGCATGTCCAACCTCAAGCCCGAAGAGCTGGTCAGCCTGCAACCGAGCAAGGCCGTGTTCCAGACCGCCCTGGCCGAAGCCAAGGCGCCGGCGGCGCGCAGCTACCGGGTCAAGCGCGGCGACAACCTGGGCAGCATCGCCAAGGCCAACCGCGTGGCGGTCAAGGATATCCAGCGCTGGAACCGCCTGCGCGGCAACAGTCTCAAAGTCGGCCAGGTGCTGGCCCTGCGTGGCGGCAACGCCCCCAGCGCCGCAGCCAACCGCGTGGCCGATTCGAAGCAGCGCTCCACCCAGTACAAGGTGCGCAAAGGCGACTCGTACTACCTGGTGGCCAAACGTTTCAACGTCGAGATGAAGCACCTCAAGCGCTGGAACCCGCGCAGCGGGCATGCGCTCAAGCCCGGGCAGACCCTGACCGTCTACCTGGCGCATTGATACAACCCCCTGTAGGAGCGGCCTTGTGCCGCGAAAGGGCCGCAAAGCGGCCCCGGCGATCTTGGGCGTACTCGAGAACCAGGGGGCGCTGCGCACCCCTTTCGCGACACAAGGCCGCTCCTACAGATTTATGCGCAAGACAGTTGTTCCCACAGGTTTTGCGTTAAGCGTCAGACCTGTGGGAGCCGGCTTGCCGGCGATGGCGCGCAAGGCGCCCCCGCCTGCTCTTTTTCGAGCCTGTACAAGCTGTTACTGTACCCCGACCCAAGCCCAACGCCTTCTGGATCGGATGCCGACTTGATACGTCCCCTCCTGCTGTCTCTCAGCCTGGCCTTGAGCTTCCCCGCCGTCGCGATGGTGAGCGAAAGCCACGGATACGCGCAGTTCGGCACGCTCAAGTACCCGGCCAGCTTCACCCACTTCGACTGGGTCAACCCGCAGGCCCCCAAGGGCGGCACCTTGCGGGCCATGGCGTTCGGCACCTTCGACACGCTCAACCCCTACACCTTCAAGGGCTCCAGCCCGGTCACCACGCCCAACTTCCTGCAATACGGCATCAGCGAGCTGAACGAGCCGCTGATGGTCGGCACCGGCATGTACGACCCCTCCGGCGACGAGCCCACCTCCAGCTACGGCCTGATCGCCCGCTCGGTCGAGTACAGCGAGGACCGCAGCTGGGTGGTGTTCAACCTGCGCCCCGAAGCGCACTTCCACGATGGTGTACCGATCACCTCGGCCGACGTCGCCTTCAGCTACCGCACCCTGCTCAAGGACGGCCACCCGATCTACCGCACCAACCTGCAAGAGGTGGCGCGGGTCGACATCCTCGGCCCGCTGCGCATCCGCTTCGTGTTCAAGCGCGCCGGCAACCCGCTGCTGATCCTGCGCCTGGGCGAGATGCCGGTGCTGCCCAAACACTACTGGCAAAAGCGCGACTTCAAGGCCACCACCTTCGAGCCGCCGCTGGGCAGCGGCCCGTACCGCATCACCGAAGTGCAGCCCGGCCGGCGCCTGGTATTCGAGCGGGTGAAGGACTACTGGGGCAAGGACCTGGCGGTGAACCGCGGCAAGTACAACTTCAAGCGCGTCGAGTACGAGTTCTACCGTGACGCCACGGTGGCTTTCGAAGCGTTCAAGGCCGGCGAATTCGACATCTATATCGAGCACCAGGCCAAGAACTGGGCCAACGGCTACCACTTCCCCGCCGTGCGCCGGGGCGAGGTGATCAAAGCGCAGATCCCGCACCAGATCCCCACGCAAACCCAAGGCCTGTTCATGAACAGCCGCCGCGCCACCTTCAGCGACCCCAAGGTGCGCCAGGCGCTGGGCCTGATGCTCGACTTCGAGTGGACCAACCGCGCCCTGTTCAACGGCGCCTACCGCCGCGCCACCAGCTACTACCCCAACAGCGAGTTCGCCGCCACCGGCCTGCCCACCGGCAAGGAGTGGCTGCTGCTCAAGCCGTTCCGCGACCAGCTGCCGGAAAAACTGTTCACCGAGCCCTACCAGGTCAGCCACACCGACGGCCGCGGCATCAGCCGCCAGACCTTGCGCCAGGCTCTGGAGCTGTTCGCCCAGGCCGGCTGGAAGCTCAACGGCCAGCGCCTGGTCGACGGCAAGGGCCGGCAGCTGCGCCTGGAGCTGCTGCTGGTGAACCCCAACCTCGAACGCATCCTGCAACCTTATGTCGAAAATCTGGCCAGCATCGGCATCGACGCGCGCTTGCGCACCGTCGACCGCGCCCAGTACAAACAACGGCTCGACCAGTTCGACTTCGACATGATCCTGATGACCCTGAACCAGACCCTGAGCCCCGGCCTCGAACAGTGGCTGTACTTCCATTCCAGCCAGGCCGCCACCAAGGGCAGCAAGAACTATGCTGGCGTGAAGGACCCGGTGGTCGACCACCTGCTCGACACCCTGCTCGCCGCCCGCAGCCGCGATGATCAGATCGCCGCCGCGCGCGCCCTGGACCGCGTGCTCTCATGGCAGTACTACATGATCCCCAACTGGTACCTGGACAACCATCGCCTGGCCTACCGCAAGCGGTTGGCCTTCGTCACCACGCCGCCCTACACCCTCGGGCTGAACAGCTGGTGGATCAAGAAGACTTCGGAGAAAGACCAATGACCCCAACGTTGCGCCAGCTGGCCGGCAGCCTGTTGCTCGCCTGCCTCACGCTCCCGGCCATGGCCGCCCCGCAGCACGCCCTGACGCTGTACGACGAAGCGCCGAAATACCCGGCCGGCTTCAAGCACTTCGACTACGTCAACCCCGACGCCCCCAAGGGCGGCACCTTCCGCCAGTCCAGCTTCGGCGGCTTCGACAGCCTCAACCCCTACATCAACAAGGGCGTGCCCGCCGACAACGTCGGCATGATCTACGACACCCTGATGCGCCAGAGCCTGGACGAGCCGTTCACCGAGTACGGCCTGGTGGCCGGCAAGATCGAGAAAGCCCCTGACAACAGCTGGGTGCGCTTCTACCTGCGCCCCGAGGCCCGCTTCCACGACGGCCACCCGCTGCGCGCCGAGGACGTGGTATTCACCTTCAACACCCTGATGAGCAAGGGCGCACCGATGTTCCGCGGCTATTACGCCGACGTCGCCGAAGTGGTCGCCGAAGACCCGCTCAAGGTGCTGTTCAAGTTCAAGCACAGCAACAACCGCGAACTGCCGCTGATCCTCGGCCAGTTGCCGGTGCTGCCCAAGCACTGGTACGAAACTCGCGAGTTCGACCGCGGCAACCTGGAAATCCCCCTGGGCAGCGGCCCGTACAAGGTCGCCGAAGTGAAGGCCGGCCGCTCGATCCGCTACGAGCGGGTGAAGGACTACTGGGCCAAGGACCTGCCGATCAACCGCGGTTTCTACAACTTCGACGTGATGAGCTTCGACTCCTACCGCGACAACACCGTCGCCCTCGAAGCGCTCAAGGCCGGCCAGTTCGACTACGCCCTGGAAGTGAGTGCGAAGAACTGGGCTACCGCCTACAACGTGCCCGCCGTGCGCGACGGCCGGCTGATCAAGGAAGAGATCCCCAACGGCAACCCCACCGGCATGCAAGGCTTCATCTTCAACCTGCGCAAGCCGGTGTTCCAGGACATCCGCGTGCGCCAGGCGCTGAGCCTGCTGCTGGACTTCGAGTGGACCAACAAGCAGCTGTTCAACGGCGCCTACACCCGCACCGGCAGCTATTTCGAGAACTCCGAGATGGCCGCCAAGGGCCAGCCCTCGCCAGCAGAACTGAAAATCCTCGAACCGCTGCGCGGCAAGATCCCCGAGCAAGCCCTCAGCGAGGCCTTCCGCAACCCCGTCACCGACGGCAGCGGCATGATCCGCGAGCAGCAGCGCCAGGCCTACAAGCTGTTGCAGGACGCCGGCTGGAAGATCGTCGACGACAAGATGGTCGACAAGGACGGCAAGCCGGTGGTGATCGAGTTCCTGCTGGCGCAGACCGAGTTCGAGCGCATCCTGCTGCCGTTCAAGCGCAACCTCTCGGACCTGGGCATCGAGCTGAACATCCGCCGCGTCGACGTCTCGCAGTACATCACCCGCCTGCGCTCGCGCGACTTCGACATGATCGTCGGCGGCTACCCGCAGTCCAACTCGCCCGGTAACGAGCAGCGCGAGTTCTGGAGCAGCGCCGCCGCCGACAACCCCGGCAGCCGCAACTTCATCGGCCTGCGCGACCCGGCCATCGACCAGCTGGTGGAAGCGCTGATCAACGCCGATTCGCGCCAGAGCCTGATCGAGCACTGCCGCGCCCTGGACCGCGTGCTGCAATGGGGCTACTACGTGATCCCCAACTGGCACATCAAGACCTGGCGCGTGGCCTACTGGAACCACATCGGCCACCCACAGGTATCACCCAAGTACGACATCGGCATCGACACCTGGTGGATCAAGCCCGACGTGACGCCCGCCGTGACCGAAGCCGCCGCGCAAGCCGAGGCCAACTGACATGCTGGCCTATATCCTGCGCCGCCTGCTGCTGATCATCCCGACGCTGTTCGGCATCCTGATCATCAACTTCATCATCGTCCAGGCCGCCCCCGGTGGCCCGGTCGAGCAGATGATCGCCAAGCTCGAAGGCTTCGAGGGCGCCACCAGCCGCATCGCCGGCGGTGGCGCCGAAGTGTCGGTGGCCGGCTCCAACTACCGCGGCGCGCAAGGCCTGGACCCGGCCCTGATCGCCGAGATCGAGCGCATGTACGGCTTCGACAAGTCCGCGCCCGAGCGGCTGTGGATCATGGTCAAGAACTACGCCAGCTTCGACTTCGGCGACAGCTTCTTCCGCGACGCCAAGGTGATCGACCTGATCATCGAGAAGATGCCCGTCTCCATCTCCCTCGGGCTATGGAGCACGCTGATCATGTACCTGGTGTCAATCCCGTTGGGGATCGCCAAGGCCGTGCGCCACGGCAGCCACTTCGACGTGTGGACCAGCTCGGCGATCATCGTCGGCTACGCCATCCCCGCGTTCCTGTTCGCCATTTTGCTGATCGTGCTGTTTGCCGGCGGCAGCTACTTCGACTGGTTCCCGCTGCGCGGGCTGACCTCCAACAACTTCGACGAGCTCTCCACCACCGGCAAGGTGCTCGACTACTTCTGGCACCTGGTGCTGCCCATCACCGCCCTGGTGATCGGCAACTTCGCCACCATGACCCTGCTGACCAAGAACAGCTTCCTCGACGAGATCAACAAGCAGTACGTGGTCACCGCCAAGGCCAAGGGCCTGAGTCGCAGCCGCGTGCTGTACGGCCACGTGTTCCGCAACGCCATGCTGCTGGTGATCGCCGGTTTCCCCTCGGCGTTCATCGGCATCTTCTTCACCGGCTCCCTTTTGATCGAGGTGATCTTCAGCCTCGACGGCCTGGGCCTGATGAGTTTCGAAGCGGCGATCAACCGCGACTACCCGGTGGTGTTCGGCACCTTGTTCATCTTCACCCTGCTGGGGCTGGTGGTGAAGCTGATCGGCGACCTCACCTACACCCTGGTCGACCCCCGTATCGACTTCGCCAGCCGGGAGCACTGACATGGCCCTCTCCCCCCTCAACCGCCGGCGCTTCGAGCGCTTCAAGGCCAACCGCCGCGGCTGGTGGTCGCTGTGGATCTTCCTGGTGCTGTTCGGGCTGAGCCTGGGCGCCGAATTCATCGCCAACGACAAACCGGTGGCCGTGCGCTACGACGGGCAGTGGTACTTCCCCGCGTTCAAGCGCTACCCCGAAACGACGTTTGGCGGCGAGTTCCCGCTGGAAGCCAACTACAAGAGCCCGTACATCCGCGAGCTGCTGGCCAAGAAAGACGCCTTCGTGCTGTGGGCACCGATCCCCTACAGCTACCAGAGCATCAACTACGACCTGAAAGTGCCCGCCCCCGCACCGCCCTCGGCGGACAACCTGTTCGGCACCGACGACCAGGGCCGCGACGTGCTGGCCCGGGTGATCTACGGCTTCCGTATCTCGGTGCTGTTCGCCCTCACCCTGACCATCGCCAGCTCCATCATCGGCGTGATCGCCGGGGCCCTGCAGGGCTTCTACGGCGGCTGGGTGGACCTGGCCGGCCAGCGCTTCCTGGAGATCTGGTCGGGCCTGCCGGTGCTGTACCTGCTGATCATCCTCGCCAGCTTCGTGCAGCCCAACTTCTGGTGGTTGCTGGGCATCATGCTGCTGTTCTCGTGGATGAGCCTGGTGGACGTGGTGCGCGCGGAGTTCCTGCGCGGGCGCAACCTCGAATACGTGCGCGCCGCCCGCGCCCTGGGCATGCGCAACGGGCCGATCATGTTCCGCCACATCCTGCCCAACGCCATGATCTCGACCATGACCTTCATGCCGTTCATCCTCACCGGCGCCATCGGCACCCTCACCGCCCTGGACTTCCTCGGCTTCGGCCTGCCCGCCGGCTCCCCGTCGCTGGGCGAGCTGGTGGCCCAGGGCAAGTCCAACCTGCAAGCCCCGTGGCTGGGCATCAGCGCCTTCGCCGTACTGGCGGTGATGCTCAGCCTGCTGGTATTTATCGGCGAATCCGCCCGCGACGCCTTCGACCCGAGGAAATGACATGCGCCAAGACACCCTGATCGAAGTCCGCGACCTGGCGGTGGAGTTCGTCACCGGCGAACAGATCAACCGCGTGGTCGACGGCATCAGCTTCGACATCCGCAAGGGCGAGACCCTGGCGCTGGTGGGCGAAAGCGGCTCGGGCAAGTCGGTGACCGCGCACTCGATCCTGCGCCTGCTGCCCTACCCGCTGGCGCGCCACCCCAGCGGTAGCATCCAGTACGACGGCAAGGACCTGCTGCACCTGGGCGAGAAGCCCATGCAGCGGATTCGCGGCGATCGCATCGCGATGATCTTCCAGGAGCCGATGACCTCGCTGAACCCGCTGCACACCATCGAAAAGCAGATCAACGAGATCCTGCTGCTGCACAAGGGCTTGACCGGCAAGGCCGCCACTGCCCGCACCCTTGAGCTGCTGGAGCTGGTTGGCATCCCCGAGCCGCGCAAGCGTTTGAAGGCCCTGCCCCATGAGCTGTCCGGTGGCCAACGCCAGCGGGTGATGATCGCCATGGCCCTGGCCAACGAGCCCGAGCTGCTGATCGCCGACGAGCCCACCACCGCGCTCGACGTGACCGTGCAGTTGAAGATCCTCGACCTGCTCAAGGAACTGCAGGCGCGCTTGGGGATGGCCCTGCTGCTGATCAGCCACGACCTCAACCTGGTGCGCCGCATCGCCCACCGCGTGTGCGTGATGCAGTGCGGCAAGATCGTCGAGCAGGCCGATTGCGCCACGCTGTTCAGCAAGCCGCAGCATCCGTATACGCAGATGCTGATCAACGCCGAGCCCAGCGGGGCACCGGCGGCGAACGCCGAAGGCGCGCCGTTGCTGGAGGTGAAAGACCTGAAGGTGTGGTTCCCGATCAAGAAGGGGCTGCTGCGCCGCACCGTGGACCATGTGAAGGCGGTGGACGGGGTGAACTTCAGCCTGCCCCAGGGGCAGACGCTGGGGATCGTTGGCGAGAGTGGCTCGGGCAAGTCCACCTTGGGGCTGGCGATCTTGCGATTGATCGCAAGCCAAGGCGGCATTCGCTTTCATGGGCAGGACCTGGAAGGGCTGAACCAGAAGGCCGTGCGGCCGCTGCGGCGGGAGATGCAGGTGGTGTTCCAGGACCCCTTCGGCAGCCTGAGCCCACGGATGTGCGTGGCGGATATCGTCGGTGAGGGGCTACGGATTCACAAGATTGGCACGCCGGCCGAGCAAGAGGCTGCGATTGTCGCGGCGTTGGAGGAAGTGGGGCTGGACCCGCGCACGCGGCATCGGTATCCCCATGAGTTCTCCGGCGGCCAGCGGCAGCGGATTGCGATTGCCCGGGCGTTGGTGTTGAAGCCCGCGTTGATTCTGCTGGATGAGCCAACCTCGGCGCTGGATCGCACGGTGCAGCGGCAGGTGGTTGAGCTTTTGCGGAATTTGCAGGTTAAGTACAACCTGACCTACCTGTTCATCAGTCATGACCTGGCGGTGGTGAAAGCGTTGAGTCATCAGTTGATGGTGATCAAGCATGGGCAGGTGGTTGAGCAGGGGGATGCGCGGGCGATCTTTCATGAGCCGCAGCATGGGTATACGCGGCAGTTGTTGGAGGCGGCATTCTTGGGCACGAGCTCGGTTGCCTGAAGCAGCATGGGCTGCGAGCTGCCAGGGAGCGGCCGGTACATCACCGGTTTATAGACATGCGCCAAGGCGGACAGTGGAGACCTCACAGGCATAATTGGCCCGAAACAAACTGTAGGAGCCGGCTTGCCGGCGAAGCGCCGCGCGGGCGGCGCTCGATCTCAAGAGCGCTGCAAAAACAACGGCTAGCACCTGGTGGCCATCTCCCGATATCCCGACATGCACCCGCAGGCCACCGCGTAATTCTGCTTATCCAAATCCAGCGGTGTGGCGTCCAGGTGCCTGTCTTGGGATCGCATGAGGGCCACCAGGTGCATGCCGACAGATATGCAGCGCTCTCAAGATCGAGCGCCGCCCGCGCGGCGCATCGCGGGACAAGTCGCAGCGGCGAACCGCCGCTCCCACGTTTGTTTCGGGCCAGTTATGTCTGCGCCGCCGCGGCTGTACGCCTTGTTGGCATGACGCGGCACCGCAGAGAAAAGCTCTCGTTTCTGATCCGAAAAATCAGATTAAAGCCCTTTCTTGTAGTCCATTTCCCAAACATACTTCTGCCGCCTTTTTTCCGTTGCGACCATTCAGGCATCGCCCTAGTCTCGGCAAGTCGCTGAACGCAGCGATCGACTTTGACAGGTCGCGACGGTATTAAGCATGCGGCTAGCCTTCAATGGCGGCTGTACGTGCGGGCACGCTCGCGTGCGCCGGAACTTTGCTTATTCCGCCGGTCTGTCAACCCACGTACAGCTGCCACCCACTGTTTGACAGCAGGCAGGTGGTCGGCCTTCAGAAGGAATAAGTTCATGCTGAAGATCGTCCCCGATCCACCCCACAACCACCACTCCCTCGAAGACACCCTCATCCAGGCCTCCGAGTACGCCCTGTGCGCGCAGACCGTTGCGCATCAGGCTGTCTTGCAGCAGCCCAAGGCCCCGGTGTCGACTCTGATCATGGCCGCGATGCATGAGCTGGAAGCGTTGCGCATGTTGCTCGAGTCGGCGTTGATTCAGGTGCAGATGCTTTCTGCGCAGACTCGCACGCAGCACTAAGCCATTTGTCATGGGCTGCTGGGTCGGGCCTTGCCGGCGAACAGGCCCGACCAGGCATCGCCACTCTCAGGGAGATTGAGCAATGACCACCGACACCACCACACCCCACACCACCGTGGGCAAGACCAAGTTCTACCAAGGCGAAGGCCAGACCGCCCCGCTGTTCTGCATCGAGCCCGGCATCCCGTGCCAGCATGCGCGGGACCAGGCATCAGAATTGATGGGCTGCGTGCGCGACCTGACCATCACCGGGATCATGGAGGAGAAGCCGCAGATGCTCTGGGCGGCGTATTACCTGAGCGCGCTGGCCAAGGCGCTGATGGATGATGCGGAGTTGGGGATGAAGCACTGACTTCACAGGTAAACGCGGACCCTGTAGGAGCGGCCATGTGTCGCGAAAGGGCCGCAAAGCGGCCCCAGGTTTCTGATGTGTTGCGAAGATTGCTGGGGCTGCTACGCAGCCCTTTCGCGACACAAGGCCGCTCCTACACCGGCTAAGCTTTGGGCATAAATTCGGGATGTCTCCATGGAATGTCATATCCGCCGCGCTCAGCGCGAAGACGCACAAGCCATCAGCCGCATCGTGATCGCTGCATTGCGCGAATCCAACTCACAGGACTACCCAGCCGGAATGCCCACCCAGGCGCAGGCCTTGAGCATGGGCTACGAATGAATTTGGCTTCAACCCGCACTTGCTGTATTACCAGCACTCCATGCCACCTGCCAGGGACGCCCCATGCGCCACCGCATCACCGCCATCTGCCACAAGGCCAGCTTTTCACTCAGCACCTGTGCCTGGCTGGCCATCGATGATGTGCCCATCGAGGTGTGGCTGGCCCAACACCTGGACGAGCCCGACCTCGCGCTAAATGGCCTGGCCTTGATGTGGTTGCTGGACGAACAAGAAGACGCCCTGGCCAATCGCCGAATCGTCCCCGCCGCCGATGGCACCTCCACCCTGGTGCCGCTGCTGGTGTGCAGCGACGACATGGACTTCGACTGCTTCGCGCTGATGACCGAACAGGTGGTCGAGGGCGACACCGTGCACTGGCGGCGCTTCGGCCACAGCGCCACCGGGGGGTTGGAGGTGGGTGTCTCCACCCACTGGTATGCAGGCAGCAAACCCGTGAGCTTTGCGCTCAGTGACTTCAACCAGGCGCTGAGCGAGCACAAGCGGTTGATCAAGGCCTGTGTCGGCAGCGAAGGTTAGATCCCTGTGGGAGCGGGCTTGCCCGCGAAGCAGGCAACGCGGTGTTTGGCACCGACGTTGCCGGTGTTCGCGGGGCAAGCCCGCTCCTACAGGTTATGCGCAGGCCTTTGGGTGCTGAGCGTTCACGACTCCACTTCCAGCAACCCCGGCGTTGGCTTGCTGAACCCCGCCGTCAGCCACATCAGGTACAAGCCCCCGCACACCAGCCACGCCACCCCGGCCAGTATCACCACCGTGCTCAGCAGCGACAGCAAATACAGGTTCACCGCGATCGCCAGCAGCGGAAACACCACGAACCCCAGCCCACTCAAACGTTGCCGGCGCCGCTCGCGCAGGTAGTAGGCGATCACGCACACATTCACCGCCGCAAACGCCAGGAACGCGCCGAAGTTGATCAGCGAAGCCCCCGAGCTCACATCCGCGCCCATGCCGATCACCCCCAGCCCGGCGATCAGCAGCAGGTTGAACACCGGCGTGCGCGCCCTGCCCTGCACCCGCGCGAAGTAGCGTGGCGGCAGCACGCCTTCGCGGCCCATGAAGTACAGCAGGCGGCTGGCGCTGACCTGCACCGCCAGGCACGAGGCGAAGCCGCCAACGATACCGCCCAGGTTGATGACATCGGCGAACAACTGCCCACCCACCGTGATCGACAGCCCGTAGGTCGCGGTCTCCGGGTCGGCGAACTGGCCGCCGGGGTGGCTCAGTTGCATCAGGTAGGCCACCGCTGTGAACAGCAGCCCGCCCAGGCTGATCACCAGCAGCACCGCCCGGGGGATGTCGCGCCGGGGCTGCTCGGCCTCCTCGGCCAGGGTGGTCACGGCGTCGAAGCCGAGGAACGAGTAGGCGGCGATGGCGGCGGCGGCGGTAAGGCCGGCCACGGTGCTCTGCGCGTTCCACACCGCGTGGGTAAGGCCGACCTGGGGCTGGCCGGCCAGGTAGCGCAGGCAATAGCCGATGAACAGCAGCACCAGGGCCACGCTCAGCACCGTGAGCACTTTGTTCAAGCGATCGGTCAGGGCCATGCCGCTGACGGTCACCGCCGTGGTGAGGCCGATGTTGATCAGCAACCAGCCCCAGGTGGGCAGCTGCGGGAACTGGGCGTTGAGGAACACCGCCTGCAACAGCCAGGCGACCATGGGCATGAACAGGTAGGCCAACAGCACCGCCCAACCGACGAGGAAGCCGCAGCCGGGGCCGAGCAAGCGCTTGGCGTAGTAGTAGGCCGAGCCGGACACCGGGAACAGGCGCGCAAGCTTGGCGTAGCTCAGCGCCGACAGCAGCATCGCACCGGTGGCCAGCAGGAAGGCGCTGGGGGCGATGCCATCGCTGCGGGCGGCGATCACGCCGAAAATCACCATCGCCAGGCTCGGGCACATGTAGGCCAGGCCGAAGACGGTCAGGGAGGTGAGGGAGAGTTTTGCGGGCGTGGAGTCAGGCATGGTTGGCCTCCAGGCGCGCAGGGGCGATGCCACGGGCCGGGCCGTGAGCGAAATGAGCCATGGGTCATCCTCTTGTGATTGTTCTAGGAAATTGCCCAGCCGGTCTGCAGCACGCCAAGCAGATGCAGCAGGTGCAGGAAATCAGCGTGGGAGCGGGCTTGCCCCGCGATGCAGGCAACGTGGTGGATGGCACCGGCTTGGCCGGTGATCGCGGGGCAAGCCCGCTCCCACCCCGCTCTCACGCGGCCCCCGGGTGATCGCTCGCCAGGAAGCTGCCAACCCAGTATGCGGATCCCCGGGCGGATTCCTATAACGTCGAAGGATTAACCTGGGGGTAATGGCGCAGGGGAATCACGGTGCCGATTGCAGGCTGGCAAGGTCTTCGCCGGCCAGGAACAGCAGCGAGAACAGCTCGCTCTGCGAGTTCACGTCCAGCTTGCGGTACACGTTGCGCCGATGGACCTTCACCGTCTCGGCCGACAGCTTGAGCTTGATGGCCGTCTCTTTGTTCGAATGCCCCGAGAGGATCAGCCGCACCACATCCAGCTCCCGCGCCGTGAGCACCGACTCCAGCTGCCGGCGCGCCTCGTCGCGGCCCTGGGCCAGCCCCAGCGCGGGCTTGGCCGGCGCCCGCTCGGGTAGTTGCTCGAAGTGCAGACGCTGGCGCATCAGGCCGATCAGCCAGGGGCGCACCAGCTCCAGCTGGGCGATGGCCTGGGCATCGAAGCGCACGCGCGCGCCCAGCGACAGGCACAACGTGCGCCCCTCGCCCAGCACCAGGTTGAACTGCACCTCGTCGGCGACCACGTTGTGGGTGAAGTACAGGCGGTAGTAATCGGTCTGCTGGAACTGCTCCGGGGCCACGTCGGCCAGGCGTACCAGGCCGGTCAAAGGCTGTTCGCGGCTGCTGAGGTAGAACGGGTCGAGCAGGTACAGGCCGTTGGCGTACTCGCTCACCAGCGGGTCGATGCCCTCGCGCTCGTAGGGGCTCTGGTCGAAGATCAGCGGCTTGTCGTGGCTGAACAGCAGCGCCACCCAGGTGTCCACCTCGACGAAGTCGCCCAGCAGCGTGGCCAGGGTGCGCCAGAAGCTCGGCCGGTCGAGGTGCTCGATGCATTGGCCCACACCCTGGTGCCACGACAGATCCTGCAGGCTCAAGCCCATGTCTACCCCCGGGTTAACCCGTCGAAGTGATTGTTTTGACTGCGATTGTTTTCATACTTGCACCACCCTTCGCAAAAGTCACCCAGCCCGCGGAAGGGTCGGGCCCAGCGAGACGGATTGCCCATGAAGATCGAAGTGGTACAGACGACAACCCGCGACGGCGACACCGCCCACAACCTGCGCGGCATCCTCGAAGCCCTGGACCAGTGCGCGCCAGACACCGATATCCTGCTGTTCCCCGAGTCGCACCTGACCGGCTTCCTCACCCAGGATGACGTTGGCCTGCTGTCCGAAGCCGTCGACGGCGACGCGGTGCAGGCGGTGGTGGCCGCGGCGCGCCAGCGCAATATCGCGGTGGTGTTGGGGTTGTACGAGAACGCTGGCGGCACGTTCTACAACACCACGCTGTTCATCGCCCCCGAGGGCATCCTGCTCACCTACCGCAAGACCCACCTGTGGCTGCCGGAGCATGGCATCGTGGTGCCGGGCGACCGCTTCGCTACCGTGCAATGGCGCGGCGTGCGCCTGGGCCTGCTGATCTGCTACGACAGCGAGTTCCCCGAAACCGCCCGCGCGCTGAAGGCGCTAGGTGCCCAGCTGATGCTGATCACCGATGGCCTGGCCGAACCCGAGGACCATGTGCACCGGGTGTCGGTGATGGCCCGGGCGATGGAGAACCAGGTATTCGCCGTGGTCGCCAACCGTGTGGGTACAAGCCCCGATGGCAGCGTGTTCGTGGGCGCCAGCCTGGCGGTGGACCCGTATGGCCGGACGCTGTTCGAAGCCGGGCGCGGCGTGTCGCGGCACTGCGTGACCCTGGACCTGTCGCTGATCGACAAGGCCCGGGCCTTCCATGACTACAGCGCCAATCAGCGCATGGGGTTGCCGGGGGAGCGGGTGGAGCATGCCAATGGGGTGCGGGAGTTGATCATCGCTTGATCGGTGGCGCGTTGCCGCCAATTGGCGTGGCCCACCTGTGAGATTTGGTATGTGGCGATACCAAAATGCAGCGTGGGCCCATGGCACTGCTCAGGTCAGGGTGCTGAAGGCACCTTGTCGATGGCAAGACACATACCCACCTGTTGCCTTGCCCTCCGGTGTAACTCATACGCTCCTTGGAGATCGAGCGCAGAGAGCCCTCCTCGACCTTCATCCTGTCTTGGGAGATATCTGCCAGCATTTCGCAATGGTCTCCAACGCGGCCTCCGCATCCTCGTCGTCATACGCTTCCCAGATAAAGCTCATCACGCTAGCGACGACGTTTTTCTGTGCCAGGCTCAAGGAGTTCAACTCATAGTGCGAATCATTTTTCACATAACCCTGCATGCTCCATGACAACATTTGAGTCAAGATATCGCCCTCATAGTAACTCTCCGTCGCCATCAAAAGATAAGCAGGCAAATAATACTTTATGCCTGCAGGCGCCATAAAACTGAGACAAGCGGATTCATCCCCAACATAATTTTCACGAAAATCTATCAGGCTAAGCTCCCACCAGCGCTTTCCTGCAAAATAATCACGGATCTGCAACGGTTCCGGGTACTGAGATTTTACAATCTGATCAGCTTCTGGCGGCTCTGCCTTACCAAAGGCAGCCTCTACTTCTCTTCGGATAAAAACCTGCTTTTCCTTGATCACTTCTTCTTGCATAGCGCTATATCCCCACACACCACACGCTCTTTTAACGACACCGATTGGGCCACCTCAATCAATTCGACCTTTTACGAATAAACCTTACAAACGCAAACAAAGCCAACAACTCAACAAGCTGAACCCCCCAATACATGAACCCATCGTAATGTGCCGAAACCGCGAACAAATAATAGTGATAAGCCGTCAAGCCCAGCGCAGCCACAACCGCCTTGAGCAGGACTTTATCCTCAGCAAAAAATATTACTCCCAACCACGCACACAACGGCGCCAGCCCACCAACGAGAATGGCATGGCGAATAAATTCAATAGGAGAGGTCGCTCCGACATGAACAGCCACCCAAATAAAAAACACGTACACCAAAACTAATGGCAACGCCAGCATCACCTTAAAGAAAATATTCACTTCCGCCTCCACTTAGCCTACAAAAGAAGATGGGATATCTTTATATTATTACTCTAACTTCGGCCACCCCCACCTCACCTGATAGACATCAGGTCCTGTGATTCGAGGCCTGTCCATAAGCGACCAGTTCCCGTCAGTTTCCGCGCTGGATAGCCAATCGAATCAGCGTGCGCTCTTCAGCCGATATTACTTGATACTCCACGGCCTCTTCGATCACGCTTAAGCAACTACTAAAGTGTAAAAATACATCCACCCCTCCCGCCACAACCTACAAAAACTAAACTTTGCCACCAGCAACCTCAACACCCTCACCCCAGCGTAACGCTATTACCCTCATCGCTTCCAAGGCCTCTTCATCACCATACTCATTCCAAAGAAAGCCCACAACCACTACTATCGCCTTCTTTTTTTCACCCCCATAAAGACTCATCCCATAGAGATCCTCCCTCATTACAGTCCTCTTTAATCCATAGGCAAAATCCTCCGTAACGACCCCTCCCTCATAATAGAATTCAGCAGCCATTAACAAGTAAGCCGGAAGGTAGTACTCAACGCCGATTGGCGTCATAAAGGTCAGGCATGCAGAAGCGTCTCCAACATAATCACCGAAGAGCCCTTGCAAAGTAATATCCCACCAGTTCTTACCGGCAAAGTAATCGCGAATCTGTAACGGTTCCGGGTACTGAGACTTCACAATCCGATCAGCTTCTGGCGGCTCTGCCTTACCAAACGCAGCCTTTACTTCTCTTCGGATACTGAACAGCCGGCTGCTAATCGTTTCTCCTTGCATAACACCACACTCCCATACTGGCGATTTCGAACAGCACCGACGCAACCTTCGTATTCAACCAAGCGCCCCAAATCTGAGCCCAACGCATATTACCTCATCAGGTTCGTATATTTATGATGCAACCAAGCGTTTTGGCATAGGCTAGGAAAAAACTCATTCCAACCCCCATGGAGGCCCCACCCAAAATCGCAAACAAAATCACAAATGACAGCTTTTTGCTTTCGAATCGAAATACCCTTCGATACAACTCAAACAAACCAGGAAAGGTATTCATGTTGATCCCGTTCCTCTTGCAGTAATAATTAGCATACAAAGCTGAGAGACCAATCCAAAAAAACGAAAGCCAGAATATCAAATACGCCAGCCTACTAAAGCTCTCACACATAAAGACCCATTAGTCTACCGAAACAAATTCACTAAAACTCAATGGAAGCTTCTAGGTATTCCCGCCCACTCCAATCCGATTGTTAGTGCAAACGAGCCGTCCCATTGAGTAACGCTTTAGGCATATGAAGTCTGAGCAGACTCGGTATGGAGAAGCGCTAACGCCATCGCCCCCTGATGCTACCGGCAATGGTTTCTTGTGCTGCACTCTACCGATCAGCGCGCTAGCCGATTGATGTGCAAGTCGCACCCTTGCGCCCGCCCCCAGAATGTGATGACGGCAACCCCCACCATCAACACAGCACCACCATAGGTGGTAGACAACATCAGGATTGACAGACGTTTGTTCTCGAACTTGAAAACCCGCCGGTACATCTCGAACATGCCCTCGAAGGTATTCATGTTGATCCCGTTCTTTTTGCAGTATGTGTGTGCAGAAAGTACGGCAGTCAGCCCCGCAACCACACAGAGTGCAAAGCCGGCGATCCTGATGATTTGAAGCAACTCGCACATAACCTCTCCTAGAACAGCGGTACTGCGACAGCCGGCGCCACAGGGGTCTTGATTTCCGGGCCAACGCCGGACCCACACCGATATAAAACTCTGACCACGTGAATGTCTGGCTGATATCGAAACTGAAGACCCCTACGCTGCGAAAGGAAAGTCTTGAAGGCCTGCCGGGTCGCCTCGCACGCTTGACATGTTACTGCCGCACACAGGGACGCAACGACCAAATCTGTAACTTTCGAGACAAAGTGGGCGAATCTATTTTCTCTAGCTTAAAGTGGCAAAAGTATGTCTACTTTTTATTTTTATCTAGCGCTCACTCCCACCCATCAACCTGACCAGCCTCATACACGACCACAAAACTTATGACTTTCATGCCGCACGACCCACTATGAAATTTAATACGCAAACCAACTCTCACAGACTAAAGTGGCTCCATCCAAATCGAAACAAATGAAGCCCGATTCAATTCGCGATAATGCTGACGCATTGCATCTCACCCCAACACTTAACCCGGCTTATTAAAAATCACCCCATAGAACATCCAAGGCATCTTGTGCATCTTCATCATCGTAGAAATCCACTAGAAAACGCAGGACTTCAGCCACGGCATGCATCTTTTCAACACCCAACTCACTCACCCTATAAAACTCATCATCCCTGGCATACATAAGGAGCCGCGCTGAAAAATCTGCAGAAACCACACCCCCCTCATAATATTTTTCCACCGCCATCAACAAATACGCAGGAATATAATAATTCCGCCCTTCTGCAGACATAAATGACAAGCAAGCTGACGCATCACCGGAGTATTCAGATCTTAGCACTTCCAGTGTAATCTCCCACCATGGCCTACCACTGAAAAACTCTCTAACCTGTAATGGTTCTATGTACCCAGTATCAATTATTTTCTCCGACTCCGGTGGGCATTCCCTTTTGAATGCTCGCTCCACCTCATGACGGACCTCCATCTGCATTTGACTCAACGAATTATCTTTTCGCATCGAGCGGCGGCCTTCCAAGCATTAATAGCCTCATTCCGGTGTGTTAAGTCACCACCAGCGAAACAACGATTATTGATTGCATCTCGAGCAAGCCCACATTGCAAATTCTTTTCTCTGTAAAGAGAAGCCAATACCGGATCTGTTACACCTTTACAGGTTCGAACCTCATCTTTACACGCCTTGGCTACTTCTTCCTGTAATTGTTGCTGTTCCCCGTGCGAGCAATTACCTGGAGGGGGCATCCCTATCGCAGCAGGACTCACCTTCCGACCAGCATCATCAAATAAAGTTTTCTGCTCAGCTGGCGTATCCCCAGGAGTGCTGACAATAGCACCCACGGCTACAGTTGCCACCACAGTGCCGACAACAGCGCCAACACCACACCCAATCGGCCCACCCCAAGCTCCAACCGCACACCCTGCAGCGGGATTCGAGCCAAGAGCATCAACATAGGTTAGGGGGTTCCCCGCTGCGTAATCGTAAGTATTCAACCCACCCGCAAGCCCTATAGGGTCGACAGTTAGGTAGCGCCCCAGCTTTGGCTCGTAATAACGATAGCGGTTGTAGTGCAGCGCCGTTTCCGGGTCCTGGTATTGCCCCTGGAAGCGAATCGGGTTGCCCACCCCCCGCTGCCTGGCTTGCTCGGAACGCTCCTCGCGCACGCTGCCCCACGCGGTGTACTGCGCACTCCAGACCACCTCCCCCTGCTCATCGGTGAGCTCTTGTGGCGTGCCCAGATGGTCACAGTGGTACCAGGCAATGGCATCGAAGTCCTGTGGCTTGACCTCGGTATGCCACAGCGGGTCACTGTCAAAATCATACTCGCGCCCCGTCCAGTCCGGTTGCTTGAACAGTCGCACCGGACGTTGGTGCACGGCCTGTGCAACAGGCACGAAGCTGCCGGGCTCGTACAGGTAGTGCACGGTGCGGCCGGTATCGCCCTCATCCAGCGGCGGCGAGCTTTCCCAGGCCAGGGTTTCGCCGTCCCAGCCATACAGGGTGAAGCCGCAGTGCAGTTCACGCTGGCGCTTGGCCCGCTCCAGCTGGTTCCAGCCGGTGCCGGCTTCGGGCTTGTCCCAGTAGTGGGCGAGCGAATGCTTGTGCAGGCGGCGGCCGAGGGCGTCGTAGCTGTATTCGACCTTGAGCTTATCGTCGTTGTAACTCGCCAGCCGGTCAAAGAGGTCCCAGGTGAAGTGGGCGTGGGAACCGTTGTTCAAACGGTGCACCAGGTTGCCGCGCTCGTCGTAGCGGTAATGGGTGCCGGCGTACTCACGCAGCAGGTTGTCCATGAGCTTATTGCGACGCGGATCCGCTTCCAGCGGGCGGTTTAGTTCCTGGGTTTTCTTATCCAGCAAGTTACCCGCCGGGTCGAAAGCGCAGAAGCCAGCATTTCGTGCCGGTCGAGGGTAATACCGAGCAAGCTAATCAACTACTCCGCCAACGACTTCATCCTTGTCATGCCCAGCAGCAAGATGGCTTTGGACAATGCCATTAAGGTGGCGCAGTAGGTCAGCGAGCCCCGGATGGCTTCAAGAATGCAATCTGCCTGCTGAACTAAACCGAGCCAACTTCAGTACAGAACGACGCACTTAAAACTATCCCGCAGTTCCGCGAGCTCGCTTCCCAGATGAGCGGAAAGCTAATGAGACCCGCCATCACGGATATTCGCCAAGCAGACCCACTAGACTCGCCTCTAATCACCCGATACAGATATCCCTAGCACAGTCGGTCAAATGATCGGCTGCTTGGTAGATTTCGTCTCGTGTATCGCTGTCATACAGGTCGGCGCTGCTGGTCATCGCACCCCACATGTCTAAAAATATTTCAGCGAGATTCTTGGGAATGGTGTTCTGGTTGTCCAGCCGCTCCTTGATCTTCTTCAAGAGCTCCATCAATTCTTGATGCATTACGCTGTTGAAACCACGCTTTTCACGCAGCTGCAGGTCGAATTCCAGCCACTTTTCGATAAATATTTCGATTAACTGATCATTCATTTAGTGATTTCCTAAGGTCGAACAATTGTGATTGCGGACGGTGGTACATTACCGACGATCAGTAGCTCACCAGATGCCCTGGCACGGTTGCGAGCAGTGGCTCCCTTCAGCGAACTACATTCACTGTTCAGGTCTAATGAGTCATTGACTTGGGACAAATCGATTCTCGCAATGCGCTCACGACCTGTTCCGTATTTCGTTGAGTTACTTGCTGCCTGTGCATAAGTCCGGGATGCCGAAATGTACTGGGTCTTAACGGTTGGTTTTGAAGCGTGCAATACATGCCCCTCTACTGTGTAGTTCGCAGTCGGGTCTTTCGCAGCCAGACCAGCCGTTGGATCTTCATCCTCTCTCAAAACGCGATATGCATAGCCTTCCGTGCATTTGCAGCACACCTTGTGATCGATGGTTGGTGCTGGATCAGATTTCTTGCGTCTCGCCAACCCCAGAGGGTCCACCCAATCGGTCGTGTTTGGCGCGTATTGGTGGAGGTTCAGTCCGCCAACCATTCCGATGGGGTCTTTTGAGAGGAAGCGCCCAATGTTGGAATCGTAATATCTGTAGCGGTTATAGTGCAGCCCCGTCTCATGATCGTGATAATGACCCTGGAAGCGAATAGGGTTGCTCAGGCCATGCTGCCTAGCCGATTCCGACCGCTCCTCTCGTACGTTACCCCACGCCTTGTACTGCCCAGCCCAGGCGATGTTACCGTGCTCATCAGTCAGTTCCATCGGCGTGCCGAGGTGGTCACACTGGTACCAGGCAATAGCGTCGAACGGCTGTGGCTTTACATCCGCATGCCATAACGGATCCTGATCGAAATCGTACTCGCGCTGACTCCAATCCGGTTGCTTGTGCAGGCGAATCGGTATCTTACGCAGGGCTTGGGCGACAGGCACGAAGCTGCCCGGTTCGTAGAGGTAGTGCACAGTACGACCGGTGTCGCCTTCATCCCGTGGCGGTGAGCTTTCCCAGGCCAGAGTGTCTCCATCCCAACCGAACAAGGTGAAGCCGCAGCCCAGGTCGCGTTGGCGCTTGGCTCTTTCTAACTGGTTCCAACCGGTACCAGCTTCAGGCCGATCCCAAAAGTGCGCCACAGAGTGCTTGTGCAAGCGCCGACCCAAGGCATCGTAGCTGTACTCGACCTTAAGCTTGTCGTCGTTGTAGCTAGTTAGCCGGTCGAACAAGTCCCAAGTGAAGTGCGCATGTGAGCCGTTGTGCAAACGGTGGATCAGGTTGCTGCGTTCGTCGTAGCGGTAATGGGTGCCGGCGTACTCGCGCAGCAGGTTGTCCATGAGCTTGTTGCGACGCGGATCCGCTTCCAGCGGGCGGTTCAGTTCCTGGGCATTCTCGTCCAGCAGGTTACCGGCCGGGTCGAAGGCGAAGGTTTCCACACCGAGGCGGCTGTTGGCCTTGAGCAGGAGGCCGACTGGATCGTACTGGTACTCCAGCGGCCCACGACGGCTGTCGTGGATATTGGTCAGTTGCCCTGCGGCGTCGTAGCGGTACTGTCGCTTGAGCAAAGTGGACTGGCCGTCATGGCTGCCCAGCAGTTGCTCTTGCAAACGTCCGGCGGGGTCCCAGGCCTGGGTTTGCATCAGCTTGTTGCCCTGGTGGCGCGCCACCTCGCGGTGCAGGTCATCGCGCTCGTATGCCAGCATCTCGTGCTGGTCGAGGGTCATGCCGAGCAGGTGGCCGCTGCCATAGGTGAGCCAACTGACCTTGTGGCCGTCTGGGCGAATGGTCGACACCCGTTGGTTAAGGGCGTCGTACTCGTGCTGCCACACCGCGACCATCGGTGTGCCGGTGGCCAGGTAATGCTGGTGCTCACGGGTCAGGTTGCCCGCTTCATCAAAGAACCATTGCAGCTTGCTGGCCGCGTTGATCGCCTGGATCAACTGACCGTTGCCATTGTAGGCAAAGGTTTCGCTCTGGCTCTGATCACCCAGACGCGCCGTACGCTCGGCCAGGCGCCCCATGCGGTCGAAGCGCAGCTCGATACGGCGCTGACCGACTTGAGTGCTCGCTAACCGACCGCTGTACGGATCGTACCGGTAACGCGTCACCAGGCCATCGAAACCGGTCTCTTGTAGCAGCCGACCAACCGGGTCGTAGAGGAAGTTGGCCTTGCTCTCGTTCTCGTTCTCCAGCCCGGTCAAGCGGCCGAGTTTGTCCCAGCGATAACGCAGGGTGTGCTCGTTGGCGTCGACCCGTTCGGCGAGCATACCGGCAGCGGTATAGGACCAAGTGGTGCAGCGATCAAGCGCATCGACATGGGCCAGCAGATGGCCTTCAGCGTCACGCTCGAAACGCTCTTCGGTCTTGTCCGGGTGGGTGAGCTTGGCCAGTTGGCCGGCCTTGTATTCGTAGGCGGTCTTGTTGCCCGCCGCATCGGCGAACTCGATCAGCTGGCCGGACGTGTCATAGGTCCACTGGCTGGTCTTGCCCGAGCAGTCGGTGTATTCGAGCAGTTGGCCGGCCTCGTTATAGGCCAGTTTCTTCTCGTTGCCGATGGCATCCTTGATCGCCTTGACCAGCCCGGCCGGGGTGTAGGCGAACTCGGTCTTGTTGCCCAGCGGGTCGATGGTCTCGACCAGGTTGCCGCGCTCGTCGTAATCGCGCAGCCATAGGCCGCCCTCGGCGTCGCTGATCTTGATCAGTTGGTCCTGGTCGTCGTAGGCGAAGTGCACCACGCTGTGGTCGGCGCGAATGTGCTTGAGGCGGTTGCTGCGCTCATCGTAGACGTAGCGGTCCTGGCTGCCGTCGGGGTGCACGTGGCGGATGACGTTCTTGCGCGCGTCACGGAACAGCCATTCGGAATTGCCGTCCGGGTGCTTGATCCGGTAGGTGTAACCCTCGGCGTCGTAGTAGTGCCAGGTTTCCTGGCCGTGGGCATCGGTGACATAGGTCAGGCGAATACGTTCGTCCCACTGTAGACGGGTCTCGAAACTGCCGTCGTNTGGTCTCGACCAGGTTGCCGCGCTCGTCGTAATCGCGCAGCCATAGGCCGCCCTCGGCGTCGCTGATCTTGATCAGTTGGTCCTGGTCGTCGTAGGCGAAGTGCACCACGCTGTGGTCGGCGCGAATGTGCTTGAGGCGGTTGCTGCGCTCATCGTAGACGTAGCGGTCCTGGCTGCCGTCGGGGTGCACGTGGCGGATGACGTTCTTGCGCGCGTCACGGAACAGCCATTCGGAATTGCCGTCCGGGTGCTTGATCCGGTAGGTGTAACCCTCGGCGTCGTAGTAGTGCCAAGTCTCCTGGCCGTGGGCATCGGTGACATAGGTCAGGCGGATACGTTCGTCCCACTGCAGACGGGTCTCGAAACTGCCGTCGTCGGCCCATTCGTGAATGGCCTTGGCGTGGGGGCCGCTGCCGTCCCACTCGAGGTTGATGCCGCGATTGGTGCGGTCGGTGTAGCGGGTGACCAAGTGGTGCTGGTACTGATAGCGCCAGGCGGCGCCATGTTCGTCCTGTGCCGCGATCAGGTCGCCCTGGTCGTCGTAGTGATAGGCGCACAACTGACGCAGCGGCTTGCCATCGACCACCTGCCACAGACCCTGGAGGTGGCCGTGGTCATCGAGCAAGGTGCCCAATTGCAGGTGCACCTTGGTGGGGTCGTCGTCCTGATACGTGTTGATGTCCGACAGTACCGGTCGGTCGTGGTGACGGTGCTCGTAGTGCAGCATTGCGCCGGCGCCACTGCGCAGCTTGATGTGAGTCAGGTAGAAGCGGTCACCGTGGCGAGCATAGGTCTCCTGCCGCGTGAGCCCGCGCAACACCACCAACTGCTGTTCGCCATTACGCACCAGGGTGAGGTATTCCACCGCATCGTGGTGCGGCTTACCTTGCTTGGGCAGCGGGTATTCATGGCTGCGGCCGTCCATGTCGTGGAACACCACGCCCTGGTCGACCACGTCGATACAGGTGGTGAACTCGGTGATCCAGCGAGCGCCGAGAACGCCGTCGTCCAGCTTGTCCAGGCGCGAGTTGTAGGTCCGCGTCCAGTTGACCGGGAACGGGCCGGGCAGGCTGAAATCGGTGTGGTGCAGCGACTCGCTGCCCAAGGCGAAGTTGATCCGCTTGCAGGTGCTGGTGCAGACCTCGTTCTTCTGGTCGTTGGCCGCCTTGGTGGCCGAACCCTGGTTGGTGATCGACTCGGTACGGCCCTGGGACCCCTGATGCTTGGCTTCGGTGACTTTGTCCTGCTTGACCACCGTAGGCATAGCCTTGGGATTGCGATGGTGCCACTTCGTACTGCTGTCATGCAGCAGCACCAGCAGGTTCTTGATCGAGTCCTTGTTGTCCGCGCTGGCCAGGCTCATCAACTTGCCGCTCATCTGCGGCGCGAGCTTGCGGAACTGCTGGGTGCTCTGGAGCACGTCCTTCTGCACCGACGTGGGCACGGCGTTGCTCAGCAGCGTATTGGCTGCGCCCTTGCCCATCGCCGAGTAGGCGTTGCTCAGCGCGCCGAAGGCGTTCTCGAAGGCCACCGCAGGGTCGGACTTCCAGGTATCGCTGACCTTCTGCGCCATCTGCGTGGCCTTGTCCAGGTCACCCTTGCTGTCGAGCTTGCCGAGGACGATGGCGTCGATGGCGTCGGCGGTGTTGAGGATCAGCCTCTCGCCGGTCTTGGCGGCATCGGCGAGGATGCTGTCGAGCTGGGCCTGGGCGTCGACCAGGAAGGTGTCCAGCTCACCAAGCAGGTCGGCGTTGAGGTGGCCGATGATGATCTCGACCAGCGCATCGCCGAGGATCTCCTTGCCCTCCTGGCGGGCCAGGGTCAGCATCGGCCGCAGCCCCTTGCGCGCAGCAGCCATGGTTGGTGGAGCAGGAATCACACCGATCAGGTTGATGCCCAGGCTCACCCAATCCCACGGGTCGGGCTCCTTGGCCGAGGCCAGGTTGACGATATCGCCCACGGCGTCCACCAGGGCGATGATGTTGCCGATGACCGGCAGCACCTCGGCGGTGTCCTTGAGCCGTTCGAGGTTGACGTAGCCGCCGCTGATGTCGCGCAGCCAGGCGTCGAACACGGCGGCGCCGCGGCTGACGTCGGCCATGCCGATCTGGTCGAGGGGGACGACCGCTGCCTGGGCCGGGCGTGGTTTTTCAGGAGTGTTGGCGGTCATGACATCAGT
>NZ_JACAFQ010000024.1 GCF_015354575.1 Pseudomonas sp. UFMG81
AGTTCGCTGTCTTCCTTGGTGATGGTTTTACGCTCGGGAGAGCTCAGCGGCAGGCCTTTACGCGTAGCATCAACCCAGTTGTCGAGCGTTTTGACGGACATCTCAAGCTGACGTGCAGCTTCAGTTCTGCCAACGCTTTCGGCTAGAGCTACGGCTTGCGTTTTGAACTCATCGGTGTAGTTGCGGCGAGTACGTGGGTACATGGCGACCTCCAAGAGAACGATGTAAGTATCGCTTCTTGGCGTCCGTTGTCAGGGGACAGGCCCACCAAAAAATGCTCGCTCCATTCATGCGGCCCCTACGCTGCGCTTCGGGGTTCCCTCACTCCGGTCTTGCTCCCGGGAGTACGCACCGAAGGGCCATCCATGGCCCATCGGTGCTCGACGGGCATCCATGCCCGTCGCCTCCCTCCGCAAGCCCTCCGATCGGCCTCCTGAAGTCGCGAAGTTAGGGGCGGTGCCTATATTGGCGCTGCTGTCGCTGGTTGATTATTGTGTTGGATATCAAATTGCATTCGCCGGCAAGCCGGCTCCTACGGTGTACGAACTTTTAATTGCACACTCCGTCCGTAGGAGCCGGCTTGCCGGCGAACAGGCCATTACCAACAACACATCAATAACAATTGAACACTCGCTGCTCTTGCTCTTGCTCTTGCTCTTGCTCTTGCTCTTGCTTCTAAGTGCGCAATAGTCCAGTCGCCGCCAATCGCGACTTCAGGAGGCCGAACGTAGGACTTGCGGAGCGGGGCGATGGGCATGGATGCCCATCGAGCACTGATCGGGCCATGGATGGCCCGTCAGTGCGTCCACGCGGGAGCAAGGCCGGAGCGAGGGAACCCCGGAGCGAAGCGTAGGGGCCGGATGATGGAGCAAGGATTTTTTGGTGACTTTTTGATCCTTCAAAAAGTTACCCGCCGTAAAGGCGGAACGGTGAATAAGCACCCCTATCGCCAATGGATATGCACTAAAAACTTAAAGTCGCATCCAAAGTTCAAAGTTCCAAGTTCCAAGTTCCAAGTTCCAAATTCCAAGTTCCAAGTTCCAAGTTCCAAGTTCCAAGTTCCAAGTTCCAAGTTCCAAGTTCCAAGCTCAAGCCGCCAACCGCCCCCCCGCAATCGCCTCCGAAGCCGCCAGCATGGCCCGCAACAGCACCGCGCACCCCGCCGCCAGATCCTGTTCCGAAGCATTCTCGATCTCGTTATGGCTGATCCCCCCCTCGCAAGGCACAAAGATCATCCCCGCCGGCCCAAGCTCGGCCAGGAAGATCGCGTCATGCCCGGCACCACTGACGATATCCATGTGCGGCAGGCCGAGCACACGCGCCGACTCCCGCACGGCATCGACGCAGGCCGTGTCGAAGTAAAGGGCCGGGAAGTCGGCGGTCGGGGTCAGTTCATAGCTCAGGCCATGCTTGGCCGCAGTCGCCTCGATCACCCCGCGCACCTCGCCGATCATCGCATCCAGGCGCTCACCTTCGAGGTGCCGGAAGTCCAGGGTCATGCGCACTTCCCCAGGGATCACATTGCGCGACCCAGGGTAGGCCTGCAGGCAGCCGACCGTGCCACAAGCGTGCGGCTGGTGGGCGAGGGCGGTGCGGTTGACCGCCTCGACCACTGCGGCGGCACCGACCAGGGCGTCCTTGCGCAGGTGCATCGGGGTCGGGCCGGCATGGGCTTCGACGCCCCGCAATGTCAGATCGAACCACTTCTGGCCCAGGGCACCGAGCACCACGCCGATGGTCTTTTGCTGATCCTCCAGGATCGGCCCCTGTTCGATGTGCGCCTCGAAGTAGGCACCCACCGGGTGCCCGAGCACGGCGCGTTCACCCGCGTAGCCGATGGCATTCAACGCTTCGCCCACGCTCACGCCCTGGGCATCACGCTTGGCCAGCGTTTCTTCAAGGGTGAACTTGCCGGCGAACACCCCCGACCCCATCATGCACGGCGCGAAGCGTGAGCCTTCCTCGTTGGTCCACACCACCACCTCCAGCGGCGCCTCGGTGTCCACGCCGAGGTCGTTGAGGGTGCGGATCACCTCGAGCCCGGCCATCACCCCGAAGCAGCCGTCGAACTTGCCGCCGGTGGGCTGGGTGTCGATATGGCTGCCGGTCATCACGGGCGGCAGCTTAGGGTTGCGGCCCGGGCGGCGGGCGAAGATGTTGCCGACTGCGTCGACCGTCACCGTGCAGCCGGCCGCTTCGCACCACTGCGTGAACAGGTCGCGGGCCTGGCGATCGAGGTCGGTGAGGGCCAGGCGGCACACACCGCCTTTCTGGGTGGCGCCGAGTTGGGCGAGGTCCATCAGCGACCGCCACAGGCGGGCGCTGTCGATGTGAAGGTGGGTGGATTGCAGGACTTCCTTGGCGGGCGTGCTCATCGGTATCTCCTCAGGCTGTTGTTTTCGCATGGTTTCATCGCGGGGCAAGCCCGCTCCCACGTCGTTCTGCATCCAGCGTGGGAGCGGGCTTGCCCCGCGAATGTCGTCCTTCAGGGCAACGGCTTGGCCAGGCGCGCCGGCCCACGCAGCGCCAGGCCACCAAGGGCGTAGTACAGCCCGCCACCGAGCAGCGAGCCGGTGAACCAGCCGTAGTCGTAGAACCAGCTGAAGCTGCTGTTGCCGATGGCCATCACGGTCAGCGCCACGGGCACCGCGAAGGCGGCGAAGCCGGCCCAGTTCCAGGCCGGGTACACGTCGTCACGGTACAGCCCGGCCAGGTCCAGCTGTTGGCGGCGCACCAGGAAGTAGTCCACCACCATGATCCCGGCGATGGGGCCGAGCAGGCTGGAGTAGCCCAGCAGCCAGTTGGAGTAGACGCTCTCAAGGCTCAGGTCGGAGACGATCCAGCCCAGCTTCTTGAGCAGCTCGTGGCCCATCAGCGCCAGGCCGATGAACCCGGTGAGCCACACCGCGCGGCTGCGCCCGATCAGGCGTGGGGCGATGTTCTGGAAGTCGTTGGTGGGCGAGACGATGTTGGCCGCGGTGTTGGTCGACAGCGTGGCGATGATGATCAACGCCATGGCCAGCGCCACCCAGCCCGGGCTCTGGATATGGCCGATCAGGCTGACCGGGTCGGACACCGTCTGCCCTACCAGAGAAGCCGAGGCGGCGGTCATGATCACCCCCAGGGAGGCAAACAGGAACATGGTCAGCGGCAGGCCGAAGATCTGCCCGAGGATCTGGTCCTTCTGGCTTTTCGCGTAGCGGCTGAAGTCCGGGATGTTCAGCGACAGGGTGGCCCAGAAGCCGACCATGGCGGTGAGCCCGGCGCAGAAGTAACTGACCACGCTGGCGCCCTCGGGGCGTTTCGGCGGTTGGGCCAGCAACTCGGTCATGGACATGTGCGGCATCGCCCAGAACAACAGGCCGAAACCGACCGCCACCAGCAGCGGCGCCGACAGGGTCTCCAGCCACTTGATCGACTCGGCGCCGCGCAATACCACCCACAGGTTCAGCGCCCAGAACAGCATGAAGCCGATCACCTCGCCGGTGCCACCCAGCGCCTTCCACTCGGGGAACAGCGAGCCGAGGAACAGGTGGATGGCCAGGCCGCCGAACATCGTCTGGATGCCGAACCAGCCACAGGCCACCACTGCACGGATCAGGCAGGGCACGTTTGAACCGAAGATGCCGAACGACGAGCGCAGCAGCACCGGGAACGGGATGCCGTACTTGGTACCGGGAAACGCGTTGAGGGTGAGCGGGATCAGCACGATCAGGTTGGCCAGCAGGATCGCCAACAGCGCCTCGCCCACGCTCAAACCGAAGTAGGCGGTGAGCACGCCGCCGAGGGTGTAGGTGGGCACGCAGATGGACATGCCCACCCACAGCGCGGTGATGTGCCACTTGTTCCAGGTGCGTTGGTGGACTTTGGTGGGGGCGATGTCGTGGTTGTAACGGGGGCTGTCGAGGACGTCGCTGCCGGCGTCGAGTTCGAACAGGCCATGCTGCTCGACCACTTGTGATCTGCTCTGTTGCATGGGGCCTTCTCCAGGGTTTTTTCTTTTTGTTCGCGCATCGGGCTAATGCGATGGCCGGAGTACACACACCACCAGTACTGCACCTGCGGTCCGGCCATGGCGGTTGTGGCCGGGCTTACAACAACCGTGCCGGGTTGGACTTGGCCGTTCCCAGTGGTCGCTGCTGACCGCAGGTAACTTACTGACTTGCAAAAGCATTCCTGATTGCTGCTGGAACGTGCGAATAACCGCGATGCTGACACAGGCCCGCACACCGTGATTCAAAGCGGTGCGGCCCGGCAAATCGGCTGCGCTGCCTGCGCCTGCCCAGCCGTTTTTAAACAGCTGAATTTGCGTAGAAAATCTTGACCAGATTTGCATCCTGTCAAGTGCGTCAAAATGGTGAAGGGGTGTTCCGTTTTGGTGATTTGCTCAATTAATTCATATAAATCAACAGGATAAAATTTTGAGTATTTGCATATATTTTTTCTTGAAGAATGCCAGATCCACAACTAGCCTCGATTCTTGTCAGGCCTGACAGGATTGATTCAAGCCCGCAGGCACTGGCCCATAAAAATTCCAAGAACCGGCCACAAGACCGGTCAGCCTGCGAGGAAGACGGCATGTCCCTGTTGATCCGTGGCGCCACCGTGGTTACCCATGAAGAAAGCTACCGCGCCGATGTCCTGTGTGCCGACGGCCTGATCCAGGCTGTCGGTGAACACCTCGAAGCCCCCACCGACTGCGAGATCCTCGACGGCAGCGGCCAGTACCTGATGCCCGGCGGCATCGACCCGCACACCCACATGCAGTTGCCGTTCATGGGCACGGTGGCCAGCGAAGACTTCTTCAGCGGCACCGCCGCAGGCCTGGCCGGCGGCACCACCTCGATCATCGATTTCGTCATCCCCAACCCGCAGCAGTCGCTGCTCGAAGCCTTCCACACCTGGCGTGGCTGGGCGCAGAAGAGCGCCTCGGACTACGGCTTCCACGTTGCCATCACCTGGTGGAGCGAGCAGGTCGCCGAGGAAATGGGCGAACTGGTGCACAAGCATGGGGTGAACAGCTTCAAGCATTTCATGGCCTACAAGAACGCGATCATGGCCGCCGACGACACGCTGGTGGCCAGCTTCGAGCGTTGCCTGCAACTGGGCGCGGTGCCTACCGTACATGCCGAGAACGGCGAGCTGGTCTACCACCTGCAGCGCAAGTTGCTGGCGCAAGGGCTCACCGGCCCCGAGGCGCACCCACTGTCACGCCCCTCGCAGGTGGAGGGGGAGGCCGCCAGCCGTGCCATTCGCATCGCCGAGACCCTGGGCACGCCGCTGTACCTGGTGCACGTCTCCAGCCGTGAGGCGCTGGATGAAATCACCTACGCCCGGGCCAAAGGCCAACCGGTCTACGGCGAGGTGCTGCCAGGCCACCTGCTGCTCGACGACAGCGTCTACCGCGACCCGGACTGGGCCACCGCCGCCGGCTACGTGATGAGCCCGCCGTTCCGGCCGCGCGAGCACCAGGACGCACTGTGGGGGGGATTGCAGTCGGGCAACCTGCACACCACCGCCACCGACCACTGCTGCTTCTGCGCCGAGCAGAAGGCCATGGGCCGCAACGATTTCAGCCGCATCCCCAACGGTACCGCCGGTATCGAGGACCGCATGGCGGTGCTGTGGGATGCCGGGGTGAACAGCGGGCGCCTGTCGATGCACGAGTTCGTCGCGCTGACCTCCACCAACACCGCGAAGATCTTCAACCTGTTCCCGCGCAAGGGCGCCATCCGCGTCGGCGCCGATGCTGACCTGGTGCTGTGGGACCCGCAAGGCACCCGCACCATCAGTGCCCAGACCCACCACCAGCGGGTCGACTTCAACATCTTCGAAGGCCGTACCGTGCGCGGTGTCCCCAGCCACACCATCAGCCAGGGCAAGGTGCTCTGGGCCGATGGCGACCTGCGCGCCGAGCAGGGCGCGGGGCGCTATGTGGAGCGGCCGGCGTATCCGTCGGTGTACGAGGTGCTGGAGCGCCGCGCCGAGCGGCACAAGCCGACGCCGGTTCAGCGCTGAACCCATCGCCGGCAAGCCGGCTCCCACAGAATCAGTGCAGGCCCTGTGGGAGCCGGCTTGCCGGCGAAAGGGGCGCAAAGCGCCCCCGATTACAACCCAGATACCCCTGTTGACTGCCATCCCCAAAACGGACGCGGCACCTGACCACCGCCGCCTCCAATAAAAACGAGAGAGGCTACAACCGTGATCGACGCCCTGAACCATTTGCCGCGCCCCCGGGCCGGCGCCGACCAGCTGGCCGAGGCCTTCGGCGACCTCGCGCCCCCGCTCACCGCCCGTCAGGCCGCCGTCGAAAGCGCCCGCTGCCTGTACTGCTACGACGCGCCCTGCGTCAACGCCTGCCCCAGCGAAATCGACATCCCCTCGTTCATTCACCGTATCAGCGACGAGAACCTGCAAGGCGCCGCCGAGCGCATCCTCTCGGCCAACATCCTCGGTGGTAGCTGCGCCCGGGTGTGCCCCACCGAGATCCTCTGCCAGCAGGCCTGCGTGCGCAACAACGCCCAGGAATGCGCACCGGTGCTGATCGGCCAGTTGCAGCGCTATGCCCTGGACAATGCCGGTTTCACCGAGCACCCGTTCCAGCGCGCCCCCGCCACCGGCAAGCGCATCGCCGTGGTCGGTGCCGGCCCCGCCGGGCTGTCCTGTGCCCATCGCCTGGCCATGCACGGTCACGACGTGGTGATCTTCGAGGCCCGTGAGAAGGCTGGCGGGCTCAACGAATACGGCATCGCCCGCTACAAGCTGGTGGATGACTTCGCCCAGCGCGAGGTCGAGTTCCTGTTGGGTATCGGTGGTATCGAGATCCGCCATGGCCAACGCCTGGGTGGCAACCTCACGCTGAGCGAGCTGCACAGTCAATACGCCGCGGTGTTCCTCGGTCTGGGCCTGGATGCCGTGCGCCAGTTGGGCCTGCCCGACGAAGACGCGCCGGGCCTGTTGGCCGCCACGGCGTACATCCGTGAACTGCGCCAGGCCGACGACCTCAGCCAACTGCCGTTGGCCGACCGCTGCCTGGTGATCGGCGCCGGCAACACCGCCATCGACATGGCCGTGCAGATGAGCCGCCTGGGCGCCCGCGACGTCAACCTGGTGTACCGCCGAGGCATTGCCGACATGGGCGCCACCGGCCATGAGCAGGACATCGCCAAGCACAACCAGGTGCGCCTGCACACCTGGGCACGCCCTGACGCGGTGCTGCTGGACGACCAGGGCCGGGTGCGTGGCATGCGTTTCGTGCGCACGCAGCAGGTCGATGGCCGCCTCGAAGACACCAGCGAGACCTTCGAGCTGGCCGCCGACGCGATCTTCAAAGCCATCGGCCAACGCTTCGACGACACAAGCCTGGGCGAGCCGCTGGCCGCGCAACTGGCCCGCGACGGCGAGCGCATCCGCGTCGACGCACACATGCAGACCAGCCTGCCGGGCGTCTATGCCGGTGGCGACTGCACCGCCCTGGGCCAGGACCTCACCGTCCAGGCCGTGCAACACGGCAAGCTGGCTGCCGAAGCCATCCATGCCCAACTCATGCTCAACGTGGAGGCTGCATAAATGGCCGACCTGTCCATCGTGTTCGCCGGCATCAAGTCGCCCAATCCGTTCTGGCTGGCTTCCGCGCCGCCCACCGACAAGGCCTACAACGTGGTCCGCGCCTACGAGGCGGGGTGGGGTGGGGTGGTGTGGAAGACCCTCGGTGAGGACCCGGCGGCGGTCAACGTGTCGTCGCGCTACTCGGCGCACTACGGCGCCAACCGCCTGGTGCAGGGCATCAACAACATCGAGTTGATCACTGACCGTTCGCTGGAGATCAACCTGCGCGAAATCACCCAGGTAAAGAAGGACTGGCCCGACCGCGCATTGATCGTGTCGCTGATGGTGCCGTGCGTTGAAGAATCGTGGAAGTTCATCCTGCCGCTGGTGGAGGCTACCGGCGCCGACGGCATCGAACTCAACTTCGGCTGCCCCCACGGCATGCCCGAGCGCGGCATGGGCGCTGCCGTCGGCCAGGTGCCGGAGTACGTGGAACTGGTCACCCGCTGGTGCAAGACCCACTGCTCGCTGCCGGTGATCGTCAAGCTCACCCCCAACATCACCGACATCCGCCAGTCGGCGCGTGCCGCCCATCGCGGTGGGGCGGACGCGGTGTCGTTGATCAACACCATCAACTCGATCACCAGCGTCGACCTCGACCGCATGGTCGCCCACCCCATCGTCGGCGACCAGAGCACCCATGGTGGCTACTGCGGCTCGGCGGTAAAACCCATCGCCCTGAACATGGTCGCCGAGATCGCCCGCGACCCCGAGACCCGCGGCCTGCCAATCTGCGGCATCGGCGGTATCGGTAACTGGCGCGACGCCGCCGAGTTCATGGCCTTGGGCAGCGGCGCGGTGCAGGTGTGCACGGCGGCGATGCTGCATGGTTTCCGTATCGTCGAGGACATGCAGGACGGCCTGGCGCGCTGGATGGACCAGCACGGGCACCGCAACCTGGACGCCTTCCGCGGCCAGGCGGTGGGGCATACCACCGACTGGAAGTACCTGGACATCAACTACAAGTCGGTGGCCCATATCGACCAGGCCGCCTGCATCGGCTGTGGGCGCTGCCACATCGCCTGCGAGGACACTTCGCACCAGGCCATCGCCAGCACCCTCAAGCCCGACGGCACTCATGCCTACAGCGTGATCGAAGAGGAGTGCGTGGGCTGCAACCTGTGCCAGATCACCTGCCCGGTGGAAAGCTGCATCGACATGCAAGCGCAGGACACCGGCAAGCCGTACATGAACTGGACCCAGGATCCGCGCAATCCCTACCGTGAGGTGGGTTGAATGCACGCAAGGCGGGTTGCCCTGAAGCACTGGACCGGGGCCACTCAGAGCCGTTACCTTGGGCGCACTGGGCGGTGGACATGCTCAAGCCCTTGCAATCTTCTGGTTGCACCTTGCTGACGGTGGTCGGTTCGACACTGCCAGCAAGTTGCCTACTGCGCCGCGTCCATCGCTCATATCAATGAAATCGGGTCGCTGGACGCGGCCCCTTGGTTCGGAAGTTTCATGCACATCAGGTTCATCGGATTCAAATCCATTCGCCAGCTCAACGCATCGGTTGAAGACAACTGGCCAGACTTCACCCAGGCATTCGAGCAGCTTCCTCGCCTGGAACTAGCCACTCTCAACATGCTGATCGGTGAAAATGGCGCTGGAAAGTCCACCGTCATCGACATGATTCGCGCATTGGTGACACCCGAAATCCTGCCCACGCTGGCCCGGGACAATCCTGAGTACGGGTGCATACCTGAGTTTTGCATCGAGCTTGAGGACCGGCGCGCCTTCCTCTACCGTTTCGTTACTTCGCCGCTGGATGGGAACTTTCAACGCATCATCTGCAAGATGGGCGCGAGAATGCCGGGAGGGCATTTCGAGAAAGTCGAACAATGCCTGATGAACCGCTTCATTCCAAACACCGGGCCGCGCAGGATTCCTCGGGTCGGGCGTGTCCGGGTGAACTACCTGGATTGCGCTCGCAGCCTGGAGAATTTCGATGCCAAGGCATTGGAACATCTGAATCAGTTTCCTGAATTGTTGACAGGACTGATCGATTGGAAGCGCCATGCCGGTCGCCGGGATGTACCGCTCGATGGTCATGCGATCACTGTGCGTGATGACGGTGTCGTTTCTACCTGGCTTGATCACATGGCGCATGCCGAAGAGCGGCAGCTGCGTATGCCGAATAATGTCAATGCCAGCGCCTTTCCGTCGGGCTGGAAGGTCTGCGCGGCGATCTTGCATTGGCTCACCAGCGCTGAACCTGGGAGCGTTTGTCTCCTGGAGGAACCAGAGGTGCACATGCACCCTAGGTTGCAGCGCAAGATGTTCGAATGGACACTGGCGATCGCCGAGCGCAAACGCCTGCAACTGGTGGTCAGCACCCATTCGGCGGTGCTGATCAATGCGGCGAGCAACCGCAACATCAAGATCATTCAGGCTCAAGGCGTAAAGGTTGTCGATGCTGACATAACGGGGGTCCTGGAACGCCTCGGTTACCAGGCCTCCGACCTGTTGCAGGCCAACTGTGTGATCTGGGTCGAAGGGCCGTCGGACCGTCTTTATCTCAAGGCGTGGCTGCACGCGAAGGACGCCAGCCTGAAAGAGGGGACGCACTACGCCATCATGTTCTACGGCGGGCGCTTGTTCAGTCATCTGAGCGCTGAACAGGCGCCGGAGGAAGACCTCATCTCGTTACGCCGGCTCAACCGCAACTCTGCAATCGTTTTCGACAGTGACAGGGCAAGGGCGACAGCGCCGCTGACTACCACCAAGCAACGCCTGCTTGCCGAGTTCTCCTGCAAGGATGGGCGCAGCCTGGCCTGGGTCACGGCTGGGCGGGAAATTGAAAACTACCTTGACGAGGCTGCCGTGAGGGCGAGCCTGAAGGCATTGTATCGGCACATGGTGCGCCCGCTGGGAAGAGGCAGGTGGGCGAACCTGCTGACCTATGAGGTGGACAGCAGCGCTTCCAGAGCCAAGGACCCGGATCCACGACGCAGTGGCAACAAGGTGGATGTGGCTAGCCATTACCTGCGGCACAACGCGGTCAGGCTGGATGTACTCGATCTGCAACAACGGCTTGATGAGCTCTGTAGCTTCATCCGGCGCAACAATACCTGAGCTTAGCGGCGCGTGGGGACGCTACGGTTTCGACGTCTGCGCTCAGGGCTCCAGGCCAATGCCACGCAGGATCACACTTGTCACTGTCTGCACCGCGCTTTCGAACGCCAGGTCGGTCAATGGCTCGCCCTCGTTGAGCAAGCTCACCTGATAGCCGAAGTCGGCATAGTGCTGGGTCGCCGCCCAGATCATGTACAACAAGGCCGATGGCTCTACGGGCAAGATCCGCTGGTCCTCCACCCAACTGCGGATCTTGGCCTGCTTGAGCTGCGCCCACGGCACGAGGGTGTCGTCCAGGGTGACGCCGAGCACGGGCGCGCCATGCAGGATCTCCTCGGCCCAGATCTTCGACCCCAGCGGCCGTGAGCGCGAGTGGCCCATCTTGGCGCGGATGTAGCTGGTCAGCACCACCCGCGGGTCGTCGAAGCGTTCGAAGCACAGCGCGTCCTGCTTCCACACGTCCAGCAGGTCCTGCAACACCGCGCGGTACAAGTCGTCCTTGGTGTTGAAGTAGTAATGCAGGTTGGAACGCGGCAGTTGCGCCTGCTCGGCGATATCGCCCATGGAAGTGGCAGCAAAGCCCTTGTCGGCGAACACCTGCTCGGCGGCCTGGAGGATCTTCTCGATGTTGCGTCGGCGGATCTCGATCTTGTGGTTGGCCATGGGCTTTCCGTGGTGACCTGAACGAGGCAAGGCTAACAGCTTTGGCAGGGGCGTGGTGAACGCTTGGCGGCCTTCTGTTACCGTGCTTGCACTCACCCGCCGAGCCCTTGCGCCATGCCCTTCGCCGACAACCTGATCGCCTTCACCCTTGCCGCCACCTTGCTCACCCTCACGCCAGGCCTGGACACCGCGCTGATCCTGCGCACCGCTGCCGTGGAAAGCCGCCAGCAGGCCCTGCGCGCCGCGCTGGGGATCAACGCTGGTTGCCTGCTATGGGGCGCCGCGGTGGCCTTCGGCCTGGGTGCGCTGATCGCCGTGTCAGAGCTGGCCTACAACGTGCTCAAGTACTGCGGCGCCGCCTACCTCGCCTGGCTGGGGGTGAACATGCTACTGCGTCCACGCCAGTCGATGGCGCCCGCCGCCGAGCACGGGCAGCCGGCGGGCAACTGGTTCGTCAAGGGCATGCTGGGCAACCTGCTCAACCCCAAGGTCGGTATTTTCTACGTATCCTTCCTGCCGCAGTTCATTCCCCAAGGGCAGCCGCTGGTGGCCTGGACCTTCGGGCTGGTCGGTATCCACGTGGTGCTGGGCCTGCTCTGGGCGGCTGGCCTGATCGCCGCCACCCGGCCACTGGCCGAGGTGCTGCGCCGCGAGCGGGTGATCCGCTGGATGGATCGCTGCACCGGGCTGGTGTTCGTGCTGTTTGCCGCCCGGCTGGCCTTGAGTCGGCGCTAGGCCAGCGGTGGCTGGCTTTCGGTCAGGCCGTCATCTGGACCGGCAGGCCAAGCCAATCCTCGAGGGTCTTGTGCAAGACACCTAGACCTGCACCATGAGGGTGGATTTGCCCGATTGCACCGACACGGTTGCGGATGATGAAGTCGTTTTGCCCAAGTTGCTGGTTGGCAAGTACGGCAGGGAGCATCAGCAAGCAACAATCCGGGCGGGCATCGCCGATGCGCAGGCTGTCATGGTAGAGGTGCGCAGACTCCATTGCCTCCAGCTCATGGTGCTCGCCGCTACGCCATTTTGCGTCGAGGATGAGCGAGCGTATGGTCTGCCCCTTGCGCTCGATGATCAGTATGTCGGGGATCCGTTTTCGACTGATACTGAAGCCCTCGCACCCTGGGCTTGGTTGGGTTTTGGGGAATACACCTTGGTAGAGCAGTTCGAGGCTGTGGCCTGGCGCCAGTTCGGCCCACCAGCACAGATCTGCCTCGACCGTGATCGGCGCTGCGGGGCGCAAACTGTTTGCTGTGCAGCTTTGAAGCGTGTGCAGCACTTGCACGAAGCACCACATTTCATAGATGCCCCAGGAATGGTTGGCATGCAGGTGGTCCCACAGTTGCTGGCCTTCAACGCCAAGCGCCAATGCCTGTGTGCCGAGCCGGTAGGCCTTGCCATATGAAGGCTGGGCTGCGACCTGGACAACGCCGGACGCGCTGCTCGCGCCTGCTGTGACACCTGGGAACGGATGCTGTCGCAGCACCCCCAGTACGCGCGCATCGAGTGCTTCGAGCAGTGCGATCCGGCGCTGGCTGCGCTGTGCCTGATGCTTTTTGGTGCCGTGCAGCGCGTTTGCCTTGACGCTGCGGTGCAGCGCGCAAACGGCCGCCCTGAACCTCTGGAGCAGGGCCAGCAAGGCGCGGTTGGCCTGAGTGTCGACACTCGCGCCAGACGTCCAGGCACTGACCGGCATGTTGCTGTGCTTGGCGGCAAGCGCAGGGTTGCGAATGAGGGCTGACAACTTGGGGTCTTGCAGCGCCGCCGGGTGCAGCCTTCGCACTTGCGAGAGTGGCAGCTTGCCCCGTTTGGCTTGCAACTTGACATGGGGCGTGCGTGCGACCTGTTCGACGGCATCGAGGAAGGCCTGGCCATGCTGGCGCAAGCGGGCCAGCAACACCATATCCGGAAATAGCGCGGGGCTGCCGTCACTGCCGAACGCCAGGGTCGCGGCACTCAGACCGCCCAGTTGGCGAGGGTAGAGGGCACGGATTTGTGTGACCATTTCTTCGAATGACAGGTTGTCGGCCTTGGCTGTCGACGCGCCCACGTGCAGAAAGTAGTCGTCAGCCGAACCCGTAGGCCGCAGGACTTCCACACGTACACGCCCGGCGTAAAGCGCAGGCGTCCAGTAAAACCATCCACGTGCCGACAACAGTTCCTCGTCATCGACATACAGGGTGCAACCCTCCTGGTCTGGCTTGAACGCGTAGTTTGCATCTTCCTCGAAACCGCCCAGTACAACGCCAATCTGTGCGACGACCTGCGTCTGCGCAGCCTGCCTGACACGCTTGCGAATGGTCAGCATGGTTCAGCGCCAGAAACGTGCAGAGCCGGTTTCAACCAGGTCGTCGAGCAAGGCCCGCACCTTCGCTTCGCAGCGTGCCAGGCCATGCTCGTGCAACACGTGATGAACCTGTGCGAGCGCTTTTGCGAACCGTGGCGAATGCTCGCCGCGCAACTTGGGCAGCACCTTGGCATACACCACCTCATCCAACGCCTTCATGTCGGCATCACTGGCATTGCAGAAGGTCAGGTAATTCAGCACATCGTTGATGGTACGCCAGCCAAAGTGCAGCCGAACCGGCTCCAGTGCCTGAACCAGCTGGGTCAGCAAGGTGCGGGTCAGTTGGCGCACGCTCTCGGGCAGGGCGGCGTTCGACCAGCCAGGAAAACGTTCGACATCAATGTCCCAGAACTCCAGGGTGTATGCCCGATCGAGTACCTTGTCCGACAGCCCGTGCGTGGTTTCATCCATGTTCAAGGTGCCAATGATGGCCAGGTTCGCCGGATAGCGAACGCGCATCGGAACTTGGCCGATGGCGTCGCCGAGCTGGTGGAGCTCGATATGCCCCTGGGTTTCCATCGCGGAGAGAATCGGTGCCATGTACTGTTCCGGATGGGACAGGTTCATCTCGTCGAGGATCGCCACGAAGGGAATGTCCGGGTTGTCCGCGGCCTGCAACAGCAGCTCCAGGAACGGGGTGCCCAGGTAGGTGGACTCCTGGATCGGGCTGACGTAGCCCAGCAATGGGCTGGGGTCGTACCAGCCGGGTTGCACGGGAATCATGCGGATCCTGTGCGTGTCGTGCGCTTGCACCTGGCACAGCGCCTGGGCGTACTTGAGTGCCAGCTGCGTCTTGCCGGAGCCGGATATCCCCGACAGCACCGCGAAATGCCGAACCGGGTGGCTCCAGAGGCCGGCGTGCAATGCACTGACCAGCCCTCCATCCAGCGTCAGTTGGTCGCCGAACAGCTGATCGAGACGTTCCTTGATGGTCGAGGCACTGGGAAGATCCGCCCGCTCACTTGCAGGCGCCGACGTTTGTTCATCCTCCAGTGCATCGGCTCTCAGGGTTTCCGGTACCCAATGGATCATGCTCGCCCAGCGTTGGCCGCGCTCGGTCAATTGCAGCAGCTTGCCTGCGGCCGGGACAATCAACCCCAGCGAGCTAAACCAACCGATGATCGACGAGGGTGCGAAGCTGGTGGTCCAGCCAGGATTGACCGACTGCAACAGCTCGATCAGTTGCACCTTGCGCCGTGGGCCGGTTGCCAGGGCCTTGAGCAGATGATCGGGACCCAGCACACGGGTCAGCAAATGTTCGGCAAACTCATCCGGATCCTGGCTTTCCAGCAGGTTCATGCCTCGCGCCGTCAGCTGGTAACTGTCGCCCTCGCGCTTGCACAGGTCGAATTCTCGGGAGATCACATTGATCATGGTCCCGATGCTGTTGTCGGCCAGGTTCGGGTTGTGCTGCCTGAGCAGGTCAGCAAACTCATCCCGGGTCACACCCTCATCGAGTTCCGGCAGCAACGCCAACAGGGTCTGCAAGCCTCCGCCCAGGGAGGTCAGGCCTTTGCGCCGCTTGAGTGCGGGGAGTGGGGAAAACTCATCCTCGTTTACGGCCAGCGAGGCGCTGCCCTCGGTCGTGTTGCTGGTGTCCAGACGCTCATACAGCAACCAGGGCATGCACACCCGAGTGACTTGCGATACCTCGCCTGCGCAGGCTTGCAATGCACGATCGGTCCTGGCGCGAATGGCCCTGTGCATGTGCACGGCATGGTCGTGGCGGTGACCGCCGAGCTTGCGGTGCAGTGTCTTGAGCCGCCCAAGATCCGCGAGCGTGGTGAAGTGTTCAGGGTACAGCGCGCACAGCACGCGATTGAGCTTCAACCACGGAATGCGGTCGCACAGTGTCCTGAGCCTGCTCACCAACCTGTCATACAACGCGATCAGATGAGCTTCCACTTGAACAGGATCATCTGGCAATTGCCGGGACACTGCGGATGCGAACCACACCACGAATGGCTCGTTGTGCAGCGCCGGTTCAATACGTACATGACCGTTGCCCGTGCTGGTTACTGGGTTCTCGTTCCAGAGTTTGTACAGGAAACGTGAATCATGCAGTTTGTAAGGCACTTGCTGGCGAACGTCGGCGAGGAATAGCTCAAGCTCGATCATCCAGCCGTTAGTGCCCTCGTTCAGAATCGAGCTGGCGAGGATGGACTCGATGTGGCCCTGCAATTCCTTTTCTGTCACGACACTGACGCTCACGGATCCCTCTGCTGTGCTTGTCCATTGACGAAGTCGGCATGCTAATGCCTTTGATGTCCTATGGCCATGATCCAATGCCGCTGGCTCGCGAAACAGACGAGCCTTTTATCCTCACAACCCTCTGCTACCCTTCACCCTCAGCACCGAGGCTGAAATCAGTCGCTCGCCGTTCCAGCGTTCACCTCCCTGGCTCCCACCCACTTCGTTCGAGCGTCACGACCCACCTGGGAGGTGTGTATGCGCACTCGATTCTCTGGTGTGCTGGCCGTACTGATGCTGTTGCAAGGCGCGCCGGCCCTGGCCGAAACCCAGGCCCCAGCGGCTGCGCCTGCCACTGCCGATGCCGCGAAAAGCACGGTGTTCAGCCAAGAGCAGTTGGACCAGATGCTCGCCCCCATCGCCCTCTACCCCGACCCGCTGCTGGCCCAGGTACTGATGGCCAGCACCTACCCCGGCGAGGTCGCCGAGGCGGTGGCCTGGTCCAAGGCAAACCCCAATGCCAAGGGCGACGACGCGGTCAAGCAGGTGGCCGGCCAGCCATGGGACCCGAGCGTGCAGGCGCTGGTGGCGTTCCCGCAGGTGCTGGCGACGCTGGGCCAGGACCCGGTGTGGGTGCAGCGCCTGGGCGATGCCTTCCTGGCCCAGCCGGACGACCTCATGAACGGCGTACAGCGCCTGCGACGCCAGGCCCAGGCTGCCGGCAACCTTACGAGCAACCAGTACCAGAACGTCACGGTGCAGGCGGCACCCGCTGCGCCTGCCGCCCAAGCTGCTCCAGCCAGCAGCGGCCAGCCCAGCCAGACCATCATCATCCAGCCCGCCGACCCACAGACGGTCTACGTGCCCACCTACAACCCCAACACCACCTACGGCACCTGGGCCTACCCGGCTTCACCCCCGGTCTACTATCCGCCGCCTCCCGCCTACTACCCAGGCCAGGCGCTGGTCGCGGGGCTGGCGTTCGGCACCGGGGTGGCGGTGGTGGCGTCGTTGTGGGGCGACTGCGACTGGAACGACCATGACGTCGATATCGACGTCAATCGCTACAACAACATCAACCGCAACAACCAGATCACCAACATCAGCAACAACAAATGGCAGCACAACCCTGTGCACCGTGACGGCGTGCCTTACCGCGACGCGCGCAACCGCGAGCAGTTCGGCCGCCAGCTGGCCGGTGCGCCCCAGCGTGTCGCCTACCGTGGCGACGACGCCCAACGTGCCCAGGCGCGGCAGAATGCGCTGAACTCGATGGACCGCCATGGCATCGAACGGCCCGCCGCCAACAACGTGCAGGCCCGCGAACGAGTACGTGAGGCGCAGAGCGAGCGCGGCGCCCCTGGCCTGGCCCAGCATCGGCAGGAGGCACCGCGAGGCAACCAGGGCGGCCAGCTCAACCAGCGCCGCCAGGGCGAGGGCCAGGCCCGCCAGCAACTGGCGCAACGGCAAAGCGCCGGCCACGCCCGCAACAATGCGTTCGACGGGGTGCGCTCACCCTCGCGCAGCAGCGCCCAGGCCAACCGCGGGCGTACCAGCCAGGCCTTCGCCCAGCGCGGCAACAGCCCGCGCGCGATGGGCCAGCAGGTGTCCCGACCCAGCGGCTTCGCCGGGCGTCAACGGGGAGGGGGACGGCGATGAGCAGGTTCAACGCAACGGCCGGGTGGCTGGCCTTGTGCCTGGCATGGCCAGGGCTGGCGATGGCCCAGGAAATGTTCGCCACCCCGGAGAAGGCCGTGGCCGCCTTCGTCGAGGCCCTGGGTGTACAACCGCCCGACGAGGCCCGCTTCGGCCAGTTGCTGGGCGAGGACTGGCGCACCTACATCCCCCGGGGCGGCGTGCAGCGCCGCGACGTCGACACCTTCCTCGAACAGTACCGGGCCCAGCATCGAATCGAGCGCAAAGGCCAGCACTCGGCGGTGCTGGCCGTGGGCAGCGCGCACTGGACCCTGCCCATCCCCCTGACCCACGGCGCCAACGGCTGGCACTTCGACCTCAAGGCCGGCAGCGCCGAGATCCGTGCCCGGCGCATCGGCCGCGACGAGCTGGCGGTGCTGCAATCGATGCTGGCCTACCACGATGCGCAGATGGAGTACGCAAGCCAAGACCGCAACGGCAATGGCGCGCTGGAATATGCGCGCAAGATCTTCAGCACCCCCGGCCAGCACGACGGCCTGTACTGGGCCGATGAAAGCGATGGCCAGGTCAGCCCACTGGGCCCGCTGTTCGGCCAGGAGAAAGCCGGCGACGACTGGTACGGCTACCACTTCCGCATCCTCGAAGCCCAGGGCCCCTCGGCGCCGGGCGGTGCCTACGACTACCTGATCGGCGGGCGCATGACCCGTGGCTTCGCCCTGGTCGCCTGGCCGGCCCGCTACGACGACAGTGGCGTGATGAGTTTCATGATCAGCCACGACGGTGAGGTCTTCGAAAAGGACCTTGGTCCCGAGGGCGAGCAGGTGGCGCGGGCGATGCAACGCTTCGACCCGGACAGCAGCTGGGAGTCGGTGGCGGTAGGCGACCAATAGCCGGGTGGGTGAGCGAGCGGTAAGGGGAGGGCAAAGATGCCAAACGACGGCAGCCTGTTGCAGGCGACGGTGGTTTTCCTGTTGGCGGTGGTGGTGCTGGTGCCATTGGCCCAGCGCTTGAAGCTGGGCGCGGTGCCCGGTTACCTGCTGGCCGGCATCCTCATCGGCCCCTCGGTGCTGGGGTTGATCGACAACCCGCACAACGTGGCGCGGCTGTCGGAGATGGGCGTGGTGATGCTGTTGTTCGTCATCGGCCTGGAGCTGTCGCCGCAGCGGCTGTGGACCATGCGCCGGGCGCTGTTCGGGGTGGGTTCGCTGCAGGTGGGGTTGACCGCCCTGGTACTGGGGCTGCTGGCCTGGTGGCTGTTCGGCCAGCCCCCCGCGACCGCTGCGGTGCTGGGCCTGGGCCTGGCGTTGTCGTCCACCGCCTTCGGCCTGCAAGTGCTGGCCGAGCGCAATGAACTGGGCAAGCCCCATGGTCGCCTGGCGGTGGCCATCCTGCTGTTCCAGGACATCGCCGCCATCCCCCTGATCGCCCTGGTGCCGTTGCTCGGCGGCAGCGTCAGCAATGCCGACGAAGGCGGTTGGCCGCTGCTGGCGGTGGTGCTGGGGATCGGCGTGGTGGTGATCGCCGGGCGCTATCTGCTGCGCCCGGTGTTCCGCTGGACCGTGGGTTCGGGGCTGCACGAACTGTCCACCGCCACCGCGTTGTTCCTGGTGCTGGGTACGGCCTGGGTGATGGAGCATGTTGGCGTGTCGATGGCGCTGGGGGCGTTTCTGGCAGGCGTGTTGATGGCCGAATCGGAGTTTCGTCACGAGCTGGAGTCGCAGATCGAACCGCTCAAGGGCCTGTTGCTGGGGCTGTTCTTCGTCGGGGTGGGCATGACTGCCGACCTGCGCCTGCTGGCCAGCATGCCCTTGCAGGTGGCGGGGCTGACGCTGCTGCTGGTGGCGGTCAAGCTGCCGCTGCTGTGGGGCATCGGCCGTCTGTTCGGTGGCCTCGACCGGCCCCAGGCACTGTGCCTGGCAGTGGTGCTGGCCTCGGGCGGCGAGTTCGCCTTCGTGGTGTTCAAGCTGGGGCTGCAATACCGGGTGCTGGCGCCGCAGGTCCACGACCTGCTGGTGTTGGCGATCACCCTGTCGATGGCATTGGTGCCGCTGGTGATGATGGCCCTGGCCCGTCAGTTGCGCCCGAGCGCTGTCGTTACCCCGCCAGCATCGTCACCGCCACTGGAGGACACCCCGCAGGTGGTGATCGCCGGCTTCGGCCGATTGGGCCGCGCTGTCGCCCGCATGCTGCATGCCGAAGGGGTACGCGTGGTGGCCCTGGATGCCTCGGTCGAAGCCTTGGCGCGCAAGGCCAGGCCCCGTGGCGATGGCCCGACGGTGTACTACGGCGACCCGTCGCGCTCGGAGATCCTGCGCGCCGCCAAGGTCGAGCAGGCGGCGCTGGTGATCGTTGCCGCGGACGATGCACAAGCCAACCAGAAGACCGTCGATGTGCTCACCCAACTGTTCCCCAAGGTGCAGGTGATCGCCGCCGCGCGCGATCACAAGGATGTCCTGCGCCTGCTCGACCAGGGCGTGAGCCCGGTGCGCGAGACCTTTCATTCCAGCCTGGAAATGGCCCGCCGCGCGTTCATCGCCCTTGGCCACAGCGAGGCCCAGGCGGCCGCCTGGGTGCAGCGCTATCGGCAGCAGGACGAGCAGTGGCTGCTGGCGCGTCATCGCCAAGGTGGCGCCTTGGATGAGGACGGGCTGCCCGCCGGTGAGCGGCACTAGGGCGCCTGCAAGCGAACTTCGACCTGGAGGTGAACCATGCAGCCGAGTTTCAAACTGGACAGTGCCCTGTCGCGAGGGCTGCTCGACGTACTGATCAAGGCGGGGCTGGTGGCGGCCTTGGTGCTGTTCGCCTACCGCGTGTTCCAGCCGTTTCTCAACCTGATGCTCTGGGCGGTGATCCTGGCGGTCACCCTGTACCCCTTGCATGGGCGGATCAAGCGCCTGGTGGGGCTGCGTGACGGCTATGCCGCGACACTGGTGGTGCTGCTGGTGTTGTTGGTGCTGCTGGTGCCGATCTACCTGGTGGTGGCGTCGATCATTGCGTCGGTGGACAGCCTGGCGACGCTGGTCAAGAGCGGTGCCTGGCACGTGCCGCCACCACCGGACACGGTGGCCGGCTGGCCGTTGATCGGGCCACAACTGCACGCCCTGTGGCAAGCGGCGTCCGAGAGCCTGAGCAGCGTGCTCGGCAACCAGGCCGCGCACCTCAAGGGCGCGGGGCTTGCGGTGCTGGGGGCTGCGGCCAGCGCGGGTGCGGCGTTCTTGATGTTCATCGGTGCGATCATCATCGGCGGGGTGATCATGGCCTTCGGCGAGAACGGCCAGCGGGCGGCGCAGCGCATCGCCATCCGGGTGTCCGGCGAGGCGCGCGGCAAGCCCATCGCCCAGCTGTGCACGGCGACGATTCGCGCAGTGGCCCAGGGGGTGATCGGTATCGCTTTCATCCAGATGCTGCTGATCGGTGTCGGCTTCGTGGTCAAGGGCGTGCCCGGCGCCGGCATGCTGGCGATCCTCATCCTCATGCTGGGCATCGCCCAGGCGCCGGCGACCCTGGTTACCCTGCCGGTGATCGCCTACGTGTTCTACAGCGAAGGCTTCACCGCCATGACCATCCTGTTCGCCGTCTACACCTTCGTCGCCGGCCTTGCCGACAACGTGCTCAAGCCGCTGTTGCTGGGGCGCGGGGTGGATGTGCCGATGCCGGTGGTGCTGATCGGCGCCCTGGGCGGGATGGTGGTGCAGGGCATCATCGGCTTGTTCCTCGGGCCGGTGATCCTGGCGGTGACCTACAACCTGTTCTGGCAGTGGGTCGACCAGCAGGTGCCGACGCCACCCGACGAGCCTGCGGCGTGAGCCCGGGTTCGCAATGTCTGGGCTCCTGCACGGCAGCGCGCTGAGCTTGCTGGCGATGCTGGCGGGGTGTGTCCAGGTCGGGCCGGACTTCACCCCCCCGCAGGATCCGTGGCTCGCGCACTGGGGCACGCCGCTGCTGGCCCAGGCCACCGGCCCTGGCGGTGACCTGCGCCAGTGGTGGGCGGTGTTCGCCGACCCGACCCTCGACGCGTTGATCGCCGAAGCCGACGCGCACAACGGCAACCTGCAGGTGGCCGGCCTGCGCATCGCCGAGGCACGGGCGCAGCTGGCCATCGTACGCACCGGGCGCTACCCGCAGTTGCAGCAGGTGCGTGCCCAGAGCCTGTACCTCAAGCAAGACCAGTCCGGCAGCGCGACAGCCCGTGATGTGGAGCTCTGGCAATCGAGCCTGGGTTTCGATATTGCCTGGGAGATCGATTTCTGGGGCCGCTTCAGCCGCGCCATCGAGTCGGCCGATGCTGCGTACTTCGCCTCCCGCGCCAACTACGCCGATGCCCTGGTGCTGCTGCGCGCGCAGGTGGCCGACAGCTACTTCGCCCTGCGCACCACCGAGGCGCGGCTGGACATCGCCCGCGACAACGCCCGGCGCCAGGCCCGCAGCCTGCAAATCACCGAGCGGCTGTTTCGCCACGGCGAGAACGACGAGCTGGACTGGCAGCAGGCGCGCAGCCAACTGCTGGCCACCGAGGCCACTATCCCGGAGCTTGAAAACCAGCTCAACGCCCTGCGCAATGTGCTCTGTTCGCTGCTCGGCCGCCCGCCGGGCCCGTTGCCGGAACTGGCCGCAGGCCATGGCCGGTTGCCGTTGCCGGACCGCGCCGTGTTGCAGGCGGTGCCGGCCGAACTGCTGCGCCGGCGCCCGGATATCCGCGCCGCCGAGCAGGCGGTGGCGGCGCAGTCGGCGTTGGTTGGGGTGGCCGAGGCCGACCTGTACCCGCAGCTGAGCCTGCTGGGCAGCATCGGCTGGAGCCTGGTGTCGGGCAGCCACCTGCCCGACAGTTTCGATATCGCCGCAGGCCCGGGGTTGATCTGGAACCCGTTCGACTATGGTCGGCGCAAGAACGCGGTGCGGGTCGAGGATGTCCGTTTGCAGCAGTTGATCACCCTCTACCACCAGCAGGTGCGCGAGGCCGCGCGCGAGGCCGACGACGCCGCCAGTGCGCTGGTGCGGGCGTTGCAGAGCGCGGCCATCCGCGACCGCGCCGCGGCGGCGGCCACCCGCTCGCTGGACCTGGCCAGCACCCAGTACCGTGAGGGGTTCGCCGACTTCCAGCGGGTGCTCGATGCCCAGCAACTGCTGTTGCAACAGCAGGATGGCTACCTGGTCAGCCGTGGCAACGCGGTGGGCAGCCTGGTGGCGCTGTACAAGGCCCTCGGTGGTGGCTGGGCGCGTCAGGCACCGGTGATCGACGCGCCGACCCGCCGGCAGATGGAGCAGCGCAGCGACTGGGGCGAGTTGCTCGACGAACGAGGTGCAGCCCAATGAGCGATACCCCCGACCGCAGCATGCGCTGGGTCCTGCTGCTGATCGTGGTCAGCCTGTCGTGGTACCTGCTGGCCGATCGCTTCACCCCCTATACCCAACAAGCGCGGTTGCAGGCCTACGTGGTGCCGGTGAGCGCCGAGGTGGCCGGGCAGGTGCAACGGGTGGCGGTGGGTAACAACCAGGAGGTCAGGCGCGGTGAGTTGCTGTTCGAGCTGGACCCGGCGCAGTACCGCATCGCGTTAGCCCGGGCCGAGGCCGACTTCGACGCGGCGCGGCGCCAGGTCGGCGCCCACAGCGCCGGCATCGAGTCGGCCCAGGCCTCGCTCGCGGCGGCCCAGGCCAACGAGCGCAAGGCGCGCCAGGACGCCGAGCGCTTGCGCCGGCTGTACCAGGAAGACCCGGGTACGGTGTCGGTGCGCCGCCTGGAAGGTGCCCAGGCCAGCGCCGAGCAGGCCCGCAGCCAGGTGGCCGCGGCGCGCGCCGAAGTCGCGCGGGCCCGGGAGCAGGAGGGCGGCAGCAGCGACGACAACGCGCAACTGCGCAGCGCCGCCGCCAACCTGGAAAAGGCCCGGCTCGACCTGGCCCGCACCCAGGTGCGCGCCGACTCAGAGGGGCGCATCACCGACCTGCGGGTGGACGTGGGGCACTATGTCGGTGCCGGCAGCCCGTTGATGACCCTGGTGGCCACCCACGACCTGTGGATCAGCGCCGACATGACCGAGAACAACCTCGGCCGCCTGCGCAGCGGCACACCGGTGCTGGTGGTGCTCGACAGCCTGCCGGGGCAGGTGTTGCGCGGCCGTATTCGCAGCATCGGCCAGGGCGTCAGCGTAGGCCAGGCGCCGCCGCCAGGGCAGTTGCCGACGGTGCAGAACAGCCGCGAGTGGCTGCGCTCGGCGCAGCGTTTCCCGGTGATTGTCGGGCTCGATGCGGAACAAGGGCTGGATGCCACCCAACTGCGTGTCGGTGGCCAGGCCGAAGTCATGGCGCTACCGGGCGAGGGCAATCCGCTGAACCTGCTGGGGAGGTTGTTCATGTTCTGCATGAGCTGGATGTCGTATGCCTACTGAGTGGCAGCGCCGCCGTGCGTTGCGCTTGGCCTGGGGTGCGGCGCTGAGCCTGGCGGTGAGTTTCGGCAGCGGCCTGCCGGTGCCGGTGCTGGCGCCAGTGTTGTGCGTGCTGCTGCTGGCCATGCGCAACCAGGCGTTGCCACTGCGCATGGCACCGGTGCTGGCGTTGCTGGTGTTGATCAGCTGTGGCAGCGGCCTGCTGCTGATTCCGGTTTTGCGCCATGCGCCGTTAACTGGTGTGCTGCTGGTGGCGGTCGGTTTGTTCCTGGTGTTCCGCTGGGCGCTGCGTGGCGGCAACGGCTTGCTGGCCAACCTGTTGGTGATCGGCCTGACCCTGATCGCCGCCGCCGGCACCAGCGATTTCACCCTGGCGCTCTCGGTGGTCGAGGCCATGGCCAAGGGCATGCTGCTGGCGGTGCTGTGCACCCTGGTGGCCCATGCGCTGTTCCCGGAGCCAGCGGATGCGCCGGCCGCACCGGTCGCGGCCAGGCCCGACGCCTTCGATGCCGGCTGGGTCGCCCTGCGCGCCACGCTGATCGTCATGCCGGCGTTCCTGCTGGCGCTGATCGCCCCGGATCGCTTCATGCCGTTGATCATGAAGTCGGTCAGCCTGGGCCAGCAGGCCGGTGAAACCGATGCCCGCCAGGCCGCCCGCGAGCTGGTGGGCTCGACCTTGCTGGCCGGGGTGCTGGCGATCCTGGTGTGGGGCGCGCTGAGCCTGTTCGTGCACCTGTGGATGTTGTTTCTGTGGGTGCTGCTGGCCGCCTTGTGGCAGGCGCGGCTCCTGCAACGGCTGGTGGCGAGCCGGCATGGCCCGGCGTTCTGGGTCAGCTGCCTGACCACGATGCTGATCCTGCTGGGGCAGTCGGTGCAGGACAGCGTGGCCGGGCAAGACGTGTATCGAGCGTTTGCCGTGCGCATGGTGCTGTTCCTGGCGGTGTCGCTGTATGCCAGCGCCATGCTGGTGTGGATCGACCGGCGTCGGGCCGTGCCGGGTTAGTGCGCGATACGTGGGCGAAGGTCGCTCGTGGAGCGCGTGGGCGCAACTGTCTTGCTCACAATTCAAAGACCTGGCGCGATCCCTGTGGGAGCGGCGGTTCGCCGCTGCGACTTGCCCGCGAACACGGGCGCAGCCCGTGCCAGGTTAGCCGCGATTGCCCGCAGCAGCGCCGGCCACCTCCGTGACCACCTGCTCCTGGCCCGCGCGCAGCACAGCCAGCCTGCGCTGCTCGTACTCCGCCTGGCTCAGCCCCTGGCGTTGCAGTGCTTCGAGCTGCAACTGGCGGGTTTCTTCGGCGGTGTACGGGCGCAGCTCGGGGTGGTTGGCACAGCCGCCAAGCACGGCGAGGGCAACGGCGGCGAGCAGCAGGCGGGAGAGAGTATTCATGGGGGCGTTCCGTCATCCGGGGGCGATGGTGCAAGGTTATGGCGCTCATCGGACGCGGAGAAATTGCCACGCTCGATAGTGACTATCGAGGCGCTTTGTCAGCGCGGCATGTAGCCCAGCTGCCACGCCCGCGGGATGAACAGCGTCACCAGCGCCAGCACGCAGGCCAGCGCGCAACTGGCCGAGAGAGCAAGCAGCCCGAGCCGCTGTTGCAGCCAGGCCCCCAGCGCAGCGCCCAGCAGCATGCCGCTCCACGGCACCAGCTGCACCCGCCAGCCATGCCGGCGCTCATCCAGCACCCAGCGCCCCAGGCCGCGACCAAAGCGCGACAGTGCACCGGTGACGTAGGTGAGGCCGATTGGCAGGCCGTTGACCTGCTCGACCACGGCGTTGAGCATGCCCATCGCCAGGATCGCCGCGACCAGTGCCGGGAAAGTCGTCGCCAGCGGCCAGGCGGCGGCGCACGCCAGCAGCACTGCGACCACCAGCAACAGCGGTGAGGCGCGGCGACGAAAGCGTCGGGCCAGCAACACACCCAAGGCGTTGCCCAGCACGAAGCTGAGGATCGCCAGGGCCAGGCGCAGCACCAGCGCGAAGTCGGCCTGGCTGATGGCCACCGCCAGGCGCGTGGTATTGCCGCTCATGAACGAGACGAAGTCGCCCATCGCCAGCAGGCCGATGGCGTCGGTCATACCGGCTAGTACCGACAGCCCGGCCACCAGCCCCAGGCCGACACGGCCGCGCAGCACCTGCAGCCTGGCGCGTCGGGCACTGTGGGATGAAGTGGCGGTGGGCAGCATGTGGCGTTCCCTGCATGGTCGGGGGCCCTGATCTTACACCCGCGCCGTTGACGGTGTGCCACAAGCGCAAGTGCGCCAGGGCAATTCATGGAATGAGCCGACGCAATCGGCCTGCGCTGTTCAACCGCCAGGGGCGACCGCATGCTGCGTTTTCCTTCCGACCGCCAGTGAGGTACGCAATGCCAGCAGGTACGCCCGTGGTCCTGGTCAATGGCCTGATCGGTTGCCTTGACCACCCTGTGCTGCACGCCACCCTGGCGCCCCGGGAGGTGTTCGCCCCCGACATGCTTGGCTACGGTGTGCTGCGGGAGGTGGCGCCTGCGCACGTCGACATCGTCGCCCAGGTCGCGCACCTGGCGCGGCAACTGCAAGCGCGCAACATAGCGCGGGTGCACCTGGTGGGGCATTCGGTCGGTGGCGTGGTGGCGATGCTGTTCGCTTACCGCTACCCGCAGCGGGTGGCCAGCGTGATCAATGTCGAAGGCAACTTCACCTTGAACGATGCGTTCTGGTCGGCCTCGGTGGCGCGCATGGAGCCCGAAGCGGTCGAAGGGCTGCTGGCGGGTTACCAGGGCGATGCCCGAGGGTGGCTGGCCGGGGCCGGTATCACAGTCGATGCGCAGCGCCTGGCCCTGGCGCAACGCTGGCTCGCCCATCAACCCGCGAGCACCTTGCAGGCCATGGCGCGCTCGGTGGTGGCGGTGACCGGCGCCGCGCGCTATCCACAACAGCTGCAAGCGGTGTTCGCGGCGACGCCTGTGCACCTGCTGGCCGGTGAGCGCTCTCGCAGCGGTTGGGACGTGCCGCACTGGGCCGAGCGCGAGGCGGCGAGCGTCACATTGTTGCCGGGCGTTGGCCACCTGATGATGCTCGAAGACCCGCAGGGCTTTGCCAGCGTCATCGCCCGCCTGCTGGGCTGATCAGAACGATCCCGTGCGCACCTCGCCACTGCGCACGTAGTGGGCGAGCAGGACGCCTTTCGGGGTCGCGCTGGATTCCACCAGTTCGAAGGCCGCCGCCTGGGCATCGTCGCCGAACAGGCGCTTGCCCCGGCCGAGCAGCAGCGGGTGGATCAGCAGGCGCAGCTCGTCCACCAGGCCGGCGGCCAGCAACTGGCGTACCAGCTCGCCGCTGCCCTGGGTCAGCAACGCCGGGCCGTCCTGCTGCTTGAGCGCACGCACCGCGCCGGTCACGTCCGCGCCCAGTGCATGGCTGTTGTGCCATTCGATCGATGCGCGGTGGTGGGTGGCGACGTGTTTCTTCACGCCATTGAACAGGTCGGCCAGTGGGCGGTCGGGGGCTTCGGCCGATACATGTGGCCAGAACCCGGCAAAGATGTCGTAGGTACGTCGCCCCAGCAGCAGCTCGAAGGGTTGGCTGAACAGCGTCTGCATCGCCTGGCCGAAGGCTTCGTCGGCCAGGGGTGGGATCCAGCCGCCGTATTTGAAGCCGCCGCTGGTGTCTTCTTCGGGCCCGCCGGGGGCCTGCATGACGCCGTCGAGGGTGATGAAGGCGGCGACGATGAGCTTGCGCATGGAGGGTGCTCCTTGGGTGGGTTTACCGGGTAGTCGAACGGCGTGAGCCGGAATCGACAGCGTGTTATTGCGTTGATCCACGGCCGGTGGTGCAACCCCCGGCAATATGTACCGCCCAGCGTGGGCGGCGCTCGGGTCTGCTGGGGCTTCTTAGCCACCGGGAGCCCCCTCATGACCGAACCCCTGATCCCCCACGACAGTGTCGATGCGTTCATTGCCCAGCGCCTGCCTGACTGGGTGGCCCGAGCCGATGCCGATCACTTGCAGGCGCTGCACCGGAGCCTGCAACGCCAGCAACGCGCCCAGCAGCAATTGCAGGAGTGCCTGGGCACATTGACGCCGCTCGAACAGTTCGCCGAGGACGCCTTGAGCGACGCGCTGACCGCCAGCACCGGACAGGTGCAGGATGTGCGTGCAACGCAACTGGTGCGCACCGTGACCCAACTGGTCGCGCCCATTTCCCCCAGCCTGCCGCTGCGCTACAGCACCCATGCCAGCCGGCAGAGCCTGCTGGCTGCGGCGCTGCACAACTTCGAGGCCAGCGAGGCATTGCCCGGTGGCCTGAATGCCCAGGCCACCCTGGAGGACGCTGGCGGCACTGCGCTGGCACTGAAGGCCGAGGCGTTTGTCCTGCTTTGTCGGAACCTGGACATCGGCGAGCAGTACCAAGCTTACCTGCGCACGCGCCTTGGCCGGCTGATCCCGGGCCTGGCTGAGCGCGACACGGAACAAGCGGCCCAGCCTGAACTACTGCGCGAATCGATCGCGGCCAGCATGGAAGTGGCCGTGCGGCTGGCACGCGTGCGGGGTGCGATCGATGAAACCACCTACCTGCGGTTGTTGCCCTGGGTTTCCCCGCAGCCCACCGTCGCCGCCGTGGCTGACGTGCTCGAACCCCGTCAGGTGCTGTTGCTGGGCAAGGTGGTACAGGGGATGGCGGCGTTCGCCGTGTACGCGGATACGACCCGCACCGGGCTTGCTGGGGTGATCGCGTGGATTCCGGGCGACCCGCAGGGCGAGGTGGTGCAGGCTGCGGACTGGGACGCACTGTATGCGATCCTGGGCCAGCGCCTGCGTGAACCGTCCTACGTGACGTTCTTTCAACGCTTCATCGGCCAGCACCAGCAGGGGGCGTTCGCTGCGGCCCTGGCGCAAGGGCCCAGCGCGAGCCTGGATGGGCGTGACCTGCCGATCAGTGACGAACTGTTCGATTACCTCGCCCGTCTGCAAGTTGCCAAGCAGTTGGAAGATGCCCAGGTGCTCGCCACCCCCACGCGGCTGGTGGACAAGGTTGCCCGGGACGCTCGGCTGCAGGGTTACCTGGAGGCGGGCCTGGACCTGCTGGGCCTGGCCAGCCTGTTCCTGCCGGGGCTGAACACCGTGATGCTGGGGATTGCCGCGCTGCAGGTTACCGACGAGTTGTTCGAAGGTTATGCCAGCTGGCGGCTGGGGGACCGCGAGGCGGCCCTGGAGCATGTGTTCGCGGTGGCCGGGCTGGTCGCCGGGGGCGTGCTGGTGGGGGCTGGCGCAGCACTGGCCGGGCAGACGCTCAGGCGCGTCGCGCTGGTCGACGACCTGGGCCTGCTGCGTGGCGCCGGTGGGCAGATGCGCCTGGCTGCGCGTGAGCCGGCCGATTATCGCCTCGCCACTGCGACTGCGGCGGGGCAGCTGAAGCAGGTGGGGGTGGACTGGCAGCTGGCCCTGCCCGATGGCACCTACGCGCTGACGCGCCTGACACCCAGCCATGCCTGGCGCATCCGCCACCCGCAACAGCCGCAGCAGGCGCTGCTGAGGTTGGAGCACAACGGTCGTGGCGGCTGGCGGCACGCCTTGGAGCGACCCGAGCAGTGGCAGGATACGCGGCAGTTGCTGGCGCGCCTGGACAACGAATTGGCCGGGCTGACCGAGCACGAGGCGCGGGTGATCCTCGACAGCACCGGGCTGGACGAGGCCAGGCTGCGACGTTTGCATCTGGACAATGCCCGTGCGCCGGCTCGCCTGCTCGATGCGTTGGAATACCATCGCCTGCGCACCGTGAGCGAGCCGCTGGCTGCGGACGAGATTGTGCGCCGGCTGGTGGGCGAGGACGCGCTCCTGTCACCAGCCGCACGCGTTGTGCGCCGTGATTTCCCTGGCCTGTCGCGGCGTGCCTGCGAAGAGGTCGTGGCGCGGGGCAATGGCCAGGCGCTGCGCAAGCTGCTCGACCAGCAGCGTGTGCCGTTGGCCATGGCCGAGCAGGCGCGCTGGCTGCTGCGCGACAGCCGGGTGGATCGGGCCTGTGCCGAGTTGCGCCAGGCGGGCAGGCTGACGCGCGACGGCGAGCACCTGGCCATGGCGCTGGCCGATGACCTGGCGCCGCTGGCCGACGATGTGCGTCTGGAGCTACGTCTGGAGGCGCTGGAGGGGGCATTGCTGGTCGGCGTGGGCAAGGCCGAGGCGAGGCAGGTGCGCACGATCGTGGCCAAGGCTGCTGGCTACCAGGCCGTGGATGCCAAGGGGGCGGCGTTGCCCAAGGCATCGGAACAGGCCAGCCTGGCCGAAGCGCTGTGGCTGCACCTGGACAGCCAGCAGCGAGCGTCGATCCGGCCGGGTGCATCGAGCGCGGCCGACCTGAGCGCGCGTTGGCCGGAACAGGCCGCGGCCCGACGCGACGAGGTCGCCGGCTGGATCGGCCTTGCGCCGCTGACCGGGGTACGCCCGCCGGTACACCTGGGTGACGGCAGGCTCGGCTATGCATTGGGCGGCCGTGGGCATTCGAGCCGGCAAGCCTTGCTGCAAGCCCTGCATCAGGTGTTCCCAAGCCTGGAGCAGGCGCAGTTACAGGATTACCTGGGCGAACGGCTGAGGGCGGGCGACAACCTCTGGAGCCATGTCGCCGACCTGCACCGACAGCTGGAGCAGTTGCAAGACCAACTGGCGTCGTGGCAACAGCGCGCCAGCGACCTGGAGCAGCGCAACGCGCGCGCACGGGCCGCCGACACCCTGCTGCGCGCCTGGCGGCGCCAGACCCCGTCGGCGCAGGCCGCCGAGCGCCTGCTGATCGAGGGTGAGCGCATCGGCAGCCTGCCCGAGCTGCCCGCGGGGCTGGCCTTCACCCACGTGCGTCACCTGGCCTTGCACAACCTGGAGCTGGACACCCTCGATGACGCCTGGCTGCGGCGCTTCAGCGGCGTACGTCGCCTCGACCTGGCAGGCAACCGCCTTACTGCGCTGCCAGCGGCGTTGGGCAGCCTGAGCGAGCTGGTCGAGCTGGACCTTTCCGACAACCGTATCGTGCTGGATGACGCGGGCAATGCCGTGCTCGATGGTTTGCGCGCGCTGGAGTCGCTCAAGCTCAACCGCAACCCGCTGGGGGTAACGCCAGACTTGCCGAGCCTGTCGCGGCTGCGCCAGGTCCATCTGCGCGATACCGGCTTGACCGCGGTGCCCGCTGTGGTGATGCGTCAGGGCGGGCTGGAGTTCGCCGACCTGCGCAACAATCGCATCGTTGATCTTGCCGAGTCGTTGTTCACCTTGCCCGCGCGCATGCGTGAGCACATTGCCTTGCATGACAATCCCTTGTCGGCACAGAGCCAGGCGCGGTTGCAGGCCCAGGCAGCGCACGGGCAGGCGTCGTTGCGGCAGATATTGCGGCACTTGGTGGGCGACCTGGAGGCCCGCGACGCCTGGACCGCCGGCCTGGATGAGCAGACCCGCACCCTGCGCAGGGAGCAATGGAACAACCTGGCCCAGGAGCCAGGCGGCAACGATTTGCTGCGCCTGCTCAGCGACTTGCGCGGCAGCGCCGACTACCGTGATCGAAAGGCAGACTTGCAGCGCCGGGTATGGACGGTGGTGGAGGCTTGCGAACAGGACAGCCAGCTGCGCCAGACGCTGTTCGAACTGGCGGCGCACCCGCGTAGCTGCAGTGACAGCGTGGCACTCAACTTCAGCCACCTGGAGGTGCGCGTTCTGGTTCATCAATGCGCCGCCGGCCGCGGCGAAGGCGAGGTCCAGGAAGCCCTGGTGACGCTGGGGCGGGGCTTGTTCCGGCTGGACGAAGTGGACCGGGCGGCGGCGCTGGAGATTCAGGCGCGGCACGCCAGCGGGGTGTTCGTCGATGAGGTCGAGGTGCGCCTGGCGTACCGTTCCGGGCTTGCCCAGGCCCTGGCGTTGCCGGGGCAACCCTCCGGCATGCGGTACTCGAGCTTTGCCAACGTCTCGCAGGTGCAACTCAACCGTGTCCGCGGCCAGGTACTCACCGCCGAGCGGGCGCCGCGCCTGGCGCAGTCCCTGGTCGAGCGCGACTTCTGGCAGGAACACCTGCTTAGCCAGCATGCCCAGCGGTTTGCCCAGCTCGATGCACCGTTCTTCGAGCGCATGGAGGCATTCGACGCCCTGCGCGAGGAGTTGTCCGACAGCGAGTACCTGGCTGTGGTGAACCAGCTGGGGGTGGAACGCGAGACCGCCCGGCAGGAACTGCTCGAGCAACTGACCCACGAGGCGCTGCGGGGTGTGGCGCGGCAGGAGCCGGCGGCGCAGGCCGCCAGCGCCACTGCCGAGGCTACAGCCAGTACGTCACCGCCCACCACCCCAGCCCACCCATGACCACGGTGTAGGGCAGGGCCATCCATACCATGCGCCCGTAGGACAGGCGGATCAGCGGCGCGATCGCCGAGGTCAGCAGGAACAGGAACGCCGCCTGGCCGTTGGGGGTGGCCACGCTGGGCAGGTTGGTGCCGGTGTTGATCGCCACCGCCAGGGTTTCGAAGTGCTCACGGCTCATGGCGCCGTTGACGAACGCCTGCTTGACCTCGGTGATGTAGATGGTGGCGACGAACACGTTGTCGCTGATTGCCGACAGCAAGCCGTTGGCCAGGTACAGCATGCCGGGTTGCTGCTCGCTGGGCAGGGCCAGCACCCAGGCGATCAGCGGGCTGAACAGTTGCTGCTGGTGGATCACCGCCACCACCGCGAAGAACACCACCAGCAGCGCGGTGAACGGCATGGCGTCCTGGAACGCGCGGCCCAGGCGGTGCTCGTCGGTGATGCCGGTGAAGGCGGTGATCAGCACGATCACCAGCAGGCCGATCAGGCCCACTTCAGCGATGTGCAGGCCCAGGCAGACGATCAGGATCAGCGCCGCCAGGCCCTGGACGATCAGCGCCAGGCGTTGGGCCGGTGTACGTGCTGCATCGTCCTCGGCGGCATAGGCGGCAAGCACCTGGCGCACGCGCTCGGGCATCAGCGTGCCGTAACCGAACAGGCGCAGCTTCTCCAGCAGCACGCAGGTCACCAGGCCTGCGGCCAGCACCGGCATCGACACCGGGGCGACCTTGAGGAAGAAGTCGGCGAAGTGCCAGCCCATCTCGTGGCCGATCAACAGGTTCTGCGGCTCACCCACCAGGGTGCATACGCCACCCAGCGCGGTGCCCACCGCACCGTGCATCAACAGGCTGCGCAGGAAGGCGCGGAACTGGTCGAGGTCGTCGCGGTGCAGTTGCTCGACCTGCTGGTCGCTGTCCAGCGCCGACTCTTCGCGCGGGTTGGTGCCCGAGGCCACCCGGTGGTAGACGGCATAGAAGCCCACCGCGGCGCTGATGATCACCGCGGTCACCGTCAGTGCGTCGAGGAACGCCGAGAGAAACGCCGACAGCACGCAGAACAGCAGGCTGAGCACGGCCTTGCTGCGCACGCCCAGCAGGATCCGTGAGAACAGGTACAGCAGCAGTTCTTTCATGAAGTGGATACCGGCGACCATGAACATCAGCAGCAGGATCACCGGGAAGTTGTGCTGCAACTCTTCATACAGCGCCTCGGGGGTGGCCATGCGCAGCAGTAGCGCTTCGACCAGCAGCAGGCCGCCGGGCATCAGCGGGTAGCACTTGAGCGCCATCCCCAAGGTGAAGATGAACTGCAGCACCAGCACCCAGCCGGTGACCACCGGGCCGAGGGTCGCCAGCAGCAAGGGGTTGAGGATCAGGAACAGGCCGATGACGGCCTTGTACCAACGCGGCGACTGGCCCAGGAAACTGTGGGCGAGGGCGCCGGTCAGGGAGCGGGACATGAATTTGTATCCTTTTGATTCAGCAATGCCGCACGGTGCCGCAATGCGCCCCACCACGCAAGGCATTCAGTCCCGCTTTTGGCACATGCGCGGCCTAGTGGGTGCGCTAAGATCCTGCGCGTGAACCCTTTCCCCACAGGAGTGCCGTCCGTGACCGAATACACCGCGTTCAAGGTCGAACTGACCGACAACATCGCCCACGTGCAGATCAATCGCCCGGAGAAGATCAACGCGATGAACGCCGCCTTCTGGGAGGAGATCATCGACATCTTCCAGTGGATCGACGACACCGACGCGGTGCGCGCGGTGGTGATCAGCGGCGCGGGCAAGCATTTCTCCTCGGGCATCGACCTGATGATGCTGGCCTCGCTGGCCGGGCAGATGGGCAAGGACGTGGGCCGCAACGCGCGCCTGCTGCGCCGCACCATCCTGCGCATGCAGCGCTCGTTCAACGCCGTGGACAACTGCCGCAAGCCGGTGCTGGCGGCGATCCAGGGCTACTGCATCGGTGGCGCCATCGACCTGGTGTCGGCCTGCGACATGCGCTACTGCGCCAGCGACGCGCAGTTCTCGATCAAGGAAATCGACATGGGCATGGCCGCCGACGTCGGCACCCTGCAACGTTTGCCGCGTATCATCGGCGACGGCATCATGCGTGAGCTGGCCTTCACCGGGCGCAAGGTCGAGGCCCACGAGGCGCAGCAGATCGGCCTGGTCAACCGGGTTTACGACGACCATGCGGCGCTGCTTGACGGGGTCTTTGCCATTGCCCGCGAGATTGCCGCAAAATCGCCGATCGCCGTGGCCGGCACCAAAGAGATGCTCAGCTACATGCGCGACCATCGCATCGACGATGGCCTGGAGTACATCGCCACCTGGAACGCCGCCATGCTGCAGTCCGAAGACCTGCGCGTGGCCGTGGCCGCCCACATGAGCAAACAGCAACCGACGTTCGCCGACTGACTGGGTTGGCGGGCGCCTTTGAAGGGACCGCAACCATGTCAGCACGCTGGACAACTGCAGTACTCGACCCGCAGATCACCGGGGGGCTGGCCGTGGCCCGCAGCCCGGAGGGATTTCTGGTGGACGCCAACGGCGCGCTGTTCGGGCGTGACTGGCTCAAGCGCCAGGCGCTGGATGTGCTGTGCGAGCACGGCATTGGCCACTTCGACGGCCAGCCGGTGTTCCTGCTCGAACTGCGCAGCGCCAGCGACGTGCCGGGCTGCCAGTGGCAGGGCCTGCGCCGGTTCATGCTCGAAGGCGATTTCGACACCTACAAGGTGCTGGGCTACGCGGCGCAGATCGGCACCTGGGCCCGCGAGCACCGCTTCTGCGGCAGCTGCGGCCAGGCGATGACGCAGATCCACTGGGAGCGGGCGATGTATTGCCAGCCCTGCGACCTGCGCAGCTACCCGCGCATTTCACCGAGCATGATCGTGCTGGTCACCCGCGGCGACGAGGTGCTGCTGGCCCGTTCGCCGCGCTTCGTCACCGGCGTCTACAGCACGCTCGCCGGCTTCGCCGAGCCGGGCGAGTCGGCCGAGGACTGCCTGGTGCGCGAGGTGCGCGAAGAGGTGGCGGTGGAGGTGAAGAACATCCAGTACGTCGGCAGCCAGTGCTGGCCGTTCCCGCACTCGATGATGCTGGGCTTCCATGCCGAGTACGCCGGTGGCGAGATCGTCATGCAGCCGGACGAGATCGAGGATGCGCAGTGGTTCAATGTGCATGACCTGCCGCCGTTGCCGGCGGGGCGGTCGATTGCACGGTATCTGATTGATCTTTATGTGGCACGGCGGTTGGGGATGCCCGAACCTGTGTTCCATCATTGATCGGGTGGCCCACTGCCAAGGGTGAACGAGTAGCAAACCCTGGCCTCAGCTGGGTTGATCCCCGTCGGTTGATTTGCGAAGTCCTGGCCCACCCTGATCTCGGCTGACTGCGTTGGTAGTGCAGAAACGGCAGTGCCTGTTGGCACCTGAGTGGTCAATTGCCGCGGCTCATGTGCAAAGACAGCCACTCCGGAGGCAGGCTGTTCGTCGGGAGTATCCGGTACCAGCATCTTGTTGACGTACCCGCCATCACCGGGCTTGTCCTTGCTTTGCGGTTGACGGTTTGTGCCCTCCCCAATCAAGTTCGATGTGTGCGATTGGGCAGCTTTAGCCTTGGGTCGTCGCTGGCCCTTTGGCGCACTTCCAGAGTGCTTCAAGGCCTTCGATTTTGGGCCCTTGCCGCGATTCGGGTCGTTTTTGTAACCCAATGCCCTCCATGCAAACTTGTAGAGTTTCTGCATCCAGTCATGCCCGGATGGATCCGCCCTGTTCACCGGATCACTTGAACAATATGCATAGGTATTGATCCCTCCTGCACCAAATGGGCTAAGGCTGTCAGGTGAGTGAAACCGCATCAGGCAGGGGTCGTAAGTTCGGTAGCCATTGCCGAGCAAGTAGCGAGCCGTGCCAGGCTCGCGGTATTGGCCGTTGAAGCCCAGATCCGTCGAGGCCCACAGTAATTGCGCGTGATGGCCGAAAGCGGTGTAGGCGAGGTGTTGCCAGGACTGCTCGGGCAACACGGCAATGACCGAGTCCTGACCATTGATAGCCAGCAGTGAAAGAACAGCTTGATCTTTGCGGTCTTGGACCGGCGGTTGACCAGACATGGCTGTTTCCAGGCATACGAGCGAATATGGATACACTCGCTCAGGCCGACTGCGGCAGGCAACTGGCAGAAGTGCCAGGTTGCAGCGGCTTGCGCCGGCCTCTCAAGCCTGGCCGAACCAGTGCTGCCACGCCAAACGCACGGTCAACGCCAGCACCACGGCGATGAACACCGGGCGGATGAACTTGCTGCCGCCGCTGATCGCCGTGCGGGCGCCGAAGAACGCGCCAACCATCACCGACAGGCCCATGCACAGGCCGACGATGTAGTCCACCTGCCCGGAAATGATGAACACCGTCAGCGCCGCGATATTGCTGACGAAGTTCATGCTGCGCGCCACGCCGCTGGCACGGACCAGATCGATGGGGTAGAGCAGCAGCGTGCTGACGGTCCAGAATGCACCGGTGCCGGGGCCGGCGACACCGTCGTAGAAGCCCAGGGTGAAGCCCTGGGGGAACTGCCACTTCTTCTTGATCGGTGCATCGGCGTCCAGCGGTGCCTTGGGCGTGCCGCCGAACAGCAGGTAGATGCCACAGGCGAAGACGATCACCGGCAGCATCTTGTTCAGCCACTCGGCCGGCATGTAGTGAGCGACCACCGCGCCGAGCAGCGCGCCCGCCAGGGTGCCCGCTATCGCCTGGCGCCACTGCGCCGGGTGGAACAGCTTGCGCCGGTAGTAGGTGATGCTGGCCGTGGCCGCGCCGAAGGTGGAACTGAGCTTGTTGGTGCCCAGCACCAGGTGCGGCGGCATGCCGGCGGTGAGCAGCGCCGGGGTGGTCAGCAGGCCGCCGCCGCCGGCGATGGCGTCGATGAAACCGGCGACGAAGGCGACCAGGGCGAGGATCAGCAGGGTGAGCGGTTCTACGGTGAGTTCGAAGGGCATGGGGATCGGGCAGGCGTAGAGGGCAGGGTGCGGCAAATGGCCGCGCTAGAGGGCTGACATGGTAATCCTCAGCGCCCGCTGTTGCCAGTTCCGCCCTCATCGCCGGCAAGCCGGCTCCCACATCTTGCGCGGACTCTGTAGGAGCGGCCTTGCCGGAGCGCCCGGCGAGGCCGCTCCTACAAAAAATTGTGCAAGACAGTTGCTCCCACAGGTACAGCGCAGGGCTTCAGGTTTGTGCTGTCCTGTGGGAGCGGGCTTGCCCGCGAAGGGGCCAACGCAGCGCTTACAGGAACCACCGATACTCCCGCGCACTCACCTCCTGCATGAACGCCAGATGGTCCTGGCGCTTGTTCTCGCAATACACCATCACGAATTCTGCCCCCAGCCCTTCGTTCACGGCCGGGTGCCCGCGCATGGCTGCCACCGCGCCGAGCATGTCCTTGGGGAAATCGATGCCGCTGCTGCGGTTTTCGTTCAGCGGCGCAATCGGCTCCTGCCCTGCGTCGAGCCCGTGCTCCATACCACACAGGATCGCCGCCAGCACCAGGTAAGGGTTGGCATCCGCCCCTGCCAGTCGATGCTCGATACGCAGGTTGCGTGGGTCGGACTCCGGGATACGGATGCACGCGTCGCGGTCCTCGAACCCCCAGCTGGCGCGGCTGGCGGCATTGACCATGGCGCCGTAGCGGCGGAACGCATTGTGGTTGGCGGCGAAGATCGGCATGCAGTGCGGCAGCAGCGCCAGGCAGCCGGCCACCGCGTGGCGCAAGGGGCGTTGGTCGTCGGCCGCGAGCAGGTTGTTGCCTTGCCGGTCGTACAGGCTGACATGCACATGCATGCCGCTGCCCGGCGCTTGCAGGTAGGGCTTGCTCATGAACGAGGCGCGCAGCCCGTGCTTGAGCGCCACGCCGCGAGTGCTGCGGCAGAACAACGCCGCCCAGTCGGCGGCGCGCAGGCCGTCGTCGCAGTGGCCGAAATTGATCTCGAACTGGCCCGGGCCCAGCTCGGCGGTGATGACGTTGGCGTCCACCCCTTGCTGGTTGGCGGTTTCGACCATGTCGCGCAGTACATCGGAGAACCGCGACAGGCGCTCGATATGCATGTTCGGCTGGTCGTCGGCGTCTGCACTGAACGGGTCGTGGGGGAACTGCGGCAGGCCCTCCTTGAGCGTCCGGTCGAACAGGTAGAATTCCAGTTCGAACGCCACCACCGGGCGGATGCCGCGCTGCTCCAGGCGCTGCAGCACGCGGGCGAGCACTTCGCGGGGTTCGAACTCGATGGGCGCGGCGGTGCCGTCGGAGGTGATCAGCATCTGCCCCAGCGGCTCGCGCTCCCAACTCACTGGCTTGAGCGTGCCGGGCACCAGGCGCCGTGGCGCGTCGGGGTCGCCGTCGTTGAAGCAGTAGTCGCCGATCGGGAACAGCCCGCCTTGCACGCCCAGCAGCACGCAGTTCTGCGGCAGCTTCAGCGGGCTGCCGGCGGCGACCTTTTCCAGCATGTCGATGGGGTAGCGCTTGCCATAGAAGTGCCCGGGGATGTCCAGGCTGATCAGGTCGACGTAGCGCACCTGCGGATGTTGGGCGCGGAAGGCGCGGACTTCGTTGAGCAGGTCGGGTGTGTTTGTTGTTCTTGTCATGGTCATGCTCTTAACGGAAGACCCAGAGGACCCGGGTCGGCTCGGTGGTCAGGTTGGCGTAGCGGAACTGGCTGTGCGGCGGCAGCTGGAAGCTGTCGTTGGGGAGCAGGGTGACGGCGTCACCCGCACCAAGCCACAGGGTCAGTTCGCCTTCGAGGACGAAACCGCCCTGTTCCGAGCTGTCGTCCAGGTGCCCGTCGCCACTGCTGGCACCCGGTGCCAGGTGGCTTTCGAGCATGGCGAAGCGGCCGTTGAGGGTGGGCGAAACCAGCACGTCGGTGACGCCGGCGGCGTAGTACAGGGTGCGCCGTTCACCCGGGCGGGTAACCCAGTCGAGCTCCCGCGGCGGCACGGCCTGGTAGAAGTAGGTGGTCGGCACTTGCAAGGCTTCGCTGATGGCGGTGAGGTCGGCCACGGTCGGGCGCGACAGGCCGCGCTCGACCTGCGAGAGAAAGCCCAGCGAGCGGTTGACCCGGCTGGCCAGTTCGTCGAGGGTCAGGCCGCGGTGCTTGCGCAGGTCGCGCACCAGCCGGGCCAGGGCTTGGCTGTCGTCAGTCAGTTCAGACATGGTCGCGCATCCTGTACCAGGCCTTGGCCGCGGCCTCCAGCGGTGCAGCCAGCAGGTCGCCGCCGGGGAAGCGGCCGTTGTCGATGCCCTGGTACAGCGCCAGCAGGTCGTCGTCGCCGAGGATCGCATCGCTGACTGCCCGCGCCCCGGCCAGGGTCGGCAGCACGCCGTGCCCGGAGAAGCCTTGCAGCCAGTAGCGCTGGCCTTGGCGGCCGATGTCCGGCGTGCGCTGGATGCTGCAGTCGATATGCCCGCCCCAGGCATGCTCGATGGCCACCCCGCGCAGTTGCGGGAACACCCGCTCCAGGTAGGGGCGGGTGGCGGCGGCGACGTCCTTGGGGATGCCGCCCAGGTAGGTGCAACCACCCCCAAACAGCAGGCGGTGGTCGGGGGTGAGACGGAAATAATCGGGGACGAACTGGTTGTCGATCACGCAGCTGTTGCGCGGCAGCAGCGAGGCGGCGAAGTCGGCCTCCAGCGGCGCGGTGGCCACCTGGTAGGAGCCCACGGGCAGCAGGCGCCGTGCCAGGTCGCGGTCGAGGCGGTCGATATAGGCATTGCAGGCGAGTACCAGCACGCTGCTGCGCACCTCGCCCTTGTCGGTGCGGGCGACGAAGCCTTCAGCCGTTTGCTGGTAGTCGAGCACCTGGCTTTGTTCGAAGATCTGCCCGCCGGCTCGCTCGATGGTCGCGGCCAGCCCCTGGGCCAGTTTCAGTGGGTTGAGGTGGGCGCCGTTGGGGTCGAGCAGGGCGGCCTGGTAGCGTGGGCTGTCGATCCATTCGGGCAGCTCGTCACGCTTGATCAGCCGCAGGCAGTCGTAGCCGAATTTTTCTGCCGCGTCGCGTTGCGCTTCCTCAAGCAGTTTCACCCGGCGCGGCAGCACCGCGGTCCACAGGCTGCCGAGGCGATAATCGATCTCGAAGCCGTGGCGCTGAGGCAGCTCGCGCATCTCGCCGGCGGCCCAGCACATGCTGTCCCACAGGCGCTGGCTGCGTTCCAGGCCCAGGGCCTTTTCCAGCGGTGGCATGTCGCACGACCAGCCCGGCAGGGCTTGGCCCCCATTGCGCCCGGACGCCGCCCAGGCCACCCGGCTGGCCTCGAGCAGGGTGACGCGCTTGCCGGCCAAGGCCAGGCGCAGGGCGGTGTGCAGGCCGCTGAAACCGGCGCCAATGATGAGGATGTCGGTGTCGTGCGGGCCTTGCAGGGTAGGGCGCAGCGGGATCGAAGTGGGGTAGGTCTGGGCGTAGTAACTGGCGACGTGCTGGGCGGATTGCTTGAACATGCCGGTGCCTCGTGAAATTTGTTGTGATTATTTTCATGAAAAAATAGCAGAGGATTTTCATTGCGCCAGTGAGTTGAAGTTGGGGATATGATCCGGGGACCGCGTTGCGGTCCTTTCGCGACACAAGGCCGCTCCTACAGGGGAAGCGCGCTGTTCTGTAGGAGCGGCCTTGTGTCGCGAAAGGGCTGCGCAGCAGCCCCAATAACAAGCAAAAGACCCAAGCTCATGCGCCGCCTGCCATCCCTCACCGCCCTGCGCACTTTTGAATGCGCCGCCCGCCACGGCCACTTCGGCCGCGCCGCCGCCGAGCTGTGCGTCACCGACAGCGCCGTCAGCCACCAGATCCGCCAGCTGGAAGAGCAACTGGGCGTGGCCCTGTTCGAGCGCATCGGCCGCCAGGTGCGGCCCAGCGCTGAAGCTGAACGCCTGCTGCACCACGTGCAGCAAGCCTTCGAACTGATCGGCAAGGCTTGCGACGAACTGCGCGACCCGGCCTCCCAGGCGGTGCTGCGGGTGGCGGTCACCGCCGAGCTTGCGCAGAAATGGCTGGTGGCGCGGCTGGCCGACTTCAGCAGCCGCTACCCGCACATCACCCTGCACCTGCACGACCAGCCCATCGACGCCGGCGCCCCGGCGCTGGACGTGGACCTGGCCATCACCTATGGCACCAGCACCCTGGATGCCAGCACCCACTTCGTGCGGCCCTTGCCGTTGTTGCAGTTCTTCCCGGTGTGCAGCCCGGGGCTGTTCAACCAGGGCGGGCTCAAGCGCCCACGCGACCTGGTGCGCCACTGCCTGCTGCACGATGACCAGGACGGTCGCACCTGGACCACCTGGCTGGCCACCCACGCCGAGGACGCCTTGCCCACTCGTCAGCTGTACTTCCCCCACGCCGCCCTGGCCTTGGAAGCGGCGCTGTTGGGGCAGGGGGTGGCCATGGGCGACAACCTCACCTGCCAGGCCGACCTGCAAAGCGGTCGCCTGGTGCGGCCGTTCAGCGCCAGTGTCACCGCCCAGGGGCAGTACGCGCTGGTGTGCGAACGGCTGCGGCTGGAGCGCGGCGCAGTGGCGCAATTCATCGAATGGTTCATCGAACAGCTGGGCGATAGCTGAATTGAATTCAGCTATCGCTGAGTTTTCATCGTTGGAAGCCCCGGAATTTGCGGCGTAGCGTGCAGTCATCACTCACCGACCCCGAGGTTGACCCATGGCACGTTCGCTCACCACCACCCCCAAGGCCGATGGTTTCCGCTTGCCCGGCGAATTCGAAGCCAAGGCCGGCTGCTGGCTCGGCTGGCCGGAGCGCCCGGATGTGTGGCGCAACGGCGGCAAGCCGGCGCAGAAGGTCTGGGTCGAGATCGTCACGGCGATTGCCAGCAGCGAGCCGGTGACCGTCTGCGCCTCCGCCGCCCAGTACACCAACGCCCGCAACCAGCTGCCGGCCCATGTGCGGGTGGTGGAGATGACCTGCAACGACACCTGGTTCCGCGACAGCGGGCCGTGCTTCGTGGTCAATGACGCCAGCGGTGAGGTGCGTGGCGTGGACTTCGAGTTCAACGCCTATGGCGGGCTGGACGGTGGCCTCTACTACCCCTGGGACAAGGACGACCAGATTGCCCGCAAGATCCTCGAGATCGAAAACCTCGACCGCTACCGCGCACCGCTGATCGCCGAGCTGGGGGGCATCCAGAGCGATGGCCAGGGCAGCCTGCTGACCACCGAGCAGTGCCTGCTCAACCGCAACCGCAATGCCCACCTGGGCAAGGATGAAGTCACTCGCCGCCTGCAGGACTACCTGGGTGCCGAGCAGGTGATCTGGCTGCCACGCGGCTGCAAGTTCGACGAGACCGACGGCCACGTCGACGACCTGGCCTGCTTCGTGCGCCCCGGCGAAGTGGTGCTGCAATGGACCGACAACCGCGACGACCCGCAGTGGGAAATCTACCAGGAGGCCTACGACATCCTGCGCAGCACCCGCGACAGCCGGGGGCGCGAACTCAAGGTGCACAAGCTGCCACAACCCGAGGTGCTGCGCTGGACCGCTGAGGAGGCCGCAGGGCTGGACCAGGTGGAGGGCACCCATGTGCGCCAGGCCGGCACGCAGATCTGCGCCTCGTACATCAACTACTACGCCGGCAACTCGGCGATCGTCGTGCCGCTGTTCGGCGACCGCAACGACAGCGTGGCCCAGGCCACCCTGGCCGAGCTGTTCCCGGGCCATCGCATCATCGGCATCGACAACAGCCGCGAGATCCTGCTCGGTGGTGGCAATGTCGCCTGCATCACCATGCCCCAGTACGCCGGAGGTCGCCGCTGATGAAGCGCCTGGCCCTTGCGTTCGCCTTGGGCTGCATGGCGTCGGCGGCCAGCGCCGCCGACGCCGACAAGCCCAGTGTCAACCTGTTCATCTGGGGCGAATACCTCGCCCCGGACACGCTGGCCAACTTCGAGAAGCAAACCGGCATCCGCGTGGTGGCCGACCATTTCGACTCGCTGGAAACCGCCGAGACCAAGCTGCTCACCGGTGGCAGTGGGTATGACGTGGTGCTCAGCGCCGGCCAGCACCTGAGCCGGGCCATCGCCAGCGGCGCCTTGCAGCCGCTGGACAAGGCGCGGCTACCGCACCTGCAAGGGATAGGCGAGGAATTCCGCCAGCACATGGCCGTGTTCGACCCCGGTAACCGCTATGCCGGCACTTACGCGTGGGGTACCACCGGGGTGGGCTTCCAGCAGCAGGCGGTGGCCGCACGGCTGGCGGACGCGCCGAAGGACAGCTGGGCAATGCTGTTCGACCCGCAGGTGGTGGCGAAATTCGCCGATTGCGGGGTGAGCCTGCTCAACGACCCCAACGAAGTGTTCGCTGCGGTGATGCGCTACATGGGGCTGGATATCAACCAGCAGCGCATCGAGGACCTCAAGGCCGCCGAAGCCCAGCTACGCAAGGTGCGCCCGTATATCCGCTACTTCGACAACGACCGCAACATCAACGACCTGGCCAATGGCGAGACCTGCGTGGCGATGTCGTGGAACGGCAACGTGGCCATCGCCCAGGCCCAGGCGCAACAGGCCGGCAAGCCGTTCAGCCTGGACTACCGCATCCCAAGCGAAGGGACGTTGATCTGGCTCGATGCGCTGGTGGTGCCCAAGGATGCGCCGCACCCGCAGGCGGCGTGGGCATTGATGGATTACCTGATGCGCCCGGAGGTGATCGCGCCGATCACCGACAGCATTCACTACGCCAATGCCATCACCGCGGCCGACAACCTGGTGGATGCACAGATTCGCAATGCCCCGGGCACCTACCCGCCGGCCGAGGTGCGGGCGCGTCTGTATACCAAGAACGATAACGGCAAGGCGTTCAACCGCGAGCTGACCCGGGCCTTCAGCCGCCTGAAGAGCGGTACCTGAGTTCAGTGCGCCCCGGCGTGGCGCCGTGCGCGTCGCGCCGGCTGGGGCCTGGCCTGGGGTTGCGCGGGCAGGTGGTGGGGGTGGGAATGCCGGCGCACGATGCGCAGCACGCCCCAGAGCATGGCGGCGGCAACGCTGAGCCACATGCCGACCAACATGAGGATTGCCATAGTCAGGGTCATGTGTGCCTCCTTCTTTGTGGCAGGCAAGCCCGCCATCCAGACACAGGTATCAGTCTAGCCCGGCGCCTGTGACGTTCCATTGACCGAAGGTCTAGTGCTTGGGCCGATTCGTTCCAAGCGCGGCCCGGGCTATACCCGGAGTGCACGGCGGCCTATCATCGATGCCCTTGGCCGGGCGCTGCCTGCCCGGCGTCGGAACAAGCGAGTGCCCATGTCGCAACAACCCCTCAAGCTTCGGGCCTTCGGCCCACGTCGCCTGCTGGTTGCAGGTTTGCTGGCGGTCACCCTGGCCGGTTGCGCCAGCGCGCCACCCGCGGCGCTCAAGAGCCTGCCGCAGAAGGTCGAGATCAGCAGCGTGCCGTTCTACCGCGGCAATGCCAACCACAGCGGCTCGATGGCGCTGGCGGCGGTGCTGTCGGCGAAGGGCGCGCCGATCACCCCGGGGCTGCTGGACAAATCCCTGGGCCTGCCCAATGCCGCCGAGTCGCTGGACACCGGTATCCCCAGGGTGGCGCGTGAATATGGGATGGTCGTCTACCCGCTGGACAAACGCCTGGACGCCTTGTTGGCGCAAGTGGCCGCCGGCTACCCGGTACTGCTGCGTTATGAAGAGGGCTCGGCCTGGTGGAGCGAGCCGCGCTATGCCGTGTTGATCGGCTATGACCGCTACAAGCAGCGGGTGCTGTTGCGCGCGGGCATGCACCGGCGACAGTTGATGAGCTTTGGCGATTTCGAATCGGCCTGGGCGAAGGAGGGCAGTTGGGCGGTGCTGGTGCAGTCGCCACGGCAGTTGCCGGCGCAGGTGGACCGGCAGCGCTGGTTGCAGGCGGCGGATGAGCTGGCGCGGGCGGGGCAGGAGATTGCGGCGAAGCAGGCGGTGAATAGCCTGGGGCGGTGACTGTTACGGCCCTATCACCGTTGTAGGAGCGGCCTTGTGTCGCGAAAGGGCTTGCAGAGCAGCCCCCGGGGATTTCTGCTTTCACGGTGAAATCCTGGGGCCGCGCTGCGGCCCTTTCGCGACACAAGGCCGCTCCTACAGGCGCCAATTTACCGGCGATAGGCTAGTTGGATCAGAAGCCCAGACGGTCACGCAGGCTGTAGTACCAGGCACCGAGGGCGCTGAACGGCACGCGCAGCATCTGGCCACCCGGGAACGGGTAGTGCGGCAGGCCGGCGAACGCATCGAAGCGCTCGGCCTGGCCGCGCAGGGCTTCGGCCAGCACCTTGCCCGCCAGGTGGGTGTAGGTCACACCGTGACCCGAGCAGCCTTGCGAGTAGTAGATGTTGTCGCCGATGCGGCCAACCTGCGGCAGGCGCGACAGGGTCAGCAGGAAGTTGCCGGTCCAGGCGAAGTCGATCTTCACATCCTTGAGCTGCGGGAAGGCCTTGAGCATTTTCGGGCGGATGATCGCCTCGATGTTGGCCGGGTCGCGCGCACCGTACACCACGCCACCGCCGAAGATCAGGCGCTTGTCACCGGTCAGGCGGTAGTAGTCGAGCAGGTAGTTGCAGTCTTCGACGCAGTAGTCCTGCGGCAGCAGGGTGCGGGCCAGTTCTTCGCCCAGCGGCTCGGTGGTGATCACCTGGGTGCCGCACGGCATGGACTTGGCGGCCAGCTCCGGCACCAGGTTGCCCAGGTAGGCGTTGCCGGCGACGATGATGTACTTGGCGCGGACCTTGCCCTGCGGGGTGTGTACCACCGGGTTGGCGCCACGCTCGATGCGCACGGCCGGGGTCTGTTCGTAGATGATGCCGCCCAGCGACTCGACCGCGGCGGCTTCGCCCAGGGCCAGGTTGAGGGGGTGGATGTGGCCGCCGCTCATGTCGAGCATGCCGCCCACGTAGCTGTCGCAGGCAACCACTTCACGGATGCGCTTCTGGTCCATCAGTTCCAGCTGGGTGTGGCCAAAGCGTTCCCACAGGCGTTTTTGCGATTCCAGGTGGCCCATCTGCTTGCTGGTCAGCGCGGCGAACACACCGCCGTCCTTCAGGTCGCACTGGATGTTGTACTTGGCCACGCGCTCACGAATGATGCGTCCGCCTTCGAAGGCCATCTGACCCAGCAGTTGGGCTTCTTTAGGGCCGACGGTGCGTTCGATCACGTCGATGTCGCGGCTATAGCTGTTGACGATCTGGCCGCCGTTGCGGCCCGAAGCGCCGAAACCGACCTTGGCGGCTTCGACGATGCTCACCTTGAAGCCGTTCTCCAGCAGGAACAGGGCGCTGGACAGGCCGGTGTAGCCGGCACCGATGATGCAGATATCGGTTTCCACCTCACCCTGCAGCGCCGGACGTGGCGGCACCGGGTTGGCCGAGGCGGCGTAGTAGGACTGGGGGTAGGGGGTAGTGGCCATGCTCGAGAAACCTCGTGTTTTATATTTTTAACGAATGTACCGATGCTATCAATAATAATAAACACCCGCTAGTCGTCCGGTGAAAATCCTTTACACCTACCCGTGTGGAGCTTTCTTTAAATATTTTTAAGATTCAGTAGCTTAGCGTGAAAAAAACGGTTGACACTGAATTTGTAACGCGTAGAATGCGCCCCACACGACAGGCACATAGCTCAGTTGGTTAGAGCACCACCTTGACATGGTGGGGGTCGTTGGTTCGAGTCCAATTGTGCCTACCAAACAAAAGTCCCGGTTTCCGGGCATCGAGAAGGGCGACCCGCAAGGGTCGCCCTTTTTGTTTGCGCTGCGTTTATCGAGCATCGCGCCAGGGCGATGTATCCAGTTGTATCAGGAAAACGCCTCAGCGAATTTTCCTACAAATACCGCTCCTGCTGGATACGCCTGGGATACATGCCTCGGGCCAAATGCGTCTGCCCGAACGACAAGCCTGCCGGCGTCGCTCCGGGCCATTGCGCCTTTGAGGCATAACCCCGCACCTATCGGAGCATCACCATGACCCACGCCAAAACCCGTATCGGCCTGCTCACCATCGCCCTGGTCGGCGGTATCAACCTCACATCCTCCGCCTTCGCCGTGGAAGCGCTGCCCCAGGGCTACCAGATCGCCGCCGCCGACAAGGCCGCGGAAGGTAAATGTGGCGAGGGTAAGTGTGGCGCAGGCGCAGCCCAAGCCAAAGGTACGCAGACGGAAGGCAAGTGCGGTGAGGGCAAGTGCGGCGATGCCTCTTTCGCCCGTACCGACACCGACCACGACGGCCGCGTGTCCCGTGCCGAACTGCTGGCGGTGGCGCCCAAGGCCAACGCCGAGTTCGACGCCATTGACGCCAACCACGATGGCTTCCTCTCCGAAGGCGAGGTGTACCAGTTCCGCAAAGGCCAGTTCGATGCCAACGGCAAGCCGTTCCCGGCCGACCTGTACAGCAAGCTGAGCCAGGCCAAGAACTGAGGTTCAACATTGTTCAAGGCATAGCGCCGGGCAGCGCGCCCGGCCAAGCCATTCCGAGCGCACGGGGTTGAAGATTGAGTGACGGCCCCGTTGGCCAGGAACGCCGTGCGCCGGTCGGGCAATGTGAGTTCAGTCCGGCAGGCCCGCCAGCCGAAGCCCTTGGACAAACCGCGCCAGGTCCTCGTCGCGATGGATCGGCAGCCATTCGCGCAAGCGCGATGCCCGCAGCTGCGGGTCCAGTTGCCGCAGCCTGGCCATCGCCTGGCTGGCCTCGGCCTGGCGCCCGCCGAGTGCAAGGCTGGCCGCCAGCAGCGCCATTGCGGCAAGCAGGCTGGGCAGGTTGCCCAAGGCTTTCTCGGCCCAGCCGATGGCGCACGCGTCGCGCCCGGCGAAGAAGTGCGCCAGGGCCATGCCCACCTGCATGCGGAACATTTCCGGGTCCAGCGGGCTGAGGCGGGTGGCATGTTCCAGGTTGGCGATCGCCGTTTCGGTCTCGCCGCGCAGCGCGCGCAGGATACCGCCCAGGTACCAGGCCGGGGCGAGGTTGGGGTTGAGCAGGCGCGCGCGGTCGAGCAGGGCGATGGCGCCGTCCAGATCACCGGTCAGGTGGCCCAGCGCATGCCCGCCACGGGTCAGCGCCACGGCGTCGTCGCGGCCCAGCTCCACCGCCAGCCTGGCCAGGCGCGCGCCTTCGGCGATCTCCTCGGCGCGGTCGGCCATCCAGCCGTTCAACTTGCGCCAGAAATGGCACCACGCGGCCATGCCGTAGGCCGAGGCGAACTCCGCGTCCATCTCGATGGCCTGGTAGAACAGTGCCAAGGCTTCTGCCACGGCCTCGCGCGTTCCGTGGTGCAGTTTCGCGGTGCCACGCAGGTAGTAGTCGTAGGCGCACAGGCTGTCGGTGGGTTTGCGCTTGGCCCGCTCGATTTCGGCCCGCTCCAGCTGTGGGGCGATGGCGCCGACCACGCTTTCGGCGATCTGGTCCTGCAGGTCGAAGAGGTTGTCCAACGCGCCTTCGAAGCGCTCGGCCCAGATATGCGTGCCTTGGCTGGCGTCGATCAGCTGGCCGGTGATGCGCACGCGGTTGCCGGCCTTGCGCACGCTGCCTTCGAGCACATAGCGCACGCCCAGCTCGCGGCCCACGTCGCTGACGTCGACCCGGCGATCCTTGAAGGTGAAGCTGGAGTTGCGGGCGATGACGAACAGCCAGCGGATCCGCGACAGGGCGACGATGATGTCCTCGACGATGCCGTCGGCGAAGTAGTCCTGTCCGGGGTCGCCGCTGAGGTTCTGGAAGGGCAGGACGGTGATGGACGGCTTGTCCGGCAGCGCCAGGCTGGCCTGCGGGGCTGGCTGCAGGGGCAGCGGCGGTTGATCGTCGGGCCGCTCAGGCCCAGGCACTTCACGGATGACGCCGACAAAGCGGTAGCCCTTGCGGGCCACGGTGCGCAGCAGGCGCTGCTGCTCGCCCGAGTCGCCGATGGCCTTGCGCACCGCGTTGATATGGCTGGCGACGGTCGACTCGGAGACGATCCGCCCACTCCACACAGCCTGCAGCAGCTCGTCCTTGCTGACCACCCGATCACCGTTGCTGACCAGTTGCAGCAACAGGTCGAACACCTGCGGGCCAAGGGTCACGGTCTGGCCGCGCAGGGTCAGCTCCCGGCGCTGTTGATCCAGCACGTAGTCTTCGAAGGCGAATGGCAACGTCGTGTCCCCTGGCCGAGCGCCCTAGGCATCGTGTCCGAGGCGATTGTGAAAGTGTCCGTCGTCGATGATACGGCAGGCCGCGGCGGGCCGCATTGCCTGCAACCCTCGGCGCCGCCGTTTGGACGTAAAACCAAGCATTCCTGAAGGTTAATCCAGCCGCCGCGCAAGGACTTGGCGAGCGCCTGGGCGCATCGTGTAGCGGTATCGACGGCAATGCCTGCCGTCGCCCACGGGAGACCCCCATGAAGATCGTCGTGATCGGAGGCACAGGCCTCATTGGCTCCAAGGTCGTCAACAGCCTGCGCGAACGTGGCCACGAGGCCGTCGCCGCGGCACCCAGCACCGGCATCGACAGCATCACCCGCGAAGGCCTGGCCGCCGCCATGGACGGCGCCCAGGTGGTGGTCGACGTGACCAACGCGCCGTCCTGGGAAGACCAGGCCGTGCTCGCGTTCTTCCAGACCTCCACCAGCAACCTGCTGGCCGCCGAGAAGGCCGCCGGGGTCAAGCACCATGTCGCGCTGTCGATCGTCGGGTGCGAGCGCTTGCCGGAGAACGGCTACTTCCGCGCCAAGGTGGCGCAAGAGCGGCTGATCAAGGACGCCGGCGTGCCTTACACCCTGCTGCGCGCCACCCAGTTCTTCGAATTTGTCGGTGGCATCGCCCAGGCCGCGACCCAGGGTGACCAGGTGCGCCTGTCGCCCGCGTTGATCCAGCCCATGGCTTCGGCCGACGTGGCGGCAGCGCTGGTGGAGGTGGTGCTCGCCGCGCCGGCCAACGCCACCCTGGAAGTGGCCGGCCCCGAGGCGCTGCCACTGGATGAGCTGGTGCGCCGCTTCCTGCGCCTGACCGGCGATGGGCGCAAGGTCGTGCCTGACGTGCATGCGCGCTATTTCGGCGCCGAACTCAATGACCAGTCGCTCACCCCCGGCGCTCAGGCCCGCCTCGGCGCCACCCGTTTCGAAGACTGGCTGGCGCGGTCCTGACCACCAGCCCGACCCCATCATTGCTGAGGAGTATCGCCATGTTCCGTCGAATCCTGCTGGCCGCCGCCATCGCGGCCCTGTCCATCACCGCGGTCTCGGCCGATGAGCGGCCGGCGAGCAAGGTCACCGTGGTCTTCGACCACCCGCTGCCGAACGTCCCGGGCAAGAGCATGCGCGGGGTGGTCGTCGACTATGCGCCGGGCGCCGCGTCGCCTTCGCACCGCCACCCGAGTTCCGCGTTCATCTATGCCACCGTGCTCGAAGGCGAAGTGCGCAGCAGCGTCAATGGCGAGCCGGCGCGCACCTACAAGGTTGGCGAAAACTGGTACGAGGCCCCCGGCGCCTTCCATGGGGTGAGCGCCAATGCCAGCGACACCAAGCCTGCGCGGTTGATGGCGGTGTTCGTGCTCGACAGCACGGAAACCGTGCTGGTGACCCCGAGCAGCAAGTGAGCGCATGGCTTTTGTCAGGAGTCGCGATGATGAACAGATGCCCGGAACAGGCCGACACCGCCGCCCCAGTGCCCGGGCGCAGCCGCAGGCAGAAGCTTGGCATCCTGTTGTGCATCGTGGCTCTGCTGGTCGTGGCCGGCGGCTGGGTTATCGCTCGTTCGAGCGAAGTGGCATCGACCGATAACGCCTATGTGCGCGGCGATGTCACCTCGCTCGCCGCCAAGGTGGCGGGCTACGTGGTCAGCGTCGAGGTCGAGGACAACCAGCGTGTGGCGGCGGGGGACGTGCTGTTTCGCATCGACGATCGTGACTACCGGGCGCACCTGGCGCAGGCCGAGGCCAACGTCAGGGTGGCCGAAGCGCGGCTGGCCAATGTCGAGGCCGAAACCCGCCAGCAGCAGGCGCAGATCCGCCAGGCCGTGGCGGGCCGGCAGTCGGCGCTGGCGCAACGCGGCCTGGCCGACAAGAGCCATGAGCGCAGCCGCAAGCTGATCGCCTTCAGCGCCGTCAGCCAGGCCGTGGTCGACCAGACCGACGCCGCCCGTAGCAGTGCCCAGGCCACGCTGTCGGCAGCGTCGGCGACACTGGACGCCGAACAGCAACGCATTGCCGTGCTCACGGCGCAGCGCGCGTCGGCACTGGCGGCCATCGCCCAGGCCCAGGCCGCGCGCGAGCTGGCCAGCCTGGAACTGGAGCACACCGTGGTGCGCGCCCCGGTCGCCGGTGTGGTCGGCAACCGCCAGGTGCGGGTTGGGCGCTTCGTCACCCCGGGCGGGGCACTGCTGGATGTCGTGCCGGTCGACAACGTCTGGGTGGTGGCCAACTTCAAGGAGACCCAGGTGGAGCACCTGCAACCCGGCCAGCGCGTGCGGGTGACCCTCGATGGCTTCCCCGACGACACCCTCGATGGTGTGGTCGACAGCTTTGCCCCCGGCAGCGGAGCGGCGTTCAGCCTACTGCCGCCGGACAATGCCACGGGTAACTTCGTGCGCGTGGTACAGCGCGTACCGGTGAAGATCCACCTGATGCACAACCCGCTACCTGGGCGCATCGTGCCGGGGCTGTCGGCACGGGTGGTGGTCGAGCTCGGCGGTGGGGCATGAACGGCGGCGGTCGCGGTGGCTTGGTGCTGATGGCCGGCATCCTGCTCGCCGCGCTGACCGAGGCCCTTGCCGGGTCGGTGCTGGCGCTCGGGCGCAACGATATCCTGGGTGATACCGCGGCAACACCGGACGAGTTCGCCTGGCTGGATGTCGGCTACACCGCCTGCAAGCTCATCGGTTTTCTGTTGGCGCCGTGGCTGCTGGCCCGTTGGCGGCCGCGTGAGGTGATCATTGCGGCCACCGCTGCAATGGGCCTGGCCTGCGCGGTTACAGCGGCCACCACCAGCCTTGAGCTGCTGATCGCGCTGCGGGCGATACATGGCCTGGCTGGTGGCACGTTGCTGGTCACCGGGCAGGCGATGATCTTCCTGGCCTATCCACGCGGCCGGCAACCCTTGCTGCAAGCCTTGTTCGCCATGGCGGCGGTGGTCGCCCCGGGTACGCTGGCGTCGGCCCTGCAAGGGTGGCTGATCGACAGTCAGGCGTGGGCCTGGATCTTCTTCAGCGTCGTGCCCCTGGCCCTGGTGGCCGTCGGCCTGTTGTTGCTTGCGCCCGCGCCGGCCTGTGCCATGCCGTTCGCTGGCCATCACGGCGGAGTCGGCTACCTGTTGGGCGCCATCGGGTTATCCTGCCTGGCCTACGCGCTCAGCCAGGGCAGCCGCTGGGATTGGTTCGAGGCACCGCACATCATCGTCGCGACGGCATTGGGCCTGGGCGCGTTGCTGGCGTTGCTCGGCCACCGGCTACTGACCCGTGGCCCCGGCGCACTGGACCTCAGCCTGTTCAGGTCGAGCGATTTCACCTTCGCCTTCATCGTCAGCTTCGTCGCGGGGGCGGCCTTGTTCGGCAGCGCCTACCTGATCCCGGCCTTCGCCCTTTCGGTGCTGGCGTTCACGCCCACCGATGCGGGCTTGCTATTGCTGCCCAGTGCCGCGACGTTCATCGCCACCTTGCTGCTGGCGGCCTGGCTCATGCAGGCGAAAGGCGTGGCACCGTTCGCCACGGTGCCGTTCGGCATCCTTTTGATCATGCTGGCGATGTGGGTGTTGTCGGGCTCGACCAGCCAGAGCGGGGCAGCCGACATGATGCTCGGAGTGCTGCTACGGGGCCTGGGCTTGGGCTTGCTGTTCCTGTCGATCACCTTGATTGCCTTCGGCGGCCTGGAACCAGGCAAGCTGGCCGCCGGTATCGGCCTGTTCAACATCGGCCGGCAGCTGGGTGGGCTGATGGGCGTTGCCGGGCTGCAAACCCTGATCGACCATGAGCTGGCCGTTAACACCACGGCCCTGGGTGCGCACCTCACGGCAGGCACGACGGCACTCATCGAGCGCCTGGCGGGCATGGCGGCGATGCTGGAGGGCAGGGGGCTGGACACCCTGAGCGCCGGGCGGGGCGCGCTGGCGCTGCTGGCGCGGGCCGTGGCGGGGCAAGCCGCGGTCATCGCCTTCGACAGGGCATTCGCCGCAGTGAGCGTGTTCTTTGCCATCGCCGCCCCCCTGCTGGTGTGCATCAAGCGCCTGCTGGCACGCCGGGCCTCTCTGGCAGCAGGCGCAGTTGTCGCTGCGAGGCCTTGAGCGAGCGAGTAGCGGGTGGGTTGGCTTGCCTCGCAAAGTTTTTGATTTTTTTGAAAAAAACGCTTTACAGGTGTTCGATCGATCACTAATATGCGCCCCACACGACAGGCACATAGCTCAGTTGGTTAGAGCACCACCTTGACATGGTGGGGGTCGTTGGTTCGAGTCCAATTGTGCCTACCAAACAAAGTCCCGGTTTCCGGGCATCGAAAAGGGCGACCCGCAAGGGTCGCCCTTTTTGCTTTGCGCACCAAGTCAGGTGGTGCGTTAGCGCCTCGAAATGCCTGACATCTTGCTGGGAAAAGTACTACAAATCCTCGGACCGATCCGGCATATCTTGTTGAGAAACCTCGTTAGCTTGGCAGTTTTCCCCACTTGGCAGGGGCGCTGCACAAGCCCTTGCCAGGCTGACCTGACGAGGGACAACGGATGTTCGACTCAACCACCCCAGACCGCCTGCACTTCCACGTGCCGGCGGCCCAGCATGACCTTCAGGTACTGACGTTCAAGGGCGACGAAGCCATCAGCACGCTGTACAGCTTCGATATCGAGCTGGTCAGCGAAAATCCCCGCCTGCCGCTCGAGCGCATGCTCAACCAGCCGGCCTTCCTCGCCTTCGACAACCGAGGCGCCGGCGTACATGGGGTGATCAGCCATTTTCGCCAGGGCGCCATCGGCAAGCGGCTCACCCACTACCACGCCCGGCTCGAGCCGCGCCTGGCACGCCTGGGCCTGCGCCACAACCACCGGGTGTTCCAGCAGCGCACGGTGGCGCAGATCGTCGGCCAGGTGCTCGATGAGCATGGCGTGCTGCGCGACAGCTACCAGTTTTTCCTCGAAGAACCCTACCCACCCCGTGACTACTGCGTGCAGTACGGCGAGAGCGACCTGGCGTTCATCGAGCGGCTGTGCCAGGAGGACGGCATTCACTACCACTTCCGCCATTCGCCCCAGGGCCACCAGCTGGTGTTCGGCGATCATCAGTCGCACTTCCCCCGCCTCGAACCTGCCGTGGGCTTTCACCTGCCGTCTGGCTTGCAGGCCGACGGCGTGGTGGTCAGCCGCTTCGGCGTGGGCGTGCGCACCGCGGTCAACCAGGTGGAGCTGCGTGACCACGACTTTCGCAAGGCCGCCTTGCCGCTGGCCTACCCCAGCAAAAGCGCCGAGGCCCAGGCGCTGCCCCTGGAACATTACAGCTACCCCGGCGGCCTGCGCCACACCCTCGACCAGCAGCGCGGCGGCTCGCAGAGCAAGCGGGCGCTGCAACGTTGCCGCGCCAACCACTGCCAGGCCGAGGGCGCCAGTGACGCCCCGCATCTGGTCAGCGGCCACCTGCTGCAACTGACCGGCCACCCGCGCGAGCCGTGGAACGACCTGTGGCTGCTGACCCACGTGCACCACGAAGGGCGCCAGCCCCAGGTGCTCGAAGAGCACGCCGAAGCCGACGCCACCGTGCAGCGTTACGACAACACCTTCACCGCCACCCCCTGGGACCTGCTGTTCCGCCCGCCGCTGAGCCGCCCCAGGCCACGCATACCCGGCAGCCAGGTGGCCAGGGTCACCGGCCCGGCCGGCGAGGAGGTGTATTGCGACGCGCTGGGTCGGGTCAAGGTGCAGTTCCACTGGGACCGCGAAGGCCGCGGCGACGCGCACAGCAGCTGCTGGCTGCGGGTGATGTCCAGCTGGTCGGGCGATCGCCACGGCGCCGTCACGCTGCCCCGGGTGGGCATGGCGGTGGTGGTCAGTTTCCTCGACGACGACCCCGACCAGCCGGTGGTCAGCGGCTGCCTGCCCGACAGCCTGCACCCGCCACCCTATGCCTTGCCCGACTACCGCAGCCGCACGGTGCTGCGCAGCCGCAGCCTGGGCGGCGGCGGGGGCTACAACGAGCTGGCCATGGAAGACCGCGAAGGCCAGGAACTGCTGTACCTGCGCGCCCAGCGCGACTTCGAGCAACAGGTGGGCAACGACAGCCAGGTGCAGATAGGCCGCCACCGCCAGCTGCTGGTCGGCGGCGACAGCCGGGTCACAGTGGAGGCCGACGAGCAGCGCAGCGTGGGCGGGGAGCGCAAGGTACTGGTGCGGGCCAGTGACCACCTGGTGGTCGAGCAGGGCAGCCAGACCCGGGTCGGCACGGTGCTGGTGCAGCATGCCGGGCGCCAGGTGCAGCTGTCGGCGGACGGCGAAGTGGTGGTGGAGGGCGGGGCCAGCATCAGCCTCAAGGTCGGCGGCCAACACCTGGTGATCAACAGCGCCGGAATTTTTGCCAGCAGTCCGATCCAGGTGGGGGGCGCGCCGGCGGCCAGCGTCATGGCGCAACCGTTGCTGCCGGGCGACAGCCAGGCACAGCCTGCCCTGTTGCTGTCGACCACGGTGGGCCCGGTGCAGCTGGCACTGGTGACGGCAAGCCGAGCACTTTGCAGCGCGCTGTGCCCAGTGTGTGACAGCTGTTGCGAGGCACTGCCCGCGCCCCTGGGAGGTGCCGCATGAGCGCGCCGACCCCTTGGCAATGGATGGCCCGGGAGCGGGCCAGTGGCCGCGATATCGTGCTGCTGCTCGATGCCGGCTTCGACGCCCGCCAGGCGCTCATGGCCCGCCTGGGCTCGGAGCGCTGGTGCGTGCTGTACCAGCAAACCGAGGTCGCCCACCTCGCCGCGCATGGGCCGGTGTGCTTCCTGATCGGCGAAGGCGAGGTGCGTTTGCTGCAGGGCCTGCTGGAGGCGCCACACGACAACTGGGGCTGGCTGGCCAGCCTGGCACCAGGTGAATTGCCGGCCTGGGCCGAGCATTGGCGTGCCCGGCTGCTGCTGGGCCAGCGCCCGCAACGGGCGTTGTACCGCTTCCACGACAACCGCGAGCTGGCCCGGGTGATGACGGTGCCGGAGCACAGGGCCGCCTGGCTCGGCCAGGCGACCAGCGTGTGCTACTGGCAGGCCACGACCTGGCAGGTGGTGGACAACCCGGCGCCACGCGCCTACCCGGCACCGCCCGACCCAAGCTGGTTTCCCACCCCGGCCGAGGCCGCAGACGATGGCGTCGCCCTGGCCAATGCCCACCGCTACCTCTACAGCCGGCATCTGCACGCCTACAGCGCCCTCGCGCAAAGCCAGGTGCCCCTCGAGTGGCTGGCACGTCAGCTGCGCCAGGCCCTGGCCTGGGGTTGGCATTCGGGGGAGGCGATCGAGTTCCTGCTGATGCTGAGCCTGCACTCGCCGGGGTACGACGTGCCGCGTGAGTGTGCGCCGCTGGTTGATGAGAGCCCCCGGGCGCACCTGGAGCGGTTGCGGCTACGGACAGTGTTTTGAACTGGGAGGAAGGTATGACGAGTTCGATATTGAAGTGTGGGGTGCTGGTCGGTTTGGTCGCAGTGGTTGGATGCGCTGAAGAAAAGTCGAATACGTTCAAGTTAGTGGGGGAATTGCCGCCTGACTTTGCATATGAGGCGGTTGCGCACTATGAGCCGGAGCCCGGGACAAAGTGCGAAGTAACCGATTGGCGTAGAACCATGCCGTCGTTCAATAGGCCTTGGCCTAAAGAATACAACCCGACGTCGATCATTGAGATTCGAAAAGCGATCAAGGACTGCCGGATAATTGTTAGTCATATAGAAATCAGAATTATGGCGACTTACCGAGGCGCTTTTTACCAAGAGGCCGAAGACAGGGCTGATGTTGGGATTTATACCGAGCTTGACGACAAATACAAACGTGTCATGAATGCTGAGGATGGAGATACATTCTACGGTGAGTGTCAGTGGGTATTTCGCACCAAGGGGTCGGATCGCGTTATTGCAAAGTTTCTAGATTGCAAAAAGGACAATGAGCGTGGTGAGCGTTCTGTTGGAAGCCCCTTCGGTGCTTATTTGGTTGATCAATTGCCAGGAAAAACGATCAGGATGAATATACGGCTTGCCGATGAGGAGCGCCCGTATATAAAGATGGCATGGGAAAAATTCCCAAATGGCTGGAAGCGCTGTTTGGGCGATGGACCGCATGATGTTGATGGGTTTTGCGATGACAATCCAGGTAAGTTTAGTAATTTTAAAATGCCAGATGGGCGAATCTGCAATATCTACCCAGGCTGTGAAGTCGCGAACTGAAAAGCTCGGCTAACCCTGGGTGATTCATTAAAGGAAAGTTATGAAAAGAAGAATATCGAAATATTTGTTGATGATTGGCTTGATTGCAGTGGCTGGATGCGCTGAAGAAAAGCCGAATACGTTCAAGCTTGTGGGTGAATTACCGCCTGACTTTGGATATGAGGCGGTTGCGCTCTATGAACCGGAGCCCGGGGCAAAGTGCGAAGTGACCGATTGGCGTAGAACCATGCCGTCGTTCAATAGGAATTGGCCTAAAGAGTACAGCCCGACGTCGAACATTGAGATTCGAAAAATGATCAAGGGCTGCCGGATGATTGTTAGACATATAAAAATCAAAATAATGGCGACTTATGGGAACGCATTTCATCAGAGGTCAGAGGATAGGGCGAATATTGGTGTTTATACAGAGCTGGATGAAAAGTATCGGCGCGTCATGAATGCCGAAGATGGAGATACGTTCTACGGTGAATGCCAGTGGCGCTTTCGCACCATGGGGCCAGATCGTAATCTTAGAAAATTGCTAAATTGCAAAAAAGATAATGAGCGCGGCGAACTTTTTGTTGGGAGCCCCTTCGGTGCCTATTTGGTTGATCAATTGCCAGGAAAAACGATCAGAATGAATATTAGGCTCTCGGAAAATGAGCGTCCTTCTGGAGGAGACACCTGGGTTGAGTTTCCAACTGGCTGGAAACGGTGTCTAGGGAAGGGGGTTGATGATATGTATGGTTTTTGTCGGGGCAATACAACTGATTTCATTGATTTCAAGATGCCGGATGGACGCATCTGCAGCATTTATCCAAACTGTGGTGAGTAACCAATGATAAGTCGAGACGAATTCATAAAAGAGATAAACCATCCAGTGAATGGCCTCATGTTGATCTGCCCAAGTCGTGATGGATCAACAAGTTTTCAGTTGGTCGATGAATTTGGAAGTGGGGTTAGTTATGCGGGGGCTTTCTATGAAGTAATTGATATTGAAGGGGTTGTGTACAACGGCTCACTAAATGCAGAGGGCAAAGGAGAAGTCTCAAGTCATTATGCTGGCCCGGTATGCTTGCGATTCAAAACAAATTATGCAGGTAGCAACGACTACTACTCATCGTTGCAAAAACGCGACAATTATCCATTGATGATTACGGATCTTCAGGTTCGTGCAGAACAGACTCGCTATGTGAACCACGACAGCACTCGAACGACCTCCAACCCGGCAGGCGAGCATGCGGACTATTTCCTTTAAGTAGAAGTTCGGGAGCTTGTCCGTCATGGCTGCCACCTTCCTCCGCTATCAGCACGGTCCTTCCCACCCGCCGAGGGGCTGCGGCGAATCATGGGCAAGCACTGCGAGTGGGGCGTGGCGCTCATGCCCGGCAAGCATACTGTGCTGGAGGTCCGCCCGCTTCGAGCGTTCCGGCCCGTGCTATCAATGGACCCTCAGTTCTGCGCGCTGAATCTTTATCAGTTGGCCTTGATGGCCACGCTCAGCTACAACCCGTTCGGCCAGGAACCACCGGGCCATCCCGTGCTGGCCGCTTCGGTCAGCTTTCCCCATGCCCCCACTGTCGGAAACTGGTTTGGCGAGGCGCTGGCCTGTGGCCAGGAGATCTGGCGCGTTGATTCGTCTCAGCGCAAAGAATACTTCCCACTGTACGAGGATGTGCCCTACTCCCAGCGATGGGAAATCGCGCCATTCGATCCTGATCTCTATGAGAAGAACAGTCCCGACTTGGGTGAAGAGCAGGAGAACCCGGCCTCTATTCATTTCCTGGACGACAGGAAGGAGCTAGACGCTACGGACACGCAGGCCTTTATTACCCACAACGCCGATGTGATGATCATCGCCATTCGCGGCACCAGCGAGATGATCCCCGACCTGCTTCGTGATGTTGATGCCCGGCAGGTGCCGTTCGAAGAGGGCAGCGGCATGGTTCATCGGGGCTTTTACCTGGCGGCGAAGCGAGCAATGCAGTTCGTCACAAGCTACCTGGACAAGTTCTACCAGTCACAGCAACTCATCATCTGTGGCCACAGCCTTGGCGGTGCGATCGCCTTGCTGCTGGCGCAGATGCTGCGCGTATCCGACAGCCGCTACCCCCTGCAGCTCTACACCTACGGCGCCCCGCGCGCTGGTGACGCCACCTTCACCCGCAGCGCCGCCGACCTGCTGCACCACCGCATCGTCAGCAACGACGACCTCATCCCCAACCTGCCGCTGCCGTGGATGAACACCCGCTACGAGGTGATCGCCCAAGGCGCCATCCTGGCGCAGGTCAACTTCCCGCTGGGGGTGAAGAAAATGCACTCAGGCCTGGTGAACCAGGACGGCGAGCCCTACCAGCACCATGGTGACCTGCGCCACTTCATGCCGATCGAGCTCAGTGGCCAGGAGGCGTCGGCCATCCTCTGGAGCCCGGGCTGCACCACCATCACCGCGCAAGCTGCCTGCAACCATTACCTGAGGCAGGTGGACAACCTGCCCGAGTACCGCTCGTTCAGCCTCAACGATCATTACATGGTCACCAGCTATGTCCCGGCCTGCTGGGCCATGCTGCGCCGCCACCAGCAGGCGCTGGCCAACCGCACGCCGGCGGTGACTGTGCGGGAACTGGAAGTGGTGGAGGATGCACTGGAGGAGATCGGCAAGCAGTTGCGCGAGCGCCGTACCCGACTGGTGCGGGGCGACTTCTACCCGCGTGCTCATGAGGCTAGCCTGCCGCTGATCGAGCAGGAGCTGGAGCGCCTGCAGGCCACCCGCGAGAGGCTGGCCAGCCTGCGCCGCGCCCCAGTCAGTGAGGCCGACGTCTACGGCACCCTCGCCGGCCAACCGCAACTGGCCGAAGCCTTGGCCCGTTGGCAGGCCCAGGTCGCCAACACCCGGGTCGAGCCATTGGCCATGGCGCCGGCGGAGCGTGCCTCCAGGGTGCCGCCCATCAAGGTGGTCACCTTCGATGAGCTGTTCGCCAGCCTCGACGACCCGCTGGACCTTATATAAGAAAAGGGCCCGGAGCGTGCGCTCGGGCCCTTGAAAGGTTTGATACTCGCCATTCCCAACCCCGCCCTGACTCAGTACACTTGAGACAAATTCTTATTTGCACCTAATAATCCTTTTAGGAGGCGTGATGTCCACCGTTGTTGCCGACGTCGCTGCGCAGAGGGGGCTGGAAACGCTGTACCGCGAACACAGCAGTTGGCTCCACGGCTGGCTGCGCCAGCGGTTGAACAGTTCCGCCGATGCCGCTGACCTGGCCCAGGACACCTTCATCCGGGTACTGCTGGCACGCACTGCGGGCACCCTCAACCAGCCACGTCACTACCTGGCGACGATCGCCCGGGGCCTGGTCATCGATCTGTATCGGCGGCGCAGCCTGGAAAACGCCTACCTCGAAGCCTTGGCATTGCAGCCGGAATGCTACGCGCCCTCAGCCGAAGCCCGGGCCGCCATCCTCGATAGCCTGATGGCCATCGATCGCATGCTCGATGGCCTCGGCCCGCGCACGCGGGCGATCTTTCTCGCCGTGCAACTGGACGGCCTCAGCTACGACAAGGCCGCCGCACGGCTCGGCGTTTCGGTAAGCACCGTGCGCAAGCACCTGGCGCGTGGGTTGATGCATTGCTTGCTGATCGAGGGTGCATGAAGGCCATTCTCGGCGAGGCCGTGGACTGGTACGTACGCTTGCACGACAGCCATGTGGATGATGCCACCCGGGCCGCGTGGCAAGCCTGGTGCGCCGCCGACCCTCGGCATGCCGAAGCCTGGGCGCGCCTGGAGCAGCTGCAGTGCCGCCTGGGCAACGCCCCCAGCGGTGCCGCGCAGGCGCTGGAAAGCGCACGGCGAGATCGCCGCAACGCAGTGAAGGCACTCGTGTTGTTGCTCGGTGCCGGGGTGGCGGGTTGGCAGGGCTATCGGGTATCGCCATGGAGCGCCGATTATTCGACACGCATCGGCGAGCGGCGGCACCTGACCCTGGCCGATGGCACGCGCCTGGACCTCAACAGCGGCAGCCGTGTCGACATCCGCTTCGATGCGGGCCGGCGCCTGATCCATCTGCGCCAGGGTGAAATCCTGGTGCAAACCGCCAAGGACCCGCGCCCACTCAGCGTGCGCACCGGCGAAGGCGACATCCTGGCCCTTGGTACCCGTTTCAGCGTGCGCCAGCACGCCGGCATGAGCCAGGTGGCGGTGGCCGCCCATGCCGTGGCAGTGCGCCCCAACCGCACAGGGCAGGTGGTGCGCCTCGATGCGGGATACCGCCTGAGCTTCAGCGCCGACACTGTCGGACCGCTGCACCCCCTGGCCCCCGATGCCCTGGCGTGGGTCCAGGGCATGCTGGTCAGCGTCGACTGGCGATTGGCCGATGTGGTTGATGAGCTGGCGCGCTATCGGCCCGGTTATCTCGGGTGCGCCGAGCGGGTCGCCGGGCTGCGCCTGTCCGGCGCGTTCAACCTCGATGACACCGACATCGCCCTGGCCAGCCTGGAGGATGCCTTGCCCATCCGCGCACGGCGCATGACGCGCTACTGGGTGCGTCTGGAGCCGCTCGAAATGGCTTGAGGCAGCATTGCCGCGAGCCTTCGAGGTGGCCATCAAGCCCCGTGCTTACTCATCCCCTAACCCCTGCCTCACAACTTTTGAGAATTTTTCGCATTTGGGGTAGCAGATTTTCGTCGTTGCTTCGGCTCATGAGGACGCGCGCATCAGGTGCGCCGAAACCAACCACAACAGGAACCCCACACCCATGTTCGTAAGCCGTACCTCGCTAGCCTGCAGTATTCGTCAGGCGACCATCGCGCTCAGCCTTTGCGGTGCCGCACTGGTGACCTCGACCGCCTGGGCCGCCCCGCAGCGCTACGATATCCCGGCCGGCAGCCTGGCCTCGGCGATCAGCCAGTTCGCCGCCGCCAGCGGCTTGACCATCAGCTTCAGCAGCGAAGAAACCAGCGGGTTGCAGTCATCCGGGCTGCAGGGCAGCTTCGAGCTGGAGCAGGGGTTTGCCACGTTGCTGCAGGGCACTGGCTTGCAGGTGCAGCAGGCGGGGGAGAAGCGTTATGTGCTGACCAAGGCACTCACTGGCGGTGCCGTTGAGCTGGGGGCCACCAGCATCGATGCCACGGGCTTGGGCAGTACCAGCGAAGGCACCGGCAGCTACACCACCGGCTCGGCCAGTACCGCCACCGGGCTGCGCCTTTCCGCGCGCGAGACGCCGCAGTCGGTCAGCGTGGTGACCCGCCAGCAGATCGAAGACCAGAACCTGACCGATATCGCCCAGGTGCTCGAACAGACCCCGGGCGTGGTGGTCGACAGCATGGGGCCGGCCGGTAGCGACGCCAACCATATCTATGTGCGTGGCTTCGAGGTCGGCAGCATCCAGGTCGACGGCATCAACCGCCCCGACACCTATGGCTTTCGCGACGACCTCGCCGACATGGTGTCGTACGACCGGGTGGAGGTGGTCCGCGGGGCCACCGGCCTGATGTCGGGAACCGGCGACCCCGGTGCCAGCATCAACCTGATTCGCAAAAAGCCGACACTGGACACCCAACGCAAGCTGACGCTCAAGGCCGGCTCCTGGGACAGCTACCGCACCGAGCTGGATGTGTCGGGCAAGTTGTCGGACAGTGGCCATGTACGTGGGCGGTTCGTGGCGTCGAGCACCGACAGCCAGAGCCATATCGACCGCCAGTCGCTGGAAAAACAGGTGGCCTACGGGGTGGTGGAGTGGGACGTCACCGACAGCACCCTGCTGACGGTGGGTGCGGAATACCAGGAGATGGACAACGACGGCGCCGGCAACCACGGCTTCCCGATGTACAACACCGATGGCAGTCACTTCAGCCCATCGCGCTCGTTCAACTCGGCCTCGGACTGGAGCTACCACAAGCGTCGCACCAAAACCCTGTTCAGCACCCTGGAGCATCAGCTGGACAACGGCTGGCAGCTCAAACTCAATGCCGAACACAGCCGCCGCAGCTTTGACGATGCCTTCGCCACCGCGGCCAGCGGCACCGTCAACCCCGATGGCAGCGGCGTCAGCACCTGGACCGGGCGCTGGGCGGGTGAGCCTCGGCAGACCTCGTTCGACCTCTCGGCCTCCGGCCCGTTCGAGCTGTTTGCCCGCGAGCACCAGTTGTACCTCGGGGCCAGCCACTACAAGGCCTATTCGCGCAACGACGGCTATCCGCTCTGGACCATCCAGCCCATCGACAACATCTTCACCTGGGACGGTTCGCTGGCGATTCCGAATGCCATCCACACCAAATCGTCGCAAGAAGCGCTGGATGAAACCCAGGACGGCCTGGTGGCGTCGGTGCGCTGGAGCCTGGCCGACGACCTGTCGCTGATTACCGGCGCGCGGGTGATCGACTGGAAACGCGATGAGGCCTCCACCACGCTGTCAACCGGCGAGACCCGCCGTACCTCGCGCAGTGAAACCGGCGTGGTCACGCCCTACGTGGGGCTTGTGTATGACTTCGCCGAGCATTGGTCGGCCTACGCCAGCTACACCACCATCTTCAAGCCGCAGAGCAGAGAGGATGTCGGCGGCAGCTACCTTGACCCGGAAGAGGGCGTTAACTACGAGCTGGGCATCAAGAGCGAGTTCTGGGACAAGCGCCTGACCACCGCCTTCAGCGTCTTCGAAGTGCGCCAGGACAACCTTGCCGTGGCTGACGGCAGCAACCTGGCGCCGGACGGCAACCAGGCCTACCGCGCCGAGTCCGGCACCAAGACCCGCGGTTTCGAGATGGAGATGGCGGGGGAGATCCTGCCCGACTGGCAAGTATCGGCCAGCTACACCTATGCCGAGATCAAGGACTCGGATAACGAGCGCCTGCTCACCGAAGTGCCGCGCGATACCCTCAAACTGTTCACCAGTTATCGCCTGCAGTCCCTGCCGCAGTTGAAAGTGGGCGGTGGCGTGCGATGGCAGGGTACGGAGTACTACAAAGGTGCCGGGCCCAACGACGAGACGTTCACCCAGGACCCGTACAGTGTGGTCGACTTGATGGCGCAATACGCGTTCACGCCCCAGACCAGCGTGTCGTTGAACCTGAACAACGTGTTTGACCAGAAGTATTACACCGCGATCGGTTCGCGCGGGTGGTATGGCACCCCGCGTAGCGCCACGGCCACGCTGGTGTACGCGTTCTGACCGCGATGCACTGCCTAGTGTGGTGTTTAACAAATAACGACCATAACTCGCGGCGCTTTTTGTGCTCATGCAGCGTTGTCGCTCCTCGCCGTAGCTGGGCTACGACTCGTCGCGACGCCTTGCCTGAGCGCAAAAATCACTCGCGAGTTATTGGTCGTATTTGCAAAACACCACACTAGGATGGCTCCCCTGCGGGGAGCCATGTCTTTGCTCACACCGCGTTGACGCCTTCCAACGTCGCAAAGGAGATATCCTTTGCCGTGAGCAGGAAATCGCTCATGTAAGGCATTTCGAGCATGTCGCTGCGCACCGCCGCGAACAGCATGGCCTGCAACCCGGTCTCGCCCAGGCGCTTGGCAATCACGTAGCCGCGAGAGCTGTACTCGTGCACCGCCCAGTTCGGCAGGCAGCAGACTCCCCGGCCGCTGGCCACCAGTTGCATCATCATCACGGTCATCTCGGCGGTGCGTACCTGGGCCGGTTCGAGGTCGGCCGGGTCGAAGAAACGGGTGAAGATGTCCAGGCGGTTGCGCTCGATCGGGTAGATGATCAGGGTCTGGCTGGCGATGTCGGCGGGTTGCAGGTACGGCTTTTCGCGCAGGGCATGATGCTTGTCGATGGCCAGCATGGCCTCGTACCCGAACAGCGGCACGTAGGTGATCCCCGGTAGGGTCACCGGATCGGAGGTCACCACCAGGTCGAGGTCCCCCCGTTGCAGGGCCGGCAGCGGCGCGAACGCCAACCCCGAGGCCAGGTCGAGTTCCACCTCCGGCCAGGCGCTGCGAAACTCGTCCAGCGAGGGCATCAGCCACTGGTAGCAGCTATGGCACTCGATGGCGATGTGCAGCCGGTCGGCAGCGCCGCCCGCCAGCTTGCTCAGGTTGCGTTCGGTGGTGCGGATCAGCGGCAGCACCTGGTCAGCCAGTTGCAGCAGCTTGAGGCCTGCGGTGGTGAAGCGCACCGGCTTGGACTTGCGCACGAACACCGGCATGCCGAGGCGATGCTCCAGCTCGCGGAACTGGTGCGACAGCGCCGACTGTGTCAGGTGCAGGCGCTCGGCGGCTTCGGGCAGGCTGTCTGTTTCGCGCAGGGCCTGGAGCGTGCGCAGGTGTCTCAAGTCGATCATGGGCAGAAGGCAAACACTCAAGCCACGCTGTGCGCGGCGAGGTTGCAATAGTGTCCTTTGAAATACAGCAAGGGTTGCGTGGCTGCCGTGTCTTGCACGTTCAAGGCTTTCACTTCGCCAACCACGATCAGGTGATCGCCGGCCACGTGTTCGGCATGAACCTCACAGTCGAGCCAGTGCAGGCAGCCGGCAATCAGCGGATTACCCAGCGGCGACGGCTGCCAGTGGACACCCTGCCACTTGTCCGCGCCTCGGCGGGCGAACGTGTTGGAAATCCCGACCTGTTCACCCGCCAGGATATTGACCGCGAAGCGACCTGCCTGGCGAATGCCGGGATAGCTGGCCGAGCTGGCCATTACGCTGAATGACACCAGCGGTGGGCTCATCGACACGCTGTAGAACGACTGGCAGGTGAAGCCGAGCGGTTCGCCATCGACAAGCGACGTGATCACCGTGATACCGGAGGCGAAGTGCCCGAGCGCTTGGCGAAAGTGCATTGGCTCGATGGCCGTGCTGGGAAGTGACATGGCAGGTCCTGAGGGTGGGGCTTCAAGCGTTCGTGAGCTCTTTGCGCACGATCTCTGCGCCAGCGCTCAAGGCGCGCAGCTTGCCGCTGGCTACCTGGCGGGGTAACGGCGCCATGCCACAGTTGGTGCACGGGTAGAGCTTGTCGGCATCCACGAACTGAAGCGCCTTGCGCAGGGTATTGGCGACTTCCTCGAGGGTCTCGACGGTGTGGCTCGCCACGTCGATGGCGCCGACCATCACCTTCTTGCCGCGGATGAGTTCAATCAGGTCCATGGGCACACGCGAGTTGTGGCACTCCAGCGAAATGATGTCGATGCTGGACGTTTGCAGCTTGGGGAAGGCTTCTTCATATTGCCGCCATTGCGACCCCAGGGTCTTTTTCCAGTCGGTGTTGGCCTTGATGCCGTAGCCATAGCAGATATGCACGGCCGTTTCGCACTTGAGGCCTTCGATGGCCCTTTCCAGGGTGGCCACCCCCCAGTCATTCACCTCGTCGAAGAACACGTTGAAGGCGGGCTCATCGAACTGGATGATGTCGACACCGGCAGCCTCAAGCTCCCGGGCTTCCTGGTTGAGGATCCTGGCAAACTCCCAGGCCAGTTTCTCGCGGCTCTTGTAGTGGCTGTCGTACAGCGTATCGATCATGGTCATGGGGCCAGGCAGCGCCCATTTGATGGGCTGCCGGGTTTGCTCGCGCAGGAACCTTGCGTCTTCGACGAATACCGGCTTTTGCCGCGCAACGGCGCCCACCACCGTCGGTACGCTGGCATCGTAGCGATCACGGATCCTGACGGTTTGACGCTTCTCGAAATCGACGCCGCTCAGGTGCTCGATGAAGGTCGTCACGAAGTGCTGGCGCGTCTGCTCGCCATCGCTGACGATGTCGATGCCAGCGTGTTGTTGCTCCTGCAATGCCAAGCGCAGGGCATCCTGCTTGCCTTCGAGCAATGCTTCATCCTGCAGTTTCCAGGGCGACCAGAGGGTCTCGGGTTGTGCCAGCCAGGAGGGTTTGGGCAGGCTGCCGGCGGTCGATGTGGGTAACAGTTTTTTCATGGGTGAAGACCTTGTGGTGGCAGGCGTCAGCAGGCGTAGTTGGCGGACCACTGCTCAAGCATTGCGCGGTAGGGTTCGATAAAGTGCGTCTCGGCGAATCGGCCCTGTTCAATGGCCAGCCGGCTACGCTCTTCGCGGTCATACACGATCCGCGTCAGCGAGTAGTCCTCATGCTTGAGGCTGGGCTGATAGGCCTTTCCGGCCGCGGAATTGGCGTTGTAGATTTCCGGGCGGTAGATTTTCTGGAAAGTATCCATCGTGCTGATGGTGCTGATCAGCTCAAGGTTGGTGTAGTCACTGAGCAAATCACCGGAAAAATAGAATGCCAGCGGTGCGGCACTGTTGGGCGGCATGAAGTAACGAACCTTCAAGCCCATCTTGTCGAAGTAATCATCCGTCAAGGAATGTTCATCTTGCTGATATTCAAAACCCAATACCGGGTGCTGATTGTCGGTTCGATGATAGGTCTTGCTGCTGGAAACACTCAGGCAGATAACCGGCGGCTTGGCGAAGTGTTGCTGATAGGTAGTTGAGTTGACGAAGCGTTTGAACAGCTTTCCGTGCAGTACGCCAAACTGGGCGGGGGTGCTGAATGCGGGTTGGCCTTTATTGTGTTCCAGCAGCAGGACGCTGAAGTCATAATCCCGTACATAGGAGGAGAAATTATTGCCCACCATGCCTGCGGTGCGCTCGCCGGTTTGACGATCGACAATGTCTGTTTTCAATATTTCAATGAGCGGCAGGGCGTTGCCGACGCTGTCACCCGCCATGCGCATTTCGACTGAAATGATTTCAAGCTCGATGCGGTAGCGATCACCATTGGGGTTGTCCCAATGCGCCAGGGCATTGAAGCGGTTATCAATCATCTTCAAGGTGTTGCGCAGATTCTGTTGACGGCTCGCACCCCGCGCCAGGTTGGCGAAGTTGGTGGTGATGCGCGTATTTTCGGCGGGGCGATAATCTTCATCGAAGCCAATGCGCTTGATGGAGAAATTGAAATCTGCATTCGTCATGATTGAGTGTTTCGCTCGACTTTGTATAGGCTCGCTAAGTGGTCGGCATTCTAGGGCGGCGTATTGATCGCATGGAACTGAATTGATTTCACAAAACCTTTAGTCACGCTCATGACGCAGGCGCAGCGCTGTGGCTGAAGCAGATACGATCTTGTGGGAGCGGATAACACTGGCCGTTGTCGGCCCACCAGGTTCGCTTTGTTTACTGACGGGCCCCGCCTTGAGCGCCCTTACACCCATCCCTTCAAGGTGTTCGCGTGAGGGTCGCCAAGTGTTCGGCGGGAGTCGTGCTGCGTTCTTGAGATCGAGCGCCTGTTTCGGGCCAATTATTCCTGTGAAGGTACAGCTGCCCGCCTTGGCGCATGTCTCAAGTCAGGCGGGGCGCCAGTGGTGCCCACCTCAAGACCGCGTCGTACCAACAAGGCGGACAGCGATGAACTTGCAGGAGTAACTGGCCCGAAACAGATGTGGGAGCTGGCTTGCCAGCGATGCGCCGCGCGGGCGGCGCTCGATCTAAAGAGCGCCACAAAGTTTTCGACAAGCGCCTGGTGGCCCTCATGCGATAGCGGTCAGGACCTTGAAAGGTATGGCCCTACACCGGCAGGCTCTGGTACGGCTGCTCCTCCCCCGGGCTACGGGCGAACTCGCGCTTGTACTCGCGGCTGAACTGCGAGGTGCTCTGGTAGCCGACCCGGTGCGCCGCCTGGGCCACGCCCAGGCCTTCGCCGATCAGCATCTGCTGGGCCTTGAGCAGGCGCAGGCGCTTGAGGTACTGCATCGGCGCCAGGTCGGTGCTGCGCTTGAAGTGCTCGTGGANGAGCGCCACAAAGTTTTCGACAAGCGCCTGGTGGCCCTCATGCGATAGCGGTCAGGACCTTGAAAGGTATGGCCCTACACCGGCAGGCTCTGGTACGGCTGCTCCTCCCCCGGGCTACGGGCGAACTCGCGCTTGTACTCGCGGCTGAACTGCGAGGTGCTCTGGTAGCCGACCCGGTGCGCCGCCTGGGCCACGCCCAGGCCTTCGCCGATCAGCATCTGCTGGGCCTTGAGCAGGCGCAGGCGCTTGAGGTACTGCATCGGCGCCAGGTCGGTGCTGCGCTTGAAGTGCTCGTGGAAGGTCGACACGCTCATGTTGGCGCGGCTGGCAAGTTCCTCCACGCTCAAGGCTTCGGCGTAGTGCTCGCGCAGGAAGGCCAGCGCGGCGCCGATACGGGCAAAATGCCCCTGCTGCTCGACCAGCGCCCGCAACACGCCGGCTTGTGGGCCACGCAAGGCGCAGTACAGCACCTCGCGCACCCGCGCCGGGCCCAGCACCTTGGCGTCCAACGGGTCCTGAAGGCACTGCAACAGCCGTTCGACGCTGTCGCGCATGGGCGCGTCCAGCGCCGCCGAGCTCATCGACTGCGGCGTCTGTACCTGCACCGCCGGGTCCGGCCCCAGGTTCATGTGCTGCACCAGTTCCCCCAGCATTGCCCGGTCGATATCCACCGAAACACCCAGCAGCGGCGCATCGGGGGTGGCGAAGGTCTCGCACATGAACGGCACCGACAGCGCCTGGATCAGGTAATGCCCGGCGCCATACTCCAGGGTGCGGGGCCCCAGGCGCGCCAGCTTGCTGCCCTGGGCGAGGATGATCAGGCTGGGCTCGTAGATCTGCGGGCTGCTGGCCACGTAGTGGTCCCACGTCAGCACCTTGACATGTGCCAGCGCGGTGGGCATGAAGCCGGGGCGCGTGGCGAGGCCGCGGATCAACGAACAGAGGGTGGCATTGGCATCCACGTGACGGGTGAGCTGCATGGTCAACCTGGGCAGAGAATCGGACAGTGGCATCTTCGCAGATTCGCTGGTCGGCGCCAGGTGCGTGGCGGCGATTCCGGAGAATCAGGCATGCATGCCGGAGGATCGGCGGTGGGCGAGGGCGGTTTCGGCGCAGAAAATACGCCGACTTAATCGTTTCACTTACCTGAGGTACCGTGCATGTACACCGCCATCGGCTACGCCGCCCAGTCTCCCACCAGCCCATTGGCCCCGATGACCTTCCAGCGCCGCAGCCCGCGTGCCGACGATGTCGCCATCGAGATCCTCTACTGTGGCGTGTGCCACTCCGATATCCACCAGGCGCGCAACGAATGGGGCATCGCCGTGTACCCGCTGATGCCGGGGCACGAGATCGTCGGCCGGGTCACCGCGGTGGGCGAGCGCGTCAGCCGCTATCAGGTCGGCGACCTGGTCGGTGTGGGTTGCATGGTCGACTCCTGCCGTCAGTGCGAGGCCTGTCGCCAGGATGTCGAGCAGTACTGCCTGCAAGGCCCGACCATGACCTACGCCACACCGGATCGCGTCGACGGCAGCAACACCATGGGGGGCTACGCCAACAGCATCGTGGTCAGCGAGCACTTCGTGCTGCGCATCCCGCAAGGCCTGGAGCTGGCCAGCGCGGCGCCGATCCTCTGCGCCGGCATCACCACCTATTCACCGCTCAAGCACCACGGTGTCGGCCCCGGCCACAAGGTCGGCGTGCTGGGCATGGGTGGCCTGGGCCACATGGGCATCAAGTTCGCCAAGGCCTTGGGCGCCGAAGTGACCTTGTTCACACGTTCCGAGAGCAAGGCCGAGGAAGCTCGCCGCCAGGGCGCCGATCATGTGATCGTATCCACCGACGCCGAGCAGATGCGCGCCGCTGCCGGGCGTTTCGACTTTCTGCTCGACACCATTCCGGTGCAGCATGACCTCAACCCGTACCTGGAAACCCTGGCGTTCGGTGGCGTGCACATCCTGGTTGGGCTGATCGAGCCGGTCGACCCGCCAGTGCATGCCGCGAACCTGGTGATGAAGCGCCGGGTGCTGGCCGGGTCGTTGATCGGCGGTATCGCCGAAACCCAGGAGGTGCTGGAGTTCTGTGCCGAGCACGGGATCAGCTGCGATATCGAGATGCTTGATATCCGCAATATCAACCAGGCGTATGAGCGGATGATCGTTGGGGATGTGAAGTATCGGTTTGTGATTGACATGGCGACATTGCAGGCCTGAAGGCATGCCTTGGGATCGCATGAGGGCGACCAGGTGCATGGCGATAGATGTGCAGCGCCCTCAAGATCGAGCGCCGCCCGCGCGGCGCATCGCTGGCAAGCCAGCTCCCACATCTGTTTCGGGCCAGTTTTTCCTGGTCCATCTCCACTGTCCGCCTTGTTNGTACGACGCGGTTTCTGCGTTGACGCTGATGCCGCACTACCAGACTTGAGACATGCACCAAGGCGGACAGTGGAGACCTCACAGGATAGATTGGCCCGAAACAAATGTGGGAGCTGGCTTGCCAGCGATGCGCCGCGCGGGCGGCGCTCGATCTTGAGGGCGCTGCAAAAACACCGGCGGGCATCTGTTTGGTTGTTACCCCCGGCCTTGATGCGTACCATGCCCGACATCCTTCCAATAACAACACGTGCGTCATCGGCCTTGAAGTCCGAGCATCGACGCGCGCCCTGTTGCCTTGCCCGCGGAGAAACACCCCTTCACATGAATGGCCCCGTCCCCACCTCAATGCCACCCACCGCCGGCACCGGCAGTTGGCTGAGCGTCATCGCCCTGGCGCTGGCGGCGTTCATCTTCAACACCACCGAGTTCGTCCCGGTGGCGCTGCTCAGCGACATCGGCCGCAGCTTCGACATGAGCACCGCCCAGGTCGGGCTGATGCTGACCATCTACGCCTGGGTGGTGGCGCTAGCCTCGCTGCCGATGATGCTGATGACCCGCAACATCGAACGGCGGCGCCTGCTGTTGCTGGTGTTCCTGGTGTTCATCGTCAGCCATGTGTTGTCGTGGCTGGCGCAGAGCTTTGCCATGCTGCTGGTCAGCCGTATCGGCATCGCCCTGGCCCACGCGGTGTTCTGGGCCATCACCGCGTCACTGGCGGTGCGTGTGGCGCCGCCGGGGCAGCAGGCCAAGGCGCTCGGGCTGCTGGCCACGGGCACTACCCTGGCGATGGTGCTGGGCATTCCGCTGGGGCGCGTGGTCGGCGAAGCACTGGGCTGGCGCGTGACCTTCCTGGGCATCGCCGGGGTGGCCCTGGCGACCATGCTCTGCCTGATGAAGTCGCTGCCGTTGCTGCCCAGCCAGAACTCGGGCTCGCTGCGCAGCCTGCCAATTCTGTTCAAGCGCCCGGCGCTGGTGATCACCTATGTGCTGGTGACGCTGGTGATCACCGCGCAGTTCACCGCCTACAGCTATATCGAACCGTTCGCCCTGCACGTGGCGCAGATTGGCGGCGAGCGCACCACGTTGCTGCTGTTGCTGTTCGGTGGCGCTGGCGTGTTCGGTTCGCTGCTGTTCAGCCGTTACAGCGAGCGATTCCCGCATGGCTTCCTGGTGGGATCGATCGGCGCGCTGGCGGCCTGCCTGCTGTTGCTGCTGCCGCTGTCGGGCAATTTCTACCTGTTCGCTGGCCTGAGCATGGTCTGGGGCGTGGCGATCCTGAGCTTCAGCCTGTCGCTGCAATCGAAGACCCTCAAGCTCGCCTCGGACGCCACCGATGTGGCCATGGCGCTGTTCTCGGGCATCTACAACATCGGCATCGGTGGTGGTGCGCTGTTGGGCAGTATCGTCAGCAGCCAGGCGGGTGTAGCGGACATCGGGATGGTGGGCGGTGGTGTGGCGGTGGCTGGGCTGTTGCTGGCGTTGGCCAGCACCCGGCGCTTCCAGGAGGCGCTGGGCCGGGGCTGATTGGGCCGCGATACCTGTGGGAGCCGGCTTGCCGGCGATGGGCTGCGCAGCTGCCCCAATACAGACAGTTTGGCGTTACAGCGTCAGCGCAGCCTCTTTCAGCCAGACCCGCGCGCCCTCAGCACCGGCCTTGACTTCAAGCGCCTGCCCCGCCGGCAGGCGCATCCAGCTGAGTGCCGGCAGGCAGCCGTCCACGCCGTGCAGTTGCCCCGCCAACACCAGCAGCTCCAGCCCACGGCCAGAGTCCCAGCGCAGATTGTCAGCGGGTTGCAACACGTCCACCCAAACCCGTTCATGGTCATTTTCGAACAACATCCCACCCTGCGCCGGCAACGGCATCACCAGTGCCTGGCGATCCTCTGGATGGAACTGGCGCAAGCGCACGAAGATCACACAGCCGTCGCTGGCGCCCGGGCTATGGGCGCTGCCCGGTGGATTGCGCACATAGGTGCCCGCCGGATAGTGCCCATGTTCATCTTCGAACACCCCCTCAAGCACGACGAACTCTTCACCGCCACCGTGCACATGGGCGCTGAAGTGGCTGCCCGGCGCATAGCGCACCAGCGAGGTCGCCCGTGCCTGCTCGCCACCGACCCGGTACAGCATGCGCCGCTCCACCCCAGGCAATGGGCTGGGCAGCCACGGCAGCTCGGCGCCGTGCACGATCACGCGTTGGCCAAGGTCGGCGTTCAAGCGCAGGTCTTGCATGGCGGCTCCGGTCAGCGCAGGAACGGGTTGCGCAGGCGCACCCAAACGATCGCCGGCAGGGCCATCAGCAACCATTTGAGGTAGCGGTTCACTTCGAACTGCTCACAGGCCACGCCGATGACGGTGCACACCACCACCACCGCGAGGAATTCGATCATCTTGTGCATCGGCTTTTCCACAATTGCCGCAAAGGAGGGCGCGCACTCTACCAGTTGAAGCGTCAGCATAGCGCCCTTGCAGTTCGCCGAAACACTTTCGCGCTTTACAGCCCAGGGTGTTCAGCTACCGTCCCGCCAGCAACATCAACCAAGGACGCCCCCATGCCCACTTACAAAGGCGGTTGCCTGTGTGGCCGTATCCGCTTCAGCGCCCGCGGCACGCCGCGCTTCCCCCACACCTGCTCCTGCCGTATGTGCCAGCGCCACTCCGGCAGCCTTACCCTGTGCTGGGTGGAGTTCGACAAGGTCGACGTTTTGTGGGTCGGGGAGGGCGGCGCGCCGAGCCTGTACCGCTCATCCGAAGGCTCCAGCCGCGCCTTTTGCCCGACCTGCGGCAGCTCGCTGGGGGCCATCGACGATGCGCCTACGATCGCCCTGCTGCTAGGGTGCTTTGATACCAAGGCGGCCATGGTACTGCGGCCGACCTCGCATTCATTCACCTCATCACGACCGCGCTGGTGGACGCCCAGCGTGTGCGCTGACACTCTGTGAGCGGGTTGCCCCGTCAACTCTTCATGGAAGAACACAATGCTCAAACGCAACAGCCTGGTCCCCGAACTGATCGTCAGCGACCTCGAGGCCAGCCTCGGTTTCTGGGTTTCACTGCTGGGTTTCCATATTGCGTATCAGCGCCCGGAACAGCGTTTCGCCTACCTGGACCTGCACGGGTCGCAGGTCATGCTCGAACAGCTCGACCCCGATGACAACTGGCTCACCGGCCCGCTGGAAAAGCCCCTGGGGCGGGGCATGCACCTGCAGATCGACGTGTTGGCGGTCGAGCCACTGATCGAGCGCCTTGAGCAGCATCGCTGGCCGCTGTTCAGGCCCTGCGAAGAGGTGTGGTACCGGGTGGGAGAGGCTGAAGTGGGGCTGCGCCAGTTCCTGGTGCAGGACCCTGACGGCTATTTGCTGCGGCTGGCGCAGCCGCTGGGTGAAAGGCCCGTTCAAGCGACATCATGCTGACCCCTTGAGTGACTGGGGCCGCCTTGCGGCCCTTCGCGGGCAAGCCCGCTCCCACAGGTACAGCGCATGATTCAAGCAATGCGAGAATTCTGTGGGAGCGGCGGTGCGCCGATGCGACTTGCCCGCGAAGGGCTGCAAGGCAGCCCCAATAGACGCGATGCCAGTGCCTGGATTGCCGAGGTTGTGTGGCCTGCAGCCAGCCCATTAAAGGCGCTATTCTTGCTCCATGACCAACCAACCTCCACTACGCCACCCATGCCCCCCGGGCGCCTGCGACTGCGGCCGCGAGCAACTGCTCGACGGCTCGGTCGAGGGCCGGCGTATCCTGCTGCTCACCCGCGAGGAAGAAAAGCGCCTGGTCGAGCGCCTGGAAAACCTCCAGGACCTCGATCACCTGCATCGTCTGCAAGTGCTCATGTACCAGAACCTCGGCCTGCGCGTGCACATCGCCCCCGGCTACAACGAGGTGCGCACCATGCGCGGCATCGTCATCGAGCTGGAGGCGCTGCCCGGCCTGTGCCGCAAGACCCGCCAGGCGATCCCCGCCGCGATCCGTCGCGGCCTGGAGCGTAACCCCGAGGTGGCCTACCGCCTGCTCGATGCCCACGACCTGCTGGGTGGTGCCTGACCCTCAGCGCATCGCCGCAAGCTTGATGCCAAACCCAACCAGGCAGGCGCCGGCCAGGCGCTCGAGCACATTGCTGATGCGTGGGCTGGCGCGCATGCGTTCGGCCAGGTGGTGGGTGAGCAGCACGGCGATCAAACCGTACAGCAAGGTCAGCGCCGCCACCGTCACTGCCATGAAGGCGAAGGTGATCACGCCCTGGTGACGTACCGGGTCGATGAACAGCGGGAAGAACGCCATGTAGAACATGATCGCCTTGGGGTTGAGCAGGGTGATCATCATGGTCTGGCGCAGGTAGCGGCCGTTGCTCATGCCACTGTCGCGCGGCGCCGCGCCGGGCTTGCTCAGCACCATGCGCAAACCCAGCCAGGCAAGGTAGGCGGCGCCGGCCCACTGCACCACATGGAAGGCCGCAGGGTAAGCGGCCAGCAGGGTAGCCACGCCGGCCACCGCCAGCCACATCAGCACCTGGTCGCCGAGGATCACCCCGAAGGTGGCGGCCAGCCCGCCCTTGATGCCGCCCTTGCCGGTGGCGGTGATCAGGGCGAAGTTGCCGGGCCCGGGGATCGCCAGGAGGATGAGGAACGCGATCACGAAAGCGCCGTAGTCGGTCACGCCGAGCATGGTGAGGTCTCCTGGTGGGGGTGGAACAGGATATATGCCACCGTGGCCCATCACTGGCAAGCCATCTCTGTGCATCCATGCAGGTGGCCGCCAGGGCGGTGGGAGCAACTGTCTTGCTCAGCTGTTCTGTAGGAGCGGCCTTGTGTCGCGAAAGGGGTGCGCAGCGCCCCCAGGATCTCGAGTACGCCCAAGTTCGCCGGGGCCGCTCTGCGGCCCTTTCGCGACACAAGGCCGCTCCTACGGGGGGCGTGCTACCCGGTGGAAGCCGGCTTGCCGGCGATGAGGCCAGGGCAGGCATTACAAGACAGTCGCTGCCACAGCCTTGGCACTAATTTTCCAGCACCGCGCTTCGTTCCCTAGGAAGCCGCCCTGCGCCTTCGACGCGTTCGGCCCTCATCATTCAAGGAGACAGGCAATGACTTCCGTTTTCGACCGCGACGACATCCAGTTCCAGGTAGTGGTCAACCACGAAGAGCAGTATTCCATCTGGCCTGAATACAAGGCGATCCCCAACGGCTGGCGCGCTGCCGGCAAGAGCGGCCTGAAGAAGGAGTGCCTGGCCTGGATCGACGAAGTGTGGACCGACATGCGCCCGCTGAGCCTGCGTCAGCAGATGGCCGCAGCCGCCGCCCAGTGACTGCCGTCAACCTGCTGTGCCTGCCGTACTCCGGTGCCAGCGCCATGGTCTACAGCCGCTGGCGGCGCAAGCTGCCGGCCTGGCTGCAGGTGCGCCCGGTCGAGCTGCCCGGGCGTGGTGCGCGCATGGGCGAGGAACCGCTCACCGACCTGCAGGCGCTGGCCCGGCAACTGGCCGGCGAACAGCGCCTGGCGGCGGGCACGCCCTATGCGTTGTTCGGCCATAGCCTGGGGGCGCTGGTGGCTTTCGAGCTGGCCCACGAGTTGCAAGCGTTGGGCTGTCCGGCACCCCTGGCACTGTTCGCCAGCGGCACCGCCGCGCCGACTCGGCGCGAGGACTACGACGGCGCCAACTGGCGTGAACCCAGAAGCGATGCCGCGCTGATCGATGAGCTGCGTCGGCTCGGTGGCACCCCGGAAGCGGTGCTGGGCAATGCCGAGCTGATGAGCCTCACCCTGCCGGTGGTGCGCGCCGACTTCCTGCTGTGTGGCCGCTACGCCTACCGCCAGCGTCCGCCGTTGCAGTGCCCGCTGCATGTGCTAGGTGGCGACACGGACCGCGCCAACGATGAGCAGTTGCAGGCCTGGCGCCGGGAATCGCGGGGTGAGTTCACGCTGAACATGTTCCCTGGCGGACACTTCTTCCTGCACGAGCACGAAGACCGGGTGCTGGCCTTGCTCGGCGAAGCCCTGGAGCCCCGTCGGCTGTTCGCCTGATTGACATAGGCCCTTGCCTGGGGGAGGCTAGCGCTTTTCCCACAGGCAAGGGGTTGCCAATGCTGATCGATGCAACACGGGCCACGCTGCTGGTGGTCGATATCCAGGAAAAGCTCATCGGCGCCATGAGCGACCCGGCAGGCACCGAGGCGCGCGCCCGCTGGTTGCTGGCAGCCACCACTGACCTGGAACTGCCCACGGTGATCTCCGAGCAGTACCCCAAAGGCCTTGGCCACACCCTGGCATCGCTCAAGGCCGCCGCACCGAACGCCGACATCGTCGAGAAAAACCACTTCTCCTGCGTGGCCGCCGAGTGCCTGCCGGCCAGCCTGTTGCAGCGTGAGCAGGTGATCGTCTGCGGCATGGAAACCCACGTTTGCGTGCTGCAAACCGTGCTCGGCCTGCTTGGGCTGGGCAAGCAGGTGTTCGTCGTCGAGGACGCCTGTGACAGCCGCACCGCAGCCAGCAAGGCGGCGGGCCTGGCGCGCATGCGTGCTGCCGGGGCACAGATCGTCACCCGCGAGATGGTGCTGTTCGAGCTGATGGGCAGTGCCAGCCACCCGCTGTTTCGCCATATCAGCAAGACCTACCTGGTCGGTGAGCAGCCCTGAACGGCCGGCTGCTGGCCGCAGGCCTGCTGTGCCTGGGCCTGCTGCAGGGTTGCGCCGGGCGCCGCGAGGAAGCGCCCGAAGCGGACCCGGCCAAGGTCCGCGCCCAGCTGCTGCGCCTGCTGCCGGCGCAGGTCAAGGACCGCCAGGGCTGGGCCGAGGATATCCAGGTGGCGTTCCAGGCCCAGGGCATCGCGCCGAGCAAGGGCAACCTGTGCGCCGTGCTGGCGGTGACCGAGCAGGAATCGACCTTCAACGCCGACCCACAGGTGCCCAACCTGGGCCATATCGCCCGCGAAGAAATCGACCGCCGCGCGGCGCGCCTGCATATCCCCAGGCTGCTGGTCGATGGTGCGCTGCAAACACCGTCGAGCAACGGCAAGACCTACCAGCAGCGGCTGCTCGCGGTGCGCAGCGAAAAACAGCTCAGCGCTCTGTATGACGAGGTGATTGGCCGCCTGCCCCTCGGGCGGACCCTGCTCGACGGCCTCAACCCGGTGCACACCGGTGGGCCGATGCAGGTCAGCATCGATTTCGCCGAGCAGCATGCCAAAGGCTACCCCTACACGTATCAAGGCACGATTCGCCAGGAAGTGTTCAGCCGGCGCGGTGGCATGTACTTCGGCATCGCCCACCTGCTGGGTTACCCCACCCACTACGAGCGCCCGCTGTACCGCTTCGCCGACTTCAACGCCGGCTGGTACGCCAGCCGCAACGCGGCGTTCCAGGCGGCCTTGGGCCGCGCCGCGGTCGTCACCCTGGCGCTGGACGGCGACCTGATCGCCCCGGGTGCGATCCTGCCTGGCAAGACCGAACAGGCGGCGCGCAAGCTGGGGCCGACGCTCGGGCTGCGCAACCCGCAGATCCGCGCACAGCTGGAGCAGGAGGGCAGCCTCGATCTGGAGGACACCGACCTCTACCAAGGTGTGTTCAAGCTGGCCGAAGCGAAGGCGGGCCAGGCCCTGCCACGGGCGGTGCTGCCGGGCATCGAGCTGAAGAGCCCGAAGATCACCCGCAAGCTGACCACAGCCTGGTTCGCCGGCCGGGTGGATGAGCGTTATCAGCGCTGCATGAAGCGCTGAACGCCCCCCGATTGAGGGCCCCTCAATCGGGGTATTCCCCCCGTTTTACCGTAAGCGCTTATCCAACCAGCTGAAAATTAAAGGTATTTTTACTGGCACGCGGCTTGCTCACCTCCTTCGCAGAGTCCTTGCGTCCTCTGGAGGTGACCCATGACGACCCTTCGCAAAGGCCATGCGCTGACCACCCTGGTCCTGGCCCTGCTGGGCTGGCAGGAAAGTGCCGAATCCGCCGTGCAATGCCAGCGTAACCTGACCGCCAATGTGGTGGCCCTCGACCAGCCGCTGATGTTCAACCGCCTCGGCGCGCAGAACGCCAACGGCATGATGTTCGCCCTGCGCCACGACGTGGTGGACGAGCACCTGGTGCCCCTGAGCCGCGGCGGCGCCGCGGTGCCGGGCAAGGTCACCCTGCGCCCGGACAAGCGCCCACGGCCGATCGTGCTGCGGGTGGCCGCCGGTGACTGCCTGACGGTCAACCTCACCAACCTGCTGGCCTACCAGGCCAACCCCAACAAGCACGGGATCGATCACGAGGAACCCGAGGGTGAGGAGGAGGGCGAGGAAGAGGTCGAGCTGCCGGAAAACGAGGGCAACGAGCACTTCATCGCCGACGAGCAGGTTACCGACCGCCATGTTGGCTTCCAGGTCAACGGCATGCAGGCGGTCACCAGCATCGGCGACATCGCCGCCAACACCGGGCGCAACGGCAACTTCCTGGTGGCCCCGGGCGGCACCCGCAGCTACACCCTGTACGCCGAGCGCGAGGGTGCCTTCGCCGTCACCAGCCAGGGCGCCACCTTCGGCGGCCAGGGCAACGCCGGCAACGTCGCCAACGGCCTGTTCGGCCAGGTAGCGGTGGTGCCCAAGGCCGGGCGCACCTACCGCAACACCCTCACCGAAGAAGAAATGCGCCTGGCCACCACTGGCCGCACCGCCACCGGCCAGCCGGTGATCGACTACGAGGCGCGCTACCCGCAAGTCGAGCCCTGGATCGCCGAGGGCAAGGCCGGCAAGCCGATCATCGCCATGGTCGACGGCAACGAGATCCTCAGCAGCGAGACCGACGCCATCGTCATGGGCCCCAACCCCGACGGCAGTTTCCCGAAAAATACCTACCCGCTGGAGAACGTCGGCAAGCGCAACCCGGCGTTGCCCAACCGGCTGGAGGCGTTCCGCGACTTCGCCGCGCAGTTCGCCGACGAGGTGGCCGGCACCCAGGCCTTCCCCGCCTATTGGGCGGACCCGGTGATGGGCCATGTGCTGGAACCGACCCGCGACTCGTTCATGATCAACTATGGCTCCGGTGGCATGGGCGCCGAGGTGGTGGCCAACCGCCTGGGCGTTGGGCCGATGCACGACTGCCTGTCGTGCGCCTACGAGGAGTTCTTCCTCAGCGCCCACACCGTGGGTGATATCGGCACCTTGGTCGACGTGCCGGCCAACGTCGGCCTGGAGCATATCCGCCCGGGCGAGACGCCGCCGGCCAGCGCCACCGGGGTCAAGGCCAGCATGGCCCTGTACCCCTCGGAGCCGGCCAACGTGCACCACAGCTACATCGGCGACTTCACCAAGTTCCGCAACACCCACAACGGCCACGAGCAGCACATCTTCCACCTGCACGGGCACCAGTGGCTGTTCAACCCCAACGACGACAACTCCGATTACATCGACGCCCAGGGCATCGGCCCGGGGGTGGGCTACACCTACGAGATCGCCAACGGCGGTTCGGGCAACCGCAACCGCGTGGCCGGCGATGCCATCTACCACTGCCACTTCTACCCGCACTTCGCCCAGGGCATGTGGGCCATGTGGCGGGTGCACGATGTGTTCGAGCCCGGCACCCGGCTGGAAGTCAGTGGCGAAGGCGAGAACGGCTTCCACAGCACCCCGTTCGGCCTGCGCAGTGGCAAACCGGCCAACGGCGCCCGCGCGCTGCCGGACGGCGAGATCGTCGCCGGCACACCGATCCCGGCCATCGTGCCGCTGCCGGGCAAGGCCATGGCGCCGATGCCGGGCAAGGTCACCGTGGTGCCCAAACTGGGCGAGACGCTGGTGGCCCAGCATGACGATGATGATGAGGAGGAGGGCGACGACCACCCCTCGGATGAGCCCGCCACGCCGCGCGCTGTGGGCTCCCTGGCCCTGGTCGATCGCAGCGAGAGCAACCGCAATGCCGACGGCAGCCTGAAGAACCCCGGCTATCCATTCTGGATCGGCGGCATGGAAAGCAGCGTCGGCCAGCGCCCGCCGACCCCACCGCTGGACATGCTCGACCCAGCCCTGGCCCGGCAGCTCAAGGACAGCGGCAAGGCGCTGTGGGCCAACCTCGACCCCAACCAGGTCGATGGCTGGGACGGTGGCCTTGGCCGCCATGCGCTGGACGGCGTGTCCGCCGGTGGCGAGGCGACCACCACCACCACCCGGCTGGACTTCTCCAAGGTGCTGCACAAGGCCAAGCCGATCTACCTGCCCGAGGAGGGCACCGAGGTGGAACAGGCGGCCATGCAGTTCCACGCCAAGGCCGAGCACCCCAGCTACGCGCTGATCCCCGGCAGCCAGCCGGTGGCCAAGGCGTTCCGCACCAACGGCGCCTTGCCCACCGCCGGTGCGCCGTACTACGAGCCGTGCATGGATGACCGTGGCAAGCGCCTGACCCAGAGCTCCGGGGTGGGTGAGTTCTTCAGCGGCGAGAATCTGACCGGCATGAGCTTCCGTGGCGCATCCACCTTCACCGCCGACCGCCCGCGCATCTACAAGGCCGCCAACATCCAGTTCGACGCGGTGTACAACAAGGTCGGCTACCACTTCCCGCAGGCGCGCATCCTCGCCCTGTGGGAGGACGCCTGGCCGGTGATCACCAAGCAGCGCCCACCGGAGCCACTGGTGATGCGCATGAACACCTTCGACTGCACCCAGTACATGCAGACCAACCTGATCCCGTCGTTCTACGAGATGGACGACTACCAGGTGCGCACCCCCACCGACGTGATCGGCCAGCATATCCACCTGCCCAAGTGGGACCTGACCGCCGCCGACGGTTCGGCCAACGGCTGGAACTATGAGGACGGCATCCTCTCGCCCGGTAGCGTGGTCGAACGTGTGCAGGCCATCCGCAGCTTCAACCAGTGCAGCGAAGGCGATGCCCGCGACGGCACGGCGGCCTGCCCGAGCGCCAAGCAGCACCCGTACTTCGGGCGCTTCGGCCGGGCTGACTGGTTAGGTGCGCGCACGGCCATGCAGCGCTGGTTCGCCGACCCCTTGGTGAACGTGCACAACGTCGACCGTGGCCTGGGCACCATCTTCACCCACGACCACCTCGGCCCATCGACTCACCAGCAGCTGGGCCTGTACGCCACCGTGCTGGCCGAGCCCGCCGGCTCCACCTGGTTCCACGCCGAGACCGGCGAGAAGCTGTACAACCCGGCCACCCGCCAGGATGGTGGGCCGACTTCGTGGCAGGCGGTGATCCAGACCGGCGACCATGACGGCGACGGCAAGAACGACACCTACCGCGAGTTCTTCCTCGAGTACAGCGACTTCCAGCACGCCTATGAAGCCGGTGTGTATGTGGGTGCCGGCCCCAACGGCGTGCCCGACGGCCAGGCCTACCCGGCCACCGCCGACAGCTTCCGCTACGCCATCAACCCACCAGTGCGGCAGAAGGCCTCCAACCTGCTGGAGTCGGTGGTCGAGTCCCGCGGTGGGCTGAACCCCGGTTGCCCGACCCGGCCGTGCCCGCAGGCGATCTCGGTGGATGACCCGGGCATGTTCGTCGTCAACTACCGCAACGAGCCGCTGGCCCTGCGGGTGTTCGACCCGAACAAGGTCGGCCCGGACGGCAAGCGCGGCATGCAGGCCGACGGCCTGGGCGGCGACCTGGCCTACGCCATGCAGTCGCGTACCGACCGCGCCATCCCGGCGATGAACCTGGCGCCTTCGGCGATCACCCAGGCGGTCGGCCCCACTGGCGGCACCACGCAGTTCCCGCCGCACATCAACAAGGCCGGCAGCGAGCCGGGCGACCCGTTCACCCCGATGCTGCGCACCTACAGCGGCGACAACGTGCGCCTGCGCCTGCACGCTGGGGGGCATGAAGAGGAGCACAACGTCACCCTGCACGGCGTGAAGTGGCTGCAGAACGGCTCGGGCTTCGGCAACAGCTCCAACTCCGGCTGGAAGTCGTCGCAGATGATCGGCATCTCCGAGCAGATGGGCTTCATGGCGCCGGTGTCGATGATCTCAAGCTCCGCCGCCACCAACGGCGACTACCTGTACTCCATGGACGCGGCACTGGAGGGCTACTGGAACGGCATCTGGGGCATCATGCGCAACTACACCGCCCAGCGCGCCGACCTGTTCGCCTTGCCCAACAACCCGCAGCCGGTGGCCATGCGCAACACCGTCAACTTCGACGGCATCTGCCCGAAAACCACGGCCAACGCCAATGGCGTCGGCACCCGGCCGACGGTCAAGCGCAGCTACGAGATCGTCGCGGTGCTGGCCAACGACATCCTCGAGAACCGCCACGGCGTGAGCATCAATGACCCGGCCGGCATCGGCCAGCACGTAGGTGGCGCGCTCAAGGCCAACGGCGGCACCCTGGTGTTCAACAGCCGCAAGGTTGAAATCCCCATGGCCACGGTGACCGACGAAGAGGATGGCGCGACCTTCACCGTCGGCGGCCACAGCTCGCCGCTGCACGACCCGACCGCGGTGCTGTACGTGCGCAAGGCCGACCTCGACACCAGCACCGGCAAGCTCAAGGCCGGGGTGCCGGTGGAACCGCTGGTGCTGCGGGCCAACGCCGGTGACTGCATCAGCATCACCCTGGAGAACCGCCTGCCGCTGATGATGCCCGACCTGCCGAGCACCGCAGTGATGCAGAACGTGGTCAAGCGCGACCGCAACGACAGCGAGGGTTCCACCGCCTTCAACAACAACCTGATGCGCCCCTCCAGCCATGTGGGCCTGCATGCCCAACTGCTGGCCTACGACATCACCAAGTCCGATGGCGTCAACGTCGGCATCAACCCGGTGCAGACCGTACCGCCCCGGGCGGGTAACAGTGGTGCCTACCCGACCCGGGTGTACCAGTACTACGCCGGGCACCTGGAGCGTGAAGGCAAGCCGACCCTGCAACTGGGCCGCACGGTGGACAACATCAACGCCACGGCCATCGAGTTCGGCGGCCTCAACCTGACCCCGGCGGATGTCATCAAGCAGCCGCAGAAAGGGCTGGTGGGTGCCATGAGCATCGTGCCGCAGACCGCCACCTGGACCGAGGACACGGCCAGCCGCGCCCAGGCCACGGTCAAGGTCAGCGGCCAGCCCGACTACCGCGACTTCGTCACGGTGTGGCAGCGCTCGATGAACATGCGCTGGGCCGATGGCCGCCCGGTGGAGGGTATCGCCACCGAGGGCAATGGCGTACCGGGCGATCCAAAGGACAACGGCAACATGGCCCTGAACTACAAGACCGAGCCGCTGTGGCTGCGCTTCGGCCTGGCGCCGGACGCGCCGTTCGGTCGCGCCGATGGCTTCGGCTTCGCCGATGTGCCCAACGCCCACATGGCCTACAGCAACGCCCTGGTCGGCGGCGACCCGCAGACCCCTGTGCTGTACGCCAAGCCCGGGCAACCGGCACGCAGCCATGTGCTGATGCCCAGCGGGGGGAGCCGCGGTATCACCTACCAGCTCGACGGGCATATCTGGCCGTTGCACAACTACCAGGCCGAGAAGAACGATGTGGATGGCTACCCCATGGGCCTGCCGGGGATCGGTTCGGTGCGCTTCGGCTACAACCCCATGGCCATGTACATCGGCGCCCAGGAGAGCGTGCTGCCGGCGGCGCACTTCAGCTTCATGCTGCCCAGCGCCGGGGGCGCCAACGCGGTGCCGGGGGACTACCTGTTCCGCGACTATGCGGCGTACGGGAACATGTCGGGGTTGTGGGGGATCTTGCGGGTGAGCAACGAGCCGCCGCCGGCGGTGGCGCCGGCGCAGTAGGGGGTAATCGAGGGGAAGGCCGCTGTGGGGGACTGCAGCGGCCTTCTTGTCTGCAGCTATGCATGGCTCGCGACATGAAGCCAGGCGGGCACCGCCCTCTTCACAGGCATAAATTGTCCGAAACCGGTAAAGGAACGATATCGCTAAAAATCTAAAAAACTCGCGTCACCCTGCGGGTGTGGGCCGCTCGCGAAAGAGTCATAGAACGGCGGGCGTTGCTGCCGCCCAGTGCGGGTGCCCAATGAGTTGCCATCGGCGGTGGCAGTAACACCGTGAAGTGGCTGCGGCACATGCAGTGGCCACTTCATTTCGCAATGACCTGATTGTTCATCCTATTGCACGCCAAGACGTGCACAAGGAAGATTTATGAGGCGTGCCAGGTAATGTCAACTATCAATAATCACAGTAGTGGGCTCGACATCTCGTTGGTAATGTCTTGGGCGACCCTGTATCTGAGAGGGTATTGGGCTCTGCGGATGTTATTCAGCGTCTATCGAGGCATTGATCATGGCAGCCTTTGCAAAGACATTGCCGCTCCCTGCGGCCAAACCGGCCCGTTATCTCCAACGTGCCGCTTTCGATACCTACGTGGCGGATGACTCGCGCCTTTCACGCAACGATGACGTCACGTTGATCGTCAAGCATGACGTTCACAAACTCGCTCATCGTGTGGCCTATCTGGGGTTTGATACTGCGCGTTATGTACCAGGGCAAATGATCGGCGAACTTCGCCTGCGGCTGCATGCTGACATGTTGAATGGTCAAGGCGCTGTAGACGTTTACAAGGTCAATGACCACGCATTCTGGGGGACCAGTTTTACCTATGCCAGCAGGCCCGTTGAGAGTGCGCGGGTTGCGTCATTCTCCATCAACGACCAGGCGGTGGACGGTTGGCTGACCTTGACTATTACGGACGAAGAGCTGATCAGGCAGATGCTCGCTGATGGAAAGCTTTCGTTGATGCTCAAGGGGAAAGAGAACGGCGTCTTTCATGCCATTTCTTCGTCAAGAAGTGGGCAATTCTCTCCCCTGTTGGAAGTGACGGTTGCCAGCGATGAGATAGCCTCATCGGATGATGTGCGTTATGTGTGCTTCGTTGGTGTGAAAGAGGAAAACGGTGCGTCCGTCTTCCAGGTAAGCGAATTCGACGTGATTGATACTCAGGGGCGAATCCTCGAGAAAAGCGATTGGCACGTGATCGGAGCCACCTCGAGCGAGAACTGGCAACATCTTTTTGATGGCGATAGACGCACGGTTTGGACGGTCAGGCAGCCAACCCCTGTCCATTTTATTGTCGACTTGAACAAGCCGTGCGATATGGCTGCCGTCGTGTTTGCGCCGCAGGCAGCAGGCTACACCGGCCGTCCTGCCGACGTATTGATATACGGCAAATCGACAGAGGCTGAGCCATGGCGGCTGATGGGTTCGCGTACGATTCGTCATGGCGATGGCAATGCCCCGCATATTGTCTTCACGGGTGCGCTGGCGCAAACCAAACAAGCAGAAAAGACCTATTCGTTACCGTTGAAGACCGCCCCGAGAACCGAGAAAGCCAGGCTCAGAACCTCAATGGCGCGTAGCCCACTCAATGTCACAGGCTTGTACTTCAAGCAGCCCGGAATTGTTTGCATTTGGATCGAAGCAGCCGAGCCAAAAGCGTCCGACTTTCTGGGGGCGCGCGAGGGCCATTGGGCCGGGTCTGTCAGCCACAGTTTACATTATGGCTTGAACAGCTTTCACTTCAGCAGCGAAGAGCAGCCGCTGTACCTGCAACTCTCTACGGCGGACGTCGATGACAATGACCGTTGTGCCCTCGTCAGGATCATGGCGAGCAACGTAGATTATTACCCCGTCTTCACCTCCGGTGTCACCTCTCAGGCAGACTGGTTGAACATGGTAGCGGCGTATGACAATACGCGCTTTCTTGAAGTCAATGCCAAGCGCCTGATACTGACCTTGCACAGGGAGCATGCTGTTAAATTTCTCAGCGACATAAACATGCAGGCACTTGCGGACACTTACGACACCAACCTGATGCCGGTTGAAACGTCTGCGGGTATCACTCAGGGGGCGCTGAGGTGGCTGCACTCGCATGATGTAAACCCCTATCATTTTGTGCCTGCCGCTGACGGATATATGTCAGCAACGGAAAACAGAATGAAGTACCAGTTTGGATTGACTCGCAGGATGCTCACCGAGGCTCATACGTTCTGGGGGATTTGGCATGAAGTGGGCCATACATTGCAGACCACTGGGCTGAGGTGGGCAGGGCAGGGTGAAGTGAGTGTCAATATCTATGCGTTCGGGCAGAGAGCCTGGACCCGTACGGCTACCGAATTGGCCCAAGCTTATGATGGGCCTTTTACCACTGCCTTTAATGATCTTGCACGCGTGGACAGCTATTCGCAGTTGCAGCAGTCAAACCGCGAAATACTGTTTCATCATCTGTTCTTTGTTTTAGGTGAGCGTCATATGTTCGACCTGCATCAGCGCTATCGCGCGAATATGGCGGGTGAGATCGCAGATCCCGAGTTTCTGCTTGGCACAACTGCAGAGGAACAGATGAATGTCATGGCCATGATGTCATCGAAGGTGAGCGGTCGCGATCTGAGCGGTTTCTTTCAGTTCTGGAAGTTCCCACTGACTGAACAAACACTTGCCATTATTAGCGGTTATGCTTTTCCGGCGGTTGAAAAATTTGACCAGCTGCCGTCAGCGCTGATCGTTGGCCGCCCCCCGGAAGATTTCAACATGGTATTTAATCAGGCGCACGCAGCATCCTGACCTGTATCAGCTGCTGTTCTGCGTTCAACCGACGTAGAGGAACATGTTGGGGTTGTGGGGGACTGCAGCGGCCCTTTGGGTTTCTGCTGGGGTTGCCGGGTGCATAGCGGGATGTTGGGTGAGGTTCACCGGCTTGCACCTTGTGGCCCTCACACGATCGCAAGCCAGGTCCATGCGCCTAACTGCACCACCCCTCAGCCCCCGGCATCGGGGAAATCACCCGGGGAATCCTCCCCAATATTCTCGGATTGATCACGCAACCAATTGAATAAAAAGCATTTTATTCATGGCATAGCCCTTGCTACCTCCTCCACAGAACCCAGGCCCTTCCGGAGGTGCAGCATGGTCGTCCCGCTCCAATCCGCAGCCCCGTGCTCGCGCATAGCCACCCTGTCCCCCGGGGAGACCTGCCCATGAACCGCAAGTTGCGCCCCCCGTACGTGGGGCTGTTGCTGGGCCTGACCCTGATCGGCCTGGGTGTGGCCTACGAAAAGCTCTGGTGCGACCCGCGCGAACTGCTGCAAGAAAGCCAGGACGCCCAGGCCCGGCACACGCTCAGCCGCGACGGGGTGACCGTGGAGTTCGAAGCCCGGCCCCTGGCGGGCGGTGAACTGCGCGAAGGTGATTTCGCCAGCATCCGCTTCAAGGTCAGCGACCAGAACAGCGGCCAGCCCCTGTCGGGCATGGCCCCGGGCGCCTGGCTGGACCCGGCGCAGTCGGCGCCGATAGGTGACCGTGACAGCAGCTGCAAGGCGCGGGTGGCGTTGTTCCTCAAGAGCAGCATCGGCGCGCGGCCGCTGCTGGACCTGAACAGCTACTTCCTGCTGGTGCTGAACAAGGACGCCAGCCTCACGGTGATCGACCCGACGGTGTCGGTGGGGGGCGTGACCAGCACCCTGGCGCGCATCGACCTGCCGGGCCGGCCGATGGACTGGGTCGCCACGGGTGACGACAAGCAGGTGTTCGTGTCCATGCCCGAACGCAACCAGGTGGCGTTGATCGACACCGAGACCTTCCGCCGCGTGGCTACCCTCGACGCCGGCGAGCAGCCGCTGCGCGTGGCCCTGCAACCCGATCAGCGCCTGCTGTGGGTGGGCAACAACAGCAGCGACCCGGCCAAGGGCGGGGTGACGGTGATCGACGTGCCCAGCCGCGCACCGCTCAAGACCTTCATCACCGGCACCGGCCACCACGAAATCGCCTTCAGCGCCGATTCGCGCTACGCCTTCGTCAGCAACCGCGACGCCGGCACCCTGAGCGTGATCGACATCGCCGCGATGAACCTGGTCAAGACCCTCCAGGTCGGCCCACACCCGTTGTCCGTCGCCTATTCGGCCCTGTCCCAGGCGGTCTATGTGGTCGATGGCCAGGAGGGCTCGGTGCGGGTGATCGACGCACGCAGCCACCATGTGCGGCACACGGTCCAGGCCGAACAGGGCCTGGGGCCGATGCGTTTCAGCAGCGACGGGCGCTTTGGCGTGGTGCTCAACACCCTGGAGAACCAGGCGCTGGTGATCGACGCCAGCAGCGACCAGCTGATCCACCGCATCCCGGTGGCCGCCGAGCCCTACCAGCTGACCTTCACCAAGAACTACGCCTACGTGCGCGGCCTGGCTTCGCCGAAAGTCAGCATGATCAACCTGAGCAGCCTCGGCCAAGGCCGTACGCCGATCGTCCAGGGCTTCGAGGCCGGTCCTGCGGCGCCACGCCAGGCCGGCGACCTGCCACTGGCCCAGGGTGTGAGCGTGGCGCGCGACGACAACTCGGTGTTCGTGGTCAACCCGGTGGACAACACCACCTACTTCTACGCCGAGGGCATGAACGCGCCGATGTCGGGCTACAACAACCGCGGCCACCAGGCCCGTGCGGCCATCGTCATCGACCGCAGCCTGCGCGAGGTGGCGCCGGGGGTGTACGGCTCGACGGTCAAGCTGCCCGCCGCCGGCACCTTCGATGTGGCTTTCCTGCTCAACCAGCCGCAGATCATCCACTGTTTCAGCACCGACGTGGCGGCGCTGCCCGATGCCGGCCAGCGCAAGGGCGTGCACGCCGAGTTCATCGGCACCGACCGGCCGCTGTTGCAGAACAGCCCGTTCGTGGCCCAGGTGCGCATCCTCGGCGAGGACGGCAAGCCCCGTGGTGGGCTCGACGACCTGAGCCTGCGCTACTTCCTGGCGCCCTCGTCGCTGCCGCGCAGCCTGCCGCTGACCGAAGTGGGCGAGGGGGTGTACCAAGCCTCGCTGCAACTGGCCGAGGCCGGCGCCTGGTACCTGCATGTGCAGTCGCCCAGCCTCGGGCGCAGCTTCGCCGAACAGAACTACACCAGCCTGCGCGTGCTGCCGGCCGCTGCGGCGCCAACCGCTTCCCAAGGGGAACCCAGGAGTGTGCGATGAACGCCGACCGTCCCTGCAAGCTGCTTGCCCTGAGCCTGCTGCTGGCCAGCAACCTGGCCCTGGCCCACGCCGGCCATGACCATGGCGGCCCGCCTGCGCCACCGCCCGAGGCGCGCCAGGAAAAGGCCAGCGTGCAGTTCGCCGACGTGCAACTGCTCGACCAGGCCGGCATGCCGGTGCGCCTGGAGAAGGACCTGGTGGGCGACCACCTGGTGGTCATGGGCTTCATCTACACCAGCTGCACCACGGTGTGCCCGGTGGTGTCGTCGATCATGAGCAAGGTCCAGCAGCAGTTGGGG
>NZ_JACAFQ010000025.1 GCF_015354575.1 Pseudomonas sp. UFMG81
GGGCATAAAGAAAGCGTAAAGATCAGCGATGGGTTCGCCGGCAAGCCGGCTCCTACGGTGGCCATTCGTAGGAGCCGGCTTGCCGGCGAACCGGTGTCAGCGCTGGGGCGTGTGCTGCGCCGAATTGCGGCTCCAGTCCAGCAACAGGCTGTAGCCCACCGCCAGCAGCGTCGGCCCGATGAACAGACCGATGAAGCCGAACGCCAGCAACCCACCGAACACCCCGAGCAGCACGATCACCAGCGGCAGGTTGCCGCCACGGCTGATCAGGTAGGGCTTGAGCACGTTGTCTACGCCACTGATGACGAAGGTGCCCCAGATGCCGAGGAACACCGCCATGCCGTACTCGCCCTGCCACACCAGCCAGGCGGTGGCGGGGATCCACGCCAGCGGCGGGCCCATGGGGATCAGGCTGAGCATGAAGGTTACCAGGCCCAGCACCACCGCCCCCGGCACCCCGGCGATGAGGAAGCCGATCAGCGCCAGCAGGCCCTGGGCGGCGGCGGTGCCGATCACGCCGTTGACCACCCGCTGCACGGTGCCGGCCACCAGGTCGACGTAGTACTCGGCGCGCTCGCCCACCAGCCGTTGCAGCAGGCGGTGCACGAACGCGGCCAGGCGTGGGCCGTCGCGGTAGAAGAAGAACACGAACACCAGGCTCAGGGTCAGTTCCAGCACCCCGCTGCCGATCTGTGCGCTGCGTGCCAGCAGCCAGTTGCCGACCTGGCCCAGATAAGGTTTGGCCGAAGCCAGCAAGACGGTGCCTTGCTGGTCGAACGATTCCCACCAGCCCACCAGGCGTGGCCCTACGAACGGGACGCCCGCCACCCAGGCCGGTGCATCAGGCAGCCCTTCGACCTGCACGTCACGCACGAACGCGGTGGCATCGCGGATATGGTCGGCCAGGTTGAACCCCAGCCACACCAGCGGCAACGCCGCCACCAGGATCCACAATGTGGTCAGCACAGCGGCGGCGAGTGTCTCGCGCCCGCCCAGCAAGCGGGTGAGCAAACGCATCAACGGCCAGCTGGCGAACGCCAGGATGGCACCCCACAGCAGCGCCGAGATGAACGGTGCCATCACCCACAGCCCGGCACCGAGCAGCGCCAGCAGCAGGATCTGGACCAGCAGGCGGTCATTGTTGGCCATGGGCGCGCTCATTCAACGGATCAGTTCCAGGTGCAGGCCATCGGTGGGCGCGTCACCCACCTCGAGCCGGCTGCTGCGCACGCCGGCTTTGGTCAGCTGTTCGCGCCAGGCTTCGGCGCCCTTGCCGCTGAGGCTGGCGCGCAGGGTGCTGTCGAGGTTGAGGCTGCGGGCCAGCAGCGTGGCCCAGTTGGTCTGGGGCTCGGCAAGATCGGGGTAGTCGAGCTTGCCCGTATCGCGCAGTTCACGCAGCACCGTGGCGGCAGTGGGCAGGATGTCGCCCAACGGGCTGCCGGCAACGAACTCTTCGACGTGCAAATAAGCGCGGCGGTTGCCACGGGTGACGCTGTACAGCGCCACCAGTGTGTCGGCCTCTTCGGCGGAACGGCGCAGGAGGATGAACGCCTGTTGCTCGTCGCCGCCATTGAGCCGGGCGTTGGCGAACACGTCGTTGGCCCAAAGGCTGGCTTCGCCGCAGTCGCGGCCCTGGCACCAGAACAGTGGGTAACCACCGTCTGCCTGCAGGGCCTCGCGGGCGCTGGTGAACGCCTCGCGGGCGCTGCGCTCGACCGGCAGTTCATAGGTTACCGAGCTGACCTGGCCACGGCTCTCGACCTTGTCGTCGACCCGCAGGCGGCCGCTGATCTTGCGCAGTGGGCCCATGGGGTAGACCCGCTCCTGCTCCACGGCGGGGCGCTGGTCGACGACTTTGGCATCAGCGGGAACGGGCAGCTCGCCGGCCCACAGCAGGGGGCTGGCAAGGGCGAGGCAGGCGGCGATGGCGCTGCGGGCGTAAGCGGGTACGCTCATCGGCAGCCCTCGTGGCCACGGGGTTGGTATACGTGAGTGTCTGGCATGTACATGGTTGTCTCCCTTTCAACCCGCCAAGCCTCGACACTTGCCCGGTGCAAGTCAAGGAATGCCAAAGAAGCGATTGAAACAGTCTGCAACAAGGGCCGCACCCTGCTCATCGTTCAAGTGCAGGTGATGGCCACCCGGCAGTGTGATCTGCTCGAAGGGTAGCTGCTCCAGCAGCGCCGTGTGGCGCGCCAGCATGCCGTCGGCCGCCACCACCAGGCACGCCGGGCAGGCTATGCGCTTGACGAAGGCCATGGCCTGGGCCTGGTTCAGGCGGGTGGGCGATGGCAGCGTCAGGCGGCTGTCGCTGCGCCAGCTGTAACCGCCAGGCACCGGCATCAGGCCACGCTGAGCCAGCAACTCAGCGGCCTCGCGGCTGACCGCGACCATGCCTTTCATGCGCGCCTCGACACCCTCCTCCAGCGTTCTGTACACCGTCTTGCGCTTGCCCTCCAGGCGCAACTGCGCCTGCAAGGCCATCCCCAGGCGTTCGGCGGCGTCCTGTTCGGCGATGGTCGGCGGAATCACCCCATCGATCAGCGCCAGGTGGCTCACCCGCTCAGGCAAGGCACCGGCCAATTGCACCGAAATAATCGCCCCGAGTGAGTGGCCAAGCAGCCCGAAGCGCTGCCAGCCCAACTGTTCGGCAACCCGCAGGATGTCGTGGGCGTAATCGGCCAACGCATAGCCAGCGCCAACCGGGCGGTGTTCGGAATAACCATGCCCGGCCAGGTCGAGGGCGACGATGCGCAAGCCCTTCAGTTGCGGCGCCAGGCGCGCGAAGCTGTTGGCGTTGTCCAGCCAGCCGTGCAGCGCGATCACCGGCAGGCCATCGGCAGGCCCGAACAGGTGCGCGGCCAGTTCGATATGGCCCAGGGCCAGGCGGACTTCTTCGACCTGGGCGCTCATGCCTGGCTCCAGCGGTCGAACAGGCCCTTGATCAGGCTGGCGGTGTCCAGAGGGCGCTCCAGCGGGAACATGTGCCCGCCCGGCAGGCTGTGGTACTCGCCCCGGGCCATGCCCCGCACACCCAGTGCGTGATGGCGGCGAATCACTCGGCTCTGCGCGCCGCGCACCACCGCCAGCGGCACCTGCAACTGACGCGGCGGCACCGGGCTGACATGGGGGATGCTGCGGTAGATGCTGATTTCGGTGGCCGGGTCGAAGCGCAGGCGCAGGCCACCGTCGGCCTCCTCCAGGCCATGCTCCAGGTAGGCTTCCAGGCACTCCGGATCGAAGTGGCGGAACAGCGACTTGCCGGTGAAATAGCTGCGCGCGCTGTCGCGGTCGGCAAATGCCTCGCGCCGGCCCAGGGTGCGCCCGGCCGGGGTGATGCGATCGATGAAGCCCAGGCGCTTGGCGGCCTGGATCAGCCATTGGTCCGCGCGGGTCAATACCGGCGAGTCGAGCATCACCACCCCCCGGTACAGCTCCGGACGCCTCAGCGCCGCATGCAGGTGCAGCACCCCGCCCAGCGAATGACCGACACCCCAGACCGGGGCACTCTGCTGTTCGAGGTGATGCAACAGCTCGTCCACCAGGCTCTGCCAGTTGTCGTTCACCGGGAAGCGCGGGTCGTGAGCGTGCTGGGCCAGGTGGCGTACCTGGTAATCCGGCGCCAGGGCGGCGAACAGCTTGCCGTAGGTGGCCGAGGGGAAGCCGTTGGCGTGGGCGAAGAAGATCTGCTGCGACATGGCCGCCTGCTCTGCACGGGGAAGGATGGCCCATTGTCGGCAAGGCGGCAGGCAGCGGCAACGTCCGGATAGGTCATCGCCAAGGGTGATCAGGTCATTCCTGAGGTCTAGAACCCTTCCAGCGCACGGCGCAGGCAAGCCTGCATGTACGCCAGCTGATGTTCGAGCGCATCACTGGCCAGCTGATGTTCATGGCGCTCGAGCTTGAGCCTGCGCAGCGCCAGGCAACTGCTCTGCAGCAGGTGCGCCATGCGCTGGCTGGTTTCGAGAAGGTCCTCAAGCTCCCCCTCTCCTTCGAACGCGCTGGTCGGGCCGAGGCCCTGGCGCTTACGTATCGTCCCGCGCAACTGATAGAGCTTGGCGTCAGCGGATTCGCGCAACAGGCTGTACTCCGCAAAATCCAGCAGCCTGTCACGCTGTACCTTCTCCAAGGTCGACTCCAGCCCGACCGAACACACCATCTCCCGCCTCAGCCCGCTCATTGCTTCGTTCCTTGCCCAGCCAAACATTCACGTCCTGAGACAGACGCTAGCAAGAGGCTGATAGGGGCAACAACTGGCAGAACTATCAGTTGCGGGGGTCATGCCGAATGATGAAGGGCGCGCAGGGTCATCAGCCCCGCCAGTGGCCAGTCACCGTCCAGTTCGGCCAGGCTGGCAGTGCTCAGGGGCGCCGGTTGCTGGCCGTGGCCATGCTCCAGCAGGCCCACCAGCGTACCCACCAGCGGCTGGTGGCTGACCAGCAGCACCTGTTCCAGCCCCAGGCGCTCGACTTCGCCAATCACCTGCTGCACGTCGCTGTCCGGGGTCAGCCAGGGCACGGTACGCACCGGCTCGACACAGCCCAGGGCGCCATGCACCAGCGCTGCGGTCTGCTGGGCACGCACGTAGGGGCTGGCAATGATCGCTTGCAGCGGTTGGCCGAGCAGGTGCGCGGCGCTGCGCAGTACCTGCTCGCGGCCATGGGCGGTGAGCCGCCGCTCGGCGTCGGTATTCGCCCTTGGCTCGGCCTCGCCGTGGCGCAGCACCCAGAGCTTCACAGCTTGGGTTCCTCGTCACGCACCGGGTGCGGCGCGGGGGCGACGGCATGCGCAGGCTCGCCCTCGGGGGCACGCGGGGTCGGCCAGTCGGCGAACGGCCAGGGTTTCTGGTCGCTGTGGAAGCTGCCGAAACGGCCGATCTGCGCCAGGTACTGGCTGAGGCTGTCGCCAAAGTTCATGAGGCTGGCGCTGGGGGCGCCGTAGATCAGGCGGTAGATCAGTTGCACCAGCACCAGGCCGCCCAGCAGCAGCTCGGCCAGTTGCCAGACCACCAGGAACACCAGCATCCACAGCACCCGCAGGATGATCGACTCGCGCTGGGCGCGCTCGGGGGTATCGTTCATGTCTTGCTCCTTGCTCTTGTCGGGGCCGCTTGGGGCTCAGTTGAAACCGCTGGTGGAAATGAAATCGACGTCGGTCTTGGGTTCGGCGCGCATCAGGTGTTCGATCACCTGGTTGAGGGTGCGGCCTTCGAAGAGGATGGCGTGCAGGCCCGCCACCAGCGGCATGTACACCCCCACCTCCTGGGACTTGGCTTTGAGCACCTTGAGCGTGTTGACCCCTTCGGCCACCTCGCCCAGGCGGCTGACCGCCTGCTCCAGCGTCAGCCCCTGGCCCAGGGCGTGGCCGACCTGGTAGTTGCGGCTCTTGGGTGAGGAACAGGTGACGATCAAGTCGCCGACCCCAGCCAGGCCCAGGAAAGTCATCGGGTTGGCGCCCTGGCTCACGGCGAAGCGGGTCATCTCGGCCAGGGCGCGGGTGATCAGCATGCTCTTGGTGTTCTCGCCCATACCCAGCGCCACGGCCATGCCGGCGATGATCGCGTAGACGTTCTTCAGCGCGCCGCCCAACTCGACGCCGAAACGGTCGCTGCTGGCGTAGACGCGGAAGGTGCGCCCGTGCAGAACCGTCTGTACCTGCTGGCACAGGGCTTCGTCTTCGCTGGCGACCACGGTGGCGGTCAGCGCATGCTCGGCGATCTCGCGGGCCAGGTTGGGGCCGGACAGCACACCGATGCGCGCCTGGGGGGCGATCTCTTCGAGGATCTGGCTCATCAGCTTGAAGCTTTGTGCCTCGATGCCCTTGGTCAGGCTGACCAGGCCCTTGCCGCGCAGCAGCTCGGCGTGGGGCGCCAGCACACTGCGCAGGGCGCTCGACGGCAGGGCGACGAAGATCAGCGCGCTGGCTTGCAGGGTGGCAAGCAGATCGTTGACCGGCTCGACGCCGTCCTTCAGGCGGATGCCTTTGAGGTAGCGTGGATTCTCGCGGTTGACGCGCATCGCCTCGGCTTGCGCCGGGTCACGCATCCACTGGCGCACGGGGTGGCCGTTTTCTGCCAGCAGGTTCGCCACGGCGGTGCCGAAGCTGCCGCCTCCAAGAACTGCAACAGGTTGCTGTTCAGTCATATCCAATCCGTTAACCAATAAAGTAAGTGGCGACTGGCGCATTATACGGCCCACCTGCTACAGAACCAGTGCCTCGCGATGCGGCAACTTGCCAGCAGCGGATCACTGGCAAAAGCCGTGCGGTCGGTTAACATGCCTGATTCATTTCTGAAACAAGGCCGTACCGTGTTCCCTGGCACGCCCCCCTACCCGCGCCTGATGCTGCTGACTGCCCTGCTGGGTGGCCCGGTCATGGCCGACGACCTGTTCATCGACAACCAGGACCTGCCCCAGGTTCTGACCGCTACACGCCTGAAACAATCCCCGGCCGCGGTGCCAGGCAGCATGACCGTGCTCGACGGCGAGCTGATCCGTGCCAGCGGCGCCCGCGATATCCCCGAACTGCTGCGCCTGGTGCCGGGCATGATGATCGGCTATGGCGCCGGCAACCAGCCGACGGTCAACTACCACGGCAGCAATGTCAGCGATGCCCGGCGCATGCAGGTGCTGATCGATGGCCGCTCGGTGTACCGCGCGGGCCTGGCCACGGTGGACTGGAGCGATATCCCGGTGGCCCTTGAAGATATCGAGCGCATCGAGGTGTTCCGCGGCCCCAACACCGTCAGCTATGGCGCCAACGCCTTGATGGCGGTGGTCAACATCCTCACCCGCAACCCGGCCGACAGCCATGGTACGCGGCTGAAGATGACCCGTGGCCAGGATGGCATCAACGACTACTACGCCAGCCAAGGCATTGGCTGGAACAGTGGCGACCTGCGCCTGTCGTTCTCTGGCCAGCAGGACGATGGCTTCGACAGCGACCAGTTCGGCCGCGACTATCGCGACAGCCGCCGGCTCAACCGCATCAACATCAATGCCAGCCACACCCTGGCGCCGAACCAGACCCTGGAATGGCAGCTGGCAGCCAAAGAAGGCAGCAACCAGCGCCCGTACACCTACCAGCCGGTATTCGGCAACTACCGCGCCGGCAACGACGCCGACGTCAACGCCAAGGACTACGCCGGTTCCGTGCGCTGGAACATCGACCTCAACCCCGAGCACAGCCTGTATGTACAGGGCTCGGCGCAGCACTTCGACCGCCAGCAAGTGTGGCGCGCCTGCGACGCCGCCATCGCATTCAGCCCGGAACTGACTCGGATGTGGCAGCTCGACCCGAACTTCACCGAGAAGGTCGCGCGCAACCTGTTCACCGGCAATCTGCCGAGCACCACCGATCCGGTGCTCGGCACTTTGATGGGCCAGGTGCGCAACCAGTGGGCCAACGGTGGGCGCAACACCATCTGCGGCGACGTCGACCAGAGCACCCGTGAAACCCGCTTCGACCTGGAAATCCAGGACACCCTGAGCCTGACCGACAGCCTGCGCCTGGTCAGCGGCATGAACTACCGCTACGACCGGGCGGATTCGCAAACGTACTTCAACGGCAGCCTCGACGACCGCACCTGGCGCCTGTTCGGCCAGCTCGAATGGCGCGCCGACGAACACTGGATACTCCAGGGCGGCGCGATGTTCGAGGACACCCAGTTGTCCGGCAGCTCGCTGACCCCGCGCGTGGCGGTGAACTACCTGATCACCCCACGCCATGGCCTGCGGGCGGTGTATTCCGAGGCGATCCGTTCGCCAGACATGTTCGAGAACAACGTCAACTGGAGCTACACGGTCAAGAACCTGACCCCCAACCGCTACGGTTTGCAGGACGGCGAGTACTTCGTCAAGACCCGCGGCCCGGGCGACCTCGACCAGGAGCGCATGCGCTCGCGAGAGCTTGGCTACAACGGCTTCTTCAGCGACATCGACCTGAGCATGGATGTGAAACTGTTCTACGACGAGATCACCGGAATGATCAGCGAGCCTTTGAAGAACAACCAGTTCATCGCCAGCAACGCCAACAAGGCCCGCTTCAGCGGCAGCGAGGCGCAGTTCGACTGGCGCGCCAGCCAACGAGACCGCCTGCGCGTCACCTACGCCTATGTCGACGCCTGGGCCAGCAACCCCAACGACCGGCGCCTGTCGGCACGCAACAGCGGCTCGGCCGGCTGGCTGCGCGAATGGGGCCAGGGCTGGTCCAGCGCACTGTTCTATTACGGGGATGATGCCCTCAACCAGTACCGCTACGAGCGCGTCGACCTGCGCCTGGCCAAGCGCTTCAGGATCCAGGGCAGCACCCTGGAACTGGCCGCACTGTGGCAACAGCGCCTGGACGATGAGCCAGTCACGGTCGAGCAGAACCGCTACGACAGCCGCCACCGCCTGAGCGTCAGCGCGGAGCTGGCGTTCTGATGGCCGTGCTGCTGCGCCTGCTGCTGTTGTGCATCCTGCCCCTGGGTTCGCTGTCGGCCAGTGAAATCCTGTTGGTGGGTGCCGAGGACCAGCCCGGCATTCGCAGCTTCGTCGCCGCCCTGGCACAGCGCCGCCCACATGACCAGGTGCAGTTCAAGACCATCGCCCAGCTACCCCGCCCGGGGCAGTTGAAGGCCGATACCCGTCTGATCCTGCTCGATGCCCCGGCGCTGGAGTGGCGCCTGGGCGAAGCCGCCGGCCCGCAGGCACTGGCCATGCGGGTCAGCCGTGTACAGGCCGAGCAACGCCTGGGAAAGTCGCGACCGGCGTTCCTCAGCCTGCTGTGGAGCGACCCACCGCTGGCCCGGCAACTGCGCCTGGCCAGCTACCTGTTGCCGCAGGCCCGGCGGATCGGCGTGCTGTACGCTGAGCACAGCCGCTTCCTGCTCGACGAGCTGCGCCAGGCCGCGCGGCCATTGGGGCTGGAGATCGTCGCCGAGGACTGGCCAGACCTGCGTGACAGCCGCCCCTTGCAGAACCTGCTGGCCAACAGCGACGTGCTGCTGGGCCTGGACGACCCTGAACTGTACAACTCCAAATCGGCCAAGAACGTGCTGCTCAGCAGCTATGGCCGGCAGATGGCGCTGATCGGGCCGAACGCCGGCTTCGTCCGCGCCGGCGCCCTGGCCAGCACCTACAGCGACCAGGACGACTGGCTGGCGGTGCTCGACCAGTTGCTCGAACTCCCCCCGCTACGCTGGCCACGCAGCCTGTACCCCGCACACTTCGGGGTCAGCGGTAACCAGCAGGTGGCCCGCTCGCTGGGGCTGGAGGCGATCGACCCGGACGCCGCCGCCCTGGCCCTGGCCGCAGGAGAACCCACCCCATGAGCACGCGCCTGAGCTGGGACATCCACACCCGCACCCAGATCATCAGCCTCGGCCCCGCGCTGCTGCTGACCCTGCTGCTGATCAGCTTCTTCACCTTCGTGCGTATCCAGGACTTGCGCCAGGAGCTCAACCACACCGGCCAGCTGATCGCCAACCAGCTGGCGCCGGCCTCCGAGTACGGGGTGATCTCGGGCAACAACGAGGTGCTCGAGGGGTTGATGCGCGCCACCCTGAGCATCCCCCACGTGCGCTTCCTGGAAGTGCAGGACAGCCGCAACCACATCCTGGTGTATGTCGAGCAGCCGGACGAAAGCCTCAACCGCGCGCAACGGGTCGAAGTGTTCCAGGCACCGATCCGCCTGCAGCAGATCCGCCTGGACAACGACTTCCTGCAAGGCAAACCGCAACTGCCAGCCATCGGCGACGACTACCTGGGGCGGGTGATCGTGGGCATGTCCGACGATGCCTTCAGCCAGCGCCAGCAGGAGATCGTGATCAAGGCCGCGATCCTCGCCCTGTTCGCCTTGCTGTTCACCTTCCTGCTGGCCCGGCGCCTGGCCATGAGCCTGTCCAAGCCGATCAGCGACATGGGCCATGCGGTCAAGGCTATCCAGCAGGGCGATTTCAACGCGCCGCTGCCGGTGGTCGATGACAGCGAGCTGGGCCACCTGGCGCGGCACATCAACAACCTGGCCAGCGCCCTGGACCAGGCCGCCCATGAGCAGCAACAGGCTATGGGCCAGCTGATCCAGGCCCGCGAGGAGGCCGAACAGGCCAACCGCGCCAAATCCGACTTCCTGGCGATGATGAGCCATGAGCTGCGTACGCCCATGAACGGTGTTCTGGGCATGCTGCAGTTGCTTGAGACCACCCACATGACCAGCGAGCAGGCCGAGTACACGGCAGTGGCCAGCGAGTCCACCGGGCACCTGTTGAAGGTGATCAACGACATTCTCGACTTCTCGCGGATCGAGCGCACCACGCTTGAGCTGGAGCATATCGACTTCAACCTGGGCGAGCTGGTCACCAGCAGTGTCCTGTCGTTCCAGCACAGTGCCCAGCAGCGTGGCCTGGACCTGCGCCTGCAACTGCCGCCGGGCATCGAACTGCTGCAGGTGGTGGGCGACCCGACGCGGATCCGCCAGATCCTGCTCAACCTGGTGGGCAACGCGTTGAAATTCACCGAGCGCGGCGAGGTGGCGGTGGAGGCGCGCTGGCAGGTGCTGGACACGCAACTGCTCTGGCTCACCTGCACCGTGCGCGATACCGGCATCGGTATCGACAGCAACCGCCTGGAAACGATGTTCGTCGCCTTCCAGCAAGCCGACAGTTCGATCTCGCGGCGCTATGGCGGCACCGGCCTGGGCTTGTCGATCGCCCGCACCCTGGCCGAGCGCATGGGCGGCCAGTTGCGAGGCGAGAGCCGCGAAGGGCTGGGTTCGACCTTCACCCTGGAAATGCCGCTGGCCCTGGCCAACGCCCCGGCCGGCTTCGACAGCGGCTGCGCACTGCCGGCACTGGCGGGCAGCGCTGGCGAACGGATCCTGCTGGTAGAGGATAACCCGGTCAACCAGAGCGTTATCGAAGCCATGCTGCGCAGCCTGGGCTTCGAGGTCGGCCTGGCGATGGATGGCGCCCAGGCGGTCGACCTGGTGGAGCAGCAGCCGTTCGCCGCGGTGCTGATGGACTGTCGCCTGCCGCAGATGGACGGCTACGAGGCCACCCGGCGTATTCGCCAGTTACCCAGGGGCGCGGGCTTGCCGATCATCGCCCTGACCGCCAGTGCCCTGGAGGGTGACCGCGAGCGCTGCCTGGCGGCCGGCATGAACGATTACCTGAGCAAGCCCTTCAAACGCACCGACTTGCAGCGCATCTTGCGCCGCTGGCTACCCGGTCGGACAGCTGCGGCTGGCGATAAATGCTAAAGTGCGGCAGTCTTAGGGACTGGACAGGACCGCCGCCGGACCTGAAAATAACATTTCAGTGCACACCTGTACTTCTTTTGCCAGGTGCGCTGTGACTTTCACCACAACGCAATAGTCTACCTGTAGGCTGCCGCCCTGGATGCAACGCGCTCCGGGCCGGCCGGGAAGATTCATCCCCTGCCGCAGGGGGTTATTGAGGAGCTCGCATGACCAAACAAAACGCCTTTACCCGGGAAGACCTGCTGCGCTGCAGTCGCGGTGAGCTGTTCGGCCCCGGTAATGCGCAACTGCCCGCCCCGAACATGCTGATGGTCGATCGCATCACCCACATCAGCGAGGAAGGCGGCAAGTTCGGCAAAGGTGAATTGGTCGCCGAGCTGGATATCAATCCGGACCTGTGGTTCTTCGCCTGCCACTTCGAAGGCGACCCGGTGATGCCAGGCTGCCTGGGCCTCGACGCCATGTGGCAGCTGGTCGGCTTTTTCCTCGGCTGGCAGGGCCTGCCGGGCCGTGGCCGCGCCCTGGGTTCGGGCGAAGTGAAATTCTTCGGCCAGGTACTACCCACCGCCAAGAAAGTCACTTACAACATTCACATCAAGCGCGTCCTGAAAGGCAAGCTGAACATGGCCATCGCCGATGGCTCGGTCAGCGTCGACGGTCGCGAGATCTACACTGCCGAAGGCCTGCGGGTCGGCGTGTTCACCTCCACTGACAATTTCTAAGGGTTATTCGCATGCGCCGCGTCGTTATCACTGGTCTGGGCATCGTATCGTGCCTGGGCAATGACAAAGCTACCGTCACCGAAAACCTGCGCAACAGCCGTCCGGGTATCCGCTACAACCCGGAATACAAGGAAATGGGGCTGCGTAGCCAGGTTTCCGGTTCCATCGACCTGAATCTGGAAGAGCTGATCGACCGCAAGGTCTATCGCTTCGTCGGCCACGCCGCGGCCTACGCCTACCTGGCGATGCAGGACGCGATCAAGGATGCCGGCCTGACCGAAGAGCAGGTTTCCAGCCCGCGCACCGGCCTGGTGGCAGGTTCCGGTGGCGCTTCCACGCTGAACCAGATGGAAGCCCTGGACACCCTGCGCGAGAAAGGCGTCAAGCGCGTCGGCCCATACCGTGTTACCCGCACCATGGGCAGCACTGTGTCGGCGTGCCTGGCCACCCCGTTCAAGATCAAGGGCATCAACTACTCGATCTCGTCGGCCTGCGCCACCTCCGCACACTGCATCGGCACCGCCCTGGAGCAGATCCAGTGGGGCAAGCAGGACATCGTCTTCGCCGGTGGCGGTGAAGAAGAGCACTGGAGCCAGTCGTTCCTGTTCGATGCCATGGGCGCCCTGTCGACCAAGCGCAACGAAACCCCTGAGCTGGCCTCGCGCGCCTACGACGCCGACCGTGACGGTTTCGTCATCGCGGGTGGCGGCGGCATGGTGGTGGTCGAGGAGCTGGAACATGCCCTGGCCCGTGGCGCCAAGATCTACGCCGAGATCGTCGGCTACGGCGCGACTTCCGACGGCTACGACATGGTCGCCCCGAGCGGCGAAGGCGCAATCCGCTGCATGCAGCAGGCGCTGTCCACCGTCGACACCCCGATCGACTACCTGAACACCCACGGCACCTCGACGCCGGTTGGCGACGTCGCCGAGATGAAGGGTGTGCGTGAAGTGTTCGGCGACAAGGCACCGAAGATCAGCTCGACCAAGAGCCTGTCGGGCCACTCGCTGGGCGCCGCGGGCGTGCACGAGGCGATCTACTGCCTGCTGATGATGGAGAACAACTTCATCGCCGGCTCCGCCAACATCGACGAGCTGGACCCAGAGGTCGCCGACCTGCCGGTACTGCGCAAGACCGAAGAGAACGCCAAGATCGACACGGTCATGAGCAACAGCTTCGGCTTCGGCGGCACCAACGCCACCCTGGTGCTCAAGCGCTGGACTGGCAAGTGATTGCTTGATGTGCTGAACGAGAACGCTCCGACCTAGGTCGGGGCGTTTTTGTTTGTACCTGCAAACTACGATTCTGTTTTTGTAGGAGCGGCCTTGCGTCGCGAAAGGGCTGCGGAGCAGCCCCAGCATTCGTCGTGGCGTCACAGATACCCTGGGGCCGCTTCGCGCCCCTTTCGCGACGCAAGGCCGCTCCTACAGGTACTGCGCCAGCCTGGTCAGACCGAAAACCGCTGCACCAGGGTGTTCAGGTCCACCGCCAGGCGCGACAGCGCCTGGCTCGCCGCCGAGGTCTGCTCGGCCCCGGCCGACGACTGGTGCGCCAGGTCGCGGATGGTGGTCAGGTTGCGGTCCACCTCCCGTGCCACCTGCGCCTGCTGCTCCGATGCGCTGGCGATCACCAGGTTGCGCTCGTTGATCTGGCCGATGGCCCCGGCAATCGCCTCCAGCGCCGCGCCCGCGGCATGGGCGCCTTCAAGCGTGGAGCGGGCCTGCACATCGCTCTGGCGCATCCCCTGTACCGCCCGCTCGGCGCCACCGCGAATGGCGACGATCATCTGCTCAATCTCCTGGGTCGAGGATTGCGTGCGATGGGCCAGCGCCCGGACCTCGTCGGCGACCACGGCGAAGCCACGCCCGGCCTCCCCGGCCCGCGCCGCCTCGATGGCGGCATTGAGCGCCAGCAGGTTGGTCTGCTCGGCGATGGAGCCGATCACATCCAGCACCTTGCTGATATCGTGCACCTGCTGCGCCAACTGCCCGACCTCCTCGGCGTTGCCGGCCACGCCGCCGGCCAGCGCCTCGATGGCGGCCACCGTGGCCTGCACCTGCTCGCGGCCACGGCGGGCGATCTGGTCGGATTCGCGCGAGGCTTCGGAGGTGGCCACGGCGTTGCTTGCCACCTCCTCCACCGCTGCGGTCATCTGGTTGACGGCGGTGGCCGCCTGCTCAATCTCCATGCTTTGTTGCTGCAGGCCACGGGTCGCATCCTCGGTGACCGCGCTCAACTCTTCCGAGGCCGAGGCCAGCTGACTGGCCGAATCGGATATCCGCCCGATGGTCTCGCGCAGGCTTTGTTGCATGCTCTTGAGCGCCGCCAGCAGGCGGGCCGGCTCGTCATCGCCGTTCACGGTGATCTGCGGGGTCAGGTCGCCGGTAGCGACCGTCTCAGCCACCTTCAGCGACTGCCCGAGCGGGCGCACGATGCTGCGGGTCAAGGCCAGCGCCAGTACCACGGTAAGGGTCAGGGCGATCACCAGCAGTACCCCGACCCAGACCTTGGCGCCGTTATAGACGGCTTCGGCCAGGTCGGTGGCGGAGTTGGCGTGATGGTTGTTCAGCTCGATCAGCTCGTTGAGCGAGGCGGTCATCTGGTCGGCGATCTGGTTGATCTCGCCATTGACCAGGGTCGCCGCCGCCTCGACATGGCCTTCGACGGCCAGCTGTACCACCTGGGCCTGCAAGGTCATGTACTGGCGCTCCAGACCCTGGTAGCGATCGAACAGCGTGCGCTCCTCGGGCAGCACGATCAGCGCATCGTAATGCCGCTGGGCCTGGTCCAGGCCGGTCTTGATCTCGTCGATGCGGGCGCGGTTCTGCTGCTGGGCGGCGGGGTCGGTGTTGACCAGCAGCCGTAGCGTCAGGGCTCGGATGCGCAGCATGTCCTGGGTCATGCGCCCCACCGAGATCACACTGGGCAGCCAGTTGTTGTCCACCTGTTCGGACTGCTGGCGCATGTTGGTCATCTGTTGCAGGGCGAAGCCACCCAGCGCGATCACCAGCAAGGCCATCAGGCCGAAGCCCAGGCCCGCGCGCGGGGCGATATTCAAACGTCTGAGGCTCATTTCAGGATCCCTCCCAAAAGCGTTGTTCCGTCGCTTAAAGAAGGTATCGGGCGGCTCGAAATTTGCGTAAGACGAAAACGCGATATCAAAAGGCTATGTGCCCTGTTTTGCCGCCTTGGGCAGTACCGCGAGGAAATTGTCATGCGCCACCTTGCGCGCCACGTCTTCGGGCAAGGCGTCCAGGAACGGCTTGAAGCCGTGCAGTTGCTCGCCCAGGCTGTCGAAGCGCCCAACCACGTCGGAGCCGAGCATGAAGCGCTCGGGGAAGCGCTGGATCAGCGCCAGCCAGTCCTTGTCCGGCACGCCCTGCTCATCCAGCAGGTAGGGGCGCAGCACGCTCCAGGACAGGTCGACGTAGAGGTTCGGGTAGTCCTCCAGCAGGCGCGCCAGCACCGGCAGGAGGAAGTCCATCCGCGTCTGGTGCCGATGGATCTCTGCACTGCTACCCGCATGGGCCCAGATGAACCGGGTGTGCGGGTGGTTGCGCAACGGCTCCTCGATTTCGGCCAGGTAGAGCGGGTTGCGCTCGCGCTTGGAGGTGATGTTCGAATGCAGCAGCACAGGCAGGTCGCGCTCGGCGGCCAGGTGGTAGATGCGCGTCATGGCTTCGTTGTTGGCCCGCGGCGTATCGCCGCTGGTCAGGGCGGTGAGGTCGTCGTGGCGGGTGAACACTTCGCCGATGCCCTGCCATAGCCCGGGGTAGAGTTCGAGCATGCGCTCGATATGGCTGGCGGCATTCTTGTCCACCGGGTTGAAACCGGTGAGGAACGGGTGGAAGCGCCGGCGCTGTTCGGCTGGCAACTTCTGGAGCGCGGCGGCCACGTACAGGTCGGTGGCGCTGTACCAGTAGGCGTCGGCATCGTCGCCGGCGTAGTAGCGGGGGCGCTTGGGTTCGTCCTCGTGCCATTTCTTGGCCACCGGGATTCCGGAGATCATCGACTGCTCCACCCCAGCGGCATCCATGGCCTTGAGCAGCGCCGGCATGCCTTCGCTCTCCTGGAAGAAGTCCACATAGTGCAAGTGGGCGTCACTGTAGCGGTAATCACGGGCTTGGGCCGCTGCGCACAGGCAACCGGCGAACACCATGCAGGCCAGCAGTCGGACGATCATCGCAGGCTCCTTCGTGGCTAGGGAAAGAGTAGACCGGGTGGCCACGCAGGCAGTTCAGCCCAAGCACGCCAAGCGCTATGCTTGGGGGCATCGTCCCTGCCCACCCGGAGCACCTCCCTCATGAGCAGCCCCCTGGTCATCCGCCCTCGCGCCGAATCGGTCGAAGGCCAGCCGATCCTGCGCCCGCTGCCCTCGGCCCAGTGCCGCAGCGTCGGCCCGTTCGTGTTCTTCGACCATATGCTGGAGACCGACTACGCGCCCGGCCGTGGCATGGATATCCGCCAACACCCGCATATCGGCCTGTCCACCCTCACCTACCTGTTCGAAGGCGAAATCCAGCACAAGGACAGCCTGGGTTCGGACCAGCGCGTGCGGCCAGGCGATGTGAGCTGGATGACTGCACGTGGCGGTGTGGCCCACGTCGAGCGCACACCTGCCGAGCTGCTTGCCGAGGGTTCACGTTTGCACGGGCTGCAAGTCTGGCTGGCCTCGCCACGCGAACATGAACAGGGAGAGCCAAGCTACAGCCATCACCCGGCGGCCAGCCTGCCGGTCAGCGATAACCTGGGGGTACGCATCTGCATGATCGCCGGCACGGGCTTTTGCCTGGCGTCGCCGGTACCGGTGCTCTCCCCTACCCTGTACGCCCATGTACGCATGCAGCCTGCCACCACGCTTCTGGTGCCTGACGAGCATGCGCAGCGGGCGCTATACCTGCTCGATGGCGAGCTGCTGCTGAACGACGAGGACGTCGAGCCGTGCAGCCTGGTGGTGCTGCCGGAGGGTGAAGCGGTGACGTTGTATGCAGAGGGTGAGTGCCAGCTGGTGCTGATCGGTGGCGCGGCGCTGGATGGGCCGCGGCGGATGAACTGGAACTTCGTGGCCAGTGATCCGGAATTGATCGAACAGGCGCGGGCACGCTGGGCGGCGGGAGATTGGCCGGTGGTGCCTGGGGAAAAAGGGCGGATCGAATTGCCGCGCTAGCCTGCAGCTCGCAATCGCGGGGCATGCCCGCTCCCACAATGGATTTGGCTCAACTGTGGGAGCGGGCTTGCCCCGCGATGGGTCAGCCCTGGAACACTTCCTTGAGCAGGTTGTGCATCGAGCGGAACGCCCGCTCCGAGGTGCGCCGGTCATACTGCATCTTGCCCGGCACATTGGCGTTCGGGTCGGTGAACGAGTGCACCGCGCCACCATAGCTGAGCAACTGCCAGTCGACCTTGGCGGCGTTCATCTCCGCTTCGAACGCGGGCAACTGCTCCTTGGGCACCAGCGGGTCAGAGGCGCCATGCAGCACCAGCACCGAGCCCTTGATGCGCTTGGCATCTTCCGGGTTCGGCGTGTCCAGGGTGCCGTGGAACGACACCGCGGCCTTCAGGTCGGCACCGGTACGGGCCAGCTCAAGGGCACAGCAACCACCGAAGCAGAAGCCGAAGGTGGCCACCTTGCCGGGCGCCAGCAAGGCCTTCGATTGGCCGACCAGCTGCGCCAGGGCTTCCTGCATGCGCTTGCGCAGCTCGGCACGGTCGTTCTTCAGCGGCATCATGGCGTTGCCGGCTTCATCAGCGTTGGATGGGCGCACCGATTGCCCGTAGAGGTCGGCGATCAACACCACATAGCCCTGCTCGGCCACTTCCTTGGCGATGCGCTCGGCGCCCTCGCCGATACCCATCCAGTTCGGCGCCATCAGCAGGCCCGGTTGCGGCAGCGCGCCAGGTGCATAGACCAGGCGGCTCTCGTAGGTTTTACCCGACAGGTGATAGACCAGCGACTCGATAATGACCTTGCTCATTCAACACTCCTTGGCATGCACGGTTGCGCGAATTCTAGACCGCTTCAGGCGATTCGCGGGGCAAGCGCGCCCCCACAACTAGACGCATAAATGAAAAAGCCCGCCGAAGCGGGCTTTGTGTGCATCAACTCAAGCAGACAGCTCGACCAACAGCTTGTTCAGGCGACGCACGTAGGCCGCCGGGTCTTTCAGGCTGTCACCGGCCGCCAGCGCCGCCTGGTCGAACAGGATGTGCGACAGCTCGGCGAAGCGGTCTTCGCTCTGCTCGCCATCGAGTTTCTCGATCAGCGGGTGGCTTGGGTTGAACTCGAAGATCGGCTTGGAGTCCGGCACCTTCTGCCCGCTGGCCTCGAGGATCTGGCGCATCTGCAGGCCAAGGTCCTGCTCGCCGATGGCGAGGATCGCCGGCGAGTCGGTCAAACGGTGTGAAACACGCACTTCGGCAACGCTGTCACCCAGCGCGCCCTTGAGGCGCTCGACCAGGCCTTCCTTGTCCTTGGCCACTTCTTCCTGGGCCTTCTTGTCCTCTTCGGAGTCCAGCTTGCCCAGGTCCAGGTCGCCACGGGCGACATCGACGAAAGCCTTGCCGTCGAACTCGTTGAGGTAGCTCATCAGCCACTCGTCGATACGGTCGGTGAGCAGCAGCACTTCGATGCCTTTCTTGCGGAAGACTTCCAGGTGCGGGCTGTTCTTGACCTGGGCGTAGGATTCGCCGGTGAGGAAGTAGATCTTGTCCTGGCCCTCTTTGGCACGCGCCAGGTAGTCGGCCAGGGCAACGCTCTGCTCGCCGCTGTCATCATGGGTGGAGGCGAAGCGCAACAGGCCTGCGATCTTCTCCTTGTTGGCGAAGTCTTCTGCCGGGCCTTCCTTCAGCACCTGGCCGAAGTTTTTCCAGAAGCCCTTGTACTGCTCAGGCTCGTTCTTGGCTAGTTTCTCCAGCATGTCCAGCACGCGTTTCGTGAGCGCGGTCTTCATCGAGTCGATGATCGGATCCTTCTGCAGGATCTCACGCGACACGTTCAGCGACAGGTCGTTGGAGTCGACCACGCCCTTGATGAAACGCAGGTACAGCGGCAGGAACGACTCGGCCTGGTCCATGATGAACACGCGCTGCACGTACAGCTTCAGGCCGCGTGGCGCTTCGCGTTGGTACAGGTCGAACGGCGCGCGGGCCGGCACGTACAGCAGCGAGTTGTATTCCAGCTTGCCTTCGACCTTGTTGTGGCTCCAGGCCAGCGGGTTCTCGAAGTCATGGCCGATATGCTTGTAGAACTCCTGGTACTCCTCGTCCTTCACCTCGGTGCGCGAACGGGTCCACAGGGCGCTGGCGCGGTTGACGGTTTCCCATTCCTGCGCTGGCTGCTCTTCGCCTTCGGCAGCTTCGGCCTGCTCCTTGGGCAGCTCGATCGGCAGGGCGATATGGTCGGAGTACTTCTTGACGATGTTGCGCAGGCGCCAGCCGTCGGCGAACTCGTCTTCACCGCTTTTCAGGTGCAGGACGATACGGGTGCCGCGCTGCGGCTTGTCGATTGTGGCGACTTCGAACTCGCCCTCGCCCTTGGACGACCAGTGCACGCCTTCGGCGGCCGGCAGGCCTGCGCGACGGCTGAACACATCGACCTTGTCGGCGACGATGAACGCGGAGTAGAAGCCCACGCCGAACTGACCGATCAGGTGGGAGTCTTTCTTCTGATCGCCGGTGAGGTTCTTCATGAAGTCGGCGGTGCCGGACTTGGCGATGGTACCCAGGTGCGCGATGACGTCTTCGCGGCTCATGCCGATGCCGTTGTCCTCGAGGCTCACGGTGTTGGCCGCCTTGTCGAAGCTCACGCGGATCTTGAGGTCGGCATCGCCTTCGAGCAGCTCAGGCTTGGCCAGGGCCTCGAAACGCAGCTTGTCGGCGGCGTCGGAGGCGTTGGAAATCAGCTCGCGGAGGAAGATTTCCTTGTTCGAGTACAAGGAATGGATCATGAGGTGCAGCAGCTGCTTGACCTCGGTCTGGAAGCCCAGGGTTTCTTTTTGAGTCTCCACACTCATCGTCTTCAAACTCCAATCTGTTGGTAGGTGACGCCTGGCGACCCCTTGGGCCTGCATTACTCGGCGGATGTACAGCAGATGGGGGCTTGCCCGACCATTTCAAGGGGCTACTCGACAGGCTTTTCCGGTTCGATCTTGAAATGTGCCCGGGCGGTAGCGATGGGCGTGTCGCGATCGGCCTGCCAGGCGGTGATGGCGACATTGGTTACCCGCCGGCCCTGGCGCCATAGCTGACACTGGGCGTAGGTATCGCGGTAATGGCCGGCACGCAGGTAGTCGATGGAGAAGTCGATGATCTTGGGGATGCTCGCGCTTTCGCTGTAGATCAGTAGGTACAGCGCCGCGGACAGCTCCATGAAGCCTGCGATCACGCCGCCGTGAATGGCAGGTAGCAAGGGGTTGCCGATGTTGTTCTCGCTGGCGGGCAGGCGAAACAACAGATCGTCGCCCTGGCGCTCGCATTCGATGCCGATCAGCCCGGCGTAGGGGATCAGCGCCAATAACGGGCCATAGTCGCCACGGGCGTGCGCTTCGTTCAATTGCTGGCGGGTGCCTGCGGGGATCATGGGCGCGGCTCCTTGAGGCTGTTACCGAAGCGAATGCCACCCTTGATGTCCTGCCCCAGGCGCATAAAGGTGCCGACCACCTGGCAGATGGGCTGCGACGGGTCGTCCTGGTAGGCGCTGCCACGGGTGAAGATCACATCGCGGGTGACCCGGTAGCACTGGGCGTGCCCATAGATGTCCTTGCCGGCTTCGGCCGGGTGCATGTAGTCGATGCGCAGGTCCAGGGTGGGGCACACTTCGAAGCGCGGCAAGGCGCACAGGGTCGCCATGCCGCAAGTGGTGTCCATCAGGGTGGTCAGGGCACCGCCGTGCACCGCGCCATTCTGCGGATTGCCGACGATCGCTGGCGACCAGGGCAACACAAGGGTCATCCCTTGCTCATCGGCATGGTGAACACGCATCTGTAGCACCTGGCAGTGTTTCAAGGCCGAGAGAAAACGCTCGGCCATGGCCATCAATGGCGTCTCGCGCATACGCCCTCACTTCATAAATTCAATAAAAAGTCCATACAGGACGGGCAGTTATATATCTTTAACAATTGCGGAACTAATCCGCGCAGGGTGAACTCGAAGGAACAAGTAAAGTTATTCCACCCAGGAGAGACACCCCATGCGTAAACCTTTTGCTTTTGCTCTGATGCTGGCCGCTGCCATGGGCCTGGCTGCTTGCGATAAAGCGAGCGAAGACAAAGCCCAGGACGCACAGCAACACGCCGAGCAGGCCCAGGAAAAGATGGGCGAAGCTCAGGATAAGATGAACGAAGCCGCCAAGGAAAACGCCGAAGCCGCCAAAGATCAGGCCGAAGCGCAACAGAAAGCCGCCGAAGAAGCCGCCCCGGCTACTCCGGCCGCTCCAGCGCCGAGCGAGCCTGCCAAGCAGTAATTGGCCAATACAAAAAAACCCGACATCGTCGGGTTTTTTTGTATCTGTCATTTATGGATGAAACGCTTCAGCCATTGATTGTCGAAGTGTCCTTGCCCATTTCTACCGTCGCACTTTGAGTGGGCGTGAACACCATCACTTCAAGCACATGAGAGTGGAACTCGCGGCGGTAGAGAATAAACACCACCCCGACACTCATGACCATGAACAACCAGGGGCTGATGAACCAGCTCAACATGGCCATGCCGAAGTAATACGACCGCAGGCCCAGGTTGAACTGGTTGGCCGCCAGCGACAGCACCCGCGCCGCGCGCGAGGCGAATGCATTGCGCTCCAGTTCACTGACCTGGCGCTCGCCGATCATCGGCGCCGAGCCGACCAGTACCGCAGCGAAGTTGTATTGACGCATGCACCAACTGAAGGTGAAGAAGGCGTAGACGAACACGGTCGCCAGGCACAGCAACTTGATTTCCGACATGCCCTGGGAGGCCTGCTGCACCAGCGGCAGGTCAGCCAGCAGCGACAGTGCGCGGTCAGAAGCGCCCAGCACGGTAAGGATACCGGCGAGGATGATCAGGGTGCTGGACGCGAAGAACGAGGCGTTACGCTCCAGGTTACCGATCACGCTGGCGTCGGCGATGCGGTTGTCGCGCAGCAGCATGCGGCGCATCCAGTCTTCGCGGTACAGGTGCAGCACACTGGCCAGGCACGCGGTATCGCGGCCCTTCCACAGTGCATAGCGGGTGTAGCCACCCCAGCAGATGGCGAACCAGCAGACGGCCAGCAGGTTGCCCAGGTTGTTTTGGATGAAGGTCATGCAGAAGTCCGCATTGAAAAGAGGTAGACCGGCTTTCGACGCCTGGATTCGGTAAAAGGCACTGCACCTGGAAAATTGTTTTGCTTGCACCGGCCTCATCGCCGGCAAGCCGGCGCCCACATCTTGCGCGGTCTCTGTAGGAGCGGCCTTGTGCCGCGAATGGGCTGCAGAGCAGCCCCACTCTTTCGTGTCGCACAATCAATCGCTGGGGCCGCTTTGCGGCCCTTTCCGGCCGGTCCGGCGCCCCGGCAAGGCCGCTCCTACAAGGGGTGGGCTTGCCGGCGATGAGGCCGGTGCAAAAGAAAGATAATAAAAAACCCCGCACCTTTCGATGCGGGGTTTTGGTCTTCACCCTGGGTTGGCGCCCTTCGGCTTGTGGCCGGCGCCAGCCCTGGGGTTTCAACGCATCAGGCCAACACTTCGCGCGGCTTGCCGAGCAGGCGGTCGCAGGCCACGGCAGCGGCCAAGGTGACCACCGACGGTACCAGCCAGGCCAGGCCCTGGTCGCTCAGCGGCAGGTGCGCCATGGCGTCCGGCAGCATGTGCGCCAGGCTGCTGCCCTTGATCGCATCGACCATGCCGAACAACAGCGACACCAGCATTACCGGCGCCAGGATGCGGACCGGCGAGTGCCACAGCTCTTTGACGAAGCTCAGGCCCACCACCACGATGCACGGTGGGTAGATCGCGGTGAGCACCGGGATCGAGAACATGATCAGCTTGGTCAGGCCAAGGTTGGAGATCAGCAGCGAGAAGCCCGCCAGGATCACCACCAGGGCGCGGTACGACAGCGGCAGGATCTGGCTGAAGTACTCGGCGCAGGCGCAGGTCAGGCCAACCGCGGTCACCAGGCAGGCCAGGGCGATCAGCACGGCAAGGAAGCCGCTGCCCAACGAGCCGAAGGTGTGCTGCACGTAGGCGTGCAGGACAGCCGCGCCGTTGGTGGCGCCCATGGCGATGTCATGGCTACCGGCACCCAGGCGGAACAGGCTGATGTACACCAGCGCCAGGCCGACACCGGCGATCAGGCCGGCGATGATGGCGTAGCGGGTGATCAGCTTCGGCGACTCCACGCCACGCGAACGGATGGCGTTGACGATGACGATGCCGAACACCAGGGCACCGAGGGTGTCCATGGTCAGGTAGCCATTGATGAAGCCTTGCGAGAACGGTGCGGCGACGTACTGCGGCTGCGCCTCGCCAATGGTGCCGGCCGGCAGCGCGAACGCGGCGATGCCGAGCGCGGCCAGGGCGATGATCTTCAGCGGGGCGAGGAAACGGCCGACGGTATCGAGCAGCTTGCCCGGGTACATCGACACGGCCAGCACCACGATGAAGTACACCAGGCTGTAGATGAACAGCGCCAGCGGGCTTTCACCGGTCAGCGGTGCTACGCCTACTTCGAAGGACACGGTCGCGGTACGCGGGGTGGCGAACAGCGGGCCGACCGAGAGGTAGCACACAGCCGCCAGCAGGCCACCGAAGAACTTGCCGATCGGGCTGCTCAGGGCGTCCATGCCGCCACCGACCTTGGCCAGGGCGACCACGGTGATGACCGGCAGGCCGACCGCGGTGACCAGGAAGCCCAATGCCGCCATCCACACATGCGGACCGGACTGCAAGCCAACGATAGGCGGGAAGATGATGTTGCCGGCGCCCACGAAAAGCGCGAACGTCATAAAGCCAAGCGCCAGGATATCCTGGCCTTTTAACACTTTCATTTAAGGTAGTACCACACTGCTGAAATCGGGATTCGAGAGGAAATTTCCCCATGAATGAGGGAAATGTTGCCCGGCTTGGTGAGCCAGACCCGTTTAGCGTGTCGTTCCCTTTTGGGGCACGGGCACAGAGTGAACGCGTAGATTAACCGTTTTACCGGTTAAACGCACTGCAACGGTGCTGCTTGTCCGATGTGCGTATGTGTTTGTCGTCTGGATGACTCTGTGCTGGCAGGAATTTTGTCAGGCATCCAGTGCGCCGTCTGTGCGAAAAAGCCTATGAAACCGATCGAGCGTCACGACCATTGCCTTGGTCATGACTGCAGCACGACCAGAAGCAGAGTCTTCAGGACGCCGGCTTGCCCCAAAGACCCTGCTCACGCATCAGGCGCGATCGGAAGACGAGCCAGCCTTGGCCGCCTGCCAGAAGCGCTTGATCTCATGGATATTGCCGAAGTTGTAGCGTGGCCCTGGGTAGAAGCCACCACCACCCGTGCATCCAATGCTGGAGGCACTGTTTGTCTGAGGCATGATTTCGCTACCAGCGTTGTAAAGACGGGCCTGAGCCCAAGCAGGTTTGTTCATGGTTTTCATCCTTATGGTTTAACGGTTACATCATTATTGATGTGCTTGCCACAGTGCCTCTATTCGCTGGTAGATATGGGTCTCCTGCGAACCGAGGCCTGAGTAGATGGGTTGCAGGTGTTGATCGAAACACCACTCTTGTCGCCCTGTGCGCTGGGCCTCTGGCAAGGCGATCATCAGTGCCAGCGAGGCCGAGAACTCCTCGGGGGGAAGCTGATAGTGCAGGTCGTCGAAGGCTCGCATGTACAGCAGCGCACCTGGGCTCAATTGGACAACTTCGGCTGCCCCCAGCAATGGGGCGGTCTGCGCGTCAACCTGCACGGCATTGAGCACGGGGTATTTGACGGTTCGGTAGCCACTGCCTTGATAACCGACTGCATACAGATCGAAGTCGTGGGTATGCGGCAGGCCATAAATGAATGTTTGCCTCTCCGCCTCGGCGTCTGCCGGCAACCAGAACGTCATCCTCAGGGAGAAGCGCGACGAGGCGTACAGGGCAAAGCCATAGGCGTTGTAGGCTTGATCCCCGCGACTAAAACCATGCTGCTGGATGTGCTCATACATGCACTCCCCCAACAGGTCACGATTCTGCGCCAATGCCTGCAGGTCCTTGGCTATCTGCTCCTTATCGGATTGCAGGTCATAACCTTCCAGGCGCTCGATGAACGCTGCCAATTTCATGCGCAATTCCTCGCCATATAGTCCGACAGCATCAGTCGCAGACCAGGGTCTTCCAGGCCATTGAGCATTTCGCAGTAGTGCTCAAGGTGTTCAGGTGTAAAGCGCATCAGTTGCAGAAATGCCCGCCAACGCACCGCGGGATGGTGGTGATAGATCAACTCACCGGCCACCCGCTCCAGCCCAGGATCGCCAATGCTTGCCAACGCCTCGAGCAGCAACAGGTAGCGAGGCACTTCGCTGTCGGCGGGGAACCAGGCAATGCGGGACAGGCTCTTGCGTTCGAACACCTGGATATCGCTTCCGGATATCGGCAGGTTGATGCTGAATACCAGATGCCCATCAGTTTGAGCGGGACACGCATCAACGACGGTAAGCCCACCTTCCACCAGCAGCGGCGCCTGTGGCGTAACCTTCACCCTGCGCGGCGTACTCAGTTGGGTATCGCCCTGGCTGTAGAGCTGCAGCTCATAGCTGAAGCCCGCCGGCGCAAACCAGATGCTGTGTCCGGACGTTGAATAAAGATGGTCGCCACGGGTGTGCACCCTCGCGATATCAAGTACCGCGCTATCCTCCCCGGCATTCAGGCACAAGCGTTCGGCGAAGTGACTGATCGCGGCGCACAACAGTGCCCTGCGTTCTGGTTCGGGCTTTTCGATCACCCGCTGCCTGAATGCACTCCAGGCGCTGGCAACGAAAGCGTGCATGTCGGTGCAACGGATTTGTTCCAGCAGCGCCAACGGCTCTGGGTTCCCACGGAGTAGTGCGTCCATCTTTCGTCTCGTATTCCATCAATCTGATCCATGAACAGATAATCTCTTACGCACACTTGCCGAATAAGATGGAAACGCCTCACCCAGAAACGACAAAGGCCACCCGAAGGTGGCCTTTGTGCGCGTGGGGGGTACTACGTGTTACTTACTTCTTGGCTTCCCAGCCAGTCAGCTCGGCCAGGGCCTTGCCGATGTCAGCCAGGGAACGCACGGTTTTCACACCGGCGTCCTGCAGGGCGGCGAACTTCTCGTCCGCAGTGCCCTTGCCGCCGGAAATGATGGCGCCAGCGTGGCCCATGCGCTTGCCCGCAGGTGCAGTAACACCGGCGATGTAGGAAACGACTGGCTTGGTCACGTGGGCCTTGATGTAGGCCGCAGCTTCTTCTTCAGCCGAACCGCCGATCTCACCGATCATGACGATCGCTTCGGTCTTCGGGTCTTCCTGGAACAGCTTCAGGATGTCGATGAAGTTGGAGCCTGGGATCGGGTCACCGCCGATACCAACGCAGGTCGACTGGCCGAAGCCGGCGTCGGTGGTCTGCTTGACAGCTTCGTAGGTCAGGGTGCCGGAACGCGACACGATACCGACCTTGCCTGGCAGGTGGATGTGGCCTGGCATGATGCCGATCTTGCACTCGCCCGGAGTGATCACGCCTGGGCAGTTAGGGCCGATCAGGGTTACGCCCAGCTCGTCGCACTTGACCTTGGCGTCCAGCATGTCGAGGGTAGGGATACCTTCGGTGATGCAGACGATCAGCTTGATGCCACCGAAAGCGGCTTCCAAGATCGAGTCTTTGCAGAACGGAGCCGGAACGTAGATTACCGAAGCGTCAGCGCCGGTGGCTTCTACAGCTTCCTTGACGGTGTTGAACACCGGCAGGCCCAGGTGGGTGGTGCCACCCTTGCCTGGGGTGACGCCGCCGACCATCTTGGTGCCGTAGGCGATGGCTTGTTCGGAGTGGAAAGTACCCTGCGAGCCGGTGAAGCCCTGGCAGATGACTTTGGTATCTTTATTGATCAGGACGCTCATTACTTGCCCTCCGCAGCTTTTACAACTTGTTGAGCAGCGTCGGTCAGGCTGGTTGCCGCAATGATGTTCAAACCGCTTTCTGCCAGTACTTTAGCGCCCAGTTCGGCGTTGTTGCCTTCGAGGCGAACGACGACCGGAACTTTAACGCCGACTTCTTTCACTGCACCGATGATGCCTTCGGCAATCATGTCGCAGCGAACGATGCCGCCGAAGATGTTGACCAGGACGGCCGCGACATTGCTGTCGGACAGAATGATCTTGAACGCTTCGGTAACGCGCTCTTTGGTAGCACCGCCGCCTACGTCGAGGAAGTTGGCTGGCTTGCCGCCGTGCAGGTTGACGATGTCCATGGTACCCATGGCCAGGCCGGCACCGTTGACCATGCAGCCGATGTTGCCTTCGAGGGCAACGTAGTTCAGTTCGAACTTGGCAGCGTGGGCTTCACGGGCGTCGTCCTGCGACGGGTCGTGGAAGGTCTTCAGCTTGGGCTGACGGTACATGGCGTTGGCGTCGATGTTGATCTTGGCATCGAGGCAGTGCAGGTCGCCGTCGGCCTTGATCACCAGCGGGTTCACTTCCAGCAGGGCCAGGTCGTGATCCTTGAACAGCTTGGCCAGGCCTACGAAGATCTTGGCGAACTGTTGTACTTGCTTGCCTTCCAGACCCAGCTGGAATGCCAGTTCACGACCTTGGAACGGCTGAGCGCCGACCAGCGGATCGATGGTGGCCTTGAGGATCTTCTCAGGGGTTTCGTGAGCGACTTTCTCGATGTCCACGCCACCTTCGGTGGAGGCCATGAACACGATGCGGCGGCTCGAACGGTCGACTACAGCGCCAAGATAGAGCTCTTTGGCGATGTCAGTGCAGGACTCGACCAGGATCTTGGAAACTGGCTGACCATTGGCGTCGGTCTGGTAGGTTACCAGGTTCTTGCCAAGCCACTGGGCAGCGAACGCCTTGGCGTCTTCCTTGCTGCGAACCAGCTTGACGCCGCCCGCCTTGCCGCGACCACCGGCGTGGACCTGAGCCTTTACGACCCACTCCGAACCGCCGATCTTTTCGCAGGCTTCTGCCGCTTGCTCAGGGGTATCGACAGCGAAACCCTTGGAAACTGGCAGGCCGTATTCAGCGAACAGCTGCTTACCCTGATACTCGTGAAGATTCATGCTTTTTACCGTCTTCGTTAGGTACTGCGCTTCGGCGCTGCGCCATCAACTGGCGCCGCACCACCTGTGACCGTTGACCCCGGGTTATCCCATGTGATCCGGTCCGGCGGACGTTCCGCGGTGAGTCTTGCACGCAAGACCCACGACGGGCAGACCGCCGTGGTTTCTTATAATTAACGCTTCTTACGGTTGGCGACGTGAATGGCACCGCCATTCACCGCCAGCGCTGCTTCATGCAACGCTTCGGACAGGGTCGGATGGCTGAAGACCATCATGCCCAGGTCCTCGGCACTGGTGCCGAATTCCATTGCGATCGCGCCCTGCTGCACCAGCTCGGCAGCCGATGGGCCGATCACGTGCACACCCAGTACGCGGTCGGTTTTCGCATCGGCGATGACCTTGACGAAACCACCGGTGTCGTTGGCTGCCATCGCACGGCCGCTGGCCGCGAACGGGAAGGTGCCCACGTTAACCTCAACGCCTTCTGCTTTCAACGCCTGTTCGGTCTTGCCGACCCACGCGATTTCCGGGTGGGTGTAGATGACCGACGGGATCAGGTCGTAGTTCATCTGGGCTTTGTGGCCCTTGATGCGCTCGACGACCATGATGCCCTCTTCCGAGGCCTTGTGCGCCAGCATCATGCCGCGCACCACGTCACCGATGGCGAACACGCCCGGAACGCTGGTGGCGCAGTGATCGTCGACGAAGATGTAGCCACGCTCGTCGATGGTCACGCCGCTGTCGGCAGCCAGCAGATCGGTGGTCACCGGACGACGGCCGACCGCAACGATCAGCTTGTCGAAGGTGATCTTCTGCTCGCCTTCGGCGTTGGTATAAGTGACTTCGACTTCGTTGCCGTTGACTTTCGAGCCGGTGACGCGAGCGCCCAGCTTGATGTCCAGGCCTTGCTTGGTCAGGGTCTTCTGGGCTTCTTTCGACACGGCGGTGTCGGCAGCCATCAGGAAGGTGTCCAGGGCTTCGAGCACGGTGACTTCAGCACCCAGGCGAGCCCAGACCGAACCCAGCTCCAGGCCGATCACGCCAGCACCGATCACGCCCAGGCGTTTCGGAACGGTCTGGAATTCCAGGGCGCCGGTGGAGTCGACGATGACGTTCTGGTCGACCGGGGCTGGAGGGATGTCGATCGGACGCGAGCCGGAAGCGAGAATGACGTTCTCGGCTTCGATGACTTCGGTGGTGCCGTCAGCCTTGGTGACTTCGACTTTCTTGCCAGCCAGCAGCTTGCCGTGGCCCTGGATCGAAGTAACGCCGTTGGCCTTGAACAGGGTGGCAACACCGCCGGTCAGGTTCTTGACGATACCGGCCTTGCGGCCAACCATCGCAGCGACGTCCATCTTCACTTCGCCAGTGGAGATACCGTGGACGTTGAAGCTCTCTTTGGCTTCCTTGTACTTCCAGGAGCTGTCCAGCAGCGCCTTGGACGGGATGCAACCTACGTTCAGGCAGGTGCCGCCCAGGGCCAGCTTGCCCTCGGCGTCGGTGTACTTCTCGATACAGGCAGTCTTCAGACCGAGTTGGGCAGCCTTGATGGCGGCTACATAGCCGCCAGGACCTGCACCAATCACCACTACGTCGAATTTCTGGGTCATAAAAGATTCCTTATCAGCTACAAGCTACAAGCCGTGGGCCGCCCAGCCCCTGCTTCCTGCGAAACAGGGGCCGACGACCACACGACTAGTTGATTAGATGTCCAGCAGCAGGCGAGACGGATCTTCCAGCAGGTTCTTGATGGTCACCAGGAAGGTTACCGCTTCCTTGCCGTCGATCAGGCGGTGATCGTAGGACAGCGCCAGGTACATCATCGGGCGGATTACCACTTGGCCATTGACGGCCATCGGACGCTGGATGATGTTGTGCATGCCGAGAATGGCAGCCTGCGGCGGGTTGACGATTGGGGTCGACATCATCGAGCCGAAGGTACCACCGTTGGTGATGGTGAAGGTACCGCCGGTCATCTCTTCGATCGACAGTTTGCCGTCACGGGCTTTCTTGCCGAAGGTGGCGATGCCGTTTTCGATTTCGGCCAGCGACATCGACTCGGCGTTACGCAGCACCGGAACCACCAGGCCGCGGTCGCTGGAGACGGCAACGCCGACGTCAGCAAAACCGTGGTAGACGATGTCGTTGCCGTCGATCGAGGCGTTTACTGCCGGGAAACGCTTCAGCGCTTCGGTAGCGGCCTTGACGAAGAACGACATGAAGCCCAGGCGTACGCCGTTGTGGGTCTTCTCGAACAGGTCCTTGTACTTCGAACGCAGGGCCATGACTTCGGTCATGTCGACTTCGTTGAAGGTGGTCAGCATGGCCATGTTCGACTGGGCTTCGACCAGACGCTCGGCGATCTTGGCGCGCAGGCGGGTCATCGGCACGCGCTTCTCGGTGCGGTCGCCAGCGGCAACTACAACCGCGGCAGCAGCGGCAGCAGGCTTGGCAGCCGGAGCGGCGGCAGGTGCCGATTTCTTGTTGGCAACGGCTGCAACCACGTCTTCCTTGGTGATGCGACCGCCTTTGCCGGTGCCGGCAACGGCAGCCAGGTCGATGCCGTTCTCTTCAGCCAGCTTGCGCGCGGCTGGAGCGGCGACCGGGTCGTCTTCGCCAGCGTCGGCGGCAGCGGCGGCCGGGGCAGCAGCCGGGGCAGCGGCGGCGGCAGGTGCAGCGGCAGCTGCGCCGCCCTCAACGATCGAACCCAGCACTTCGTCGGACAGGACGGTGTCGCCCTCGCCCTTGACGATGGCGCCCAGCACGCCGTCGGCGGTGGCCAGTACTTCCAGGACGACTTTGTCGGTTTCGATGTCGACGATCAGCTCGTCACGCTTGACGGCGTCGCCCGGCTGCTTGTGCCAGGTGGCAACGGTGCCGTCGGCGACCGATTCCGGGAAGGTTGGGGCTTTGATCTCGATAGCCATTATCTGTGTTTCCTTAAATTCGGTTTCAGGTGCGCGAAGGCGTTAGACAGTGAAGGCGTCTTGCAGCAGTTTTTCCTGCTGTTCGGCGTGCTTCGAAGCGTAACCACAGGCTGGCGCGGCAGACGCGTCGCGGCCGGCGTATTCCAGGACCAGTGCCTTGTTGTGGCGGCCCAGGATACGGCGCATGTGGTGCTGGCTGCTGTACCAGGCGCCCTGGTTCATCGGCTCTTCCTGACACCACACTGCATGCTTGAGGTTGGTGTAAGGGGCGAGGATTTCGATCAGGTCGTCCTCAGGGAACGGATACAGCTGCTCGATACGCACGATGGCGATGTCTTCGCGGCCTTCGGCACGGCGCTTTTCCAGCAGGTCGTAGTAGACCTTGCCGCTGCACAGGATCAGGCGTTCGACCTTGGCCGGATCGAGGGTGTCGATTTCCGGGATCACGGTCTGGAACGAGCCTTCTGCCAGGTCTTCCAGGGTCGAGATGGCCAGCTTGTGGCGCAGCAGCGACTTTGGCGTCAGGACGATCAGCGGCTTGCGCAGCGGACGGATCACCTGGCGACGCAGCAGGTGGTAGATCTGTGCCGGGGTGGTCGGTACGCAGACCTGGATGTTGTGCTCGGCGCACAGCTGCAGGTAACGCTCCAGACGCGCGGAGGAGTGCTCCGGGCCCTGCCCTTCATAACCATGCGGAAGCAGCATGGTCAGACCGCACAGGCGGCCCCACTTGTGCTCGCCGCTGGTGATGAACTGGTCGATCACCACTTGCGCACCGTTGGCGAAGTCGCCGAACTGGGCTTCCCAGATCACCAGCGCGTTCGGCGTGGTGGTGGAGTAGCCGTATTCGAAGGCCAGTACCGCTTCTTCCGAAAGGAAGGAGTCGTACAGCTCGAACTTCGGCTGGCCCGGGAACAGGTTCTGCAGCGGTACGTAGGTGCTGGCGTCCTTCTGGTTGTGCAGCACCGCGTGACGGTGCGAGAAGGTGCCACGGCCGATGTCCTGGCCGGTCATGCGGATCGGGTGACCTTCGAACTGCAGGGTGGCGTAGGCCATGGTCTCTGCATAACCCCAGTTGATCGGCAAGCCACCGGCCTGCATCTTCTGACGGTCTTCGTAGATCTTCGACACCTGACGCTGGACGACGAAGCCTTCCGGCAGCTCGAGCAGCTTGGCCGACAGGTCCTGCAGGGTCTTGAGGTCGAAGCGGGTGTCGTGGCGCGCAGTCCAGGCATGGCCCAGGTACGGGCGCCAGTCGACGAACAGCTCGCGGTTCGGCTCCTTGACCAGGCTCTTGACCACGTGCAGGCCGTTGTCCAGCGCGTTGCGGTACTCGTCGATCTTCGCCTGAGCGCGCTCGGCGTCGATACGGCCGGCGCTGATCAGCTGCTCGGCGTACAGCTCGCGGGTGGTGCGCTGCTTGGTGATCTGCTGGTACATCAGCGGCTGGGTGCCGTTCGGCTCGTCGGCCTCGTTGTGGCCGCGACGACGGTAGCAGACCAGGTCGATGACCACGTCACGCTTGAACTGCATGCGGTAATCGATGGCCAGTTGCGTGACGAACAGCACGGCTTCCGGGTCATCACCGTTAACGTGCAGGATCGGCGCCTGGATCATCTTGGCGACGTCGGTGCAGTACTCGGTGGAACGCGAGTCCAGCGGGTTGCTGATGGTGAAACCAACCTGGTTGTTGATCACGATGTGCACAGTGCCGCCGGTCTTGAAACCGCGGGTCTGCGACATCTGGAAGGTTTCCAGCACCACGCCTTGGCCGGCGAATGCGGCGTCACCGTGGATCGAGATCGGCAGCACCTTGTCACCGACCGTGTCGTTGCGACGGTCCTGACGGGCACGCACCGAACCTTCTACCACCGGCGAGACGATTTCCAGGTGGGAAGGGTTGAACGCCATGGCCAGGTGAACTTCGCCACCGGGGGTCATCACGTTGGAGGAGAAGCCCTGGTGATACTTCACGTCACCGGAGCCCAGCTCGTTCATCTTCTTGCCTTCGAACTCGTCGAACAGCTCGCGCGGGTTCTTGCCGAAGGTGTTGACGAGCACGTTCAGGCGGCCACGGTGGGCCATGCCGATCACGACTTCCTTGGTGCCGTAGCTGCCGGAGCGCTGGATCATTTCGTCCAGCATCGGGATCAGGCTTTCGCCACCCTCCAGGCCGAAGCGCTTGGTGCCTGGGTACTTGGTGCCCAGGTACTTCTCCAGGCCCTCACCGGCCGTGACGCGCTCGAGCAGGTGCGCCTGCACGTCGGCGGAGAATTCAGGGCGGCCACGCACGCTTTCCAGACGCTGCTGGAACCAGCTGCGCTGCTCGGAATCGACGATGTGGGTGAACTCGGCGCCAATGGTGCGACAATATGTCTTCTGCAGGGCTTCGAAGATTTCGCGTAGGCTCGCTTCCTCTTTGCCGAAGAACAGGTCGCCGGCACGGAAGGTCGTATCAAGATCGGCATTGGTCAAGCCGTAGTGATTGATCGACAGGTCTACGGGCGCAGGGCGCTGCCACAACCCCAACGGGTCGAGCTTGGCAGCCTGATGGCCGCGCATACGATAGGCCTGGATCAGTCGCAGCACTTCAACCTGCTTCTTCTCGTGTTCTGAGCTCACGCTCCCGGCGGAAACCGGTTGGGCGCGGCGCTGGTTCTTTGCCAGCAATACGAAATGGTCGCGGATCGTCGAGTGCGATACATCGGTAGCGGTGCTGCCGTCGGCGGGCAACTTCTGGAAGTAAGTGCGCCACTCTTCTGGCACAGCGTTAGGGTCGTGCAGGTAGAGCTCGTAGAGCTCTTCCACATATGCAGCGTTACCACCTGAAAGGTGGGCGCTATCCCACATGCGCTGCATCACGCTTTCTTGCATGCTTGGTCACCCTCGGTTAGGGGACTGATCGGCGAGAGCCACAGCAAACCTGGAAAAGTCCGAACACAGCGACTGAACCACGCCACTTGGATCCTGCTGATTTTCCGGGTACCAGCCCGGAAAGCCCCTGCTGGTCTCATATCTTCATAGGTAATGGGCGCGGGCTTTGTGGGCCCTTGCCCGAGTTTTACCGCGATGCGGGCTCACCACCCGCACCTCGGTTTACTGCAGGTACAACGCTTTGAATCAGGTGCCGCTTTGCAGCAGCATGTTACGTACGTGGCCGATCGCCTTGGTCGGGTTCAGACCCTTGGGGCAAACGTTCACGCAGTTCATGATCCCGCGGCAGCGGAACACGCTGAACGGGTCATCCAGGGACGCCAGGCGCTCCTGAGTCTTGGTGTCGCGGCTGTCGGCCAGGAAGCGGTAGGCCTGCAGCAGCGCGGCGGGGCCCAGGAACTTGTCCGGGTTCCACCAGAACGACGGGCAGGAGGTCGAGCAGCAGGCGCACAGGATGCACTCGTACAGACCGTCCAGCTTGTCACGATCTTCCGGCGACTGCAGACGCTCGATGGCCGGGGCCGGCGTATCGTTCTGCAGGAACGGCTTCACCTTCTCGTACTGCTTGTAGAAGATGCTCATATCGACCACCAGGTCACGAATGACTGGCAGGCCTGGCAGCGGACGCAGAATCAGCTTGTTGCCCTTGACCACGCCCGACAGCGGGGTGATGCAGGCCAGGCCGTTCTTGCCGTTCATGTTCATGCCGTCGGAGCCGCACACGCCTTCACGGCAGGAGCGACGGTACGAGAAGCCCTCGTCCTTTTCCTTGATCAGCGCCAGCACGTCCAGAACCATCAGGTCCTTGCCGCCGGTATCGATGTCGAACGACTCCATCTTGGGGGCCGCGTCGGTGTCGGGGTTGTAACGGTAAACTTCGACTTTCAACATAGCAGCCACCCTTAGTAAGTCCGGACTTTTGGTTCGAAGGCCGGAACGGTCTTCGGCGCAAAGTTGACGCCACGCTTGGCAACGCGCTTCTCACCCGGGTAGTACAGGGTGTGGCACAGCCAGTTCTCGTCGTCACGGTCTTCGAAGTCTTCACGGGCGTGCGCGCCGCGGGACTCTTTACGGGCTTCAGCGGCAATGGCGGTCGCTTCGGCGACTTCCAGCAGGTTCTGCAGCTCCAGCGCTTCGATACGCGCGGTGTTGAAGGCCTGGGACTTGTCGTTGATCTTGACGTTGGCGATGCGGTCACGCAGGCCGGCCAGCTGCTCGATACCCTTCTGCATGTATTCGCCGGTACGGAATACACCGAAGTAGTTCTGCATGCAGCTCTGCAGCTCGCGCTTCAGGCTGGCGACGTCTTCGCCGCTGGTACGCTCGTTGAGCTTGTTCAGGCGGTTGAGCGCCACATCGACGTCGGTGTCGCTGGCATCGCGGTACTCGACGCCATCGCTCAGTGCCTTTTCCAGGTGCAGGCCGGCAGCACGGCCGAACACCACCAGGTCGAGCAGCGAGTTGCCGCCCAGGCGGTTGGCACCGTGAACCGATACGCACGCCACTTCGCCTACGGCGAACAGGCCCGGGATGATGTGATCCTTGCCTTCGGCGTCCATGGTGATGGCCTGGCCATGAATGTTGGTGGCTACGCCGCCCATCATGTAGTGGCAGGTTGGCACGACCGGGACCGGCGCGACCACAGGGTCGACGTGGGCGAAGGTCTTGGACAGTTCGCAGATACCTGGCAGGCGGCTGTGCAGCACTTCCTCGCCCAGGTGGTCCAGCTTCAGCAGTACGTGGTCCTTGTTCGGGCCCACGCCGTTGCCGGCGATGATCTCTTTGACCATGGAACGGGCAACCACGTCGCGGCCTGCCAGGTCCTTCGCGTTCGGCGCGTAACGCTCCATGAAGCGCTCGCCGTGGGCGTTGATCAGGTAGCCACCCTCACCGCGGCAGCCTTCGGTAACCAGTACACCGGCGCCGGCGATGCCGGTCGGGTGGAACTGCCACATCTCGATGTCCTGCACCGGTACACCGGCACGCAGGGCCATGCCGATACCGTCACCGGTATTGATCAGGGCGTTGGTGGTGGAGGCGTAGATACGGCCCGCACCGCCCGTGGCCAGTACGGTGGCCTTGGACTTGATGTACATGGTTTCGCCGGTTTCGATGCAGATCGCGATCACACCGACGAAAGCGCCGTCCTGGTTCTTCACCAGGTCTACGGCGTAGTACTCATTAAGGAAGGTGGTGCCTGCTTTCAGGTTGCCCTGGTACAGGGTGTGCAACAGCGCGTGACCGGTACGGTCCGAAGCTGCGCAGGTACGGGCAGCCTGGCCACCCTTACCGAAGTCCTTGGACTGGCCACCGAACGGACGCTGGTAGATACGGCCGGTTTCGGTACGCGAGAACGGCAGGCCCATGTGGTCCAGCTCGAAGACCGCAGCCGGACCTTCCTGACACATGTATTCGATCGCGTCCTGGTCACCGATGTAGTCGGAACCCTTGACGGTGTCGTACATGTGCCAGCGCCAGTCGTCGTTCGGGTCGGCCGAAGCGATGGCGCAGGTGATGCCGCCCTGGGCGGAAACGGTGTGCGAACGGGTCGGGAACACCTTGGTGACTACGGCAGTCTTGTGGCCGCCTTGAGCCAGTTGCAGCGCTGCGCGCATGCCTGCGCCGCCGCCACCGATGATGATGGCGTCGAACGAAATGGTTGGAATGTTAGCCATGAATCAGATACCCCAGAGAATCTGCACACCCCAGACGAAGTACGCGAACATCGCAACGCCGCATACAGCCTGGAACAGGAAACGGATCGCAGTCGCCGACTTGCCGAACGCCATCGGCGTCAGGTAGTCGGTGGCAATGGTCCACATGCCGACCCAGGCGTGAGCGCCCAGAGCGACAAGTGCCAGCAGGCTGAAGATGCGCATCGCGTTATTGGTGAACAGACCGTGCCACTGGGCATAGTCCATGCCTGGGTGAACGGCGAGGTAGCCGATCAGGAAGATGAAATAAGCCGCGAGAACGACCGCCGAGACGCGCTGCGCCATCCAGTCGTAGAGGCCCGAACGCGAAAGGTTCGTGACGTTAGTTACCATACCCAAACTCCTGCCAGAACGATCAGCACCACGGAGATGACGATCACGATTTTCGAGCCCAGCTTGCCGCCTTCCAGCGTCTCACCGACACCCATGTCCATGATCAGGTGGCGCACACCTGCGACGAGGTGGTACAGCAGGCCGGACAGCAGGCCCCAGGTCACCAGTTTGGCCAGCGGACTGGTCAGACACGCCTTCACCTCGGCAAAGCCTTCCTCGGAACCCAGCGATTTGCCCAATGCGTACAGCATGATGGCAATGCCGAGGAACAGGATGACGCCGGAGATACGGTGAAGAATGGACGTGTATGCGGTGATCGGGAGTTTGATGGTCCTTAGGTCTAGGTTTACAGGTCGTTGGCTTTTCACGGCTTTTTTCACACTGAAGAGCCCCTAGCGAACAGGGCAAAGTTGTTGGTAAGTGTACTGGTCAGGTACCCACCACCCAGGAGAGCACGACACCCAGCAGGGCAGGCTTGAAAGCCTCTGGGAGTCGGCTGCCGAGTATAGACAGTTAGGCTGCTTATGACAACGCAAGGGGCTAGCCCGAATAGCGCATTGCCTTTAGCGAGCAAAAGGCGTAAACGGGCGAGAATTTCGTGAAAAATCAGGGCTCAGAGGGCGTTTCAACCAGCCTTTAGGCAAATTGACATTCGAATTTATCCCTCTATAGTGGTGCGGGCCCTGCGTGGGGGGTCTGTCTGATGATTTCAAGCATTAATAGGAGGCCACATGGCTGACAAAAAAGCGCAGTTGGTCATCGAGGGCAATGCCCCCGTCGAGCTGCCCATTTTAACCGGCACCGTTGGTCCTGATGTTATCGACGTCCGCGGGTTGGGGGCATCCGGCCACTTCACCTTCGACCCCGGTTTCATGGCGACCGCCTCGTGCGAGTCGAAGATCACCTACATTGACGGCGACAAGGGCATCCTGCTGCACCGCGGCTACCCGATCGAACAGCTCGCCGAGCAATCCGACTACCTCGAAACCTGCTACCTGCTGCTCAACGGCGAACTACCCAACGCCGAGCAGAAGGCCCAGTTCGTCAGCACCGTGAAGAACCACACCATGGTCCACGAGCAGCTGAAGTCGTTCTTCAACGGTTTCCGCCGCGATGCTCACCCGATGGCGGTGATGTGCGGCGTGGTTGGTGCCCTGTCGGCGTTCTATCACGACTCGCTGGACATCAATAACCCGCAACACCGCGAAATCTCCGCGGTGCGCCTGGTCGCCAAGATGCCGACCCTGGCCGCGATGGTGTACAAGTACTCCATGGGCCAGCCCATGATGTACCCGCGCAACGACCTGTCGTACGCGGAAAACTTCCTGCACATGATGTTCAACACGCCGTGCGAGATCAAACCGATCAGCCCGACGCTGGCCAAGGCCATGGACCGGATCTTCATCCTCCACGCCGACCATGAGCAGAACGCCTCCACCTCCACCGTGCGCCTGGCAGGCTCTTCGGGCGCCAACCCGTTCGCCTGTATCGCCGCCGGCATCGCCGCACTGTGGGGCCCTGCCCACGGCGGTGCGAACGAAGCCGTACTGACCATGCTCGATGAAATTGGCGATGTCTCGAACATCGACAAGTACATCGCCAAGGCCAAGGACAAGAACGACCCGTTCAAGCTGATGGGCTTCGGTCACCGCGTCTACAAGAATCGCGACCCGCGCGCCACCGTGATGAAGCAGACCTGCGACGAAGTGCTGAGCGAGCTGGGCATCAAGAACGACCCGCAGCTGGAACTGGCCATGCGCCTGGAAGAGATCGCCCTCACCGATCCGTACTTCATCGAGCGTTCGCTCTATCCGAACGTCGACTTCTACTCGGGCATCATCCTGAAAGCCATCGGCATTCCGACCAGCATGTTCACCGTGATCTTCGCCCTGGCACGCACCGTGGGCTGGATCTCGCACTGGAAAGAAATGCTCTCCGGCCCGTACAAGATCGGCCGCCCGCGCCAGCTGTACACCGGTTACGAAAAGCGCGACATCGTCGAGCTGAAGGACCGCAAGTAAGCCCTAACGGCCGAACGCAAAAAGGCTGCCCTCGGGCAGCCTTTTTTGTTTTCCATCCTGTGGTGGCCTCTGCGATTCACCCGCGAAAAGGCCGGCACAGCTCACCCATGAGCCTCAGTTCTTCTCAGCCTTCTCGCGCAGCGCTTTCAATGTGTTGAACGGCGCATCCACCACGAACTTGTTGGCCACCATCGCCGGCACACTGCCCCCTGGCTCGGTGTGCACCTGGTAGATCACCTCGGTACTGTCGCCCTTGGGTACCAGCTTCCAGAAACCCTCTACCTGGGACACGCGGACGTAGCCTTTTTCTTCCGGCAGGTAAGTCGGCTCTTCCTTCAACGTACGCGTCAGGCTGCCATCAGGCCCCTGCACCGTGGTGACATGCAGGACCGAATCACGCGCCGTCACCGGCCAGGGCGTGTTGAACTGGGTGTAGGTCCAACTCTGGTCACCTTCCTGCTTGAGCAACTTCTGCGACTTGCATTCGTGAATCCAGGCACAGGCACCCACTACGTCTTCCTGCAGCGCCCTGACCTTGGCCAACGGCGCCTTGATCACGGTCACGCCGCGGTAAGCCTTGTACTTCGAGCCGGCCACCTCACTCAACGAGACCTTGATGCCCTCCTCGTCCTTGGCCACCTGCCAGTTCTCGGCCCAGGCCACCGGGGCCAGCACCACACCCATGCCACACAGCAGGGCAATACGCTTGATCGATCTCATCGTCTTGTTCCTTGTTGTCGAAGATCCAACCGGTCACGCCGCCGTCATCTGCTCCAGCCATCCGATGATACGAATGGCGTCGTCACGGTCATTGCCACAGACATCCACCTCGGCCTTGAACCCCCCGCACACCGCTGGCCGCTCAGGCTTGCCGAACAGCGCACAGAGGTTTTCGACATTCAGGTGCAGGCAACGTTCGCCAGCCGGCTTGCCCTGCGGCATGCCGGGGATCGGCGAACTGATGGACGGGGCGATGCAGCAGGCACCGCAGCCCAGGCGGCAATTCATGACAACAGGACTCCCAGGAGCAAAGCGGGACGAACATCCCTGGATACTAACCGCTCAAACATATGTTTGAAATTACCGGACAGATGAAATCGCCAGTGACCCGGCAGTCAGTTGCGGAATTCGAACTCGATGGCCGCGCCGTCCACATCCCGGCGGCTGTCGTTGCGCAACTGCAGCTGCATTTCGTTGCTGATCAATCGGCCGTTGAGCTGGAACGGGCTGCTATCGGACTCTGGCTTGGTGGGGAACATCGACGGCAGCATCGGCTTGCGCACCACCGGCCCATCACCCAGGTCCGGCTCCAGATTCTTGACCATCTCGCTAGGCAGGCTCAGGTCGACCTTGGCCTTGGGCAGCGGCTTGGCAACAGCCTTGCTGACCGGCTTCTTCGCCTTGGGCCTGGGTTTGGCAGCCGCCTTCGAAGCAGGTTTGGCAGGCGCCTTGGCCCCCTGCTTTTGCACGGCCTGCGCCTTGACTGGCGCCTGCGCAGGCTGCGCAGCACTGACCGAAGACCAGGGCAATGCGAGCATCAGGGCAATGGCGAGAGGACGGAGCAGTTTCATGGGTACCAGGGGCATACGCTGTAAAACGCGTATGCTCCCTGTTCCCCGCTCATCTGACAAGCCTACAGCAGCCCCCCAGCCGACTCCCGGCACAATTGCTGAGCCAGCAGGCCAAGGGTGATCACCGCCCGCTCGGCCTCCTTGTTCCAGGGAATGCCGCAGTTGAGCCGGATGCAGTGGTTGAACTGTTCGGTATTGCTGAAGATCAGCCCTGGGGCGATGCTGATGCCTTGCTCCAGCGCCCGTACGTGCAGCTCTTGCGTGTTGACTCGCCCCGGCAGGCTGATCCAGAGGATGAAACCGCCGGTGGGCCGGGTCATCTGCGTGCCTTCGGGGAAGTGCTGCTGCACCGCCAACTGGTAGGCACTGAGATTCTTGCGGTACTCCTGACGGATGTAGCGCAAGTGGCGATCATAGCCGCCGTTCTCCAGGTAGGCGGCCACCGCCATCTGCGTCACGCTGCACGCCGAGTGGGTGGTGAAAGTCTGCAGGCGCTGGATCTCGTCCTGATAGCGCCCGGCGATCATCCAGCCAACCCGCACCCCAGGCGACAGGGTCTTTGAGAAGCTCGAACAGTAAATCACCCGGTCCAGGCGATCGTAGGCTTTCAGCGCCTTGGTGCGCCCCTGCTCGAACATCAGCTCGCCATAGATGTCGTCTTCGACGATCTGGATATCGAAATCCGAGGCCAGGCGCAGTAGTTGTTTCTGCCGATCCTCGGGGATCGTGCCACCCAATGGGTTGCTCAGGCGTGGCGTGAGCACCAGGGCTTTGATCGACCACTGGTTGGCAGCCAACTGCAAGGCTTCGAGACTGATACCGGTGGAAGGGTCGCTGGGGATCTCGATGACCTTGAGCCCCAGCAGATCGGCGAGCTGCAACAGGCCATAGTAGGTTGGCGACTCGGCGGCGATCAGGTCGCCTGGCCGGGTCAGCACCCGCAGCGACATCTGCAACGCATCGACACAACCATGGGTAACCACCACCTCGCGCGGATCGACCAGCACACCGGCGTCGCGCATGCGGATGGCGATCTGCCGGCGCAAGGGTTCGAAACCCGGGCTGAACATGTAGCTGAAGGCACGCGGACTGTGGAACCGGGTGACCTTGGCCAACTGCTGGTGCAAGGCCCGCACCGGCAGGTAGTCGACATGCGGTACTGCGGCACCAAAGGGAAATACCCCGTCGCGACGCGCTTCGGTCAACACCTGCTGGATGATACTGGCGCGCGTGACCAACCCAGGACGCTCGACCCGGGCGATGTCCGGGGTCAGTGCGGTAAGCGCTGGCGTCTGGTGGACGTAGTAACCCGACTGCGGCCGCGCGCGGATCAGCCCCTGATCCTCGAGATTGGCGTAGGCCTGCAATACCGTGGCATGGCTGACATTGAGCTGCGCGCTCATCTTGCGCACCGAGGGCACCCGCTCGCCGGGCTGGTAGACACCACGACGGATGTCATCGGCCAGTTGCTGGGCAATGCGCTGGTAAAGCAGCAGGTTGGTCATGGCGTGTTCTCGCAGCGCGGACGGATCGTTGTTCTTGTAGGGCTCAGCAGAGCCAGAATACCGTAACAGTTGCCAAGTGTACTGGGACAGATCGCAGGATAGTCAACAATACAATTGCGTGACAACGAAACGGCGAACAACCGACCAACGTGCGCCATTGACCGGCAGGCCGACCCCCACAGCTTGCGAGGCATGGCTATTGTGGGAGCAACTGTCTTGCGCAGGTCTCTGTAGGAGCGGCCTTGCCGGGGCGCCGGACCGGCCGAAAAGGGGTGCGCAGCGCCCCCAGGATCTCGAATACATCTCAAGATCGCCGAGGCCGCTTTGCGGCCTGTTCGCGACACAAGGCCGCTCCTACAGAGAGTGCGCAACCCCATACAATGTGGGGCTTGCCGGCGATAGAGCGCAGCGCGCTCCCGGGAAGGTCAGCGCGCCGGCGCGAGCTTGCCCTTGTCGTCGGAGAAAACGATCTCGACCCGGCGGTTCTGCGCCCTGCCCCGCTCCGAAGCATTGGCCTCCACCGGATACTGGTCGCCATAGCCTTCGACTTCGATGCGTTTTTCGTCGACCCCCAGGTCGACCAGCATGTCGGCCACCGACTGGGCGCGATCGCGTGACAGCTTGAGGTTGTCCGCAGGCGCACCGGTACTGTCGGTGTAACCCTCGATACGCACTACACGGCGCGGGTTGAGCTGAAGGAACTGCACCAGCTTGAGCACGGTACGGCTGGCCGAGCTTTTCAGTTCCGCCTGACCGGTATCGAACAGTACGTCACCCAGCGTCATCACCAGGCCCCGGTCAGTCTGCTCGGACGCTAGCGCCGCGATCTGCGCCTCGATGAACTTGCCCTGCTGCTGCACGCTCGCCAACTTGGCTTCACGCAAAGCCAACTGCAGGCGCTGGCGCTCCAGGTCGAGCTTGGTCTGGCGCTCCTGGTTCAATGCCAACCGGGCGTGCTCGGCAGCGATTTCGCTGTAGCGCTGACTGAGATAGGCATAGTGACGCACATCACTGCCCGTACCGATGTAGCCGGCCAAGCGCTCCGCCCGTGCCAGCGACTCACCGGCGCGAATCACATCGCGTGGCGCGCTGCGCAACACGTCGGAGTCGTCCTTGACCTTCTGGAACGCAGTCGTAGCGTCATCCAGCGCCGATTCGCTGCGCTGACTGGCACACCCCTGCAACCCGAGCAGCGCCAGCAGTGCCAGCGCGGCCATTGGCGTTAGACGGCTCATGGCTGTGCCTCCAGCTGCTTGCGCAGGCGCTTGACCCGCGACTGCAAGGCTTGCAGCTGCTCTTCGCTTTTCTGGTTCAGTACCAGCGCCTCGGCCAGGCGCGCATCCAGCTCTGCCTGCTCGGCGCGCATGCGTGCATCACGATAGCTCTCGCTGAGCATGTTGCTCTTGGCACGGGCCAGCTTGTCTTCGGCCAGCTTGAACTCCGGCACCTGCTCGGTGGCACCGACGGCCTTGGCCTGTTCCAGCGCCTGTTCGCTAAGGCGCAACTGCTCGTTGGGTGCGGGATCATTGGCGCACCCGGCCAGGCCAAGCACGGCCAGGGCCAGTATCAGGGGTTGGGTTCTCACACACTCTTCCTACTGTTTGGAGGCATCCAGCGGCGCCTGCATCTGCGCCTTCCAGCGTTCGACGTTGCGTTGCAACACCGCTTCGCTCGCCCCGGAGATCGGCAATTCTGTCAGCTTTTTTGCCAGTTGTCCGCGCAACCAGCTGTCGTTGCACGCAGAGTTGTGCGACACCGCCAGGTACAGGCCCGGTCGGTCCACCGGCAGGCCACGGGCGATCAGGTCATTGCCCACGCCCAGGCTCTGGGCCATGGCCATGCCGGCGTAGCGCCCGGCCAATACATAGTCGACCTGGCCAAGCACCAGCTTCTGGAAGGCTTGCGTGAGATTCTGCGCGGGCTCCAGCTTGAGCTGGGTCTTGGTGAACGCTTCGAAGGCTGGGGTCAGCCGCGCTTTCTCGGACAGGCTGCCCTGGTAGCGGACCAGGTCGGCCGGACCATTGAATTCGAGCACGGCGTCGTGACGGGTCCAGACCAGATATTCATTGAGCTGCAAGGCCGGGTGGATGTAGTCCAAGGCAGTCAACTGGGTGACCTGCATGGGCGTGTCGAGCAACAGGTCCATACGCCCGCTACGCACCTCTTCCAGCGCCTGCTCACGCTTGCCGGCGTACAGCACTTCGACCTTGAGCCCCAGATCGCCCGCCACCTGGCGCAGCAGGTCGACGTTGGCGCCGATCAGGTGCTTGGGGTCCTGCGGGTCTTGCCAGGAGTATGGCGGAGCATCGGGGCTGCCCGTAGCCACCAGGCGTTCGCATTTGCCTGCCGCCATGGCCAACGGCGTGAACAACCCCAACATGCACGCCAAGGTCATGCCCGTTTTGCCAAATGCCATCCTTCACTCCTTGTTCTACCTGTGCCGGCCCTTTCGCCGGCAAGCCGGCGCCTACGCAGGGCCATGCAGATCCGGATTGCGCGCAGCAGGCGGCCATAAAAAAACCCGGCCCTCATGACGAGGGCCGGGCTTCTTTATATGTGAAGCAGGCGGATCAGACCAGCTTTTCCAGCTCCGGAACCGCTTCGAACAGGTCGGCGACCAGGCCGTAGTCGGCAACCTGGAAGATCGGCGCCTCCTCGTCCTTGTTGATCGCGACGATCACCTTGGAGTCTTTCATACCGGCCAGGTGCTGGATCGCGCCGGAGATACCGACGGCGATGTACAGCTGCGGGGCGACGATCTTGCCGGTCTGGCCGACCTGCATGTCGTTCGGTACGAAGCCTGCGTCGACTGCGGCGCGCGAGGCACCGACCGCTGCGCCGAGCTTGTCGGCCAGGCTGTACAGGTGCTTGAAGTTGTCACCGTTGCCCATGCCGCGACCGCCGGAAACGACGATCTTGGCGGCGGTCAGCTCTGGGCGGTCGGACTTGGCCAGCTCTTCACCGACGAAGGACGACTTGCCAGCATCGTGAGCGGCGGCGACGGCTTCAACAGCAGCCGAGCCACCCTCGGCGGCCACGGCGTCGAAACCGGTGGTACGCACGGTGATGACCTTGACTGCAGCGCTCGATTGCACGGTGGCAATGGCGTTACCGGCGTAGATCGGACGCTTGAAGGTGTCGGCGGATTCAACCGAGATGATCTCGGAGATCTGGTCGACGTCCAGCAGCGCAGCAACGCGCGGCAGGATGTTCTTGCCATTGGTGGTGGCCGGAGCCAGCACGTGGCTGTAGGCCTTGGCCAGCTCGACCACCAGCGGCGCGACGTTTTCCGGCAGGGCATGGGCGTAGGCAGCGTTGTCCGCAACCAGCACTTTGCTCACGCCAGCGATCTTGGTGGCGGCTTCAGCCACGCCACCGACGTTCTGGCCTGCGACCAGCACGTGGATATCACCACCGATCTTGGCGGCGGCGGCGACAGTGTTCAGGGTGGCCGGGGCTACGGCACCGTTCTCGTGTTCAGCGACAACCAGGATAGTCATTTAGATTACCTTCGCTTCGTTCTTCAGCTTCTCGACCAGTTCGGCCACCGACTTGACCTTGATACCGGCGCTGCGAGCAGCCGGCGCTTCGACTTTCAGGGTCTTGGTGGTGGAGGCGAGGGATACGCCCAGCGCGTCTGGAGTGATGGTCTCCAGCGGCTTCTTCTTGGCCTTCATGATGTTCGGCAGCGACGCGTAACGCGGCTCGTTCAGGCGCAGGTCGGTGGTGACGATCGCCGGCAGCGACAGCGATACGGTCTGCAGGCCACCGTCGATTTCACGGGTGACGTTAACCTTGTCGCCAGCGACTTCCACCTTGGAGGCGAAGGTGCCTTGGGCGTAGCCGGTCAGCGCGGCCAGCATCTGGCCGGTCTGGTTGTTGTCGCTGTCGATCGCCTGCTTGCCGAGGATGACCAGCTGTGGCTGCTCTTTATCGACAACGGCTTTCAGCGCCTTGGCTACGGCCAGCGAGTTCAGCTCGTCGGCGGCTTCGACCAGGATGGCGCGGTCGGCACCCAGGGCCAGGGCGGTACGCAGTTGCTCCTGCGCAGTGGCCGGGCCGACGGAAACGACGACGATCTCGCTCGCCACGCCTTTTTCTTTAAGGCGCACGGCTTCTTCCACGGCGATTTCGCAGAAGGGGTTCATGGACATCTTGACGTTTGCAAGGTCGACGCCGGAGTTGTCCGCCTTGACGCGAACCTTGACGTTGTAGTCGACCACTCGTTTGACAGCTACAAGAACCTTCATGGATTCCTCGTTACTCTCCGGTGAAAAGAAGATCGCCTGGGGGCTGCCCGGCGAATGCGCGTGGGTACAAGGGCACCTCTAAAAACGTTTTGACGCCAGCAAAGTTCAAGTGACCGATCAGTCCTGTTTCGACCTTCAGGGGTAAAACCTGTGGGTCATTTCCTGTCGTGGCGTGTAGACTCCACTACAAAACCTGATTCAGCCTGTAAACCCTGCTCCACGCCTGGTCTTTAGGGGTGCACCTGCGCCCGACGGTCAGCCTACGGCGAGCGTAAAAGCGCTCGTATCTTGACCGTAACACCCCATCCGGTCAATACGGCAAATTGGCCAGCCTCCAGCCGCCTACCTGTGATTTTACGGGCCTCCGGCAAATTCAAACAAACGTTTGTATTGGACCCGCCAAGTGGTGTAGATATAATGCGCGGCCAAGACAAAACGGTGTAGTCCGTCACCTGTGAAGCTACAGCACCTTGCGCGCCGCATGTGACCGTGATGCACCCATAAAAGATCAGCAACAGCGATGAGCCTTGAGTAGGAGAGAACCAGTGGAACGCGAATACATGGAATTCGACGTGGTCATCGTCGGCGCAGGCCCGGCGGGCCTGTCCGCCGCCTGCCGCCTGAAGCAGAAGGCCGCCGAAGCCGGTAGCGAGATCAGCGTCTGCGTGGTCGAGAAAGGCTCTGAAGTCGGCGCCCACATCCTCTCCGGCGCCGTGTTCGAACCGCGCGCCCTGAACGAACTGTTCCCCGACTGGAAAGCACTCGGCGCGCCGCTGAACACCGAAGTCAAACGCGATGACATCTATGTGCTGAAAAGCGCTGACAGCTCGACCAAGGTCCCCGACCTGTTCGTGCCCAAGACCATGCACAACCAGGGCAACTACATCATCTCGCTCGGCAACCTGTGCCGCTGGCTGGCCCAGCAGGCCGAGAACCTGGGCGTCGAGATCTACCCTGGATTCGCCGCGCAAGAAGCGCTGTTCGACGAGAACGGCGTGGTTCGCGGCATCATTACCGGTGACCTCGGTGTCGACCGCGAAGGCAACCCGAAGGAAGGCCTGTACACCCCGGGCATGGAGCTGCGCGCCAAGTACACCCTGTTCGCCGAAGGCTGCCGTGGCCATATCGGCAAGCAACTGATCAAGCGTTTCGACCTGGACAACGAAGCCGACGTCCAGCACTACGGCATCGGTCTGAAGGAAATCTGGGAAGTCGACCCAGCCAAGCACGAGCAGGGCCTGGTGGTGCACACCGCCGGCTGGCCGTTGGACGTGATGAGCGCCGAGAACACCGGCGGCTCGTTCCTCTATCACCTGGAGAACAACCAGGTGGTGGTCGGCCTGATCGTCGACCTCTCCTACGCCAACCCGTACCTGTCGCCGTTCGACGAGTTCCAGCGCCTCAAGCACCACCCGGTGATCAGCCAGTACCTCGAAGGTGGCAAGCGTATCAGCTACGGCGCCCGCGCCATCTGCAAGGGTGGCCTGAACTCGCTGCCCAAGATGGTGTTCAACGGTGGCGCGCTGATCGGCTGCGACCTGGGCACCCTGAACTTCTCCAAGATCAAGGGCAGCCACACCGCGATGAAGTCGGGCATGCTCGCCGCCGAAGCGGTGGCCGATGCGCTGATCGCCGGCAGCGAGGATGGCGACCTGCTCAACGGCTATGTCAGCGCATTCAAGGCCAGCTGGCTGCATGAAGAGCTGTTCGCCAGCCGCAACTTCGGCCCGGCGCTGCACAAGTTCGGCCCGCTGCTCGGTGGCGCATTCAACTATGTCGACCAGAACTGGTTTGGCGGCAAGTTGCCGTTCACCCTGCACGACACCAAGCCGGATTACGCCTGCCTGAAGCTGGCAGCGGACTCGAAAAAGATCGACTACCCGAAACCGGACGGCAAGCTCAGCTTCGACAAGCTCAGCTCGGTATTCCTCTCCAGCACCAACCATGAAGAGGAACAACCCTGCCACCTGAAGCTGACCGACCCGAACATCCCGATCGCCAGCAACCTGCCGTTGTACGACGAACCGGCGCAGCGCTACTGCCCGGCTGGCGTGTACGAAGTGGTCACCCAGGAAGACGGCAGCAAGCGCTTCCAGATCAACGCGCAGAACTGCGTGCACTGCAAGACCTGCGACATCAAGGACCCGGCCCAGAACATCACCTGGGTCACCCCTGAAGGCGCTGGCGGGCCGACCTACCCGAACATGTAAGCCTCGCCGTCACGACATGAAAAAAGCCCAGGCCCTCAGGCCTGGGCTTTTTCCATGCTCACGACCTGAAGGAGATGGTCGTTTCCGACGTATCCAACCCCAGTTGCTCCAACCGCTCGAGGACATTGGCCAGGCACTTCCCGCCATCAGGTTTGTAATGCCCCGAAGCATCATTGACCATGCCGAAGATATCCCTGACCGCAGTGCCCGACCCCTTGCGGTCGATCCGCAGTTCTCCGGCGCAGACCACAGCATTACCGCCGCCCAATTGGCTATGCCGGGTGTATGCGGACCGGTCGATCGTATGGTCCCAGCGTTTGAGGATAATGCTGCTCTGAGGGGTGAAGACCCATGTATACGAGTCCTTTTCACCGTTGGCACTCAGGTTTACCAATCGATTGTTCTTCAGCTCATAGGCCAGCAAACGCCCGGATTCTTCACCGATGAGCTGGCAGACACCCTCGATGGTTTCAGGCCGATAGCTACGCCAGTTCAGAAAGTCGAGCGCCCATTGCTGCCACTGCACCGGGTAGGTGTAACCCGCAAAATCGAGCGGTGTGTTCGCCGCGGATGAGCGCCAATCCAACCAGTTCACCTTGCCCTGCCATACCACGGCCTCACCCGGTTCGATCCAGCGGTTGTCGCTACCCAGTACACGGTTGCTGAACGTATTGTTGACCTTGATATCCAGCGATTGCATTTTCCAGGCAGGCCCGTAACCACCGGCACTGGCCTGGTATAACTCGATACTGCTCAGATCATCGGCGTAAATGGCTCTTTCACCGAACATGCTCTGCAGGTCGACCTTCACTTCGTGCACCGTCCCACGCTCGAAGTCTGCCGCCAGTAACTGCTGGTGATCACTGCCATTGACCGTGAACGACACGCTATCACTGGTACCGGCTTTGTAGTCATTGGATACCTGGAGAAAAACACTCAGCTGCTTGACCTCCATGATTGAGGCCTGAGTGCGTTTTCGAACGCCAGGAAACTTCACAGCCCATGAACCCAGCACTTCGCCCTGCTGCTTGCGCAACGACACGTCACCCGAATAGAGATCACATACCAGTTGTAGCTCGCTGTGACCGTAGAACAGCTGCCCCAAGTCATCCATCCGCCACACATCGTCAGCTTGCGGATGTGGCTTACCGCGCACCCCCAGCCCCAGGACCTGCCGCGTGGACACATTGGTCAAGTGACCATCCCGGTAGACCCATTGCATCGCTTTCGGATCGGGGTTGACCGCCACGGAGATACCCTCCTGGTCGGCCATCAGATAATCGTGACCGTTGTACAAGGTGAACGGAACACCGATGGGCAGTCGATTGTGATCGCGCTGGCCGGCAAGCTTCACCAACTCCTCGAGTTCGACAGTCCGCTTGCGCCCATGGTGATCGGTCAACAGCAGGGCATGCTCATGAGGAATCAGCGCCATGCGGTTGACCTGGCGAGTCTCGTGAAGCGCTTGCGCGCCCGTAAGGTGCTTGCCATCACCAAACACCGCAAGCCAAGCCTGATCATGGTTCTGACTGTCATCCAGTACGCATGCCAGGCTTTCGCCCCAGCGGATTACTGGCAGTTCGACTTTGCGCCTGTCTTGATCGGCAATCCGCATTCGCGGTGGGACCTGCGGCAATTCATCGACACTGATTCGGCCAACGTTGAAACTACTCATCGATAACTCTCCTTGGTAAAACGGAAAACTCCGTCAACTACCAAGTAAAAGTACGACCCGGGGCTACATCAGTCTGCCGGGAATAATTTCAAGGGCAAAGCAAGCCGCTGGCTGGAAAAGCGCGCAGGGCTCTCAACGCCGGCATCACTGAATACACACCACACTGACCTGCCTGGCCAGCAGCGCCTCAGCTATCGACATACTTCAGCGGCATCGTTGCAGTGCCAAGATCGAGTGGGCGACGTCCGAAATACAACGCCGTCAGCCACCCGACTGCCCCCATGATCAGGCAGAACCCCACGCATACCCACGGACTCCACGGCATCAACGCAATCAACGCCAGCGGCGTGGTACTGGCCCAAAGCGCGTAGGCGACGTTGTAGGTGAACGAGATCCCCGACACCCGGATCTGCGCCGGGAACAGCCCGACCATCACCGACGGCACCACCCCCACCACACCACAGGACAGCCCGGCCACGGCATAGGCCACCCAGGTCATGCCCCACTGCCCCACCAGGCTGGCGTACAACGCGCCGATCCCTAGCGGCAGCACCAGGCTGTAGATCATCAACGCACGCCAGGCACCGATACGGTCCACCAGCAACCCCGCGAGCACACAGCCGATATTGAGAAAGACGATGCCCACACTGCTCAAGGCGAAGGTATGCCCGGCAGTCATGCCGAACCGTTGCTGCATCACCGTCGGCGTGATCACTACCAGCACCACCACCGCCGACGTCAGCACACAGGTCAGCAGCGCCGCCGGGACCAGCGCCCGGCGGTGCTCACTCAGCACACTGCGCAAGGGGAAGGCCACCGGCTGCTCGCGCTGTTCGCGCAGGGCCAGGAATACCGGCGTCTCGCTCAGCCAGCGGCGCAGCCACACACCAATAACCCCGAACACCCCACCGAGCAGGAACGGATAACGCCACGCGTAATCGAGGATTTCCTGCGCCGTGTAGAGCTGCGCCAGCAGCGTCGCGGTCAGTGCACCCAACAGGTAGCCAAAGGTCAGCCCAGCTTGCAGAAAGCCCAGCGCATAGCCACGCCGCCCGGCCGGCGCATGCTCGGCGACGAAGGTCCAGGCACTGGGCACCTCGCCACCCACCGCCGCCCCTTGCAGGATGCGCAAGGCCAGCAGGATCAGCGGCGCGGCGTAGCCGATATCGGCGTAGGTCGGCATCACCCCGATCAGCAGGCAGGGCAGCGCCATCATCAGGATACTCAGGCTGAACACCCGCTTGCGCCCCAGGTGGTCGGCGAAATGCGCCATCAGGATCCCCCCCAGCGGCCGTGCCAGGTAGCCCGTGACGAAGATCCCGAAGCTCTGCAGCAGGCGCAGCCACTCTGGCATCTCAGGCGGGAAGAACAACTGGCTGAGGGTCAGGGCGAAGAACACGAAGATGATGAAATCGTAGATTTCCAGTGCACCACCCAGCGCGGCCAGGCCCAAGGTCCGGTAATCGCCACGGCTGAAGCCGGGTGTGCGGAGGGTATCGATGGCAGTCATGGCAGCTTCGCAGGTCGGCAAAAGGCCAAGAGGATAGCAAATGCCGGTCACGCGGGCTGCGTTGCAGTCAGGAACTGCGACTGAAGACCGTGCGGGCGAAGTTCATGCGCCGCTTGAGGTAGCCGGCCGGGCTGGACAGGCTGGCCGGCAACGCCACCTGCCCCACCACCACCGGCAGGTCGATGATCGCCATGAACGAACCCAGCGCTTCACAATCGGGCATGCGCGGCAAGCTCACGCTCACCGCCTGGCGTTCGCTCGGCGGCACCGTCGGCACCCTCAGCTGCTGCGAGTGATACAACAAGGCATGCTGGATCTGGCTACTGACCCGGCAGAAGCGCGCCAGGTCGACACCGGCATGGCTGGCCAGCTCGATATTGCCCAGCAGCAGGTTGAACGGTTGCAGGGCACTCTGCACCAGGCGCTGCAACTCTTCGAAACTTTCCACCGGCGCAATGCGGTAGTAACCCAAGCCATTGAGCAACCATTCCAGCTGCAAGCGATGGTCAGGATGTTCGTCGGCGATGAGGATGCGCATGGATTTGTTGGTCATCGTCGGGACCCGGGCAGCAAGGCAATGAAAAGGCTCCATGACCGTACTGCGCCAGAACAGGCAAACGTCAGGCATACCGCCTGATCGGGTCTTTATTGATAGTTGTCGTGAAACATCTGGAAATCAAGTTGCCAGTACAGGAAATTTTCACCCGCCCTTCACGCGGTGTTCAGCATTCCCACTCGCGCATGCGCACCCGGCAGTGCTTCATGGCGTTGACGATGTGCTTTTCCACCAGGCTGCGGGAAATCCCAAGGCGCTCGGCGATCTGCTGGTGCGACAGGCCATCGAGCTTGCGCAGCAGGAAGCTGTCGCGGCACACCCCACTCAGCTCGTCCAACGCCTGCTGCATCAGCGCCAGGCGCTGGTCCAGTTGCATGCCATGGGTGGGTGCCGGGCTGTGCCAGCGCTCGTCGCTGTCGAGCACCTCCAGCGGTTCGGCCTGGCGCACCTGTTGCCGCCGATGACGGTCGACCACCAGGTTCAGCGCGGTGCGGTAGAGGAACGCCCGCGGGTGCTCGATCTGCTCGCCCTCGGTGCGCTCCAGTACCCGCAGGTAGGCGTCATGGGCGACGTCTTCCGCCGCCTGGCGGTTGCCCAGGCGCGCGGAAAGGAAACTCACCAATTCGCGATAGTAATGTTCCACGACGGCACCTGGCGTATCCCTGCGCAAACGCTGACATGGGACGGACAGCGGGATCGGATGTAAGAGACGAAAGATCTTACAAATTATAATTATTCTCAGCAACAGCAAAGACTGGCCCTTTGCCGCGCTAAATCGGCGTGCTCCACCTTCGTTTAACTGGGACCCCCGAGCGCGCCGCCTCCGACCGCGCCCGGCCACATTCTCCGGCTGGAAGCCCGCATGACTCGCATACCCGCCCCCCGCCGCCGCCTGCTGATCGTCGCCCTGGGCCTGCTAGGCCTGGGCAGCCTGATCGCCTGGACCACCCTGCCCCTTGGCGGCGCCCCGGTCACCACCGTACCGGTGACCCGCGCCGATATCGAAAGCAGCGTCACCGCCCTGGGCACCTTGCAACCGCGCCGCTACGTCGACGTCGGCGCCCAGGCTTCCGGGCAGATCCGCAAGCTGCACGTCGAGGTCGGCGACGAAGTCCGCCAGGGCCAGCTGCTGGTGGAAATCGACCCGTCCACGCAGCAAGCCAAGCTCGACGCCGGCCGTTACTCAATCGACAACCTCAAGGCCCAGCTCGCCGAACAACGCGCCCAGTACCTGCTCGCCCAGCAGCAGCACCAGCGCCAGCGCGACCTGGCCGCCGCCGGCGCCACCCGCCAGGAAGACCTGCAGGCCGCCCAGGCCCAGCTGAAAGTTACCCAAGCGCGCATCGACATGTACCAGTCGCAGATCCGCCAGGCCCAGGCCAGCCTGCGCAGCGACGAGGCCGAACTGGGCTACACGCGCATCTACGCGCCCATGAGCGGCACCGTGGTGGCGGTGGACGCCCGCGAAGGCCAGACCCTCAACGCCCAGCAACAGACCCCGCTGATCCTGCGCATCGCCAAGCTGTCGCCGATGACCGTCTGGGCCCAGGTGTCCGAAGCCGACATCGGCAAGGTCAAGCCCGGCATGAGTGCCTATTTCACCACCCTGGCCGGCGGCAAGCGCCGCTGGAGCAGCCAGGTGCGGCAGATCCTGCCGGTCCCGCCCAAGCCGCTGGACCAGACCAGCCAGGGCAACGGCAGCCCGGCCAGCGCCACGTCCGGCACCACCGGCAGCAAGGTGGTGCAGTACACCGTGCTGCTCGACGTCGACAACCCCGACGGCGCGCTGATGGCCGAGATGACCACCCAGGTGTTCTTCGTCGCCGGGCAAGCCAGCCAGGTACTCAGCGCCCCGCTGGCGGCGCTGGACGACACCCCCGGCGACGGCCTGCGCCTGGCCCAGGTGCTCAACAGCAACGGCAAGGTCGAGTCGCGCCAGGTGCGCACCGGCCTGAGCGACCGCCTGCGCGTGCAGATCCTCGACGGCCTGCGCGAAGGCGAACGCCTGGTGATCGGCGCACCGGCCAGCGGAGGTTGAGATGAGTGCCCCCCTCATCGAGCTGTGCAACATCCGTAAATCCTACGGCGGCGTCGATTCGCCCAAGGTCGAGGTGCTGCGCGGCATCAGCCTGAGCATCCACCCGGGTGAGTTCGTCGCCATCGTCGGCGCCTCCGGCTCCGGCAAGTCCACCCTGATGAACATCCTCGGCTGCCTCGACCGCCCCACTTCGGGCAGCTACCGTTTTGCCGGCCGTGATGTGGCAGAGCTGGGCAGCGACGAACTCGCCTGGCTGCGCCGCGAGGCCTTCGGCTTCGTGTTCCAGGGTTACCACCTGATTCCCTCCGGCTCGGCCCAGGAAAACGTCGAGATGCCGGCCATCTATGCCGGCATCCCCCCGGCCGAACGCCACGCCCGTGCCCGCGCCCTGCTCGACCGCCTGGGCCTGGCCAGCCGCACTGGCAACCGCCCGCACCAGCTGTCCGGCGGCCAGCAGCAACGGGTGTCGATCGCCCGCGCGCTGATGAACGGCGGCCATATCATCCTCGCCGACGAACCCACTGGCGCCCTCGACAGCCACAGCGGCGCCGAGGTCATGGCCCTGCTCGACGAGCTGGCCAGCCAGGGCCACGTGATCATCCTCATCACCCACGACCGCGAAGTCGCCGCCCGCGCCCAGCGGATCATCGAAGTGCGTGACGGCGAGGTGGTCAGCGACACCGCCAGTGAACAGGCACCCGCCGAGCCAGCTGAGCATTTGCAGGCCGACGACCTGCGCCAGCGCCTGGACCGTGGCGCCACCCTCAAGGGCGCCTGGAAAGGCGAGCTGCTCGAATCGTTGCAGGCGGCCTGGCGGGTGATGTGGATCAACCGCTTCCGCACCGCCCTGACCTTGCTGGGTATCGTCATCGGCGTGGCCTCGGTGGTGGTGATGCTGGCAGTCGGTGAAGGCAGCAAGCGCCAGGTGATGGCACAGATGGCCGCGTTCGGTTCGAACATCCTCTACCTCAACGGCAAGCACGCCACCGAACGCGAACCGGGCGGCATCGTCAGCCTCGACGATGTCGCCGCAGTCGCCGAGCTGCCCTTGGTCAAGCACGTGATGCCGGTGATCGGCGAACAGCTGATGGTGCGCCACGGCAACAACAGCCAGTCGTTCTATGTGGGCGGCAACAACACCTGGTTCCCCGAGATCTTCAACTGGCCGGTGGTCGAAGGCAGCTTCTACACCGAGGCCGACGAAGCCAACGGCGCCGCCGTGGCAGTGATCGGCCAGAAAGTGCGCGACAAGATGTTCGGCGCGGGCAGCAACCCGCTCGGCCAGTACCTGCTGATCGGCAACGTGCCGTTCCAGGTGATCGGCATTCTTGCCGCCAAAGGCGCAAGCTCCGGCGACCAGGACAGCGACGAGCGCATCGCCGTGCCCTACTCCGCCGCCGCCATCCGCCTGTTCGGCAGTGCACGCGACCCCGAGTACATCGCCGTCGCCGCCCTCGACTCCAGCCGCGTGCACGAGACCGAGAAAGCCATCGAGCGCCTGCTGCTGCAACGCCACCAGGGAAAGCACGACTTCGACCTGACCAACGACGCCGCACTGATCCAGGCCGAGGCCCGTACCCAGAACAGCCTGTCGCTGATGCTTGGGGCAATCGCCGCAATTTCCCTGCTGGTCGGCGGCATCGGGGTGATGAACATCATGCTCATGACCGTGCGCGAGCGTACCCGCGAGATCGGCATCCGCATGGCCACCGGCGCCCGCCAGCGCGACATCCTGCGCCAGTTCCTCACCGAAGCGGTGCTGCTGTCGATGGTCGGCGGCGTCACCGGCATCGCCCTGGCCCTGGCCATCGGCGGCAGCCTGAAGCTCGCCGACATCGCCGTGGCCTTCGCCCTGCCCGCCATCCTCGGCGCCTTTGCCTGCGCGGTGGTCACCGGCGTGGTGTTCGGCTTCATGCCGGCCCGCAAGGCCGCCCGCCTCGACCCGGTCAAAGCCCTTACCAGCGAATAGTCCATGACGATCCCCAGCCGTATCAGCCTGTTGACCCTGAGCCTGCTGCTCGCCGCCTGCAGCAGCCCGCCGCCGCCCGCCGCAGGCATCGACACCCCGACGGCCTGGCAAGGCGCCGTGAACACCACCCAGCCGTGGCCCGACAGCCAGTGGTGGCAGGGCTTCGCCAGCCCGGCACTGGATCAGTTGGTGGCGCGCGCTCGCCTGAACAGCCATGACCTGGCCGCCGCCGCCGCGCGGGTACGCCAGGCCCAGGCCAATGCAGTGATCGCTGGTGCACCCTTGCTGCCCGAGTTGCAGTTGGGCCTGGACGGCAGCCGCCAGCGCCTGCTGCGCGGCGAAGGCAACGACCAGCTCGACGCCAGCAGCAGCGAGCGCACCAGCACCTCGTTCGGCACCCGCCTTAGCGCCAGCTACGAGATCGATTTCTGGGGCGGCCTGCGCGCCGCCCGCGACAGCGCCCTGCACTCACTCAGCGCCAGCCGCTTCGAGCGCCAGACCGTGGAGCTGACCCTGGTCAGCGCCGTCGCCGACAGCTACCTGCAAGGGCTGGCCCTGGACGAGCAGCTGCGCATCGCTCGCCTGAACCTCGACAACGCCCGGGACGTGCTGCGCCTGGTCGAAGCCCGCGAAACGTCAGGCTCGGCCACCCGCCTGGAACTGGCCCAGCAGCGCAGCCTGGTGGCCGCCCAGGAACGCCAGTTGCCGCTGCTGGAGCAGCGTCGGCAAGACAACCGGGTGACCCTGGCCACCCTGCTAGGCGACCCGGTACAGGCCCTGCCTGGTAATGCTGAGCCGATCGGCGCGCTGCGCTGGCCGCAGATCGGCAGCGGCGTGCCCAGCGAGCTGCTGAGCCGGCGCCCCGACATCTCCGCCGCCGAAGCACGCCTGGCCGCGGCCAGCGCCGACGTGCAGGTGGCACGGGCCGCGCTGCTGCCACGCCTGGTGCTGGGCGCGGACCTGGGCAGCGGCGCCACCACCTTCGCCAATCTCTTCGACAGCCCCTACTACACCCTCACCGCAGGCATCACCGCGCCGATCTTCAACAATGGCCGCCTGCGCGCCCAACGCGACCTGGCCAACGCCGAGCAGCAGGAGCTGCTGGAGAATTACCGCGCCAGCATCCTGGCCGGCTTCGCCGATGTCGAGAAAGCGCTCAACGCCATCAGCGGCGTGGAGCGCCAACGGCAATGGCAGGACCAGGAAGTCGAACAGGCGCGCATCGCCTTCGACCTCGCCCAGCAGCGCTATGCCGCCGGTGCCGAGACGCTGTTGAGCGTGCTGGAAACCCAACGCACCCTGTACCTGGCCCAGGACGAGCAGGCACAGCTGAAGCTGGCGCGGCTGCAGGGCAGCGTGGCGTTGTACAAGGCATTGGGTGGGGGTTGGCAGGCGGGGCAGGAGCTGGCGAAAAACCGCTGAAACGGCTCGCTCACTCGCAGCGGCGTGGGAGCGGGCTTGCCCCGCGATAGCATCGGTCCAGGTACCCTGGCCATCGCGGGGCAAGCCCGCTCCCACAGGCGTGATCTACCTCACGTGGTGATGTTCTTCATCGACAGATGCCGCGCATACCACGGCCGACGCGGCACCTTGCGCAGCAACCCGTCGATCTTGTCGTCCTCGCCGAAGGTGATGCGCAAGGCCAGTTTCATCACCTCCACATCCATCTCCACCGACTTGCCCGGGCGCAGGCCCGGCTGGGTGCTGCAACCGTGCGTGTCCGGCCCCAGCCAGGGATCGTCGACCTCCACCCAGCGCCCCGGCGCGAACCACTGCACGCCGTTGACCTCCTGGCGCCGCACCTGCCCGGGGTGGTAGCGCTCATGGGCCCGGAACCAGTCGTCGATGCGGTCGTCGATCCAGCCATGGAAGGCCCAGAACACCGGGTTGACGTGGGACGAGAACGGGTCGCCGAGGAAGTCGTTGTCGCGCTCGAACCAGCGCGCGGCGAAGTCCGAGGGCTCGCGCGCATAGGGTACCGGCGCGCCATTGATCGGGTCGCGCGGCACCGATGCCCAGCACATGTGCAACCAGTCGTGCAGGTTCATCTCCAGCTCTGAACCGAGCGCCCCCAGCGACAGCTTCGACAGGTACAAAGGGTCCTGGTACTGCGACTCCCACACCTGGAAGTTGCTGCAGAAGGTCTCGCCGGCCTTGATCGCCGCCACCCACTGGCCGTACTCCTGGTCATCGGTGGCCTGCCAGGCCGGCGGCACGCGATAGCCATCGTGGTTGTCGTGGTAGCGGGCGAAACCCACCCGGTCGAACTCGACGTTCGGTTGCGGCAACGGGAAGCGCTGCCAGGACGGCAGGTCCTGCAGGGTGCGGGCGTGCATCAGCATGTGCCGGTGCATGAACAGGAAGTCGATGCCCGAGCCATTGCGGTGCTTGCGCGTACCCCGGGCATCGCGCTCGCGATCCCGTGGGCCGGGCTGCCAGCCCAGGCCGCGCAGCGCGTTGTGCTTCTCTTTGGAGAGCTTGTGCCACTGGTCGCGGGTGGCGTGCCACAGCTGGTGGAACAGGCGGTGCTCGGCGCCGATCACCCAGTCCTGCATCTGCGGGGTATAGGGGAGGCGCTCGCGGGCCTCGGGGAACGGGCGCTTGACCGCGACGAAATGGTTGTCCTGCAACGGCAGCATCAGCGGCCGGTCCAGGCGCTGCGCGCGTCCGCTCAACGTCCCGGGGCCGGCATTGGCAAAGTCGCCCCACACCTCGTCGAGCTTGGCCACGCATTCATAGCTCGGGCCACCGCGCTGGCTCATCAGGCGCCAGCGCACCTCGCCGCTGTTGGCCCCGACCAGGTCGCCGAGCACGCGGTAGGCCGCCTCGCCGTCGCCGCGCAGGCGCTCGCCGGTATCGACGAAGCCCCGCAGGCCACGGCCCTTGGTGGCGACGTCGATGAACAGCTCGAGCCCCTGCCCGGGCAGGCCCTCCAGGCCGCCGTCAGCGCCGCTGAAGCGAATGTCCCAGACACCGCGCAGCAAGTCCGCCAGCACCTGCCCGGCCGGGTCGGCCAGCTCGACGCTGGCCTCGCCCGGGGTGACCACATCGTCTTCCGGGTCGTGGGTCAGTTCCTTGTGCGCGTAGTAGGCCGCCGTGCCGGCCGCCCCCGCCACCGCCAGGCCGGCGATGAATCCTCGTCGAGAAATTGTCATTGCGCCTCAATCCGTCTCCGCGTGCCGCGGCTTCTATCCAAGCTAGGACGGATGCGGCCCGGGTAAATTTAGCGGGCTGGGTGCTCGTCTTCCGGGTATCACCCTTCGCCCGAGGTACCCCCCATGACCTCCCTGCTGTCCCGCCTGCTGCGCCCCACCAAGGCTACCGCCTACCGCATCTTCGATATCCAGCTCAAGGCCATCGAACCCCTCAGCCCCTCGCTGTGCCGCTTCGTCTTCGCCGGCGCGGACGTGGTCGACATGACCACCCTGGCCCCGGACCAGCGCGTGAAGCTGTTCTTCCCCACGCCCGCCGGCCACCCGCCCAGCCTGCCCACCGACGCGAAGTGGCAGCAGGCCCGCCGCCACCTGGCGCCGCAGGACACGCCGCCGATGCGCACCTACACCCTGCGCGCGTTGCGCCGCGAGGTGTGCGAGGTGGACGTGGACTTCGTCCTGCACGGCGTCAACGGCCCGGCCTCGGCCTGGGCAACCACGGCCCGCGTGGGCGACCGCCTGCAAATGGTCGCCCCCAACTTGGCCTACGCCGGCGACCCCGGCGGCTACGAGTGGAAGCCCCCGCGCAACGCCCGGCACATCCTGCTGGTGGGCGACGAAACGGCGCTGCCGGCGATCGCTGGCATTCTCGAACAGCTGGCCGATGAGGCGCCCGAACTGCCGGTGGAGGCCTTCCTCGAAGTACCGCTGGAGGACGACTGCCTGCCCCTGCGCCACAGCCCGGCCACCCGCCTGCACTGGCTGCCCCGCGACCTGCTGCGCGCCGAGCATGGCCAGGGCATGCGCCATGCCGTGCAGGAGCTGGCCTGGCTGCCGGCGGTGCGCAAGGTGCGCCAGGCCGAACTGGAAGAGGTGGATATCGATAACCAGGTGCTGTGGGAGCTGGCCAGTGATGACAGCGGCACCTTCCATGCCTGGATCGCCGGGGAGTCGGCGGCGGTGATGGATATCCGCCGGTACCTGGTCAAGGCGCGCGGGCTGCCCAGGGAGAGCCTGAGCCTGATGGGTTACTGGCGTGCGGGAAGGGTGTTGGATTGAGGTAACCGGGGCCGCCTTGCGGCCCATCGCCGGCGAGCCGGCTCCCACAGGTACCCCGCAAGCCTCGAGAATGGCGCGGTCAGGGTGGGGGCAACTGTCTGCACAGGTGTTCTGTAGGAGCGGCCTTGTGTCGCGAAAGGGGTGCGCAGCGCCCCCAGGTTCTTGAGTACGTCCAAGATCGCCGGGGCCGCTCTGCGGCCCTTTCGCGACACAAGGCCGCTCCTACAGAGACCGCGCAAGATGTGGGAGCCGGCTCGCCGGCGATGGGCTGCAAAGCAGCCCCGTTTGATGCCTTCAGCGCGCAGCGATCGCCGCACGCACCGCCTCGGCGAAGCGCCCGGCCACTTCATCGATCTGCTCGGCGCTGATGATCAGCGGCGGCAGGAAGCGCACCACCGCACCATGGCGACCACCCAGCTCGAGGATCAACCCCCGGCGCAGGCATTCGCGCTGCACCTTCGGCGCCAGGGTGCGGCAGGCCGGCGGATGGCCCTGGGCGTCACGCTGGCCCTGCGGGTCGACCAACTCCACCCCAAGCATCAGCCCGCGCCCACGGATATCACCCAGCTGTGGGCACTCTTTCTGCAACTGTTGCAGGTGCCCACGCAGGCGCTGGCCCATGGCCTCGGCGTGCTCGCACAGGCGATGCTCGACCAGGTAGTGCATCACCGCCGAGCCAGCGGCCATGGCCATCTGGTTGCCACGGAAGGTACCGGCATGGGCGCCCGGCGACCACTTATCAAGCCAATCGCGATACACCGTCACCGCCAACGGCAAGCTGCCGCCGATGGCCTTGGACAGGGTGACCACGTCCGGCACGATGCCGGCATGCTCGAAGGCGAACATCCGCCCGGTGCGGGCGAAGCCGCTCTGGATCTCGTCGACGATCAGCGCCACGCCGGCCTGCTCGGTGATCCGGCGCAGGCCACGCAGCCATTCGATGTCCGCCGGGATCACGCCGCCCTCGCCCTGCACCACCTCGACGATCACCGCCGCCGGCAGCGCGACACCGCCCTCGGGGTCGTTGAGCAGGTTTTCCAGGTAGTGCAGGTTGGCGCGCACGCCCGCCTCGCCACCCAGGCCGAACGGGCAGCGGTAGTCATAGGGGTACGGCAGGAACTGCACGCCATTGTTGAGCAGCGCCCCCAGCGGCTTTTTCGGCCCCAGGCTGCCCATCAGGCTCAGCGCGCCCTGGGTCATGCCGTGGTAGGCGCCCTGGAATGCCAGCACCGTGCTGCGCCCGGTGGCGGTGCGCACCAACTTCAGCGCCGCCTCTACCGCGTCGGTGCCGGTGGGGCCACAGAACTGGATCTTCGCCTCGCGGCGCAAGGCCTCGGGCAGCAGGCTGAACAGGTCCTGGACGAAGCGATCCTTGACTGGCGTGGTCAGGTCCAGGGTGTGCAGCGGCAGCTCGTCGGCCAGCACGCGTTGGATCGCCTCGACTACCACTGGGTGGTTGTGGCCCAGCGCCAGGGTGCCGGCGCCGGCCAGGCAGTCTATGAACTGACGGCCTTCGACGTCCTCGACGTACAGGCCCCGGGCGCGCTTGAGCGCCAGCGGGATACGGCGGGGGTAACTGCGCGCATTGGACTCCTGTTGCTGCTGGCGCAGCAGCAGCGGCGAGTCCTCGAATTCGTACAGGGCCTGCGGCGCGCTGGCCGGCAGGACCTGGGCAAGGCTGGAAGCGGTCGACATCGGAAAAACCCTCGCAAGCAAGCGAATGTGCCCGTCACGCTCCACTGACCGGATGTGTGTCGGGTTGTTATCGCTTGGAAAACGCTTGGGCGGGGGATGGATTTAGCGGTTGGTGCGGGATTTGTTGTGGTGTCACTGACCTCATCGCTGGCAAGCCAGCTCCCACAAGGTCAGGTGTCATCCTGTGGGAGCCGGCTTGCCGGCGATGAAACCCACACCGCTCAACTGGCCGAGCGCGCCGGCACCTTCAACCACACCCGCAAGCCATCCGCCTGGCTGTCGAAGCGCAGGCTGCCCGCGCAGCGCTGGACGATGGCCTGGACGATCGCCAGGCCCAAGCCGCAGCCACCGCTCTGGCTGTTGCGCCAGAAGCGCTCGGTGAGGTGCTCAAGGTCCTCATTAGGGATGCCCGGGCCATGGTCACGCACCATGAACCCGACTTGCCCATCCTGCGCCTGCACCTCCAGCTCCACCGCCGCCTCGCCGCCATGGCGCAGGGCGTTGTCCAGCAGGTTGCGCAGCGCCGCCACCGCCAACGGCGCCGGCATGCCCAGGTAGACCTTGGCCGCATCCTCCGGCAAGCGCAGCAGGATGCGCCGGTTGTCGCCGCCGCCAGCATCCTGCACCGCCTGCAAGGCCACTTGCTCGGCACTGCATTGCACGCCATCGTCGAACGACAGGCTGCCCTCCACCCGCGCCAGCATCAGCAACTGCTCCAGGGTGCGATGCATGCGATCGGCGCCCTGCTCGGCATGTTCCAGCGCCTGCTCACGCACCGCACCATCGGTCATCCGCGCCACCTGCAGGTGGGTCTTGATCGCGGTCAGCGGGCTGCGCAGCTCGTGGGCGGCATCGTCGGTCAGACGCCGCTCACGCTCGATGGTCTGGGCGATGCGCAGGAACAGCTGGTTCTGGGTGTCGAGCAGCGGTTGCAGCTCGCTGGGCAGCCCCGCCACCTGCAACGGCTCGACACTGTCGGCACGCCGCCTGCGCAGCGCATCACGCATGCGGTTGAGCGGCTCCAGGCCCTTGCCCAGGCCGATCCACAACAGCCCCAGGCTGCCCAGCAGCGCCATCAGCACCGGCGCCGAGGCCGCCAGCAGGATCGACTGGTTCAGCGCCTCGCGCTCCATGTGCCGGTCGGCAGTAGTGATACGCACATCGCCATGGTTGTAGGTGAAGGTGCGCCACGAGGCGCCATCGATAGTCTGGTCACGGAAGCCGCTGCGCTGGTCGTCCATCGCCCCGTCGTGCTTGTGGTTGCTGGCGAGGATCTCGCCGCGCAGCGAACTGACCTGGCAGGCCATGCCGTCCGGCACACTGAGCTGGTCGGCGGCGAAATGCGCCTCCTCGCCCTTGGCCGCCAGCGGCTGCGGCAGTTGCTCGATCAGCCCGGCCACCATCCGCGCCGAGGCCACCAGGCGCTGGTCGAGGGAGAACATCATCTGCTGGCGCAGGTCGCGCAGCATCCACGCCGCCGCCAGCACCCAGATCACGATGAACACGCTGCCGAGGATCAGCGACAGCCGCACCCGCAAACTCATGACGACGCCTCCTCCGGCGCCTGCGCCGGCCCCAGCCGATAGCCCAACCCGCGCACCGTCTCGACGATGCCATTGCCCAGCTTGCGCCTCAGATGGTGGATATGCACGTTCAAGGCGTTGCTCTCGACCTCGTCGCTGAAGCCGTACACGCAATCCTTCAACTGCTCGCTGGACAGCACCCGCCCTGGGTTCTGCAACAGTGCCTGGAGCAGCGCCTGCTCGCGCCGCGACAGGTCCACTGGCTGCCCGGCAAGCGTTGCTGCGCAACTGCTCGGGTCGTAGACCAGCGGCCCATGCTCGATCACATTCACCGCCCGCCCCGCCACCCGCCGCAGCAAGGTGTGCAGACGCGCCGCCAGCTCGCGCAGGTCGAAGGGTTTGAGCAGGTAGTCGTCGGCGCCGGCCTGCAGCCCATCGACCCGGTCGGTGACCGCATCGCGCGCGGTCAGCACCAGCACCGGCAGCGTCACCCCCTGCTGGCGCAGGCGGCGCAGCAGCTTCAGGCCATCCTCGTCGGGCAGCCCGAGGTCGAGGATCATCACATCGAACTGCGCGGCCTGGAGCATCTGCCGCGCCTGCGACGCGCTGCTCACCCGGTCCACGGTCAGGCCCTGGGCCGAGAGCCCGGCACAGATGCCGCTGGCGATCAGGTCGTCGTCCTCGCAGAGCAGAACATGCATGGTGGGGGCTCCTGGGGTGGGGGAAGCGGGTATTGCACAGGGTGGCGATTAAGGAGGGATTATGAGGGGTGTTGGAAGTAGCTGACCACCGCCTTGGCAGCTCGTCGCTTCATTCGTCCGCACCTCCAGCCAGACCAATTCGCGTGCCGCGTAAACCTGGAGGTATCCATTAATCCCTGCTTGCTGTACACCTAAGGGAGGAGGAGCAATCGAAAGGCTGTAGATCGGTGTATTACAAAGGTAATACACCCCACACCAGTGTTTATTGGGCGAAACCTGCATTTTGCATGACAAATGTATAGCACTGCCTAGAAGGCAGAAAAATGATAAATCACTGATAAATATAGGAACACCCACCTCGCAAAAGATGTATGCTGCGCATTGAGATCCTGCTCCTGTCAAGGAGCAACAATTAATGCTAAGAAAGCGTATTGAGCAGAAAGACCGTAGGTCGTCAGAGTGGTGCAAAAGTGGTGTAACTTAAGTGCAGAAAGATTGAAGCAGGATGCAAAAATAGCGCAATCAGGGTGCAACAACAACTGAAAATACTGGCGCAAGTGCGTCGGATACCAGCCAAAACAAATGACACTGAAAATTCGACAAATAAATGCAGGGCACACATGAATAAAAATCAACTAAACGAAACAAGCAAGTTCCTAAGTTATATCTTGCGCCATGAACCACACTCCATTGGACTTCAGTTGGACACGGAAGGCTGGGCAGAAATTGACTGTTTAATTTCAGGCGCAGCTAAAGAAGGGCGAATTTTAGATCGAGAGCTAATTCTATCCATTGTTAGCAGCAACGATAAAAAGCGCTTTTCTATTTCTGATGATGCGCAATACATTCGAGCTGTGCAGGGGCACTCAACCGAAAGTGTAAAACTCCAGCATATCGAGAAAGAACCCCCTGAGTTTTTGCACCACGGAACTGCAACTCGCTTTCTAAAATCAATTCAGCAACAAGGATTAATTGCAGGCTCTCGCCATCATGTGCACTTATCACAAGACATGACCACAGCTGTAGCTGTCGGACAGCGATATGGAAAGCCTGAGGTGCTAAAAGTTGAAGCCCTCCGAATGCACCAACAGGGCTTCAAGTTTTTCCAGGCTGAGAACGACGTATGGTTAACGGACCATGTCCCCAATTTTTTCATACATCAGAATTAGCCTTTGTCTTCGACCCGCTCAGCCTTATATCGGGAAGACTCTTCTTTGGCAGCACTAAACCACTCAGAGAAACCAGGGTAAGCCAAATTATCCCAAGGACTCAACTTCGGCTTTGAATAATCATAAATCCGCACACATGAACTGCCTTCCTTGCTCCCCCCATCAAAACAAGCAAGAACAACCCAGCCATCGTTATACAACCCTGACTCATCTTGAATAATTGCAAAGGGTACTAGCGCCGCCCCCGAAAATTTCAAAAGCATAGAACTATAATAAAAAAGAGATGCCGCCATGTCTTCCGATAGAAACCGCCAAGGGTATATATCTACAGGCTCATCAGCCAAAACCACATCTAAATAATCAACCGGGAATTTAAAATCATTAGGTAAAATTGGAAGATCGTACAAAAAAGCCTTCATTATTTACCACCTCCAGAAATACGTGGCGATTCTGTTGAGCCGTGAGGACTGGTAGTAGAAAACCCACCTGACTGCTTGTTTATACGACCAGTAATGGCCTCTCCCCAAGTATTAAAACTCTGCCACCCCCTAGCCTCTTGAATAGCTGGCGTCAATGGATCATCAAATCCACGAACGTTAGCTTTAACGTCAACCCCCGCCTCTCTGGCCGCGGCAATTCGAGTGTTATCCATGCTAGTCAGCTTGCCATCAGGCATTTTAACGACGTCAACTGGATCAACTTTCCAACCATTAGCCCGCATGCTTTGAACCAAATCGTCGTATGTGTAATTTGCACCCGTTACTCGGTCAGTTTTATTGAATGAAACGCTATTCTGCGAGAACCGAATATCATCAGCCGCATGAAGTGTGGCACCGCCAGTTCCTTTTGGACCATTTAGGATGGCAGGAAATCTACCATCAATGATCTGCTCGAAGCGAGTACCTGCCGTTACAGCAGGCATTCCAACCTGCTGCATCAACTCAACAGGCGTCAGGGACGGTGTGGTTGCCCCTGGATATCTTTCTGTGACTGGCAATGCGCCCGAGAACCGGCCTGAATCAACCTTGATACCCAGCGTACCCACGCCCAACAGCCCCAACACCAAGTTGCCGGCCGCATTCCACTTGTCCCCTTCGAAGGCCTGCTTGGTTCCCAGCGTGGCTTGCAGCGCACCATTGGTCGCCGCTACCGCCCGAACTGCACTGCCGATCGACCCACCCAGGAAATAGATCGCTGGATCGCCAAGGTTTGCCATCCCCTGGAGCTCCTGGCCAATACGCAACGCATGTTTAGCGTCCAGGTAAGTCAACTCGTCGACGCTTCTTTCATGCGGCCACAGCGAGCCCAACAGCCCCAGTTGATCGCGCTGCGCATCGGCCCAGGCCAGTTTGTGTTCCTTGCTGCCGGCATACGGGTAGCCGTAACCGAACACCTGATCGCCTGCGAGCAGACTGGTCAAGCTGGCTTGCGCTTTCTCGGGCCCCGCCTCCCTGAGTCGCTCGTAGGCGTATACCTGCAAATGGGCAGTGAGTTCGATCAGTTCATCCTGCGAAAGCGATGAGGGATCACGCTTGTAAGCATCCAGCAGCTCGTCGCTCCGATGGTCCGCACCTTCCAGCCTGACCAGTTCGCGTGCCGCGTCCATGTCACCGGTCTGGCGGAATTTTTTCCTTGCGTCGTCTCGCTGCTTGGCCGAATGGTCTCCCAGGAAGTTGTACCGTGTACCGTTCTCCGCCACCTGCGCAGCCACATCGAGGTCGCCCTCGGTCACGGCCGCCCCCAACACACCAACGATCTTCGACAACGCGACCAGGTTGGCTTCGGCCTGGGCATACTCGGCCGTACCCGGGGTCAGATTCGCAGGCAAGAGCTTGTCGCCGAGCAGGCCCACCAGCGCTTCGTTGGCACCGCCGGCGATAGCCCCCGTGCGGAAGTCACTGCCCATGACCTCGGCCATCAGCCCGCCGAGGGCTGAATGCAGCAGGATTTTCTCGAAGCTGCCGTCGATCGGCAGGTGATCGCCGATCTTGCCGGCGGCGTACGCACCGGCGGCACTGGCGGCGGTGCTCAACAGCGCGCTGCCGAGGTTGTCCTTGAAACTGCCACCGTAGACTGCGGTCTTGATCGTCGCGTCCGCGGCCGCCTTCAGCATGACGGTCTTCAGGCTCTCGACGTTGAAGCCCATGGCACCGGGGTCGAAGCCCAGGCTTTGGGCAGCGCCGGCGGTGGCGATCGACACGGCGTAGCCCTTGAGGCTGTCACTGGAGGTGACGTCCTTGAACACCGCGCCCAGGTTGCCCTTGCCCTTGGCGGCGTTCCAGAACGCGTTTTTGTTGGATTTGGTGTGGTTCTCTTCGTGCGGGTCCTTCACCGCTTCGAAGGTGATGGCGCGCCACTGACCAGAGTCAGGTCACAGCCACTGCTGATCTGCCTACCCCAAGGGTCTGCACGAAAAGGCTTGAGACGAATTCGGCACCTGGAGTCGCTTTTGCACCTCTGTCACAAAACTTTTAGCTGCTTAGCAATTTTTCTGGCCGAGTGACGTATTCGTTGAGTTTCTCCAGATTTACTCAACACCTCCAGCTCTGCTTCCAAACTATCAGTCCTCGGGATGAATAAAACCCATTTCAATGCCAAGCTAGACCAGTACTCACTCTGACTCCTAAGACCTGCCACAACAACCTTCTCAAACGGAAATAAGTCTATGAACAACTCAGAAATCCCATGAGCTTTAAGCCCATCGATCATCTTGCAACGAACGATTTCTGGAAGACCTTCTAAAAGTGGTAGAAAGAATACATACCCAGCCTCCTCATCAACCGTCTGAATTACAGATCCTGTTGATCTAGCCCACTCTCCCCTGGAAGTAACCCCTAAAAGAAAACGCCCCCCACACAACTGCGCTACAGGAAGCCAACTCAAATTGACTCCTCCAGCCTTGCGCCCAACTTTTTGCATCCATGGAGCATCGAGCTGACTGAGCTCCATCAATAGCTTTTTTTTCAGTTCATCTATCATCTAGAAATCC
>NZ_JACAFQ010000026.1 GCF_015354575.1 Pseudomonas sp. UFMG81
CGTGGGTCAGGTAAGTGGTGGGGATGAACTGGGTCTGCCCCATGGCGCCGGCCCAGGAGCCGCGCATGGCGTCGGGCTGGATGTCGCCGTTCTGCAGGATCTGTAAGGCGGCGATCAACTGGTCCTGGGCGAATTGCGGGCGGCGGCCTTCGTAGGCGAGGGTGGCCAGCGAGCGGATCACCGACTTGCTGCCCTGGAACTGGCCAAAGTTGCTTTCCATGCCCCACACCGACACCAGCACCGAAATCCAGCCGCTGCAAACCTTCCCCCAATGGCAGGCAGGCTTCCGTCAGCAAGCCCTGCAAGCCGGCATCAGCCCTAGCCTGTTCGACCGCGCCTTCCTGGGTGTCACCCCGGACATGGACGTGATCAAGGCCGACCGCAGCCAACCCGAATTCTCCCGCCCAGTCTGGGAGTACCTGGACGGCGCCCTGTCGCCCCTGCGTGTACGCAACGGCAAGAAGTTGCTGGAGCAGAACGGCGAGCTGCTGAGCCGCATCGAACAGCGCTACGGGGTCGACCGCCAGGTGCTGGTGTCGGTGTGGGGCATGGAAAGCAACTTTGGCCAGTTCCAGGGCAGCAAGTCGGTGATCCGCTCGCTGGCCACCCTCGCCTACGAAGGCCGCCGCCCGCAATTCGCCCAGGACCAGTTGATCGCCGCCTTACAGATCCTGCAGAACGGCGACATCCAGCCCGACGCCATGCGCGGCTCCTGGGCCGGCGCCATGGGGCAGACCCAGTTCATCCCCACCACTTACCTGACCCACGCCGTGGACTTCGACGGCGATGGTCGCCGCGATATCTGGAACAGCACCGCCGACGCGCTGGCCTCGACCGCGCACTACTTGCAAGCTTCCGGCTGGAAGCGCGGCCAACCCTGGGGCTTCGAAGTGCAGGTACCCGCTGGTTTCGACTTCTGGCTGGCCGACGGCAGCCAGCGCAAGAGCGTCAGCGAGTGGCTGCAACTGGGCGTAAAACTACCGGCAGGCACCCAGCTGCCGGCCAACAGCAGCCAGCTGTCCGCCGCCCTGCTGCTGCCCGCAGGCGCCCGTGGCCCGGCGTTCCTGGTGCTGGACAACTTCCGCGCGATTCTCAAGTACAACAACTCGTCGTCCTATGCACTGGCGGTGAGCCTGCTGGGCGATCGGTTCTATGGCTGGGGTTTCATTGCTGGCAGCTGGCCGAAGGACGACCTACCCTTGAGCCGCAGCGAGCGTATCGAGCTGCAGACCCTGCTCAATGCCAGCGGGCATGAAGCGGGTAATCCGGACGGGATCATCGGCGCCAACACCCGCAAAGCCATCCGCAATGCGCAGCAGGCGCAGGGCTGGCCGGCGGATGGGTATCCGACGCACAAGCTGCTGGATAGCCTGCGCCGCTAGTGGAATACGGGGGCCGCTCTGCGGCCCTTCGCGGGCAAGCCCGCTCCCACAGGCACTGCGCTTAGCCCTTGTGGGAGCGGGCTTGCCCGCGAAGGGCTGCAAAGCAGCCCCGGCCAGTTCAAGCCTTGAACAGCGCCTGTTCCAGCACCAGGCTTTGCTCGCTGGCATCCAGCCTCACCCGCGCCCCCAGCGGCAAGCACACATTCGGGTCGCAATGCCCGCTGCGCCAGCCGGCCAGCACCGGCACCCTGAGCGGCGCGAAGATATCCAGCAGCAAGGGGGTCATGGCCGCCACCGTCACCCCGGCAAAATCCCCCACCAGCACGCCACGCAAGCCTTGCAACTTGCCAGCCAGACGCAGCTGGGTCAGCAGGCGATCCACCCGGTACAACGGCTCGTTGACGTCCTCGATGAACAGAATGCCGCCTTCGCAATCGAGCTCGGCCACCGTCCCCAGCGTCGCCCCGAGCATCGACAGGTTGCCCCCGACCAGCCGCCCGCTGGCCACACCCGGCACGATCGTATTCAGTGGATAGGCTGCCGGGTGGCCGATGGCATCGCCCTGCCCCAACCGCCCGCCAAGCTGCTCGAGCAGCGAGCTCACCGTCGGTTCCTGCTTGCCACCCAGCAGGTCGGCATTGAGCATCGCGCCATGGAAGCTGACCAGCCCGGCATGCCGGTTGAGCACCGCGTGCAGCGCGGTGATGTCGCTGTAGCCCACCAGCGGCTTGGGGTTGCGGCGAATCAGCTCGACATCGAGCGCATCCAGCAGGCGCATGCTGCCGTAGCCACCGCGCATGCACAGGATGGCGTCGATCTGCGGGTCGCCGAAAGCCTCGTGCAGGTCCTGCAAACGCTGCTGGTCGCTGCCCGCCAGGTACCCATCGGCCTGGTTGACCCCTGGGTAGATACGGCACTGATGCCCGCGGCTTTCGAACCACCGGCGAGCCTTGTCGGCGTCCAGCCGTGCCGGCCCCGCCGGTGCGACGATGGCGAACCGGGCATTGGCGGATAGCGCCCTGGGCAGCAGGGGCTCAACGGTCTCCAGGCAATTCATCGCGCTACTCCTTGTAGCTTGTCACTTCAAACATGCAGCTAAAAAAAAGCCGATGCCGCCTCTCGGCGCGCATCGGCATGTTCATCTCAAGCCCGTATCAGAGCTTGATCTTGGCTTCGTGAGCCTGCTGGTCGGCGTGGTACGAAGAGCGCACCAGCGGGCCGGAAGCGACGTTCTTGAAGCCCATCTTGTAACCTTCCTCGGCGAACCAGGCGAAGGTGTCCGGGTGCACGAAGCGCTGCACCGGCAGGTGGTTGCGCGACGGTTGCAGGTACTGGCCGAGGGTGAGCATGTCGATATCGTGCTCGCGCATGCGGTGCATGACCTCGATCACTTCCTCGTCGGTCTCGCCCAGGCCGAGCATCAGCCCGGACTTGGTCGGTACGTGCGGGACCATCTGCTTGAACTTCTGCAGCAGGTCCAGCGACCAGTCGTAGTCCGAACCCGGGCGCGCGGCCTTGTACAGGCGCGGGACGGTCTCGAGGTTGTGGTTGAACACGTCCGGCGGGGTCTGGGCGGTGATTTCCAGCGCTACATCCATGCGGCCGCGGTAGTCCGGCACCAGGGTTTCCAGCTGCACGCCCGGCGACAGCGCGCGGATTTCGCGGATGCAGTCGGCGAAGTGCTGGGCACCGCCGTCACGCAGGTCGTCGCGGTCCACCGAGGTGATCACCACGTACTTCAGGCGCAGGTCGGCGATGGCCACGGCCAGGTTCTTCGGCTCGTCCAGGTCCAGTGGCTTCGGTCGGCCATGGCCGACGTCGCAGAACGGGCAGCGACGGGTGCAGATGTCGCCCATGATCATGAAGGTGGCGGTGCCACCGGAGAAGCATTCGCCCAGGTTCGGGCAGGAGGCCTCTTCGCACACGCTGTGCAGCTTGTGCTTGCGCAGCAGCTGCTTGATACGGTCGACTTCCGGGGATACCGGGATGCGCACGCGAATCCAGTCGGGCTTTTTCGGCAGTTCTTCGGTGGGGATGATCTTCACCGGGATGCGCGCCACCTTTTCGGCGCCGCGCAGCTTCACACCCGCTTCGACTTTCTTCGGAGCCTGGCGTGGGGTGACGTCTTGCGTCGGGATCAGGTTCGGCACGGCTTCTTGCACAGTTGTCATAATCAGTCGATTCCGCCCGTCAGGGTCGTCTGCTCAGCATAGTCGAGGTGCCTGACCAGCTGTCCGCGCAGCCTTGTCCTGACCTCGTCAAGTTCGATCGGGCCTGCCAGGTCGCGCAGCTGGGTCATGGCCAGCCCCGCATACCCACAGGGGTTGATTCGGCGGAATGGCGCAAGGTCCATGTCCACGTTCAGAGCAAGGCCGTGGAAGGAACGACCATTGCGGATTCGAAGGCCGAGGGACGCGATCTTCGCGCCATCGACGTAGACGCCAGGGGCGTCGGGTTTGGCCGCCGCCTGCACGCCGTAGCTGGCGAGCAGGTCGATCAGCGTCTGCTCGATGCGGCTGACCAGCTCACGCACCCCGTACCCAGAGCGGCGCACGTCCAGCAGCAGGTAGGCGACCAGCTGACCGGGGCCGTGATAGGTGACCTGGCCGCCGCGGTCGGTCTGCACCACCGGGATGTCGCCAGGGACCAGCAGGTGCTCGGCCTTGCCGGCCTGGCCCTGGGTGAACACCGCCGGGTGCTCGACCAGCCAGATTTCGTCCTGGCTGTCCGGGCCGCGTTGCTCGGTAAAACGACGCATGGCCTCCAGCACCGGTTCATAGGGCTGCAGGCCAAGCTCGCGGATACCGAGAACGCCAGGCATCACAGCACCATTTTCACGATGCCGGTGGCCCGCAGGGCGCTGTTGATGTCGTGCAGCTGGTTCTCGCTTTCGGCCACGATGTGCAGTTGCACCGTGGTGTACTTGCCTTCCTTGCTCTGGCGCTCGGCCAGCGTCGACAGGTCGACCTTGGCGTGCTTGCTGAGGATTTCGATCACGGTGTCGCGGAAACCGACAACGGTGTCGCCGATCACCTTGATCGGGTAGTCCTCGCAGGGGAATTCGATCTTGTGCGACTTGACGTCTTCTTCGCTCATGGCGGTAACGGCCTCGTAAGCCGTGGCAGCAACAGCGCCCCCGCCTGGTTCACGGGGGCGTTGCAGGTCACGTATCAGTTGAACAAACCGTAGAAGAACAGGCGGATGCTATCCCACATACGGCCGAAGAAACCAGCTTCCTCCACACCATCGAGGGCGATGAGGTCGGCGCTGTGAACCACTTTCTCGTCCAGTTTGACTTCCACTTTGCCGATCACGTCACCTTTGGCGATGGGCGCGGTCAGCTGCGGGTTCATGGTCATCGAAGCCTGGAGGCGTTTCAATTGGCCTTTAGGCATGGTCATGGTCAGGTCGTTGGCCAGGCCGGCTTTCACCTGGTTGGTCGCGCCTTTCCATACCTGGGCTTGCGTCAGCTCGGTGCCCTTCTGGTAGAAGGTCTGGGTTTCGAAGAAGCGGAAACCGTAGGTCAGCAGCTTTTGCGTCTCGGCGGCACGCGATTGCTCGCTGTTGGTGCCGAACACCACGGCGATCAGGCGCTGGCCGTCACGTACGGCGGAGGCGACCATGCAGTAGCCGGCTTCGTCGGTGTGGCCGGTCTTCAGGCCGTCGACGGTCTTGTCGCGCCACAGCAGCAGGTTGCGGTTGGGCTGCTTGATGTTGTTCCAGAAGAACTCTTTCTGCGAGTAGATGGCGTAGTGCGCAGGGTCTTCGTTGATGATCGCGCGCGCCAGCAGGGCCATGTCGTGGGCCGAGGAGTAGTGCTCCGGGTTCGGCAGGCCAGTGGGGTTCATGAAGTGGCTGTTGGCCATGCCAAGATCCGCGGCGGTCTTGTTCATCATGTCGGCGAAGGCGTCTTCGCTGCCGGCGATGTGCTCGGACAGGGCGACCGAAGCGTCGTTGCCCGACTGGATGATGATGCCGTGCAGCAGGTCGCTGACGGTGACCTGGGTGCCGACCTTGATGAACATGCGCGAACCACCGGTGCGCCAGGCGTTCTCGCTGACGGTCACCGGGTCGTTCTCGCCGATCTGGCCGCGACGGATGTCGAGCGTCGCGATATAGGCGGTCATCAGCTTGGTCAGGCTGGCTGGCGGCAGGCGCTCGTCACCGTTGTTCTCGACCAGCACGTTGCCGCTGGACGCGTCCATGAGTACGTAGGACTTGGCGGCCAGTTGTGGCGGTGCCGGCATCATCTGCTCGGCCGCGAAGGCGACGGGCGTGATCAGCAGCAGAACAGGCAGGCAAAGTCGTTTGGCAAGGTTGGTGATGTTCATCCGTCTCTCGTAAATCGCTAATGGTCTGATGTTCCGTGGGCCACGTCGTGTGCCCTACGCCCCGTCAGTCTGGTTATATGGCCTGTGGCCTGGCCCGCAAAAGTGCGACCTAATGCCGCTGCGGGCAAAAGCGGGCATTGTACATGGCAACGCCCGGTAATTCATGAACAAACCGACAGGTCGGCGTCGTCTGTTTCGCCGACTTCGAATCAGGCGCGCTCCCTGTAGGAGCGGCCTTGTGTCGCGAAAGGGCTGCGAAGCAGCCCCGGCGATATCTGCGGTGACGCTGAAATCTGGGGCCGTTTCACGGCCCTTTCGCGGCACAAGGCCGCTCCTACAGTAAGCGCACAGCCTTCAGTCGGTGACTACTTTGGCTTGACCCAGATTGGCCAGGCGAATGCTGTCCTGGGCCTGCTGGATCTCGCCCTGGCTGTTGATCGGCCCCAGGCGCACGCGGTGCAGCGTCTGCTGGTTGCGCACGACGGAGCTGATGAACACTGGCGCACTGACCATGGTGCTCAGTTTCGAACGCAGCAGCTCGGCGGCATCCGGGTTGGCGAAGGCGCCCACCTGCAAGATGCTGCCACCGCTGCTGTTGGGCACATTGTTGCCACTGACCTGCACCGGTACCACCGGCGCCGCGTGCTGCTGCGGTGGTGGGGTCCACTGCTCGACACGCCCGGTGCTGGCGGCGATCGGCTGGGCCTGGGCCACTTGCGGCTCCTTGAGCATCAGCGGTGGCTGCTGGCCGCGCTGGGCCCACCATTGCTGCGGGTCGATGCCCTCGACGCGCACGTGGGCGGTGCCACTTTCGGCATAGCCGAGCTTCTTCGCCGCCGCGTAGGACAGGTCGATGATGCGGTCGGAATAGAACGGGCCACGGTCGTTGACCCGCAGGATCACGCTGCGGCCGTTGGCCAGGTTGGTCACCCGCACGTAGGCCGGCAGCGGCAGGGTCTTGTGCGCCGCGCTCATGCCATACAGGTCGTACAGTTCGCCGTTGGCGGTGTTCTGGCCGTGGAACTTGGTGCCGTACCACGACGCGGTGCCCTCGGCGCGGTAGTTGCGCGAGTCCTGCATGGGGTAATAGGTCTTGCCCAGCACGGTGTACGGGTTGGCCTTGTAGTTGCCGGTATGCACCGTGGGGGTGGCGTCGGGGATCTTGTTGACGTCCACGTCCCACCAGGGCGCGCCGTCCTTGTGGGCGCGGTTGATGTCCAGGCCCGGCTGGGTGCGCACGGTGTTGCCGCTGCTTTGCGGGGTGGGGCGGCTGGAGGAGCAGCTGACCAGCAGCATGCCGACGGTCACGCAGGTCAGCAGCTTGAAGGTGTTGCCAGAGATGATCGCGCGCATTAGTTGACGCCCCGTGCTTGAACCAGCTGTTCGGCGAGCTGATGCACCGCCATGGCATACATCACGCTGCGGTTGTAGCGAGTGATCGCATAGAAGTTCTTCAGGCCCATCCAGTACTCGGGGCCGCTGTCGCCTTCCAGGCGGAAGGCGGTGACCGGCAGATCATCGCGCAGCGCATCATCGCCCGACCAGCCCAGCGCCCGCAACTGGGCAACGGTCTTGGCCGGCTCGATGCCGGTGGTCAAGCCCTCGTCGGCGCGCGCGCCGCTGACCCGCGCGCGCTTGACCACGGGCTCACCGGCCACCCAGCCATGGCGCTTGAAGTAGCTGGCCACGCTGCCGATGGCATCGTCAGGGTTGGTCCAGATATTGATGTGGCCATCGCCGTCGAAGTCCACTGCGTAATGGCGGAAGCTGCTCGGCATGAACTGCGGCAGGCCCATGGCGCCGGCGTAGGAACCCTTGAGCGTCAGCGGGTCGAGTTGCTCGTCGCGTGCCAGCAGGAGGAACTCGCGCAGCTCCTTGCGGAAGAACTCGGCCCGCGGCGGGTAGTCGAAGCCCAGCGTCGACAAGGCGTCGATCACCCGGTAATTGCCGGTATTGCGGCCAAAGAACGTCTCTACACCGATGATCGAGACAATGTACTGCGCCGGCACGCCATATTCCTGCTCGGCACGCGCCAGTACCGCCTCGTGCTGGCGCCAGAAGTCCACGCCACGGGCGATGCGCGCGTCGGTGATGAACATCGGCCGATATTCTTTCCACGGCTTGACCCGCTCGGCAGGGCGCGAGATCGCATCGAGGATCGCCTGCTTGCGCTGCACCTCGCTGAATACGCCCTGCAGCTGTTCGCTGGCAAAGCCATAGTCACGGGTCATTTCGCCAATGAACTCGGCCACCTTGGGTGAACCGTCGTAGTCGCCGGCATGAACCTGCGGGACAGCGCCGAACAGGCCCAACGCACCGATCCACGGTGCCAGTCGGGCAGCCCAGCCACGCACTGCTTGCATTGAAATCTTCACCTTTTTCAAACTTGCGCGATCCACTTGCGGTGTGTGTGGATCGACATCAGAACGCCAAACGCTGACAGCAGCGTCACCAACGAAGTTCCGCCATAGCTGATGAAGGGCAGCGGCACACCCACCACGGGCAACAGGCCGCTGACCATACCGATATTGACGAACACATAAACAAAGAAGGTCATGGTCAGGCTGCCTGCCAGCAGCTTGCCGAACAGCGTTTGTGCCTGGGCGGTGATCATCAGCCCGCGCCCGATCAGCAGGATGTAGATCAGCAGCAGCATGCAGATGCCCACCAGGCCGAATTCCTCGCCGAGCACGGCGATGATGAAGTCGGTGTGGCTCTCGGGCAAAAAGTCCAGGTGCGACTGGGTACCCAGCAGCCAACCCTTGCCGAACACGCCGCCCGAACCGATGGCCGCCTTGGACTGGATGATGTTCCAGCCGGTGCCCAGCGGGTCGCTTTCCGGGTCGAGGAAGGTCAGCACGCGCTGTTTTTGATAGTCGTGCATGACGAAGAACCACATGGCCACCGCCACCGGCACTGCGGCGGCGAGCACGCTGATGATCCAGCGCCAGCGCAGCCCGCCCATGAACAGCACGAAGGCACCGGAGGCGAGGATCAGCAGCGCCGTGCCCAGGTCTGGCTGGCGGACGATGAGGATGAACGGCACGCCGATCATCACCAGGCTGATCGCCACGTGCTTGAGGTGCGGCGGCAGGGTGCGCTTGGACAGGTACCAGGCGATGGTCGCCGGCATGATGATCTTCATGAACTCCGAGGGCTGGAAGCGGATCACCCCGGGGATGTTGATCCAGCGCGTGGCACCCATGGCGTTGTGGCCCATCACGTCCACCACCACCAGCAGGAACACCCCGGCCAGGTACGCCAGCGGTACCCAGCGCGCCATGAAGCGCGGCTCGAGCTGGGCGATGATGAACATCGACACCAGGCCGATACCGAACGAGCTGGCCTGCTTCATCAGCAGGTCCCAGTTCTTGCCGCTGGCCGAATACAGCACGAACAGGCTGCCGGCGGCCAGCGTGAGCAGGATGAGCAGCAAGGGGCCGTCGACATGGATGCGCTGCAGGAAGCTGGCGCGGCGGCGCATCACGTCCTCGCTGGAGAGCATGCGATCGAAATTGTTCTTCACGGGGCCGTTTCCTGGGCGACTGTGGCGGGGCCGAACTCGGGTTTGAGGCGGCCATTCTCGTCGAGCAGCCAGGCGTCCATCACCTGGCGTACCACGGGGGCGGCGACACCGGAGCCGGACTCGCCGTTCTCGACCATCACCGAGACCACGATCTTCGGGTCTTCGGCAGGGGCGAAGGCAACGAACAGGGCGTGGTCGCGGTGGCGCTCCTGGAGCTTGTTGCGGTCGTACTTCTCGCCCTGCTTGATCGCCACCACCTGGGCGGTGCCGCTCTTGCCGGCGATGCGGTATTGCGAACCGATGGCGGCCTTGCGCGCGGTACCGCGGGCACCGTGCATCACCTGCTCCATGCCGTGGGTGACCTTGGCCCAATCGGACTTGTCGCGCAGTACGATGTTGTCCATGGGGTTTTCATCGACCGGCGGCTGGCCTTCGATGGTCTTGGCCAGGTGCGGGCGGTTCCACACGCCCTTGTTGGCGATCAGCGCGGTGGCCTGGGCCAGTTGCAAGGGTGTTGTCTGCATGTAGCCCTGGCCGATGCCGAGGATCAGCGTCTCGCCGGGGAACCAGGCCTGGCGGCGGGTGGCGCGCTTCCACTCGCGGGAAGGCATAAGGCCTGGGGATTCTTCGAACATGTCCAGCGAGACCTTCTGGCCGATGCCGAACTTGTTCATGTAACTCGATAGCCGATCAATACCCATCTTGTGCGCAAGATCGTAGAAGTACGTATCGTTTGACCGCATGATCGCCACATCCAGATCCACCCAGCCATCGCCGGTGCGGTTCCAGTTGCGGTACTTGTGGTCATAATTGGGCAGTTGGTAATAGCCGGGGTCGAACACCCGGCTGGAGGCCGTCACCACGCCACTGTCGAGGCCGGCGATGGCCACGGCCGGCTTGATGGTCGAGCCCGGCGGGTACAAGCCGCGCAGCACCCGGTTGAACAGCGGCCGGTCGATCGAGTCGCGCAGCTCGGCATAGGCCTTGAAGCTGATGCCGGTAACGAACAGGTTGGGGTCGAAGCTCGGCTGGCTGACCATCGCCAGCACCTCGCCGGTGCGCGGGTCGAGGGCCACGATGGCACCGCGACGCCCACCCAGCGCCTGCTCGGCGGCTTCCTGCAGCTTGATGTCGAGGCTCAGGACAATGTCCTTGCCAGGCTTGGGGTCGGTGCGCTTGAGCACGCGCAGCACCCGGCCACGGGCGTTGGTCTCGACTTCTTCGTAGCCCACCTGGCCGTGCAGTTCGGGCTCGTAGAAGCGCTCGATACCGGTTTTGCCAATGTGGTGGGTGCCGCTGTAGTTCACCGGGTCGAGGGTCTTGAGTTCTTTCTCGTTGATCCGCCCCACGTAGCCCACCGAGTGGGCGAAGTGCGCACCTTGCGGGTAATGGCGCACCAGCTGCGCGGCCACTTCCACGCCGGGCAGGCGGAACTGGTTCACGGCGATGCGGGCGATCTGCTCTTCATTGAGCTCGAACAGAATCGGCACAGGCTCGAACGGCCTGCGCCCCTGCTTCATGCGCTTCTCGAACAGCGCGCGGTCATCAGGCGTGAGCTCCAGCACCTCGACGATCACATCCAGCACTTCCTGCCACTTGCCGGGGTTGCCGGCGCGTTCGCGGGTCATCACCAGGCTGAAGCTGGGGCGGTTGTCGGCGACGATCACCCCGTTGCGGTCGAAGATCAACCCGCGGGTCGGCGGGATCGGCTGCACGTGCACCCGGTTGTTCTCCGACAGCGTGGAGTGGTAGTCGTACTGGATGACCTGGAGGTAGTAGAGCCGCGCGATCAGCACGCAGACGAGCAGCACCACCGCCACGGCGCCCACGACGACGCGGTTACGCACCAGGCGGGCGTCTTTCTCATGGTCCTTGAGGCGGATCTGCTGCGGCATCGGGCGGGCTTACAGGTTCATTTGTGGTAGGGGTGCCCGGACAACACGGTCCAGGCGCGGTAGATCTGCTCGCCGATCAGTATCCTTACCAACGGGTGCGGCAGTGTCAGCGGCGACAGCGACCAGCGCTGTTCGCTGCGCGCGCACACCTCCGGCGCCAGCCCTTCCGGGCCGCCCACCATCAGGTTGACCGTACGCGCATCCAGGCGCCAACGGTCCAGCTCGCCCGCCAGTTGCTCGGTGCTCCACGGCTTGCCATGGACCTCGAGCGTGACGATGCGTTCCCCGGGCTGCACCTTGCTCAGCATCGCCTCGCCCTCCTGACGGATCAGGCGGGCGACATCGGCGTTCTTGCCGCGGGTGTTCAGCGGGATTTCCACCAGCTCCAGCGCAAGCTCCGGGGGCAGGCGCTTGGCATACTCATGCCAGCCTTCCTCGACCCACTTGGGCATGCGCGAGCCGACCGCGATCAGACGCAGACGCACGGCGCTTCCTTATTCCCGGTCTTTGAGCTTGTCGGTGAAGTAGTCGCTGGCGTTTTCCGGGCTGTGGTGCTTGGCATCGGCAGCACGGCTCTGCTCTGCACCCAGCCACAGGCGCTCGAGGTCGTAGAACTGGCGGGCAGCGGCGGTCATCATGTGCACGATGACGTCGTTGAGGTCCAGCAGCACCCAGTCGCTGTCGCCCTTGCCTTCTTCGCCCAGCGGCTGCGCGCCCTGTTTCTTGACCGTCTCGCGGACCTTTTCCAGCATCGCGTTGATCTGGCGGTTGGAGGTACCGGTGGCGATGATCATGTAGTCGGTCAGGCTGTGCTTTTCACGCACGTCGATGACCTGGATGTCCTGGGCCTTGACGTCTTCCAGCGCGGCGATGGTCAGCTTGACCAGTTCTTCGCCACTGATGCCGTTGATTTTCTGCTTGGTCATATAAAACTCGTTCAACTCATTGATTGAGGCGCCCACGGGCGCCGTCAGGTGGACGCACGGTACAGGCCGTGCGCCTCGATGTAGGCCAGTACTGCGTCCGGCACCAGGAACCGCACCGACTTGCCGCTGGCCAGCAGCTGTCGGATCTGCGTGGCGGACACCGCGAGCGGCGTCTGCCAGACGAACGAAATGTGCCCCGCCGGGCCGGACATGGCGGTGGGATCGCTCTCCGAGCGCGCAGCCAGAAGGTTGCGCAGCTCGTCAGGGGGTTCGACGTCAGCATCCGGGCGTTGCAGCACCAGGATGTGACAGTGTTGCAACAACTCTTCCCAGCGGTGCCAGCTGGGCAGGCCGCAGAACGCGTCCCAACCCATGATCAGGAACAACTGGTCGTGCCCGTTCAGCTCGGCACGCACCGATTCGAGGGTGTCGATGGTGTACGACGGCTTGTCGCGCGCCAGTTCTCGGTCGTCCACGCTCAGCTGCGGCACACCCTGCACCGCCTCACGCACCATGGCCAGCCGGTCCTGCGCCGCCACCTGGGGGGTGTCGCGGTGCGGCGGGCGGGCGTTGGGCAGCAGGCGCAGTTCGTCCAGGCGCATGAACTCGGCCACTTCCAGCGCGCTGCGCAGGTGGCCGATATGCACCGGGTCGAAGGTTCCGCCGAGAATGCCGACGCGCCGCACTGCCACAGGCTCGCTCAACTCAGCACGACCCCTGGCCGCGCAGCTGGCCGTCGCCGATCACCACGTACTTCTCGCAGGTCAGGCCTTCCAGGCCGACCGGGCCACGGGCGTGCAGCTTGTCGGTGGAGATACCGATCTCCGCGCCCAGGCCGTACTCGAAGCCGTCGGCGAAGCAGGTCGGGGTGTTGAGCATGACCGACGCCGAGTCGACCTCGGCGATGAAGCGCCGGGCCTGGCCCTGGTGTTCGGTGATGATCGAGTCGGTGTGGTGCGAGCCGTAGTGGTTGATGTGTTCGATGGCCTGCTCCAGGCCGTCGACCACGCGGATCGACAGGATCGCGTCGAGGTATTCGGTGTGCCAGTCGTCTTCTCTGGCGGGTTTGCTGTCGATGATGGCCTGGGTGCGCTCGCAACCGCGCAGCTCCACGCCCTTCTCCTGGAAGCGGCGGGCCATTTCCGGCAGGAAGCGCTCGGCCACGCGCTGGTCCACCAGCAGCGTTTCCATGGCGCCGCAGATGCCATAGCGATAGGTCTTGGCGTTGAAGGCCACCCGCCAGGCCTTGTCCAGGTCGGCGTGCTCGTCAACGAAGACATGGCAGATGCCGTCCAAGTGCTTGATCACCGGTACCCGCGCGTCGCGGCTGATGCGCTCGATCAGGCCACGGCCACCGCGCGGGACGATCACGTCGACGAACTCCGGCATGCTGATCAGCGCGCCCACGGCTTCGCGGTCGGTGGTCTCGACCACCTGCACCACCGCTGGCGGCAGGCCGGCCTCGGCCAGGCCACGCTGGATGCAGGCGGCGATGGCGCGGTTGGAGTGGATGGCCTCGGAGCCGCCACGCAGGATGGTGGCGTTGCCCGACTTGAGACACAGGCTGGCGGCGTCGATGGTCACGTTCGGACGCGACTCGTAGATGATGCCGATCACCCCCAGCGGCACGCGCATCTTGCCGACCTGGATGCCCGACGGGCGGTAGCTCATGTCGCGGACGGCGCCGACCGGGTCCGGCAGGCTGGCCACCTGGCGCAGGCCGGTGATCATGCCGTCGATACGGGCGGGGGTGAGCGCCAGGCGGTCGAGCAGCGCCGGCTCCAGGCCATTGGCGCGGCCCTTGGCGAGGTCCTGTTCATTGGCTGCGGTGAGCTCGGCGCGGGCGCCGTCGAGGGCGTCGGCGGCGGCCTGCAGGGCGCGGTTCTTCTGCGCGGTGCTGGCACGGCCGATCACGCGCGAGGCTTCACGGGCGGCGCGACCCAGGCGGGTCATGTAGTCAAGAACGGACTCAGTCATGGGCTCTGTGTCTTGGCAAAGGGGAAATCGGCTGATTATAACTGGCGCGCTCGGGTACGCCCAGCGGCGGGTGGCGGATGGTAGAAAATGGCGACCTTCACCAGTAGGAAAGATGTAACTGCCCGTATCGGAATTTTCTCCCATCCTTCGCGAGGCAAGCCCGCGCCCACGCCATCATTGGGCATCGGGCGTCTTCGTGGGAGCGGGCTTGCCCCGCGATGAGCCCTGCCTGATTCAGCCTCGATTAAGCCATTCATTGCTATCATCCCCGCCTTTATCGCCACGAACCGCCCGCATGCCCGAACCAGTCCCCTGCCCGGCCCGCGCCCTGCCCGACAGCTTCTTCGACCGCGATGCCCAGACCCTCGCCCGCGAGCTGCTGGGCAAGGTCATCCGCCACCGCCACGGCAACCTCTGGCTGGCGGCGCGGATCATCGAGACCGAGGCCTACTACCTGACAGACAAAGGCAGCCACGCCTCGCTCGGCTTCACCGAAAAACGCAAGGCACTGTTCCTCGATGGCGGGCACATCTACATGTATTACGCCCGCGGCGGCGACTCGCTGAACTTCAGCGCCCAAGGCCCGGGCAACGCGGTGCTGATCAAGTCGGCCTACCCCTGGGTCGACGCCCTGTCCGACGACAACAGCCTGGCGCAGATGCAACTGAACAACCCCGACGCCAGCGGCAACCTGCGCCCGCCCGAGCGCCTGTGCAATGGCCAGACCCTGCTGTGCCGGGCCCTGGGGCTGAAGGTGCCGCACTGGGATGCCCAGCGATTCGACCCCGAACGCCTGTATGTCGAGGACTGTGGCATCCCTGTACCGCGGGTGATCCAGGCCGCCCGCCTGGGCATCCCCCATGGTCGCGACGAGCACCTGCCCTATCGCTTCGTTGACGCAGCGTACGCCCGCCACTGCACGCGCAACCCTCTGCGCCGTGGGCAGGTCGAAGGCAAAGACTTCCACATTCTCGTACAAGGAAACTGACCCATGGGCCAATGGCTCGACAGCCTGACCGCCTGGCTCGGCGCCAACCCGCAGTGGCTTGGCCTGGCTATCTTCGTGGTGGCCTGCGTGGAATGCCTGGCCATCGCCGGCATCATCGTGCCCGGCACGGTACTGCTGTTCGCCGTGGCCGTGCTGGCCGGCAGCGGCGCGTTCACCCTCGGCGAAACCCTGCTGCTAGGGTTCCTCGGCGGCGTGCTCGGCGACGCGATCTCCTACGGCGTGGGCAAGTACTTCCACCAGAACATCCGCCGCCTACCACTGCTGCGCAGCCACCCCGAGTGGATCGGCAGCGCCGAAACCTACTTCCAGCGCTATGGCATTGCCAGCCTGCTGGTGGGCCGCTTCATCGGCCCGCTGCGGCCGATGCTGCCGATGGTCGCCGGCATGTTCGACATGCCCCTGCCGCGCTTCATCGCCGTCAGCCTGGTGGCCGGCGCTGGCTGGTCGGTCGCCTACCTGCTGCCGGGCTGGGCCACCGGCGCGGCCATGCGCCTGCCGTTGCCGGAAGGGTTCTGGCTGGATGCCGGGATCGTCGTCGGCACGCTGGCCGTGCTGATCGGCCTGAGCCTGAACAGCAGTATCCGCGACCAACGCCACGGCACCCGCCTGATCGCCGCCCTGAGCGGCGTGGCGGTGGCAGCGCTGTTCATCGGCTGGCCTTACCTGAGCGAATTCGACCAGGGTGTGATGACCCTGGTGCAAGAGCATCGCAGCCAGGTCATCGACGGCGCCGTGGTGCTGGTGACCCGCCTGGGCGACTTCCGCACCCAGTTCTTCCTCGGCGGGCTGCTGACCGGGTTGTTGCTGCTGGCCCGCCAATGGCGCCATGCGCTGTTCGCAGGTGCCACGCTGATGGGCACGGCTATCGCCAATGGCACGCTGAAATGGTTGTTCGCTCGCGCCCGCCCGGAAGTGCTGAGCGACCCGCTGACCAGCTACAGCATGCCCAGCGGCCACAGCTCGGCGGCGTTCGCGTTCTTCCTGGTGCTGGCGGTGCTGGCCGGGCGCGGGCAACCACCGCGCATGCGCCTGACCTGGGTGATGCTGGGGTGCCTGCCGGCACTGTCGATCGCCCTGTCACGGGTGTACCTGGGCGCGCACTGGCCGACCGATATCCTGGCCGGCGCGCTGCTGGCCTGCTGCGTGTGTGCGGCGAGCTTGACCCTGGTGCAGTATCGCCAGCCGCTGACGGCGTTGTCGCTGCGGGTGTGGTGGTTGGTGCTGCCGGCCTGCATCGCCTTGCTGGCGTTCTTTGCCCTGCATGCGCTGCCCAAGGCGTTGTTGCGTTACCAATATTGAAATCGCGGCGCCTGATTCGCCGCGGTCCGTCACCACGGCAAGCCGATTTGTGTCTTGCGCGGCCTCTGTAGGAGCGGCCTTGTGTCGCGAAAGGGCCGCAGAGCGGCCCCAGCGATATTGGGCGTACTCCAGATCCTGGGGGCGCTGCGCACCCCTTTCGCGACACAAGGCCGCTCCTACAGGTTATGCGCAAGCCCTTTGAAAGCGGCTTCAGCCGCGAAGGGGCCAATGAAGCATTCAGGCAAACAACTCACCCTGGATCCGCTCCAGCAACGCCTGGATCGCCTCCAGCCGTTGCTGCGGTGAATCGATCGCCAGCAAATCGAGCTTGTCTTCTTCCATGAACGGCAGCAGGTACGCCAGCTGGTTGCCCAGCGACTGCCGCCCGTCCACGTCACGCGGCATGTCCAGCGCCTCGACCATCGGGTGTTCGCCAAGCGCCAGCAGCAACGCCAGCAGATCGTCGTCCTGTTCCATCAACGCGCTGTCCGGCTGATCGGGCAGCCACTGCACCTGCCCGACCAGCAACTGGTCCTTCTGCACCTCGGTCTGCTCGACCGTGAAACGCCTGACACCTTCGACGCGAATCCCCAGCAGGCCGTTGTCCTGCTGCACGAAGTCGCGAATCAGCGCTTCGCAACCGATCGAGGCCACGACAGGTGGTGCCTTGCCCACCTGCTCGCCTTCGAGGATGCACACCACGCCAAAGCCGGTGCCCTGTTTCATGCAACGGCCAATCATGTCCAGATAGCGCGCCTCGAAGATCTGCAAGTCGAGCAGGCATCCGGGAAACAGCACGGTATTGAGCGGAAACAGCGGGAGCGTCATGTCTATTCCTCAAGCCACCAGGCTGACCGCCAACGGCAGGAACACCGCCGTGGCCACCCCCATCAGGCTCATCGCCAGCGCGGCGAAGGCGCCGCATTCGTCACTTTCCTGCAAGGCCACCGAAGTACCCACCGCGTGGGCGGTCACCCCCAGCGCCATGCCCCGGGCTTCGGGGCTGAGCACACCGCAGCGGCTCAACAGCGCCGGGCCGAAGATCGCCCCGATCACCCCGGTGATCAGCACGAACACCGCCGCCAGCGCCGCCACGCCACCGATCTGCTCGGCCACCAGCATGGCGATGGGCGAGGTGACCGATTTCGGCGCCATGGTCATCAGGATCATGTGCTCGGCACCGAACCACCACCCCAATGCCAGGCAGGCCACTGTTGCGAACACCCCTCCGACTACCAGCGTAGTAAATGTCGGCCAGAACAGCTGGCGGATGCGCCGCAGGTTGAGGTACAGCGGCACCGCCAGGGCCACCGTGGCCGGGCCCAGCAGCGTGCCCATGATCTCGGTGCTCTTGCGGTATTCGGCGTAGTCGATGCCACACGCCAGCAGGATGCCGATCACCACCAGCATCGACACCAGCACCGGTTGCAGGAAGATCCAGCGGGTCTTCTCATAGGCTGCCAGCACCAGCTGGTAAGCCGCCAGGGTGATACCGATACCGAACAACGGATGGCGGATGACCGCCTCCAGCGCGCCGTGCCAGTCGAGGTTCATGGCTGCTCCTCATGCTTGCCCTGGCGATGGATCAGCTTCTGCATCAGCACCCCGACGACGACCAGGGTGACCAGACAGGAGATCAGCAACGCCCCGGCGATGGCCCAGAAGTCCGCAGCAATGTCTTTTGCATAGACCATCACCCCCACCGCCGGTGGCACCAGCAGCAACGGCAGGTAGCGCAGCAGGCTGCTGGCGGCCTCGTTGAGCGGCTTGCCGACCTCGCCGCGAATCATCAGGAACGCCAGCAACAGCAGCAGGCCGATGATCGGCCCGGGCAGGATGTGCAGGAACAGGTGATTGATCGCCGTCCCCAGCAGCTGGAACAGCACCAGCCAGGTCAAACCACGCAACAGCATACGGACCTCCTGAAAGCAGGCGGCCATTATAGGCACGCCCGGCAGGCGTCTATAAGGCGATATTCGCCGAAAAACGGGCAACTTGACTGAAACGGTTCGTCGTGATGATCTTGCACCTTCGTACCAAATGACAATCAGGAGTGTCGCGATGCCTTATGTACCGGTTACAGAGCTTTCGCAGTACGTTGGTAAGGAACTGGGACGTTCCGAATGGCTGAAGATCGATCAGCAGCGCATCAACCTGTTCGCCGAGGCCACCGGCGATTTCCAGTTCATCCATGTCGACCCGGTCAAGGCCGCCAAGACCCCGTTCGGCACCACCATCGCCCATGGTTTCCTCACCCTGTCGCTGATCCCCAAGCTGATGGAAGGCATCCTCGTGCTGCCCGAAGGGCTGAAGATGGTGGTCAACTACGGCCTGGACAGCGTGCGTTTCATCCAGCCGGTGAAAGTCGACAGCAACGTGCGGTTGAAGGTCGACCTGCACGAAGCCACCGAGAAAAAGCCCGGCCAGTGGCTGCTCAAGGCCACCGTCACCCTCGAGATCGAAGGTGAAGAGAAACCGGCCTACATCGCCGAACCACTGTCGCTCTGCTTCGTCTGACGCTGATTCTGTGGGAGCGGGTTCACCCGCGAAGCGAGCGGTGATTGCCCCCTCGCCTTCGCGGGTAAACCCGCTCCTGCAGACGCCCTCTCATTCACGCCCCCCTCCATCTGCTGGCATACTCGGTGCATCGTTCGTCCGGACTTCACCATGCGCCCACTGCTCCCCCTCACCCTGATCCTGCTGCTCGCCGCCTGCGGCGACGGCGAACCGCTGTCGCCACCCGACGCGCGCCTGCCCGATGGCGGCCGCTACCGGGGCCAGGTGGTCAATGGCCTGCTGCAGGGCGAGGGGCGCATCGACTACCCCAACGGCAGCTGGTACGCCGGCACCTTCAAGGATGGCCAGTGGCATGGCCAGGGCGAATGGCACGGCAGCAACGGTGAGGTGTACCGCGGCCAGTTCGACGCCGGCCTGTTCCAGGGCCTGGGTGACCTCACCACCCCCGGCAGCCACTACGCCGGCACCTTCAAGCACGGCCGGCGCGATGGCGAAGGCGCGTTAAAGCAGCACGACCAGACCTACCGCGGCCAATTCAAGGACGACCAGTACGACGGCGCCGGCCAGCTCGACCTGGCCGACGGCAGCCGCTACCAGGGCCTGTTCGCCAAGGGCAAGCCCAATGGCGCCGGGGTACGCAGCGATGCCAGCGGCAACCAGTTCAGCGGTCATTTCATCGACGGCGAGCTGCAGGGCGCGGGCACCTACGACAGCGTCGAGGGCGAGCAATACATCGGCGAATTCAAGGACAACCGCCTGGAGGGGCGCGGGCGCTACGAGAGCGCCGACGGCGACGTGTGGATTGGCCAGTTCAAGGATGGCTCGCTGGTGGGCGAAGGCGAACTGCTGGGCAGCGATGGCAGCCGCTACAAAGGCGGCTTCCGCGACTGGCGCCTGAACGGCAACGGCACCTTGCAGCTGGCCGACGGCAGCCGCTACATCGGTGGCTTTGCCGACGACGCCTACCAGGGCCATGGCCGCTTGATCCATGCCGACGGCCAGGTGGAAGGCGGCTACTGGGTCAACGGTGTGCGGGTGCGCGACGAAAAGGGCACGCTGCTCCCCGACCCACTCGACCTCGCCCTGCTCAACCAGGGCAAGCTGCTGGACGAAGCGTTGGCCAAGGTGCCGCGCTCGGCCCCGCCCGTGCAACTGTACAGCCTGGTGGTGGCCGGCGACGGCCAGCAGAGCGTGTTCATGCGCGAGGCCGACTACGTCAGCAACATGCTCAAGGTGCGCTTCGGCGCCCATGGCCAGGTGACCCTGGTCAACCACCGCGACCACCTGGCCGACCGCCCCATGGCCACCCGCGAGAACCTCACCCGCGCCGCCCGCACGATCGCCGAGCGCAGTGGCCCGGAAGACCTGGTGTTCATCTACCTGACCAGCCACGGCAGCCAGGACCATCAGCTGGTGCTGGACCAGCCGCGCCTGCAACTGGCCGACCTGACCGCCGACGAGCTGGCCAGCGCCCTGGCGCCGCTCAAGGAGCGCGACAAGGTGATTGTCATTTCCGCCTGCTATTCCGGTGGCTACATCGCCCCGCTCAAGGACGACCGCACACTCATCATGACCGCCGCACGTCCGGACCGGGTATCCTTCGGTTGTTCGGAAGAGGCCGACTTCACCTACTTCGGCGACGCGCTGTTCGCCCAGGCACTGAACCAGACCGACGACCTGAAACAGGCGTTTGAACTGGCGCGCCAAAGTGTTGCCGAACGAGAACGAAGGGAAGGTTTCGACGCCTCCGAGCCGCAGCTCTGGGCGCCGCCTGCGGTGATCTCGCACTGGCAGCGCCTGCGCCGGCTACAGGCCGAACAAGCCTTGCGCAATGAAGCACAACCAGCGGCGGGGCCACAGGCAAAAACACCTGGCGCCCACTAAGCTGTGTGTAACAAGGGAGAGACATCATGTACTTGACGCCTCAGCATGTCCTGCTTGCCGGTGCCACGGGTCTTACAGGTGAACACCTGCTCGACCGCCTGCTCAACGAACCCACCATCAGCCGTGTGCTGGCGCCGACTCGCCGGCCGCTGGCCGAGCACCCGCACCTGGAAAACCCCGTGGGTGACCCGGCCGTGTTTCTCCCGCAACTGGCTGGCCGCGTCGATATCGCCTTCTGCTGCCTGGGCACCACGCTCAAGCAGGCAGGCTCGGAAAACGCCTTCCGCGCGGTCGACCTGGACATGGTCGTGGCCTTCAGCAAGCGCGCCCGCGAGATGGGCGCGCGCCACCTGCTGGTGATCAGCGCCCTGGGCGCCGACCCGAAGTCGTCGGTCTTCTACAACCGGGTCAAGGGTGAGATGGAAGAGGCGCTCAAGCAGCAGGACTGGCCGCAGCTGACCATCGTTCGGCCTTCGCTGCTGCTGGGCGAGCGCATCGAACCACGACTGGGCGAGCGCATGGCGGCGCCCTTTGCCCGGCTTATCCCCGGCAAGTACCGCGGGATCGAAGCCTGCACCCTGGCTCGGGCGCTGTGGCGGTTGGCGCTGGAGGAAGAAGACGGGATTCGGATCGTCGAATCGGATGAGCTGCGCAAGCTCGGCAAGAAATAGCAGGTTCGCCGGCAAAGCCGGCTCCCTAAGGCTTGCACGACTCCTGTAGGAGCGGCCTTGTGCCGCGAAAGGGCTGCATTGCAGCCCCAACCATTTGTGGAGCTCAATCGATCACTGGGGCCGCTCTGCGGCCCTTTCGCGGCACAAGGCCGCTCCTACAAGACTGCACTTCACCAGATGGGGCCGATTTACCGGCGATTGGTATCTAAAGCCCGCCGGTGGCGTTGAAGCCTATCCCCGCCGCCGTCAGCAACGACAACGGCAGCAGCAAGGTATCCAGCAGCGCGCTCCCCGGCAGGTCCAGCCCCGGATAGGCCGGCGCCAGCGCCCCGAAATGATCTTCCGGGCAGCACCCACCGTTCATCACGTACAGGTCGAGCCGCGTGCCGGCATACACCACCGGCGCCCCCGGCTTGTTGGCATCCAGGGTACGCACCGTGGCGCAACCGCCAAGCTGGCCCAGTACCAGCAACGCCAGCAACATCCGCCTCAATCGTCGACCCCGAAGTGGTGCTCACCCCAGCGCGGCAACATGTCCTGCGGGATGTTCAGCAGGTTGAGAATGCGCGCCACGACGAAATCGACCAGGTCGTCGATGGTCTGTGGCTGGTGATAGAAGCCTGGCGCTGCCGGCAAGATCACCGCCCCCATCTGCGACAACTTGAGCATGTTCTCCAGGTGGATGGTCGAGAACGGCGCCTCACGCGGCACCAGGATCAACTGGCGACGCTCTTTCAAGGTCACATCGGCGGCGCGTTCGATCAGGTTGTTGCAGGCGCCGGTGGCAATCGCCGACAGCGTGCCGGTCGAGCACGGCACCACCACCATCGCCGCTGGCGCGCCGGAGCCCGAGGCTACCGGCGACATCCAGTCTTCCTTGCCATACACGCGGATCTGCCCGTCGGCGGCGCCAGTGTATTCGGTGAGAAACGCCTGCATCGCTTGCGGTTTGGCCGGCAGCGTCACGTCGGTCTCGGTGGCCATCACCAGCTGCGCGGCCTTGGAGATGAGGAAGTGCACCTCGCGGTCCTCACGCACCAGGCAGTCGAGCAGGCGCAAGCCATACTGCGCCCCGGAGGCGCCGGTCATGGCCAGGGTGATGCGCTCGGGCCCGCTCACTTCAGGGCCTCGGCCAGCTTGCCGTGCAGGCCGCCGAAGCCGCCGTTGCTCATGATCACCACGTGGGTGCCGGGACGAGCCTGGCCCTTGATGCGCTCGATGATCGCCTCGAGGCTGTCGGCCACGATGCTCGGCACCTTGCACTGGGCCGCGGTACCGGCCAGGTCCCAGCCCAGGTTGGGCGGCGCGTACCAGATCACCTGGTCGGCATCGTTGACGCTTTCCGGCAGGCCGTCACGGTGGGCGCCGAGCTTCATGGAGTTGGAACGTGGTTCGATCACCGCGATCACCGGCGCCTCGCCCACGCGCTTGCGCAGGCCGTCGAGGGTGGTGGCGATGGCGGTGGGGTGGTGGGCGAAGTCGTCGTAGATGGTCACGCCCTGCACTTCGGCGACCTTCTCCATGCGCCGCTTGACGCTCTTGAACGCGCTCAAGCCCTCGATGCCCATGGCCGGAGCCACGCCGACATGACGGGCGGCGGCCAGGGTGGCCAAGGCGTTGGCGACGTTGTGCTGGCCGGTCAGCGCCCAGTCCACCACACCTTGCGCCTCGCCTTCGAACAGTACCTCGAAGCGCGAGCCGTCGGCACTGAGCAGGCGCGCCTGCCACTGGCCGCCCTTGCCGGTGGTCTGCACCGGGGTCCAGCAGCCCATGCCGATCACCCGCTCCAGGGCCTGCTCGGTGGTCGGATGGATCACCAGGCCTTCGCTCGGGATGGTGCGCACCAGGTGGTGGAACTGCCGCTCGATGGACGCAAGGTCCGGGAAAATGTCGGCATGATCGAACTCAAGGTTATTGAGGATCGCGGTACGCGGGTGGTAGTGGACGAACTTCGAGCGCTTGTCGAAGAAGGCGCTGTCGTATTCGTCGGCCTCGACCACGAAGAACGGTGTATCGCCCAAGCGGGCCGACACCGAGAAGTTCTGCGGCACGCCGCCGATCAGGAAACCCGGGCTCATGCCGGCGTGTTCCAGCACCCAGGCCAGCATGCTGCTGGTGGTGGTCTTGCCGTGGGTACCGGCCACCGCCAGCACCCAGCGCCCTTGCAGCACATGGTCCGCCAGCCACTGCGGGCCGGACACGTAGGGCAGGCCCTTGTTCAGCACGTACTCCACCGCCGGGTTGCCCCGCGACATGGCGTTGCCGATCACCACCAGGTCCGGGGCCGGCTCCAGCTGTGCCGGGTCATAACCCTGGGTGAGCTCGATGCCCTGGGCTTGGAGCTGGGTGCTCATGGGGGGGTAGACATTGGCGTCGGAGCCGGTGACACGGTGGCCAAGTTCCTTGGCCAGCACTGCCAGCGAACCCATGAAAGTGCCGCAAATACCGAGAATGTGAATGTGCATGGTCGACCTCGCAAAACGTCGACGCAGGGTAGCCCAGGGCGAGGGAAATCGCACCCGCTGTTTCGTTCAGCCAGCCCTGGCGATGCCGTGTTTGCGCAGTTTTCGATACAAGGTATTGCGGCTGATCCCCAGGTGCTCGGCGACATGGGTCATGTGCCAGCGGTTGGCCTCCAGGACGGCCAGCAATGCATCACGCTCGGCATGTAGGAGCGGCCTTGTGTCGCGAAAGGGCTGCGAAGCAGCCCCAGCGGAATCGGCATCACCCACAAGATCCTGGGGCCGCTCTGCGCCCCTTTCGCGACACAAGGCCGCTCCTACAGGAACCGAGGCGCTACGGATGATGGCGGGGAGATCAGCGAGCTCGATATGGGACTGTTCGCACAACGCCACCAACGTGCGCAGCACGTTACGCATCTGCCGCACGTTGCCCGGCCAGGCGAAATCCAGCAGCGCCTGGCGCGCCGCAGGCTCGATGGCCACCGCCTGCCCTTCGGCTTCCTGTCGCAGCAAGAAGTCCAGCAACTGCCCCTTGTCACTGCGCTCGCGCAGCGCTGGCAACGCCACTTCCAGGCCATTGAGGCGATAATAAAGGTCTTCGCGGAAGCCGCCCTGTGCCACCCGCTCCAGCAAGTCCCGGTGCGTGGCGCTGATGATGCGCACATCCACCGCCTGGGGCTCACCACCAATCGGTACCACCTGACGCTCTTCCAGTACCCGCAGCAACCGAGTCTGCAAAGCCAGCGGCATGTCACCGATCTCGTCCAGCAACAAAGTGCCGCCATCGGCCTGCAACAGCTTGCCGCGCATGCCTTCCTTGCGCGCCCCGGTAAAGCTGCCGCCGCGATAGCCGAACAGCTCGCTTTCGATCAGGCTTTCCGGGATCGACGCACAGTTGATCGCCACGAAGGGTTTGTGCCGGCGGGCGCTGGCCTGATGCACGGCCTGGGCGAAGGCTTCCTTGCCGCAACCGGTCTCGCCCCGCAGCAACAGCGGTACATCGCGCTCGAACACCCGCACGGCGCGGCGAAAATCATTTTGCAGGGCCGGGTCGAGCAAGCAGATGCCGGGCTCGCCGGGCTGGGGCAACGCTGCTGGCACCGACCAGACGGGTGTATGCGCCTTGCCACGCAAGCTGGCGTACACCTGCCGGCCATCACGCGTATGCAGTGGCCACGCCGTGCTGCCTTGCGCCGTGGCGCGACTGAACAGTTCGTCATGACTACAGGCAAAGAACCGATCAACCGGTTTGCCCAGCACACCACCGCGAATGCTGCCCAGCAGGTTCAGCGCACTCTGGTTGGCCGCGCAGATACGCCCGTCGCCGTCGAACGCCAGCAAGCCCTCGCTGAACAACCCGACCGATTCGGCCTGCAGGTGGAAACGCAGCAGCCAGTGCTGCTCGAAGTGGCGCAGGAAGTAACAGCTCTCGATCATCTTCGCCGAAAGATTGACCAACGCCATGGTGTGGAACTGGCTCTGGCGCGACACATCGGGCCGCGCCGACGACACATCGAGCACCGCCAGCAGCTCGCCGTGGGGGTCGAACACCGGGCTGGCCGAGCAGGTCAGCCCGGTATGACGGCCACGGAAGTGCTCGCCCTGGTGAATGGTCAGCGCCTGGCGCTCGACCAGGCAGGTGCCGATGCCATTGGTGCCCTCGCGCGCCTCGCTCCAGTCCGCACCCAGCCACAGCCCGGCGCGTTCGAAGCTGCGCCGTTCGCTGGGCGCGGTCACGCAATTGAGGATCACCCCACGGGCGTCGGTGAGCAGCACCGCATGCCCGCTGCCGGACAACTGCTGGTGCAAGCTGGTCATTTCGTTGTCGGCGATCTGCAGCACCTGGTGCAGGCGCTCGCGGCTCTCCAGCAGGCGACCGTGCTCGAGCACCACCGGAGCCTGAGCCCGCGCGGGGTCGAGGTGGTAGTCCTCCAGGCAACGCAGCCAGGAACGGGCAATGGACGGGTCGCTGCCCGGCCCGCTGGCCTGGCCGTGGGCGACGGTCAGCACTTGCTGGGCATGACGGCTGAACGGATTGCTCTGCATGTGTTGTTGTTCTCCGCAGATAGCACGTTGCGCCAGCATCCTCCAGGCGCCAACGCATTGCAATGCCGGGCTGACCACCGAGTCACCGGTTGTGCCATGAACGGTACAAAGTGTCACCCGGCCCGTACCAGCGCTGGCACAAGGCCCTTCCAGCCTACTCATTGAACTGACCCAAGTCATTGATCCACAAGGGGCAGCCGGCGCTGGCCCGACCTTTGCTCTACGCTTGGTAACTCCGCAACAATCACAACGACCAGGAGACACACCATGCGTTACGCACATCCCGGTACCGAGGGCGCCAAGGTCAGCTTCAAGACCCGCTACGGCAACTACATCGGTGGTGAGTTCGTTCCTCCGGTAAAGGGTGAGTACTTCACCAACACCTCGCCGGTGAACGGCCAACCGATCGCCGAGTTCCCCCGCTCCACCGCCGAAGATATCGACAAGGCGCTCGACGCCGCCCACGCCGCCGCCGATGCCTGGGGCCGCACATCCGTGCAGGACCGCTCCAACGTGCTGCTGAAGATCGCCGACCGCATCGAGCAGAACCTCGAACTGCTGGCCATCACCGAAACCTGGGACAACGGCAAGCCGATCCGCGAAACCCTCAACGCCGACATTCCGCTGGCCGTCGACCACTTCCGCTATTTCGCCGGCTGCATTCGCGCCCAGGAAGGCGGCGCCGCCGAGATCAACGAAAACACCGTGGCCTACCACATCCACGAACCGCTGGGCGTGGTCGGGCAGATCATCCCGTGGAACTTCCCGCTGCTGATGGCCGCCTGGAAGCTCGCCCCGGCCCTGGCCGCCGGCAACTGCGTGGTGCTCAAGCCCGCCGAGCAAACGCCACTGGGCATCACCGTGCTGCTGGAGCTGATCGGCGACCTGCTGCCCAAAGGCGTGCTCAACGTGGTGCAAGGTTATGGCCGCGAGGCCGGTGAAGCCCTGGCCACCAGCAAGCGCATCGCCAAGATCGCCTTCACCGGCTCCACCCCGGTGGGCTCGCACATCATGAAATGCGCCGCCGAGAACATCATCCCGTCCACCGTCGAGCTGGGCGGCAAGTCGCCGAACGTGTACTTCGAAGACATCATGCAGGCCGAGCCGAGCTTCATCGACAAGGCCGCCGAGGGCATGGTGCTGGCGTTCTTCAACCAGGGCGAAGTGTGCACCTGCCCGTCGCGGGCGCTGGTTCAGGAGTCGATCTACCCGCAGTTCATGGAAGTGGTGATGAAGAAGGTGCTGCAGATCAAGCGCGGCGACCCGCTCGACACCGACACCATGGTCGGCGCCCAGGCCTCGCAGCAGCAGTTCGACAAGATCCAGTCCTACCTGAAGATCGCCCAGGAAGAAGGTGCCGAGCTGCTGACCGGCGGCAAGGTGGAAAAACTCGAAGGCTCGCTGGCCACCGGCTACTACATCCAGCCGACCCTGCTCAAGGGCAACAACAAGATGCGCGTGTTCCAGGAAGAAATCTTCGGCCCGGTGGTCAGCGTCACCACCTTCAAGGACGAAGCCGAAGCCCTGGCGATCGCCAACGACACCGAGTTCGGCCTCGGCGCCGGCGTGTGGACCCGCGACATCAACCGCGCCTACCGCATGGGCCGTGGCATCAAGGCCGGCCGTGTGTGGACCAACTGCTACCACCTGTACCCGGCGCACGCCGCGTTCGGTGGCTACAAGAAGTCCGGCGTTGGCCGTGAAACCCACAAGATGATGCTCGACCACTACCAGCAGACCAAGAACCTGCTGGTGAGCTACGACATCAACCCGCTGGGCTTCTTCTAAACCGCGTCGCGCCCTTCGCGGGCAAGCCCGCTCCCACAGGTATGCGCACCCCTGTGGGAGCGGGCTTGCCCGCGAAGAGGCCAGACCTGCAACCCCAGAAAACCATGGCGGCCACCCTGTTGTAACCGCTCTGGCTCGCTTCCTGCAGTACCTATCACCATCGGCCCGGACCCCTTCCGGCCACCAAGAAGAAAAACAGGTGAATCCATGCCAAGCGATCAATCCGCCGGCGCGCCGGCAAGCTCCTCCGTCGACTTCGAAAAGGTCGGTTCCGACTACTTCCAGCAACGTGAACTGAAAAAAGGCGCCGCCGGCTGGGTGCTGCTGGTAGGCCTGGGCGTGGCCTACGTGATCTCCGGCGACTACGCCGGCTGGAACTTCGGCCTGGCCCAGGGTGGCTGGGGCGGCATGTTCCTGGCCACCTTGCTGATGGCCACCATGTACCTGTGCATGTGCTTCTCGCTGGCCGAACTGTCGTCGATGATCCCCACTGCCGGTGGCGGCTACGGTTTTGCCCGCAGCGCGTTCGGGCCCTGGGGCGGTTTTCTCACTGGCACCGCGATCCTCATCGAATACGCCATCGCCCCCGCGGCCATCGCCGTGTTCATTGGCGCCTACTGCCAGTCGCTGTTCGGTATCGGCGGCTGGATGATCTACCTGGCGTTCTACATCATCTTCATCGGCATCCACATCTTCGGGGTCGGTGAGGCGCTCAAGCTGATGTTCATCATCACCGCCGTCGCCGCCATCGCCCTGGCGGTGTTCCTGATCGCGATGGTGCCCCATTTCGATGCAGCCAACCTGTTCGACATCGCCAAGACCGATGCCGTTGGTGCAAGCAGCTTCCTGCCGTTCGGCTATGTCGGCGTGTGGGCGGCGATTCCCTACGCGATCTGGTTCTTCCTCGCCGTCGAAGGCGTGCCGCTGGCCGCCGAGGAAACCAAGAACCCGAAACGCGACCTGCCGCGCGGCCTGATCGGCGCGATGCTGGTGCTGCTGGCCTTCGCCCTGCTGATCCTGGTGGTCGGCCCTGGTGGCGCAGGCGCAGAAGCCCTCAAGGCCTCGGGCAACCCGCTGGTCGAGGCGCTGTCGAAAGCCTACGGTGGTTCCACCTGGATGGGCGGCTTCGTCAACCTGGTGGGCCTGGCAGGCCTGATCGCCAGCTTCTTCTCGATCATCTACGCTTATTCGCGGCAGATCTTCGCCCTTTCCCGCGCCGGCTACCTGCCGCGCAAACTGTCCGAAACCAACAAGAGCAAGGCCCCGGTGCTGGCCCTGGTGATCCCCGGGATCATCGGCTTCGCCCTATCGCTGACCGGCCAGGGCGACCTGTTGATCCTGGTGGCGGTATTCGGCGCTACGCTGTCCTATGTGCTGATGATGGCCGCGCACATCACCCTGCGCATCCGCCGGCCGAAAATGGAGCGCCCGTACCGCCCCCCCGGCGGCATCTTCACCTCGGGCGTGGCCCTGGTGCTGGCCTGCATCGCCGTGGTCGCCGGCTTCCTGGTGGACCCACGGGTGGTGATTGGCGCAGCGGTGATCTACGGCGTGCTGATCGCCTACTTTGCGTTCTATAGCCGCCATCACCTGGTGGCCGGCACCCCGGAAGAGGAATTCGCCGCGATCCAGAAGGCCGAAGAGGCCCTGCACTGATCGTCGACTTACGCCGCAGGCCCGCCCTGCGGCGCTTTGGAGATTCTGTATGGCAAGTTTCGTACACACGGTAGGCCACCAGCTCTACCGTTTCGACAGCCTCAAGGACGTCATGGCCAAGGCCAGCCCGGCGCGTTCGGGCGACTACCTGGCCGGAGTCGCCGCCAGCAACGACGGCGAACGGGTCGCCGCGCAGATGGCCCTGGCCAATATCCCGCTCAAGCACTTTCTCAGCGAAGCGCTGATCCCCTACGAAGACGATGAAGTCACCCGGCTGATCATCGACAGCCACGACAGCAAGGCCTTCGCCCCGGTCAGCCACCTGACCGTGGGCGGGCTGCGCGACTGGCTGCTCAGCGAGCAGGCCGACGAGCACAGCCTGCGCGCCCTGGCCCCCGGCCTGACGCCGGAAATGGCGGCGGCGGTGTCGAAGATCATGCGTGTGCAGGACCTGGTGCTGGTGGCGCAGAAGATCCGCGTGGTCACCGCCTTCCGCGGCACCATGGGCCTGCGCGGGCGGTTGTCCACGCGGCTGCAACCCAACCACCCCACCGACGAACCCGCCGGTATCGCCGCCAGCATTCTCGACGGCCTGCTGTACGGCAATGGCGACGCCATGATTGGTATCAATCCGGCCACCGACAGCATCGCCTCGATCTGCGATTTGCTGGTGATGCTCGACAACATCATCCAGCGCTACCAGATCCCCACCCAGTCCTGCGTGCTGACCCACGTCACCACCAGCATCGAGGCGATCAACCGTGGCGTGCCGCTGGACCTGGTGTTCCAGTCGATCGCGGGCACCGAGGCGGCGAATGCCGGCTTCGGCATCAACCTCAACGTGCTGCAGGAAGGCTACGAGGCGGGGCTGTCGCTCAAGCGCGGTACCCTCGGGCAGAACCTGATGTACTTCGAAACCGGCCAGGGCAGCGCCCTGTCGGCCAACGCCCACCACGGCGTCGACCAGCAAACCTGCGAAACCCGCGCCTATGCCGTGGCCCGGCATTTCAAACCGTTCCTGGTCAACACCGTGGTCGGCTTCATCGGCCCGGAATACCTCTACAACGGCAAGCAGATCATCCGCGCCGGCCTCGAGGACCACTTCTGCGGCAAGCTGCTGGGCGTACCGATGGGCTGCGACATCTGCTACACCAACCACGCCGAAGCCGACCAGGACGACATGGACACCCTGCTGACGCTACTGGGCGTGGCCGGGATCAACTTCATCATGGGCATCCCCGGCTCCGATGACATCATGCTCAACTACCAGACCACCTCGTTCCACGATGCGCTGTATGCACGACAAACCCTGGGCCTCAAGCCCGGGCCGGAATTCGAAGCGTGGCTGGAACGCACCGGCATCTTCACCCAGGCCGATGGCCGTGTGCGCTTCGGCGACAACCTGCCGCCAGCCTTCCGCCACGCGCTCGCGCAGCTGGCCTAGGAGCGCCCATGGACCGACATACCCCCACCGAGCAAAACCCCTGGCTGGCCCTGCGCACCCTCACCCCGGCGCGCATCGCCCTGGGCCGCACCGGTATCAGCCTGCCGACCAGCGCCCAACTGGACTTCCAGTACGCCCACGCCCAGGCGCGCGATGCCGTGCACCTGCCCTTCGACCATGCCGGCCTGCGCCAGCAGCTCAGCGATCGTGGCCGCGACAGCCTGCTGCTGCACAGCGCCGCCAGCGACCGCAACCAGTACCTGCAACGCCCCGACCTCGGCCGGCGCCTGCACGCGGACTCCGCCCGGCAACTGCGCGAGCACGCCCTGGCCAACCCGGCGGGCGTGGACCTGGCCATCGTCGTCGCCGACGGTTTGTCGGCACTGGCCGTGCACCGCCACACCCTGCCCTTCCTCAGCCGCTTCGAGGAGCAGGCCGCCGCCGACGGCTGGACCAGCGCCCCCGTGGTGCTGGTGGAACAGGGCCGGGTGGCGGTGGCCGACGAAGTGGGTGAATTGCTGGGTGCGCGCATGACGGTGATGCTGATCGGCGAACGCCCGGGGTTGAGCTCGCCCGACAGCCTGGGCCTGTACTTCACCTACGCCCCCAAAGTCGGCCTGACCGACGCCTACCGCAACTGCATTTCCAATGTGCGCCTGGAGGGCCTGAGCTATGGCATGGCCGCCCATCGCCTGCTGTACCTGATGCGCGAGGCCTGCAAACGCCAGTTGTCGGGGGTGAATCTGAAGGATGAAGCCGAGGTCCACAGCATTGAAAGTGACAATACGGGCAAAAAAAACGGAAACTTCCTACTCGGAGAAGGGTAAAAAACATGTCACGGAAGTCGGATTGCACTTGTAGGCTGCTTTAGGCAGCATGCAGTTGACTGCTGGCAATCCGCCGTATCCCCCTAAATGGACACAGAGGCCCGCACATGCGAATCATCAAGGCAACCCTGGAGCACCTCGACCTGCTCACGCCGTTGTTTGTGAAGTACCGTGAGTTCTATGGCCAGCTGCCTTACCCGGACAGCTCCCGCAGCTTCCTGGAAAAGCGCCTCAAGCGCGGCGAATCGATCATCTACCTCGCCCTGCCCGTGGACGACGACAGCAAACTGCTAGGGTTTTGCCAGCTCTACCCGAGCTTCTCGTCGCTGTCGCTCAAACGTGTGTGGATTCTCAACGACATCTATGTCGCCGAAGACTCGCGGCGCATGCTGGTGGCCGACCACCTGATGCGCGAAGCCAAGAAGATGGCCAAGGAATCGAACGCCGTGCGCATGCGCGTCTCCACCAGCAGCGACAACGAAGTGGCGCGCAAGACCTACGAGTCCATGGGTTTTCGCAAGGACACCGAGTTCGAGAACTACATCCTCCCCATCAGCCAGGATTGATGCCAAGCGCTGCGCGAGGCTGCTCTCACAGGACTGCACAGTTGTAATTGATGTGGCTGGGCCTTGTGGGAGTCACTGCCTTGCTCACAATTCAAAGATCTGGCGCGACCCTGTGGGAGCGGGCTTGCCCGCGAACACGGGCGCAGCCCGTGCCAGGCTCCGCCGCCCCACAGGGTATACGTGGCATTGCGATCTCATTAGTCCGCCGTAACCCCTCGCTACAAACTGTGCGGGCACAATCGCAACATCGCCGTATAATCCCGCTCCAGTCATGTGTGAAAAGTTACCTCCCCTCAGGTAAGCCTGCCCACGCCCAAGACGCCGTCCGTCATCGCGCGCCCGTAGAAGCGGGTCAAGAACACAGGTGCTGTACATGGATTTCAACCCGCTGGACCTTATCCTGCATCTCGATGCCTACCTCGACCTGCTGGTCACCAACTACGGTCCGTGGATCTACGCCATCCTGTTCGCGGTGATCTTCTGCGAGACCGGCCTGGTGGTGATGCCCTTCCTGCCGGGCGATTCGCTGCTGTTCATCGCCGGCGCCGTGGCCGCAGGCGGCGGCATGGACCCCGTGCTGCTTGCCGGGCTGTTGATGGCGGCCGCAATCCTTGGTGACAGCACCAACTACGTGATCGGGCGCACGGCGGGGGAACGGCTGTTCAGCAATCCTGGGTCGAAGATCTTCCGTCAGGACTACCTGCAGCGTACCCACGAATTCTATGCACGCCACGGTGGCAAGACCGTCACCCTCGCCCGCTTCCTGCCGATCCTGCGCACCTTCGCGCCGTTCGTCGCCGGCATCGCCCACATGCATTACCCGCGGTTCCTCGCCTTCAGCGTGGTCGGTTCGCTGCTCTGGGTCGGCGGCCTGGTAACCCTGGGCTTCTTCTTCGGCAACGTGCCGTTCATCAAGCAGCACCTGTCGCTGATGGTGGTGGGCATCATCGTCCTGTCGCTGGTACCGATGATCCTCGGCCTGCTGCGCGGCCGCCTCGGCCGCACGGCCAAAGCCCACTGACCGCGGCATGTGGTCGTTCAGCGCCTGGCGCCGCCGGCGCACCCTGGCCCGCTATCCGGTGGACGCGGCGCTGTGGCAGGCGATCCGCCAACGCCTGCCGCTGCTCGACGGCATCAGTGACGAGGAAGACCGGTGGCTGCGCGAAGCCTGCGTGCTGTTCCTGCACGACAAGCACCTGACGGCGTTACCCGGCGTCGAGCTCGACGACGAGCAACGCCTGTTCCTCGCCGCCCAGGCCCAGCTGCCTCTGCTGCACCTGGGCGAGCTGAACTGGTACCAAGGCTTCCACGAGCTCATTCTCTACCCCGACGACTTCCTGAGCCCCCAGCGCCATCGCGATGCCAGCGGGGTGGAACATGTGTGGGATGCCGAACACAGTGGCGAAGCCTGGCAGCAAGGCCCGGTGATCCTCGCCTGGCCGGGTGTCCTGGCCGGCGGTGGCTGGGAAGCCTACAACCTGGTCATCCACGAACTGGCGCACAAGCTCGACATGCTCAACGGCGATGCCAATGGCCTGCCGCCACTGCACAGCGGCATGCCTGTCGAAGACTGGGCCGCCGCCATGCAGCAGGCCTATGACGACATGAACCGCCAGCTCGACGCCGATCCGGACGCCGAGACCGCCATCGACCCTTACGCCGCGGAGAACCCGGCGGAATTCTTCGCGGTCACCAGCGAGTACTTCTTCAGCGCGCCCGACCTGCTGCACCAGGCTTATCCTAAGGTCTACCAACAGTTGACGCTGTTCTACCGCCAGGACCCGCTGACCCGTCTGGCACGCCTGCAAGCCGAACATCCGGACTACCGCGAAAGCCACGCCTGACAGGCCCGCACATCAGGCGGGGCGTGGCACGCCCTGTCGGAATGTGCCTATAATCGCGCCACTTTTTTGATCAAACACGGGGGCACAGCCCAATGAGCTACAGCAATATTCCAGCGGGCAAAGACCTGCCGAACGACATCTACGTCGCCATCGAGATCCCGGCCAACCACGCGCCGATCAAATACGAGATCGACAAGGACTTCGACGCGCTGCTCGTCGACCGTTTCATGGCCACCCCGATGTTCTACCCGGCCAACTACGGCTTCATCCCGCAAACCCTGGCCGACGACGGTGATCCGCTGGACGTGCTGGTCGTCACCCCGTACCCGGTAGCCCCAGGCTCGGTCATCCGCGCCCGTCCGGTCGGCGTGCTGAACATGACCGACGACGGCGGCGGCGACGCCAAGGTCATCGCCGTCCCGCACGACAAGCTGTCGCAGTTGTACGTCGATGTGAAGGAATACACCGACCTGCCGGCCCTGCTGATCCAGCAGATCGAGCACTTCTTCGCCAACTACAAGGATCTGGAGAAGGGCAAGTGGGTCAAGATCGAAGGCTGGGAAGGCGCCGACGCCGCCCGCGCCGCGATCACCAAGTCGGTCGCTGCCTATAAAGGCTGAGCCTGACCTGCAAAAAAGCCCTGCTCCGGCAGGGCTTTTTTGTGTCACCGCAGAAAGCCCTACATCGTCCTAGGAAAATCCCTGCAAAAGCCGATAGTTCCCACAAGATGGATCGGCATCACGTTCATTTCCGCACAAATCCCATGGCGATAGACTCGACGCCATGAATACATCCGGTGACCGCCTCAAAGCACTGCTGCAGGAGTGCAACCTGACCTGCTCCGACTTTGCCGCCCAGCGCAACGTGACGCCGCAACACGTCAACAACTGGTTTAAACGCGGCGTACCACAGGCCCGGCTCGACGAAATCTCCGACCTGTTCTGCGTGCACAAACGCTGGTTGCGCATGGGCGAAGGTCCCAAGCATCCCGACCCGCTCAAGACCGCTTGCCAGCCAACGCTGCGCAACGAAGCGCCGCCCCCTTTGCTGGCGCTGGATACCGGCCAGGTGCAGTTGCCACTCCACCGGCTGGAACAGGGTTGCCTCGAACCGGTCAGCGGGCTTTACCAAACCATTCCCCGGCAGGCCCTCGACAGCGTGCGAGTCACGCCAGACAACGCCTTCTGCATCGGCATGCCCGCCAGCAACATGGCCCCGCAACTCCCCCTGGGCACGCTCCTGGCCATCGACAGTAGCCTCACCCAGGTGGTCGAAGGCGAGTGCTACGCCCTGCTGCACAATGGCAGGCTACGCGTGCACCAACTCAGCCAAGGCCCGCACAACGCGTTGTGCCTGCACAGCCATGACCGCCTCAACCACCCCGTCGAACGCTACACCGCAGCGCAACGCAAGGCACAGAACCTGCAAATTCTCGGCTGGGTGTTCTGGTGGGCCTGCTTGCGCCCGCAGCGGCCGTGCTGAAACAACTCGCACCACTTTTTGCTGGGCATCACTGGCCGGCCCTAGTATGCTACGCCGCACATCACGCCCCCTGATGGTGCAAGCCGCATTCCAGAGGGCCTGGCGACGCCTCACACAGCCGTCCGCCATCTTTTTCAGGCCATGTTGCCAACCGTTTAAGGCGATTGCGGCCCATCAAAAATGAGCCAAGACCGTCCCCAAGAAGCCGGCCACAAGCCGGCTTTTTAATGCCTGCCGCACTCCCATACCGCGAAGCGCTCAAGCGGCTGGGCTCGCCATCACCCCCTGCCCATACACATTCTCGCAAGCCTCAGCATGCAGGCCGCGCGCGGTCGGGCAGCTCAACTCGAGCCGGCGTCGAGTAAAACCACGCTGCAGCAGCCAGTACCAGCGCCGGCGCTCCCCCAGTGTCAGCCCGGTGTTCACATAACCGGCCAGGTGCAGCCTGGGCAGCAGCGTGCGAAGGTCGCCCTGCATGTTCACCCGCAGGTGCGTCAAGCGGCCCGCAGGCAACAGCGCCACCTCATCAACTTCCGGGCATTGGCTATCTTCGAGGGTCAGGTCCAGCCGCCGCTCGTGTGCGGACACCTGAAGCGCAGCGCCAACCGCCCCCAAAGCGCCGGGCGCTACGGAGCCGAAGCGGTCGAACAGGCCATCGAGCCACCCAGGGTAGACATCATCCGTTTTCACCCGCGGTATCGGCTGCCTCTGCAAGGGCAGCACAGCAAGGACGGCGCTCTCCCTGCCCTGCGTCAAGGGTGAATCGACATAGTCCAGCAACAACCCCGTGGTGATGAACCCCAGCGACAAGGCCAGGCGCTGCGACCACGCATGGCTGGACACGGCCTTGATGGTCAACAGCGCCATGCGCTGCTGGCGGGCGTACTCACACAGGCGCCTGCCCATCAGGCCGGCCAAACCAGCGCCCCTCGCCGAAGGGTGAACCACGATCATCGCAAGCTCTGCGCAGCCTTGATCATCCGGCATTTGCCTGAGCATGGCATGGCCCACCAGCCGTTCCCCCTGCCAGGCGACGACACTGTGCCATTGGCGTGTCTCGTTGTATTGACGAAACACCGACGGCAGGTAGACCTCCGGGTAGAAATAGTTCGCCCCGTAAACCGTCTTGAACAGTTCGCAGAGGTGGGGCGCATCACTTGCCCGAAACGCCCGGACGACGGTCATGACACTGCACCCTGGGCAGCCTGGCCATAGCTGCGCCGGTCGATGACTCGCAACAGCTTCCCGGTCCGCCCATTGGTCACGATATCTGCTGGCCGACACCACTGTATGCCGATACGCAGCGCGCCTTGAGACACCAGCTCGGACAGGGCGCTGTCCCGCGCCTGCAACTGCGCAATCAGGTCGTGCGCCTGCTGCGGGTCTGCATCATGGGCGATACGCAGCGTCACTCGGTCAACGCCACCTGCCTGCTCGATCAACAGCTGCCATTGGCAACGCCCCAGCCGCGCCTCGATCAATTGCGCCAAGTCATCCGGAAACAGCGTTGCATAGCCGACCCGCACGCGATGCCCCAGGCCACTGCGCCCCTGCAGGATGAATGCTCGCCCTGAACCGCCCGCAGGCTCGCACCAGGCCGCCAGGTCCCCCACCGGATAGCGGATCACTGGCATCAACGTGCGGCCCAGGTCCGTCACCAGCAGCACCCCGGTACGGCCCGGTTCCTCGATGGGTACCCCCGTGACCTCATCAACGATTTCGACCAGGGTCTCAGGCTCGAAAGCCCGATGCTCGCCCTGCTCGCCCACGGCAACACTGGCCCCGATCAGACCGGCGTCGACACTGGCACAGCCGATCGAGGCAACCCGCGCATTGGAAAACACGGCCTCGAACACATGAAGCTGCTCTTCGAACACACTCTCTCCGCCGTACAGCACTGCCCTGATACCCGGCAGCGTCTCCCCCGCCTGCGCCAGCGTCGAGGCGTACTGCAGCAGCTTTCCTGGGACGCCCACCAGCACGTTGATCCCGTGCTGCTTGATCTGCGCTGTCAACACATCTGGCTCGACGATGCCCGTGAAGGGGAACTCACAGACAGGTGTCCGCGAGCACGACATCGCGCCATGGGCGAACAGGAAGCTGGCATACAGATCACCGGCAAAAAACAGGTTGGCGACCCGATCCCCGGGTTGCAGCAAGGGGTGCAGGCTGCGCCCGAAGGCAGCGGTGAACCGCGCCCATTCGTCATGGCTGTAGACCGAATACTTGCCACCGCCAGTGGTGCCACCGGTCTTGAACACAATGGCATCCGTCATCGGGCCCGTCAGAACAGGCCAATCGCTCAACACCTCGGCCTTGTGCCAGTACGCGCCAGGTTCCACCAACGGCAGGTCCGACAGGGCCCACCCCTCAAGAGGAAGATCCTGGTAGAGCTGCGCGTAGTACGCAGAATGCGCCCGTGCGAAATCGACCAGCCGCTTCAGGCTGTGCGAAACGCTCATGGTGCGCCCTCCCCGTCACTGTGTTCAGCCAGGGTTTCGAGGGGGAAATGACGTTTGTCGATCACCAAGGGCGTCTTGCCAGACTGCGGGCTGCGCTCGAACGCCTCGGGCGAGCGCTGGCAGACCAGCAGCTCCAGCAAGCCGTCCTTCACCCCCTTGCCCAGATCAGGGTCGCTCAATACCCTGCCCCTGACATCGGCCGGCTCGCCAGCGACCAACAGACGAATACGCTCCGGCCCCTGCGCCGGGCTGTGCTCCAGAAGCAGCTGGGCAGGCACTTGTGCCAACAGCGCCAGTTGCTGCGGATTGATGAACAGCGAGCCGACACGCACCAGGCTGCCGTGACGCCCCAACAGCTCGAAACGTGGTTCGAGCGAGCCGCAACCACACGGCGCGGGCACCCAGCGCCCGCTGTCACCGATGTCGTAGCGTTCGATCTTCTGGCCCTCCCGGGCTCGGGAGGTGAACAACAGGCGCCCGGCCTGCCCCGGCGCAACGGGTTCGTCGCGCTCATGGGCGACGATCTCCAGCGACTGGGTGCTGGTCATCAGATGGAACACGCCTTGCGGGCTGCTTCGGCAGCCGTAGCCCAACGGCCCGGCATCCACCGAGCCATAGAGCGCCGAGTGAATCACCTCGACACCAAAACCGCGCAACACCGCCCGTTGCTGCTCGGCCATGTGCTCCCCGCCCAGCAGGACCTTGCGGATGCCACCATAGGCGCGCAAGGCTTGCGCCTCGCGACAGAACAGCTGGTACACCGTGGAGGGCATGCCAAGCAGGGTGTCGATGCCCTGGCTGACAATCAACCGCGCCACCTCGCTGTAGTCGTCGCCCTCGGGGCCTCCCATGGGGTAGTGCCTGGCCCCCAGCTTCTCCAGCACACTGAAGAAGCTCAGCAGGCCGCCATACAGGTTGCCCGCATACATCAGGTTGAGTACCCGGTCTTTGGCAGGGTCCAACCCGGCGGCGAACAGACCGTCCGCGGCGGCCTGCATCTGCCGCTGATAATCCCGATAGGTGTAGCCGGCCAGCTTGGGCACACCGCAGCTGCCACCACTGCGGAAGAACAACTGGGCGCCAGGGCTCATCGCCCCTCCTGCCAATGCGTCCCTGCCCATGATGGGCTGGCCCCCGGCGAACTGCACCGGTGTGCCGGGCACGTCCAGCGTCGCCGTACCGGGCAGGCAATCCGCCAGCGGACTCACCGAAACCCGGCGCGCCAGCATGCTCAGTGCATAGACGCCATCGTGCGGCTCGCCGCTGTAGCCGGCGTGCATGTGTTCCACTGCCGTCACGCGATCGACCCCCGCCGCCAGCAAACGCTGGCTGAGCTCGGCGAAATCAGTTGCCGGCGCCACCAGGCCACAGGTTTGCAGATGCCTGCGCCAGGGCAGCAAGACCTCCACCAGTTCCTTGCGCGGTAATGGCCGCAGCAGGATCGTGCGCATCAAGGGCGAAGGCTCGAGCGCCACCTTGAGCTGCAACACGATCTGCCAGCCCTCGCCACGCCAGACCCGACCCGGCACTGACCCGAATACCTGCTCCAGTTCGGCGCAGGCCAGGGCAGTGGTGATTTCGGCAGCCTGCGCCGCGTCAGGCTGGGGCTCAGGCCAGCACGCCTGACGGCGCGCCATCGCCAGTGCGAGGCATTCACCCACTGCCTGCACAGTGGTCTGATCGTCACTATCGACGAAGACGACCTGTGGACTGGAGCACGCTTGCTGATCGAAACGGCAGACCTCGTCAGCCAGCGCGTCCAACGCCGTTGGGTTCAACGCATCGGGCACCAGCCAGGCAAAGCTGATCTTGTGCCCCCAGGGTATCCAGCGGCACCCCGCTGGCAGTTGCCTGCGAATGGCATCCAGGCTGGCATTGCCGCCCCAGGCGGACACACCGTCGGCATAGGGCAGCAACTGGCCGAGCTGATGCTTCGCCACTGGCAGCACAGCCACCTGGCGGGCAATACGGCCCGATGGGTCGCACGCCACGAACGCCTGCAGCAAGCGGGTGGTGCGTCCCTGATCACGGCCGCTCAGACGCAGCCAGTTGATGTTTCCAGCCAGCAACCCCTCGACCACGGCGAAGAAGGGAAGCAGCGGTGCATTGGCCGGGGTGATGTGCAGCACCACCCCCAACGCACGCCAACTTTCGAAGTGGGGGCGCTGGTAATCGATGCGGCGCAGGGAGAACGGGGCAACGCCCAGCTCGTTTTCCACCTTGCCGCGCAAGGCGTCGGCCTGGCAAAAGTGCCGCACCTCATCGCGCGAGGCCACGTCCAGTTCGCCAAGGTAAGTGTCGCAGCGCAGTTTTTCGCTGAACCGTTCGGCACAGGCAATGACCTGTTCGACCGTACACGGGTCGGCCAGCCGCTCTGCCAGTTCGCTCACGGCGAACTCGATGGCCTGCTCCAGCGTCAACTCCGGGTGGTGGTGCCCATCGATGAAATACATGTCAGTTCTCCCGTATCAGTTCGGATGCCGCCAGTGCGCAACTACGGCCGGCATGGGTGCCGGCACGCCCTTGAATCTCGAACCAGTCGGTATCGAGGGCGCAGGGGCATGCGTGGCCAGGAAAGAGCACCGCCATGTCGCTCATCACGATGCTGTGGGCAGGGCTGGAGGTGATGTAGGGCGAGACGAACTGGATGAACCCCGGTTGGCCATAACCCTGCAGGGCGAATGTTCTGAAATGGCGGGTATAGGCGCGGGCGTACACCGGTACATGCAAGCTGTGGTGCTCACATTCGACATAGGGCACGCAATGCTCCACCGCGCCGTAGCCATCGCGGCACCGGGCAGGCGACAGGCCGAGTTGTTCGGCCATGCGCGCCAGCAGTTGCGCCTTGGGCACCTGGCGATCGGCATGGGTTTTCCAGCCGCCACCAAACAAGGCAAGCGAGCCGCCATCGAAGCTCAGCGCCGGCAGGCCCATTTCGCGCATGCGCTCGAGGGTGAACCACATGAACGCGGGAAACCCCAGGATGCGCAACGGCGCATCGTCTTGTGCGAATGCCTGGAGTGCGCGGATCACACCGAAAGGGTCGAACTCCATGCCTTTGCCGTTATGACGCAGCGCATGGAACGAGCGCTTGATGGGGGCGTAGCGACACAGGAACTCATCGGTGTGGGAGGTGCCCAGGGTGATCGTCTCGGCCGGCTCGTAACCCAGGATCAGGTAGTTGCAGGGCTGCCCCAGGGTCTCCCAGCCGTAATGCCGAAATACGCGGTCGACCATACCCTGCGCGGCCCCCAGGCTGCGTTGGTCATAACGCATGCGGCTTTGCTGCCCGGTGGTACCGGACGACGTCAGTTCACGTGCGCCAACCCCGGATTCACTGAGCACCAGGCGCGTCTTGAAGTAATTGGCAAAGATTGGTGGTAGTTGCCCCCAACTGCCATTGGCCACCTTTGCCGGGTCAAAATGTTGGTTGCGCAACCAATCTGCATAGCCCGGGGTCCGTTCGATATGGAAGGCCGTTATTTGTGCCATGGCGGCGTCGAAGAGTCGCTCGACACCGGGATTTAGTGCATAGGGAGTTTCGAGGGCGCACAGTTCGTCCACATGAAGAATATTCAAGTTTCAAGTTCCTTTGATTCAAGAAGAACTGCCGGATTGGCGATGCCAGTGCTCCGTCAACCGCACCGTTCAGCGACGTTGACGCCAGCAACTTGCACTCAGACGAATGACGGGGGTCATTAGCTTTTTGCAGGACAGCCTCAATACCCTTACGACCTTCATATATTCATTTGAATATTTGCTCGAAGTAACTTTAAGCAGATGCATTAATAAAAGTCTTAGGGCCATCCCCATGGCCGCACTAAATATTTCGCCATGCCGTGTAGGACCCTTTTCCAATCCATGGCATCCATTGACTCCATTCGGGTGGGAAACTCTTTTTTACACAGGCAGTACGCTGGTATGCCATGGCCATGGCCATGGCGCTACGCGCAGTCAGGCGTAGCGGGTGGAGTACCTGTCCAAGGTCAATGGCTTGCAGGTGCGCTTCCAGCGCTTCGATGGCCTGGGGCACGGGCCCCTGTTTCCAGCGTCGCTGAGCCAGGTGTTCGACAACCTGGCCCGGTGACACCATAGCCGGTCAGGGGTGCAGGTACTTGAGCACATACAGCGACAGCTCACGGAACACATCGGCCGGAATTTGCTCGTTCAAGGCCTGCGCCTTGCCCAGGGTCGTGCAGCAAGCCTTGAGCATCTTGCCGCGCACCTGCTCGTCGAGCATGCCGGTGTGCACCAGCTGGAAGAATTGCGGGTAGGTACTCGCGGCCTCCTCCTGTGAGCCACGACGGATCTCGAACACCCCGTTGATGTGCGGCGGCTGGAAGAACGGTTGATCTTCGCGGCTCGCCTGCGGCACCAGGCGCAGGTCCGCCGAGCAGACGCTATGACACAGCAGCCTGCTGTCGCGGTCGGTTTCCATGCCGCGCTGGTAGAGGCTGATCTGCGAGCCGGGCGTCCTCAGACAGGCTGCCTCGAACGCATCGATGATTTTCAGGGCATTGGCTTGCGACGATTCGATCTTGCTCAGCGAAACGAAGCGCTCGAGCTTGTCCTCGGCCACGCTTTTCACGCCACGCTCCAGAGTGTTCCAGTGGCCGAACTCCTTCTGGCAGGCGATCAGGTGCAGCTCCAGCTGGTAACCAGCCTGCTGCGCCAGGGCGGGCACGTCGGCGAACGCCACGTCGTCCAGCGCGGTCTCCATGATGATGTCGTAATGGTTGGCCAGCGCATGCTCGAAAATCTTGTTGCCCAGTTGCCAGATGAATTGTTCGGTGTGGGCATAGACATGGCGACCGCCGAGCGATTTCATCGCCTCGTATTGCGGGTGCAGCTTGCGGTACTCCGGGTCGTACAGGCTGACATAGTCGTCGTAGCGCTTGCTCGCCAGTAGTGTCTTGTTCAGCAGATAGGTCTTGCCGGAGCCTTCGGCACCGGCCACCACCAGCATCCTCGGCGTGGGCTTGCCATCCGCGTCGAGGCGCCGCTTGCGCTCGAACAGGCTGGATTCGAGTGCTTCAAAGGCGGTGACTACATCTTCGGGGGTAAAGCTATAAGGCTGGGTCATGATCGTCATTCCTGTTGACTACCCGGGATTGGGTTAGCCAACACGGTAGGGCGAACACAGGTGCCAACTGCGGTAGATAGCGCTGCGCCCGCCTACCCTTTGACGCACACCACCTGCCGCAGGGTGTGCACTACTTCGACCAGTTCACGCTGGGCCAGCATTACCGCATCGATATCCTTGTAGGCCATCGGGATCTCGTCGATCACATCCTTGTCCTTGCGGCATTCCACATGGGCCGTGGCACGCTTCTGGTCCTCGACGGTGAAGCGGCTTTTCGCCTTGGTGCGGCTCATCACCCGCCCCGCGCCATGGCTGCACGAGCAGAACGATTCCTCGTTGCCCAGGCCGCGCACGATGAAGCTCTTGGCCCCCATGGACCCCGGGATGATGCCCAGCTGGCCCTTCTGCGCCGATACCGCGCCCTTGCGGGTGACCAGCACTTCGCGGCCGAAGTGCTGCTCCTTCTGCACATAGTTGTGGTGGCAGTCGACCGCCTCGAGGCTGGCCTCGAACGGCCTGCCCAGTACCTTGCGGGTGGCCGCGACCACCGCCTGCATCATCAGCTCGCGGTTGTGCCGGGCGAAGTCCTGGGCCCACTCCACGGCCTGCACATAGTCGGCGAAATGCCGGCTGCCTTCCTCGAAATAAGCCAGGTCCCGGTCCGGCAAGTTGACCATGTGCTGACGCATGTCGGCCTGGGCCAGCTCAATGAACAGGTTGCCGATGGCGTTGCCCACACCCCGGGAGCCACTGTGCAGCATGAACCAGACCCGGTCGGCCTCGTCCAGGCAGACTTCGATGAAGTGATTGCCGCCACCCAGGGTGCCCAGATGGTGGCGGTTGTTGGTTTCCTCCAGGCGCGGGTAGTTGTCGGTGATGGCCTTGAAACGCCCAGCCAAACCACGCCATTGCTGGTCAGCGTGCTTGGGTACGTCGTCCCAGGCGCCTTGGTCGCGGCGGCCGAAGGTCTTGCCGTGGGGCACGGCCTGCTCGATCGCGCTGCGCAGGCCGTGCAGGTTGTCCGGAAGGTCGCGGGCAAGCAGCGAGGTGCGCGCGGCGATCATGCCGCAGCCGATATCCACGCCCACCGCCGCCGGGATGATCGCCCCCACGGTGGGAATCACGCTGCCGATGGTCGAGCCCTTGCCCAGGTGCACGTCCGGCATCACCGCCAGGTGCTTGAAAATGAACGGCATCCTGGCCGTGTTCATGAGCTGCTTGCGGGCATCGTCCTCGACCGGCACACCGTCGGTCCACAGTTTGATCGGCTTGCCGCCGGCGACTTGCAAGGTATCCATGTTGTCTGTTCCGTTGAGCCACAGCCGCCATGATACCGCCGAAGGTCGTAGACCGGCCGCTTGCCAGCGGGGTGGCAGCGTGCTGTATGCTTGCCCGGTCTTCAGGGCGGGGTGAAAGTCCCCACCGGCGGTAAATCGAAAGATGAGCCCGCGAGCGCCCCGGCCATGCCGGGGGTCAGCAGATCTGGTGCGACTCCAGAGCCGACGGTCATAGTCCGGATGAAAGAAGGCGTTTGGCAGGGGCCGTCAGGGCGCCCCTGCGCGCGCGTTTTGTTCGCCCCGAGACGTTCATCGATCATTCACGAGGAGCGTTTCATGTCCCCCATGCCACACAAAGCATTCCCCAACGTCACCGCCGCCATCGCCGCCTTCCAGGCCGGGCGCCCCGTGCTGCTGCTCGACGACGACGACCGCGAGGACGAAGCCGACATCGTCGCTGCCGCCGAAAACCTTTCGCTGCAGACCATGGCCATGATGATTCGCGATTGCAGCGGCATCGTCTGCCTGTGCCTGGACGAAGCCACCGTCGACGCCCTGCAACTGGCGCCGATGGTGCCGAACAACCAGGCCCGCCACGGTACCGGCTTCACCGTCACCATCGAGGCGGCCGAAGGCGTCAGCACCGGCGTGTCGGCCCAGGACCGAATCACCACCATCGAGGCCGCGCTGCGCTCTACCGCGCAACAGCGGCACATCGTCAGCCCGGGCCATGTGTTCCCGTTGCGCGCCCGCGACGGCGGCGTGCTGACCCGCCGCGGCCATACCGAAGGCTCGGTGGACCTGGCACGCCTGGCCGGCCTGCGCCCGGCGGCGGTGCTGTGCGAGCTGATGAACCCCGACGGCAGCATGGCCCGCGGTGAACAGGTGGCGGTGTACGCGCGCCAGTACAACCTGCCGGTGCTGACCATCGAGGAACTGGCGCGGTATCGCGAAGCGATGCTGGCGCTGGAGGCCGAACCGGCCTGAGTCCTTCTAGCGGCCCGATCGCCTGGTAGAAGCGGCCTTGCCGGGGCGCCAGATCGGTCGGAAAGGGCTGCGAAGCGCCCCCAGGATTTCAAGCACGTCTCAGGACTGCCGGGGCCGCTTTGCGGCCCTTTCGCGGCACAAGGCCGCTCCTACAGGACTGCGGCGAAAGACAGTCGCTCATCTATCCCCAATTTGCTCCCCCTGCCCCGCTCTGCTAGTGTCGCGCCGTTCTGAATACCACCGAGACCGTCGCCATGGCCCGCAAAAAAGCCTCCATCGATTTCGAGCAATCCCTCGCCGACCTGCAAGCCCTGGTCGAGCGCCTGGAGAACGGCGAATTGTCGCTGGAAGAGTCGCTGGCCGCCTTCGAGCAAGGCATCGCCCTGACCCGCGACTGCCAGGGCGCCCTGGCCCAGGCCGAGCAGAAGGTGCAGATCCTGCTGGAACGTGACGGCGAACTGGCCGCGCAGCCGTTCGATACGGAGCCAGAGGCATGATCGCCCAGTACCAGGCCAGCGCCCAGGCGCGGGTCGACGCGGCCCTCGAACCACTGTTCCAGGCCCCGTCCAAAGAGCTCGAACGCCTCTACGCCGCCATGCGCTACAGCGTGATGAACGGCGGCAAACGCGTGCGCCCGCTGCTCGCCTATGCCGCCTGCGAAGCCCTGGGCGCACCGCTTGAACAGGCCAACGGCGCCGCCTGCGCGGTCGAACTGATCCACGCCTACTCGCTGGTGCACGACGACCTGCCGGCGATGGACGACGACGACCTGCGCCGCGGCCAGCCGACCACCCACAAGGCCTTCGACGAAGCCTGCGCCATCCTGGCCGGCGATGGCCTGCAGAGCCTGGCCTTCAGCGCCCTGCTCGATGCGCGGCTGAGCCCGCAGGCCGACGGCATCCGCTTGCAGATGGTGCAAACCCTGGCCAAGGCCGCCGGCCCTGCCGGCATGGTCGGCGGCCAGGCCATCGACCTGGGTTCGGTGGGCATCAAGCTCGACCAGAAAGCCCTGGAATACATGCACCGGCACAAGACCGGCGCGCTGATCGAAGCCAGCGTGCGCCTTGGCGCCCTGGCCAGCGCCCGCGCCGAGCAGGCACAGCTCGACGCCTTGCAGACTTATGCACAGGCCATCGGCCTGGCCTTCCAGGTGCAGGACGACATCCTCGACGTGGAGAGCGACACCGCCACCCTCGGCAAGCGCCAGGGCGCCGACATCGCCCGCGACAAACCGACCTACCCGGCACTGCTCGGGCTGGACGCGGCCAAGGCCTATGCCCTTGAGCTGCGCGACCAGGCGCTGAGGGCGCTTGAAGGTTTCGGTGACAGCGCCGAGCCGCTGCGGGCGCTGGCCCGGTATATCGTCGAACGCCGTCACTAAAGGCAGCAGATGCACCTGTGGGAGCGGGCTTGCCCCGCGATCGCATCGCGGGGCAAGCCCGCTCCCACAGGGAACAACAGTGCCGAAACCACACCCGTCTGAATGGGCAGCTTTTCCCACAATGGGGTAAACTGCCGCGTCTTCAAACCTATAACGACTCGCCTGATGCCCACGACGTTTCAAGAGATCCCCCGCGAACGCCCGGTCACGCCGTTGCTCGACCGCGCCGACACGCCAGCTGGCCTGCGCCGCCTGGCCGAAGCCGACCTGGAGAGCCTGGCCGACGAGTTGCGCCAGGAGCTGCTCTACACCGTGGGGCAGACCGGTGGGCATTTCGGCGCGGGCCTGGGCGTCATCGAGCTGACCATCGCCCTGCACTACGTCTTCGACACCCCGGATGACCGGCTGGTGTGGGACGTCGGCCACCAGGCCTACCCGCACAAGATCCTCACCGGGCGGCGCAACCGCATGCTGTCGCTGCGCCAGAAGGACGGCATCGCCGCCTTCCCGCGCCGTAGCGAAAGCGAGTACGACACCTTTGGTGTCGGTCACTCCAGCACCTCGATCAGCGCCGCGCTGGGCATGGCCATCGCTGCCCGCCTGCAGAACGACCCGCGTAAATCGATTGCGGTGATCGGCGACGGCGCGCTGACCGCCGGCATGGCCTTCGAGGCGCTGAACCACGCCCAGGAAGTGAACGCCGACATGCTGGTCATCCTCAATGACAACGACATGTCGATCTCGCGCAACGTCGGCGGGCTGTCCAACTACCTGGCCAAGATCCTCTCCAGCCGCACCTACGCCAGCATGCGCGAAGGCAGCAAGAAGGTGCTGTCGCGCCTGCCCGGCGCCTGGGAGATCGCCCGCCGCACCGAAGAATACGCCAAGGGCATGCTGGTGCCCGGCACCCTGTTCGAAGAGCTGGGCTGGAACTACATCGGCCCGATCGACGGCCACGACCTGCCGACCATGATTGCCACCCTGCGCAACATGCGCGACCTCAAGGGCCCGCAGTTCCTGCACGTGGTCACCAAGAAGGGCAAGGGCTTCGCCCCGGCCGAGGTCGACCCGATCGGTTACCACGCCATCACCAAGCTCGAACCTGCCGACAAGCCAGTCGCGCCGAAAAAACCGAGCGGGCCGAAGTACTCTGCGGTGTTCGGCCAGTGGCTGTGCGACATGGCCGCCGCCGACAATCGCCTGGTGGGCATCACCCCGGCGATGAAGGAAGGCTCGGACCTGGTCGACTTCAGCGAACGCTACCCGGAGCGCTACTTCGACGTGGCGATTGCCGAGCAGCACGCGGTCACCCTCGCCGCCGGCATGGCCTGCGAAGGCGCAAAACCGGTGGTGGCGATCTACTCCACGTTCCTGCAACGCGGCTATGACCAGTTGATCCACGACGTGGCGGTGCAGGACCTCGACGTGCTGTTCGCCATCGACCGCGCCGGCCTGGTCGGCGAGGACGGCCCGACCCACGCCGGCGCCTACGACCTGTCGTACCTGCGCTGCATCCCCGGCATGCTGGTGATGACCCCGAGCGACGAGAACGAGCTGCGCAAGATGCTCAGCACCGGCCACCTCTACAAGGGCCCGGCAGCGGTGCGCTACCCGCGCGGCACTGGCCCCAACGCGCCGATCAGCGGCGACCTCGAGCCGCTGGAGATTGGCAAGGGCGTGGTGCGTCGCCGGGGCAGCAAGGTCGCCTTGCTGGTGTTCGGCGTGCAGTTGACCGAAGCGCTCCAGGTTGCCGAGCAGCTCGACGCCACCGTGGTCGACATGCGCTTCGTCAAACCGCTGGACGAAGCGCTGATACTGGAAATGGCCGCCAGCCATGAGCTGCTGGTGACCGTCGAAGAGAACGCCATCATGGGCGGTGCCGGCGCAGCGGTTGGCGAGTTCCTGGCCCGCGAGGCAGTGGTCAAGCCGTTGCTGCACCTGGGCCTGCCGGACATCTATGTCGAGCACGCCAAGCCTGCGCAGATGCTCGCCGAGTGCGGGCTGGATGCCGCCGGGATCGAAGCCGCCGTCAAAGCCCGAATGGCCAAGCTCGGCCTGTAAGACCCTTTCGCGGGCAAGCCCGCTCCCACAGGATTTCCACAGCTCTTGAGTACTGTGCATTACCTGTGGGAGCGGGCTTGCCCGCGAATGCTCTGGAACTGCCCGTGAATAAATCAGCCTGTGCCGCACTCCTGTGCACCCCCACCTTCTTGCTGGCCGCCGAACCCACCCGCGACGACGCCCTCAAGCTCCCCGACGTGCTGATCAGCGCCAGCCGCCAGGTCGAAGCGCGCAGCGCCACCAGCGCCGCCAACACGGTGTTCACCCGCAACGATATCGACCGCCTGCAACCGTCCAGCGTCACCGACCTGCTCAGCCGCGTGCCCGGCGTGCAGGTGGCACCGACCGGTGGCCGCGGTAGCCTGCCCGGCATTTTCATCCGCGGCACCAAGACCGCCCAGAGCCTGGTGCTGGTCGATGGCGTGCGCATCGCCAACGCCACCTCCGGCGACAGCGGCCTGCAATTCCTCGACGTCGACCAGATCGAACGGGTGGAAGTGCTGCGCGGTTCGCGCTCGGCCATTTATGGCAGCGATGCCATTGGTGGCGTGATCCAGATCTTCACCCGCCGTGGCGACGGCCAGGGCCTGCAACCCCGCCTGCGCCTGGCCGCCGGCAGCAACCAGACCTGGCAGCGCAGCCTGGGGCTGTCCGGCGGTGACGGGGCGACCCGCTTCAACCTCGGCGCCAGCCTGGACGAAACCGCTGGCATCGATGCGACCGGGCCGTCATTCGCCAGCGACGGCGACCATGACGCCTACCGCGACCGCTCGCTGAACTTGAGCCTGAGCCATGTGTTCAACGAACGCTTCGAGGCCGGCCTGAACCTGCTCGACAGCCGTGGCCGCAACGAGTACGACAACCCGTTCGGCCGTTTCGACCCGGTCACTTTCGCAAGCTTCGGCCAGAAGCCCTACACCGACTTCACCGTCAGCAGCCTGGGCACCTATCTCGACGCCCAGCTCAACGACGCCTGGCACTCGCGCCTGGAGCTGGGCCACAGCGAAAACCGCGACGACAAGCGCGACAAGCTCAGCGACGAACGCCAGGTGTTCAACACCTACCGCGACCAGCTGACCTGGCAGAACGACTTCATCCTGGATGCACGCAACAGCCTGCTGCTCGGCGGTGACTGGTACCAGGACCGGGTCCACGCCAGCACCGATTTCGACGAAGACAGCCGCTGGAACCGCGCGGCCTTCGCCCAGCATCGTTACACCGGCGAGTGGTTCTCCACCGAACTGGGCGTGCGCCGCGACCAGAACCAGCAGTTCGGCGGCCAGACCACCTGGAGCGGCAGCCTCACCCTGCCGGTCAACGAGGCCAACGACCTGCTGCTGTCGTACAGCGAGGGCTTCCGCGCACCGACCTTCAACGACCTGTACTACCCGCAGTACAGCAACCCGGACCTTACGCCTGAGCGCTCGAAAAGCTACGAGCTGCAATGGCGCAGCCAGCTGACCGCCGACAGCCGCCTGGAGGCCTCGCTGTACCGCACCGACCTGCGCGACGCGATCATCTTTGGCGCCGACTCGGTGCCGCGCAATGTGGCGTCGGCGCGTATCAACGGTTTCGAGATGAGCCTGGCGCAACGTTGGGGCGAATGGCGCAGCCAGCTGGGCCTGGCGCTGATCGACCCACGCGACCGCGACACCGGCCACACCCTGGCCCGCCGTGCCCGACGCACGCTGAGCCTGGACCTCGACCGGCAGTTCGACCGCTTCAGCCTGGGCGGCAGTTGGCAGGCCGTCAGCAGCAGCTACGACGACGAAGCCAACCGCAATGCCATCGGCGGCTATGGCCTGCTCGGCCTGCGCGGCAGTTGGGCGGCGAGCGATGAAGTGAAGCTGGAGATGAAGCTCGACAACCTGCTGGACAAGCAGTACAGCCGGGCGCTCTACAGCTTCGACGGCAGCCAGTACGGCTACCGCGAAGAGGGTCGTACCTGGCTGCTCAGCGTCACCTGGACGCCGGCGCTGTAGCATCGAGCAGCGCGCACAAGCGGGCGGTGGCCTCGATCATCTGCCCGCTGGGCCGCTCCAGGCCCTTGTCCGGCACCACCAGCAGGCGGTCACCCGCCACGGCGTTCAGTGTCGGCCAGGCGCGCCAACTGATCAGCTGGGCCTGATCGCCGGCCAGGATCACTTGCGGGTCGCGCAGCAGCACCGACTCTACGCTCACCTGCGGCGCCGGCTGGCTCAGGTCATCGAACACGTTGCGCGCCCCGCACACGCGCAAGGCATCGCTGACCACCTGGCGCCCACCCAGGGTGTACAGCGGCTTGTCCCACACCTGGTAGAACACCCGCAACGGCGTTTCGCGCCGGTAGCGCTCGCGCAGCCCCTGCAAGCGTTCACGCAGGCTTGCCGCATACACACGGCCTTGCCGGTCGCGCCCAAGACGCTGGGCGATGGCTTCGATCTGCTCGATCAACTGGTCGAGGTCGCCGGGCTCGGCGCTGAAGGTGGCGATGCCGAGCCTTCGCAACTGGTCGCGCTGGGCCGGCACCACGCTGCCGGGCCAGAGCAGCAGCAGATCAGGCTTGAGGCTGAGCAGGCGCTCCATGTCCAGTTGCCCATGGCGGCCCACCGAAGGCAGGCCCTGCAGCGATGCCGGGCGTTCGCCGCCATCGAGCAGGCCCACCAGCAGATCCTGCGCCTGCAGCTCGACGACGATCTCGGTCATTGAAGGCGCCAGGCTGACCACCCGCGGCTGCACCTCGGCCAGGGCGCCGAAGCTCAACAGAGAGAACAGAAGCAGCAGCGCGCGCATCAGCCGAGCTGACGCGGAATACGGTAGAGGTACACCAGCACCACGGTGGATATCGCCAGGAGGATCTGTGGCACCGCATCCAGCCCCACCAGCACCGACAGCGCGGCGACCCAGGCCGGGAAGCAGCCATACAGCATGGCCAGGCGGCGCACCCGCGCCAGCTCGATCCACGCAGCGGGTTCTTCGCCAGTGCCCAGCGCCTTGTCGGTGGCGATCAGTGCCCGCTTGTAGGCGCCAAAGCGCGGCAGGCTGAGGAACATACTGGCGGCGCCGCCGATGAACAACGGCATGGCCAGCACCGGGATCAGCGGCTCGCCGCCGCCGAAGGCCCAGGCCATCACCGGCAGTGGCAGCAGGCCCATGGCCAGGTACTGCCACCAGGCCAACGCCAGCCGACGCTTCACCTCGCTACGGGTCACGCCTGGGGCACCTCGCCCTGGTGCTTGTTGCCCATCATGTGGCCCAGCTTGTCGGCCTTGGTGGCCAGGTACAGGCGGTTGTGCGGGTTGTGGCCAGTGTGCAGCGGCACGCGCTCGGCGACCTTGATGCTCATGTCGGTCAACGCTTTGACCTTGCGCGGGTTGTTGGTCATCAGCCGCAGCGAGGTGACGCCCAGGTGTTCGAGCATCGGCAGGCACATGGCATAGTCGCGCTGGTCGGCGGCGAAGCCCAGGCGTTCGTTGGCCTCGACGGTGTCGGCACCGCCATCTTGCAGCTCGTAGGCACGGATCTTGTTCAACAGGCCAATGCCACGGCCTTCCTGGCGCAGGTACAGCAGCACGCCACGGCCTTCGCGGGCGATGGCCTGCAGCGCGGCGTCCAGTTGTGAACCGCAGTCACAACGCTGGCTGAACAGCGCATCGCCAGTCAGGCACTCGGAGTGCAGACGCCCCAACACCGGCTCACCGTCGGCGATATCACCCAGGCTGAGCACCACATGCTCACGGCCGGTGGCTTCATCGAGGAAACCATGCATGGTGAAGATCGCGTAGGGGGTCGGGAGTTTGCAAGCGGCGACAAAGACGACGGGCACGTTGTGCTCCTGGAAAGTAGGAATATTCAGATCGGCCGATTGTATCAGCAGCCCGGCGCCCGTGCGCAGGCGGAATATCGCCGCTTAAGATCGAAAAGTTCGATGCTTATGGTGCCTGACCAAACCCTCAGGCCCACCGCTGTCTCTGTAGGAGCGGCCTTGTGTCGCGAAAGGGCTGCGCAGCAGCCCCGGCGATTTTGTGACATGGACGAAATCTTGGGGCCGCTCCGCGCCCCTTTCCGACCGGTCCGGCGCCCCGGCAAGGCCGCTCCTACAGAGGTCCAAGGCCAACCGTCAATGCGGCTGGCTGTTGGCGCTGAACGGATACGGCTGCTTCCAGCGCTCGAAGATCGGCTTCAGCTCGCCGCTGCGCACCAGCTGCTCCATTCGCTGGTCGAACAGGTCACGCAGGGCCTTGCCCTGCTCGCTATGGGTGAACGCCAGGTACAGCGGCAACTCGGCGACATGGGTACTGCGAAAACGCGCCGGGTCCGGTGCCTGGCCCATCACGTACTCGACTTCGGTCTGTGCATCGATGTAGAAGTCCACCCGGTCGTGCTCGAGCATCGGCAGGATGCCCTCGCGGCGCTGCACTTCGCGGAACTCGTGCACGTTGGGCAGGTAGCTGGCGTAGTCATAGCCACGCACCCAGGCCAGGCGATACTGGCCCAGGTTGTCCAGCGTGGGCTGCGGCTTGTCGGCCAGACCCAGGGCGTAGATATGGTCCATGTCGAAATGCCAGCGCGGGTAGAGATTGTCTTCGTTCTCTTCCTTGTACGAGCCGACCCAGGCGTCCGCCTCGCCACGCTTGACCAGGCCTACCGCGCGGCTGTAAGGCGCGCTCTGGGTCTTGACCTTGACCCCCGCCGGTTCGAACACCTTGCGCAGCACGTCCCAGGCCAAACCACTGCCGTCGGCATTGGTGTAGTCGAGCCACGCCTCGCTGACCAGGCGCACCTGCTTGTCCTGCGCCATGGCGCCAGGGGCCGCGACGAGCAGCATCAATGCCAGCAAAACACTCCGAACACCCATCGCAACACTCCTTGTTTCAGGCCACCGCCCACACCAGCACCTGCATGCCCAGCCAGGCGAACACGCCAGCCAGGATATCGTCGAGCATGATCCCGAACCCGCCATGCACATGGCGATCGACCCAGCGGATCGGCCAAGGTTTGAGGATGTCGAAGAAACGGAACATCAGGAACCCCGCCAGCAGCCATTGCCAACCTTCCGGCACCAGCCACAAGGTGATCCACATGCCGACGATTTCGTCCCAGACAATGCCCTCATGGTCGTGCACGCGCAAGTCGTTGGCCACCTTGCCGCACAGCCACACACCGAACAGCATGCTGACGCCCAGCAGCAGCCAGTAACCCCAGTCGGGCAGCATCTGCCACAGCGGGATGAACGGCAGCGCCACCAGCGAACCCCAGGTGCCGGGGGCCTTGGGCAAGGTGCCGGAGCCGAAGCCGAAGGCGATGAAGTGCCACGGGTTGCGCCAGACCGAAGGCGGAACGAACTCCGCAGGCACCTGGTTGGGGTGGTCGGTCACGGTGTCTCCCTGAAATGTTGATAGCCCCGCTGTTGCGGGGTGATGTCCTGGCCCTGGGCATCGCGCAGGGTCACGCCCTGGCCTTCGAGCACACGGCCGATCACATGCACGGTGCTGCCCAGGGATGAAAGTGCGGCTTCTGGCGCGGTGAACGCCAGCACGTAGTCGTCGCCACCGGTGAGCGCCGCGTGCAACGCCGCTTCAGGCCCGAGGAAGGCTTGCAGGGCAGAAGACACCGGCACCTGCGCCAGGTTCACCTGCAACGCCACGCCGGAGGCCTTGGCGATATGCCCGCAGTCGGCCAACAGGCCATCGGAGATATCCAGCGCCGCCGTGGCCCGGCCACGCAGACGCTCGCCCAACACCAGCTGAGGCAACGGTGCCCAGTAGTGTTCCAGCAGCGGCGCGGCCAGATCGGCCGGCGCCTCACGCTCCCCCAGCACCAGCGGCAACGCCCCGGCCGCATTGCCCAGTGGGCCGCCCACGCACAGCAGGTCGCCCGGGCGGGCGCCGCTGCGGCGCAGCGCCTGGCCCACCGGCACACGGCCGAACACGGTCACGGTGATGCTCAGCGGGCCACGGGTGGTGTCGCCGCCGATCAGGTGGATGCCACAACGCCCGGCCATGCGCCCCAGGCCGTTGGAGAAGCCGGCGAGCCAGTCGCGGCCGACGTCAGGCAGGGTGAGTGCAAGGGTGAAAGCCACGGCCGTGGCGCCCATGGCCGCCAGGTCGCTGACCGCCACGGCCAGCGAACGCTGGCCGAGCAGCAACGGGTCGCAGACGGCGGGGAAATGCACACCGGCCACAAGCGTGTCGGTGGAAATCGCCAGCTGCTCGCCGGCGGGAATATCCAGCAGGGCGCAGTCGTCGCCGATGCCCAGGGCCACACCTTCGCCGCCCTGCGCACAAGGCGCGGCGGCGAAGTAATGGCTGATCAGCTCGAACTCACCCATGGCTCGTCAGCGCCGTTATCAGCGCTTGTTCGCCTTGACTTCCGCGTCGCGCAGGATCGGCGCGAGCTTGTCCAGCACACCGTTGACGAACTTGTGGCCGTCAGTGGCGCCGAAGACCTTGGCCAGCTCCACGCCTTCGTTGATCACCACGCGGTACGGTACGTCGACGCGCTTGATGAACTCCCAGGTGGACAGGCGCAGCACGGCGAGCTCGACCGGGTCGAGTTCATCCAGTGCCAGGTCCAGGCAGGGTGCCAGGGCCTTGTCGATTTCGCCCTTGATCGCCGGCACACCGTGCAGGATCTCGCGGAAATAGGCGCCGTCGATATCGGTGAAATCGTTGTCGACCCGGAACTGTGCCTCGATCTCGTTCAGCGAATGCTGGGCCATGTGCCACTGGTAGAGCGCTTGCGTGGCGAGCTTGCGGGCTTCGCGACGCTTGGCGCTCTTCGAGGGCTTGCCGGCATCCGCAGGTTTTGGATCGCGCGGGTTGAAACGATCGCTTTCGTCGCTAATCACTTGGCCTCCAACTGCGCCAGCAGGCTGACCATTTCCAGAGCGGACAGGGCAGCTTCGGCACCTTTGTTGCCGGCCTTGGTGCCGGAACGCTCGATGGCCTGTTCGATGGAGTCGACGGTCAGCACGCCGAAGGCCACCGGAACACCGAACTCCATGGACACCTGGGCCAGGCCCTTGGTGCACTCGCCCGCCACGTATTCGAAGTGCGGGGTACCGCCACGGATCACGGCGCCCAGGGCGATGATCGCGTCGTAGTTACCTTGCTGGGCGACTTTCTGTGCCACCAGCGGGATTTCGAACGCGCCCGGGGCACGGATGATGGTGATGTCGCTTTCGCTGACGCCGTGGCGTACCAGGGCATCGACTGCACCGCTTACCAGGCTTTCGACGACGAAGCTGTTGAAGCGGCCAACCACCAAAGCATAGCGACCTTTGGGGGCGATGAAGGTACCTTCGATGGTCTTCAGGGTCATTCTTGAGTTCTCATCTTCAAGAGCGAGGCCGCGCAGTGGCGGCCTCGGGAGGGTTTTGACTCGAGTTGGAAGGCGATCAAGCCGCCTCAAGTCACTCGGAGGGCACGTATTCTACAACTTCCAGATCGAATCCGGATATCGCATTGAACTTCATCGGCGAACTCATCAGGCGCATCTTGCGCACACCGAGGTCACGCAGGATCTGCGAACCGGCGCCAACCGTGCTGTAGGTGGTGGGTGCCTTGGGCTGTGCATCGCCCGCGCTTTCGCGGATGTGCGCCAGCAGCACGTCGCCGTCCAGCGGGTGGCCCAGCAGCAGTACCACGCCGCTGCCGGCCTCGGCCACGGCGGCCATGGCTGCGCGCAGGCTCCAGCGGCCGGGCTGCTTGACCATCAGCAGGTCGCGCAGCGGGTCCATGTTGTGCACCCGCACCAGGGTCGGCTCTTCGGCGCAGATCTTGCCGAGCGTGAGGGCCATGTGCACGTCGCCTTCAACCGCGTCGCGGTAGGTGACCAGGTTGAATTCACCCAGCTCGCTCTCGATCGGCTGCTCGGAAACGCGCTGCACGGTGCGTTCGTGGATCATGCGGTAGTGGATCAGGTCGGCGATGGTGCCGATCTTGAGATTGTGCTCGGCGGCGAACACTTCCAGCTCGGCGCGGCGCGACATGGTGCCGTCGTCGTTCATCACTTCGCAGATCACCCCGCTTGGCTCGAAACCGGCCATGCGCGCCAGGTCGCAGGCGGCTTCGGTGTGGCCGGCGCGGGCCAGGGTGCCACCGGGCTGGGCCATCAGCGGGAAGATGTGGCCAGGGCTGACGATGTCCTCGGCCTTGGCGTCCTTGGCGGCGGCCGCCTGCACGGTGCGCGCGCGGTCGGCGGCGGAGATGCCGGTGGTGACACCCTCGGCGGCCTCGATCGACACGGTGAACTTGGTGCCAAAGCCGGAACCGTTGCGCGGCGCCATCAGCGGCAGCTTCAGGGTTTCGCAGCGCTCGCGGGTCATCGGCATGCAGATCAGGCCACGGGCGTGCTTGGCCATGAAATTGATGTGCTCGGGCAGGCAGCATTCGGCTGCCATGATGATGTCGCCTTCGTTCTCGCGGTCTTCGTCATCCATGAGGATGACCATTTTGCCCTGGCGGATGTCTTCGACCAGTTCTTCGATGCTGTTGAGCGCCACGCGGCACCCCCTTCTCAATCAGGATTTCAAGAAGCCGTTGGCGGCCAGGAAGCTTTCGGTGATGCCACTGCCTTTGCTCGGTTCGGCGGCCTTGTCGCCCAGCAGCAGGCGCTCCAGGTACCGGGCCAGCAAGTCGACCTCAAGGTTCACCCGACGCCCTGCGCGGTAGTCGGCCATGATGGTTTCGGACAGGGTGTGCGGGACGATGGTCAGCTCGAACTCGGCGCCATCGACTTCGTTGACCGTGAGGCTGGTGCCGTCGACGGTGATCGAGCCCTTGTGGGCGATGTACTTGGCCAGCTCTTTCGGGGCGCGCACGCGGAACTGGATGGCGCGGGCGTTATCGGCGCGCGAGACGATCTCGCCGACGCCGTCGACGTGGCCGCTGACCAGGTGGCCGCCCAGGCGGGTGGTGGGCGTGAGGGCCTTTTCCAGGTTGACCCGGCTGCCGGTCTTGAGGTCGACCATGGCGGTGCGCTTGAGGGTCTCGACGCTGACGTCGGCCCAGAAGCCGTCGCCGGGCAGCTCGACGGCGGTCAGGCACACGCCGTTGACGGCGATGCTGTCGCCGAGCTTGACGTCGCCCAGGTCGAGCTTGCCGGTCTCTACGTAGACGCGCACGTCACCACCCTTGGGGGTCATGCTGCGGAGGGTGCCGATGGATTCGATGATGCCGGTGAACATGCTGTTCTCCTCAAGTTCGGGCTGCGCGGGGCAAGCCCGGCATTATACGCCGGGCGCCGGCAGGGGGATGGCAGTGACTCGCCAGTCATCGCCGACCGCGCGCATTTCGGTGATCTTCAGCCGTGGTGCCTCGCTCATCTGCGCCAGCGGCCAGTCCAGCAGCGGGCGGGCATTGGAGCCGAGGAAGGTGCCAGCGACAAACAACTGGAACTCGTCGATGAGCCCCAGGCGGGCGAACGCGCCGACCAGGCCGGCACCGGCTTCCAGCAGGATTTCATTGACGCCGCGCGCGGCCAGGGTTTGCAGCAGCGCCGGCAGGTCTACCTGGCCGTTGCTGCCAGGCAGGTTGAGCAATTCATGGCCAGCAGCGGCGTAGCGCGGATCGACATTGCCGGCGGTCACCACCAGTGCCGGGCCGGCCTGGAAGAAGGGTGCGTCCAGCGGCAGGCGCAGGCGACCGTCGATCAACACGCGCAGCGGCGGGCGCGACAGGGCCAGCGTCGTGAGTTCGGCGTCCAGGCCCAATTGTTCAACACGCACGGTCATCCGCGCCTGGTCCTGCAACACGCTCGCCGCGCTGGTCAGCACCACGCTGGAACGGGCGCGCAGGCGTTGCACCGCCGAACGCGCGGCAGGGCCGGTGATCCACTGGCTCTCGCCGCTGGCCATGGCGGTGCGGCCGTCCAGGCTCATCGCCAGCTTGGCGCGGACGAACGGCAGGCCGTGCTCCATACGCTTGAGGAACCCGGGGTTGAGGGCGCGGGCTTCGGCTTCGAGCACACCACTGGCCACTTCGATCCCGGCGTCCTGTAGGCGGCGCAGGCCATTGCCGGCCACCTGCGGGTTGGGGTCCTGCATGGCCGCCACCACCCGCGCCACCCCGGCCTTTACCAGTGCCTCGGCGCACGGCGGGGTGCGGCCATGGTGGCTGCACGGCTCGAGGGTGACGTAGGCGCAGGCGCCACGGGCGCGCTCGCCGGCCTGGCGCAGGGCGTGGACTTCGGCATGGGGCTCGCCGGCACGCACGTGCCAGCCCTCGCCGACCACCTCGCCATCACGCACGATCACGCAGCCCACGCGCGGGTTGGGGTGGGTGGTGTACAGGCCCTTGCGGGCCAGTTCCACGGCCCGGGCCATGTAGTGGGCGTCGAGGATGGCTTGGTTGGGCATGCTTACTCTTTGGCTGGCTCGCGGGCCAGGCGGTCGATTTCTTCGCGGAATTCGTCGAGGTCCTGGAACCTGCGGTACACCGAGGCGAAGCGGATATAGGCGACTTCGTCGAGCTTGCGCAGCTCGGCCATCACCAGCTCACCGACCACCAGCGACTTCACTTCGCGCTCGCCGGTGGCACGTAGCCGGCTCTTGATGTGCGCCAGCGCCGCTTCCAGACGCTCGACACCCACCGGGCGTTTCTCCAGCGCACGCTGCATGCCGGCCCGCAGCTTGTCTTCGTCGAAAGGCTGACGCGTGCCGTCCTGCTTGATCAGCCGGGGCAGCACCAGCTCGGCGGTTTCGAAGGTGGTAAAGCGCTCGCCGCAGGCGACGCATTCGCGGCGACGGCGCACTTGCTCGCCCTCGGCGACCAGGCGCGAGTCGATGACCTTGGTGTCGTTGGCACCGCAAAACGGACAGTGCATGGTGGCAGGCAACAAAAAAAGGGAGGGCCATGGTAGCGCATTGCACTGGCAAGACAAGCCAAAGGGATTACCATCCATGCAAATCTGCCCGTGAAGGACACCCCCATGCACTATCGAGCACTTGCCGTGCTGTGCGCCGCCGCCCTGCTCGCCGCCTGCGGCAGCGACCGCCCCAAGTCCGAGCCGGCCGCAGCGCCCGTGCCGGCCAAGGTGGCGAAGAAAGCCCAGCCACTGGGCCCGCTGCCGGTCTACCAGCGCGAGCTCAGCGGCACCCTGATGGACATCCCCGCCGGCGCCAACGTCGAGTTGGCGCTGCTGGTCATCGACGAACGCGGTCGCCCGCAGCAACTGCTGGCCAGCAGCACCTTGACCGGCACCGGCCAGGCCCTGCCCTACCAGCTTCGCTTCAACCCCGAGGCCTTCCCGGCCGGGGCTCGCGTGGAGCTGCGAGGCCGCGCCAGCCAGTCCGGCCAACTGATCCTGCACCTGCCACCGGTGCGTATCGCCCAGGCCCAGACCCAGGCCACCGGCCCACTGCGTTTCGAAAGAGCCCCGTAGATGGCACCGCAAGCCCTGCAACAGGCCCTGAGCGGCCTGATCGGCGAAGCGCGCCTGGTGGTCAGCGAACTGCCCGGCTGCGAACTCAAGCTGTGGTTGATCGACGACCAGAACATGGACCGGGCATTCAGCAGCGAGGAAACCCGGCGCATTCTCGAAGAACCGCCCTACTGGAGCTTCTGCTGGGCCAGCGGCCTGGCCATGGCGCGCTACCTGGCCGAGCACCCGCAATGGGTGCGCGGCAAGCGCGTGCTGGACTTCGGCGCCGGCTCCGGCATCGCCGGCATCGCCGCAGCCCGGGCCGGCGCGCTGGAGGTGGTGGCCTGCGACCTCGACCCGCTGGCCCTCGACGCCTGCCGCGCCAACGCCGCGCTCAATGACGTTGAATTGCACTACAGCAACGACTTCTTCACCGAGGCCGACCGCTTCGACCTGATCCTGGTCGCCGACGTGCTGTACGACCGCGCCAACCTGCCACTGCTGGATGAATTCCTCAGCCGAGGCCGCCAGGCGCTGGTAGCCGACTCGCGGGTGCGCGACTTCAGCCACCCGCTGTACCGCCCGCTGGGCGTCCTCGAGGCCCTGACCCTGCCCGACCTGGCCGAGCCGCACGAATTCCGCCGGGTCAGCCTGTACCACGCCAGCCGCGAGCCTTTATAGTGGGGCATCCACGTTTGCGAGAGTCACGATGAGCCAGCAACCGCAGTACATCTTCGACGCCACCGATGCCACCTTCCAGCAACTGGTCATCGAGAACTCCTTCCACAAGCCGGTACTGGTCGACTTCTGGGCTGAATGGTGCGCGCCGTGCAAAGCGCTGATGCCGCTGCTGGCGAAGATCACCGAGGGCTACCAGGGCGAGCTGCTGCTGGCCAAGATCAACTGCGACGTCGAGCAGCAGGTGGTCGCGCAGTTCGGTATTCGCAGCCTGCCGACCGTGGTGCTGTTCAAGGACGGCCAGCCGGTCGACGGTTTTGCCGGTGCCCAGCCCGAATCGGCCATCCGCGCCATGCTCGAACCCCATGTACAGATGCCGGCGCCCACCACCGCCTCGCCATTGGAACAGGCCAAGGCGCTGTTCGCCGAGAGCCGTTTCAGCGAGGCCGAAGCGCTGTTGCAGGTGCTGCTGGGTGAAGACAACAGCAACGCCGAGGCCCTGATCCTCTATGCCCGCTGCCTGGCCGAACGCGGTGAGCTGGGCGAGGCGCAAGTGGTACTGGACGCGGTGAAAACCGACGAGCACAAGGCAGCCCTGGCCGGTGCCAAGGCTCAGCTGACCTTCCTGCGCCAGGCCGCCAGCCTGCCGGAGGCCGCCGAGCTGAAGAGCCGCCTGGCGCAAAACCCGCAGGATGACGAAGCGGCTTATCAGCTGTGCATCCAGCAGCTGGCGCGCCAGCAGTACGAAGCGGCGCTGGAAGGGCTGCTGAAGCTGTTCCAGCGTAATCGCGGTTACGAGAACGGCCTGCCGCAGAAGGCGTTGTTGCAGGTGTTCGAGCTGCTGGGTAGCGATCACCCGCTGGTAGGTGTGTATCGCCGCAAGCTGTCGGCGGCGATGTTCTGATCCACCCATGCAATCGCGGGGCAAGCCCGCTCCCACGGGCCTGTGGGAGCGGGCTTGCCCCGCGATGCTTTTCTCACCCCACCCAGTGATACACCGGCGCATCTACGCCGCTTTCCACCTTCACCTCACTGCTGTGGCGCAACCGCACCAGCAGCCGCTTGCCCGCCGCCACGCTGCCCGTAAGCCCCTCAAGATGATCGAGCAACTCGGGCCCGCCCATCTGTCCCGCCTGGCGCAGCACATCACGCGCGGCCATCCATTGCCCATCATCCTGGCGCGGCGCGGGGCTGACGCTCACCGGTGTGCTTTCGACCACCGCCGGCTGCTCCAGCCGACGCCCCAACTGCGCCCACTCTTCCGGCGCCAGCTCAATGGTCAAGTCCACCGGCCATGCACCGATCTGTCCGCGAATTCTCACGCTGCCTTCCTCGTATCCAGGGCTGTATGCCGCCATGCTCCCACGAACATGAAACCTGTGCCAGGCAGGCTGGCGGTCACAAGAAAAATTGTTATAACATCACAAAACTTTCCAAGCCTTCCCGGAGCCGTCCATGCGCCGCCTGCTGCTCGCCCTGCCCTTCGCCCTGCTACCCCTGGCCGTGGCCCATGCCCACGACGAGCATGATCATGACCACGATCACGGCACCCTTGGCGCCCACGAGCATGGCGTGGCCAAGCTCAACGTGGTGCTCGACGGCAACACCCTGGAGCTGGAGCTGGACAGCCCGGCCATGAACATCGTCGGCTTCGAGCACGCCGCCAGCACCGACGCCGACAAGGCCAAGGTTGCCGCCGCCCGCCAGCAACTGGAACAACCGCTGCAACTGTTCGGCTTGGCACAGGCCGCCGGCTGCGCCGAAGACGCGCAGGAGTTGCAAAGCCCGCTGTTCGGTGACGCCGCGCAAGACAAGCATGAGCATGGCCATCAACACGCCGACGTCAACGCCCATTACCAACTGGCCTGCACTACCCCTGGCAAGCTCACCCAGGTCGACCTCGGCCCGCTGTTCAAGGCCTTCCCGCAAACCCAGAAGGTCAACGTGCAACTGATCGGCCCGAATGGCCAGAAAGGCGTGGAAGCCACCCCAGCCAAGGCCGTGGTCGCGTTCTGAATGAGCCAGCCGCTGATCGAACTGCATGACCTGGTGTTCGCCTGGCCCGGCCAGGCGCCGCTGCTGGACATCCCGGCCTTGCGCCTGGAGCCGGGCGAAGCGCTGTTTCTCAAGGGCCCCAGCGGCAGTGGCAAGACCACCCTGCTCGGCCTGCTGGGCGGGGTCAACCGCGTAAACCAAGGCAGCATCCGCTTGCTTGGCCAGGACTTGTCGGCGTTGAGCCAGGGCGCGCGTGACCGCTTTCGCGTCGATCACACCGGCTACATCTTCCAGCAGTTCAACCTGCTGCCGTTTCTCTCGGTGCGCGAGAACGTCGAGCTGCCCTGCCGCTTCTCGAAGTCCCGCGCCGCGCGCGCCAGCCAGCGCCATGGCAGTGTCGACCAGGCCGCCGCCCATCTGCTCGGGCACCTCGGCCTGAGCGACCCCGACCTGCTCGCCCGTCGTGCCGGCAGCCTGTCGATCGGCCAGCAGCAGCGCGTCGCCGCCGCCCGGGCGCTGATCGGCCAGCCCGAACTGGTGATCGCCGACGAACCCACCTCGGCGCTCGATGCCGACACCCGCGAAGCCTTCATCCGCCTGCTGTTCGAGGAGTGCCGTGCGGCCGGCGCCAGCCTGCTGTTCGTCAGCCATGACCAGAGCCTGGCGCCGCTGTTCGACCGCCACCTGTCCCTGGCCGAACTCAATCGCGCCGCCAAGCCCCGGGAGGCCTGATGTATCTGCTCCGCCTTGCCCTGGCCAGCCTGGCCAACCGCCGCTTCACCGCCCTGCTCACCGCGTTCGCCATCGCCCTGTCGGTGTGCCTGCTGCTGGCGGTCGAGCGGGTGCGCACCGAAGCCCGCGCCAGCTTCGCCAGCACCATCAGTGGCACCGACCTGATCGTCGGCGCCCGCTCGGGGTCGGTGAACCTGCTGCTGTACTCGGTATTCCGCATCGGCAATGCCACCAACAACATCCGCTGGGACAGCTACCAGCACTACGCCAAGGACCCACGGGTGAAATGGGCCATCCCCATTTCGCTGGGTGATTCGCACCGCGGCTACCGGGTGATGGGCACCACTGGCGACTATTTCAGCCACTACCAGTACGGGCGCCGCCAGCACCTGGCCCTGAGCCAAGGCCGGCCGTTCGCCGACGACCCGTTCGAGGTGGTGCTCGGCGCCGAAGTGGCCGAGGCACTGCACTACAAGCTTGGCGACAAGCTGGTGCTGGCCCACGGCGTGGCCGCCATCAGCCTGGTCAAGCACGACGACAAGCCCTTCACCGTGGTCGGCGTGCTCGAACGCACCGGCACCCCGGTGGACCGCACCCTGCACATCAGCCTGGCGGGCATGGAGGCGATCCACATCGACTGGCACAACGGCGTACCCGCCCGCGGCGCCGGGCGCATCAGCGCCGAACAGGCGCGTGGCATGGACCTGCAACCCACCGCCATCACCGCATTCATGCTGGGCTTGAACAGCAAGATCGCCACCTTCAGCCTGCAACGCGAGATCAACGAGTACCGCAGCGAGCCGCTGCTGGCGATCCTGCCTGGGGTGGCCCTGCAAGAGCTGTGGAGCCTGATGGGCACGGCCGAGCAGGCGCTGTTCGTGGTGTCGCTGTTCGTGGTGCTGACCGGGCTGATCGGCATGCTCACGGCGATCCTCACCAGCCTCAACGAACGCCGCCGGGAAATGGCCATCCTGCGCTCGGTGGGCGCGCGGCCGTGGCATATCGCCGGGCTGCTGGTGCTCGAGGCATTGGCCCTCGCCGTGGCCGGGATCGTTGCCGGGCTGGGGTTGCTGTATGCCGGGATCGCCCTGGCCCAGGGCTATGTGCAGGCCAACTATGGGCTGTACTTGCCGTTGGATTGGCCGAGTGCGCATGAGTGGACGTTGCTGGGCATCATCCTCGGCGCGGCGCTGCTGATGGGCAGCGTGCCGGCCTGGCGGGCCTACCGGCAGTCGTTGGCCGATGGGCTGTCGATTCATCTTTGAGAACAGGTAATGACCAAGCAAGCCCGCTCCCACGCTAGAAAACTGTGTGCCCTGGTGGTGGTATTGCTGCTACCCCTGTCGGCCTGGGCCGCCGAACCCCGCGAACTGGACTGGCCGGCACTGATCCCCGAGGGCGCACCGGTCATCCCGCCGCAACTCACGCCGCTGCACGACCTGTCGCAGATCAGCAGTGCGCTCGCTGAATCCGCCCCCGCCGCCCGCCAGCAGGCGCCCGACGCGCCGGTGGTCAAGACGCTGAATGGCCTACAGGTGAAGCTACCCGGCTACATCGTGCCGCTGGAGGTCAGCGAAGAGGGCCGTACCACCGAGTTCCTGCTGGTGCCCTACTACGGCGCCTGCATCCACGTTCCACCCCCGCCGTCGAACCAGATCGTGCACATTTTCAGCGAGATGGGCGTGCGCATCGAAGACCTCTACCAGCCGTACTGGATCGAGGGGACGATGCAGGTCAAGGCCAGCAGCAGCGAACTGGCCGATGCCGGTTACCAGATGGAAGCCGAGAAAATCTACGCCTATGAGCTGAAGTGAGCACGGTTTGCGCCGCCTGACACGGCTTCGTTGAGCTGGGTCAAACTTTCTGTTTAGTCAGCTTCGTACCATTGGACTACTCGATTACTCACGTCCTCTGGGAGCTTCCATGAACAAGTCCTTGCTCAGTGCCTCGCTCGTCGCGTTGGCGCTTGCAGCCCCTGTTGCCCACGCCCACCAGGCCGGCGATTTCATCGTCCGCGCCGGTGCCGCCACCGTCTCGCCCAACGAAGACAGCAGCGCGCTCAAGCTCGACGGCGCCAAGGTGTCGGGCACCAAGGCAACCGTGGACAGCGACACCCAGCTGGGCCTGGCCTTCGCCTACATGCTCACCGACCACATCGGCCTGGAGCTGCTGGCGGCCACCCCGTTCAAGCACACGATTGGCGTGAAGGGCCTGGGGGCGGGCCTGGATGGCAAGCTGGCCGATATCAAGCAACTGCCGCCGACCCTGTCGCTGCAGTACTACCCGATGGCACCGACCTCGAAGTTCCAGCCCTACGCCGGCGTGGGCATCAACTACACCCTGTTCTTCGATGAAGACCTGAGCAGCAACCGCAAGGCGCAAGGCTTCAGCAACATGAAACTGCAAGACTCGGTGGGCCTGGCCGGTCAGCTGGGCATGGACTACATGCTCACCGACAACCTGCTGTTCAACGCCTCGGTGTGGTACGTCGATATCGACACCAAGGCCACCATCGACGGCCCTAGCGCCCTCGGCGTGGGCAAGACCAAGGTCGACGTGGATATCGACCCGTGGGTGTACATGGTCGGCATCGGCTACAAGTTCTAACCCACCGCCGCTACGTCTGTAGGAGCCAGCCTTGCTGGCGAAGCTTTCCTCACAAAGCCATTCGCCAGCAAGGCTGGCTCCTACAGGGCGCGAGGCGCCTGTTTGATCCGCAAGCCCAGCCAATAGCCCCAGGCAATCGCACTGACCCCCGCCCC
>NZ_JACAFQ010000027.1 GCF_015354575.1 Pseudomonas sp. UFMG81
GGGCGGCGCCAGGAGCTGGGGGCGGGGGTGTTCATTGCGTGTCTCGGTGTGGGCTGCGTTTTCACTGTAGCCAATGCCGACTTGCGCGATTCGGAGCGCCTTCCGAATCGGATTTTCCCTATTCCATGTAGTCCATTTCCCAATCAAGCTTTTCCGGCCTTTCGGCGGTTGTCCTGTTCCCGCGCGCTCCGTAGTCTCGCCAAGTCGTCGCCAATTCGACGGCCGGGTGTGCAAGCCCGCAGGTACAGCGCAACTGCAAGTCGCCAATGGCGGCTATGCGTGGGAGGCCTTCGGGCCTGCCGGGTTCCTGTATCCTCGGTCTTGCACACCTGCGCATAGCTGCCACCCCATTCGAGTGCAAGCGGATGTCGGCAGTTTTCCCATGACGGTACAGGAGTGCTGAACCATGCTGAAAATCGTGCCCGATCCCCCTCGCACTGTGTCCCGGGAGGTTCGCCCATGACCACCGACACTCTCACCACCCGAACCTCCCGACCGACCACGGCCCATGCCCACTTCGGCACCTGCCACGACGCCCATCCACCGATGTTCTCGGTGCGTGCCGGTATCGATGGCGAAGATGCCCTGGTCTGCGCCGTCGCGGCGCTGCAAGCCGCCTACGAAACCAATGCCACGGCGCTGGAAAAGGCCGACGAGCCACTGCGCAGCCTGCTGGTGGCCACGGAAAACTCGCTGGAGAAGGGTTTGGCGTTGACCACGGCGGTGCTGGAGGGCATAGAGCGGGGTTGATCGATGACAGCGGGCCGCTCAAGCGGCCCCTTTTGTTCTAGGCCGTGCGGCTCTGCAGGACTTCACGGAACACATCGGGCCGTGCGGCGGCAATATGCAACAGCGATCGTGCCGCCCCTGAGGGGGTACGTCGACCTTGTTCCCACTCTTGCAGCGTGCGTACCGATACGCCAAGCAGTTCGGCGAATTGAGGCTGGGAGAGCCCCGTCTTGCTACGCGCCGCGGCGGCCTCGGTCAACTCGACCTGATGCACCGCGCCATATGCCCCGGCTTTGACATCGCGAATGGCCTGTAGCAGCTCATCGCCAATGTTGCGCTTGGCATCGCGCTGCAACAGCTCTTTTTCAGTCAGGGGCATGGTTCATTTCCTTCACGATCTTGCGCAGCAGGTGCGCGGGGATGTTCTCAGTGGCGCTCTTGCCGTAGATGAGCAGCGCTACCAGGGCGCCATTGGCCAACTCAGCGGTATAGATCACCCGCACCGCGCCGCGTTTACCCTGGCCTTCCACGCTCCAACGCACCTTGCGACATCCGCCAGAGCCCGGGATCACAGACCCGACATCAGGATGGTTGGCAAGGTGCTGCATGAATGCGCCGTGTTCATCCTCGGTCCAGTAGTCTGGCCATAGCTTGGTGAAGAGTGGAGATTCAATGATCGTCAGCATACTGCATCCCTACGTCGTTGACGTAGGGATTTTGCTGTCAGTAGCGGTAATGCAAAAGTGATCGCGTGTTTCCAGGCGTTGCGGGTCGCTGCTGTCACACGTCGGCAGCAGGCTCAGATTGAACTGCGTGCCGCTCCTGTCGCTGGCACTGGCTGCAGGGGTTGCGCGGGGGCGGCCGGGGCGATGGCCTGCGGCTGTGGCGCTTCCTCCGGCAACTGCGGCCCGCGGGCCTGCTGGGCGTAGTGACGGATCAGTTTCCAGGTGATCAGCGCGCCGCCAGTCAGGGCGATAAGCACGATCAGCACCACCAGCGCGGCTTTGCGGTCATCCTTGCCTTGGAACAGCTTGGTCACCCGCTCGAACGCCGCCGGCATGGCATGGGTGGCGCGCTCCAGGCGCTGGGCGGTGGCGAAGGCGTTCCACGCAGCCACGGCGATGTTGCTGAAGTTACGTTCGCGCCAGGCGTTTTCCAGCGAATGCACGGTGATCACCACGGCGCTGCCCATGGCCGGGATGATGATCAGCAAGTACCAAAGGCTGCTCACGGCATCGAGGTATTCCTGGGGCAATTGGCCGTTGGCGTAGAAGTACAGGGTCACCAGCAACAGCAGCACCGAGCTGAAGCCCAGGGTGGCTTCGATGGCGCCGGCCCAGGCCAGCAGGCGCATGGTGCCGCCGACATAGCGGGCCTCGTCCCAGATCTGGCCGACGGTGCGGCAGTTCCACCAGCTGATGGCAAGGTTGAGCGCAGAGACGAGGATGAGTATGAGCAGCATTGCCGGGTGACTCCTTTCAGTCGGCGGGTAGAGGCCAGTGGCCATGATCGGGCATGGCCATTGTCAATGCAATTGCAAGCAGATGTTTCCTTGCAATCGCCTCCCCCTTTTGCGTGCTCAGGCGGCGGTCACCCGCGCGAAGGCTTCACGGAACCTGCGCATGTCCGCTTCGTCGCCCACGCTCACGCGCATCCAGTTCGGCCAGCTTGGCCATACCCGGCCGACCAGCACCTGCTCCCGGGCCATGCGCTCGACCAGCGGCTGCGCCGGCTGGCGCAGGTCGATCATGAAGCAGTTGGCCTGGGAGGCGGTGCAATGCCAGCCGCGCTGGCCCAGCCAGGTGATGGTCTGGTCGCGCAGGCGGGCGTTGTCGGCCTTGCGCTGCGGCACCACGTTCGGGTCTTCCAGGCTGGCCAGGCCGCCCAGCAGGGTGCTGGCCGGGGCCACGTTCTCGCCGTCGTACAGTTCCAACTTCTGCAACAGTGGGGCCTGGCCAATGGCCAGGCCCAGGCGTGCGCCAGCCATGCCGTAGAGCTTGGAGAACGTGCGCAGCACCAGCAGTTCGGGGTGGTCCTTGACCAGGTCGAGGCAGCTGGGGGCATCGCTGAAATGGATATAGGCCTCGTCGACTACCACCACGCTGCCGGCCGGCTTGCGTGCCAGCAGGCGTTCGATGTCCTGGCGCGGCGTGAGGGTGCCGGTGGGGTTGTTGGGGTTGCACAGGTAGATCAGCCCCGGGTTGGCGTCGGCTGCCAGCATGGCGTCTATGTCATGGGCGTGGCGCTTGTCGAGGGCGACGGCGTGCACCGCAGTGCCGAAGCCCTGGGCCGCTTCGGCGGGGGCTTCATAGGAGGGTTCGGCGAGGACCAGGCTGCGCGGGCCAGTGAAGGCCATCACGGCATGTTGCAGGGCCAGTTTCGAACCGCAGAACACCTGCACCTGCTCTGGCTGCAGGCCGTGCTGTTCGGCGAACAGGTCGATCAAGCGGTACTGCGCCTTGTACGGGTAGCGGCCGCTCTGGGCGATCCCCGCCTGCATTGCCTGGCGCGCGGTGGCGCAGGGGCCCCAGGGGCTTTCGTTGTAGTCGATCTGCACCGGGCCTGTGGCCGTGGCGGCTGTAGCCTCGGCCCAGTGCAATTGGCTTAGCACGGGGAGGGCAAGGCCCAGGCCGACCAGCGAGCGACGTGATATCTCGGTCATGTCTCAACATCCCTGTTGTAAATTGTTACATGTAGGGACGAGGCTGGCTGGCGGGGATTAAGGGTGGCAGTTGGCTTTCATGGCGGGCTGTCGTCAATGGGCCAATACACGACGCGCCGCGAGCCATTGTTCAAAGCAATCGAATGTGCTGATTGCGGCCTGTACCGTGCGGGCTTCGGCTGCCGTGCCAAGCGCGGCCTGGGCGAGCCGGTCGAGGAAGCTGCGCCAATGGGCGCCGGTCAATGGCCCGTACACGTCGAGAAACGCCGCGCCGCTGTCACTGTCGATACCCAGGCGTTCGGCCATCGCCCGTTTGAGTACCTGGCCACCCAGGGTGGAGCCTTCGAGCACGTACATCACGCCCAGGGCGCTGGCTTCGTCGTCGATGGCGGGCAAGGTGCCACAGAGGGGCAGGGCGGCGAGCTCGGCGTCGCTCAGGCCAAGCGCCCGCAGGTCGTGCCGCAGGGCGGGAGCCTTGTGGCGCTGGGTGGGCTGGTGATCGGCCAGGGCGAGTTCCAGCGGCGCATGGAAGCCCAAGTAGGCCGCCAGCAGCTGCCGGTAGGCGTTCAAGTCGAAATGCTCGCTGAAGAACGGCAGGCGCTGTTCCAGGCGTTTATGGCTGGCGTGGGTGCCTTCACGCAGGGCAAGTAGCAACGGGCTGGGGGGATTGGCCATCGGGCGGCTCTGGCAGTGGGGACAGGGCCCGATACTGACAGATTCCGCCGACAAGCACCTGGTTGATCAGAACGCCAGCTTGTAGCCGATCAGCAACAGCATGGTCGCCAGGCAAGGCCGCAGCACGCGGTCGGAGATGCGCCCGGTGAGGTGGCTGCCCAGGTAGATGCCCGGCAGCGAACCCAGCAGCAGGTAGCCCAGCAGCGACCAGTCCATGTTGCCCATGCCGGCATGACCCAGGCCGGCCACCAGGGTCAGCGGTACGGCGTGGGCGATTTCGGTACCCACCAGGCGGCGGGTGACCAGGAACGGATAGAGCAGGAACAGTGCCACGGTGCCCAGCGCGCCGGCGCCGATCGAGGTCAGGGTGACCATCACGCCGAGGATCACGCCGGTAACGACGGTGAGGATGTTGAGGGTGCGGTCGCTGAGGTGGTAGTGGTCACCGGCATGTTTGCTGGCGAATGCTTGCAGGCGCGACTTGAACAGGATCGCCAGGGCGGTGAGGATCAGCACCACCGCCAGGCCTTGCTTGATCACGGCATTGAGCGCCGAAGTGTCGGTGTGCAGGGTGCTGAGGAACCACAGGGTAAGCGCTGCGGCAGGCACGCTGCCCAGGCTCAACCAGCCGGTGATTTTCCAGTCGATGTTGTTGTTGCGCCCGTGTACCCAGACGCCGCTGGCCTTGGTGATGGCGGCATACAGCAGGTCGGTGCCCACGGCGGTCGCCGGGCTGATGCCGAACCACAGCAGGATCGGGGTCATCAGCGAGCCGCCGCCAACGCCGGTCATGCCGACGATGAAGCCCACGACCAACCCTGCAATGGTGAAACCGAAAGAACCTACATCCATACGCTACTCGACGCCCAGCTTGCCCGTGATCGGATGCTTGCCAGCATATAGATTTTTTTATAGCCAAATAGACTTGTTCGTTATTAGGTTATAACCGCGTCGCAACGGCGACCCTGCGGGCCTTGACCGCCGCAGGCGAGCCAGTGAGGCTATTGCCGGCACGTATCAACCGACCCCCATGGAGGTATCCCGTGAGCAATGATATCCAGCGTTTCCCCAGCAGCCTGCCGTTTCCCTTTTCACGGGCGGTGAAGGCCGGCGGTTTTCTGTTCCTGTCCGGGCAGGTGCCGATGAGCGCCAGTGGCGAAGTGGTACGCGGTGACATCCAGGCCCAGACACGGGCCGCCTGTGAGCGCATCAGCGAGAGCCTGGCAGCCTGTGGCGCGCGTTTCGACCAGGTGGTGAAGGCCACGGTGTGGCTGTCGGACATGAGTCACTTCGCGGGTTTCAACGAGGTGTACAAGGAGTTCTTCGGTGCGGCGCTGCCGGTGCGCTCGACGGTGGCGTCGGCGTTGGCGCTGGGGGTGGATGTGGAGATCGAAGTGCAGGCGTTCGTCGGCGAAAACCAAGCCTGATGGCTGGCACGAACCCTTGTAGGAGCGGCCTTGCCGGGGCGCCGGACCGGCCGGAAAGGGCCGCGTAGCGGCCCCAGCAATCTAGGGCGCGAAGTTAAGATGCCGGGGCCGCTATGCGGCCCTTTCGCGACACAAGGCCGCTCCTACAGCGGCCTGCGCGCTCTCACAGGTCAGATACGGAAGCTGCCCACCAGCTGCTTCAGGCGCCCGGCCTGCTGGCTCAGGGCGTCGCAGTGGCGCAGGGTTTCGTTGAGGTTTTCCACCCCTTGCTGGTTCAGCGCGTTGATCTGGGTGATGTCCAGGTTCAGGCTCTCGACCACGGCAGTCTGCTCTTCGGTGGCGGTGGCCACCGACTGGTTCATGCCGTCGATCTCGCCGATGCGCTGGGTGACGCTGGCCAGGCGCTCGCCGGCCTCGTTGGCCACCTGCACGGTCTCTTCGCTGGACACCTGGCTGGTGTTCATGGTGTGCACCGCTTCGCGCGAGCCCACTTGCAGGCTGGTGATCATGCGGTGGATCTCTTCGGCCGACTCCTGGGTACGGTGGGCCAGGTTGCGCACTTCGTCGGCGACCACGGCGAAACCACGCCCGGCCTCGCCAGCGCGGGCGGCCTCGATGGCGGCGTTGAGCGCCAACAGGTTGGTCTGCTGGGAGATGCCCTTGATCACGTCGAGAATCTTGCCGATCTCGTCGGTGCTGGCGTTGAGCGTCTCGATCTGCTCGCAGGATTCGCTGATGCGTTGCGACAGCGCGGTCATGGCGTTGATCGCTTCTTCCACCACGGCGCGGCCGCCATTGGCCTGCTCGCTGGCGCCGCTGGCATGCTGCGAAGCGTCGGCGGCGTTGCGCGCGATCTCCTGGGTAGCAGCACCCAGCTCGTTGATCGCTGCGGCCACGCTGTTGGTGCGCATGCTCTGTTCTTCGGAACCGGTCAGCGAGGCGTTGGAGGCACCTACTACTTTTTCCGACAGGTCATGCACCAGGCGGGTGGCCGACGACACTTCGCTGATCGAGGCGTGGATACGCTCGACGAAACGGTTGAACGAGGTGGCCAGCTCGCCGAACTCGTCCTTCTGCTCCACGGCCAGGCGGCGGGTCAGGTCGCCTTCGCCTTCGGCGATGTCCTGCATGGCACGGCCCATGGTGGTCAGCGGGCGCATCAGCACCGGGATCAGCAAACCGAGCAGGCCGGCGATGACGGCCACGGCGATGAGCATGGCGATGATCGCCGAGGTGCGGAACTGGCTCAGTGGGGCGTAGGCCTTGTCCTTGTCAATCGACAGGCCGATGTACCACTGCGCCGACGGCAGGCCTGCGACCGGGGCGAAGGAGATGATGCGGTCCTTGCCGTCGAGGCTGACTTCCTGAATGCCGGGCTCGACCCGTAGCGGCGAGCCTGGGTAGATGTCCTTGAGGTTCTTCATCACCCGGTCCTTGTCCGGGCTGACGATGACCTGGCCGTCGCGGTCGACCAGGAACGCATGGCCGATGCCGCCGAAGTCCACGGCGTTGATGATGTCCACCAGGGTGTTCAGGCTCAGGTCGCCACCGACCACACCCAGCATTTCGCCGTTGGCCTTGGCCTTGACCGGCATGGCGATGGTCACCACCAGGCCACCTACGGCGGCCATGTACGGCGGGGTCAGCATGGTCTGGTTGGCGGCAACCGCCTGGCCGTACCAAGGGCGCTTACGCGGGTCATAGTCGTCGGGCATCTTGACGTCGGGGCGCTGGGTGAACAGGCCGGTGTTCTGGCCGAAGAAGGTGAACTGGAAGTTGCTGGTGTAGGACGGCTGGTCGACCAGGCCTGGCACGTTGCTGCCGGCGCCTTGCTGGGCGATGTCCTGGGCCAGGTTTTCCAGTACCAGGATGCGCCCGCTCATCCAGTTCTGCACGCTGCTGGCGGTCTGCAGGCCGGCCTGGCGGACCGACGATTCGATGTTCTGGCGGATGGTGTTGCGCTGCAAGTAGTCGTTGTAGAGGGTGAACAACGCAAATGCCAGGACGACGACGCCGCAGGCACTGAGCAGGATCTTGTGGCGGAATTTCAGGTTCATGTTTCGAGACCTTGATTCAGTGAGGGGAGGGCGCCGCGTGCTTGTGGCACGAGTGACGGGGCCTGTTCCCCAGCTATCGGCCGTTTGCGCAAAATGTTGAAGCACTAAATGTCGCAGGTTCTGGCAGGTATCCCCTTATGTTGTGACAAATCACTTCGAGGCCAGCCGTTGCACCAGCGCCCTGGCTGCCTGCCCCAGGGGTTGCTGCTTGAGCCAGAACGCATGCACCGGTAGCTCCAGGGCATTGTGGGTGTTGCGAAAGTCCAGCCGCACCAGGCGCCCGGCAGCGATCAGCGGGGCAACCCGCGACAGGGGCAGGTCGCCCCAGCCCAGCCCCGCCTCGACCATCTGCAACGCCAGGTCGAAGCTGTCGGTGCGCCAGTGCGAGGTGCCGATCGACGAGCGTGGGTCGGTCAGCGGCAGGTCGCGGCTGCGCACCAGGATCTGGCGCAGGTTGACCAGGTCCTCGAGGTCGCGGATGCGCCCCTCGACGTAGGCCGGATGCCTCGGCGAGAGCGTGGCCACCAGCGATTCCATGGCGATGTGCTGGAAACTGCGCCGTGGATCGACCTGTAGCCCGGCGAAAGCCAGGCACAAGTTCACCCGGCCCTCGTCGAGCAGGTGCAGGGCTTCTTCTTGTGGCGCCGAGAGCAGTTCGATGTCGAGCAGTGGGTGGCGCTCGCCCAGGTGGGCGATGGCACCGAGCAGCGGGCGCTGGTCGATGTCGGGCACCACGGCGATCGCCAGGCTGCTTTCCAGCCCGCGCGACAGCTCCAGGGCATGCACCGCCAGCAGGCCCAGCTGCTCGGCGATCAATCGTGCGTGGGGCTCCAGCGCCTGGGCCTGGGCAGTGGGGCGCACCTCGCGCGCGCCGCGCTCGAACAGCGCATAGCCCAGCTCCGCTTCAAGGTTGCCGATGGCCATGCTCACCGCCGAGGGCACCCGCCCCAGCGCCCGGGCGGCAGCCGAGAACGAGCCGTGGTCGAGCACGGCGAGGAACAGCAGGATGGTGTCGCTGGAAAAATTCATGGCAGTCTCCTTTCAGTAAATCTGAAAGCTGCCAACTTTTTCTGTCAAGCCTGGTGATGCATCCTTGCCGCCTTTCATGAACATCGCAACAAGGTAACCCCGTGCAAGGACTCCAACGCAAACTGGTCTACGTGACCTTCTACGAACTGATCGGCCTGTGCATGTCGACCCTGGGCCTGGCCTACCTGTCCGACACCCAGGCCTCGCACACCGGCCCGCTGGCGGTGATGATCACCACCATCGCCATGGCCTGGAACTTCATCTACAACAGCCTGTTCGAGCGCTGGGAAAGCCGCCAGGCCACCCGCGGGCGCAGCGTGAAGCGGCGGGTGGCGCATGCCATCGGCTTCCAGCTTACGTTGGTGGTGTATTTGATCCCGCTGATCGCCTGGTGGTTGGACATGAGCCTGCTGGAGGCGTTGGTGGTGGACTTCGCGTTCATCATCCTGGTGCCGTGCTACACCTTCGTCTACAACTGGGCGTTCGACCGAATCTTCGGGCTGCCGACCTCGGCGCTGGCGACGGCCTGAAGGTCATCCGCGGCCCTTTCGCGGCACAAGGCCGCTCCTACAGGGCCAATCACGGGACCAGGCGAATCAGTAGTGGCTCCTGTTCCCGTTCAGGCATCCGGTTCGCCAGCAAGCTGTCCTCCACCTGCCCCGACAGGTAGTACACCCCGGCCATGGCGCCGCTCTGGCGGTTCTCCATCAGTTCCTGCCATTCCTGGTTCAACGCCACATTGAGGATCACCCGCAGTTGCTCGACCATCTGCGGTTGCTCGCGGTCGTGGCTGACCATGCCGTAACCGGCCACCGCCAGCGAAATCAAGGTGCCCGCTGCCTTGCCCACCGCTGCGGCGATGGCGCTGGCGGCGCCACGCGGGGCAAGGGTGGCGCCGAGCTTCTCGCTGGCCTGGGTGGCCACCGACGAAAGCCCTGTCTCGGTCTGCCCCGGGCCTTTCGCGGCTTGTTGATGCAGGTGCTCGCGCAGCGATTGCCAGGCCGGTTGCTGGTCCAGCGACTTGGCCCTGAGCAGTTGATAGAGCGTGGCGTTGCGGGCGTCGGGCGGGCCGAGGGTGATGATCGGGATGCGGTTCAGGCGCTGGCTGAACTGCTCCGGTGGCGCGTTGTAGCGCTGGATGATCGCCGTCAGCTGCTGTCCGAGCAGTTGCAGGTACAGCTCGCTGGCGCGGTCGCGAATGCCTTCGGGGTTGATCTGCTCGGCCACCGGGTCGATCACCCGCTCGTGGTACTGCGTCTGCAGGTACAGGGCCAGACGCTTTTCCGGCGGCTCGGTGCCGTTGCCGCTGTTCATCTTGTACCAGGCCACCTTGAGGGTCAGCCATTGCTGGGTCCAGTAGCCGGTGAACCAGGGGATGAAGTCGTTTTCGGTGCGTTGCTGCACCTGTTCCTTCCACACCCGCATCGAGCGCCGGGCATAGTCGTTGGCCGAGCCTGCGGCGGCGGCCGAGGCTTCGATGATGTCCTGGTCGATGCGTTGCCAGACGGCAGGGGGCAGGTTTTGCGGGGGCGGTGGGGCCGCCGGGCGTTTGCCGGCACAGCCGGCGAGGGCCAGCAGGAGGCAGAGCGGGAGTGCCGCGAGGAGGGATTTCACGTGGGTTGCCTCCCAGGGAAGAGGCTGTGGGGGAATTATCCGAAGTATAGGTTGGGCCGCGGAGCGGCCCTCTGTGCAGGTTCGATTGGCATGTCAGCCCCCCAGTTTCAGGTGCAGCAACGGATAGGGATCACCCTGCCCATCCACCTCGGACCGTCCAATCCGGACGAACCCCTGCTTGAGGTAGAACCCCACCGCCTGGGGGTTTTGTTCGTTGACATCGACCTCGCTTACGCCCAGTTCATCGACCACGCTGGCCAGCAGTGCCTTGCCGATGCCCTGGCCACGGCAGGCGGGATCGACGAAAAGCATCTCCAGCTTGCCGTCATGCACGCCAGCAAAGCCATGGATGCGTCCGTCACCATCGCGCCAGGCGCGCAGCTCGACGAAACTCAGGTACTGCTCGCGCACCAGGGGGCGCAGACGTTCTATATAGCCTTCAGGCAGAAAGTCGTGGGTCGCCCGCACCGAGGCTTCCCAGAGCTCGGTGAGGCGGTCGTGGTGTTCCGTGCCCACCGGCACGATGCTGTGGTTCATGGTGTCTCCAGTTGAAAAGGGCCTCATGGTGGTCGCGCACCCCTGTGGGATCAGAAGTGTGTGCTGACTGTAGTGGCCCATTCGCCGGCAAAGCCGGCTCCTACAGGAAGTGCTTCGAATGGCATGGTACTGACCGCAGCGGCCACTGCGCTATGCTCGCACGCTGGTCCCTCACTTCGGAGACATAGGTGACTGCCCTCTGTGTTCCCAAAGCCGACGCACTGCTGTTGGTGGATGTGCAATGCGCGTTCATGCAAGGCCCGGACGCCGTTCCGGGCCACCTGGCGCTGCAGTTGAGCATCGCCCGCCTGCTGTCCAGGGCGCGCGCGGCCGGCGTGCCGGTGATCTTCCTGCAGAATGACGGTGACCCCGGTACGCCGGATGCCCCGCACAGCGCCGGTTGGCCGCTGTACTTCCCGCCAGCCCGAGGCGAGCACGTGCTGTTCAAGTGCGAGGATGATGGGTTCGCCGACACGCGGCTGGAAGCGCTGCTGCGCGAGTTGGGTGTTCAGCGCCTGGCCCTGTGTGGCCTGTTGTCGGAGATGTGCCTGGCGGCCACTGCCCGTGCCGCCTTGCAGCGTGGCTTCGGCGTGCTGCTACCCCACAATGGCCACGCCACCTATGACGTGCCGTCCGGCCCGGGCGGGTCGCTGGGTGTGCCTGCGGCCCTGGCGGCGCGGGCGGCGGAATGGTCGTTGGGGGATGAGGTGGTGATCTTGCCGGACGTCGACGCCGTGGTCTTTTCATAGGAGCCGGCTTTACACGTTGCCCCTCGCCAGCAAGCTGGCTCCTACAGGGGAGGGTGCTGGTCCAGGTCGAGCTTGGCTTCCAGGCGGTCCAGATGTTCGTGCATCAGCGCAAGCGCGGCTTCACCATCGCCATTTTCCACCGCGTCGATGATCGCCGCATGCTCCTGCCAGGCGCAGTGCTCGCAGCAGGGTGACTCGTAACGGGCGATGATCAGCGAGGTCATCGGCACCAGGCCATCGAGAAAGCGCGCCAATGGCGCATTGGCGGCCATCTGCGCCAGCTTCATGTGGAACTCGCCGCCCAGGCGGATCGCCGTGCAGCGTTCGCCCTGTTCATGGTGCTGGCGTTCGCGCTCCACCAGCTGGCGCAGCTGGCGGATCTGCGCCGGGCGCGCGCGCTGGGTGGCCAAACCGATCAGCGTGGTCTCGGCCAGGCGCCGGGCGCTGAGCACCTGGCGCGCCTGCTGCGGATCGGGCGCGGCCAGGTGCGCGGTGTGGCTGGGGCGCTGCACCACCACCTGCTGGTCGGACAGGCGCCCGAGCACCCGACGGATCACCGTACGGCTGACCCCGAACGCATTGCCCAGCGCCTGCTCGGGCAATGCACTGCCCGGCGGCAGGCGCTGCTCGAGGATGGCGTCGAACAGCCGGGGGTAGATCTGCTCCGCCGACAGGCGGGTCTCGCCGGCACCGAGCAGGGCAGGCAAGTGGGGGGCGGCTTGGGCGCAGGCGGTCATGGGCGCTCTCCTTCTTTATTCAGGGGCCTGGGTGGTCGTCCGGGATGTTCAGGGCGATGCCCATGCGCTCGCCTTCGGCGAGGATGTGCCGGCGCATCTGCAGGCTGGCCAGGGCGCTGTTGCGCTCGCGGATGGCGCGCACCACCGCTTCGTTTTCGCTCAGCCGCGCGGCCAGGTGTTCGGGCGACTTGCGCAGCATGTCGGCGCTCTCCTTGAGGGCGTTGCCGGTCTGCTGCACCACGCTCTGGAAGATCGGGTTGGTGGTCAGGGCGAACAACGCTTCGTGGAAGGCGATGTAGGCGTTGATGCCGGCTTCGCTGTCACCGGCGTCGAGGGCTTCGCGCATGTCCATCAGGGTCAGGCGCAGTTGGCCGATGTCCTGGCTGCCGGCCGATTGCGCCACCAGCCCGGCGATGAAGGGTTCGAGGGTGTAGCGCAGCTCCAGCACGTCGGCCAGGCTCGCCGCGGCGACCGCCTCCGGCTCGCTGGCGGTGGCGACATCGGCGTCCAGCACCAGCACGCCCTTGCCGGGCATCGAGCGCACCAGGCCCAGGGTTTCCAGCACGGTCACCGCCTCGCGCAGGCTGGGGCGGCTGATACCCAGTTGCTCGGCCAGCTCGCGCTGGCCGGGCAGCATGTCGCCGCTGCGCCACTGGCCACGGGCCAGGGCCTGGCGGAGCTTCTCCACCACTGAATTGACGACGGTCGATGAGCTGATCACGTTTCGCTCCTTGGTTGACGCTGCATCTTTGTGCCGAGCTGGCCGACGCTTGGCGCCGGCCACCGGGTACTTAGAATTCCTGTTGATGGGGTTGGCCCTGCTTGCGGGTGGGGGCGGCGAAACCAGGCTTGCCGGCCAGCACATTATTGGCGCGCTCCAGGTCGATATCCTTCTCCCAGCGGGCGATGGCCACGGTGGCAACGCAGTTGCCGATCAGGTTGGTCAGCGCGCGGCCGATGCCCATGAACCAGTCCACCGCCAGCACCAGCACCAGGCCCACCACCGGGATCGCCGGCACCGCGGTCAGGGTGGCGGCGAGGATCACCAGGGCCGAGCCTGGGATGCCGTGAGCCCCCTTGGAAGTCACCAGCGACACCAGAAGAATGGTCAGCAAGTCGGTCATCGCCAGCGGTGTGCCGGTGGCGTTGGCGATGAACACGATGGCCAGGGTCAGGTAGATGGAGAAGCCGTCGAGGTTGAACGAATAGCCGGTGGGGATCACCAGGCCGACGGTGGAGCTGCCGATGCCGAGGTGTTCGAGCTTGCGCATCACTTGCGGCAGTACGGCGTCGGAGGACGCGGTACCCAGCACGATGCTCAGTTCTTCACGCAGGTACTTGATCAGCGGCAGCAGCTTGAGCCCCGACAGGCGCATGACGGTGCCCAGGACGATCAGCACGAAGCCGGCGCAGGTGAGGTAGAACAGCGCCACCAGACCGCCCAGGTGCTGCAGCGAGCTGATGCCGTACTTGCTGGTGGTGAAGGCGATGGCGCCGAACACACCGAGCGGTGCCAGGCGCACGATCATGCCCATGATGCGGAAGATCACGTGGCTCAGCTCGTTGATCAGCCGCGAGATGCCCGAGGCCGACTCGCCCACCAGGTTCAGGGCGCTGCCGAACAGCACCGAGAACAGCAGCACCTGGAGGATGTTGTTGTCGGCGAAGGCGCCCACCACGGACGTCGGGATCAGGTCCATGAGGAAGGTGGTGGTGGTGTGCAGGTGCGCGCCACGTTCGGCCAGGGCACCGGCGTCGGCACTGGACAGCTGGTCGAGGTGGATGTTGGCGCCGCTGCCGATGCCGCTGGTGAAGGCGAACACCAGGCCGATCACCAGCGCCAGGGTGGTCAGCACTTCGAAGTAGATGACGGATTTGAGGCCGATGCGCCCGACCTTCTTCAGGTCGCCGGCGCCGGAGATGCCGCTGACCACCACGCAGAACACGATCAGGCCGATGAGCATCTTGATCAGCTTGATGAAGCCGTCACCCAGGGGTTTGAGTTGCAGGGAGAGCTCGGGGAAGCTCAGGCCACAGGCGACGCCGAGGGCGAGGCCGAGCACTACCTGGAGGAAGATCGAACGCGAACACCATTTGAGCATGGGAGGAGTCTCTGGTCGGTGTCCTTGCCCCCCAGCCACACGGAGCGAAAGAGTGCAGGACTTAATTATTGTGGTCTTACCGGTTTGTTCACTGCGAGGCTCATGTAACGCCGAAAAATCCTACAATGCAAGGGTTTTTGGCCTTACCGGTCTGACCAGTTGTGGTGCAGGATCGGCAAGAAGGCTCTACAAGGGTGCACAAGGGGATTTCAGGGCTTGGCGAGGACCTGATCGACGGCAGCGATCAGCTTGCCCAGGTCTTTGGTGGCGGCGTTGTGGATGACACCGAACAGGTAGGCACGCTGCTCTTGTTCGTCGTCCGGTTCGGCGAAGAAGGCTTTCGGCTTGACCCCCAGCGTCTCGGCGAAGTGCAGTAACGCCTCGACACTGGGGGTGTAGGTGCCGGTTTCGAAGCGGCTGATGGTCTTGGGGTCAAAGCCGGTGCGCTCGCCCAGTTGCGCCTGTGTGAGGCCCGCCAGTTTGCGGTAGCGGCGCAGGGCGGGACCTAGACCTGATCTCGTCATCGCTTAATTCCCATTTAGAATCAAGCACTTAACGATATCTATTCGCTTAAGGCAACGCCACGATTCATCACCTTTATTTGCAAAGTGTGATGGAATTCGTAGAATCGCCCGCTTTGACTGAACGGTCATTCAACTGCCTGCCTAAGGTGATCGCGCCCGGTTTCACGGTTGTGAAACGGCTGCCAGGCATTGGAGCCGGCCTGCCTCGAGCGGTTCCGGCACGCGGGTGCAGCCTGTCGGGCGGCCTGACGAATCGTTTGTGAATGGAGTCTCATCGTGCGTCTGAACCTGCCGGTCAATCCGGTCGAGCAAAGCTTCCCCGAGCATCAGCGGCTGATCTCCGCCACCGACACGGCCAGCCTGATCACCTACTGCAACGCCGAATTCGCCGCCATCAGTGGTTACAGCCAGGACGAGCTGATCGGCAGCCCGCACAACCTGGTGCGTCACCCGGACATGCCCGAGGCAGTGTTCGAATTGATGTGGCAGTACCTCAAGGCCGGCAAGAGCTGGATGGGCATCGTCAAGAACCGCTGCCGCAACGGCAACTTCTACTGGGTCAACGCCTACGTCACGCCCATCCTCGAAAACGGCCGGGTGGTGGGCTACGAGTCGGTGCGGGTGCGCCCGACTCGCGAGCAGGTGGCGCGCGCCGAGGCCCTGTACGCACGGCTGCGGGCCGGCAAGGCGGCGGTGTCGCCGGCACGGCGCCTGGGCCTGCTGCTGCGGGCCATGGCGGTACCGTTGCTGGGTGGCGCCCTCGCTGTGGGGGGCAATCGGCTGTGGCCGGGGCTGCCCGCGCAGGGCCTGACGCTGGCGCTGTTCGTCGCCGTCGGCGCCTGGGCGCAGAGCCGCATGGGCCGCCACCTGCGGCGCATCGCCGAGGGTGCCGGCGATACCTTCGGCGACCCGGTCGCGGCGCTGACCTACAGTGACCTGCACGGGCCGGCCGGCCAGCTCGAGCTGATCCTGATCAGCGAAGAGGCCCGGCTCAAGACCGCGCTAACCCGCCTCAGCGACCTGGCCGCGCAAATGGCCGAAGCCGCGCGTGATGCCGGCCAACTGTCGCGCGGCACCGAGGCGGCGCTGCTCGAACAGCGCGCCGAAACCGACCTGACCGCCACCGCCATGACCGAGATGGCCGCCTCCATCGGCGAGGTCGCCGGCCACGTGCAGCTCACCGCCCAGGAGGCGCACACCGCGCACTTGCTGGCCGAGCAGGGCAGCCAGGTGGCCGACGCCAGCGGTGCGGCGATCAATGGCCTGGCCGACACCGTCGGGCAGATCAACCAGGCGGTCAACGACCTGGCTGGTCAGACCGGTGCCATCGCCGAGGCCGCCGGGATGATCCGCGCCATCGCCGAGCAGACCAACCTGCTGGCGCTCAATGCCGCGATCGAGGCGGCACGGGCCGGTGAGCATGGCCGGGGTTTCGCGGTGGTCGCCGACGAGGTGCGTGCGCTGGCCGACAAGACCCGCCAGTCCACCCTGCATATCCAGGCCATCACCGACACCCTGCGCGGCGGCGCCGAACAGGCGGTGAGCATCGCCAGCCTGGGCATCGAGGGCGCGCAGCAGGGCGTAAGCCAGGTGGCCCAGGCCCAGGACGCGTTGCAGGGCATTCGCCAGGCGGTGCTGCGCATCAGCGACATGAGCCAGCAGATGGCCGCGGCCTCGCAGCAGCAGTCGGCGGTGGCCGAGGATGTTTCGCGGCAGATCAATGGCGTGGCCGGTACGGTCCAGCTGAGTGCTCAGCAGGCCAATGCCGCCGCCTCGCGCGGTGCAGAACTGGAGCAGGTGTGCGCCGGATTGCGCGCCCTGGTGGAGCGTTTCAACCGCTAGGTTGCCAAGGTTATGGACGACAACTACCGCGCGGCCGTGGACGCGGCCGCGATCTTTTCCGAGACCGACCTGGGTGGGCGCATCACCTACGTCAACCAGCAGTTCTGCAGTATCTCTGGCTACAGCCGCGAGGAACTGCTGGGGGTCAACCACCGCATCCTCAACTCTGGGTTGCACGAGCCGACGTTCTTCCTCGACATGTGGCGCTCGCTGGCAGCAGGGCGGGTGTGGAAGGGCGAAATCTGCAACCGGGCCAAGGATGGTTCGCTGTACTGGGTAGACAGCACCATGGTGCCGCTGATCGACCCGCAGACCAACAAGGTGCGCAAGTACGTGTCGATCCGCTTCGACATCACCGAGAAGCGCCAGCTGCTGCACACCCTGCAATGGCGCGTGGGGCATGACGTGCTGACCGGCCTGCCGAACCGCGCCTACCTGTCTGACTTGCTCAACCAGGCGTTGGCCTTCTCTCGCCGCGAACGTGTGCCGCTGGCGGTGTGCATGCTCGACCTGGACGGTTTCAAGGCGGTCAACGATGGCTACGGCCATGCCACCGGCGACCTGTTGCTGGTGGAGGTGGCCCGGCGCCTGCAGGGTATCCTGCGCGGTGGCGATGCGGTGGCGCGGCTGTCGGGTGACGAGTTCGTGCTGATCCTGCGCAATGTCGAGGGGCCGCGGCCGTTGCATGCCGCCTTGCAGCGCGTGTTGCAGGCCCTGGCCGCGCCTTATGTGGTGCGCGAGCAACCCTTGACCCTCAGCGCCAGTATCGGCGTGACCCTGTTCCCTCAGGATGAAGAAGACGCCGACACCCTGGTGCGCCATGCCGACCAGGCCATGTACGTGGCCAAGCAGCGCGGGCGCAACCGCTACCACCTGTTCGATGTGTCGCAGGAGCAGGAGCTCAAGGCCACCCACCAGACCGTGACCCGAGTGCGCCGGGCCCTGCGTGACGGCGAGTTGCGCTTGTACTACCAGCCCAAGGTGAACATGCGCAGCGGCCGGGTGATCGGCTTCGAGGCCCTGCTGCGCTGGCTGCACCCCTCGAAGGGGCCGGTGCCGCCGGGGGAGTTCCTGCCGCTGGTGGAGCAGACCGACCTGATCGTCGAACTGGGCGAATGGGTCATCGACCAGGCCCTGAGCCAATTGCAGCAGTGGCAGCAAAGCGGTTGCGACTGGTCGTTGAGCGTGAACATCGCCGCCCGCCAGTTGCAGCGTGGCGATTTCGCCGAGCGCCTGGCCCAGTTGCTGGCACATCACCCAGGTGTCGACCCGGCGTGTCTGGACCTGGAAATCGTCGAGTCGGTGGCCATCGACAACCTGGCGCACGTCGGCCGTTGCCTCGACGCCTGCCGTGCCCTCGGCGTGCGCTTTTCGCTGGACGACTTCGGTACCGGCTATTCCTCGCTGAGTTACCTCAAGCGCTTGCCGGCGCAGACCATCAAGGTCGACAAGTCGTTCGTGCGCGACATCCTGCATGACCATGACGACCTGGCGCTGACCACCGCAGTGATCGGCCTGGCGCGGGCCTTTGGCCGCGAGGTAGTCGCCGAGGGGGTGGAGAGCGTCGAACATGGCCGGGTACTGATGGGGCTGGGCTGCGAGTTGGCCCAAGGGTATGGCATCGCCCGGCCGATGCCGGCAGAGCAGGTGCTCGCTTGGGCGGCCGGCTATCGGCAACCCAGCGAGTGGTGCAAGGCGTGAAGGTGTTCCCGGCGGCGGGCCTGTGCGTGGGCGATGCCGGCACTCACGGGCGCCAACTGTCTTGCACAGGTTTTCTGTAGGAGCGGCCTTGCCCGCGAAGGCACCGCGCTGGATGGCACGGGCTACGCCCGTGTTCGCGGGCAAGCCCGCTCCCACAGGGATCGCGCAGGCTTTTTAGATTTTGAGCAAGACAGTTGCTCCTACAGAGGCCTGCGCAAGACAGTTGCTGCCACAAGGGGCGCGGTGGGCTTAAAAGAACGTGACCGCAATCATGCCAGCAGATCCGCGATCATGGCTTCGGTCAACTCGCGCAGCAGCGCGGCCTCGGCGGCCTGTCGGCTGCTCAGCAGCAACTGCGCCGCGCGCTGGTATACGGCGTTTTCGTCCGGGTAGCGATTGGACACCAGGTCGATACGCTGCAGCACACCGTCAATCTGCCACGCCAGGCCCTGCACATCGCCCAGCTCACGCTCCAGCGCCGCGACATACTCCGCTGCTACCGCCGGGCCGCGGTAGGCGCCCAGCGGCGCGGCTTCGCTGAAACTGTCGAAGTACTCGCTGGCCCCCGACCACCGCTCGGCCAAGGCTTCATAGGCCTGCGGCCGCAAGCGCCGTACCCAGGGCGCCCAGAAACCCTGGTCAACAGCCCAGTCGACCAGGCGTTGGCCGTCGGCTTCCAGGCTCACGGCGTCGGCCAGGCGGGCAAGGGTCGCCTCGCTCAGCCGCGCCAGGTAGTCGAAGCTGATTTCATCGGGTTGCGGTGGCAGACGCAGCACGTTGCGTAGGTGGATACGCGCATGCAGCGCCATCTCCACTTCATCGAGCAGGTAGTTGGGCTCAGTCAGTTCGGCATCGCTGAGGTCGTCGTCGCTGTGCAGCGGCGGGGCAGCGTCGCGGTCGGCCTGGTCCACCGCCTCGCCCAGGGCTCGGCGCCGGGCCACTCGGGCGTTGTACAGCTCTGCAATGCGGGTATCCAGCTGCTGCTGGCGTAGCAGGGCGGTGGCGCTGTCGATCGCCACTCGCTCGTCGGCAAGCCCGGGCGTGGCATGGATGACGGTCTGCCACACCGTGACCTCGGTCTCGACCTGCTGGAACAACAGGCTGGCCTGGTCGACACAGGTCATGGCGGCATCGTTGAGGGTATCGATGATGTGTTGTTGCACCTGGGCACGGCCCCACCCCCCGTCGGTCGAGCCCTGGCCATCGCCGGCCAGCGCCTCCAGCACCCGTTGCATGCGCTGGCGCATGGCTGGCGGGTGGCGTAGGAAGTCAGCAGTGTCGGGCAGGCGCTCCATCAGGTCGTACAGCGGTCGCCACTGTGGGTCGGGGTAAGTCAGGGCGATGTGATCGAGCAGCCTGTCAGGCCAGCCGGCAGACCACTGCGGCGGGCTGTCCGGGAGGGTGTGGGTGCTCAGGCCGGCGTCCTGCAGGCGGTTGCGAGCGGCATCGGTGAAGGGGTTTTCGTCGAAGGTGTAGAGGATGTCCTGGTCGCCTGCACGCACGGCCATGGCGAAGCTGCTGTTGCGCAGGTCCGGCGCATCGCTCAAGGCGTTACGGTTCAGTTCCAGTCGGCGCAGCACCAGCGGCTGCTGTTCGAGCAACCCCTGCAAGCCGATTGGCCATTGAGCGATGCCGGTGTATTCCAGGTCCAGCCATTCCAGCTGGGTCCAGCCGGTGACATCCGGCGGGAAGTCCAGTGGGTTCTCGTACAGTGACAGGCGGCGCAGGCGGTTGAGCCCGGCCAGCGCAGTACGCGTGGCTTCGTCCAGTTCGATCTGGTTCTGCCCCAGGTACAGCTCGCTTAGTGCCGGCCAGCGTTGCAGGGCCTGGAAGTGTTCGGCGCCCAGTTCCAGCTCATTGAGATCGGCCTGGAAGACCCGCAGCTCGGGCAACTGCGCGAGGCTTTCAAGGCTTGCTACCGACAGGGCTTGCAGCGCTTGGGCAAAATTGAGGTAGGTGAGCCGTGTCAGTCGGCCCAGGATGGCCAGTTGCCCGGGGGCGTCCAGGTCCAGCAGGGCGCCTGAAAGGTCCAGTGTTTGCAGGTGGGACATCAGGGCCACGGATTCAGGGATCATGGCAAGGGTACTGTTGCCCAGGTTCAGGTGCCGGACCTGGGGAAAGGCGAGCAGGAAGTGGTTGGGGTCGACCGAGGGCTCCAGATCTTGCACGGACAATTCACGCACGTGTGGCAGTTGCACGGGCAGGGTTGGTAGCTCGTCGAGGTACTGGCCATGGATGCGCAGGCAGACATGGTTGATGTTGGCGGCTACGTCGGGCTCGCTTTCCCGCCGCCAGGCCTGGCGGATACGGTTGGCCACCACGCCACGGCGTATGCGACGCTGCTCGAAGGTTCCCGCGCGGACATTGTCCGGGTCGTGCACCCAGCGTTGCAGGCTCTGATCCAACTGCCGGTACTCGCCGCGCAGGCGTTCGAGCAGACGGCCGAAGGCGCCCGGCCGGGGGCCCGCCTCGGCGCGCAGGGCGGCACGCAGCACTTCGCGGTCAGCCGTGGGCGAGGCGGGGTACAGCTGGTCGAACAGTTGGTCTTCACTGAGCCAGCCGCGGCCGCGGCCACTGAGCCGGTAGCCGATGCGGCGGTTGCCTGGCAGCCGGGTCGGTAAACGGTACATCGGCCGTATGGGCACCATGCCCAGGGTGTGGGCGGCCCGCCGTCGGTCGCTGACCGCCAGTTCGAACAGCGCATCGCACAACCCCGGCGCGTCATGCACCTGCAGTTTCAGGGCGACCCGCTCGCTGTCGGGTAGCGCCTGGAGAATGGCCTGGAACAGATCGCCGAGATTGGCCAGCACCTGGTCGCGCTCATCGCGGGGCTCGTATTGGCCAGCCTTGCGCACGATGATCTTCAGCTGCTTGCCCTCGGCGCCGGCGGCATGTACCAACTGGCCGTCCTCGCGCAGTTCAAGGCGCACGTCGCCGGACCAGCCCGGCAAGTGCTCCAACAGGCCTAGCGCCAGGGCGTCACGATCAGCGCTGGCGCCCGCGGACTGCTGAAGGCCAGCCAGCGCTCGGTTGATTCGCGCTTCGCGCTGATACACGCGGGCGGTATCGGCCATTTTCAGCGGTACCCGCGCCTTCTGGTGCAACCGAGCCAGGTCGGCCGGGTCGGCGCTCGCGACGATCTCGTTGCAGGCGCGCCGGCTGAGCGAAGGAAAATCCCGCTGCAGGACCTCGCTGCCAGGCAAGGGTGGCAGGCTGCCGGGCACTTTGGCGCCGAGCGTTTCGAAACTGTCGGCCAGCAGAGCGGGCAGCGGCTGGTGGTCGACCAGGGCCATGCGCAGATTCGTGGCGTCATAACCGCTGCAGCGCAGCGCCCGCTCCAGCGCCTGCTGGTCAAGGCCGGCGCCGACCGGGCCGACCCGTTGCAGCAACTGCGGGGTGTCCCAGCTCAGCGGGCGCTCGTGGGGCAGCAGCCAGGCACCCTGGTCATTGCCCAGCAGTTGCGGCTGGTGCTGGTGCCCGCGGCCTTTGCCCAGGCGCCAGCCGCCATGGCCGTCGCGCTCCAGCGGGCAGGCTTTGCCCTGGTGATCGAGCCAGGCCTTACCCTGCCAGTGATGAAGGCCGTCGGCTGCCGGCAGCGTGCCTTCGGGCCAGGGTGCGGGGCGCGAGAAGGGCGAGAGGTCACCAGGCCACAGGCGTTGGCGGTTACCCTGGGTGACAGGGTGCCATTCGTGCAAGGCGCCGGGGGTTTCGACGAACGCACCGGCGGCACCGAGCACCGCCACCTGCGCCAGGTTCTCCAGCACATCGAACAGCTGCTCGATGGCCGCCTCGGCATCGCCCTCGTTGGCTGCATGCACGCCGTCGAGGAACTCGCCGAGCAGCTGCGCACCGCCGATCACCATCATCACTTCGCCCAGCGCCGGTACGAACAGCGCGGCAATGTTGAGCACGCTCATGCCCAGGCCCAGCCAGCCGCTGATGCTGGCCAGCAGCGCGGCGCGGTCGCGCTGGGCTACCGGTACCGCGACTGCCGCAGCATCGTGCAGCTTGCGCTGCACGTGGGTGCGTGCCCGCTTTGTGAAGCAGTCGTTTTTCCACGAGGTGAAGGTCAATGGCAGGCGGGCGTTCTTGTCCAGGGTTTCTTGCCACAGGTCGGTGGGGGCTGGGAACAGCCGTCGAGTCCAATGGCTGGGGGCGTCTTTTTCCCGAGTTGGCGCACTGGCTTGCACGGTGGCATAGGGGTAGCTCGGGTACAGGGCGTCGTGCAGCTTGCTGGCGAACTCGGGCTGGCGTGCTTGATCGACATAGCGGGTGAACAGGCGGCGTTCGTCGTCCTTCCACAGCGCCTGGGTGAGCGCCCGGCTCAAGGCTTTGAACGAGCTGTACTGACGCATGGCCTGGCGACGATGCCCGGGCAGGTACAGTACGCAGGTTTCGCTGGTCTTCAGCGGGTCCAGGCGCAGCACCAAAGGGCCGTCGAGGGGGATGCCGAACAGGCTGAGGTAGCCGCAGTACAGGGTCCGTTGTTGGCCGTCGACGGTCACCTGGCGGGTGTCGGACAGTGCGGCCTCACCCAGTGTTTCGCCCAGTGGGTCCAGATGGCCCTGCAGGCGTGCGGTGGTCAGTTCGGCGGCGAATGCGGCGCGGTCTTGCGCGCGCACCAGGTCACGGAAAGCCTCGTTGTCGACGTGATCGGCCAGGTGGTACTGGTAGCGTTGACCCAGATCGAGGTTGCGTACACCGCTGACGAACACCTTGGTGTCCAGGTCGAGTGGCGTCGAACTGTCGTCGTCCTGGTAAAGCTTGACCTTGGCGCCGTCGTCGAAATTCTGCAAGGCAGCTTCGAGCCAGGTCAGGTCGCGCTGGTCGTCCTGGCTCCACAGCAGCGTGTTGTCCAGCGGCGGCAAGGTGGCGCCTGGGTACCAGCGTGGCAGGGCGTCTTCCAGCAGCGGCCGGCAGAATGCCTCGATCGGCTGCACGGGCTCCAGCGCCTTGGCCACGGCGCGGCTGGCGCGGTAGCTGGCGAGGGTGCGCTGCTTGAGCACATGCCGCTGGTGAGGGCTGGCGTGCTTGTACCATTGCGGGTGGTGTTTGTGCAGGTGGCTCAGGTGTGGCGAAAGGGGCATGGCTGCTCTCCTGGTGGGAAAGCAGCGAGGTTAAGGCCGGAGCTGCGGCGGGGCGGGGTAGATAGCTACCGCGCCCGTTGCGAAGGGCTACAACTGCGGTGCCGTGCTCTTCACCGCCGCCAGCTCCGGGTGCGCCACCAGCTTGTCGATATGCAGCTCGTCGTTGTTCATCCAGGTCTCGGTCAGCACCCGGTAGTGCTCCATGTCGCGGCAACGAATGCGCAGGCTGTAGTCGAAATGGCCGCTGATCAGCTGGCAGTCGTAGACCTGCGGGCAGGCCCGCACGGTGGCTTCGAAAGCTTTCTGCGCGGCGCGCCCGCTCTGGTTGGACAAGGCCACCAGCACCAGCAGCGACAGGCCTGGTGAGACTTGCTGCAGGTCGATGATCGCGCCGTAGCCGCGAATCACCCCGCGCCGCTCCAGCTTGCGCACCCGCTCCAGGCAGGGCCTGGGGGTCAGGTGCACGAGGGTGGAAAGCTTTTCGAAGGTGATCCTTCCGTGGTGGCGCAGCACGTCGATGATCGCTTCGTCGATGCGGTCCAGCGGTGCGCTGGGGGTGGCCTTGGTATCCATATGCGGCGTGACTTCACTTGAGGCGGTTGGAGAGGAACTGGCGCAGGCGCTCGCTCTGTGGCCGGTCGAGGATCTCGGCGGTACCGTGCTCCTCGACCAAACCCTGGTGCAGGAACAGCACCTGGCTCGACACCTGGCGGGCAAAGCCCATTTCGTGGGTGACCATGAGCATGGTACGTCCTTCCTCGGCAAGCGTCTGTATCACCTTGAGCACTTCACCGACCAGCTCGGGGTCCAGCGCCGAGGTGGGCTCGTCGAACAGGATGATTTCCGGCTCCATGGCCAGCGCCCGGGCGATGGCCACGCGCTGCTGCTGGCCACCTGACAGGAACGCCGGGTATTGGTCCGCCGCCCGGGCCGGCAGGCCGACCTTGTCCAGGTACTTGCGCGCCCGTGCCTCGGCCTCGCTGGCGCCGATGCCCAGCACCTTGCGTGGCGCCAGGCAGATATTCTCCAGCACCGTCAGGTGGCTCCACAGGTTGAAGTGCTGGAACACCATGGCCAGGCGCGTGCGCAGGTTATGCAGCTGGGCCGCTGGCGGGGTGCCCTGGCTGAGGTCGAGGGTCTGCCCGTCGAGGGTGATGCTGCCGGCGTTGGGCTGTTCGAGGAAGTTGATGCAGCGCAGGAAGGTGCTTTTGCCCGAGCCGCTGGCGCCGATCAGGCTGATCACGTCGCCCTTGCGCGCTTGCAGCGACACGCCCTTGAGCACCTGGTGTTCGCCGTAGTGCTTGTGCAGGCCGTCGACGCTGAGTTTGATCGTACCCGTGTGGGCATGGGCGGCCGGGGCCTGTTGGAAGGTCTTCAGTGGCAGTGCGGTAGCAGTCATCAGGTCAGCCTCGGGCAGGGTCAAGGAAGCGCATCCAGCGGCGCTCGGCCAGTCGGAACAGGCCGACCAGGGCGAAGGACAGCAGCATGTACAGCAGGGCGGCCACACCGAAGGCCTGGAAGGTGAGGAAGGTCGCGGCGTTGGCGTCGCGGGCCACCTTGAGGATGTCGGCGACGGTGGCGGTAAAGGCCAGGGAGGTGGCGTGCAGCATCAGGATCAGTTCGTTGCTGTAGGCCGGCAGCGAACGGCGCAGGGCCGCTGGCAGCACCAGGAACAGGTTGAGCTTCCAACCACGCAGGCCGTAGGCCTGGGCTGCCTCCAGCTCGCCGGCGGGCAGGTTGCGGATGGCCCCGGCGAAGATCTCCACGGTGTAGGCGCAGGTGTTGAGCACGAAGGCCAGCAGGGTGCAGTTGAGCGCGTTGCGGAAAAACTGATCGAGCAGGGCGTGGTCACGCACCACTTGCAGGCTGTACAGGCCGGTGTAGCAGATCAGCAACTGGACATAGAGCGGCGTGCCGCGGAACACGAAGGTGTACAGCTGCACCGGCAGGCGCAGCCAGGCGTGGCGCGAGGTGCGGGCCAGGGCCAGCGGCAGCGAGAGCAGCAAACCCAACACCATGCTGACCACGAACAGCCACAGGGTCATGGTCAATCCGGAGAAACCGCTGCCATCGTTGTACAGGTAGGCCGGGCCGTATTGCTGGAGGAGTTCGATCATCGCGCCAGCTCCTTGATGCCGATGTTGTAGCGCCGCTCGAGGCGCTTGAGCAGCTGGTTGGACAGGGTGGTGATGACCAGGTAGACCAGCCCGGCGATGCACAGGAAGAACAGCACGTCGTTGGTGGTCTTGCCGGCGTTCTGCGCGGCCTTGACCAGGTCGGCCAGGCCGATGATCGACACCAGCGCGGTGGACTTGAGCAGCACCAGCCAGTTGTTGCCCAGCCCCGGCAGGGCAAAACGCATCAGTTGTGGGAACAGCACCAGCCGAAACCGCTGCGCCCGGCTCAGGCCGTAGGCGGTGGCGGCTTCCAGCTGGCCGGCGGGCACGCTGAGGATGGCGCCGCGGAAGTTCTCGGTGAAGTACGCGCCATAGATGAAGCCCAGGGTGATCACCCCGGCGCCGAACGGGTCGATCTCCACATAGTCCCAGCCCAGCGCTTCGGTGAGGTCGTTGAGCCAGATCTGCATGCTGTAGAAGATCAGCAGGATCAGCACCAGGTCGGGGACGCTGCGGATCAAGGTGGTGTAGAGGGTGGCCGGGATGCGCAGCAGCTTTGCGCGCGACAGCTTGGCGCTGGCGCCGAGCAGGCCCAGCAGCAGGCTCACGGCCAGCGACAGCAGGGCCAGCTTGAGGGTCATCCAGGTGCCTTGGGCCAGCAGCGGGCCGAAGCCTTGCAGGCCGTGGGAGAGGAAGTCGTGCATGACAGGGATCTCGCAAGGAGGCCATCGCGGGGCAAGCCCGCTCCCACGCAGTGGTGAGTCCGTGGGAGCGGGCTTGCCCCGCGATCAGCGCTGTAGGTCACTCGTTGTAGATGTCCAGCTCGCCGACGTACTTCTTCTGGATCGCGGCATAAGTGCCATCGGCGTGGATCATGGCGATGCCCTTGTCCAGCAGCGCCTTGAGCTCCGGGTCGGTCTTGCGCAGGCCCATGGCGATGTCCAGCGGCAGGCTCGGGTCCTTGATCGCCGGGCCGCTCTTGAAGTCGGCGCCTTCGGGTTTGGAGAGGAAGTTGAGCTGGGCTTCGAGCTTGTCGGTGACGGTGGCGTCGAGGCGGCCGTTCATCAGGTCGGCGTAGTTCTGGTCCTGGGCCTGGTAGGCCTTGACCTGCGCGCCCAGTGGCGTCAGCACGGCGCGGGCGTAGGCTTCCTGCAGCGAGCCTTGCAGCACACCGACCTGCTTGCCCTTGAGCGACTCGACGCTGTCACCGAAGCCTGCGGACTTGCGCACGATCACTGAGGTGGGGCTGAGGAACAGGCGGTTGGTGAAGTCGATCTGCTTCTGGCGCGCCGGGGTGACCGCCATCGACGACATGATGGCGTCGAACTTGCGCGCCCGCAGGGCCGGGATCATGCCGTCGAATTCGTTGTGCACCCAGGTGCACTTGACCTGGAGCTTTTCGCAGATGGCGTTGCCCAGCTCGATGTCGAAGCCTTGCAGGCTGCCGTCGGCGGCGACGGATTCGAAGGGGGGGTATTCGGGGTAGACGCCGAAGCGGATCTCGGTCCACTCCTTGGCCTGGGTGACGGTGGTGGCACACAACGAGAACAGCAGCACGCCGAGGCGTTTTCGTAGGGTGAGCATAGGTGTAGGTCCCTGGGTGTTGTTATTGGAAGTAGGGGCAGTGCAAGCGCGTAGGTCTGTAACTGTTGTTGTGGGTGACTCGTTGGTCGCGGTCAGGATGCGCGAGGTAGAGCGGTTTTTTGTGTCGTTTGCCGGCTCGCTGGGGACCGGATTCGGCTGTTGAGTGGTTTTCAGCAGCCGAATCGGCTGTTGCGACAAGGATTTATGGAAGTGCGACAGCGGTTTCTGTCATCGCAGGGCAAGCCCGCTCCCACGTGCATCAACCCGCGTGGGAGCGGGCTTGCCCCGCGATCGTGCCATCAGGCTGCGCTGGCCTTACGCTCGACCGCCGCCGGCTGCAACAGCGCAAACAGATCCTTCGGATTGGCCAGCTCGGGCACCAGGTTGATGTCATGGCCAATGTCCAGCGCCTTGGCCACATCCAGCACATAGCGCAGCGCCGAGTAGTCCTCGATGGCAAACCCGACCGAGTCGAACAGCGTCACCTGCTCGGCGCTCTCACGCCCGGCCGCGATCCCTTCGACCACTTGCCAGAACTCGGTGGTCGGCGAGCCGGCCGGTAACTGCTGGATCTCGCCTTCGATGCGGCTCTGCGGTTCGTACTCGACGATCACCCGGGCCCGCTCGACGATGTCGCGGTGCAGTTCGGTCTTGCCTGGGCAGTCGCCACCCACCGCGTTCAGGTGCATGCCCGGCTCGATCATCTCTGGGGTGAGGATGGTGGCGTAGGCCTTGTCGGCGGTGACCGTGGTGACGATGTCGGCGCCGCGCACCGCCTCGGCCACGCTGCCGGCGATGGTCAGTTTCAGCTGTGGATAGCCGGTCAGGTTGGCCGCGAGTTTTTCCGAGGCGGCGCGGTCGATGTCGAACAGGCGGATCTCATCGATACCCAGCAAGGTGTGGAAGGCGATGGCCTGGAACTCGCTCTGCGAACCATTGCCGATCAGCGCCATGCGTTGGCTGCCCTCGCGCGCCAGGTAGCGGGCGGCCAGGGCCGAGGTGGCGGCGGTGCGGATCGCGGTGGTCAGGGTCATTTCGCTGAGCAGCACCGGCGCGCCGGTATCCACGTCGCCTAAAGCGCCGAAGGCCATCACCGTGAGCAGGCCGTTGTGGGTGTTCCTGGGGTGGCCGTTGACGTACTTGAAGGCGTACAGGCTGGCGTCGGACACCGGCATCAGCTCGATCACCCCATCGGGTGAGTGGTTGGCCAGGCGCGGGCATTTTTCGAAGTCGTGCCAGCGCAGGTAGTCCTGGCGGATGTACTCGGCCATCTCGGCCAGGCACGTGGGCAGGCCCTTGCGGTTGACCAGGCGGGCGAGGGCTTGCACGTCGATGTAGCGGGTCATGGTGAGGCTCCTTTGAGATCAGTGGCGCGAGGGCAGGTGCACTTCGGCGAGCATGCAGCGCGCGCTGCCGCCGCCGATGCGTTCGATATGGTCGATATTCACCACCAGTGGCTGGCTGTGGCGCTCGACCTGCTGGCGTTGGCCGGCGTCCAGCGAGCGCCAGGCGCTGCGCGACATCACCAGCAGCGAGCGGCCGGCGCGGTCGTGTACTTCGAGCATGTTGCCGGCGAAGTTTTCGAGCTGGTCGTGGTTCAGCGCCAGCACCTGCTTGCCGGTGTCGCGCAGCGAGTGCTCGAGGGTGCGGCGTTCGCTGGCATGGGGCAGGGCGTCGAGGCACACCACGGCGAGCTGGCGGCCGACGTTCATCATCACGTTGCTGTGGTAGATCGGCGCATGCTGGCGGTCGACGGCGTGGAACAGGCACAGGCGGTAGTCCAGCTGCTCGGCGAACTGGCGCAGCGCGTGTTCGTGCGTGCGGCCGGAGTGGCAGGCGTAGCTGATGCGGTGTTCGCGGTCCAGCACCATGCTGCCGGTGCCTTCGAGGAACAGGTTGTGCTGTTCCAGCGGGCTCAGGTCGATGGTCTGCTTGATGGCGAAGCGCTCGGTCAGTGCCTGGAGCACGCCCTTGCCACGCTCCAGGCGACGGTTCTGGCCCTCCATGGGGTAGAGCACCAGGCTGCCGTCGGCGTGGCTGCTCCACCAGTTGTTGGGGAAGATCGAGTCGGGGGTGTGGGGCTCGGGGGTGTCCTGCACCACCAGCACCTCGACACCGTGCTGGCGCAGGGCATCGACATAGCCGTCGAACTCTGCCAGGGCCTTGGCGTTGGCGCTTTCAGGGTCCAGCGGGGCCTGCTGGAAACGGTTGTTGACGGCGGTGTCGGGGTTGAAGGCGAACCGCGCCGGGCGAATCATGAGGACGGTATTTGTTGTTTGCATTGGGCACGCATCCACGGGTGGGCTGTGTGGCCATTGTCGGGGGGATTGCAGTGGGATACCGGCTGAAGCGGGTGGGAGGCGGCGGCGGGTTCAGCTGAAATAGCGGGTTTGGCAGCACAATCTGCTGTGTCTGCGGCAACCCTATCGCTGGCAAGCCAGCTCCCACAGGTACAGAGCAAGTCTTGAGCATGGCACGGTCAGGGTGGGAACAACGGACCGCCTTTTGTAGGAGCGGCCTTGCCGGGGCGCCGGACCGGTTGGAAAGGGGTGCGCAGCGCCCTCAGGATCTCGAATACACCTCAAGATCGTCGGGGCCGCTTTGCGGCCCTTTCGCGGCACAAGGCCGCTCCTACAGAAAGTGTGCAACCCGATACAATGTGTGAGCCGGCTTGCCGGCGATGGGGCCAGTACAGGCACTGCATCACTCGCTGGAAGTCACCAGGCCCTGTTCGCGCAAACGCTTGTAAAGGGTCGTGCGACTGATGCCCAGCGCGCGTGCCACGGATGAGAGATTGCCATTGGCGCGGCGCAGCAGATCGCCCAGGTCGATCGGGCCCTGTTCACGTGTTGGTGTGTCCACGCAATCACCGGCCTCTGCCAGGAAATTGTCCGGCAGATGCTCCACCCCGACCGGCTGAGTGCCAGCCAATGCCAGCGCCACTTGCATCACACTGACCAGCTCTCGCAGATTGCCCGGCCATGGATGCTGCTCCAGCAACGCCAGGACGTCATCCGCCAAACGTTCGGACTGCCCTGGCTCGCGATAACGGCCATGCACCTCCTCGATCAGTGCCCGCCGGTCACTGCGTTCGCGCAGCGCCGGCAGTACCAGCGCCAATCCGGCGATGCGGTAGTAGAGGTCCTGGCGAAACCGCCCGGCGCGCACCTCGGCGGCCAAGTCCAGGTTGCTGGCCGAGACCACGCGAATGTCCAGCGCTACCGGCTCGCCGCTGCCCAGCGGCTGGATGCTGCGGGTTTGCAGTACGCGCAGCAGACGGGCCTGGGTGGCCAGGGGCATGTCGCCGATCTCGTCGAGGAACAGCACACCACCGTCGGCCTTGCGGATCAGCCCGGGGTTGCCTTTCTGGTGGGCGCCGGTGAAGGCGCCTTTCTCGTAACCAAACAGCTCCGACTCCACCAGTTCAGTGGGTATCGCTGCGCAGTTCACGGCGATCAGTGGCTGGCGCGCGCGGCTGCTGGCCTGGTGCAGAGCGGTGACGAACACCTCCTTGCCCACGCCAGTCTCGCCCTGGATCAGCAGGGGGATGTCTTTCTCGAACAGCAGGCCGGCCTGGGCCAGGGCCTTGCTCACCCGTGTGTCGACGAGGCTCGGTGCACGCTGGGTGGGTGGCCGGCGTGGCCCTTGCCACTGGCAGTGCAAGCGCTGGCGGCCATGGGCGAGCAGGGCGAAGGGACGGCCCTCGGGCTGTTCGAGGATCTGCCGCAAGGGTGTCTGGAACAGCTGTGCCAGGCTCTGGTGACGCGGGTCAGCGCCCAGCAGGCTGTCGGCGCGGTGGTTGGCGGCCTGCACCTGGCCGCGTTCGTCGAACAGCAGCAGGCCGGCCCAAGGGCTGTCGAGGTTGTCGGCGCCGGTATTGAACAGCAATTGCCAGTGCTGCTCCGCCGGCCCTGTGAGGATCAGGCGGTTCTCCAGGCTCTGGCCGATCATGCGCACCAGGCCCAGGGTCTGGTCGGCGGGCAGGTAGCCGTCGCTGGCGATGTCGAGCACGCCCACCAGGCGCCGCTGCGCATCGAACAGCGGTGCCGCGGCGCTGGCCATGTAGCGGTTCTGGCGCAGGTAGTGTTCGTCCTGGCCGACATGGATCGCCTGGCCGCACACCAGCGCGGTACCCAGCGCATTGGTGCCGACACCTTGCTCGCGCCAGCGCGCGCCAGGGCTGAAGGCATGCTGCTGGCGTGGGTCGACGAAGCGCCGGGTGCCCCAGGCTTCGAGCAGGCAGCCGCTGGCGTCGCCGAGCATCACCAGGTGGCTGGCGTTGCCCAGCAGATGGGTGTACTGCGGCAGTACTTGATCACGGGTCAGTTGCAGCAAGGCCTGGTTACGTTCGAGCAAGGCATCGAGTTCGGCGCCGGTCAGGCAGTCGAAGTCGGGGGTGTGCTGGGGTTGCAGGCCGTGTTCGCGGCAGCGCATCCAGGAGGCCTGGATCAGTTGGGCATGGGTCGCAGCGGCGTGGGCCATGGGCCTGTCCTGTGGGTTGTTGTTTTCATGCAGACCGCGCTTGAGTGTCGTTCAGGACTGTTCATTGTCAAACCGGTGGCTGTCCAGTTGTTCAGCCAGGCTGTACAGCGCTGCACAGGTGATTGCAGCTGCCGGGGCGCAGCAGGCCGTGCCAGAGCGGTCGTGGTCACCTGGCACGGAACTGGCTGTGTGTGCGGGACAACAACTACAAGAAGGCCACGCCATGTCCCTGGTGCTGGAACGGGTACGTCGCAGTGTCGACAACCAACGGTGGATCGACGACGCCAGCCTGCGTTTCGAACCCGGCTCGTTCAACGTGCTGCTGGGCCGCACCCTGGCCGGCAAGACCAGCCTGATGCGCCTGATGGCCGGCCTCGACCGTCCGGACAGCGGCCGCGTGCTGATGGACGGCGAGGACGTCACCGGGCGCCCGGTACGCGAGCGCAATGTGTCGATGGTCTATCAGCAGTTCATCAATTACCCCACGCTCACGGTGTTCGAGAACATCGCTTCGCCCTTGCGCCAGGCGCGCATGGCCGAGCCCGAAATACAGCGGCGCGTGCGTGAAACCGCCGAGATGCTGCGCATAGAAGCGTTTCTCGGGCGCCTGCCACTGGAGCTGTCGGGCGGCCAGCAGCAGCGCACCGCCATGGCCCGGGCGCTGGTCAAGGACGCCTCGCTGATCCTGTTCGACGAGCCGTTGGTCAACCTCGACTACAAGCTGCGCGAGGAGCTACGCCAGGAGCTGCGCAGCCTGTTCGCCGAGCGCAAGTGCATCGCCGTGTATGCCACCACCGAACCCAATGAGGCGCTGGCACTGGGCGGCACCACCACGCTGCTGCATGAAGGGCGGGTGATCCAGAGCGGCGCCACCACCGAGGTCTACCAGCGGCCGGCCAGCGTATTGGCCGCCGAGCTGTTCTGCGAACCACCCATCAACCTGGTGCCCGGGCGCATTGCCGGCAACGAGGTGAGCCTGGCCGGTGCCGTGCACTTCGCCCGCCATGCCGACTTGCGCGAGCTGCCCGATGGCGACTACCGCTTTGGCATCCGCCCCGGCCACCTGGCCCTGGTGCCGTCGCGCGATGACGACCTGGAGCTGGCCGTGCTGGTGGAATTGGCCGAGATCAGTGGCTCGGAAACCTTCCTGCATGTGCGCAACGAGCACTGGCGGATGATCCTGCATCTACCTGGGGTGCACGAATACCCGGTGGACACGCCGATCCGCGTATTCATCCCCACCCGCAAGCTGTTCATCTTCGACAGCGCCGATGCCCTGGTGCAGGCGCCACGCCTGCCTGCCGCGAGGAGTGCCTGATGGCCGAGATCCGCCTGCGCCAACTGGCCCACAGCTACAGCCGCGCACCCAGCAGCGCCGACGACTACGCCCTGCACGAACTGGAACACGTGTGGGCGCAGGGCGGCGCCTATGCCTTGCTCGGGCCGTCCGGCTGCGGCAAGTCGACCTTGCTCAACATCATCTCCGGGTTGCTCAGCCCGTCCCATGGCGAGGTGCTGTTCGACGGCAAGCCGGTCAACACCCTCACCCCGCAACAGCGCAACATCGCCCAGGTGTTCCAGTTCCCGGTGGTGTACGACACCATGAGCGTGTTCGACAACCTGGCGTTCCCACTGCGCAATCAGGGCCTGGACGAGGCGCGGGTGCGGGCGCGGGTGGAGGAAATCGCCGAGGTGCTCGACCTCTCGGCGGTGCTGGGCAAGCGTGCGCGCAACCTCAGCGCCGACGAGAAGCAGAAGGTCTCCATGGGCCGTGGGCTGGTGCGCGACGATGTGTCGGCGATCCTCTTCGACGAGCCGCTGACGGTGATCGACCCGCACCTGAAATGGAAGCTGCGGCGCAAGCTCAAGCAGATCCACGAGCAGTTCAACATCACCATGATCTACGTTACCCACGACCAGCTGGAGGCCTCGACCTTCGCCGACAAGATCGCGGTGATGCATGCCGGGCGCATCGTCCAGTTCGGTACTCCACGCGAGCTGTTCGAGCGGCCACGGCACACCTTCGTCGGCTACTTCATTGGCAGTCCGGGGATGAACCTGATCGACGTGTGCGCCGAGGCGGACGGGGTGAGTTTCGGTGACATTCACCTGGCGTTGCCCGAGGCTGTGCGCGAGCGCTTGGCGACCATGCCGGGCGGGCGTTTGCAGGTGGGTATCCGCCCGGAGTTCGTGCAGGTCTGGGAGCAGCCGTTCGACGACGCCATCGAGACGCGCGTGGTGGACGTGGAGGACCTGGGCACCTACCGCATCCTCACCTTGATGTTGGCGGGCGTCACGCTCAAGGCGCGCCTGGGCGAGGACCGGGTGATCCCACGGGAGCGCGCCTGGGTCAGCCTGCCGCCGCAATGGCTGATGCTCTATCTGGACGATGTGCTGGTGGAGGCCGAGGCATGAACAAGGTACAGAACAACAAAGCCTGGTGGCTGGTGCTGCCGGTGTTCCTGCTGGTGGCGTTCAGCGCCGTGATCCCGATGATGACAGTGGTCAACTACTCGGTACAGGACATCTTCGATGCCTCCAGCCGCTACTTCGTCGGCGCCGACTGGTACCGCCAGGTGCTGCGCGACCCGGCGCTGCACGACGCGCTGCTGCGCCAGTTCATCTATTCCGCCTGTGTGCTGGCCATCGAGATCCCGCTGGGCATCGCCATCGCCCTGACCATGCCGACCCGTGGGCGCATGGCCTCGGTGTGCCTGATCGTCATGGCCATCCCGCTGCTGATCCCGTGGAACGTGGTGGGCACCATCTGGCAGATCTTCGGCCGCGCCGACATTGGTTTGCTCGGGGCGACGCTGGCCAAGCTGGGGGTCAACTACAACTATGCAGGCGACCCATTCGACGCTTGGGTCACCGTGCTGGTGATGGATGTCTGGCACTGGACGTCGCTGGTGGCGCTGCTGTGCTACTCGGGTTTGCGTGCCATCCCCGACGTTTATTACCAGGCCGCGCGCATCGACCGGGCCTCGGGCTGGGCGGTGTTCCGGCATATCCAGCTGCCCAAGCTCAAGAATGTGCTGCTGATCGCAGTGATGCTGCGCTTCATGGACAGCTTCATGATCTACACCGAGCCGTTCGTGCTCACCGGCGGAGGGCCGGGCAACGCCACCACTTTTCTCAGCCAGACCCTCACGCGCATGGCGGTGGGGCAGTTCGACCTGGGGCCGGCGGCGGCGTTCTCGCTGGTGTACTTCCTGATTATCCTGCTGGTGTCGTGGCTGTTCTACACCGCCATGACCCACGCTGATAAGGAGTAGGCCATGAGCAAGCGCAAAACCCTGGTCCTGCTGGTGTACTTCTTCTTCCTGCTGGTGCCGATCTACTGGTTGCTGAACATGTCGTTCAAGAGCAACAGCGAGATCCTCGGCGGGCTAACCTTGTGGCCGCAGGCGTTCACCCTCGACAACTACCGGGTGATCTTCACCGATGCCAGCTGGTACAGCGGCTACATCAATTCGCTGTACTACGTGTGCCTGAACACGGTCATCTCGCTGAGCGTGGCGCTGCCGGCGGCGTATGCCTTCTCGCGTTACCGCTTTCTCGGTGATCGCCACCTGTTCTTCTGGCTGCTGACCAACCGCATGGCGCCACCGGCGGTGTTCCTGCTGCCGTTCTTCCAGCTGTATTCGTCCATTGGCCTGTTCGACACGCACATTGCCGTGGCCCTGGCCCACTGCCTGTTCAACGTGCCATTGGCGGTGTGGATCCTCGAGGGGTTCATGAGCGGTGTACCCAAGGAGATCGACGAAACCGCCTACATCGACGGTTACAGCTTCCCGCGCTTCTTCGTGAAAATCTTCATCCCGCTGATCGGCTCGGGGATCGGGGTGACGGCGTTCTTCTGCTTCATGTTTTCGTGGGTCGAGCTGTTGTTGGCGCGCACCCTCACCTCGGTGAATGCCAAGCCGATCGCCGCGGTGATGACCCGCACGGTGTCGGCCTCGGGGATCGATTGGGGTGTGCTGGCCGCCGCCGGGGTGCTGACCATCCTGCCAGGCATGCTGGTGATCTGGTTCGTGCGCAACCATGTGGCCAAGGGCTTCGCCCTGGGCCGGGTGTAGGAGGGCGGGTGATGGAGTGGATGGCCTGGACGCTGCCGACGGCGTTGTTCTTCGCAACGATCGGGGTGGTGTTGCTGTGCATGACGGTGTTCGAGTTGCGCCGCCCGTGCCTGGAGCGGCGTGGTTGGTTGCCGATCGCCACGACTCGCGGCGACCGGCTGTTCATCGGCTTGCTGGTCAGTGCCTACCTGCACCTGCTGGTGGTGGGGGTGAGCGACTGGCCATTGTGGGTGGCCTCGCTGTTGTCGCTGGTCTGGCTGGTAGCGGTGCTGCGCTGGGGGTGAGGAAATGGCCTTGTGTCGCCTGTGCTGGCCTCATCGCCGGCAAGCCGGCTCCCACAGGGCGAGGGGTCCTTCAATAATCTGGAGATCACAATGTTCGAGAACAACCATAAACGGCGACATTTGACCCTGGCCGCATTGTTGGTGCTGGTCGGTGTGCACGGCACGGCCTGGGCAGACCAGTACGAGGACGCGGCAAAGAAATGGATCGGCAGCGAATTCAAGCCCTCGACCCTGACCCCGGAGCAGCAACTTGAAGAACTCAAGTGGTTCATCAAGGCCGCCGAGCCGTTCCGTGGGATGAAGATCAACGTGGTGTCGGAAACCATCACCACCCACGAGTATGAGTCCAAGGTACTGGCCAAGGCCTTTACCGAGATCACCGGCATCCAGCTGACCCACGACCTGCTGCAGGAAGGCGATGTGGTGGAAAAGCTGCAGACGCAGATGCAGTCGGACAAGAACATCTATGACGGCTGGGTCAACGATTCTGATTTGATTGGTACGCACTTTCGTTATGGCAAGGTGGAATCCATCACTGACCTGATGGCCAATGAGGGCAAGAACTACACCTCGCCCACGCTGGACCTCAAGGACTTCATTGGCATCTCCTTCACCACCGCACCGGACGGCAAGGTTTATCAGTTGCCTGACCAGCAGTTCGCCAACTTGTACTGGTTCCGCGCCGACTGGTTCGAGCGCCCGGACCTGAAAGCCAAGTTCAAGGCGAAATACGGCTACGAGCTGGGTGTGCCGGTGAACTGGTCGGCCTACGAGGATATCGCCAAGTTCTTCAGCGAAGACGTCAAGGAAATCGACGGCAAGCGCGTCTATGGCCACATGGACTACGGCAAGAAGGACCCGTCGCTGGGCTGGCGCTTCACCGACGCCTGGTTCTCCATGGCCGGGGGCGGCGACAAAGGCCTGCCCAACGGCCTGCCGGTGGACGAGTGGGGTATCCGCGTGGAGGACTGCCACCCGGTGGGCTCCAGCGTGACCCGCGGTGGCGACACCAACGGCCCGGCGGCGGTGTTCGCCACGCAGAAGTACGTGGACTGGATGCGTGCCTACGCGCCCAAGGAAGCCCAGGGCATGACCTTCTCCGAGGCGGGGCCGGTGCCGGCCCAGGGCAATATCGCCCAGCAGATCTTCTGGTACACCGCGTTCACCGCCGACATGACCAAGCCCGGGCTGCCGGTGGTCAACGCCGACGGCACTCCCAAGTGGCGCATGGCGCCATCGCCCAAGGGGCCGTATTGGGAGGAGGGGATGAAGCTGGGTTACCAGGACACCGGCTCCTGGACCTTCTTCAAGTCCACCCCTGAAAAGCAGCGCCTGGCGGCCTGGCTGTACGCCCAGTTCGTCACCTCCAAGACCGTGTCGCTGAAGAAGACCGTGGTCGGGCTGACGCCGATCCGCGAGTCGGACATCAACTCCCAGGCCATGACCGACCTTGCGCCCAAGCTTGGTGGGCTGGTGGAGTTCTACAGAAGCCCGGCGCGGGTGCAGTGGACCCCCACCGGCACCAACGTGCCGGACTATCCGCGCCTGGCGCAGCTGTGGTGGAGCCATATCGCCGAGGTGGCCAGTGGCGAGAAGACCCCGCAGCAGGCGCTGGACGGGCTGGCGCGGGACCAGGACAAGATGATGGAACGGCTGCAGCGTTCCAACGCCCAGGCCACCTGCGCACCGAAGCTCAACCCGGAGCGCGATGCCCAGTACTGGTTCGACCAGCCCGGGGCGCCGAAGCCGAAGCTGGCCAACGAGAAGCCCAAGGGCGAGACGGTCAGCTACAACGAGCTGCTCAAGTCGTGGGAGGCGGCGCGCAAGTGATTGGCTGAAGACCGGGTTGACCCTATCGCCGGCAAGCCGGCTCCCACAGGAACCGCACTGTACTTGAAGGCTCTGCAAAACCTGTGGGAGCGGGCTTGCCCGCGAAGAGGCCAATGCAGCGAATACAAAACCACCCGGCAAAAAAAACGGCACCTGCCAGAGGTGCCGTCTTCATTTCACACTGTCTTACTTGTGCAACGCTTCAGCCGCATACAGCGTGTTTTCCAGCAGGCAGGCGCGGGTCATCGGGCCGACGCCGCCCGGTACCGGGGTGATCCAGCCGGCGCGGGGCAGGGCGGTCTCGTAGACCACGTCGCCGACCAGCTTGCCGTCTTCCTGGCGGTTGATGCCGACGTCGATGACGATCGCGCCTTCCTTGACCCACTCACCCTTGACCAGGCCCGGCTTGCCGGCGGCGACCACCAGCAGGTCGGCACGGCCGACGTGGCCGGCCAGGTCCTTGGTGAAGCGGTGGCAGACGGTGACGGTGCAACCGGCCAGCAGCAACTCCATGGCCATCGGGCGGCCGACGATGTTGGAGGCGCCGACGATCACCGCGTTCATGCCGTACAGGTCCTGGCCGGTGCTTTCCAGCAGGGTGATGATGCCTTTCGGGGTGCATGGGCGCAGCAACGGGATGCGTTGTGCCAGGCGGCCGATGTTGTACGGGTGGAAGCCATCGACGTCTTTGTCCGGGCGAATGCGCTCGAGCAGCAGCGAAGCATCCAGGTGCTCCGGCAGTGGCAGCTGCAGCAGGATGCCATCGACGGCCGGGTCGTCGTTCAGGCGGTCGATCAGGTCGGTCAGGGCTTGCTGCGTGGTATCGCTGGGCAGGTCGAACGCTTGCGAGATGAAGCCGACCTCTTCACAGTCCTTGCGCTTGTGCGAGACATAGACTTGGGAGGCGGGGTCGGTACCGACCAGGATCACCGCCAGGCCTGGCGTACGCAGGCCCTGCTGGCGGCGTTCGGCGACACGTTGGGCGATCTGCTTGCGCAGGTTGGCGGCGATCGCCTTGCCATCGATCAGGTGTGCAGTCATAGACGCGTGATTAACCATCGAGAAGGGAACATATAAGAAGCGCGCATTCTCGCACGACACGGCGCAAGGGCAAAGGCGCGTGGTCGGGCAAATCCCCTAAGCCCTTCAATAATTTAAATTTTTTATAGAAAGGTGTTGACGGGTTGTAGGGCCGACTATAAGATTCGCCGCACTTGTCGGGCACTGCCTGGCACGGGTTGGCAAGGCCGGGCAGAATAAGCGGTTCGTTTGTTCGGTCAGGCTGGTAGCTTAAGCGCCCGTAGCTCAGCTGGATAGAGCATCCGCCTTCTAAGCGGATGGTCGCAGGTTCGAGTCCTGCCGGGTGCGCCATTAGGCCTGGGCAAGTACGCAGTAGCGCATTATGGTGGGCGTAGCTCAGTTGGTAGAGCGCCGGATTGTGATTCCGGTTGTCGTGGGTTCGATTCCCATCGTCCACCCCAGATTCTGCAGAGGCGCCTCGATTGAATGATCCGGCGCCTTTGTTTTTGAGTTGCATGCGGACGTGGTGAAATTGGTAGACACACTGGATTTAGGTTCCAGCGGCGCAAGCTGTAAGAGTTCGAGTCTCTTCGTCCGCACCATGTTTCTGTAAGGTTGTACAACGTAGCACCGCATTATGGTGGGCGTAGCTCAGTTGGTAGAGCGCCGGATTGTGATTCCGGTTGTCGTGGGTTCGATTCCCATCGTCCACCCCATATTTGTAAAAGGCGCCTGATCGTAAGATCAGGCGCCTTTTTGCTTTTGCGGCGGCTGAAATTGGCCTGTGCCGATGAGTTGTGGCGCAGGCCTTGCGGGGGGGGGGCTGGATTGCCAGCGATCAGGCAGTCCAGATAGTGCTCCCGCAGCACATGGCGGCCAGGAGGGCTACTATCATGCGCTTGCGATGGGCTCAGGAGCATGGAGTATGAGTATGGATACTGTTGTCTCGGGCCAATACTCGGCTTTGCAGGTGCTTCGGGTGGCCATGGAGGGGTGTGCGACAGTCAGGCTCAGTGATGGGGTGAGCGTGCTGCAGCACTCGCTATGGGCTGCCCATCAGGCCTTGAGTGCCAATTGCAGTGGCGCGATCATCGTGGCTGCGTTGTTTCATGATATCGGGCACTTTGTGTGCGCCGGGGATCCTGAGTTGGCGGGTTACCACCGGGATCGCGAGCACGCCGCCCTGGGGGCTGCCTGGCTTGGGCGCTGGTTCGGGCCGTCGGTGTGTGCGCCGGTGGCGATGCATGTCGACGCCAAGCGCTACCTGGCGACAGTGGATGAGTCGTATCGGCTGCAGCTGGGGGCGGGGTCGTTGCAAAGCCTGGAAAACCAGGGCGGCTTGATGTCCGGCGCCGAGCTTCGGGCCTTCCGGGTGCTCGAGCATTTTGACGGTGCGCTGGCAGTCAGGCGTTTCGATGATGCGCCCTACCACGGTGGAGCGCTTGCCCCCTATGCCTGCTATGAGCGCGTCGTGGCCGCCTCGATGATGGCCATCTAGGGCTTCGTTGCCCTCTGGTGGGTTTGCGCTAAAAGCTGATAGATTTCAGCCGGTTGACCGTCCGGCTAAGTGAGCTGGCAGAGGAATGCCGTAAATGATCGCTAAAGAAGCGCGCCAGGCCTTGGCGCTGCAACGTTTCGCCGAAGCCAATCCCCAGTTGCTCGAGGAAATCCGCGAGCTGGATCCGCGCGAGCAGGCGCAGCAGATCGAGTGGGCATTCGAAGATGCTGCCGATGAGCAGGGTATCCAGCCCTGGGAGTTGGCCTTGCAGTTGATCGCAGAGTCGCCTGAGCAGTTGCAAACCATGCGCCTGGAGACTCACCGTGAGGTGGCCGAGGCGCTGGGGATGGAGTGGGAAGAGTATTGCCAGTTCAATGAGATTGAGCCGGAGTAGGGGGTTCGGGTTTTTTGGCGGGTTGTCGAGTGAGACCTGGCACCTGCAAGCCTTCACTCGATCCCCCTTGAAATCCCACACAAAAATCCCATATCGCAACTATCAGCTGTTTGTTTGACAAGGTTTTACAATCGCGCGGCTCAAGAAGGCCTGCGCGGTCACCGTTTAAACAGGCTCGACGCCACGGCGGGCGGGTCTTACAAGGAAATCGACCGGCGTGTGACGCCGACCTCCAGGGTGGGGTGACTTCTGCTGCATGAGTCACTAGAATGCTTGCCCTTGATTCTGGAGTCGGGTTACCGCCGGCTAACGTCTGTGCAACGAGGAATATCCATGCAAGTTTCTGTTGAAAACACTTCCGCTCTCGAGCGCCGCATGACCATCGCCGTTCCGGCCGAGCGCGTCGAGAACGAAGTCAACAAGCGTCTGCAGCAGACTGCCAAGCGCGCCAAGGTTGCCGGCTTCCGCCCAGGCAAGGTGCCAATGAGCGTGATCCGCCAGCGTTTTGAAGCCGATGCCCGTCAGGAAGCCTTCGGTGACCTGGTTCAGGCTTCCTTCTACGAAGCCATCGTCGAGCAGAAGCTGAACCCGGCTGGCGCCCCTGCCGTCGAGCCGAAATCGTTCGAAAAAGGCAAGGACCTCGAGTTCGTCGCCATCTTCGAAGTCTTCCCCGAGTTCACCGTTTCCGGCCTCGAGTCGATCAGCGTCGAGCGCCTGAGCGCCGAAGTGGCTGACGCCGACCTGGACAACATGCTGGAAGTGCTGCGCAAGCAGAACACCCGCTTCGAGGCCGTCGAGCGCGCCGCGCAGAACGACGACCAGGTCAACATCGATTTCGTCGGCAAGGTCGACGGTGAAGTGTTCGCCGGTGGTTCGGCCAAGGGCACCCAGCTGGTACTGGGTTCCGGCCGCATGATCCCAGGCTTCGAAGACGGTCTGGTTGGCGCCAAGGCCGGTGAAGAGCGCGTTGTCAGCGTGACCTTCCCCGAGGACTACCAGAACCTGGACCTGGCTGGCAAAGCCGCCGAGTTCACCATCACCGTCAACAGCGTGTCGGCCCCTGTGCTGCCTGAGCTGAACGAAGCCTTCTTCGCTCAGTTCGGCATCAAGGAATCCACGCTTGAAGGTTTCCGCGCCGAAGTTCGCAAGAACATGGAGCGTGAGCTGCGCCAGGCCATCAAGGCCAAGGTCAAGAACCAGGTCATGGACGGTCTGCTGGACGCCAACCCGATCGAAGTGCCAAAGGCCCTGCTGGAGAACGAAGTCAACCGTCTGCGCGTGCAGGCCGTTCAGCAGTTCGGTGGCAACATCATGCCTGAGCAACTGCCGGCCGAGCTGTTCGAAGAGCAAGCCAAGCGCCGTGTGGTGCTGGGCCTGATCGTCGCCGAAGTGGTCAAGCAGTTCGACCTGAAGCCAGACGACGCCAAGGTTCGCGAAGTGATCGAGGAAATGGCTTCGGCTTACCAAGAGCCAGAGCAGGTCATCGCCTGGTACTACAAGAACGACCAGCAACTGAACGAAGTGCGTTCGGTTGTACTGGAAGAGCAAGTTGTAGATACTGTCCTGCAGAAAGCGACTGTGACCGACAAATCGGTCTCGTACGAAGAAGCCGTCAAACCAGCCCAGGCTCCTGCCGCCGCTGAGTAACAGGCTACTCTCGTAGGAAACCCCCACAAGCCAGCCTTCGCGCTGGCTTGTGTGTATTCAAGCCATGACTATTTGGGAGTGAGTGCAGGACATGTCCCGCAATTCTTATATTCAGCAGAGCTCTGACATCCAGGCCGCAGGCGGCCTGGTCCCGATGGTTATCGAGCAGTCCGCCCGTGGCGAACGTGCCTACGACATCTACTCGCGCCTCTTGAAGGAGCGGGTGATCTTCCTGGTCGGCCCTGTAGAGGACTACATGGCCAACCTGGTGGTGGCGCAACTGCTGTTCCTTGAGGCGGAAAACCCGGACAAGGATATCCATCTGTACATCAACTCGCCGGGTGGTTCGGTAACTGCCGGCATGTCGATCTACGACACCATGCAGTTCATCAAACCGGACGTCTCGACCATCTGCATCGGCCAGGCCTGCAGCATGGGCGCCTTCCTGCTGGCGGCCGGTGCCGCTGGCAAGCGCCACTGCCTGCCGAACTCGCGGGTGATGATTCACCAGCCGCTCGGCGGCTTCCAGGGCCAGGCGACCGACATCGAGATCCACGCCCAGGAAATCCTCAACATCAAGGCGCGCCTGAACGAGCTGCTGGCCCATCACACCGGCCAGCCGCTGGAAACCATCAAGCGCGACACCGAGCGTGACAACTTCATGAGCGCTGCGCGCGCGGCCGAGTACGGCCTGATCGACTCGGTCTACGACAAGCGGCAACTGGCATCCTGAAGCAATGCGCCAGAGCGGGTGGGCGTACAGTGCGCCCGCCCGCGGACTTGAAAAAGCCTGCGATTGCCTTCATCTTGTGTTTCAAGCCTACCGGATTGGATCGATCGAATGACTGACACCCGTAACGGCGAGGACAACGGCAAATTGCTCTATTGCTCCTTCTGCGGCAAAAGCCAGCACGAAGTGCGCAAGTTGATTGCCGGCCCCTCGGTATTTATCTGCGACGAGTGCGTCGACCTGTGCAATGACATCATCCGTGAGGAGGTGCAGGAAGCCCAGGCCGAGAGCAACGCGCACAAGCTACCCTCGCCGAAAGAAATCAGCGGTATCCTGGACCAGTACGTCATTGGTCAGGAGCGCGCCAAGAAGGTGCTTGCCGTAGCGGTGTACAACCACTACAAGCGCCTGAACCAGCGTGACAAGAAGGGCGACGAAGTCGAACTCGGCAAAAGCAACATCCTGCTGATCGGGCCAACCGGCTCGGGCAAGACGCTGCTCGCCGAAACCCTCGCACGCCTGCTGAACGTACCATTCACCATCGCCGACGCCACCACCCTGACCGAAGCTGGTTATGTGGGTGAGGACGTCGAGAACATCATTCAGAAGCTGCTGCAGAAGTGCGACTACGACGTGGAAAAGGCCCAGATGGGCATTGTCTACATTGACGAGATCGACAAGATCTCGCGCAAGTCGGACAACCCATCCATCACCCGTGACGTTTCGGGCGAGGGCGTGCAGCAGGCATTGCTGAAGCTGATCGAAGGCACCGTGGCCTCCGTGCCGCCGCAAGGCGGTCGCAAGCACCCGCAACAGGAATTCCTGCAGGTTGACACCCGCAACATCCTGTTCATCTGCGGTGGCGCCTTCTCGGGCCTGGAAAAAGTCATCCAGAACCGCTCCACCAAGGGTGGCATCGGTTTCAGTGCCGAAGTGCGCAGCAAGGAAGAAGGCAAGAAGGTCGGTGAGTCGCTGCGTGAAGTCGAGCCAGACGATCTGGTCAAGTTCGGCCTCATTCCGGAATTCGTCGGCCGCCTGCCTGTGCTGGCCACGCTCGACGAGTTGGACGAAGCTGCACTTATGCAGATTCTGACCGAACCGAAGAACGCGCTGACCAAGCAATACGCCAAGCTGTTCGAAATGGAGAGCGTCGACCTGGAGTTCCGCAGCGATGCGCTCAAGGCCGTTGCTCGCAAGGCTCTGGAGCGCAAGACCGGCGCCCGCGGCCTGCGTTCCATTCTCGAGGGCGTGCTGCTCGACACCATGTACGAGATTCCTTCGCAGAAGGAAGTCAGCAAGGTGGTGATCGATGAAAGTGTCATCGAGGGTACTTCGCAGCCGCTGCTGATCTACGAGAACAGCGAGCCGCAAGCCAAGGCCGCCCCCGACGCCTGATCGGGCAAGGGGCAGTATGTGAAAAGGGGCCTTCTGGCCCCTTTTTGCATTTCACGGTTTCCGCGCTTGTAATTTCAAAGGGCTGCCCCCACATTAGCCCCAAGCACCATTTCCACCGGTTTCCGGCCACAAGGCCGCTGTAGAGGCGAAATCATGAAGACCACCCTCGACTTGCCTCTTTTGCCATTGCGCGACGTTGTCGTCTATCCGCACATGGTCATCCCACTGTTCGTGGGGCGTGAGAAGTCCATCGAAGCCCTAGAAGCCGCGATGACGGGCGAAAAGCAGATCCTTCTGCTGGCCCAGAAGAACCCAGCCGACGATGATCCGGGCGAAGACGCCCTGTACCGCGTCGGCACCGTCGCGACCGTCCTGCAACTGCTCAAGCTGCCCGATGGCACCGTCAAGGTGTTGGTCGAGGGTGAGCAGCGCGGCGCGGTCGAGCGTTTCACCGAGGTCGATGGGCATGTTCGCGCCCAGGTCGAGCTGATCGACGAAGTCGAAGCCGCCGAGCGCGAATCCGAAGTGTTCGTGCGCACCCTGCTGTCGCAGTTCGAGCAGTACGTACAGTTGGGCAAGAAGGTCCCGGCCGAAGTGCTGTCGTCGCTCAACAGCATCGAAGAACCAGGGCGCCTGGTCGATACCATGGCCGCGCACATGGCCCTGAAGATCGAGCAGAAGCAGGAAATTCTTGAAATTGTCGACCTGCAGACGCGGGTCGAGCACGTGCTGGCGCTGCTGGATGCCGAAATCGACCTGCTGCAGGTCGAGAAGCGCATTCGTGGTCGGGTCAAGAAGCAGATGGAGCGCAGCCAGCGCGAGTACTACCTGAATGAGCAGATGAAGGCCATTCAGAAAGAGCTTGGCGATGGCGATGAAGGTCATAACGAAATCGAAGAGCTGAAAAAGCGCATCGATGCCGCCGGCCTGCCGAAAGATGCGTTGGCCAAGGCCCAGGCCGAGCTGAACAAGCTCAAGCAGATGTCGCCGATGTCTGCCGAAGCCACCGTGGTGCGTTCGTACCTCGACTGGCTGGTGCAGGTACCGTGGAAAGCCCAGAGCAAGGTGCGCCTGGACCTGACCAAGGCCGAGGAAATCCTCGACGCCGATCACTACGGGCTGGAAGAGGTCAAGGAACGCATCCTTGAGTACCTCGCCGTGCAGAAACGCGTGAAGAAGATCCGCGGCCCGGTGCTGTGCCTGGTCGGCCCGCCTGGCGTGGGCAAGACCTCGCTGGCCGAGTCGATCGCCGCGGCCACCAACCGCAAGTTCGTGCGCATGGCCCTGGGTGGCGTGCGTGACGAGGCCGAAATTCGCGGCCATCGCCGTACCTACATCGGTTCGATGCCGGGTCGTCTGATCCAGAAGATGACCAAGGTGGGCGTACGCAACCCGCTGTTCCTGCTCGACGAGATCGACAAGATGGGCAGCGACATGCGTGGCGACCCAGCGTCGGCGTTGCTGGAAGTGCTCGACCCGGAGCAGAACCACAACTTCAACGATCACTACCTCGAGGTCGACTACGACCTGTCGGACGTGATGTTCCTGTGCACCTCGAACTCGATGAACATCCCGCCGGCGCTGCTCGACCGTATGGAAGTCATCCGCCTGCCGGGTTACACCGAGGACGAGAAGATCAACATCGCGGTCAAGTACCTGGTACCCAAACAGGTCAAGGCCAACGGGTTGAAGAAGGATGAGCTGGAAGTCGACGTGTCGGCGATCCGTGACATCATCCGCTACTACACCCGCGAAGCCGGCGTGCGTGGCCTGGAGCGGCAGATCGCCAAGGTGTGCCGCAAGGTGGTCAAGGATCACACCGGGCAGAAGCAGGTCAAGGTCAAGGTCACGGGTGAACAGCTCGAGCAACTGCTGGGCGTGCGCAAGTTCCGCTACGGCCTGGCCGAGCAGCAGGATCAGATCGGCCAGGTTACCGGCCTGGCCTGGACCCAGGTGGGCGGCGAACTGCTGACCATCGAGGCCGTGGTCATCCCCGGCAAGGGCCAGTTGATCAAGACCGGCTCGCTGGGCGATGTCATGGTCGAGTCGATTACTGCCGCGCAAACCGTGGTGCGTAGCCGCGCCGCGAGCCTGGGGATCGCTGCAGACTTCCACGAGAAGCGCGACGTTCACATCCATATGCCCGAAGGTGCCACCCCCAAGGATGGCCCGAGCGCCGGTATTGGCATGTGCACCGCGCTGGTCTCTGCGCTGACGCAGATCCCGGTGCGCGCCGACGTGGCGATGACTGGCGAGATCACCCTGCGTGGCCAGGTCCTGGCCATCGGCGGCCTCAAGGAAAAACTCCTGGCGGCGCACCGCGGTGGGATCAAGACCGTGATCATCCCCGAGGAGAATGTTCGCGACCTCAAGGAAATTCCGGAAAATATCAAACAGGATCTTCAGATCAAACCGGTCAAATGGATTGACGAAGTCCTCCAAATTGCGCTGCAATACGCCCCGGAGCCCTTGCCAGATGTGGCTCCGGAGATTGTCGCGAAAGATGAAAAGCGCGACGGCGATGCTAAGGAAAGAATCAGCACGCACTAGTACGTATTTCGCTGGGGGGCTTTGGTTGACAGCGTTTTCGGGCCCTTGCTATAAAGCGGCACGCCATTGTCAACAGGCCAACCAGCGCTCGTTTCATAAGCTTTTCATTACATACTTAGAAACAAACTCAATAGAGATATAAGGGGACTTAGAGTGAACAAGTCGGAACTGATTGACGCTATCGCCGCATCTGCTGACATCCCGAAAGCTGTAGCCGGCCGTGCGCTGGACGCAGTCATTGACTCCGTGACCGGTGCCCTGAAAGCAGGCGACGACGTCGTTCTGGTTGGCTTCGGTACCTTCTCGGTCAAGGAGCGCGCCGAGCGCACCGGCCGTAACCCGCAAACCGGCAAGGCTATCAAGATCGCTGCCGCCAAGGTTCCAGGCTTCAAGGCTGGTAAAGGCCTGAAAGACGCCGTCAACTAAGTCGTCTCTTTCAGCCGGCCAGGGCATGTTCTGGCCGACCGCGTGACGGCGGGTCGCAAACGTTCCCGCTGGCACGCTCGCTTCGAAAAGGCGCATCCACTGGATGCGCCTTTTTTCTATCAGGACTCTACCCACGCTCCGCGGTTGTCGACGCAGTGGTACAACCGTTTCTGGGGGACGCATGCTGCAGAATATCAGGGACAATTCACAAGGTTGGATTGCCAAGACCATCATTGGCCTTATCGTCGTGCTGATGGCACTGACCGGTTTCGAAGCCATCTTCCAGGCCGCGAGCCACAGCCAGGACGCCGCCAAGGTCAACGGCCAGACCATCAGCCAAAACGAGCTGAGCCAGGCTGTCGACATGCAGCGCCGCCAGCTGATGCAACAGCTGGGCAAGGATTTCGACCCCGCGCTGTTGAACGAGAAGATGCTGCGTGAAGCCGCGCTCAAGGGGCTGATCGACCGCAAACTGCTGTTGCAGGGTGCCGAAGACGCCAAGTTCGCTTTCTCCGAAGCTGCGCTGGACCAACTGATCCTGCAGACGCCTGAATTCCAGGTGGATGGCAAGTTCAGCGCCGAGCGCTTCGATGCCGTCATCCGCCAGATGGGCTACGGCCGTATGCAGTTCCGCGAGATGCTCGCCCAGGAAATGCTCATCGGCCAGCTGCGCACTGGCCTTGCCGGCAGCAGCTTCGTCACCGACAAGCAGGTCGACGCCTTCGCCCGCCTGGAGAAGCAGACCCGTGATTTCGCCGCACTGACCTTCAAGGCCGACCCGGCCGCAGTCAAGGTGAGTGACGATGAAGTCAAGGCGCACTACGACCAGCACGCCAAGGAGTTCATGACCCCCGACCAGGTGGTCATCGACTACATCGAGCTGAAGAAGTCGGCCTTCTTCGACCAGGTCAAGGTCAATGACGACGAGCTCAAGGCTTTGTACGAGAAGGAGATCGCCAACCTTGGCGAGCAGCGCCACGCCGCGCACATCCTGATCGAGGTCAACGACAAGACCAGCGATGCCCAGGCCAGGGCCCGCATCGAGGAAGTCCAGCAGCGGCTGGGCAAGGGTGAGGACTTCGCCAAACTGGCCAAGGAATTCTCCCAGGACCCAGGTTCCGCCAGCACCGGTGGTGACCTCGGCTTCGCCGGCCCAGGCGTGTACGACCCGGCCTTCGAGGACGCACTGTACAAGCTGGCCAAGGACCAGGTGTCCGCGCCGGTACGCACCGAGTACGGTTACCACCTGATCAAGCTGCTGGGTGTCGAGGCACCGGACGTACCGAGCTTCGCCAGCCTGAAGGACAAGCTGACCCGCGAGCTGAAGACCCAGCAGGTGGAGCAGCGCTTCGTCGAAGCCACCAAGCAGCTGGAGGATGCCGCGTTCGAGGCTTCCGACCTGGCCCAGCCAGCCCAGGACCTCAATCTGAAAGTACACACCTCCGCGCCGTTCGGCCGCGAAGGCGGCGAGGGCATCACCGCCAACCGTTCGGTGATCCAGGCCGCCTTCAGCGAGGAAGTGCTGGAAGAGAGCGCCAACAGCAACGGTATCGAGCTCGACCCGGAGACCGTTGTGGTGCTGCGCGTCAAGGAGCACCGCAAGCCTGAGCAGATGCCGCTGGAGGCCGTGGCCAAGAACATCAGCGCGCAACTGGCCAAGGAAAAAGCCACTGCCGAACTGAAGTCCAAGGCTGACAAGCTGATCGCCGGCCTGCGCGATGGCTCGATCAAGGCCGCCAGCCAGAGCTGGAAGGTCCAGGAAGCTGCTACCCGCGGTCAGGACGGTATCGACCCGGCCGAGCTGCAGGCGGTGTTCCGCCTGGGCAAGCCTGAGTCCAAGGACAAACCGGTGTACGGCAGCGTGGTACTGGCCGATGGCAGCCTGGTGGTCCTGCAGCTCAAGGGTGTCAACGAAGGTGCCGCCGCCACCGACGAGGAGAAGGCGCAGATTCGCCGCTACCTCGCTTCGCGTGCGGGTTCCCAGGACTTCGCCGCCTACCGCAAACTGCTCGAAGGCAGCGCCGACATCACGCGCTACTGAGTGCAGCAGCAATGACCAAACAGGCCGCGTAAGCGGCCTGTTTGGTTTCTGGCTGAAGATGAAATCAGGCCGTCTTGCACAGATCTTCTGTAGGAGCGGCCTTGTGTCGCGAAAGGGGTGCGCAGCGCCCCCAGGTTCTCGAGTACGGCCAAGATCGCAGGGGCCGCTCTGCGGCCCTATCGCGGCACGAGGCCGCTCCTACAGAGACCGCGCAAGATGTGGGAGCCGGCTTGCCGGCAATGAGGCCGGAACAGGCACGACGCTCTGCTAGCGCCGCACCCCCTCATGACTGTCCAGCGTATCCCGGGCAATCTCCCGCCCCAGCGCGATCAGCTCCGGCGCCTTGTAGAACTCGAAGAAGCGGCACACCCGCTTGGGCACGTTGATCAGCACGTCCGGTGGATAGCCGGCGATCTTGTATTGTGCCAGCGACGTTTGCATCACCTCGAAACTCTGGTTGATCAGGTCGAGCAGTGACGCAGGCCCGACGTTGTCGATGATGAACGAGCCGGTGGCGGACTTGGGCGCACCTTCGGTTTCCGGTGCCGCGGCCGGTTGCTGCCCCTCCGGATTGGCGCTCTCGCCAAGCCAGGGGTTGGGTGGTGCCAGCCCGTCGGCGGTGATTTCCTGCTCGATGCGCATCAATTCCTCGGCCGGTTTGCGCCGAAACGGCAGCCGCGAACCAAGCGAGCTGATCAGCGAGTCGAAGCGCATCTTGAACGCCGCCGGGCGCTCGATCACAGGCAGCTGGTATTGCTTCTGGTTGGTGGCGTTGAGGTTGACCGCGATGATCAGGTCGCAGTGGCTTGACACCACCGGCACGATCGGTAGCGGGTTGAGGATGCCGCCATCGACCAGCATGCGATTACCTTGCACCACTGGCGTGAACAGGCTGGGGATCGCCGCCGAGGCGCGCATCGCCTGGTGCAGGCAGCCTTCCTGGAACCAGATCTCCTGCTGGTTGGTAAGGTCAGTGGCCACCGCCGTGTAGGGGATGCGCAACTGCTCGATATTGATCTCGCCGACGATCTTGCGAATCTGCCCGAACACCTTGTCGCCGCGGATCGCTCCCAGGCGGAAGCTGACATCCACCAGGCGCAATACGTCGAGGTAGTCCAGGCTCTCGATCCAGCTGCGGTACTCGCCGAGCTTGCCGGCGGCATAGATGCCACCGATCACCGCGCCCATGGAGCACCCGGCGATACAGCTGATTTCGTAGCCGCGCCGTTCGATCTCCTCGATCACACCGATGTGCGCATAACCCCGGGCGCCCCCCGAGCCGAGCACCAATGCCACACGTTTACCCATGATCTTCCCCCACGACTTTTGCCACCATGGTCCAACAATGCACCCAATGCCACCTGTGCTTCAATGTAGCCCGCGCTGGGCTACGCTGAGCAGGGCACTTTTTGCTAGCCTCGCCGTCGAACAGCCACCTTTGTTCCCTACCTTGAGGTATTACCATGAAAGCCTGGATCACCCTTCCTCTGATTGCCCTGGCCTTGGTCGGCTGCGCGGGCAAGACGGCCTATCGCGACAGCTGCGCGACTCAGCTCGATGCCGCCTGGAAGGAACTGGACCTGGCCAAGGCCGAAGGGTTCGCCGGTACCGTGAGCTACTCCAAGGCATTGTCGCTGCTGACCGGGGCCAAAACCCAGCAGCAGTTCGAAGGGTTCGAGGGCTGTACCCACAAAGCCGAAAAAGCCCGTTTCTACATTCGTGAGTCCCGCGCCGGTCGTTGATCAAGGAGCGCACCATGGCTGCCATGCTCGATCATGTGGTTGTCCAGGTACTGGCCCTGCACGTGCGCCTGCTGGCGTGCCGCGAACGCCTGGCCGCCGACACCGACAGTGAAGCGCTGCATGACCTGCGCACGACACTGCGTCGCCTGCGCAGCCTGTTGCGGCCGCTGTGCGGCCTGCCAGGCGTGGAGCAACTGGAAGAAGCGGCGCAGGCATTGGGCACCTTGACCACGCCGCTGCGTGATCGTGAGGTGCTGGCGGCGCAACTGATCGGGCGTGGCCATCTGCAGGCGGGGCAGTGGCGTCTGGAGGGCCGGGCGCGCACTTTCGCCAATGTGGCGCAAAGCCCGCAGCTCAAGCGAGTGCTGGCGATCCTCGATGCATTCCCGATGTTCCTGCGCGCAGCCGATCGCGAAGGGCTTGCCCAGCGCCTGGCCCGTCGCGTCGACAAGCGCCTGCAGAAGCAATGGCGCAAGCTGGGCGAGGCGCTGGCAGACCCGGCCCATGACCGGCACCGCCTGCGCCTGCTGATCAAGCGTGTACGTTATGGCGACGAGGCCTACCCGCAGCTCGACCACGCGGGCAGCAAGCTGCGGCGTCTGCTGAAGCGGGCCCAGGGCGATCTGGGCGACTGGCACGATCGCGTGCAGTGGTTGCTTCAAGTGCGCGAACACCCTGACTTGGCAGGCTGCAAAGTGGCCTGGGAGCACGAGTTGCACGCCGCCGAGCGCAAGTCCGATGTCACCCTCGAGGCCCTGGGCAAGGCCCTGGCGCGCCGATAACCCCTGCAAATGACCGATATGCGGGCTGCCGCGCCGTCGGGCGCTGGTTAAGATCGAGACTTTTGCGCAGGAGCCAATGGCAGATGAACTTCAATGAGTTGCTGGAGGCCGCGCGGGCGAATCCACAGGCGGTCAGTGTTCCGCCGGGCTGGGCGCAGGGGCGGGCGGTGTTTGGCGGCCTGATGGCAGCCATGGTGCACGAGGTGATGCGTGCCAAGCTGGGTGATGATCGCCCGGTGCGCTCGCTGGCCATCACCTTTGTCGGCCCGGCGGCGCCGGATGTGCCGATCAGCCTTGAGGTCGAGGTGCTGCGCGAAGGCAAGGCGGTCAGCACGCTGCTGGGGCGTGCCGTGCAGGACGGCCAGGTGGTGACCCTGGTGCAAGGCAGCTTCGGGGCAGGGCGGCCCAGCGTGGTGGCGGTCGATGCGCCACCGGCCATGCCGATGAAACCGTTGCTGGAGGCCGCGCCGGAGCTGCCCTACATCAAGGGCGTCACCCCTGAGTTCATGCAGCATGTGGCGTTTCGCTGGGCGGTGGGCGGGCTGCCGTTCAGCGGTAATGACTCACGCCATATGGGTGGCTGGGTGCGTTTGCGCGATGTGCCCGAAGCACCGGTCGAGGTGGCGCACTTGCTGGCGTTGGTCGACGCCTGGCCGCCGAGCCTACTGCCGTACCTGAAGCGGCCAGCCGCTGGCAGCACCCTCACCTGGACCATCGAGTTCGTCCAGCCGACACCGCGCTTGTCGACGCTGGACTGGTGCCGGTATGTGGTCGAGACCGAGCATGCGCGCGATGGCTATGGCCACGCCGCTGCCAAGTTGTGGACGGCGGAAGGTGAGCTTCTGGCGTTGAGTCGGCAGACGGTAACCGTGTTCGCCTGACGTTCGGTTGGGGATGCTTCGCCTCCCATCGCCGGCAGGTAGCACGACCCCTGTAGGAGCGGCCTCGTGCCGCGAAAGGGCTGCATCGCAGCCCCAGCCATTTAAGTAACAACATCGATCGCCGGGGCCGCTTTGCAGCCCTTTCCGGCCGGTCCGGCGCCCCGGCAAGGCCGCTCCTACAGAAAAGCCGTGCAAGACAGTCGCTCCCACCGGGTCAGGTATTGAGGCCCTTGTGGGCGCTGGCTTGCCAGCGATGAGGTCAACGCCGATGCTTGTGCCGTTCCCGCCAGGCACGCCACCAGGCTCCGCTGAGCACGAACCTGGGGAAGGTGATGAACTGCTCGGTCAGCAGGCGCTGCACGGCGTCCTTGCGGTTGGCGAAGGGTTCAGGCTGCTCGGCCTCCAGGCGATGCCCTTGGCGTTGCAGGCCCAGCCCGGCGGCCAGGGCGATGATGCCCACGGCGATTTGTGACAGATCCAGCCCGAACAGCCCCGACAACACCAGCAGCGCACCAATGATGAACAGCGGTACGGCAATCAGGTGCAGGACCAGGTTGGTGGGGTGGCGGTGGTTGTGGTGATAGCCACGCCATTGCCAGGCGGGCAGGTTGGGCAGTCGTTTGCTCATGGGCAGTTCCTCGCAGACATGCCCACAGCTTAGTGCGGCCCCTTTGCAGGGGCCAATCGAGGCTGGCTATGGTGACCATAGCCCGAAAAACCTAGAGCTTGAGTTGGCCGATAGCCTTGTTCAACTCACCGGCCAGGGTCGCCAGTTCGTTGCTGGTGGTGGCCGAGCCTACGGTCTGCTGCACCGTCTGTTCGGTGACGTCGCGGATGCTCACCACCGCACGGTTCATTTCCTCGGCCACCTGGCTCTGCTGCTCGGCGGCCACGGCGATCTGGGTGTTGCTTTCGCGCATCTGAGCCACGGCGCTGGTGATCTCGGCCAGGGCCTCGCCGGCCTCGCGCGCCTGCTTGACGCAGTCGTCGGCCTTGTACGAGCTCTCCTGCATGAAGTCCACCGCGTCACGAGTGCCGGCTTGCAGGTCGCCAACCATGGTGGTGATCTCGTCGGTGGAGTTCTGCACACGCTTGGCCAGGTTGCGTACTTCGTCGGCGACCACGGCAAAACCGCGGCCAAGGTCGCCGGCCCGGGCGGCCTCGATGGCAGCGTTGAGCGCCAGCAAGTTGGTCTGTTCGGCGATGCTGTGGATCACCCCGACCACGCCGTTGATCTTCTGGCTGTCCTCGGCCAGTTGGCGGATCATCTCGGCGGTTTGCTGCACGCCGCTGGACAACCCGGCGATCGAATCCTGCACCCGGCTGACCACGGCCTGGCCGCTACCGGCCAGGGTGTCCGCAGTCTGCGACAGGTCGCGGGTGGCGCCGGCGTGCTGGGCGATGTGGTGCACGGTGGCGGTCATTTCGTTGATCGCAGTGGCGGCCTGGTCGGTCTCGCTCTGCTGGCCGATCATGCCGTGGCGCACCTCGTCCATGCTCCCGGCCAGGCGCGCGGCGCCCGAATCGAGCTGGGCGGCGGTGCGCGCCACGGTGCTGACCACCCGGTGGTAGGTGGTTTGCATGGCGTTGAAGGCGCCGGCCATCTGCCCGACTTCGTCGCCACAGGCCAGCGGCACGCGCGCGGCGAGGTCGCCGGTCTTCTCCACGTGCAGCATCACGTCCTTGAGGGTGTTGAGCTGGCTGAGCAGGAAGCGGATCAACAGTTGCGAGGCACCGAGCATGGCCAGCATGAGCACCAGCACGCACACCGCGTAGTTGCTGAAACGGTCGAAATACACCTGGCTGAGGCTGGGTGAGTGAGCGAGCACTGCGAACTGCTGCTCGCCCCGACGGATCACCTGGGCGCCACGCAGCGGGTTGTCGCCTGCGATCCAGGCGCCGGGGAGCTCGACCCAGCCCTGGGCATCGCGCAGCGCTTCAAGCGGCTCACCGTTGACTTGCGGTGTCTGCCCGTTGCGCCAGCTGATCACGCCCGGCAATGGCGGCAAGGGTTGCCCGGCGGGCCAGGCGGCCAGCAACTGGGCCTGGCTCTGCGCCTGCGCCTGGGCGCCGCTGGCGCGGGCCTGCTGCTCGAGGTGCACCGCATACAGCACCAGCATAAGGGTGGTGACGAAGGCCACAGCGTTGACGGCCCAGAACTTGTATTTGAGGGAAATATTGCTAAGCCAGGCACCCATGGTAGGTCTTCTCTGAATTGGCGAAAAACATTGTTGGCAAGGTGCCATCATTGTGCCCGCCAAGGCCAGGACCCTTGTTGATATGCGTCAACAAACCTCAGGCAGGTTGAAGAACGCCCGGGCACAGGCGGTGGTGTGTGCGGCGGTCTGCTCGATGGTCTCACCGCGATGCAGCGCCACCTCGCGCAGCACCTCGGGCAGGAAGGCAGGCTCGTTGCGGCCGTTCTTCGGTTTTGGCCGCAGGCTGCGGGGCAGCAGGTAGGGCGCGTCGCTCTCCAGCATCAGGCGACCGGTGGGGATGCTGCCAACCAACGGATGCAGGTGGGTGCCACGGCGCTCATCGCAGATCCAGCCGGTGATACCGATGTGCAGGTCCAGGTCGAGGTAGGCGAACAACGCCTGACGCTCGCCGGTAAAGCAGTGCACCACCGCAGCGGGCAGGTGGTCGCGGTAGCCCTTGAGGATTGCCAGCAGGCGTTCGCTGGCATCGCGCTCATGGAGGAATACTGGCAAGCGCAGCTCGGCGGCCAGCGCCAGTTGGGCTTCCAGGGCCTGTTCCTGTTGCGGGCGAGGGGAGAAGTCGCGGTTGAAATCCAGCCCGCATTCACCCACGGCCTTTACCCGGGGGTGACCCAGCAGTTGGCGCAGTTCGCGTTCGCTGTCGCCGCTCCAGCTTTTGGCGTCGTGGGGGTGCACGCCGGCGGTGCAGAACAGCCGCTGGCCCCGTTCATCCAGACGCTTGCACAGCGCCAGCGCCTCATGGCTGACAGCCAGGCTGGTGCCGGTCAATACCAGCTGGGCTACGCCAGCCTCGACGGCGCGCTCGACCACAGCCGCCTGCTGGTCATGGAAACTGCTGTTGGTCAGGTTGACGCCGATATCGATCAGTTGCATGGTGCTACCTCGTGCCGCGGGGCGGCCAGCATAGCAAAAACCGGGAAATCGCGAAAAAGCCAAGAACTTCAAACGTTTGCTGTGGTCTTTTGACGTCATTTATCACGGATGACCCTTGCACAGGGTGCCCGCCAACCGCCCTGGGACCTTCTTATTGATGCTGCGAACCCTGCTGACGACCGTCTTGACCCTCGGGCTGTTGGCCGCCTGGCCGGTCACTGCCAGCGAGCCCGGGCCACAACAGCACCTGCCCGCCAGCCAGGCCCGCGACCTGGCGCAGATCCGCTCGAGCAAGGTGTTGCGGGTGCTGGTCAACCAGAGCCGCAACAGCTCCGGTGAGGTCAAGGGTGAGCCGGTAGGTGTCGAGTACTACCGCTTGCGCGGGCTGGAACACGCCCTCAACGCCCGGGTCGCCGACGACCAGGAAATCACCCTCAAGATCATCCCCCGGGCCAAGGAACAATTGCTCGGGGCGTTGCAGCGTGGCGAGGGCGACCTTGCCGCGCCCGGCGAGCTGCTCGACCCGGCGCTGGTCAAGGGTGTCGAGGCCAGTGCGCCGGTGCTGGACCAGGTGCCGCTGGTGCTGGTGGGGCGCAAGGGCGAGCGCAGCTACAGCCGCGCCGAGCAACTGTCCGGGCGCACCATCGCCCTGACCAGCGCCAGTGCCGCCGGTGCGGCGATCCAGGCGATCAACCAGCAGCTGGCGCTGCGCAAGCGTGCGCCGATCAAGGTGGAGTGGGTCGACCCAACACTGGCGGTGGAGGATGTGCTGGAGATGGTGCAGGCCGGCATTTACCCGCTGACCGTGGTGGAGCGGCCCATCGCCCAGCGCTGGGCGCGGGTGATGCCGCGCCTGCGCCTGGACAGCAAGGTGCAGTTGGCCCAGCCTGCGGCCATGCGCTGGTATGTGCGCCGCGATGCGCCAATGTTCCGGGCAGCGGTGGACCGCTTCCTCGCCACCTATCGCGCCCCGGACAACCAGGATGCTGCCTTCGAGCGTATCTACCGGCGCCAGTACCGGGTGCACAACCCCTTGGCAAGCAAGGACCGCCAGCGCCTGGCGTCGTTGCGCCCGGTGTTGCAGAAGCATGGCGCAGACCAGCAGTTCGACTGGCTGAACCTGGCGGCGCTGGCCTTCAAGGAGTCCACCCTCAACCCCCAGGCGCGCGGTACGGGTGGCGCCCATGGGTTGATGCAGATCACCCCGTCGGCTGCGCAGCGGGTGGGGGTGAGCAACACCGCCACGGTCGACGGCAATGTCCAGGCCAGCGCCCGCTACCTGGCGCTGATTCGCCGCAAGTTCTTCGCCAGCCCCACACTCAACGACCGCGAACGCATGGCCTTCATCCTGGCGGCCTACAACCTTGGGCCGGAGCGAGTCCAGGCCATGCGCGCCGAAGCCCGCCGCCGTGGCCTCAACGGCAACCAGTGGTTCTTCCAGACCGAGCGCATCGCCATGGAGCAGGTGGGCATGGGGCCGGTGAATTTCGTCAACAGCGTCAACAAATACTACCTTGCGTTCAACCGCGAGCGAGCTTCCCTGGAGCGGGTGGCGAAACGCTGAAAAATCGAATTTATCGATTATAAGTACGCGATTATTGCGATTTTCTTATTCGATGTATTGATTATGATGGTGCTCATCCCACACACACCTGCTCAAACAAGGAAGCAAGACATGAACAACTCCTCCCTCAACGCCCTGTTCGCCACCCGCGCCGGTTACGGCTTGAGCGTCGTGCGCATCCTCGTCGGCGTGATCTTCATGGCTCACGGTGCGCAGAAGCTGTTCGGCCTGTTCGGCGGCTATGGCCTGGAAGGCACCGGCCAGTGGATGGAAAGCATCGGCCTGGCGCCGGGCTACCTGATGGCGCTGCTGTCCGGCAGTGCCGAGTTCTTCGGTGGCCTGGCACTGGTGGTCGGCCTGCTGGCCCGCCCGGCGGCCCTGGCATTGAGCGTGACCCTGGTGGTGGCGATCTTCTCGGTGCACATCGGCAACGGCCTGTTCATGTCCAACAACGGTTACGAGTTCGCCCTGGCGCTGCTGGCCGGTAGCGTGGCGGTACTCATCGAAGGTGCGGGCCGCCTGTCGCTGGATCGCCTGATCGCACGCTGATTTCACTGTCGCCCCCTGTAGGAGCGGCCTTGTGTCGCGAAAGGGCTGCGCAGCAGCCCCAGCAAGCCTCGCGACACCGCACAAGGTTGGGGCTGCTCTGCAGCCCTTTCGCGACACAAGGTGCGCTCCTACCGCTTGTAACTTATTGCGTGACGCTCTAGCATACCGACTGCGCCGATTTAAACAGCTACTTGCGGGGCGCAGGAGAAGCCCCAAGGGTCATCCGAAATACCGCTAAAGCGCTGGTTCGGTGACGCCTCCCACCGCTGCCCAGCGAGATTGGCGAGGCGGAGAAAAACTCCATGAGTTGCCCACGTACCAGTGTCTGCTTGAACCCCCTGCCGGCCAACCAGGCCGCCCGTACCCCGCGCATCCTGCTCGGCGGCCAGCATCAGCCCACGCTTTTGCGCAACCTTGACGGCTTCTCCCGCCGCAAGGGCCAGGCCCGCGCATTCCTCATCCAGTTCTTTGAAAGCTGCGCACAGCTCGGCCAGTACGGTAATGACCGTTTCGACCTGGCTGTGATCCAGGCACCTGCGGCCGAAGAGGCCGCCGAGGTCATCGGCCAACTGACCCGTATTGCCCGCCAGGGCCTGATCACTCGCCGCTGAGCCGCGTGTCACCCTTAGTTTTTTTGGTTAAGCTCGGTCATTCGGCGGGTGCCATGCGCCTGCCGCGGTTGCACTGAGGAGACAACGGTTGAGCACCAACATCATCACGACGGAAGGTCATGAGGCCCTGAAAAAGGAGCTCGACCATTTGTGGCGGGTCTATCGCCCCGAAATCACCCAGAAGGTCACCTGGGCGGCATCGCTGGGTGATCGCAGCGAAAATGCCGACTACCAGTACAACAAGAAGCTGCTGCGCGAGATCGACCGTCGCGTGCGCTACCTGCGCAAGCGCCTGGAAGATATCAAGGTGGTCAGCTACTCGCCGCAGCAGGAGGGGCGGGTGTTCTTCGGTGCCTGGGTGGAGATCGAGAACGACGAGGGCGAACAACTGAAGTTTCGCATCGTCGGCTATGACGAGATCCACGGGCGTAACGACTACATCTCCATTGATTCGCCCATGGCCCGTGCCCTGCTCAAGAAAGAGGAAGGCGACGAGGTGCTGGTGCATACCCCTACGGGCGAAGCGACCTGGTACGTCAGCAGCATCCATTACAACCTGTAGCCCTTCACCGGCAAACCGGCTCCCACGGTTTGTGTGCAATGCCCTGTGGGAGCCGGCTTGCCGGCGATGGGGCTGATGCCGCTATTCAGGTCTCGCGCAACACCGTCAACGGGCTGGCATTGAGCGCCCTGCGCGTGCCCAGCACTCCCGCACCGCCCACCAGCACGGCCCCTGCCAGTGGCAGCACCAGCAGCCAGGCATGCGGCGCCCATTCAAGGTCGAAGGCATAGCGATAGAGCGCCCAGCTGATCAGCTCGCAGCCCAGCGCGGCGAGCAACCCACTGACGGCACCCAGCAAGCCGAATTCTATACGCCGTGCCTTGACCAGCAATGGCCGCGCCGCGCCCAGCGCACGCAACAGCGCACCCTGGCGTATGCGCTCATCGAGGGTTGCCTGCAACCCGGCGAACAGCACCGCCAGGCCAGCGGCGAGCACGAACAGCAGCACATACTCCACTGCCAGGGTGACCTGGGCGAGGATGCTGCGCAGTTGGGCGAGCAGGGCGTCGACCTGCAAGATAGTCACCGCCGGGAACGCCCGTGACAGTGCGACCACTTCCTGGTCATGCCCAGGCGCCAGGTAGAAGCTGGTCAGGTAGGTGGTTGGCAACCCTTGCAGGGTGCCGGGTTGGAAGATCATGTAGAAGTTGGGCTGGAAACTGTCCCAGTGCACCGTGCGCAAGCTGCTGACCCGCGCCTGGCGTTGTTCACCGCCGATATCGAAGGTCAACAGGTCGCCCAGTTTCAGGTGCAGGCTCTGCGCCAGTTGCGCCTCCACCGAGACGTCGGGGAGGGTGTCGGCGGGGGACGTTTGTCGCCACCACTGGCCTTCGCTCAGGGCATTGCCCTGGGGCAGCTCGGCGGCCCAGGTCAGGCTCAGGTCGCGTTGCACGGCGCGCTCGCCCGTAGACTCCTTGCTTACAAGCTGGAGCACCGGTTGGTCGTTGATGTGGGTAAGCCGGCCGGGCGTCACCGGGTAGAGCGGTGCTGCCGTCGCGTTGATCTGCGCCAGGCGCTCGGCGAACGGTTGACGGTCATCGGCGAGGATGTTCAGGGCGAAATGGTTGGGCGCATCCTTGGGCAGTTGCGCCTGCCAGGTGTCGAGCAGCTCGGCGCGCAGCAGCGCTACCAGGCCCATCGCCAGCAGGATCAGGCCGAAGGCCAGGGCCTGGCCAGCGGCGGCCAGGGGGTGGCGCAGTAGCTGGCCCAACCCCAGGCGCCAAGCCAGTGGCGCGCCGGCCAGTAACTGGCGCAGGCTGCGTAGCCCCAGCAGAAGCAAGCCGCCGAGCAGCAGCGCGGCCAGTAGGCCGCCACCGAGAAGAGCGAAGGTCAGCAGCAGGTCCAGGCTCAGGCGCCACATGATCAAGCCCAGGGCGAGCAGGGCGGCGCCGTACACCAGCCAGCTGCTGGGTGGTATCGGTAGCAGGTCGCGGCGCAGTACCCGCAGTGGCGGCACGCGGCCGAGGGCGGCCAGCGGCGGCAGGGCGAAGCCGGCCAGTGCTACCAGCCCGGTGCCGATCCCGGCCAGTGCCGGTGTGAGGCCGCCGGCCGGTACCTGGTTGGGCAGCAGGCCCGCGAGCAGGCGGAACAGGCCCAGTTGCGCCAGCCAGCCGAGCAGGGCGCCGGCCAGCGCCGCGACCACGCCGAGCATGGCCAGTTGCAGGCAGTACAACCCTAGTGCTTGGTGGCGCGACAACCCCAGGCAGCGCAACAATGCGCTGGCATCCAGGCGGCGTGCGGCGTAGCGGCTGGCTGACAGCGCCACGGCCACCCCGGCCAGCAGCACCGCCACCAGGCTGGCCATGTTCAGGTAGCGCTCGGCCTTGCCCAGTGCGCCGCCGATCTGGCGGTTGCCGTCGCGGGTGTCGAGCAGGCGTTGGCTGGCTGCCAAGCTCGTTTGTGTGGCGTGCCGATACCGTCCAAGGGCATCGGCCTCGCCGCGCCACAGGTCGCGGTAGCTGACCCGGCTACCGGGCTGGATCACCCCGGTGGCGTCAAGGTCGGCGAGGTTCATCAGCAGCCGTGGTGTGAGGCTGTAGAAGTTGTTGGCGCGATCCGGTTCATAGGTGAGCACACGGGTCATGCGCAGGCTTTTCATGCCTACGTCGACACTGTCGCCGATCGATAGACCGAGGGCGACCAGCAGCCGTGCTTCCACCCAGGCCTCGCCGGGCGCGGGGCCGCCGCCGGGCGTTTCCGTGGCATAAGGGGCGGCGGCGCTGCGCAGCTGGCCGCGCAACGGGTAGGCCGGGTCCACAGCCTTGATGCTCGATAACTGGATGCCGTTGTCGGCGCCTACCACGCTGGTGAACTCAACCGCCCGGGCATGGCGCAGGCCCAGTGCGTTGCCGCTGGCAATCTGTTGTTCGCTTGCTGGGGCGCTGCCTTGCAATACCAGGTCGGCGCCGAGGAATTCGCTGGCGCGCAACTGCATGGCGCCGTTCAGGCGGGCGCCGAAGTAGCCGATGGCAGTGCTCGCTGCCACCGCCACCAGCAGGGCGAAGAACAGCACGCGGACTTCGCTGGCGCGGGTGTCACGCAGCAGTTGGCGCAGTGACAGGGCGACCAGGTGCGGGAAGGGTAGGCGGGTCATCAGGGCTCCAGAGGCGCCACCAGGCGTCCGGCATCCAGGCGGATCTGGCGGCGGCAGCGCTGGGCCAGGCGTTCGTCGTGGGTGACCAGCACCAGCGTGGTGCCGCGTTCCTGGTTCAACTCGAACAACAGGTCGCTGATGCGCTCGCCCGTGTGGCTGTCTAGGTTGCCGGTAGGTTCGTCGGCGAACAGCACTGCCGGTTGCGCGGCGAAGGCCCGGGCGATCGCCACCCGCTGCTGTTCGCCCCCGGACAACTGGCGCGGGGTGTGGCTCAGGCGTTTGCCCAAGCCCACCCGCTCGAGCAGGTTGCGGGCATGCTCGCGGGCGTCGCGCCGGCCATCGAGTTCCAACGGCAGCATGACGTTCTCCAGGGCGTTGAGGCTGTCGAGCAGCTGGAACGACTGGAATACGAAGCCGACATGCTCGGCGCGTACACGGGCGCGCTGGTCCTCGTCGAGTGGGCCGAGGTCGTGGCCCGCCAGGACGACCTTGCCCGCGCTGGGGCGGTCGAGGCCGGCGAGCAGGCCGAGCAGTGTCGACTTGCCGGAGCCGGAAGCGCCGACGATGGCCAGGCTGTCGCCCTGGGCGAGGTCGAGGGAGAGTGCGTGCAGAATGGTCAGGTCGCCTTCCGCGCTGGGGACCACTTTGCTAAGGTTCTGCGCAACGAGAATGCTGGGGCCCATGGAGAATCCGATGCGAAGGTGGTGGTTGAGTGCCGGCTTGGCCCTGTGTTGTCTGGCCCAGGGCGCGGTGGCGGGCACGTTGCTGGTCGTCGGCGATAGTATCAGCGCAGGTTTTGGCCTGGATACCCGCCAGGGTTGGGTCAGCTTGTTGCAGCAGCGGCTGAAGGACGAGGGTTTCGACGACCAGGTGGTCAACGCTTCGATCAGCGGCGACACCAGCGCCGGTGGCCAGGCGCGGCTGCCGGCGCTGCTTGCGGCGCACAAGCCGGAGCTGGTGGTGTTGGAGTTGGGAGGTAATGATGGCCTGCGCGGGCAGCCGCCGGGGCAATTGCAACAAAATCTTGCCTCGATGATCGACCGCGCCCGCGAGGCCGGTGCCAAGGTGGTTCTGCTGGGCATGCGCCTGCCGCCCAATTACGGTGTGCGCTATACCACCGCATTCGCCGAGGTCTATGCGCAGTTGGCGACGGAAAAAAAGGTGCCCCTGGTACCGTTCTTTCTCGAAGGCGTGGGTGGGGTGCCGGAGCTGATGCAGGCCGATGGCATCCACCCCGCGCAGGGGGCCCAGCAGCGCTTGCTGGAAAATGCCTGGCCGGCGATAAAACCCTTGCTGTGACGCTTTTATCGGGGGCCGCTTTCGGCTAATGTTGCGCCCCCCGTTTCGAGTGCCCCCGATGCCC
>NZ_JACAFQ010000028.1 GCF_015354575.1 Pseudomonas sp. UFMG81
GTCTGACGCTGCAAAGGGCAGACGAAGCACAGTGAATGATCTGTAGGAAAGCAACTGGGTCTATGTGCTGGAAAATGAGTCTCAAGCAGCGCAGTGCACTGTAGGAGCGGCCTTGTGTCGCGAAAGGGCCGCAAGGCGGCCCCAATATCTCGGCACCCTACACAATTGCCGGGGCTGCTACGCAGCCCTTTCCGACCGGTCCGGCGCCCCGGCAAGGCCGCTCCTACAGTGGCCTGCACTGCGCGGGAAGTCTGCGGGGTTGTTCCGGACGTAAAAAAACACCCCGCCGAGGCGGGGTGTCTTGTGCTGCTGTCAGCCGATCAACCGATCAGTTGCAGGCCAGCCTGTTGCACCATCTCCAGCAGTGGCTGCGGGTACACACCCAACACGAAGGCGAGGATGGCGATGGCCAGCAGCATCACGCCGCCGGTGCGCTGTTCCCACTTCAGCGGGGCGTCGTGGCGACGCAGGTTCGGCTCGACCAGGTACAGGGTGACCATCACGCGCAGGTAGTAGTACACGCCGATGGCGCTGCCCAGCACCAGGGCACCGACCAGCCACCACAGGTGCGACTCGACGCCGGTGGCGATGATGTAGAACTTGCCGATGAAGCCTGCGGTCAGCGGGATACCAGCCAGCGACAGCATCATCACGGTCAGTACCGCGGTCAGGTACGGGCGGCGCCAGAACAGGCCGCGGTACTCGTACAGGGCGTCGGCGTCACGGCCGGCGTACGGCGAGGACATCAGGGTGATCACGCCGAAGGCGCCGAGGCTGGTGATCACGTAGGTGACCAGGTACACACCCATGGCTTCCATGGCCAGGCCCTTGCTGGCGACCAGGGCGATGACCAGGTAGCCGAAGTGGGCGATGGACGAGTAACCCAGCAGACGCTTGAGGTTGCTCTGGGTCAGCGCCAGCAGGTTGCCGATCAGGATCGAGGCCACGGCGATGACCGCCAGGACGGTGCTCAGCACGCCGCTGCTGGCAGCAGGGGAGAGCATGAACAGGCGCACGACCACGGCGAACACCGCGACCTTGCTGGCGGTGGCCAGGAACGCGGCCACCGGCGCCGGGGCGCCTTCGTACACGTCCGGGGTCCACAGGTGGAAGGGTACCAGCGACAGCTTGAACGCCAGGCCTACCAGCATCATGCCCAGGCCCAGCTGAGCCAGCAGGCTTGGCATGCTGGTGGTGGCCAGGGCCTTGCCGATCTGGTCGAAGGTCAGGCTGCCGGCATCGGCGTACAGCAGGGCCATGCCGAACAGCAGGAAGGCGGAACCGGCGGCCGACAGCACCATGTACTTGATGCCGGCTTCCAGCGAGCGCTTGTTGAAGAACGCATACGCCACCAGGCCGTAGACCGGCACCGACAGCAGCTCCAGGCCGATGAACAGGCCCGCCAGGTGGTTGGCGCTGACCAGCACCAGGCCACCCAGTGCCGACATCAGCAGCAGCAGGTAAAGCTCTTCACGGTTGCCCGGGAAGCCCTTGGAACCTTCACCCAGGTAGGCGTGGGCAAGGGTCACGCAGGCCAGTGTCGCCACCAGCACGATGGCCATGTACAGGCAGGCGAACTTGTCGATGGTCACCAGCGACGTGACCGCCAGTGGCGCGACCTTCAGTGCCGGCAGGATCGACAGCAGGGCGAGATTGAGGCCCACGGTGGACAGCAGGAAGGTCTGCGAGTGGTTGCGCTTCCAGGCGATCGCCAGCATCACCACCACCGTGGTGAGGGTGGTGATCAGCATCGGCGCCAATGCGATGAAGTGTTGAGTGGTGAATTCCATAGCGCTCTTACCGGGCCGAAGCGAGTTGAGTGAAAGCGGAACCGAGCCACTGCTGCACACCGCTCATGGTGGCGGCAGAGGTGTCGAGGAACGGCTGCGGATACACGCCCAGCAGGATCAAGAGGCCAGCCAGGCCCAGCACCATGACCATCTCGCGGGTGTCCATGCCGGCCAGTACGGTGTCGCTCTTGCTTGGGCCGAAGTAGGCACGGTGGATCATGATCAGCGAGTAGACCGAACCGAACACCAGGCCGGTGGTGGCGATCACGGTGATCCACGGTACGTGGGCGAAGCTGCCGATCAGGATCAGGAATTCACCAACGAAGTTGCCGGTGCCAGGCAGGCCCAGCGACGCAGCGGCGAAGAACAGGCTGATGGCCGGAAGATACGCGATGCGGTGCCACAGGCCACCCATCTGGCGCATGTCACGGGTGTGCAGGCGCTCGTACAGCTGGCCGGACAGGATGAACAGCGCGGCGGCCGACAGGCCGTGGGCCAGCATCTGGATCACCGCGCCTTGCAGGGCCTGCTGGCTGCCGGAGTAGATGCCGATCAGCACGAAGCCCATGTGCGAGACGCTGGAGAAGGCGATCAGGCGCTTGATGTCGGTTTGCGCGAAGGCCAGGAAGGCACCGTAGAAGATACCGATCAGGCCCAGGGTCATGGCGATCGGCGCAAACTCCGCCGAGGCGTTCGGGAACAGCGGCAGGGCGAAGCGCAGCAGGCCGTAGGCCGCGGTCTTCAGCAGGATGCCCGCCAGGTCCACGGAACCTGCGGTCGGTGCCTGGGCGTGTGCGTCAGGCAGCCAGGAGTGGAAGGGTACTACTGGCAGTTTCACCGCGAAGGCGATGAAGAAGCCCAGCATCAGCACGTATTCCACGCCAGCCGGCAGTTCGGCCTTGAGCAGGTCGCTGTAGTTGAAGGTCAGCACACCGGTGGTGTTGTAGTTGACCAGCACCAGGCCAAGGATCGCCACCAGCATGATCAGGCCGCTGGCCTGGGTGAAGATGAAGAACTTGGTCGCCGCGTAGATCCGGGTCTTCTTGCCGTCCGACGAACTGTGACCCCAGAGCGCGATGAGGAAGTACATCGGCACCAGCATCATTTCCCAGAAGAAGAAGAACAGGAACAGGTCCAGGGCCAGGAACACACCGACCACGCCGCCCAGGATCCACATCAGGTTGAGGTGGAAGAAGCCGACGTGGCGCTGGATCTCTTTCCACGAGCACAGCACCGACAGCACGCCGAGCAGGCCGGTCAGCAGGATCATCAGCAGCGACAGGCCGTCGAGGGCCAGGTGCACGCTGATGCCGAAGCGCTTGATCCACTCGAACTTGTATTCGAGGGCCCAGTGCGGTTCGGCGCCCGGTGCCGGGGCCAGGGTGTAGTCGCCGTTAGCCCACAGCCACAGGCCGATGCCGAGCAGCAGGGACATGGTCAGCAGCGCGATCCAGCGGGGCAGGGTGGCGCCGAAGCGCTCGCCCAGCCAGCACAGGAGGCCGCCGATGAAGGGGATCAGGATCAGCCAAGGCAAAATCATGACGGGTTGGTTTCCTTTGGCAAAGTCGCAAGGTTCTTCATAGTCATACCGCAGCCACTACCACAGCGCCCAGCACCAGCACGGCGCCGACGGCGATCGAGGCGGTGTACCAACGCAGCTGGCCGGTCTCGGTCTTGCTCATGGCGACGTTGCCGCCGCGAGCCATGCGCGGGATCAGGCCGATGCTGCGGTCCACCGGGTCCTTGCGCAGGATGTGGCAGATCAGCAGGTACGGTTTGACGAACAGCTTGTCGTAGATCCAGTCGAAGCCCCAGGCGGCGAACCACCAGGCCGACAGGACGCGACCGATACCACTGTTGGCGATGGCGCTGACGAAGCGACGCTTGCCCAGGAACAGCACCGCGGCCAGCAGGATACCGGCGATGGCGATGGCGCCCGAGGCGATTTCCAGCGAGTGCTTGGCTTCGCCACCGGCATGGCCGGCGCTTTCAGGCAGCACGCCTGCCAGTGGCGGGTGGATCCAGGCGCCGATGAAGGTCGACAGCACGATCAGCACGCCCAGCGGCAGCCAGTGGCTGATGCCGTGGCCGGCGTGGGCTTCGGTCTTGGCTTCGCCGTGGAAGGCGATGAAGATCAGGCGGAAGGTGTACAGCGAGGTCATGAACGCACCGACCAGGCCGGCGTACAGCAGGCCGGTGTTGCCGCTGGCGAAGGCTTCCCAAAGAATTTCGTCCTTGGAGTAGAAGCCCACGGTCAGGATCGGCAGGGCGGCCAGGGCAGCGCCACCGACCACGAAGCTGGCATAGGCCAGCGGCAGCTTCTTCCACAGGCCGCCCATCTTGAAGATGTTCTGCTCGTGGTGGCAGGCGACGATCACCGCACCGGAGGCAAGGAACAGCAGGGCCTTGAAGAAGGCGTGGGTCATCAGGTGGAAGATCGCCGCGTCCCAGGCGCCAACGCCCAGGGCCAGGAACATGTAGCCGATCTGGCTCATGGTCGAGTAGGCGAGGATACGCTTGATGTCGGTCTGGACCAGGGCGGCGAAGCCGGCAAGAACCAGCGTGACACCGCCGACCACACCGACCAGGTGCAGGATGTCCGGCGCCAGCAGGAACAGGCCGTTGGTACGGGCGATCAGGTACACGCCCGCGGTCACCATGGTTGCCGCGTGGATCAGTGCCGAAACCGGGGTCGGGCCTGCCATCGCGTCGGCCAGCCAGGTCTGCAGCGGCAGCTGGGCCGATTTACCGACCGCGCCACCCAGCAGCATCAGGGTGGCCAGGACCATCCAGGTGTCACCGGCCTGGAACTTCTGCGGTGCCAGCACCAGCAGCTCCTGCACGTTCAGCGTGCCCAGCTGGGCGAACAGGATGAACAGGCCGATGGCCAGGAACACGTCGCCGATACGGGTGACGATGAACGCCTTGAGCGCCGCGTTACCGTTGTTGCGGTTGCTGTAGTAGAAACCGATCAACAGGTACGAGCACAGGCCCACGCCTTCCCAACCGAAGTAGATGAACAGCAGGTTATCGCCCAGCACCAGGAACAGCATGCTGGCGATGAACAGGTTGGTGTACGAGAAGAAGCGCGAGTAACCGGCTTCGCCACGCATGTACCAGGAGGCGAACAGGTGGATCAAAAAGCCCACGCCGGTGACCACACCCAGCATGGTGACCGACAGGCCATCCACGTACAGGGTGAAGTTGGGGGCGAAGCCGTCCACCGACATCCACTGCCACAGCAGCTGGCTGTACGCGCCGCCTTCAGGCGGGGCGACGTTGAACTGCCAGATCACGTAGGCGGCGATGGCCGCCGACAGGCCGACCGAACCGACGCCGATCAGCGCCGACAGGTTCTCGGACCAGCGGCCGCGCGAGAACGACAGCAGCAGGAAGCCGATCAGGGGGAATACGAACGTCAGGAAGATAAGGTTCATCCGCGCATCTCACTGGCAGCATCGATGTCGAGAGTGTGGAAGCGGCGATACAGCTGCAGCAGGATCGCCAGGCCAATGCTGGCCTCGGCGGCTGCCAGGCTGATCACCAGAATGAACATCACCTGGCCGTCGGGCTGGACCCAACGGGCACCGGCGACGATGAACGCCAGGGCAGAGGCGTTCATCATGACTTCCAGGCTCATGAGCACGAAGAGGATGTTGCGGCGGACCATCAGGCCAACCAGACCTAAGCAGAACAGGATGCCGGCGACCGCCAGACCATGCTCGAGAGGGATAGCACCCATGATTTACTCCTTCGCCTCGTTGCGGCCCAGGTGGAAGGCGGTGACGGCAGCGGCGAGCAGCAGCATCGAGGCCAGTTCGACCACCAGCAGGTACGGCCCGAACAGGCTGATGCCGACCTCTTTGGCGCTGACAGTGGTACCGCTGATGGCCGCACCCGACGGGGTGACGAACAGCACGTAGAGCAGCTCCAGCAGCAGCAGGGCGGCGAGGATCACCGGCCCCGCCCAGATGCCGGGCTTGAGCCAGCCGCGCTCCTGGGCGACCGAGGCCGGCCCGAGGTTGAGCATCATCACCACGAACACGAACAAGACCATGATGGCGCCGGCGTAGGCGATCACTTCCAGGGCGCCAGCGAATGGTGCACCGAGGGAGAAGAAGATCATCGCCACGGAAATCAGCGAGATGATCAGGTAGAGCAGGGCGTGCACCGGGTTGGTGCCGGTCACCACGCGCAGCGTGGAGACAACGGCGACACCGGATGCGAAGTAGAAAGCGAATTCCATCTTTCTGTCCTTATGGGAGCAAGCTCTTCACGTTGATCGGCTCGGCTTCGTTCTGTGCAGAGCCTTTCGGCTTGCCAGCGATGGCCATACCGGCAACACGGTAGAAGTTGTAGTCAGGGTTCTTGCCGGGGCCGGAGATCAGCAGATCTTCTTTCTCGTACACCAGGTCCTGACGCTTGAACTCGGCCATTTCGAAATCCGGAGTGAGCTGGATCGCGGTGGTCGGGCACGCTTCTTCACACAGGCCGCAGAAGATGCAACGCGAGAAGTTGATGCGGAAGAACTCGGGGTACCAACGGCCGTCCTCGGTCTCGGCCTTCTGCAGCGAGATGCAGCCGACCGGGCAGGCCACCGCGCAGAGGTTGCACGCTACGCAGCGCTCCTCGCCGTCGGGGTCGCGGGTGAGGACGATGCGGCCGCGGTAGCGCGGCGGCAGGTACACGGGTTCTTCGGGGTACTGCAGGGTGTCGCGCTTGCGGAACCCGTGGGAGAACACCATCACCAGGCTGCGCAGCTGAGTGCCGGTGCCCTTAACGATGTCGCCGATATACTTGAACATGGGTCAAATCCTCACTGGGCCGCGACGGCTGGCGTGTTGTAGAGCACGATCGCAGCGGTCACCAGCAAATTGATCAGGGTCAGCGGCAGGCAGAACTTCCAGCTGAAGTCCATCACCTGGTCATAGCGTGGGCGCGGGATCGAAGCGCGCAGCAGGATGAACAGCATGATGAAGAACGCGGTCTTCAGGGCGAACCAGAAGAACGGTACTTGCGGCAGCAGGTCGAACGGACCGTGCCAGCCACCGAAGAACAGGGTGACCAGCAGCGCCGAGATCAGGATGATGCCGATGTACTCGCCGACGAAGAACATGCCCCATTTCATGCCGGCGTATTCGATGTGGTAGCCGTCGGCCAGTTCCTGTTCCGCTTCCGGCTGGTCGAACGGGTGACGGTGGGTCACGGCGACGCCAGCGATGAAGAAGGTGCAGAAGCCGAAGAACTGCGGAATGATGAACCACAGGTTCTGGGCCTGGTATTCAACGATGTCGCGCATGTTGAACGAGCCCACCTGCACCACCACGCCCATCAGCGCCAAACCGAGGAACACTTCGTACGACACGGTCTGCGCCGAAGCACGCAAGCTGCCCAGCAGGGCGTACTTGTTGTTCGACGACCAGCCGGCGAACAGCACGGCGTACACCGACAGGCCGGCCATGGCGAAGAAGAACAGCAGGCCGATGTTCAGGTCGGCCACGCCCCAGCCCGGGGTGATTGGGATGATCGAGAAGCCGATCAGCAGGGCGCTCATGGCCACGACCGGCGCCAGGGTGAAGATCATCTTGTCGACGAAGGGCGGGTTCCAGTCTTCCTTGAAGAACATCTTCAGCATGTCGGCGGCGATCTGGAACATGCCGAACGGGCCGACCCGGTTCGGGCCGTAGCGGTCCTGCCACCAGCCCAGCAGGCGGCGCTCGACGAAGCTGAGCAGGGCGCCGCAGACCACCACGGCCAGCAGCACCACGATGGCCTTGACGACCTGAATGATCACGTCGATCACTTCGGGGGTGAACCAGCTCATTGTGCTGCCTCCTGCAGGCCTTCGACGGATGCACCGAAGATGGCGGGCGGAATGCCGGCCAGGCCTTTGGGCAACGCAACCAGGCCAGCGCCCAGTTCTTCATTGATACGCAGCGGCAGGCGCAGCGCCACACCGGCCACGTTCAGGCTCAGCATCGCGCCGTCGTTGACGCCCAGGCGGTCGGCTTCGGACTTGGCCAGGCCGACGTAGGCGGCCGGGATGCGCTCCTGCACCGGGGCGGCGCGCGAGGAGGACTCTTCGCTGCCGAACAGGTGGAAGAACGGTACCGCGGTCCAGGTGCCGCGCGCCGGGTTGAACGCGCCAGGGATGGCGGTGAACCAGCTCAGGCGGTCGCCTTGGGATTCGATCAGGCGCACGCCCGGGTCACCGGCACGCAGGTGGCCGCCGACCTCGTCCTGGAACTTGTTCCAGGCTTGCGGCGAGTTCCAGCCCGGCGACCAGGCGAACGGCACTTGCTGGCGCGGTTCGGCCGAGCCCGAGTAGCCTTCCATGGAGAAGGCGAACGCGGTGTCCTTGTCCTGCGGGGTACGTGGTTCGTGCACGCTGATGTTGGCGCGCATGGCGGTACGGCCGGAGTAGCGCAGCGGCTCACGGGCCAGTTTCATGCCCTTGATGCGGAACGCGGCGGAAGGCGCTGCGTTGACGATGCCGGCCAGTTGCGGGGCGGCTTCGGCGCAGGCGCTGGTGACGTGGTCCAGCTGGGTCCAGTCCACCGGCTTGTTGAGCAGGGTGGCACGCAGGGCGTGCATCCAGCGCCAGCCTTCGTGGATCTGGATGCTGCTGTCCAGGTACTGCGGGTCGAACACCTGGAAGAAGCGCTGGGCGCGGCCTTCCTGGCTGACCAGGGTACCGTCGCCTTCGGCGAACGAGGCGGCTGGCAGCACCAGGTGGGCGCGGTCGACCGTCGGGGTTTTCGAGTGGTCGGCAACGATCACCACCTTGGCGGCGGCCAGGGCGGCGTCGACCTTGGCGGCCGGTACGCGGGCGTACAGGTCGTTTTCCAGCACGACGATGGCGTCGGCCTTGCCGCTGATCACCGCGTCCAGCGCAGCGTCGATGGACTCACCGCCCATCATCGCCAGACCGAGGCTGTTGGCCTCAGGCACGACCAGGCTCAGCGAGCCGTTCTTCTCGCGCAGCTTGAGGGCCTTGGCGATGTTGGCGGCGGCTTCGATCAGCGCAGGATCTGCCAGCGAGGTACCGGCAACGACCAGTGGGCGCTGGGCAGCGACAAGGGCGTCGGCGATGCGCTGGGCCAGGGCCTTGGCTTCAGTGTCCAGGCCTTCGACGGCAGGGGCGCTCGGGTCGATGGCGTGGGCCACGGCGAAACCGATGCGGGCCAGGTCGGCAGGCGCGGCGTGCACACACTCTTCGGCCACGTCGTCCAGCTTGGTTTCAGCCAGCGAAGCGATGAACAGCGGGTACAGCGCGTGCTGGCCGATGTTCTTCACCGCAGCGTCCAGCCAAGGCTGTACGCGCATGGCGTCGGCCATGGCCTCGGCCTTGCCCTTGGTGGCCTGGCGTACGGCCAGGGCGACACGGGCGGCAGTTTGCGTGAGGTCTTCACCGAGCACGAACACGGCGTCGTGGTCTTCGATGTCGCGCAGGGTAGGGACGGGCAGTGGGCTGTTGTTCAGCACGTTCAGCGCCAGGCGCACGCGGGCCAGCTCACCGGCTTCCATACCCGAGTAGAAGTACTCGGCACCGACCAGCTCGCGCAGGCCGTAGTTGCTTTCGAGGCTGGCGCGGGGCGAGCCGATACCGACGATGGTGCGGCCGCGCAGCAGGTCGGCGGCCTTGTCCAGGGCGGCGTCCAGCGACAGTTTGCTGCCATCGGCCAGCAGCGGCTGGCGTGGGCGGTCGGTGCGGTTGACGTAGCCATAGCCGAAGCGGCCACGGTCGCACAGGAAGTACTGGTTCACCGAGCCGTTGAAGCGGTTTTCGATACGGCGCAGTTCGCCATAACGCTCACCCGGGCTGATGTTGCAACCGCTGGAGCAGCCATGGCAGATGCTCGGGGCGAACTGCATGTCCCATTTACGGTTGTAGCGCTCGGAGTGAGTCTTGTCGGTGAACACACCGGTCGGGCAGACCTCGGTGAGGTTGCCGGAGAACTCGCTTTCCAGCACGCCGTCTTCAACGCGACCGAAGTACACGTTGTCGTGGGCGCCGTATACGCCCAGGTCGGTGCCGCCGGCGTAGTCCTTGTAGTAGCGCACGCAGCGGTAGCAGGCGATGCAGCGGTTCATCTCGTGGGCGATGAACGGGCCGAGGTCCTGGTTCTGGTGGGTACGCTTGGTGAAACGGTAGCGGCGCTCGTTGTGGCCGGTCATTACCGTCATGTCTTGCAGGTGGCAGTGACCGCCTTCCTCGCACACCGGGCAGTCGTGCGGGTGGTTGGTCATCAGCCATTCGACGACGCTGGCGCGGAACGCCTTGGACTCGTCATCGTCGATGGAGATCCAGGTGCCGTCGGAGGCCGGGGTCATGCAGGACATGACGATACGACCACGGGTGTCGTTCTCGTCGGTGTACTGCTTGACCGCGCACTGCCGGCAGGCGCCGACGCTACCGAGCGCCGGGTGCCAGCAGAAATAGGGGATGTCGAGGCCGAGTGACAGACACGCCTGTAACAGGTTGTCCGCACCGTTGACTTCGAGCGCTTTGCCGTCTACGTGGATAGTGGCCATGGTTCAAAGTTCTTCGTTGGCCCGCGTGAGCGGGCGTGGCTAATGGAAATCGGTGGGCCTGCGGCTCAGCGCCAATCTTTGCGGCGAGCCTGCGAGGCCGACGGGTGGCACGGACCACCCGCGTTCTGTCTTTTTATGCGCCGACCACAATCGGCTTCGCCAGGTTCGGGCGCAGGGTGCCAGCGCTTTCTGGCGCCACACCGGCCTCGAACTCCGAGCGGAAGTACTTGATGGCACTGCCCAATGGCTCGACGGCACCCGGTGCGTGAGCACAGAAGGTACGGCCTGGGCCGAGGAAGTTGACCAGACCCAGCAGGGTCTCGATGTCTTCGGCGCGGCCTTGGCCGTTCTCCAGCGCGCGGAGCATCTTCACGCTCCACGGCAGGCCGTCACGGCACGGGGTGCACCAGCCGCACGATTCGCGGGCGAAGAACTCTTCCATGTTGCGCAGCAGCGACACCATGTTGACGCTGTCGTCCACCGCCATGGCCAAGCCCGTACCCATCCGGGTGCCGACCTTGGCGATGCCACCGGCGTACATCTGCGCATCGAGGTGCTCGGGCAGCAGGAAGCCGGTACCGGCGCCGCCTGGCTGCCAGCACTTGAGCTTGAAGCCATCGCGCATGCCACCGGCGTAGTCTTCGAACAGCTCGCGGGCGGTCACGCCGAACGGCAGCTCCCACAGGCCCGGGTTCTTCACCTTGCCGGAGAAGCCCATCAGCTTGGTGCCGTGGTCTTCGCTGCCTTCGCGGGCCAGCGACTTGTACCAGTCGTTGCCGTTGGCGACGATGGCCGGCACGTTGCACAGGGTCTCGACGTTGTTCACGCAAGTCGGCTTGCCCCACACGCCGACGGCGGCAGGGAAGGGCGGCTTGGAGCGTGGGTTGGCGCGGCGGCCTTCCAGCGAGTTGATCAGTGCGGTCTCTTCACCGCAGATGTAGCGCCCGGCACCGGTGTGCACGAACAGCTCGAAGTCGAAGCCCGAACCGAGGATGTTCTTGCCCAAGAGGCCTGCGGCCTTGGCTTCGTCGATGGCGCGGTTGAGGTTCTTCGCCGCGGTGGTGTACTCGCCACGCAGGAAGATGTAGCCGCGGTAGGCTTTCAGCGCACGGGCGCTGATCAGCATGCCTTCGACCAGCAGATGGGGCTGTTGCTCCATCAGCATGCGGTCTTTCCAGGTGTTGGGCTCCATTTCATCCGCGTTGCACAGCAGGTAGCGGATGTTCATGGACTCGTCTTTGGGCATCAGGCCCCACTTCACGCCAGTGGGGAAGCCCGCGCCGCCACGGCCCTTGAGGCCGGAGTCCTTGACGCTCTGCACGATATCGTCGGCGGACATGTCGGCCAGCGCCTTGCGCGCGGCGGCATAGCCGTTCTTCGATTCGTACTCGGCCAGCCAGACCGGCTCGCCGTCGTCACGCAGGCGCCAGGTCAGCGGGTGGGTTTCGGCCGAGCGCGCAATGCGGTTGGCCGGGCCGAAGGAAGTGATGGTCATACGTAACCCTCCAGCAGCTTGGAGACGCCGGCAGGTTGCACGTCGCCAAAGGTGTCGTCGTCGATCATCAGCGCCGGGGCCTTGTCGCAGTTACCCAGGCAGCACACCGGCAGCAGGGTGAAGCGGCCGTCGGCGGTAGTCTGGCCGAGGCCGATGCCCAGCTCGCTCTGGATCTGGCTGACCACCGACTCGTGGCCGCCGATGTAGCAGACCATGCTGTCGCACACACGGATGATGTGGCGGCCAACCGGCTGGCGGAAGATCTGGCTGTAGAAGGTGGCCACACCCTCGACGTCGCTGGCGGGGATGCCCAGCACTTCGCCGATGGCGTAGATGGCACCGTCCGGTACCCAGCCGCGCGCTTTCTGCACGATCTTCAGGGCTTCGATGGACGCCGCGCGCGGGTCCTCGTAGTGGTGCATCTCATGCTCGATGGCCGAGCGCTCGGTTTCGCTCAGGGCGAAACGGTCGGTTTGGATAAGCGTGTTGTTCATGCTTAGCGGTCCACGTCAGCCATAACGAAGTCGATACTGCCCAGGTACGCGATCAGGTCCGCGACCATGCTGCCTTTGATCACCGAAGGGATCTGCTGCAGGTGCGGGTAGCTCGGGGTACGGATCCGGGTGCGGTAGCTCATGGTGCCGCCATCGCTCGTCAGGTAGTAACTGTTGATGCCCTTGGTCGCCTCGATCATCTGGAACGACTCGTTGGCCGGCATGACCGGGCCCCACGAGACTTGCAGGAAGTGGGTGATCAAGGTTTCGATGTGCTGCAGGGTGCGCTCTTTCGGCGGCGGCGTGGTCAGCGGGTGGTCCGCCTTGTACGGGCCTTCCGGCATGTTGCGCAGGCACTGGTCGATGATGCGGATACTCTGGCGCATCTCCTCGACGCGGACCATGCAGCGATCGTAGGCATCGCCGTTGTGGGCCAGCGGTACTTCGAACTCGAAGTTCTCGTAGCCGGAGTAGGGGCGGGCTTTACGCAGGTCGAAGTCGCAACCGGTGGAGCGCAGGCCGGCACCGGTGGTGCCCCATTCCAGGGCCTCTTTGGTGTTGTACGCGGCGACGCCGATGGTACGGCCTTTGAGGATGCTGTTCTGCAGGGCAGCCTTGGTGTACTCGTCCAGGCGCTTGGGCAGCCATTCGACGAAGTCCTTGACCAGCTTGTCCCAGCCGCGCGGCAGGTCGTGGGCGACGCCACCGATGCGGTACCAGGCCGGGTGCAGGCGGAAACCGGTGATCGCTTCGATCACGGTGTAGGCGCGCTGGCGGTCGGTGAAGGTGAAGAACACCGGGGTCATGGCGCCGACGTCCTGGATGTAGGTACCCAGGAACAGCAGGTGGCTGGTGATGCGGAAGAACTCGGCGAGCATGATGCGGATCACGTCGACTTTCTGCGGCACCTGGATGCCGGCCAGCTTCTCCACCGCCAGTACGTACGGCAGGTTGTTCATCACCCCGCCGAGGTAGTCGATACGGTCGGTGTAGGGGATGAAGCTGTGCCAGGACTGACGCTCGGCCATCTTCTCGGCGCCACGGTGGTGGTAGCCGATGTCCGGGACGCAGTCGACGATTTCTTCACCGTCCAGCTGCAGCACGATACGGAAGGCACCGTGGGCGGACGGGTGGTTCGGGCCGAGGTTGAGGAACATGTAGTCCTCGTTGGCGCCCGAACGCTTCATGCCCCAGGCTTCGGGGTTGAAGCGCGCCGACTCTTCTTCAAGCTGCTGCTTGGCGAGCGTGAGGCTGTAGGGGTCGAACTCGGTGGCGCGGGCCGGGTAGTCCTTGCGCAGCGGGTGACCTTCCCAGGTGGGTGGCATCATGATGCGGCTGAGGTGCGGGTGGCCGGCAAAATCGATGCCGAACATGTCCCACACTTCACGCTCGTACCAGTTGGCGTTGGGCCAGATGCCGGTGACGGTGGGCAGGTTGAGGTCGCCTTCGCTCAGCGACACCTTGATCATCACGTCGCTGTTACGTTCCACCGACAGCAGGTGGTAGAACACACTGAAATCGGCAGCCGGCAGGCCGCGGCGCTGGGTGCGCAGGCGCTCGTCGACGCCGTGCAGGTCGTACAGCATGCTGTACGGCTTGGCGACGTTGCGCAGGAAGCTGAGGACTTCTTTGAGCTGGGCACGCTTTACCCACAGTACCGGCATGCCGGTGCGGGTTTCCTGGGCGACGAAAGCGTCGGCGCCGAATCGGTTGTGCAGTTCGACGACCACATCCTGGTCGTCAGCCTTGTAAGGCGGAATATAAATAGCGTTGTCCGCTGTCATGGTCTCGGTCGCTTTGGGTCAGCGTTAAGAATGAAGCCAGGCCGCCGGCTCCTGTAGGAGCGGGCGGCAGGTCGCTGGATCAGACTTCGTCGGGGCTGCGCAGGTTGGTTACCGCAATGCGCTGTTCGCGACGCAGGTCTTTCTGGGCGGGCATCTCGGCACGGTAGATGCCTTGATCACCAACCACCCAGGAAAGCGGGCGTCGTTCTTGGCCGATCGACTCCTGCAGCAGCATCAAGCCTTGCAGGAACGCCTCGGGGCGCGGCGGGCAGCCAGGCACGTACACGTCCACGGGGAGGAACTTGTCGACCCCTTGAACGACCGAGTAGATGTCGTACATGCCGCCGGAGTTGGCGCACGAACCCATGGAGATGACCCACTTGGGTTCGAGCATCTGCTCGTACAGGCGCTGGATGATCGGCGCCATCTTCACGAAGCAGGTACCGGCGATGACCATGAAGTCGGCCTGACGCGGCGATGCCCGGATGACTTCGGCGCCGAAGCGGGCGATGTCGTGGGGCGCCGTGAAGGCCGTGGTCATTTCCACGTAGCAGCAGGACAGGCCGAAGTTGTACGGCCAGAGGGAGTTCTTGCGACCCCAGTTGACCGCGCCACGCAGCACATCTTCGAGTTTCCCCATGTAGATGTTCTTGTGGACCTGGTCCTCTAGCAGCTGATCGGTGACGGTTTCCCGCTCACCGACCGGATACTGCTCGTTGGGTGCGTCCGGATCGATTCTGGTGAGATTGTATTGCATGCCAAAGCCTCATTGTTTCAGCTTCGCTTGCCGCTTGCGGCGACCTTCGGGAGCCCAATCGAGCGCCCCGACGCGCCATAGGTAGACAAGACCTGCCAACAGAATTGCTATGAAAATGAGAGCTTCGACGAATCCGGTCCAGCCACTTTCGCGGACGGACACAGACCATGCATACAGGAAGAGGGCTTCGATATCGAAGATCACGAACAGCATCGCGACCAGATAGAATTTGGCGGACAGGCGCAGGCGGGCGCTGCCGACGGGCAGCATGCCGGATTCGAAGGGTTCGTTCTTGGCGCGGCCCCAAGCCTTGCTACCGAGCAGGCTGGACAGGCCGAGCATGAAGGCACACAGGCCGACGACACCCAGAAGGAAGATGGCAAAGCCCCAGTTGTGGGCGATGAGTCCTGCCGAATCGGACATGCTAGAAATCCTTATACAGAGACCCAGCTCTGCAGTCTGAAATAAGTAGAGCGGCGACGTGGTGTCGCAGACGCAGTGACCAAATGTCGCAGCTGAATCAATCGCGCTGATTTTATGGGTAAACCCTGTGCAAGTAAAATTTCCGTTGCAAATTTATTCGTAGTTTTAAGAACAAAAACCGTTCGTAACTGGCTGAAAGCCTTGAGTTTCGGGCATTGCGCGTGGTTTTGTTAATTATGTTTCTTGCCTGGCGTAACGACGGTCTAATTGTGTAATGATAATTAATATCATTTAAGTTGAGCTGTAATGTTTTAGCAGTTCTGAGGCTTGCAAAGTTCATCTGCCGGTCTTGCCACTTGCAAATGCGAAAAACTCTCGTTCTAGCAGCTTTGCGGGGCGCGCGCACCGCTCTGGGTCAACACTTCGTTGCGTGTGGCGCGGTCGACCGAGGCGGCGATCAGCCACTGGCCGAGCCAATAGAACAGGATGATCAGGTACTGCGCGGCGGCGAACGGGCTGACGAAGCGGTCGATGCCGATCAGGCTGTCGGAGAATACGAAGGCGCAGGCGCCCAGTGCCGCAACGCCGCCGCAGGCCAGCGCACGCCAGAGCATGGCGCCGATCGCCAATGCGTACAGCGCCACGGGGATCAGCAGCTCGCCCAGGCCATGGCTGGCCAGCAGGCTGAACAGCCCGCCACCGATCAGCAGTGCAGCGGCCAGGGCAGGGTAGGCCGGGCGTAGTGTCAGGGTGCAGTAGCCACGCAGGTAGGCCAGGTGGGCACACAGGAATGCGGCCAGGCCGAACACGAACAGGTCCTGGGGGATGGCCAGGAGGATGTCGCCGAGTACCGAGAAGGCCAGGCCGAGCATGATCCAGTGGCGGTAGCGGGAGACGGGCTTGGTGCTCAGCCAGGCGATCAGGGCGAGTACCGGGATGGGTTTGCTCAGCAGGCCGAGCGCGGCGTTGTCGCTGGCCACTGCATATAGATAGAGGGCAGCGGTTGCGAAGGCGATCAGGATCAGGTGGCTTGGACGGGGCATGGGCGGTCCTTGCTGCTGGGTAGCCACAAGCTTAGACCTGATCCTGGATTTTGCTGGCGGCGCGATCCCTGTAGGAGCGGCCTTGTGTCGCGAAAGGGGCGCGCAGCGGCCCCAGGGTTTTCGCGTTGATGCAAAAATCGCCGGGGCCGCTTTGCGGCCCTTTCGCGACACAAGGCCGCTCCTACAGGAGATCGCGCCTGGCCTGAAAATGAGCAAGGCCCGGGATCCTTGCGGATCCCGGGCCTTGCTCAACAGCTCACACCAATCAGTGGAACTGCTCTTCCTCGGTCGAGCCGGTCAGCGCGGTTACCGACGAAGCGCCACCCTGGATCACGGTGGTCATGTCGTCGAAGTAGCCGGTGCCCACTTCCTGCTGGTGCGCCACGAAGGTGTAGCCTTTGCTGGCGTCAGCGAATTCCTGCTCTTGCAGCTTCACGTAGGCGGTCATGTCGTTGCGGGCGTAGTCGTGCGCCAGGTTGAACATGCCGTGCCACATGTTGTGGATGCCAGCCAGGGTGATGAACTGGTGCTTGTAGCCCATGGCCGACAGTTCGCGCTGGAACTTGGCGATGGTGGCGTCGTCCAGGTTCTTCTTCCAGTTGAAGGAAGGCGAGCAGTTGTACGACAGCAACTGGTCCGGGTATTCCTTCTTGATCGCTTCGGCGAAGCGACGGGCCTCGTCCAGGTCTGGCTTGGCGGTTTCGCACCAGATCAGGTCGGCGTACGGCGCGTAGGCCAGGCCGCGGGAGATGGCCTGGTCGAGGCCGGCGCGGACTTTGTAGAAGCCTTCACGGGTACGGTCGCCGATCACGAACGGCTGGTCGTACGGGTCGCAGTCGCTGGTCAGCAGGTCGGCGGCGTTGGCGTCGGTACGGGCCAGGATGATGGTCGGTACACCGGCAACGTCAGCGGCCAGGCGGGCGGCTACCAGCTTCTGTACGGCTTCCTGGGTCGGTACCAGTACCTTGCCGCCCATGTGGCCGCATTTCTTCACCGAAGCCAGCTGGTCTTCGAAGTGCACGCCAGCGGCGCCCGCTTCGATCATGTTCTTCATCAGCTCGTAGGCGTTCAGTACGCCGCCGAAACCGGCTTCGGCGTCAGCCACGATTGGCGCGAAGTAGTCGATGTAGCCGTCGTCGCCTGGGTTCTTGCCGGCTTTCCACTGGATCTGGTCGGCGCGACGGAACGAGTTGTTGATGCGCTTGACCACGGTCGGAACCGAGTCGACCGGGTACAGCGACTGGTCGGGGTACATCGACTCGGCCGAGTTGTTGTCGGCGGCAACCTGCCAGCCGGACAGGTAGATGGCCTGGATGCCAGCTTTAACCTGCTGCACTGCCTGGCCGCCGGTCAGGGCGCCCATGCAGTTGACGAAATCTTTTTCTGGGCGGAAGGACGGGTGGGCACCTTGGGTGACCAGCTTCCACAGTTTCTCTGCGCCCTGGCGAGCCAGGGTGTGCTCCGGCTGCAGCGAGCCACGCAGGCGAACGACATCGGCGGCGGTGTAGGTACGGGTCACGCCTTTCCAGCGCGGGTTCTCGGCCCAGTCTTTCTCGAGGGCTGCAATTTGCTGTTCGCGTGTCAGTGCCATGGAAATAAACCTCGTCGCATCGATCTTGAGTGTAATTGTGCTGATGCTCGACAAACGCGGCTCAGAAGCCTGGTGGCTGTCCTGTCCGGGGGGAGTGTGACGGCGAACGCGAAAGGCTCGAAGGGGAAAGGGGTGCAGGCCGGGCGAAGGCGTGCGCTGCAGGTTGGCTCGTGGATGCCGTGCTGCGGTGCGACGCGATGACTGGTGACTGCGGTGATGCGCTTCCGTCCCTCGGGACAACTTCTTCGTTGCAGTCGCAATCCCATCGAACCGCCTTTTGGGCCGTATGGACACGAAGCGCCTCCGCGGGTGGTGAGGAGGGCGCTCCGAAGACCCTTGCCAGGGCCTCTGATTAGCGGGAGCGAGGCCATCATGCCTTTGCCAAAAAGAGCCTGTCAACGGTTTTGTAGTGCTTTTTTCTTGTTACTACATCTTTGGTCTAATGCGACTCGACGGTCAGTTTCAAGGCCTTGGGTCGAGGCCTTGAATTGCCTGGGATCAGTCAAGAAGGTCGACTTTGACACGTAGAGTCATGTTTTCACCGCGTTGGGTGCCATAAGTAATACTTGACCCGCTGCGCTCGAACTGACTCTGCTGGTTGAACCCGGCCAGGGTGATCCACTCACCGAGCTTGCCGGTGACGGTCGTGTCGGTGCTTTGTACTTTCACTACATCGGCACGTTCCTGGCTCATTCGATCATTATTGGTGCTGATTTGCAGGCGAACCGTATCGCCGCTCAAGCGTGGGGTGACATAGAAACCCTGGGTGACATTGCGGTATTCGGTGTCGCTCTGGATGCGCCCGTAGCCGTCGGTGGAGGTGCTGGTAATGGGGATGCTCTGGCCCACCTGGATCAGCGCTGGCTGCCCGTCACTGGCTTGTACCTGCTGCAGGCCACCTTCGCGGTTGGCGGTGCCGTAGCGGATGATGCGCGCGTTGCCGCGGTTATCCTGGAAGTTGCTGTCGGTATTGTCGACGCTGATCAGCAGGCGCTTGGGGGCGGTATCCAGTTGTTGCAGCAACGCGCGCAGGTCGTCGATACGTGGTTGCGGCGCGTTGACGATCAGCTTGTCTTCGAAGGTGCTGACAGTGCCATCCTTGCCGATGAACGACTGTGCGGCGGGCAGCAGCTCGGTGCTGCTGCGGTGTTGCAATGGGATGACCTCGGTGGCGGCCTGGGCGGTGAGGCTGGCGGCCAGCAGCAGCGAGGCGAGGAGGGGGCGTAGCGGCATGTCCATGATCTCCGCGGGTGGAATCAACATGATGGCAAATTTGTCGGCATCTTGCCGGGTGTGGATCACAAGGCTGTGAATGAATGCGCGGTGGCCGCTGCAAGGCAAATTCCGTAACATCGCGACCCTCGATTTCAGCCACGCCTGCGAAGATTACGCAGATCCTGTGGGAGCGGGCTTGCCCGCGAAGGCGTCGGCAAGGATGACACTGTTGCCGGGTCGTACGCCTTCGCGGGCAAGCCCGCTCCCACAGGGCCTGGGTTGCCTGCGCATCCTGTCATAGGACCCTCATGAAACCCGCTCGCCTACGTGCCGACCTGCTGGCCGGCCTCACCACCTCGTTCGCCCTGGTGCCCGAGTGCATCGCCTTCGCCCTGGTGGCGCACTTGAACCCGCTGATGGGCCTGTACGGTGCGTTCATCATTTGCACCCTGACCGCGCTGTTCGGCGGTCGCCCGGGGATGATCTCCGGCGCGGCCGGCTCGATGGCGGTGGTGATCGTTGCTCTGGTGGTGCAGCACGGTGTCCAGTACCTGCTGGCCACGGTGTTGCTGGGCGGGGTGGTGATGATCCTGTTCGGCGTATTGCGCCTGGGCAAACTGGTGCGCCTGGTGCCCTACCCGGTGATGCTCGGCTTCGTCAACGGCCTGGCCATCGTCATCGCCCTGGCCCAGCTGGAACACTTCAAGGACGGCGAGCGCTGGCTCAGCGGCGCGCCGCTTTACCTGATGATCGGCCTGGTGGCGTTGACCATGCTGGTGGTCTATGTGCTGCCAAAGCTGACCCGCGCTGTGCCGCCGGCGCTGGTGGCGATCCTTGGCGTCGGCTTGCTGGTGTACCTGCTCGGCCTGCCCACCCGCACCCTTGGCGACATGGCGCACATCGCCGGTGGCCTGCCGCAACTGGCTCTGCCGGACGTGCCGTGGAACCTCGAGACGCTGAAGATCATCGCGCCCTATGCGCTGCTGATGGCCATGGTCGGCCTGCTGGAAACCCTGCTGACGCTCAACCTCACCGACGAGATCACCGAGAGCCGGGGCTACCCAGACCGCGAGTGCGTGGCCCTGGGTGCGGCCAACATGGTGTCGGGGTTGTGCGGCGGCATGGGCGGCTGCGCGATGATCGGCCAGACCGTGATCAACCTCAGCTCCAATGGTCGTGGTCGGCTGTCGGGCGTGGTGGCGGGTGGCATGATCCTGTTGTTCGTGCTGTTCCTGTCGCCGCTGATCGAGCGCATCCCGCTGGCGGCGTTGGTGGGGGTGATGTTCGTGGTGGCCCAGCAGACCTTCGCCTGGGCGTCGCTGCGGGTGCTGCACAAGGTGCCGGTGAGCGATGTGCTGGCGATCATCGCGGTGACGGTGGTGACGGTGTTCACCGACCTGGCCACGGCGGTGCTGTTCGGCATCGTCATCGCCGCGATCAATTTCGCCTGGCAGCATGCCCGCGAGCTGTACGCCGACAGCCATGTCGATGCGGCAGGCGACAAGCATTACCAGGTGCATGGCACGCTGTTCTTCGCCTCGACCACGCCGTTCCTGAACCAGTTCGACCCGGCCGGTGACCCGGCCAAGGTGACCTTGGATTGTCAGCATCTGAGCTTCGTCGATTACTCAGCGATCGCGGCGCTCAAGACTTTGCGCGAGCGTTATGCCAAGGCGGGGAAGCAGTTGCGGGTGGTGCACTTGTCGGAACGCTGCAAAAAGCTGTTGAAGCGGGCAGGTGAGCAGCACTGAAGGCAATGGTCGCCAGCATCGGCCCTATCGCCGGCAAGCCCATCTGGTGTCTGCATGCGCCCCCTGTAGGAGCGGCCTTGCCGGGGCGCCGGACCGGTCGGAAAGGGGCGCGCAGCGCCCCCAGGATCTCGACTACACCTCAAGATCGCCGGGGCCGCTCTGCGGCCCTTTCCGACCGGTCCGGCGCCCCGGCAAGGCCGCTCCTACAGAGACCGCGCAAGATGTGGGAGCCGGCTTGCCGGCGATAGGGCCGTTATAGGAGAACGGCTTACTCCCCGCGGTTCTTCTTCACAATGCCATCGGCAATGCTCGCCGGCGCCTCGGCATAGCGGGTGAACTCCATCGAGAAGCTGGCCCGGCCCTGGGTCATCGAGCGCATCGAGGTGGCGTAGCCGAACATCTCACCCAGTGGCACTTCGGCGCGGATCACCTTGCCGGCCGGGGTCTCGTCGCCATCCTGGATCATCCCGCGGCGGCGGCTCAGGTCGCCGAGGATGTCGCCCTGGTACTCCTCAGGCGTCACCACCTCGACCTTCATCACCGGCTCCAGCAGCACTGCGCCACCTTTCTGCGACAACTGCTTGGTGGCCATCGACGCGGCGATCTTGTAGGCCATCTCGTTGGAGTCGACGTCGTGGTATGAACCGTCGAAAACAGCTGCCTTCAAGTTGATCAGCGGATAGCCGGCCAGCACGCCGTTCTTCATCTGCTCCTCGATGCCTTTCTGGATCGCCGGGATGTACTCGCGCGGTACCACGCCACCGACGATCTCGTTGACGAACTCCAGCCCCTCCTTGCCCTCGTCGCCAGGCGCAAAGCGGATCCAGCAGTGGCCGTACTGGCCGCGCCCGCCGGACTGGCGCACGAAGCGGCCTTCGATCTCGCAGGTGTTGCGGATCTTCTCGCGGTAGGCCACCTGCGGCTTGCCGATATTGGCCTCGACGTTGAACTCGCGACGCATGCGGTCAACGATGATGTCCAGGTGCAGCTCGCCCATGCCGGAGATGATGGTCTGCCCGGTCTCCTCGTCGGTCTTGACCCGGAACGACGGATCTTCCTGGGCCAGCTTGCCCAGGGCGATACCCATCTTCTCCTGGTCGCCCTTGGTCTTGGGCTCCACCGCCACCGAGATCACCGGGTCGGGGAAGTCCATGCGCTCGAGGATGATCGGCTTGTCCATGTCGCACAGGGTGTCGCCGGTGGTCACATCCTTCATGCCGATCAGCGCGGCGATGTCGCCGGCGCACACGTCCTTGATCTCGGCGCGCTGGTTGGCGTGCATCTGCACCATGCGGCCGATGCGCTCCTTCTTGCCCTTTACCGAGTTGAGCACGGCATTGCCGGAGCTGAGTACGCCCGAATACACCCGGGCGAAGGTCAGGGTGCCGACGAAGGGGTCGGTGGCGATCTTGAAGGCCAGGGCCGAGAACGGCTCCTTGTCGTCGGCGTGGCGTTCCAGGTGCTTCTCTTCGTCGTCCGGGTCGGTGCCTTTGATTGCCGGGATTTCCGACGGGGCGGGCAGGTAATCGATTACCGCGTCGAGCATCAGCGGCACGCCCTTGTTCTTGAACGACGAGCCGAGAATGGTCGGGACGATCTCGTTGGCGATGGTGCGCTGGCGCAGGGCAGCTTTGATTTCATCGACGGTCAGCTCCTCACCTTCGAGGAACTTCATGGTCAACTCGTCGTTGGCCTCGGCGGCGGCTTCGATCATGTGCGCACGCCATTCGTCCGCCAGTGCTTGGAGCTCGGCCGGAATCGCTTCTTCGCGGTAGCTGGTGCCGTGGTCGGCGTCATTCCAGTAGATGGCCTTCATCTTCACCAGGTCGATCTGGCCGATGAAGTTCTCTTCGCTGCCGATGGCCAGCTGGATGGGCACGGGATGGTGGCCCAGGCGCTGGTCGATCTGCTTGACCACTCGCAGAAAATCCGCGCCCTGGCGGTCCATCTTGTTGATATAGGCCAGGCGCGGCACATGGTATTTGTTGGCCTGGCGCCAGACGGTCTCGGACTGCGGCTCCACGCCATCGGCGCCGCTGAATACCACCACCGCGCCATCGAGCACGCGCAACGAGCGCTCCACCTCGATGGTGAAGTCGACGTGGCCGGGGGTGTCGATGATGTTGAAACGGTACTTGTGCTCGAACTGCTTGGTCGAGCCCTGCCAGAACGCGGTGGTCGCCGCCGAGGTGATGGTGATGCCGCGCTCCTGCTCCTGGGCCATCCAGTCCATGGTCGCGGCACCGTCGTGCACTTCGCCCATCTTGTGGTTGACCCCGGTGTAGAACAGGATCCGCTCGGTGGTGGTGGTCTTGCCGGCATCGACGTGGGCGACGATGCCGATATTGCGGTACAGCTCGATGGGGGTCGTGCGGGCCATGGCGGGTCACCTGCGGGTGAGGGTACTCCCAACTTAGCAGAGCGGGAGAATCCTGCCGTGGCGGCCGTCAGTCGGCGAGCACTTGCAACTGCCACTGGCCGTCGACTTCCCGGGCCAGGCCGCTGGCCGGCAGCAGGGCCAGCAGGCGCGAATGCAGGCTGGCCTCGGTGAAGGACTTGAGGGTGGTCATGTCCAGTGCGCCGACCGTGACCAGGTCGTTCTTGGTGTAGGACAGCCAGGCTTTCTTCAGCATCAGCAGTACGTCACTGCCGGCGGTGTTGGCGAAGCGGCGATTCAGCGTGCGGCCTTCCAGTTCGAAGGTGTGGCGGTGGCTGTAGGTGCTTTCGTCGCCGTTACCCTCGACGCAGCGGTGGCAACGGCAGGCGCCCTCGCCGAAGGCATTGCGCAGGTAGCTGTTGAAGTCCACGACGGGCTTGAGGCTCAGACGTTTATCGACCTCGAACAGGTCGGCGATCAGGGGTTGTTCGGCGCTCACTCGGTATCCTCGCGTGGTGTGGCGTGCATCGGCGGGCACCCTAACAGATCAGGGCAGGGGAGACCATGTAGATCATCGGCTTCATCGCGGGGCCAGCCCGCTCCCAGGAACCCGTGACCACCCGTGGGAGCGGGCTGGCCCCGCGATTGGGCGGCTACAGACAACAATGACCGGCTGCCGTACTCTATACGCCGTTCCGCCAATCACTCCTACCGAGGTAACCCCGCTTGAGCACCAAGTACCCCTACACCGCCACCGTGACCATCAGCGCCGAAGACCGTGGGGGCGACACCGAGGCCTCTGAGAACACCAACATGCGCGTAGGCCTGGAGGCGGTGACCGAGGTGCTGAAGAAAGTGCATTTCGTCGGTACGCTCGCGGCACCGGAAAAAGGCGCCACGCACATCTGCGTCACCCTGGAGAACGGCCTGACCTACTACGGCCTGATCGTCAACGGCCACGCCGAACTCGAAGGCGGTTGGATCGCCTTCGAATGCGACATGCCCACCCCCGAAGAGCTGGGCCTGTAACCCTCAATCCAGCTCCGCCAGGCACTGCTCGAGGATATCCAGCCCTTCCTCGAGCACTGCTGGCTCGATGGTCAGCGGTGCCAGCAGGCGGATGATGTGCCTTGCCTTGCCGCTGGGCATCAACAGCAAGCCCTTGTTTCGCGCCGCCTCCAGCACCTTGGCCAGCACCGCTGGCGCCGGGCTGCCGTCGGTGTTGACCAGTTCGATGCCGCGCATGGCGCCGGTCCCGGTCAGGCGCCCCAGCGAGGTGCATACCCCTGAGGCCTTCCAGCGTGCATGGCGCGCGACGATGGCCTGTTCCTGGCGCTCGCCCCAGGTGGCGAGGTTGGCATCGGTCATCTGCGCCAGGCTCGCCAGGGCCGCTGCGCAGGCGATCGGGTTGCCTGAGTAGGTGCCGCCCAGCCCACCCTTGGGCAGCGCATCGATGATGGCCCGGCGACCGACCACCGCGCCCAGCGGCATGCCGCCGGCGATGCTCTTGGCCAACAGCAGCAGGTCCGGTTCGATGCCCAGGCGAGGGAATGCAAAGCGCTGCCCGGTACGACCGAAGCCCGACTGGATCTCGTCGATGATGATCAGGATTGCGTGTTCGTCGCAGAAGCGCCGCAGCGCCTGGGCGAATGCCGGGTCGAGGGCGAGAAAGCCGCCTTCGCCCTGTACCGGCTCGACGATGAACGCCGCCACGTCCTCCACCGCCAGCTCGACGCTGAACAGCCGCTCCATGGCCTTGAGTGCCTGCTCGCAGGTCACCCCGGTATCGACGCTGGGGTAGGGCAGGTGATAGACCGGGCCGGGCAGCTCGCCCACGCGTTGCTTGTAGGGGGCGACCTTGCCGTTGAGGTTGAGGGTGGCCAGGGTGCGGCCATGGAAGCCGCCGTCGAAGGCGATGATGGCGCGCTTGCCGGTGGCGCCGCGGGCCATCTTCAGGGCATTTTCCGCCGCTTCTGCGCCGCTGTTGGTGAGCATGCCCGCCAACGGGTAGCTGACCGGCACGAACTGCCGCAGGCGCTCCATCAGCTCCATGTAGGGGTCGTGGGGCGCGGCGTTGAACGCATAGTGGGTCAGGCGCGTGGCCTGCAGTTGGATCGCCTCGACCACCGCCGGGTTGCAATGGCCCAGGTTGAGCACGCCGATGCCACCGACGAAGTCGATGTAACGCTTGCCGACGGTGTCCCAGACTTCGGCATTACGGCCATGGGAGAGCGTGATCGGGTGAACGATGGCGATGGACTGGCTGATACTTTCCGGGGTCATGTGCGAGGCCTGTTTGTTCGCTTTTTCTTCTATCCAAGCGTGTCTCGCCGAGCGAGCGCAAACGAATTGTCCGATTGCTGTCATTCCAATAGTTCCTGATGTGGGGCGCATTGGTGCTGCCATTGGCGCAGGCTGAGCGCTACCATCGGTTGGCAGTCTCCTTCCCACCTCAACGGCACAGGACGCGTATGACCGAGCAAGCCCTTTCCCTGCAACAACTCGCTGCCCCCGAAGGTATCTGCTACGGCTGCGGCAGCGCTCACCCCAGCGGCCTGCATGTGCAGAGCCATTGGCACGCCGATGGCATCCACCTACTGTGCCATCACACCCCTGACGAGGCCTTCACAGGGTGGCCGGGCCTGGTTTATGGCGGTCTATTGGCGATGCTGGTCGACTGTCATAGCAACTGGGCCGCCATGGCCTACCACTACCGCGCCGAGGGGCGTGAGCCGGGTAGCCTGCCGCGTATCGACTGTGTCACGGGCCAGCTCGGCCTGACTTATCTCAAGCCCACGCCAATGGGCGTAGAACTGCTGCTCAAGGCGCGGGTCGAGGGCGAGGTGGGGCGCAAGAGCCGGGTAATCTGCGAGGTCTGGGCCGGTGACGTGCTCACCGTCATTGCCGATTCGGTGTTCGTGCGGGTCGATACCGAAAAGCTCAAGCTGAAGGCGCACGGGCAAGGCTGATACCTGCGCAGGCGGGCGCGGCTTGTTGAAAAACCTTACAACCTCCGTGGAACTCATCTGATGGGAAGGCCCAAGAGCCAGGAATAGTCTTGCGTGGTTTTCATCACTGGCTGTCTCGGGTGCTCCTGATTTCCCACAAGTTTCGTCGTAACCGACAGATCTATGCCGTCGGTTCGCGAGCGGGCATCCCAGACCCCATACCACGTTTGCATGCCCACCCACGCGGCCACGCTGACAAGGCGAGCCCGCCAGCAGGCATGCGCGGTCCACGGAGTCTTTCCATGCGTACTCGCAACATCCTACCGATTGCCGGCCTGGCGTTGGTGCTGACTGGCTGCGCCAGCGTCACCGTGCCCAGCGAACAGATCGAACTGACCCGCAGCGCCATCAGCCGCGCCGTGTCTGCAGATGCCACCCAATACGCCCCGGTCGAAATGCGCGCGGCCCAGGACAAGCTCGTTGCCATGGAGCGTGCACTGGGTCAGCAGGACCTGGAGCAGGTCCGTCTGTTCGCCGAGCAGGCCGAGGCCGATGCCCGCCTGGCCGAGCGCAAGGCCATGGCCGCCAAGGCCCGGCAGCAACTGGAAGTTGCGCGCCAAGGGATCGAGGTGCTGCGCCAGGAACTGCTCGACGCCCCAGAAACCGATGCCGCTGCGCGCGCCCATTGAGGAACCGAACCATGTCGAAAATGAACCTGCTACCGACCGTTTCGGTATTCGCCTTGCTGCTCGCAGGCTGCGCGGCCACACCCGAAAACCCCAAACTGCTTGAAGCCCGCGAGGCCTTCAGGGCCTTGCAAGGCAAACCTGATGCTAGCCGTATCGCGGCCTTGGAAACCCAGGACGCCCAGCGTGCGCTGGAGAAGGCCGAGCACGCCTCGTTGCAGGATCGTGAAGGCCCAAGCGTCGAACAACTGGCCTACCTCGCCGGGCGCAAGATCGAAAGCGCTGAACAGAGCATCCTGCTGCGCCAGGCGGAGATCAGCCTGCAAGGTATCGAGGCCCAGCGCACCCAGGCGCGTCTGGATGTGCGCACAGCCCAGCTCAAGGCGCTGCAAGCGCTCAAGAGCAAGCAGACCGAGCGCGGTACCGTGGTGACGTTCGGCGACGTGCTGTTCGACACCGGGCGTGCCGAGCTGCGCCCGGGCAGCCAGCGCGATGTCCAGCAATTGGCCGATTACCTGCGTGACAACCCGGAGCGCAAGGTGCTGGTCGAAGGGTTCACCGACGCCATCGGTTCGGACAGCTTCAATCAGCAGCTCTCCGAGCGTCGCGCAGGCACCGTGGCCAACGCCCTGCGGCGTCAGGGCATCGCTGCCGAGCGAGTTGTCAGCGCCGGCTATGGCAAGGAGTATCCGGTGGCGAGTAACGCCAACGCCCAGTCGCGCCAACTCAATCGCCGGGTTGAAGTGATCATTTCTCATGGTGCCAAGCCGGTGGCACCGCGCTATTGAAGTGAGCGGGCAGTGCGGCGAAGGCCGCGCTGCCTTTTCATTTGCAGTGCCCGAGCGTGGCTGGCATTGTCGGACTTGATCCGGATGACCAACAGGATGTTGCCATGCCCTACCAGATCCGCCCGGCTTGCCGCGACGACTGCCTCGTCCTGAGTCAGATCGGCCAGGCCACCTTCGCCTTGGCCAGCCCCCCCGACAGCGCGCCTGCCGCACTGCAGCACTACATCGACCATCACCTGCAACCCGAGCATTTTGCCGTGCACCTGCACCACCCACACAAGCGCCTGCTGGTGGTGGGGCAGGGTGACCAGGTGCTGGGCTACAGCATGCTCGACCTGGCGCCAGAACCGTTGGGTATCGCCGTCGCCGACCGACTGGTGGAAATCTTGCGGTGCTACGTATTGCCCTGTGCACACGGGCAAGGTGCGGCGCAGCAGTTGTTGGCGGCGACCCTGGCACAGACGCAAGGCGCGGTTCGGTTGACGGTGAACGAGGGCAACGCACGGGCCATCCGTTTCTATCAGCGCAACGGCTTCAGCAAGGTGGGCGAAGCCACTTTCATCTGCGGTGACGAGAGGCACCGCGACTGGGTGATGGTGCGCCTGCCGCTGAATCATCAAACCCTATTGGCAAAGGCGTTCCCATGACCGATCTGTCCGCTTTCCCGATTACCCGCAAATGGCCGGCCCAGCACCCTGAGCGGCTGCAACTGTACTCGCTGCCCACGCCCAACGGGGTAAAGGTGTCGATCATGCTCGAGGAAATCGGCCTGCCTTACGAAGTGCACAAGGTCAGTTTCGACAGCGACGATCAGCTGAGTCCCGAATTCATTTCGCTCAGTGCCAACAACAAGATCCCGGCGATCCTCGACCCGGATGGGCCGGGCGGTAAACCGTTGCCGCTGTTCGAGTCGGGGGCGATCTTGCAGTACCTGGCGGAAAAGAGCGGTCAGCTGCTGAGCCAGGACCCGGCGCAGCGCTACCAGACAATTCAATGGCTGATGTTCCAGATGGGCGGTGTCGGGCCGATGTTCGGCCAGGTGGGGTTCTTCCATTTCTTTGCGGGCAAGCATTACGAAGACAAACGTCCGCGTGACCGTTACGTCAATGAGTCAAAGCGTTTGCTGGGCGTACTGGACCGGCACCTGAAGGGCCGCGAGTGGATGGTCGACGCGTACAGCATCGCCGATATCGCTATCTTTCCGTGGGTGCGCAACTTGGTCGAAAGGTATAACGCCCGCGAATTGGTGGGGTTCGAAGAGTTTGAAGAAGTCGGGCGGGTACTGGCGGCGTTCTTGAAACGGCCTGCCGTACAGCGTGGGTTGCTGATTCCCGAATGAGCTGTATAAGGGGGTTGGTCGAACTCTGAAACGTAGAGAGTTCGATCAGCCACCGTATCATGGGGATCTGATAACCAATCGGGTTGTACTGATCCTCAGGGTCTTAATACCCAATGTGAAGGATAGGTCTTTGATCGTGGCTCTCTGCAGTTGGAGAAAGGGGAGGCGAGACGCGGTGGTTTCGAAACACCGATAAGTGTGACTGGCCCCTACAAGGCGCGCCCTCAGAGCAATTGATTGAGGATCCAGTAGAGGCTTCCTGCCAACAGCATCGCCGCCGGCAATGTAAGCACCCAGGCCATCAGCAAATTGATCAGCGTGCGCTTCTGGATCCCCGACCCGTTGGCCACCATGGTCCCGGCAACACCTGAGCTCAGCACGTGGGTGGTCGACACTGGCAGCCCGAACATATCCGCCGCCCCAATCGTGCACATCGCCACCACTTCCGCCGAAGCCCCTTGCGCATAGCTCAGGTGTGTCTTGCCGATTTTCTCGCCCACCGTCACTACGATACGCCGCCAGCCGACCATGGTGCCCAGCCCGAGGGCAATGGCCACCGCCACCTTGACCCACAACGGGATGTAGCGGGTGGCATCGTCCAGCTGGCGCTTGAACAGCTGCACATGGCGGGTGGTGTCGGTGTCGAAGGCCACCAGCTGGTTCTTGTCGATCAGGCGGATGGCTTCGCTGGTCAGGTACATGTCATTGCGCACGTTGGCCATGGCCTCTGCCGGCACACGGTTGAGCGAACCGTAGCCCTTGACCTCTTCACCGATCATGCCAGTCAACGCTGCCAAGGCGGGCACCAGTTCAGGGCTGGCCTCAGGTTCGGTGATGAAGGCGGTCAGGGTTTGCCGCGGGTCGTTGGGTGGCGCTTGCGGTGCGCTGCGCACCAGGGCCTGGCGGGTGACTTCGGCGACCGCCGAAAACTGCAGGGATTGTTCGGTGGGCATGGTCTTGTTCAGCGCATAGGCCATCGGCAGGGTGCCGACCAGGATCAGCATGATCAGGCCCATGCCTTTCTGCCCGTCGTTGGAGCCGTGGGCGAACGACACACCGGTACAGGTCAGGATCAGCACGCTGCGGATCCACCACGGTGGTGGAGTCTGGCCTTCGGGGGCCTGGTACAGCTCGCGGCGCTTGACCAACACGCGCAAAGCCAACAGCAACAGGGCCGCGCAGGCAAATCCGATCAGCGGCGAGAACAGCAAGGCATAGCCAACCTTGCTCGCCTGGCCCCAGTCCACCCCGCTGGTGCCGTCGCGCCCATGCATCAACGCGTTGGCCACGCCCACGCCGATGATCGAGCCGATCAGGGTGTGCGACGACGAGGCCGGCAGGCCAAGCCACCAGGTGCCTAGGTTCCAGATGATCGCCGCCAGCAACAGCGCGAACACCATGGCGAAACCGGTGCCCGAACCCACTTGCAGGATCAGCTCCACCGGCAGCAGGGCGACGATGCCGAAGGCCACCGCGCCGCTGGAAAGCAGCACGCCGAGAAAATTGCACAAGCCCGACCATACCACCGCCACTGGCGCCGGTAGCGAGTGGGTGTAGATCACCGTGGCCACGGCGTTGGCGGTGTCGTGAAAACCGTTGACGAATTCGAAGCCCAGGGCGATCAGCAGGGCCAGGCCCAGCAGCAGGAAGGGGGTGAACGTGGTGACCACGGTGCCGCTGGCGCTGACATCCTGCTTGAGGCTCCAGAAGGTGTAGGCAAGGCCGGCCAGCAACAGGCCGAAGAACAGCGCCAGGGTGGTTTTGCCAGGACGGGCGTCGAGCTTGGGCAGCGCGCCCTGGCTGACCATCGAGGGGGTTGTCATGCAGGCTCCGGGGCGCATCGTCGGAAGGAACAGGCTTCCAATCCTAGAAACAATTCGTTACCGGGGAGTGACCTCGGTCAATGGAAGCTCTAGTCTGGAAGCTCGTTCCCGAGTGCCAGGCGCCCCCATGATCCATTGCAAGCGTGTCTATGAACCGGCTGCCCCCGGCGATGGCCAGCGGGTGCTGGTCGACCGCCTGTGGCCGCGCAACACGCGCAAGGAGGCGCTGCACGGCCAGTGGCTGCGCGAAGTAGCGCCTTCCGAGGCTTTGCGCAGGGCGTTCCATGCCGGCGAGCTGGACTTCGCTGGGTTCACCCAGCGTTACCAGCAGGAGTTGGCTGCCCATCCTGAGCATTGGTACCCGTTGCTGGATCTGGCCAGCAAGGGTGACCTGACCTTGCTGTATGCCGGCAAGGACACCGAGCACAACAATGCCCAGGTACTCGCCCAATGGCTGGAGGATGAGCTGGAACGGCGCGGGCCGGGAAGTTCACCAGTGTGTTATGCCCGCTGAGGTGTGCCGGCAAGCTGGTTGCTACGGGGAAACGCAATAGCATGAGCCTCGAACTGATTCCCGCTACCGACGCCCACCGGGATTTCGCCCGCGACCTGACCCGTCGCGCCATGTTGGCGTACTACCGCGAATTCGACCTGCTGTGGATCGAAGAGGCCTTCGATGAGGCCTGGGGCTGGCGCGAGCAATGGCTGGTGGTGGAGGAGGGCGAGGTGCTTGGGTTCTGCAGCCTCAGCCAGGATCGTCAAGCCTTGTTCATTCGCGAGTTGCACCTGTTGCCCGAGCATCGCGGGCGTGGCGTGGGCGGTCGGGTGCTCGAGGCGCTGGCTGGCTGGACCGTGCAGCGACGCTTGCCCTTGCTGCGCCTGATGGTGTTCAGCAGCAACCCGGCACGGCGCCTGTATCTACGCCACGGCTTCGTCGAAGTGGGCGTGGATGAATGTTTCGTGCGCATGCAGCGCGCTGTGTTGCCTGCTGGCGCCGTCAACAACGGGGTGTGAACGGGTAACTCGGGACAACCGGGCGGTATCGCGCAGCGGTGGCTTGCCATGATTGGATCCAATAGGCATAGTGCCGGGCGAATGCACGTGTATTCACTCGGGTGCGGGATTGTACCCGGGCTGGCTTATGCAGAGGAGGCAAGCAAATGAATGGATTCGGCCCGCGCCTGAGAGAGGAGCGTGAGCGCCTGGGGATGACCCAGCGTGTGTTTGGCGATGTCGGCGGGGTGGAGCCCAATGCCCAGGGCAAGTACGAAAGCGGCGAGCGCACCCCCCGCATGGACTACCTCGCCGCCGTGGCGGGCAGAGGTGTCGATGCGCTGTACGTGTTGACCGGGGTACCCACCCCCGCGCCACTCGATTGCCTGACCCACGACGAAGATCGATTGCTTGGCGCCTTCCGCCGCCTGCCGGCCGCCGACCAGGCCGCCGTGTGGCACCTGCTCAATCGCCTCGCCGGAGAGGGTGCAGGTCAGGAGGCCCTGCGCATGCGTCTGCCGGAGCGCCAGGGGTATTTCCACGACGGTCTGCGTGGCTGACTCGGGCGTGTACCACGCTGAGCGGGCAAGGGTGCCGGTGGCTGGCCACCGCACCTGCCTGGCAAGCGATCGAGTGCAGATTCGAGGGGCGGAATTTACTGTGCAGGTCACTAGGTTGCTCGTGAAAAATTTTGTTAAGGTGGCGGGATCCAATCGCCCCACTGACGAGGTGTCTGCTTGATTAGGGTCCTGGTGGTCGACGATCACGATCTGGTGCGTACCGGCATCACCCGCATGCTGGCCGACATCGACGGCCTGCAGGTGGTGGGCGAGGCGGACTCGGGTGAGGCCGCGCTCAAGCTTGCCCGTGAGCTAAAGCCGGACGTGGTGCTCATGGACGTGAAGATGCCAGGGATCGGCGGCCTTGAAGCAACCCGCAAGCTGCTGCGCAGCCACCCGGAAACCAAGGTGGTGGCAGTGACGGTGTGCGAGGAAGACCCGTTCCCCACCCGCTTGATGCAGGCGGGCGCGGCGGGCTACCTGACCAAAGGGGCCGGGCTCGACGAAATGGTCCAGGCCATCCGCCTGGCCTTCGCCGGCCAGCGCTACATCAGCCCGCAGATCGCCCAGCAGTTGGCGCTCAAGTCGTTCCAGCCGCAGGGTTCGCCGTTCGATGCCTTGTCGGAGCGGGAAATCCAGATCGCCCTGATGATCGTCGGCTGCCAGAAAGTGCAGATCATCTCCGACAAGTTGTGTCTGTCCCCCAAGACCGTCAATACTTACCGTTATCGAATCTTCGAAAAACTCTCGGTCACCAGCGACGTCGAACTGACCTTGCTGGCCGTCCGCCACGGTATGGTCGACGCAAGTCTGTAAACACACTCATGTCACAACCTTTTGATGCCAGCGCGTTCCTGGCGACCTGCAGCGGTCGCCCGGGCGTGTACCGGATGTTCGACGCCGAGGCCCGTCTGCTCTACGTGGGCAAGGCCAAGAACCTCAAGAAGCGTTTGGCCAGCTATTTCCGCAAGACTGGCCTTGCGCCCAAGACCGCCGCGCTGGTGGGGCGTATCGCCCAGGTCGAAACCACCATCACCTCGAACGAGACTGAAGCGCTGCTGCTCGAGCAGACGCTGATCAAGGAGTGGCGGCCGCCCTACAACATCCTGCTGCGCGACGATAAGTCCTACCCGTATGTTTTCCTGTCTGACGGCGAATTCCCACGTCTTGGCATCCACCGTGGCGCGAAGAAGGCCAAGGGCCGCTACTTCGGTCCCTACCCCAGCGCGGGGGCCATTCGCGAAAGCCTGAGCCTGTTGCAGAAGGCCTTTTCGGTGCGCCAGTGCGAGGACAGCTACTACGCCAACCGCACCCGGCCGTGCCTGCAATACCAGATCAAGCGGTGCAAGGGGCCGTGCGTGGGGCTGGTCGAGCCCGCCGAGTACGCCGAGGATGTGCGCCACTCGGTGATGTTCCTCGAAGGCCGCAGCCAGCAGTTGGGCAACGAGCTCAACGTCGAAATGGAAAAGGCCGCCATGGCCTTGAACTTCGAGAAGGCCGCCGAGCTGCGCGACCAGATCGCACTGCTGCGCAGGGTCCAGGACCAGCAGTACATGGAGGGCGGCTCCGGCGACGTCGACGTGGTGGCGGCCTTCGTCAACCCGGGTGGCGCCTGTGTGCACCTGATCAGCGTGCGCGGCGGGCGGGTGCTGGGCAGCAAGAATTTCTTCCCCCAGGTGGGCATCGAGGAAGAAGTGGCCGAAGTCATGGCTGCATTTCTCTCCCAGTACTACCTGGGCAATGCCGAACGCGAACTGCCGGGCGAGCTGATCGTCAACGTGGTGCATGAGGACTTCGACGCGATAACCGAAGCCCTGCAGACCCTGCGTGGCCGTGAACTGACCATCAGTCACCGGGTGCGTGGCACCCGGGCGCGCTGGCAACAGTTGGCGGTGACCAACGCCGAACAGGCGCTCAACGCCCGCCTGGCCAACCGCCAGCACATGGCGTCACGCTTCGAGGCGCTGGCCCAGGTGCTGGAGCTCGACGAAGTGCCGCAGCGGCTGGAGTGCTACGACATCAGCCACTCCAGCGGCGAGGCCACCGTGGCCTCGTGCGTGGTGTTCGGCCCCGAAGGCCCGCTCAAGTCCGACTACCGCCGCTTCAACATCGAGGGCGTCACCGCCGGCGATGACTATGCCGCCATGCACCAGGCCCTGCTGCGCCGTTACGGGCGTATCAAGGACGGCGAGGGCAAGCTGCCCGACGTGTTGCTGGTGGACGGTGGCAAGGGTCAGCTGAACATGGCCCGCGAGGTGATGCAGGAACTGGGTTTCGCCGACCTCACCCTGCTTGGCGTGGCCAAGGGCGTGACCCGCAAGGCGGGTTTCGAGACCCTGTACCTCAACGATGTGGCCCACGAGTTCACCCTCAAGGGCGACAACCCGGCGCTGCACCTGATCCAGCAGATCCGCGACGAAGCCCACCGTTTTGCCATCACCGGCCACCGCGCCCGGCGCGGCAAGGCCCGCCGTACCTCGAGCCTGGAGGACGTCGCCGGGGTCGGGCCCAAGCGTCGGCGCGACCTGCTGAAACATTTCGGCGGCCTGCAGGAGCTCAACCGCGCCAGTGTCGATGAAATCGCCAAGGCACCGGGCATCAGTAAAAAGCTTGCCGAGTCGATTTATGCCAGCCTGCATAGCGAGTAGAATCCCCGGTTCAACTCGCAGCCAGTCGTACCGATGAATATTCCAAACCTGCTCACCGTTCTACGCGTCCTGCTCATTCCGATCTTCATCCTGCTGTTCTATGTGCCCTATCACTGGAGCTACATGGCCGCCAGCACGGTGTTCGCCATCGCCGCCGCCACCGATTGGCTGGACGGCTACCTGGCGCGTCGGCTGCAGCAGAGCACGCCCTTCGGCGCCTTCCTCGACCCGGTGGCGGACAAGTTGATGGTCGCCGTGGCCCTGGTGCTGCTGGTGCAGGTGCACGCCAACTTCTGGCTCACGCTGCCGGCGGCGGTGATCATTGGTCGCGAGATCGTGGTGTCGGCGCTGCGCGAATGGATGGCCGAGCTGGGGGCGAGGGCGCATGTGGCCGTGTCGAACCTGGGCAAGTGGAAGACCGCCGCACAGATGCTGGCGTTGGTCATCCTGCTGGCCAACCCGCCGCTGCTGACCTTCTGGGTGGTGCTGGGCTACGGCCTGCTGCTGGTGGCCGCCGGCCTGACCCTGGTGTCGATGGTGCATTATCTTCTGGCGGCCTGGCCGCACCTGCGCGAAGGCTCGGAACAGAAATAAAAACTTTTTTGAATCAAGGGGTTGACGCCATTCGACAATTCGCTAGAATGGCCCCCATCACGACGCGGGAATAGCTCAGTTGGTAGAGCACGACCTTGCCAAGGTCGGGGTCGCGAGTTCGAGTCTCGTTTCCCGCTCCAAATATCGTTTTGTGAAGCTTTCACGAAACACGCAAAAAGGACCTTCGGGTCCTTTTTGCGTTTCTGCGTGCGCGCTTGTGCCGAATACTGAGCAAGAAACGGAGTGGCGACAGGGCCTGCAACCTCCAGACTGCGTGGGAATCATCACGCGTCCTGGAGGGCGGCAACATGCAGTTGTCAGGGAAGATCGCCATCATCACCGGCGCCAGCTCCGGTATCGGCCGGGCCGCGGCACGGCTGTTCGCAGAGGAGGGCGCGTGCCTGGTGCTCAATGCGCGTAGCCAGCCGAAGTTGCAGGTGCTGGTTGACGAACTGGGGCCGCAGCGGGCCATCGCCGTTCCCGGCGACGTGTGCGAGCCGCAGTTGGCGGAGGCGCTGGTGCAGACCGCCGTCAGGCATTTCGGGGGCCTGGACATCGCCTTCAACAATGCCGGTACCCTCGGCGAATCGCGGCCGTTGCCCGAGTTGCCGCTCGAAGCCTGGCACCAGGTCCTGAACACCAACCTCACCAGCGCTTTTCTCGGCGCTCGTGCGCAAATTCCCGCCATGCTGGCGCGTGGCGGCGGCTCGCTGATCTTCACCTCCTCCTTCGTCGGCCACACGGCGGGCTTTCCCGGCATGGCCGCCTACGCCGCAAGCAAGGCCGGGCTGCTGGGCCTTGTGCAGGTGATCGCTGCCGAGCATGGCGCCCAGGGTATTCGTGCCAATGCCTTGCTGCCCGGTGGCACCGACACGCCCATGGGCCGGGTTGCGGCCAGCACCCCCGAGGCGCGTGCCCATGTCGCCGCACTGCATGCGCTCAAGCGCCTGGCGCAGCCGCAGGAGATCGCTCGGGCGGCACTGTTCCTGGCCAGTGATGCCGCCAGCTTCGTCACTGGCAGCGCGCTACTGGCCGATGGCGGGGTGTCGATCTTGCGGGGATGATCGTGCCATACATGGATACCACCACGACGTAGTCGCGAGCTGGCTTGCTGGCACCTTTGCGACCGACAAAGGTGCCCCATGCCGACCCAAGCCTTGCCTGACGACTCCATCGATACCCTGATCGCCAACCAGCTGCCGCAGTGGCTGCTCGATACCCCCGCGCCACACAGGGCGGCGCTGCATGCGGCGCTTATCGCCCAGGAGCAGGCACAGGCGCGGTTGCGCCAGATCCTGGCGGCGGTAACGCCGTTGGACGAGTTCGCCGCCCCATTGCTGGCCGCGCGGTTGCAAGCGGTGACCGGGCGAACGCTCGATGTGCGCCGCAGTCGGTTGCAGAAGGTCCTGGTGCTCCCCGACCCGCCGCCGTTGCCTGGCCGACCCGCAAAACGCGTTCGACGTTTCGCGACACGCCAGGACCTGCTGAGCTGTGCCTTGCACAACTACTTGCCCGGCGATGCGTTCTCCCCGCAAAGTGCGCTGCTCGACGAGCACGGCAAGCGTCTCGAGCTGGCGCCTGCACAGTTCGCCGAGCTGTGCCGTAGCCTCGATATCGGCGCGCGTTACCAAGCGCACCTTGAAGCATGCCTGCGGCCTGCGAGCGTGCAGCCGGCGCTGGCCGCCGCCTACCAGGCCAACCTCGAGGCGGCGGCGCATCTGGCGCATCGCCGCGGCACCCTGAGGGCAACCGCCTACCAACGTCTGCAACGGCTATTCAGTCCCGCGACGCCAGCCCAGGATGACCTCGCGCTGGAGGCCCGGGCGTTGCGCCTGCTGGGCAAACCCGTGGTGGGCGTGGTGGTGGTCGAGACCAGCGTCGGCGGCGTTGCCGACGGGGTACTGACCTGGATCGCCGACGACCCTGTCAGCCCGTTCAACTGGCACCCCTCGTGGCCGGCGCTGTACACCGCCTTGGCAGGGCGCCTGGCCGATCCCGCCTACCAGGCGTTCTTCCAGCGGTTTCTCGCCGAACACGACCGCCACGATTTCAACCGACGCCTGGCTGGGTTGCTGGCGGCCGCCGGGCCGGTCACACCGGTCGAGCTGGATGGGCGTCATGCAGCCATCGATGGCACGCTGTTCAACCACCTGGCGCGCGAGCAGATCGAGCGGATGATCGCCGACGCCAGGGTGCTGGCGGTGCCTACCGATGACGAAGACCGCGCCGCCCGCGATCAGCGCCTGCGCGGCTATGCCGAAGCCGGCCTGACCGTGCTCGGCCTGGCCTCGCTGTTCGTCCCGGCATTGGGCGTGGTGATGCTGGGCGTTACCGCGCTACAGGTGGCCGCGGATGTGTACGAGGGCTACCAGGACTGGCAACTGGGCGACCGCGAGCAGGCGCTCGGCCACGTGTTCGATGTCGCCGATATCATCGCCAGCAGTGTGGCCTTGGGCGCTGCCGGCCACGTGGTGGGCAAGGCATTGCCGCGCCGGGCCTTCGTCGATGGCCTGACACCCGTGGCAGGGGCTGCCGGCAAATGGCGGCTAGGGTACGAGCGCCAGGCCTTGGATGAACCCCGGATGTGGCAGTCGCCGGGCCGGTTCTTGCAGCACTTGGGGGGCGACCTGTCGAGCGTCAGCGAAGCAGAGGCAAGCAGCCTGCTGGAGAGCACCGGGTTCACCCTTGACCGGCTGCGCCGGCTACACCTCGAGCAAGCGCCTGCCCCCGCGTTGCTGGAAGATGCCATCGCAAGATTGCGCCTGCGCCAGCAATTGCCTGGCTTGCACGGCGAGGCCTTCGAGGCGCACCTGGTGGCCCAGCAGGCGCAGCCCGATGCCGCGCAGGCGGTGCTGTTGCGCGACTTTCCCGGCTTGACCCAGCGCGGAGCCCGCGAGTTGGTCGAGCAGGCCACGCAGACGCAGCTCGACAGCCTGCTCGAGCAACAGCGCGTGCCGCTGGCGCTGGCCGAGCGTGCGCGCTGGCTGTTGCACGATGGCCGGGTCAATCGAGCGTGTGCGGGGTTGCGCGAGGCTGGGCTCTTGGCCCCGGACAGCGAACGCCTGGCGCTGGCCATGTTGAATGAACTGGCCCCTTGGCCAGCCAGTGTGCGAGTCGAATTGCGCGAGGCATCCGCGGATGGCCGCTTGCTGGCCCATGCCGGCAAGCAGGGCGCCGCCGAAAAGCGTTTGATCCTGCGTGGCAAGGCCGGATACCTCTGCGTCGACGGCATGGGTAGCGCCCTGGCGGATGCCAATGCCAGCGACAGCCTCGCCCAGGCCCTGCTGCTGCAATTGGACCCGGCCCAGCGAGTACGCCTTGGCGGTGTCCGGCTCAAGGCCGGGCAACTGGACGATGCCCTGGCACGGCACGCGCATGACCACCGTTCGCAGGTCGCCGCCGCACTTGGCATGGTCACCCCGGGCGGGGGCATACGGCCACCGGTGCGCCTGTGGGACGGCCGCTTTGGCTACCCCTTGAGTGGTCGGGCCGAAAGCAGCCGGCAAGCCTTGCTGCGCGGTTTCTGGCAGATCTACCCGACCTTGAGCGAGAGCGAGCTCGAGGCCTACCTCGAAAGCGTGCGCGCGCGGGGCATCGACCTGTGGGGGCATCTGCACCGGTTGCAGGGGCAGTTGGGCGAGTTAAGGGCCGCGTTGGGGGCCTGGAGCATGCAACCCAGCGGCGTTTTCCGCCTGCTGAGCCGGCGCCGGGTCGCTGACCACATACGCCATTGCTGGCAGCGCAACAGCGCTTACCGGCAAGGCGCCGGGCAGCGCCTGTCACTCGATGGCGAGCACATTGGCGAGCTGCCATCGTTGCCCGAGGGGCTGACCTTCGAGCATGTCACCGAGCTGACCCTGCGCAACATGGCGCTAACTGGCGTGAATATGGATTTTCTCGGGCGATTCCCCAACCTGCGCACGCTCAACCTGCGGCATAACATGCTCAGTCGCTTCCCGGCTGGCCTGGAGCAACTGACAGCGTTGCAGGACCTGCGCCTGGGTGACAACCAGATCGTCCTGGACGCCGACGGCGAGCAGCGCCTCGGCGCGCTGGCCGGTTTGCGGCGCCTGGACCTGAGCAACAACCCGCTGCGGCGCGAACCCGCCCTGGGCGGGTTGCGCCAGTTGCGCCAATACTCGCTGCGCGGTTGCCAGTTGCGCGAGGTGTCGGGCGCTGCGGCCCATCCGCCGTTGCTGGAGCACGCCGACCTGCGCGACAACCAGATCAGCCAGTTACCCCCCGACTTGCTCGCATTGCCGCAGCAACGTCTGCAGCGCCTGTCCTTGCACGACAACCCTCTGCCTGCGGGCAGCGAGGGTACGCTCGCCCATGCCGACGATGGCGCCGCCAGCCGTGCGCTCTGGCTGGGCGAGCAGGGCGATCCGCTGCGTGCACAGCGCTGGGAGCGCTTGCGTCAGGCGCAAGGCTCGGCGGACTTCTTTCGTTTTCTGGCCGACCTTGGCCATTCCACCGAGTTTCGCCGCAACCAGGCCGCGATGCGGGCGCGTGCCTGGGCGATCATCGAGGCCTGCGAGCAGAACCAGGAGATCCGCCAGGCAGTGTTCCTGGAGGCCGCAGGGGAAAGCAGCTGCAGGGACCGCCTGCTGCTGGTGCTGAGCAACATCGAAGTGCGGACACGGCTGGTCCGGCGGCTTGCACACCTGCCCGCCCAGGGCGCTGAGCGCGAGATGCTGCTGGAGGGGAGGGCCTTGTTCCGCCTGGATGAGGTGCAACGTATCGCCGGGCGCCACTACCAGCAGGCCCTGCAGGTCTGGCGCAGCGCCCAGGCCACCGTCCCCGCCCCGGACGACGTCGAGATCTTCCTCGCCTACCGGGTCAACCTGGCCGAGCGCCTGGGCTTGCCGGACCAGCCCCAGGGCATGTATTACGCCGACCACAGCGGGGTGAGCCTCGAGCAGATCAATGCCGCCAGGCAGGCCGTGCTGGCTGCGGAATCGCCAACGGCGCTGAGCCGCTCGCTCCTGCAGCGGGAATTCTGGACGGACTATCTGCGACAGGTGCATGAACAGCGCTTCGAGCAGATGAACGCACCGTTCCACGAGCAGCTGGAGGCGCATGCCGATGCCGCCAGGCACGGGCCGGAGCAAACCTTTCTGGTGGCCATCGAGCCACTGTTGCGCCAGCGCGAGGCTGCTGAAAAGGTGTTGCTGCGAGAACTGACGGAGGCAGCCATTGCCCGGCACCGGCTACTGCGCTGACAGCCTTGCAATAAGTAACGACCTGGGCGGGGCGGGGGATGGTCAGCTGACGGTCCATTATCAAGGAGTTTTCCATGGACACCCCGATCATCACCGCCGACTCCGTCGACGCCCTGGTTGCCGAACACCTGCCAGCCTGGTTGAGCACGGCCGCCGCCGAACAGCGCAACGCGCTGCACCGGGCACTGGTTGCGCAGCAGCGTGCCCAGGCCGGGTTACAAGGGCTGCTGGGCAAGGTCAGCCCGCTGGATAGCTTCGCCCAGGGCCGGCTGACCAAGGCCCTGGAAGATCTGCAACCGGCCGTCGATGTGCGTAGCGCCAGGTTGCGCCAGATCCTGGAGAGCTTCGCCCCCCTGGTATCGCCGGCCGTACCCGCGCAGCGGGTCTACCTGACGAGCCAACAGAGCTTGCTGGCCGCCGCCTTGCACAACTTCGAGGCCGATGAGCCATTCCACTCGCTCAGCCAGGTCGTGGATGCATCGGGTCTGGCCCTGAGCTACGTCGACATCGAGGGCGCCACGGTAACCTTGACGCCGGCCAAGTTCGCCCAGGTCTGCCGCGAGCTGGACATCGGCGGCCAATACCAGAACCATCTGGCCATGCATTTCAGCCCGCAAGACCCCGCGAAACTCGCGGCGCTGAACGCACAACTGGAGGAGGTACAGCGCGGCAACCTTGAAGTGCAGGCGCGGCTGGCCAGCCTCAAGGGCGAACTGGACGAGCGGGGTTTCCGGCAGCTGTTGCCGGTGTTCTCCAGCTCAAGCGTGGTGCCGGGTGACACCGCAGTGCTCAAACCCTTCGAGTTGCGTGTGCTAGGCAAATCGGTGGTGGGGGTAGTGGTGTTCGAAGTGCGCAGTGGCACCGCCGCCAATGCCGCGCTGGAGGGGGTCATTGCCTGGGTGCCGGGCGACCCGCACGCAGCGTTGAGCCAGCACCGATCCTGGAGCGACCTGTACCAGGCACTGGGCAAGCGCATGCGCAAGCCTGGCTATGCGCGCTTCTTCGAGCGTTTCATTGGCGAGGCCGACCGTGCGGTCTTCACGCGCAAACTGGCCGAGCTGCTGGCAGAGAAGGGCGATACAGCGCTGGTACTCGACGCACGCAACCAGGCAATCAGCGGTGCGCTGTTCGCCCACCTGCGCAAGGCCCAGGTCGACAAGATCCTCGGTGACGCCCGCAGCCTGGCGGTCCCTACCGAGCAGGTCGATGTCGCCGCCCGGGCGGTGCGCCAGCAGGGCTACCTGGATGCCAGTCTCGACCTGCTCAACCTGATCGGGCTGTTCGTGCCCGGGCTGGGGCTGGCAATGCTCGGGGTCGCGGCCCTGCAACTGACCCACGAGCTGTACGAGGGCTACGAGGACTGGACGCTGGGCGACCGTGAGGGTGCGCTGGGGCATGTGTTCGGTGTAGCCGAAAACGTCGCCGCCATGGCGTTGTTCGCCACGGGCGTGAAGGTGGTGGGCAAGGCCCTCGAGCGCGTGACATTCGTCGATGAGCTGGTGCCGGTGGAGGCCGGGCCGGGGCAACTGCCGCGCCTGTGCCACCCTGACCTGGCCGGGTATCGCATGGCTGTCGGCGAAGAGCTACCCCAGGGGCATGGTGTGGCGATAGAGGGCGCTCGCTATCGAACAGCGCTCGATGCCCGTCGCAATCAGCCACGTATCGCGCACCCCACACGCCAGGCTGCTCATCGCCCGGCGCTGCTGGGCAACGGCGCAGGCGGTTGGCGCCATGCATTGGAAAGTCCGCAGCACTGGGAAGGCGCGGGTTACCTGATGCGTCGCCTGGGTACGGCACTGGTCGATGTTTCCGATGAGGCTGCCAGTGTCCTGGCCGAGACCACCGGTTTCGACGAAGCTTGCCTGCGCCGCTTGCACATCGACCAGGCACCGGCGCCGGCACGGCTGCTGGACGCGTTGGAGCGCTATCGCCTGCATGCCCTGCAACCAGCCCTCGACAGTGCGAGCTTCAACCAGCGCCTGGCAGCCTTGCAACCGACCGTGGACGCGGCGGGGCAATTGTTGCAGCGCGACTTCCCGGGGCTGACGGCGCGTTGCGCCGAGGCGATCGTGGCCCAAGCCAGCGACGCGCAACGGCAGGTGCTGCAGAGCAGCTCGCGAGTACCGCTGGCGCTGGCCGAGCAGGCGCGCTGGGCGCTGCGCGACAGCCGTCTGGACCGGGCCTGCGCAGGCCTGCGCCAGGCGTCAGCGCTCAATGACGATGGCTACAAGCTGGCCCTGGGCATGGTCGACCAACTGGTGCCGTGGGCCGACGATGTACGTATCGAGATACGCCAGGGGACGGCCAAGGGTAGCCTGCTCGCGTCCCTCGGTGCGGCACAGGCCAGTGACGTGCGCACCCTGGTCAAAGCGCCGGCTGGATATCTGTCGGTCGGGGCGGAAGGCACCGCCCGGCCCGGCGCCAACCCCTCCGATGGTCTGTTCCAGGCGTTGCTGTTGCACATGGATCCGCTGCAGCGCATCGAGCTGGGCGCATCGAATCCCACCGGCCAAGCGCTGGCCGACCGCGTTGTGGCCCGGGTGGCCGGCGACCGTGAAGCCGCCGCGCGCCTGCTCGGCATGGCAGCCGTGGGTGGCGGCATTCGCCCCCCGGTACGCCTTGGCGACGGGCGCCTGGGGTATCCGCTCAGTGGCCGCCAGCCTGGCGGGCGTCGGGCGGTCTACCATGCATTGCGGCGCATCTACCCAGGCTTCGATGACGATCAGGTGCGCCTGTACGTGAGTGAGCGGATCCAGGAACGGGTCAACATCTGGCAGCATGTCAGCGCCCTGCAATTGCAGGTGACCTCGTTGGAGGAGCATCTCGCCCTGTGGCAGGCCGATGCCCTGGACCGCCCCTTGCGTGCCAGCCGCACGCGGGTAGCCAGCCAACTGCTGGCCGGTTGGCGCGAGCAGGCGGTGCGTCCCAGCGCCACCGAGCATCACCTGCGTATCGAGGATGAAGCCATTGGTGCCTTGCCGGCGCTGGCCGAGCCGTTGATCTTCGCCAATGTCACCCACTTGCGCTTGCGCGGGCTGGGGCTGGCCAGCGTGGGGAACGACTTCATCGGTCGTTTCCCGCGGCTGCAGCATTTGGACTTGGCCGGCAACATGCTCACCGAACTGCCCGAGTTACTCACGCAATTACCGCAGTTGCGTACCCTGGACCTGTCGGGCAACCGCATCGTGCTGGGGCCAGAGGGCAACCGCCGACTGGCCGGGCTGACCCAGTTGCAACGCCTGAACCTGAGCCATAACACCCTGGTCGCCTCGCCGCAGCTGGGTAGCTTGCGCCGTCTGCGCCAGGTCAACCTGCGTAGCGCCGGGCTCAGCCGTATTCCCGAAGGCCTGATGCAGCAGGCCGAGCTGGAGTACGCCGACCTGCGCAACAACCGCATCGCCACCCTGGATGCCGATTTCTACACGCAACCCGCGCGCGCCTTGCAGCGCATCCATTTGCATGACAATCCACTGGACGCGGTCAGTCAGGCGCGGCAGGCCAGCTTCCAGGCGCAGGGCGAGGCCAGGGTGAACACCCTCAGCCGCCATGCCCCATCCGGCGACGTCAACCGCGACAGCTGGCTGGCGAGGCTGGACGGCGACCAGCAATTGTCCAGGCGCCAGCAATGGAGCAGTCTGGCAAACGAGGAGGCAAGCGAAGACTTTTTCCAATTGTTGGGTGACTTGCGCGATACCGAGGACTATCTGCTGCAGCGCGACGATATGAGCCGCAGGGTGTGGGAGGTGATCGAGGCCTGCACGCAGAACAGCGAGCTGCGTGAACGACTATTCGAGATGGCCATGCACCCGGTTTCCTGCGCCGACAGTGTGGCGCTCACCTTCAGCCAGTTGGAGGTACAGTCCTGGGTGTACCTGCGCACTGCCGGGTTGAGCGGCGCGCAGGCCGAACCCGAACTGTTGCGCCTGGGGCGCGCGCTGTATCGCCTCGACGCCGTGGACCGCGCCGCGGCCGAGGATATCGAGCAGCGTATCCAGGTGCGCGACGATGTCGACGAAATCGAGGTGCGCCTGGCCTATCGCGTGCGTTTGGCCGAAACACTCGGGCTGCCAGGGCAGCCAACGACCATGCGCTACCCAATGGCCGCGCAGGTTTCCGGTGCGCGATTGCTGCAAGTGCGCGGCCAGGTACTCACCACCGAACGCACGCAACTGGCACCGTCGCTGGCTGCGCGAGCGTTCTGGCAAGCTCATCTGCGCCTGACCTACGGCCCGCGTTTCGAAGCCCTCGACCTGCCGTTTCACCTTGATCTCGAGGCGCTCGACGCCCGTGCCGCCAGCTTGCCCGAGGGCAGTTACCTGAATGAGGTCGAGGGCATTGCGTCAAGGCGCGATGCCGCGCAGACCGAATTGTTCGAAACATTGACCCAGGAGGCGATGGCGCGTTATCCGCTGTAGGTTGCGGCCTGGCATCGTCCGGATTGGCGATGCACGGGCGGTGCAATAGCGGTAATGAGTTGAAAACCGCGGCTGCACGGCGTCACAACGCTGTCATCGCGCATCGGTACCGTGCTGGCGCCGCGTGTCGCTCAAGGAGAACCTGAACGTGTACAGCACCACCCCCCGCAGACGGATCCTCGTCAGGGCCGACGCCATGCACAGCGAAGCGTTCGCCGCGCAGTTCGCCCAGGTGTTCGGCACGCTCTACGCCGACCTGCCAGCACTGCCCGGCGGCATTGTCATTGGTGGGGTTTACGGGCGCCACGAGGGCATCAGTTTTCGGTGCATGCAGTACCGGGGCGACTTTTCCATCACGTTCCCGGCGCCGCAGGATGAAATTACCTTCGTCTTGCCCAGCGCCGGGAAGGTGATCGTCGAGCATCACGGCGAATCGGTGGGGCATGCCCGGGTGGGCCTGGCGATCGACAAGGCACAGATCCGCTCGATACGTTTCGCCGATGACCATGCCCAGTGCGGCATGTCGATACGTCGCGGCTTGTTTGGTGAGCGCCTGGCCGTGCTGTTGGGGCGGCCCTTGCATCAGCCGATTCGTTTCGAACCGGTGATCAACCTCGATAGCGCCGCGTTCCGGGGTATCCGGGCCTTGCTTGAAATGGCCACGGGCGACAGCTTCGAAGCCCTGATCAGCACCGGCGCGCTGCTGCCGACCCGCTTGCAGGAGATGCTGGTGGATACCCTGCTCGAAGCCTGGCCGCACAATTACAGCGAGGCGCTGCAGCGGCCTGCGCCGGCCATCGTGCCGCGGCATGTGCGCCTGGCCATGGCGTTCATGCGCGAGCACCCCGAGCAGCAGGTCAGTGGCGCACAGTTGACCGCGCTGACCCATGTCAGCCTACGTGCGCTGCAGGACGGCTTCCGCCGTTTCGCCGGTAACTCGATTGCGGGCTTCCAGCGCCAGGTGCGCTTGGAGCGGGCTTACCAGGTCTTGGCCAGTGGCGAGGCAGCTGGGGTGGGGGAGGTGGCGTTGCGTTTCGGGTTCAGCAACCCCGGGCGCTTCGCCCAGTATTTCCAGCAGGCCTATGGCGTGCGCCCCACCGAGGTGAGGCGCGGCCTGGCTCAGAAGCTGTAGCTGGCCTTCAGCCCGCCGCTGACGCCATGGCTGTCGCCGCCGCCCATGGCGGCGAGCTCCGCACCCAGGCTCAGGGCGCCCAGGCTGGCGGTCAGGTTGACCGCCCCCAGGAACTGGTCACGGTTGTCGAATGCCGCTCGCTGCTCGATGTCCAGGCCCAGCAGATGGCCCTGGCTGTCGACCTGCTGGTCGCCCAATGCGTGTTCGTAACCCACCTCTACGCCGGGTATCAGTTGCCAGCCAGCAGGGAGCGCAACGGGGGCGAAGGCGGCCTTGAGGTTGGCGGTGGCGCTGCGGCGGGTCTGCTTGAGATCGTCGACTTTCAGTGCCAGCTCGCTGCCTTTTTCGTTGAAACCGGAAAGGTCCACGTGGCTGATGCGCAGGCCCAGGCTTGGCTCGAGCACCATGCCCTGCATCGGCAGGCGATAACCCAGTGCCAGGCTGCCCCCGGTGAGGGTGCCGTGGCTGTCGCCCTTGGCCGTGCCCAGGCCGCCACCCAGCTCGCGCTTGCTGCTGTAGTCGAGCCAGCCGGCGGTGGCGCCAGCCTCGATGAACAGGCCCTGGTCAAGGCTTTGCGTGGCCAGGCGGGTGCCCAGGGTGAGGAAGGTCAGGTCGGTGTCCGCCTCGCCACTGGCCGCCCCGACCGTGCCCTGGCTGTAGCCGAAGCCGGCATGGGCGCTGAACTGCTCGGAGAAGCGCCGGGTCGCACCGACCATCAGGCCCTGGCTGTGTTCGTTGCTGCTGCGCGCCTGGGCCGAGCCATCGGTGCCCAGGTAGCCGGCCAGCGCGGTACTCCATAGACGCGTCTGGCCAATCTTCAGGTCGGTGCCGCTGGCGTAGGGGGAAGCCGCGCGGTCGAGCTGGGTGGTCTGGCGCAGCAGGAAACTCGCCGCGTCGGCATGCACCTGGCCGCCCACGGTCGCCTCGACACCGCCCAGGCTGCCGGCGTCGATGGCCGATTGCAGGTAGTAGTTGTAGGCGCTGTAGGTGCCGGACAGGTCGCTGTCCTGCAAGGCTTGCAGCAACGATGCGCCAGCGGCGGCGTTGCCTTGCAGGCCGGCCTGGCCGGGCAGGCTGTTGAAGAACACCATCTTGCCGCGCAGCACGTAGATCGTTTCCTGGCTCAGGCCCAGGCCCTGCTTGAGGTAGTTGTCCATGCTGCCGTACTCGGCGACCACCTGGTCGAGGCCGGCTTGCAGGTAGCTGGCCTCCACCCCCAGCAGCGGTTGGTAGATGGCGGCCATGCCCGGTGGCAGGTGCGCCAGGGTCGCGGCCATGCGCGCCGCGGTGTAGTCGTTGGTGGCCAGGTAGTTGGCCATGATGGTGGCATCGTCCACCCCGGCAATGCTCTGCAACACGGCGGCGGTCCAGCCAGTGCGGTCCTTGCCGGCGGTGCAGTGGAACACCGCGGCGCCGTCGGCGCTGGCCAGTTCGTTGAACAGCACGCCGAACTGGCTGCGCATGCCGGCGTCGCTGACGAAGGCGCGGTTGGTTTCCAGCATCATCTCCCGGGCCTGGGCGGCGCTGGTGAAGGCGACGGTGGTGATGTTGGCGCCCGAGGTGGTGTTGCCGATGATGTCGATGTTGCGGTAGTTGGCGCCGGCCGGCAGGGTGTCGGGGGTGGCGGCGATTTCGCTGGGGGTGCGCAGGTCGAACACCTCGCGGATACCCAGGCCATTGAGCGTGTTCAGGTCCGACCCGGTGGGGGTGAACGCGTTGGAGCGATAGAACACCCCGGCGCGCATCACCCCATCGTGGCGGGTGGTGTACGCCGTGGTGGTGCCGGCTACGTCGCGGAAGTTGTCCATGCCCCTGAGCCGGGGGGTGTCGAGGTTGACGGGCTCGGCGGCCTGAGCGGCGGCAATGGACAGGGTGAGCAGGGAAAACGAGCGGATGAATGGCTGGAGCACGACAGTGACCTCGTTGGGATGCAGTGAGGGGACTACTGTCGGCAGGGGACATGAAACGGAATGTTTCATGTAACCCTGCAAGGTCAATACCTGCGCAGGCTGTCTGCAAACTGCGCGCAGTGTCTGTTCAGCTCAGGGCCAGGGGCCGCTGGCCGCTCAGAAGCCGAAGTCGCTCAGCCCCGGATGGTCGTCTGGGCGACGCCCCAGCGGCCAGCGGAACTTGCGCTCGGCTTCGCTGATGGGTTGCTCGTTGATGCTGGCATGGCGGTTCTGCATCAGGCCATCTTCGGCGAACTCCCAGTTCTCGTTGCCGTAGGCGCGATACCACTGGCCGCTGTCGTCGCGGTACTCGTAGGCATAGCGCACGGCGATGCGGTTGTCGGTGAAGGCCCACAGTTCCTTGATCAGCCGGTATTCCAGTTCGCGGTTCCATTTGCGAGTGAGGAAGGCCTGGGCCTGTTCACGGCTGTTGCAGAACTCGGCGCGGTTGCGCCAGTGGGTGTCGAGGGTATAGGCCAGGGCGACCTTGGCGGGGTCGCGGCTGTTCCAGCCGTCCTCGGCGAGGCGGACTTTTTCGATGGCGCTTTCACGGGTGAAGGGGGGCAGCGGTGGGCGGGACATGGTGCGGTTCCTCAGGTGAAGGCCTGGAGTGGCCTGGCTGAAGCAAAGACTACGCCCGATGTTTTTTACCGGGAATCAGCAGCCGCGGCACAACTTAATTGCGCCCTGCGGAACAATCGCCGTCAGGTATTGACCCCTTCGCTGGCGAAGGGGCCGGCCGCCGTTACGCGACCTTGTTCAGTGCCACATGGGTACTTTTTGCACGACCACCGAGCCACACCAGCAGCAGGCCACCGGCCGCCAGCACGCCGCCGGCCATCGGCACTGCGGCATAGCCCAGGTCCAGGCTGATCACCGCGCCACCCAGCGCGGCCCCCAAGGCATTGCCCAGGTTGAACGCACCCACGTTGATCGACGAAGCCAGGCCTGGGGCCTCGACGGCGGCGGTCATCACCCGCATTTGCAGCGGCGGCACCACGGCGAAGGTGAACACCCCCCACACCAGCAGGGCGATGGCGGCGCCGATATGGCTGCCCAGTACCAGCGGCATCAGCAGCATGATCAGCGCGAGCGTGCCAAGGAAGATCTTCGCCGCGCCATCCAGCGACCAGTCCGCCAGCTTGCCGCCCAGGCTGTTGCCGAGGGTGAAGCCAACCCCGATCAGCACCAGGCCGAGGGTGACGAAAGCGTGCGAAGCGCCGGTCAGTTCACTGAGCACCGGTGCGACATAGGTGTACAGGGTGAACATGGCGCCGGCGCCCAGCACCGTGGTGGCCATGGCCAGCAACACGCTGGGGCGGGCGATCACCGCCAACTCCTTGCGCACGTGCGGCACCTGGCCCCGCTCACCTTTCGGCAAGGCGTACCACAGCGCGGCGATGGCCAGCACACCGAGCACGGCGGTGCCGGCGAAGGCCATGCGCCAGCCGACCTGCTGGCCGAGCCAGGTGGCGGCGGGCACGCCGCCGATGTTGGCGATGGTCAGGCCCATGAACATGGTGGCGATGGCGCTGGCCTGCTTGTCCTTGGGCACCACGCTGGCGGCGACCACCGCCCCCAGGCCGAAGAATGCGCCGTGGTTGAGGCTGGTGATCAACCGCGAGGCGAGCAGGGTGTAGTAGTCCGGCGCCAGGGCCGAAAGCAGGTTGCCGACGGTGAAGATGCCCATCAGCATCATCAGCGCGGCGCGCTTGCCGAAGCGGCTGAACAACAGGGTCATGATCGGCGCACCCACCATCACGCCGATGGCGTAGGCGGTGATCAGCATGCCGGCGCTGGGGATGCTGGCGCCGACGCCATCGGCGATCACTGGCAGCAGGCCCATGGGGGTGAATTCGGTGGTGCCGATGCCGAAGGCGCCGATGGCCAGGGCGAACAGCACCCGTTTGGGGTGAGGCGTGTTCATTGCAAACTCCGCAGTTCAAGTGTCATGAATGGCGCGGGTGGGCGTGCCGCGCAGGGAACCTGCGTGGGAGCGGGCTTGACCCGCGATACCGGCGTAGCCGGTGCCATCTGTCGCGGGTCAAGCCCGCTCCCACGAAGCCCATATCGGAAAAGTAGGTCAGTCCCAGACCGGCGCCAGGCCGTCCGGGCTGACTTCACGGCCGTTGCGTTCCAGCGTGGCGATGCGCGCCATGTCTTCGGCATCCAGGCGCAGGCTTTGGGCGAGCAGGTTGCTGGCCAGGTTCTCGCGCTTGGTCGACGAGGGGATCACCGCGTAACCCAGCTGCAGGGCCCAGGCCAGCGCGACTTGCGCCACGGTGGCCTTGTACTTGTTGGCGATCGCGGCCAGTACCGGGTCCTTGAGCACCTTGCCGTAGGCCAGGGTCATGTAGGAGGTGACGGTGATGCCTTGCGCCTTGAGAAACGCGGCCAGCGTGCTGTTTTGCAGGTAGGGGCTGAGCTCGACCTGGTTGGTGGCGATCTCGCCCTGACCGACCACGGCGATAGCCTGGCGGGTCAGCTCGATGTTGAAGTTGGAGACACCAATCTGCCGCGTCAGGCCCAGCTTCTTGGCTTCGGCCAGCGCGCCCATGTACTCCGGCAGCTCGACGCCGTTGCCCGGGGCCGGCCAGTGGATCAGCAGCAGGTCGACATGGTCGGTGCGCAGTTTCGCCAGGCTTTCACGCAGGCTGGGGATCAGTTTGTCGGCGGCGTAGCTATCGACCCAGATCTTGGTGGTGATGAACAGTTCGTCACGGGGAACGCCACTTTCGGCGATGGCCTGGCCGACTTCGGCTTCGTTCTTGTAGATCTGTGCGGTGTCGATGGCACGGTAGCCCAGGGCCAGTGCCGACTTGACCGAATCGATGACGGCCTGGCCGGTGAGGCGGAAAGTACCGAGGCCGAAGGATGGAATGCTCATGGGGCTGCTCCTGGAAAGTGAACGACGGACCGAACCTGGCGGTTGCAGTGCATGCCAGGCAGTGTGCGGCTTTCAGCAGGCCGGATTAAGCGCCGATCCAGTCAAAGTCCTTTAACCTGAAGTCACGAATCAGCGGGCAGCCCGTGATTTGGCTGGTTGAATCAAGCCGTATGGCGCGGGTCGATTGGGTGCTTCTGGTCCGGCAATCGGTGAATAATCCCGATGCTCAGGAACTAACTACACTGAGATATCTCTATGATGGCATCGGCCAACAGAGGCGGGGCATTGTAAGGTGACTGCCGCCTGATTAGACTGCGCCGAATTTCGTACGCAAAGCCCTTCGTTAAGGACGTTTATGATCAAGAAATGCTTGTTCCCGGCAGCCGGTTACGGCACCCGCTTCCTGCCCGCTACCAAAGCCATGCCCAAGGAAATGCTGCCGGTGGTCAACAAGCCACTGATCCAGTATGGCGTTGAAGAGGCACTGGACGCCGGCCTGAACGAGATCTCCATTGTTACCGGCCGCGGCAAGCGCGCCCTGGAAGACCACTTCGACATCAGCTACGAGCTGGAAAACCAGATCAAGGGCACCGACAAGGAAAAATACCTGGTCGGCATCCGCCGCCTGCTGGACGAGTGCTCGTTCGCCTACACCCGCCAGACCGAAATGAAAGGCCTGGGCCACGCCATCCTCACCGGCCGCCCACTGATCGGCGACGAGCCGTTCGCCGTAGTGCTGGCCGACGACCTGTGCGTCAACCTCGAGGGTGAAGGCGTGCTGGCGCAGATGGTCGCGCTGTACAAGAAGTACCGCTGCTCGATCGTCGCCATCCAGGAAGTCGACCCGCAGGAAACCAACAAGTATGGCGTTATTGCCGGTGAAGAGATCAAGGACGGCATCTTCCGTGTCGACGCCATGGTCGAGAAGCCAAAGCCGGAAGACGCACCGTCCAACCTGGCGATCATCGGTCGTTACATCCTGACCCCGGACATCTTCGAGAAGATCGAGCAGACCGAGCCGGGCAAGGGTGGCGAGATCCAGATCACCGACGCACTGATGAAGCAGGCCGCCGAGGGCAACGTCATTGCCTACAAGTTCAAGGGTCAGCGTTTCGACTGCGGTGGCGCCGAAGGCTACATCGAAGCGACCAACTTCTGCTTCGAGCACTTCTACAAGACCGGCAAGGCTTACTGATAAATCCTTGATGGTCTGAATTGGGGCTGCTCTGCAGCCCATCGCGGGCAAGCCCGCTCCCACAGGTACAGCGCACACTTGAAACTGCGCGGTCACTGTGGGAGCGGGCTTGCCCGCGATGGGTCGCAGAGCGGCCCCAATGCGTTTTCCGCAGCCGCCAACAGCGCTATGCTGGGCGCCTGTCCAGGAGACTCATTGCATGGCTTACGATTTTGATCTGTTCGTGATTGGCGCCGGTTCCGGCGGTGTGCGTGCGGCGCGCTTCGCTGCGGGCTTTGGCGCAAAAGTGGCGGTGGCCGAGAGCCGCTATCTCGGCGGTACCTGCGTCAATGTCGGCTGTGTGCCGAAGAAGCTGCTGGTGTACGGCGCCCACGTCGCCGACGAGCTGGAGCAGGCTGCCGGGTTCGGCTGGACCCTGGAAGAAGGCCACTTCGACTGGGGCACCCTGATCGCCAACAAGAACCGCGAGATCGAGCGCCTCAACGGCATCTACCGCAACCTGCTGGTCAACAGTGGCGTCACCCTCTTGACCGGCCACGCACGCATCACCGGCGCCAACGAAGTGGAAGTGGAGGGCCAGCGCTACAGCGCCGCGCACATCCTCATCGCCACCGGCGGCTGGCCGCAGGTGCCGGATATCCCCGGTAAAGAATTGGCGATCACCTCCAACGAAGCGTTCTACCTCAAGGACCTGCCGCGCCGGGTGCTGGTGGTAGGCGGCGGCTATATCGCTGTCGAGTTCGCCGGCATCTTCCAGGGCCTGGGTGCCAACACCACGCTGTTGTATCGCGGCGACCTGTTCCTGCGCGGTTTCGACGGTTCGGTGCGCACGCACCTGAAAGAGGAGCTGGAAAAACGCGGCATGGACTTGCAGTTCAACGCCGACATCCAGCGTATCGACAAGCTCGACGATGGCAGCCTCAAGGCCACCCTCAAGGATGGCCGCGAGTTAGTGGCCGACTGTGTGTTCTACGCCACCGGCCGCCGGCCGATGCTGGACAATCTGGGCCTGGAGAACACGGGTGTGGAGCTGGACGAGCGCGGTTTCATTCGCGTCGACGAGCAGTACCAGACCACCGCACCGTCGATCCTGGCCATCGGTGACGTGATCGGCCGCGTACAGCTCACCCCCGTGGCGCTGGCCGAAGGCATGGCCGTGGCCCGCCGGCTGTTCAAGCCCGAGCAGTACCGCCCGGTGGATTACCAGAACATCCCCACCGCCGTGTTCAGCCAGCCACCGATCGGCACCGTCGGCCTCACCGAAGAGCAGGCACTCAAGGCCGGGCACAAGGTGCAGGTCTTCGAAAGCCGCTTCCGGGCGATGAAGCTGACCCTCACCGACATCCAGGAGAAAACCCTGATGAAGCTGGTGGTGGACGCCGAGACCGACAAGGTGCTGGGCTGCCACATGGTCGGGCCCGATGCCGGGGAGATCATCCAGGGGCTGGGGGTTGCGTTGAAGGCCGGCGCCACCAAGCAGCAGTTTGACGAGACCATCGGCGTGCACCCGACGGCGGCCGAAGAGTTCGTGACCATGCGCACCGTCACGCGCTGATCCCTGAAGTGTTTCCGGGGCGCTGACAGTTGGCCCCGGATGCCACAAATGGCGAATTTTCTTACGTACAACGGCGCGTATTGCCCGAGAAGTCCTGCTTTTTCCTACAGAGCAGATGCGTTGGTCTTTTGATACTGCCCCGGCACCGCGTTCGTGATGCCGACCTGGGTGAAGCAGGTCGTAACCCGCTATCCAGAAAAGACCCTATGAAAACCCTTCACCAGCGCGCTGTGCTGCTGGCAGTTTGCCTGTTGGTTACCTGCCAGGCCCATTGCAGCGTAGTCATCGCCAGTAACCCCCTGGTATTTCCCGCAGGTCAGCAGGAAGTCATCGTCAGCCTGCGCAACGAAGGCAGCCAGCCATCTTGGGTGCAGGCCTGGATCGACGGTGGCCAGGCGCAGACCGACGACCGGCATCCGTCGTTGCCTTTGCGCCTGACACCGTCGCTGTCGCGCCTCGAACCGGGGCAGGGCCTGCGCTTGCGGGTATTTCATGACGGCGCAGCGATGCCGGTTGATCGCGAAACGCTGTACTGGCTCAACCTCCTCGACATGTCGACCCGGGATGGCGGCAATGTACCCAAGCGTTGCCAGCGCAGCCGTATCAAGTTGCTGTATCGCCCATCCGGCCTGCCAGCCAGCGCGGATGACGCGCACCAGGCGCTGGTCTGGCGCGTCCGGAGCAGGAACGGGCACCCGCTGTTGCAAGCGCAGAATCCCGGGCCCTATGTCGTCAATCTCGTAGCTGTCGCGATACGTCGCAAGGAGGGGCAGTTGATCGGGCGCGCCCTGCATGTGTTGCCATTCTCGAAACAACGCTTTGCCTTGGAAGGGCTGGACAGTGAGCTGCCGGCCAACGCGCAGGTGGAATACTCGTATATCGACGACCGGGGTGTCGAGCGAGGCGCCACCGCGACATTGCAACAGTGACTCGCTTAGGAATGAAAAACGCTATCGATCCCGCTGGCTTATAGCCAAAACCAATGGCGAGCATGAGGTTTGCCAATGAGCCTTAATGGCGACCAGCGGTTAGGATTCTCTCCGTCAACTGATTTCAACCCTTTGAAATTCAACCCCATGAAGGAGCGTCTCTCATGCCTATCATCAACAGCCAGGTCAAACCGTTCAACGCCACCGCCTACCACAACGGCGAATTCGTCCAGGTCAGCGAAGCCGACCTGAATGGCAAGTGGTCCGTCGTGTTCTTCTACCCAGCCGACTTCACCTTCGTCTGCCCGACCGAGTTGGGCGACCTGGCCGACAACTACGCCGAGTTCCAGAAACTGGGTGTGGAAATCTACGGTGTGTCCACCGACACCCACTTCACCCACAAAGCCTGGCACGACACCTCGGACACCATCGGCAAGATCAAGTACCCGCTGATCGGTGACCCGACCCACGTCATTTCGCGCAACTTCGACGTGCTGATCGAGGAAGCCGGCCTGGCCGACCGAGGTACCTTCGTGATCAACCCGGAAGGCCAGATCAAGATCGTCGAAATCAACGACGGTGGTGTAGGCCGCGACGCCAGTGAATTGCTGCGCAAAGTGAAAGCCGCTCAGTACGTTGCCGCCCACCCAGGCGAAGTCTGCCCGGCCAAGTGGAAAGAAGGCGAAGCCACGCTGGCGCCGTCGCTGGACCTGGTCGGCAAGATCTAAGTCGATGTGCAAGTCGCGGGCGGTAGACAGCCGCCAAAGCTGAAGTACCTACCGCCCCGTAAAGCGCCCGGGCGACCTCGCCTGGGCGTTTTTGTATCTGAAGTTTGAAAAAAGGAATCGCCCGTATGTTGGACGCCACGCTTAAATCGCAACTGAAAACCTACCTGGAGCGGGTCACCCAGCCGATCGAGATCGTTGCCTCCCTCGACGACGGCGCGAAGTCCCGCGAATTACACGACCTGCTGGTGGAAATCGCCGGCCTGTCGAACCTCATTACCTTCAGCGCGGACGGCAGCGACGCCCGTCGTCCTTCGTTCTCGCTGAATCGCCCAGGGGCTGACATCAGCCTGCGCTTCGCTGGTATCCCCATGGGCCACGAATTCACCTCCCTGGTGCTGGCGCTGCTGCAGGTTGGCGGCCACCCCTCCAAGGCCAGCGCCGAAGTGATCGAGCAGATCCAGGGCTTGCAGGGTGAGTTCACGTTCGAAACCTACTTCTCGCTGTCGTGCCAGAACTGCCCGGACGTGGTCCAGGCGTTGAACCTGATGGCGGTACTCAACCCCAACGTTCGCCACGTGGCCATCGACGGCGCGCTGTTCCAGGACGAAGTCGAAAGCCGCAAGGTCATGGCGGTGCCAAGCATCTACTTGAACGGCGAAGTGTTCGGCCAGGGCCGCATGGGCCTGGAAGAGATCCTCGGCAAGATCGACACCAGCGCCGGCGCCCGCCAGGCGGAGAAGATCAACGCCAAGGACGCCTTCGACGTGCTGGTAGTGGGCGGTGGCCCGGCCGGCGCTGCGGCGGCCATTTACGCCGCGCGCAAGGGCATCCGTACGGGTGTTGCCGCCGAACGTTTCGGCGGCCAGGTGCTCGACACCCTGGCGATCGAAAACTTCATCTCGGTGCAGGAGACCGAAGGGCCGAAGCTGGCCATGGCGCTGGAAGAACACGTCAAGCAGTACGACGTCGACATCATGAACCTGCAACGGGGTGAAGCGCTGATCCCGGCCACCGACGGTGGCCTGCACGAAGTCCGCCTGGCCGGTGGTGCCTCGCTCAAGGCCAAGACCGTGATCCTCGCCACCGGTGCCCGCTGGCGCGAAATGAACGTGCCGGGCGAGCAGGAGTACCGCGCCCGTGGTGTGGCCTACTGCCCGCACTGTGACGGCCCGCTGTTCAAGGGCAAGCGCGTGGCGGTGATCGGTGGCGGCAACTCGGGTGTGGAAGCCGCCATCGACCTGGCCGGTATCGTTGCCCAGGTCACCCTGATCGAGTTCGACAGCCAGCTGCGCGCCGATGCCGTGCTGCAACGTAAGTTGCACAGCCTGCCGAACGTCAAGGTGATCACCCGTGCCCTGACCACCGAAGTGGTGGGCAATGGCGAGAAGGTGACCGGCCTGCGCTACAAGGACCGCAGCACCGACGAAGTGCATGACCTGGCGCTGGAAGGCATCTTCGTGCAGATCGGCTTGTTGCCCAACACTGATTGGTTGAAGGGTACTGTCGAGCTGTCGCCGCGGGGCGAGATCATCGTCGACGCCAAGGGCCAGACCAGCATCCCCGGTGTGTTCGCCGCCGGTGATGTGACCACGGTGCCGTACAAGCAGATCGTCATCGCCGTGGGCGAGGGCGCCAAGGCTTCGCTGGCGGCGTTCGATCACCTGATCCGCACTTCGGCGCCGGCGTAAGCCTGTACCGGCCTCTTCGCGGGCAAGCCCGCTCCCACAGGTTCATCACAGGCTTCGAAAACTGTGACAACCCTGTGGGAGCGGGCTTGCCCGCGAATGCGGCGGGACTGGCGAAACGGAGTCTGCAGGGTGTCTATGATTACAGCAGACACCCTCGGAACCACAGCCATGACCCTGATCAGCCGCGAACCCTGGTGGCTCGTGCCACCCCAGCCCGGGCAGAAAGAGCAGGACCTGCACTGGGGCTACCTGGAAATCTACGAAGGCGGCCACACCGTGTTCGTCGACCAGCGCCCCAGCGACAAGGAGCTGGCCGAACGCAAGAGCTGCCGCCACTTCCCCGAAGCGGAAAACCCCTGAACTCAGCCCTCTAGCTGGGCCAGGCGCTCCTCCAGCGCGGCAATCCGCGCTTCCAGCGCTTCGATGCGCTCCTCCGACACCGTGCCACCGCTACTGCGTGCCCCCCCTTCCTGCTGGCGCGCGGCAAGGATCGCCTCGATCTCGGCCGGGTCGCCCAGGGCGTGGGTGTAGCGGTCTTCACGCTGACCGGCCTGGCGCGGCAGGTGCAGGGCCAAACCGCGTGAAATCAAGCGCTCCAGCTGATGCTGGACCTGGTCGACGTCTTCGAATTCATGCAGGCGGTTGCTGCGGGTCAGCAGCTCGTTGAGCGTCTGTGGGCCGCGCAGGAACATCAACCCCATCAGCACCAGTTGGGCGGGCACCAGTTCCAGCGCCTTGTCCACCCGCTGCTCCCAGCGGTCGGCACGGCTGCCCATCTGCAGGCGCGTCATGTCCTGGCCTTCGAGTGCGCGCAGGGCCTGGCCAACCTGGCCGGGGGAGAGGTTCATGACTGGTTCGCGGCTGGTCTTCTGGTTGCAGGCCAGGACCAGGGCGTTGAGGGTCAGGGGGTAGGTTTCCGGGCTGGTGGCCTGTTTCTCGATCAGCGACCCGAGCACGCGGATCTCGGTGCTGTTGAAACGGCCTTCGCCGCTGTTTTCGTGTTCAGACATGGCCCTGTCTCATTGCGAGGAAAAGGCCACTAGCCTAGGTAAAGCGCCTGGCTTAAGCAATCTTCGAACACATCGCGGGTCAAGCCCGCTCCCACAAACCGTGGGAGCGGGCTTGACCCGCGATGACGTCATCAAGCGCTGCGCTGCTCCATGGCCTGGCACGCGGCGGCAGTGAACAGTACATCGGTAGACGAGTTGAGCGCAGTCTCCGCCGAATCCTGCAGCACACCGATGATGAAGCCGACCGCCACCACCTGCATGGCAATCTCGCTGGGGATGCCGAACAGGCTGCAGGCCAGCGGGATCAGCAGCAGCGAACCACCGGCCACGCCCGAAGCGCCGCAGGCGCACACCGCCGCCACCACGCTGAGCAGCACGGCGGTGGGCAGGTCGACCGGAATACCGAGCGTGTGCACGGCGGCCAGGGTGAGCACGGTGATGGTGATCGCCGCACCCGCCATGTTGATGGTCGCGCCCAGCGGGATCGACACCGAATAGGTGTCCTCGTGCAGGCCGAGCTTTTCCGACAGCGCCAGGTTGACCGGGATGTTGGCCGCCGAGCTGCGGGTGAAGAACGCGGTAATGCCGCTTTCACGCAGGCACAGCAGCACCAGCGGGTAGGGGTTGCGGCGGATCTTCCAGAACACGATCAGCGGGTTCATCACCAGCGCCACGAACAGCATGCAGCCGATCAGCACACCCAGCAGGTGCAGGTAACCGAGCAGGGCATCCAGGCCCGACTGGGCCAGGGTCGCGCTGACCAGGCCGAAGATACCCAGTGGGGCGAAGCGGATCACCATGCGCACGATCAGGGTCACGCCGTTGGACAGGTCCTCGACCACCTTGCGGGTGCTCTCGCCGGCATGGCGCAAGGCCACGCCCAGGCCGATCGCCCAGGTCAGGATGCCGATGAAGTTGGCATTCATCAGTGCCGCGATGGGGTTGTCAACGGCGCTGAGTACCAGGTTCTGCAACACCTCGCTAATGCCGCCGGGCGCGCTGAGCGAGGCTTCGCTGGCATTGAGGGCCAATTGCGACGGGAACAGCATGCTGGCGATCACCGCCACCACGGCAGCGGCGAAAGTGCCGAGCAGGTACAGCACCAGGATCGGGCGGATATGGGTTTCCTGGCCGTGACGGTGGTTGGCGATGGAGGCCATGACCAGGATGAACACCAGTACCGGTGCCACCGCCTTGAGCGCCGAGACGAACAGTTTGCCCAAAAAGCCCAGGGTGAGCGCGGTGCCTGGGGAGAGCAGGGCAAGCGCAATGCCGGCGAGCAGGCCGATGCAGATCTGCGTGACCAGGCTGGTGCGGTTGATGAGGCGAAGAACAGGGGTCATGTGCAGCACGATCCAGTAACGTGAAAGGGCGCGACTTTACCACAGGCCCGCAGACAGCACCGACCCCTGTAGGAGCGGCCTTGTGTCGCGAAAGGGGTGCGAAGCAGCCCCGGCGATCTATGTCATATGCACGATAGCTGGGGCCGCATTGCGGCCCTTTCGCGGCACAAGGCCGCTCCTACACGCACTGTGTTGCCTGAGCTACCAATGGAACAACTCCCGTCGTGCGCCCTCGGTGATCGCCACGATGCCCGGGTGCTTGACCTTGCGCTCCACCGAAATGGCATAGAACGACTCGTTCACTGCCTCGGTCTGCCCGATCAGCCGTACCCCATATTGCCGGCACACTTCCTCGGCGATCACGCTGGGGGCGACGAAGATGCCGCTGCCGGACTGGCCGAAAGCCTGCATCAGCGCGCTGTCGTCGAATTCGCCGACGATCTGTGGCTGCACCTGCTGCTCTGCCAGCCAGCGCAGCAGGCGGCTGCGCACCACGGTTTCCTGGCCGGGGATCAGCAGCGGTGCGTCGTGCAGGCAGGCGGGGAAAGGCAGCTCGAGGCGCGCCGCCAGGGCCTCGGTGGCGAAGAAGCTCAAACCGCACTCGCCGAGCTTCTGGCTGTAGCCCTTGATGTCCAAGTGGTTGGGCATGGGGCTGTCGGAGATCACCAGGTCCAGGCGCTGGATCGCCAGGTCCGCCAGCAGGCGTTCGAGCTTGTCCTCGCGGCAACTGATGCGCAGCACTTCGTCCAGCTCCATGGTCGGGGCCAGCAGGCGGTAGACGATGGACTTGGGCACCACGTCGGCCACCCCCACGCGAAACAGGATCTGCTCCTGCGGCCCGGCCCGCAGCATGGCCTCCAGCTCACCGCCGAGCTGGAACATCTGTTCGGCGTAGACCAGGGCCTGGCGGCCGGTTTCGGTCAGTTCGAGCTGGCGGCCGACGCGTTGGAACAGTTCGAGGTTCCAGGTCTGTTCGAACAGGCTGAGCTGGCCACTGATGGTTTGCGGCGTGAGGTTCAATTGCTCGCTGGCGCGGGCGATGCTGCCGGTCTTTGCTACAACCCAGAAATAGTGCAGCTGGCGGTAGTTGAGCATGGCGGTCCAATGTTCGTAAAAACCGAAGTATAGCCGTTGAAAATACGAATTTTCTGGATGTTTCAGTCTCTCTAGAATGCGACCCCATCAGGCGCCCCGCGCGCCGCACGGATATCGACAAGCGAGGACCCCATGCTGCAACTCAAATCCATCGGTACGCCCCTGGTGCTGGCCCTGGCGCTGTTCGCCATGAGCGGCTGCGACCAGGCCGAGAAATCCGCCCAGCAGATGCTCGACCAGGCCGCCGAGACGGCCAAGCAGGCCATCGACAAGACCAACGACGCCGCCCAGCAGGCGCTGAGCGACGCCATCGGCAGCGAAGGCGACAAGGCCAAGGCCGAAGACGACAAGAAAGACACCCAGGACATCTGACCCAGGACTGAACCATGGAATACTTGCTGGAACTCGCCGCTAGCCCCACCGCCTGGGTAGCCCTCGCCACCCTGGTGGCCATGGAGGTCGTGCTCGGCATCGACAACCTGATCTTCATCTCCATCCTCACCAACAAGCTGCCCGAGGCGTACCGCTCGAAGGCGCGGCGCATCGGTATCAGCATGGCCTTGATCATGCGCCTGGCGCTGCTCAGCACCGTGGCCTGGATCGTCCAGCTGACGGAGCCGGTGCTCGACGTGTTCGGCCACACCTTCTCCTGGAAGGACATGATCCTCATCGCCGGTGGCCTGTTCCTGCTGTGGAAGGCGACCAAGGAGATCCACGAAAGCGTCGACCCGCATGGCGCCAAGGAAGAGTCCAAGGTCGGTAGTACCGTGACCATCGGTTTCACCGCGGCGATCTTCCAGATCCTGCTGCTGGACATCGTCTTCTCGATCGACAGCATCATCACCGCCGTGGGCATGACCGAGCACCTGCCGATCATGATCATCGCCGTGATCAGCGCCGTGATCGTGATGCTGGTGGCCGCCGACCCGCTGGCCAAGTTCATCAACGACAACCCGACCGTTGTGATGTTGGCCCTGGGCTTCCTGATCATGATCGGCATGACCCTGATCGCCGAAGGTTTCGGCGCTCATGTACCGAAAGGTTACGTGTATGCCGCCATGGCCTTCTCGACCGCGATCGAGGTGCTCAACATCATGGCCCGCCGGGCGCGCCTCAAGCGCGAAGCCGCTGAGGGCTGATTGAGGGACTTCGCCGGCAAGCCGGCTCCTGCAGACGTTGCGCCGCTCCATGCAGCGTGATGACCCTGCAGGAGCAACTGTCTTGCGCAGGTTCTCCGTAGGAGCGGCCTTGTGCCGCGAAAGGGCCGCGAAGCGGCCCCAGGATCTCGAGTACGCCGCAGATCGCCGGGGCCGCTCTGCGGCCCTTTCGCGGCACAAGGCCGCTCCTACAGAGACCGCACAAGATGTGGCCGGCTTGCCGGCGATGCGCTGCACAGCAGCCCCAATGACGGTTCACCCGCTGGTCTTGCGTCTGCGCGGTACTGACTTACCCCCAGCCCTTTCCGTGCTACCCCCCGT
>NZ_JACAFQ010000029.1 GCF_015354575.1 Pseudomonas sp. UFMG81
TACTAATTGCCCGTGAGGCTTGACCATATAACACCCAAGCAATTTGCAACTGCAGATTGTGGTGGTGAAGACGAAAGACCCGAAAGTTCGCAACTTCACAAGATCACATATCCGAATTGGCTGGGTTGTCTGCTACTAATTGCCCGTGAGGCTTGACCATATAACACCCAAGCAATTTGCAACTGCAGATTGTGGTGGTGAAGACGAAAGACCCGAAAGTTCGCAACTTCACAAGATCACATATCCGAATTGGCTGGGTTGTCTGCAAAGACAGACCGGCAACCGAATTTCTTGACGACCATAGAGCATTGGAACCACCTGATCCCATCCCGAACTCAGTAGTGAAACGATGCATCGCCGATGGTAGTGTGGGGTTTCCCCATGTGAGAGTAGGTCATCGTCAAGATTCATTTCGCAAAACCCCTATCTGCACATGCAGGTAGGGGTTTTGTCTTTGTGCGGTAAAAAATCCTGCCTTCCCGTAGGCGCCGGCTTGCTGGCGAACACCGGTAGCGCCGCTGCCAACCCCGCGCACCCCGCTTCGCCAGCAAGGCTGGCTCCTGCGGGTTGAACGGTAGCCCTTTTCCTATGCAAGCTCTCGAGGCGTGGCTATCATGCCAGCCTAATTCCAAGTCGAGACTGGCATGCTGAAGTTGTTGAATCTCCTCAAGGATGGCCGGTTCCATTCCGGAGAAGCTCTGGGGGCCGCCCTTGGAGTGAGTCGCAGCGCCGTATGGAAGCAGCTGCAGCACCTTGAGAGCGAACTGAATCTGACTATTCACAAGGTCCGTGGGCGTGGCTATCAGCTGGCAGTGCCGCTGAATTTGCTGGAATCACACGCGATCGCCGCTTTCTCGCAGGGCGCGCAGTGGCCTGTCTTCATCCATGAAGAGATCGATTCAACCAACGCTGAGGGGTTGAGGCTTGCCGGAAAAGGGCAGGCCGCTCCTTTCCTGGTTCTCGCAGAGCGCCAGAGCGCAGGGCGGGGCCGGCGTGGGCGTGAGTGGGTCAGCCCGTTCGCGGAGAATCTCTATTACAGCCTGGTGCTGCGCATCGATGGCGGTATGCGTCAGCTTGAAGGCCTGAGCCTGGTCGTGGGGCTGGCAGTGATGCGCACCCTGCAGGCTTTCGGTCTTGCAGATGTCGGGCTCAAATGGCCGAACGATGTCCTGGCCGGCGGCCGAAAGATCACCGGCATCCTGTTGGAACTGGTGGGTGACCCTGCGGATGTGTGTCATGTGGTGCTAGGGATAGGCATCAACGTGAACATGCAGTCCAGCGACCAGATCGACCAGCAGTGGACGTCCATGCGCAGTGAAACTGGGCGGGTCGTCGACCGTAATCAGCTAGTAGCGCTGCTCAGTCAGCAGCTGCAGCATGAACTGGCGCGCCACCGACGTTATGGCTTCGCCGCTTTCCAGGAAGAATGGGAGCAGGCGCATCTGTGGCAGGGGCGGAAGGTATCGCTTGTTGCCGGTACTACTCGTATCGATGGCGTCGCGCTGGGTGTGGATGGTCAGGGTGGGTTGCGCCTTGAGGTTGATGGTGTGGAGAAGAGCTTCAGCGGTGGTGAGCTCAGTTTGAGGTTGCGTAATGATTCTTGAGCTCGATTGCGGTAACAGCTTTATCAAATGGCGTGTTATCCACGCTGCTGATGCTGCGATTACGGGAGGCGGTATCGTCGACTCCGACCAGTCTCTGCTCGCTGCCGTCGCTTCGCTGCCATCGCTGCGTCTTGCAGGGTGCCGGATGGTCAGCGTTCGCAGCGAGGAAGAAACAGCAGCGCTTTGCTCCCAGCTTGAGCAGGCCTTCGCGATCAAGGTAATGGTTGCTCAGCCGGCGCATGAGATGGCCGGAGTAAGTAATGGCTACGAGGACTTCCAGCGCCTGGGCATGGACCGTTGGCTAGGTGCGCTGGGTGCCTATCACTTGGCAAAAGGTGCGTGTCTCGTCATTGATCTTGGCACCGCAGCCAAAGCTGACTTCGTGGCTGCCAATGGTAAACACCTGGGTGGGTACATTTGCCCGGGTATGCCGTTGATGCGCAGCCAGTTGCGTACGCATACCCGGCGCATCCGTTACGACGATGCCTCTGCCGAGCGCGCCTTGAGCAGTCTTGCTCCTGGGCGCTCTACCGTCGAAGCGGTGGAGCGGGGTTGTGTGCTGATGCTCCAGGGTTTTGCTCGTACCCAGGTCGAGCAGGCGAAGGCGTTGTGGGGCGATGACTTTACGGTCTTCCTCACCGGCGGCGATGCGCCATTGGTGCGTGAGGCTGCTCCGCAGGCGCGTATCGTGCCAGACCTGGTATTCGTTGGCTTGGCCATGGCCTGCCCCCTGAGTTGAGGTGTGTATGCGCTGGTTGTTTCTGCTACTGATCGTGCTGAACGTCTTCTATTACGTGTGGCATCAGCAGGAAGCTCCTCTCAAGGCCAAGGAGGTCGCGCCACTTTCCTTGTATAAAGGTAGCCAGCAAGAGATTCGCCTGTTGCGTGAAACCGGGGTTTCCGCACCGGCGAGGCGTCGGGATGAGTGCCTGGTGGTCGGGGGTGTCCCGCAGCGAGAACAGCTCGACGCCCTGCGTCAGCGCCTGCTGACGCTCGATATCACTGCCACGCCTATTACGGGGCAGCTGCCGGGTGCCGATGGTTTCTGGCTCAAGGTCGCTCCTGAAAGCGAGCGTTTGCTGGATCAATCCGTGCTCTCGGTTCTTTCCAAGGATTTCAAAGACTTAAAACACAAAATAATTTTGTGCGAGGGTATTGCAACTGCTGAATAGCTTGATAGAATGGCGCCCGCTTCACAGGGAACGCCACTCAGGTGGCAGAGCTGGAAGCGGTGTCAAAGTGGCTAAGTTTCAGATTTGATTGAAAAAATTTGAAAAAAAGCTTGACACTGAGGCGGCATCTGAATAGAATGCCGGCCACATCTGGAGGGATTCCCGAGCGGTCAAAGGGGACGGACTGTAAATCCGTTGCGAGAGCTTCGAAGGTTCGAATCCTTCTCCCTCCACCAGTTTTAGCGAGAGCCGCAAGCTCCGCGGGTATAGTTTAGTGGTAGAACCTCAGCCTTCCAAGCTGATGATGCGGGTTCGATTCCCGCTACCCGCTCCAAGTTTGCAGGGTTTTGCGCAATGTGTTTCGCTCTTGTAGCTCAGTTGGTAGAGCACACCCTTGGTAAGGGTGAGGTCAGCGGTTCAAGTCCGCTCAAGAGCTCCATATAAACAAGGCAGATATGAAAATATCTGCCTTTGTTTTATCAGCGGTGTGACTATTTTCTTCTGCGGAGGATTGTATCGATGGCTAAGGAAAAGTTTGATCGTTCCCTACCTCACGTGAACGTTGGCACTATCGGCCACGTTGACCACGGTAAGACCACTCTGACTGCAGCGCTGACTCGCGTCTGCTCCGAAGTTTTCGGTTCGGCCGTCGTTGAGTTCGACAAGATCGACTCGGCTCCGGAAGAAAAAGCACGTGGTATCACCATCAACACCGCGCACGTCGAGTACAACTCGAACATTCGTCACTACGCTCACGTTGACTGCCCAGGTCACGCTGACTACGTGAAGAACATGATCACCGGTGCTGCCCAGATGGACGGCGCGATCCTGGTTTGCTCGGCCGCCGATGGTCCGATGCCACAAACCCGTGAGCACATCCTGCTGTCCCGTCAGGTTGGCGTTCCGTACATCGTGGTGCCCAGGTCACGCTGACTACGTGAAGAACATGATCACCGGTGCTGCCCAGATGGACGGCGCGATCCTGGTTTGCTCGGCCGCCGATGGTCCGATGCCACAAACCCGTGAGCACATCCTGCTGTCCCGTCAGGTTGGCGTTCCGTACATCGTGGTCTTCCTGAACAAGGCTGACCTGGTAGACGACGCTGAGCTGCTGGAACTGGTCGAGATGGAAGTTCGCGACCTGCTGTCCACCTACGACTTCCCAGGCGACGACACCCCGATCATCATCGGTTCGGCTCGTATGGCGCTGGAAGGTAAAGACGACAACGAAATGGGCACTACCGCTGTCAAGAAGCTGGTAGAAACTCTGGATGCCTACATCCCTGAGCCAGTTCGTGCCATCGACCAGCCGTTCCTGATGCCGATCGAAGACGTATTCTCGATCTCGGGTCGTGGTACCGTTGTTACCGGCCGTATCGAGCGTGGTATCGTCCGCGTTCAAGACCCGCTGGAAATCGTTGGTCTGCGTGACACCACCACCACCACCTGCACCGGCGTTGAGATGTTCCGCAAGCTGCTGGACGAAGGTCGTGCTGGCGAGAACTGCGGCGTCCTGCTGCGTGGTACCAAGCGTGACGACGTTGAGCGTGGCCAGGTTCTGGTCAAGCCAGGTTCGGTCAAGCCGCACACCAAGTTCACCGCAGAAGTCTACGTCCTGTCGAAGGAAGAAGGCGGTCGTCACACTCCGTTCTTCAAAGGCTACCGTCCTCAGTTCTACTTCCGTACCACTGACGTGACCGGTAACTGCGAACTGCCGGAAGGCGTTGAAATGGTAATGCCAGGCGACAACATCCAGATGACTGTCACCCTGATCAAGACCATCGCAATGGAAGACGGTCTGCGTTTCGCCATCCGTGAAGGCGGTCGTACCGTCGGCGCCGGCGTCGTAGCAAAAATTATCGAATAAGTAGTTGATTTACTTGATCAGGCCGGTATAATGGCCGGCCTGATACAGCGTTACAGGTCAGTAGCTCAATTGGCAGAGCGACGGTCTCCAAAACCGTAGGTTGGGGGTTCGATTCCCTCCTGACCTGCCATTCACCTCGGTGTGATTGGCTTTCTTCTTACAGGATCCTCCTTGATGACCCCCAAAACTGAAGCCCAAGAATCGCGTTTTGATCTGTTCAAGTGGCTGGCTGTCGTAGCTTTGGTGGTTGTTGCTGTCGTGGGTAATCAGTACTACTCGGCATCTCCGATCCTGTATCGCGTTCTCGCACTTCTTGCTCTGGCTGCGGTTGCAGGCTTCGTTGCTCTGCAGACTGCGAAGGGCAGGTCGTTTTTTGCGTTGGCGAAGGAAGCTCGTACCGAGATCCGTAAAGTCGTGTGGCCGACCCGCCAGGAAACCACGCAGACCACGCTGATTGTCGTGGCTGTTGTTTTGGTTATGGCACTGCTGCTGTGGGGTCTTGATTCCCTGCTCGGCTGGGCGGTCTCCTTGATTGTTGGCTAAGGGTGTCCCGTGGCTAAGCGTTGGTACGTAGTGCATGCTTACTCGGGTTACGAGAAGCATGTGATGCGCTCCCTGGTTGAGCGCGTCAAGCTGGCAGGCATGGAAGACGAGTTCGGCGAGATCTTGGTCCCGACCGAAGAAGTCGTTGAAATGCGTAACGGCCAGAAGCGCAAAAGTGAGCGCAAGTTCTTCCCTGGCTATGTGCTGGTTCAGATGGAAATGAACGAAGGGACTTGGCACCTTGTCAAGGATACCCCTCGGGTCATGGGTTTCATCGGTGGTACCGCAGACAAGCCTGCGCCGATCACTGATAAAGAAGCTGAGGCCATCCTGCGTCGCGTAGCCGACGGCAGCGACAAGCCGAAGCCGAAGACGCTGTTCGAGCCCGGTGAAGTGGTTCGCGTCATTGACGGTCCGTTCGCTGACTTCAATGGCAGTGTCGAAGAAGTTAACTACGAAAAGAGCCGTCTGCAGGTTGCAGTGCTCATTTTCGGTCGCTCTACTCCGGTGGAGCTCGAGTTCAGCCAGGTCGAGAAGGTCTAGCCGAACGAAGCATCCCATACCCCGCAGCCCTATGTGCTGCGGGGTTTTGTCGTCACTGGGATAAAACGCAAGTCATCCGGGGAGCCATCTGGCGTTCGTACCCGATTTTGGAGTAGCTCATGGCTAAGAAGATTCAGGCTTACATCAAGCTGCAAGTAAAGGCCGGCCAGGCCAACCCAAGCCCACCCGTTGGTCCAGCACTGGGCCAACACGGTGTGAACATCATGGAATTCTGCAAGGCCTTCAACGCCCGTACTCAGGGTCAAGAGCCAGGTCTGCCGACTCCAGTGATCATCACTGTCTACAGTGACCGTAGCTTCACCTTCGAGACCAAGAGCACCCCTGCCTCGGTTCTGCTGAAGAAAGCTGCTGGCCTGACCAGCGGTTCGGCTCGCCCGAACACCGTCAAGGTCGGTACCGTTACCCGTGCTCAGCTGGAAGAGATCGCCAAGGCTAAACAAGCCGATCTGACTGCCGCTGACCTGGACGCTGCTGTACGCACCATCGCCGGCTCCGCCCGTAGCATGGGCCTGAACGTGGAGGGTGTGTAATGGCTAAGCTGACCAAGCGCCAAAAGGCTATCGCCGAAAAAATCGAAGCAGGCAAGGCCTACAACTTCGAAGAAGCTGCAGCCCTGCTGGCTTCGCTGCCGACTGCCAAGTTCGTAGAATCCTACGACATCGCCGTTAACCTCGGTGTTGACCCGCGTAAATCCGACCAGGTCGTTCGTAGCGCTACCGTGCTGCCGCACGGCACTGGCAAGACCGTTCGCGTTGCTGTCTTCACCCAGGGTCCAGCTGCTGAAGCCGCTCTGGCTGCCGGCGCTGACCGCGTAGGTATGGACGATCTGGCCGCCGAAATGAAAGGCGGCGACCTGAACTATGACGTCGTCATCGCATCGCCTGATGCCATGCGCGTTGTGGGTCAGCTGGGTCAGGTCCTGGGTCCTCGCGGCCTGATGCCTAACCCGAAAGTCGGTACCGTAACCCCAGACGTAGCCACTGCCGTGAAAAACGCCAAGGCTGGTCAGGTTCGCTACCGTACCGACAAAAACGGTATCATCCACACCTCCGTTGGCAAAGTCGGCTTCGAAGCTGGCAAGCTGAAGGAAAACGTTGAGGCCCTGATCGCTGATCTGAAGCGTATCAAGCCGGCTTCTTCGAAAGGTATCTACGTCAAGCGCGTTACCCTGAGCACCACCATGGGCCCAGGTCTGATCATCGATCAGAGCTCGCTGAACGTGTAAGAACATGGCGGCGCGACCTGTCGCGCCGCCAGCAAAAATTGGGGTCCCTGCCTGGCGGGGGCTATCCAAGACCGTAGGCGGCGCAAGCCTTAAACCAACAGCCTACGCAGATGGTGCTCCCGATTCGTTTACGAATCAGACACCAAAACGACATCCGGCCTCGGCCAGATGAAACGGTAGAAACCAGGAGTAAACCCGTGGCAATTAAACTCGAAGACAAGAAGGCCATCGTCGCTGAAGTCAACGAGGCTGCCAAAGTCGCTCTGTCCGCTGTCGTGGCTGATGCCCGTGGTGTGACTGTAAGCGCAATGACCGGACTCCGTAAAGAGGCCCGCGAAGCTGGCGTATACGTGCGTGTCGTACGTAACACCCTGCTCAAGCGCGCTGTTGAAGGCACCGAATTTTCGATCCTCAACGACGCGTTCAAAGGCCCGACCCTGATTGCTTTCTCCAACGAACACCCGGGCGCTGCTGCTCGTCTGTTCAAGGAGTTCGCCAAGGGTCAGGACAAGTTCGAGATCAAGGCAGCTGCGTTTGACGGCAATTTCATTGCCGCCAACCAGATCGATGTACTGGCTACCTTGCCGACCCGTGACGAAGCTATCGCACGTCTGATGAGCGTTATTCAAGGCGCTACCAGCAAGCTGGCTCGTACTCTGGCGGCCGTTCGCGACCAGAAAGAAGCTGCTGCTGCCTAAGGCCGCGTAACCTCTTTCAAAATCATATGTTTAATTTGATGGCTGCGTAGGCTGTCACCCCAATACAGGATTTAAGTCATGTCCCTGACTAACGAGCAAATCATCGAAGCAATCGGCCAGAAAACCGTTCTGGAAGTTGTTGAGCTGATCAAAGCTATGGAAGAAACCTTCGGCGTTACCGCTGCTGTTGCCGCTGCTGGCCCAGCTGCTGCTGCTGCCGTTGTTGAAGAGCAGACCGAGTTCAACGTTGTCCTGGTTGAAGCTGGCGACAAGAAAGTGAACGTGATCAAAGCCGTTCGCGAACTGACCGGTCTGGGCCTGAAAGAAGCCAAAGAGAAAGTCGACGGCGCTCCTCAGGTTGTAGCTGAAGGCGTTTCGAAAGAAGCCGCTGAAGACGCTAAGAAGAAGCTGGAAGAAGCAGGCGCTAAAGTCGAGCTGAAGTAATTTCGACTTTGCGATGCCAGCCTGAGCGTTAAGCGAAAGGCTGATGGCTGGTGGCTTATGCCACCGGCCTTTTTCCGTTATTGGCGGCCGACCAGGTCGGCCCCGATAACGAGCGGCAACCACCATAAGGGTGGCGCAAACCATGGGGTTTGCACGATTTTCTGGCTGCTCCCGCCGGGAGATGCCAAACAAGCAGGTGACCAAGCTGGGGAATGCTGATGGCTTACTCATACACTGAGAAAAAACGTATCCGCAAGGACTTTAGCAAGTTGCCGGACGTCATGGACGTGCCTTACCTCCTGGCTATCCAGCTGGATTCGTATCGCGAATTCCTGCAGGCCGGAGCATCCAAGGACCAGTTCCGCGACATCGGCCTGCATGCGGCCTTCAAATCGGTATTCCCGATCATCAGCTACTCCGGCAATGCTGCCCTGGAGTACGTCGGCTACCGCCTGGGCGAGCCGGCCTTCGATGTGAAGGAATGTGTCCTGCGTGGTGTGACCTTCGCGGTCCCGCTGCGTGTGAAGGTGCGCCTGATCATCTTCGACAAGGAATCGTCGAACAAAGCGATCAAGGACATCAAAGAGCAAGAAGTCTACATGGGTGAAATCCCCCTGATGACTGAGAACGGTACCTTCGTTATCAACGGTACCGAGCGTGTGATCGTCTCCCAGCTGCACCGTTCGCCAGGTGTGTTCTTCGACCACGACCGTGGCAAGACCCACAGCTCGGGCAAGCTGCTGTACTCCGCGCGCATCATCCCTTACCGCGGTTCGTGGCTGGACTTCGAGTTCGACCCGAAAGACTGCGTGTTCGTGCGTATCGACCGTCGCCGCAAACTGCCGGCCTCGGTACTGCTGCGCGCCCTGGGTTACAGCACTGAAGAAGTGCTCAACACCTTCTACACCACCAACGTCTTCCACATCTCCGGCGAAAAACTGAGCCTGGAGCTGGTGCCGCAGCGTCTGCGTGGTGAAGTCGCGGTCATGGACATCCATGACGGCAGCGGCAAGGTCATCGTCGAGCAAGGCCGTCGCATCACCGCGCGCCACATCAACCAGCTGGAAAAGGCTGGTGTGAAAGAGCTGGACGTGCCGCTGGAGTACATGCTGGGCCGCACCACTGCCAAGGCGATCGTGCACCCAGCCACCGGCGAGATCCTGGCCGAGTGCAACACCGAGCTGACCACCGACTTGCTGGTCAAGATCGCCAAGGCTCAGGTCGTTCGCATCGAAACGCTGTACACCAACGACATCGACTGCGGTCCGTTCATCTCGGACACCCTGAAGATCGACACCACCAGCAACCAGCTGGAAGCCCTGGTCGAGATCTACCGCATGATGCGTCCAGGCGAGCCGCCAACCAAGGACGCCGCCGAGACCCTGTTCAACAACCTGTTCTTCAGCGCCGAGCGTTACGACCTGTCCGCCGTTGGCCGCATGAAGTTCAACCGTCGTATCGGTCGCACCGAGATCGAAGGTTCGGGCGTGCTGAGCAAGGAAGATATCGTCGAGGTCCTCAAGACCCTGGTCGATATCCGTAACGGCAAAGGCATCGTCGACGACATCGACCACCTGGGTAACCGTCGCGTCCGTTGCGTCGGCGAGATGGCCGAGAACCAGTTCCGTGTTGGCCTGGTGCGTGTAGAGCGCGCGGTCAAAGAGCGTCTGTCGATGGCCGAAAGCGAAGGCCTGATGCCGCAGGACCTGATCAACGCCAAGCCGGTTGCGGCGGCGGTGAAAGAGTTCTTCGGTTCCAGCCAGCTCTCGCAGTTCATGGACCAGAACAACCCGCTCTCCGAGATCACCCACAAGCGCCGCGTCTCCGCACTCGGCCCTGGTGGTCTGACCCGTGAGCGCGCCGGCTTCGAAGTCCGTGACGTACACCCGACCCACTACGGCCGTGTGTGCCCGATCGAAACGCCGGAAGGCCCGAACATCGGTCTGATCAACTCCCTGGCAGCCTATGCCCGCACCAACCAGTACGGCTTCCTGGAAAGCCCGTACCGCGTGGTGAAGGAAGGCGTGGTCAGCGACGACATCGTGTTCCTGTCCGCCATCGAAGAGGCCGATCACGTGATCGCCCAGGCTTCGGCCGCGATGAACGACAAGAAGCAGCTGATCGATGAGCTGGTAGCCGTTCGTCACCTGAACGAATTCACCGTCAAGGCGCCGGAAGACGTCACCCTGATGGACGTTTCGCCGAAGCAGGTTGTTTCGGTTGCAGCGTCGCTGATTCCGTTCCTCGAGCACGACGACGCCAACCGTGCATTGATGGGTTCGAACATGCAGCGTCAGGCTGTACCGACCCTGCGCGCCGACAAGCCGCTGGTAGGTACCGGCATGGAGCGCAACGTCGCCCGTGACTCCGGTGTCTGCGTGGTTGCTCGCCGCGGTGGTGTGATCGACTCGGTCGACGCCAGCCGTATCGTCGTTCGCGTAGCCGACGACGAAGTCGAGACCGGCGAAGCCGGTGTGGACATCTACAACCTGACCAAGTACACCCGTTCGAACCAGAACACCTGCATCAACCAGCGCCCGCTGGTTAGCAAAGGTGACGTGGTCGCACGTGGCGACATCATGGCCGACGGCCCGTCCACCGACATGGGTGAACTGGCACTGGGTCAGAACATGCGCATCGCGTTCATGGCGTGGAACGGCTTCAACTTCGAAGACTCCATCTGCCTGTCCGAGCGTGTGGTTCAGGAAGACCGCTTCACCACGATCCACATCCAGGAACTGACCTGTGTGGCCCGTGACACCAAGCTTGGCCCAGAGGAAATCACCGCGGACATCCCGAACGTGGGTGAAGCTGCGCTGAACAAGCTGGACGAAGCCGGTATCGTCTACGTAGGTGCCGAAGTCGGCGCCGGCGACATCCTGGTCGGCAAGGTCACCCCGAAAGGCGAGACCCAGCTGACGCCGGAAGAAAAACTGCTGCGCGCGATCTTCGGTGAGAAGGCCAGCGACGTCAAAGACACCTCCCTGCGCGTACCGACCGGTACCAAGGGTACTGTCATCGACGTACAGGTCTTCACCCGTGATGGCGTCGAGCGCGACAGCCGCGCCCTGGCCATCGAGAAGATGCAGCTGGACGAGATCCGCAAGGACCTCAACGAAGAGTTCCGCATCGTCGAAGGCGCAACCTTCGAGCGTCTGCGTTCGGCTCTGAACGGCCAGGTGGTCGACGGTGGTGCGGGCCTGAAGAAAGGCACCGTGATCAGCGACGACGTGCTCAACGGTCTGGAGCACGGCCAGTGGTTCAAGCTGCGCATGGCTGAAGATGCACTGAACGAGCAGCTGGAAAAGGCTCAGCAGTACATCGTCGACCGTCGCCGTCTGCTGGACGACAAGTTCGAAGACAAGAAGCGCAAGCTGCAGCAGGGCGATGACCTGGCACCGGGCGTACTGAAGATCGTCAAGGTCTACCTGGCCATCCGCCGTCGCATCCAGCCGGGTGACAAGATGGCCGGTCGTCACGGTAACAAAGGTGTGGTCTCGGTGATCATGCCGGTCGAAGACATGCCGCACGACGCCAACGGTACCCCGGTCGACGTCGTACTCAACCCGCTGGGCGTACCTTCGCGTATGAACGTCGGTCAGATCCTCGAAACCCACCTGGGCCTCGCGGCCAAGGGCCTGGGCGAGAAGATCGATCGCATGATCGAAGAACAGCGCAAGGCTGCCGAACTGCGTGGCTTCCTCACCGAGATCTACAACGAGATCGGTGGTCGTCAGGAGAACCTGGAAGAGTTCACCGACGCAGAAATCATGGCCCTGGCAAACAACCTGAAGAAAGGCGTGCCTATGGCCACTCCAGTCTTCGACGGTGCCAAGGAACGTGAAATCAAGGCCATGCTGAAACTGGCAGACCTGCCGGAAAGCGGCCAGATGCAGCTGTTCGACGGCCGTACCGGCAACAAGTTCGAGCGTCCTGTGACCGTCGGTTACATGTACATGCTCAAGCTGAACCACTTGGTGGACGACAAGATGCACGCGCGTTCCACTGGTTCCTACAGCCTGGTTACCCAGCAGCCGCTGGGTGGTAAGGCGCAGTTCGGTGGTCAGCGTTTCGGGGAAATGGAAGTGTGGGCGCTGGAAGCATACGGCGCGGCATACACCCTGCAAGAAATGCTCACAGTGAAGTCGGACGACGTGAACGGCCGTACCAAGATGTACAAGAACATCGTGGATGGCGATCACCGTATGGAGCCGGGCATGCCCGAGTCCTTCAACGTGTTGATCAAAGAGATCCGTTCGCTCGGTATCGATATCGATCTGGAAACCGAATAACACGTGACGCGAAGGGGAGTGGGGCAGGTAATGCCCGCTCCCTGCTCCGCCAGGAGGAAAGGCCTTGAAAGACCTACTGAATTTGCTGAAAAACCAGGGTCAAGTCGAAGAGTTCGACGCCATCCGCATCGGTCTGGCGTCGCCTGAAATGATCCGTTCGTGGTCGTTCGGTGAAGTCAAAAAGCCGGAAACCATCAACTACCGTACGTTCAAGCCAGAGCGTGACGGCCTGTTCTGCGCCAAGATCTTTGGCCCAGTCAAGGACTACGAGTGCCTGTGCGGCAAGTACAAGCGCCTCAAGCACCGCGGTGTTATCTGCGAGAAGTGCGGCGTTGAAGTCGCGCTGGCCAAGGTTCGTCGTGAGCGCATGGCGCACATCGAACTGGCCTCGCCGGTCGCCCACATCTGGTTCCTGAAGTCGCTGCCGTCCCGTATCGGCCTGCTGATGGACATGACCCTGCGTGATATCGAGCGCGTGCTCTACTTCGAGAGCTATGTCGTTATCGACCCGGGCATGACCACCCTCGAGAAGGGCCAGCTGCTCAACGACGAGCAGTACTTCGAAGCGCTGGAAGAGTTCGGTGACGACTTCGACGCCCGCATGGGTGCCGAGGCTGTCCGCGAGCTGCTGCACGCGATCGACCTGGAGCACGAGATTGGCCGCCTGCGCGAAGAGATTCCGCAAACCAACTCGGAAACCAAGATCAAGAAGCTGTCCAAGCGCCTGAAGCTGATGGAAGCTTTCCAGGGCTCGGGCAACCTGCCTGAGTGGATGGTCCTGACCGTCCTGCCAGTGCTGCCGCCGGACCTGCGTCCTCTGGTGCCGCTGGATGGTGGCCGCTTCGCGACCTCCGACCTGAACGACCTGTATCGTCGGGTGATCAACCGTAACAACCGTCTGAAGCGCCTGCTCGACCTGTCGGCACCCGACATCATCGTGCGCAACGAAAAGCGCATGCTGCAGGAAGCGGTCGACGCCCTGCTCGACAACGGCCGTCGCGGTCGTGCCATCACTGGCTCGAACAAGCGTCCGCTGAAGTCGCTGGCAGACATGATCAAAGGTAAGCAAGGTCGCTTCCGTCAGAACTTGCTCGGCAAGCGCGTGGACTACTCCGGTCGTTCGGTAATTACCGTAGGCCCGACCCTGCGTCTGCACCAGTGCGGTCTGCCGAAGAAGATGGCCCTCGAGCTGTTCAAGCCGTTCATTTTCGGCAAGCTGGAAATGCGTGGTCTGGCGACCACCATCAAGGCCGCCAAGAAGATGGTCGAGCGCGAGCTGCCAGAGGTCTGGGACGTGCTCGCTGAGGTGATCCGCGAACACCCCGTGCTGCTCAACCGTGCACCGACCCTGCACCGTCTGGGTATCCAGGCCTTTGAACCGGTACTGATCGAAGGTAAGGCTATCCAGCTGCACCCGCTGGTCTGCGCCGCGTACAACGCCGACTTCGACGGTGACCAGATGGCCGTTCACGTGCCGCTGACGCTGGAAGCCCAGCTCGAAGCGCGCGCGCTGATGATGTCGACCAACAACATCCTGTCGCCAGCCAACGGTGAGCCAATCATCGTTCCGTCGCAGGACGTGGTACTGGGTCTGTACTACATGACCCGCGAAGCCATCAACGCCAAGGGCGAAGGTCGCGTGTTCGCCGACCTGCAGGAAGTCGACCGCGTATTCCGCGCCGGCGAAGCCGCCCTGCACGCGAAAATCAAGGTCCGTATCAACGAGACCGTGAAAGACCGTGATGGCAGCATCACCAAGAACACCCGCATCGTCGACACCACCGTCGGCCGCGCGCTGCTGTTCCAGGTTGTACCGGCAGGCCTGCCCTACGACGTGGTCAACACGCCGATGAAGAAGAAGGCGATCTCCAAGCTGATCAACCAGTGCTATCGCGTGGTTGGCCTGAAAGAGACCGTGATCTTCGCTGACCAGCTGATGTACACCGGTTTTGCCTACTCGACCATTTCCGGCGTTTCGATCGGTGTTAACGACTTCGTTATCCCGGACGAGAAAGCCCGCATCATCAACAGCGCCACCGATGAAGTGAAGGAAATCGAGAGCCAGTACGCCTCCGGCCTGGTTACCCAGGGCGAGAAGTACAACAAGGTCATCGACTTGTGGTCCAAGGCGAACGACGAAGTGTCCAAGGCGATGATGGCCAACCTCTCGAAAGAGAAGGTCATCGACCGCGAGGGCAAGGAAGTCGAGCAAGAGTCCTTCAACTCGATGTACATGATGGCCGACTCCGGTGCCCGTGGTTCCGCGGCCCAGATCCGTCAGCTGGCCGGTATGCGTGGCCTGATGGCCAAGCCGGACGGCTCGATCATCGAGACGCCGATCACCGCGAACTTCCGTGAAGGTCTGAGCGTACTGCAGTACTTCATCTCGACCCACGGTGCTCGTAAGGGTCTGGCGGATACCGCACTGAAGACTGCGAACTCGGGTTACCTGACTCGCCGTCTGGTGGACGTGGCGCAAGACTTGGTCGTGACCGAGATCGACTGCGGCACCGACCATGGCCTGCTGATGACCCCGCACATCGAAGGCGGCGACGTTGTCGAGCCGCTGGGTGAGCGTGTTCTGGGCCGTGTCATCGCCCGTGACGTGTTCAAGCCAGGCACCGAGGACGTCATCGTTCCTGCCGGTACGCTGGTTGATGAGCAGTGGGTCGAGTTCATCGAGCTGAACAGCATCGACGAAGTGGTCGTGCGTTCGCCGATCAGCTGCGAAACCCGCTACGGCATCTGCGCCAAGTGCTACGGTCGCGACCTGGCTCGCGGTCACCAGGTGAACATCGGTGAAGCTGTCGGCGTTATCGCTGCACAGTCGATCGGTGAGCCGGGTACCCAGCTGACCATGCGTACGTTCCACATCGGTGGTGCTGCAAGCCGTACCTCGGCTGCCGACAGCGTCCAGGTGAAGAACGGCGGTATGGTGCGTCTGCACAACCTGAAGCAGGTCGAGCGCGCCGATGGCAACCTGGTTGCCGTATCGCGTTCCGGCGAGCTGGCCATTGCCGACGAATTCGGCCGTGAGCGTGAGCGTTACAAGCTGCCTTACGGTGCGGTGATTTCGGTCAAGGAAGGTGAGAAGGTCGAAGCTGGCGCCATCGTCGCCAAGTGGGACCCGCACACCCACCCGATCGTTACCGAACTCAAAGGTACCGTGACCTTCGTGGGCATGGAAGAAAACATCACCATCAAGCGCCAGACCGACGAACTGACCGGCCTGACCAACATCGAGGTGATGGACGTCAAGGATCGCCCTGCCGCAGGCAAGGAAATCCGTCCGGCGATCAAGATGGTCGACGCCAATGGCAAGGACCTGTACCTGCCAGGTACCGACGTACCGGCCCAGTACTTCCTGCCGGCCAACGCCCTCGTCGGTGTGGCTGACGGTGCCCAGATCGGCGTCGGTGACGTTATCGCGCGTATCCCGCAAGAAACGTCGAAGACCCGTGACATCACCGGTGGTCTGCCGCGCGTTGCCGACTTGTTCGAAGCGCGTCGTCCGAAAGAAGCCTCGATTCTGGCTGAAGTCAGCGGCACCATCGCGTTCGGTAAAGAGACCAAGGGCAAGCGTCGTCTGGTCATCACCCCGACCGACGGTAGCGATCCGTACGAAGAGCTGATTCCGAAGTGGCGCCACCTGAACGTCTTCGAAGGCGAACAGGTAAACCGCGGCGAAGTTATCTCCGACGGCCCGAGCGATCCGCACGACATCCTGCGTCTGCTGGGTGTGAGCGCGCTGGCGAAGTACATCGTCAACGAGATCCAGGACGTTTACCGCCTGCAGGGCGTGAAGATCAACGACAAGCACATCGAGACCATCCTGCGTCAGATGCTGCGCAAGGTCGAGATCTCCGAGTCCGGCGATTCCAGCTTCATCAAGGGCGACCAGATGGAACTGACTCAGGTTCTGGTAGAGAACGAGCGTCTCGCCAGCGAAGACAAGTTCATCTCGAAGTTCACCCGTGTGCTGCTGGGTATCACCAAGGCCTCGTTGTCGACCGAATCGTTCATCTCCGCGGCTTCCTTCCAGGAAACCACCCGCGTACTGACCGAGGCGGCGGTAACCGGCAAGCGCGATTACCTGCGCGGCCTGAAAGAGAACGTGGTCGTGGGTCGTCTGATCCCGGCCGGTACCGGTCTGGCCTACCACAGCGAGCGCAAGCGTCGCCGTGATGCCGACAAGCCGCTGCGTGTAAGCGCCAGTGAGGTGGAAGCCGCACTGACCGAAGCGCTGAACTCCAGCGGTAACTAAGTACAGGGCAGAGCCCCGGCACGCTTCGAGCGGTCATCGGTGACATGAATTGTTGCCGATGGCCGGGCGGGGAGGGCCGGGGCTTCGTCTTGACTGGGTGCAAGATCCTCTTTAGACTTTTGTACCCTTAAATTTGGTGAGGCTCCGTCTCGCCAATTTTTGGCTTTCTTGCAAGACAATAGAGTCGCAAGACAATCAGTGGAGCTAGTAGATGGCAACTATCAACCAGCTGGTACGTCAGCCGCGTAAGCGTTCGGTCGAGAAGTCCGACGTTCCTGCGCTGCAGAACTGCCCGCAGCGTCGTGGCGTGTGCACCCGCGTGTACACCACCACGCCGAAAAAACCTAACTCGGCACTGCGTAAAGTATGCCGTGTGCGTCTGACCAACGGTTTCGAGGTTTCCTCGTACATCGGTGGTGAAGGCCACAACCTGCAAGAGCACAGCGTCGTCCTGATCCGTGGCGGCCGTGTAAAAGACTTGCCAGGTGTTCGTTACCACACCGTTCGCGGCTCTCTGGATACTTCGGGCGTCAAAGGCCGTAACCAGGGTCGTTCGAAGTACGGTACCAAGCGTCCGAAGTAATCGGCCGTTTGCAAACATCCTATTTTTTGAGTCGATAAGAGTAAGGTCGGGCAGGGGTCGAAGACCCACGTCCCGGGCTAACCTGAAGACCGTTTGAGGGCTTATCATGCCAAGACGTCGTGTAGCAGCAAAACGTGAGATCCTTGACGATCCGAAGTACGGATCCCAGATCCTCGCCAAGTTCATGAACCACGTGATGGAAAGCGGCAAGAAGGCCGTAGCCGAGCGCATCGTTTACGGTGCCCTGGATACCGTCAAAGCACGCAAGAACAGCGACCCCCTGGAAATCTTCGAGAAAGCTCTCGACGCCATCGCTCCGCTGGTCGAAGTAAAGTCCCGCCGTGTCGGCGGTGCCACTTACCAGGTTCCGGTTGAAGTTCGTCCATCCCGTCGTAACGCTCTGGCAATGCGCTGGCTCGTAGACTACGCCCGCAAGCGCGGCGAGAAGTCGATGGCTCTGCGCCTGGCCGGCGAACTGCTGGATGCTGCCGAAGGCAAGGGTGCTGCAGTCAAGAAGCGTGAAGACGTGCACCGTATGGCTGAAGCCAACAAAGCGTTCTCGCACTACCGCTTCTAATTCAAGCATCAATCATTTTGCGAGGGCTTTATGGCTCGTACTACAGCAATTAACCGCTACCGTAACATCGGTATCTGCGCGCACGTTGACGCGGGCAAGACTACCACTACCGAGCGGATCCTGTTCTACACAGGTCTGAGCCACAAGATGGGCGAGGTGCACGACGGCGCCGCGACCACCGACTGGATGGTGCAGGAGCAGGAGCGCGGTATCACCATTACCTCCGCTGCCGTTACCACCTTCTGGAAAGGTTCTGTTGGTCAGTACGACAACTACCGCGTAAACGTCATCGATACCCCCGGCCACGTTGACTTCACCATTGAAGTTGAGCGTTCGCTGCGCGTACTCGACGGCGCGGTCGTTGTGTTCTGCGGTACCTCCGGCGTTGAGCCGCAGTCCGAAACCGTATGGCGTCAGGCCAACAAGTACGGCGTTCCACGTGTTGTCTACGTGAACAAGATGGACCGTGCCGGTGCCAACTTCCTGCGCGTTGTTGGCCAGATCAAGAACCGTCTGGGTCACACCCCGGTTCCGGTCCAGCTGGCCATCGGTTCGGAAGATAACTTCCAGGGTCAGGTCGACCTGATCAAGATGAAGGCTATCTACTGGAACGAAGACGACAAAGGCACCACCTATCGCGAGGAAGAAATTCCTGCCGATATGCTGGAGCTGGCTGAAGAGTGGCGCGCCAACATGGTCGAAGCCGCTGCCGAAGCCAACGAAGAGCTGATGAACAAGTACCTTGAAGAAGGTGAGCTGACCGTCGAAGAGATCAAGGCAGGCCTGCGCGCGCGCACCCTGGCCAGCGAGATCGTTCCGGCTGTCTGCGGTTCGTCGTTCAAGAACAAGGGTGTTCCCCTGGTTCTCGACGCCGTCATCGACTACCTGCCTGCGCCGACCGAGATCCCTGCAATCCAGGGTATCAACCCGGACGACAAAGAGCTGGACAAAGAAGACCCGGCTGTTCGTAAAGACGTGCGTCACGCAGACGACGACGAGCCGTTCTCGGCTCTGGCGTTCAAGATCGCGACCGACCCGTTCGTGGGTACTCTGACCTTCGTTCGCGTCTACTCGGGCGTTCTGACCTCCGGTGACTCGGTCATCAACTCGGTCAAAGGCAAGAAAGAGCGCGTTGGTCGTATGGTGCAGATGCACGCCAACCAGCGTGAAGAGATCAAGGAAGTGCGCGCTGGCGACATCGCAGCACTGATCGGCATGAAGGACGTAACCACGGGCGAAACCCTGTGCAACGCCGACAAGCCAATCATCCTTGAGCGTATGGACTTCCCTGAGCCGGTTATTTCGCTCTCCGTTGAGCCGAAAACCAAGGCTGACCAGGAGAAGATGGGTATTGCACTGGGCAAGCTGGCCCAGGAAGACCCGTCGTTCCGCGTCAAGACCGATGAAGAAACCGGCCAGACCATCATCTCGGGCATGGGCGAGCTGCACCTGGACATCCTCGTTGACCGCATGAAGCGCGAGTTCAACGTCGAAGCCAACATTGGTAAGCCTCAGGTTTCGTACCGCGAGAAGATCACCAAGTCCGGCGTCGAGATCGAAGGCAAATTCGTTCGTCAGTCGGGTGGTCGTGGTCAGTTCGGTCACTGCTGGATCCGTTTCTCGGAGCCAGAAGTCGACGAGAAAGGCAACATCACCGAAGGTCTGGTGTTCTCCAACGAAGTCGTTGGTGGTGTGATTCCCAAGGAATTCATCGCCCCGATCCAGAAGGGTATCGAAGAGCAGATGAAAAACGGCGTTGTTGCCGGTTATCCTCTGATCGGCCTGAAGGCCACGGTATTCGACGGTTCGTACCACGACGTCGACTCCAACGAAATGGCGTTCAAAATCGCTGCTTCGATGGCAACCAAGCAACTGGCCCAGAAGGGCGGTGGCGTGGTTCTCGAGCCGATCATGAAGGTCGAAGTTGTAACCCCGGAAGACTACCTGGGTGACGTGATGGGTGACCTGAACCGTCGTCGTGGTCTGGTCCAGGGTATGGATGAGTCGGTCTCTGGCCGCGTCGTCCGCGCTGAAGTTCCGCTCGGGGAAATGTTCGGTTACGCAACCGACGTTCGTTCCATGTCTCAGGGTCGCGCAAGCTACTCCATGGAATTCTCCAAGTACGCTGAAGCTCCGTCGAACATCGTCGAAGCTCTCATTAAAAAACAAGGCTGATTCAGCCCCTTTAGGCTAGGAGTTCACTGTCGTGGCTAAAGAAAAATTTGATCGTTCCCTTCCGCACGTCAACGTTGGCACCATCGGTCACGTTGACCACGGTAAAACCACTCTGACCGCTGCTCTGACCCGCGTCTGCTCCGAAGTTTTCGGTTCGGCCGTCGTTGAGTTCGACAAGATCGACTCGGCTCCGGAAGAAAAAGCACGTGGTATCACCATCAACACCGCGCACGTCGAGTACAACTCGAACATTCGTCACTACGCTCACGTTGACTGCCCAGGTCACGCTGACTACGTGAAGAACATGATCACCGGTGCTGCCCAGATGGACGGCGCGATCCTGGTTTGCTCGGCCGCCGATGGTCCGATGCCACAAACCCGTGAGCACATCCTGCTGTCCCGTCAGGTTGGCGTTCCGTACATCGTGGTGCCCAGGTCACGCTGACTACGTGAAGAACATGATCACCGGTGCTGCCCAGATGGACGGCGCGATCCTGGTTTGCTCGGCCGCCGATGGTCCGATGCCACAAACCCGTGAGCACATCCTGCTGTCCCGTCAGGTTGGCGTTCCGTACATCGTGGTCTTCCTGAACAAGGCTGACCTGGTAGACGACGCTGAGCTGCTGGAACTGGTCGAGATGGAAGTTCGCGACCTGCTGTCCACCTACGACTTCCCAGGCGACGACACCCCGATCATCATCGGTTCGGCTCGTATGGCGCTGGAAGGCAAAGACGACAACGAAATGGGCACTACCGCTGTCAAGAAGCTGGTAGAAACTCTGGATGCCTACATCCCTGAGCCAGTTCGTGCCATCGACCAGCCGTTCCTGATGCCGATCGAAGACGTATTCTCGATCTCGGGTCGTGGTACCGTTGTTACCGGCCGTATCGAGCGTGGTATCGTCCGCGTTCAGGATCCGCTGGAAATCGTTGGTCTGCGTGACACCACCACCACCACCTGCACCGGCGTTGAGATGTTCCGCAAGCTGCTGGACGAAGGTCGTGCTGGCGAGAACTGCGGCGTCCTGCTGCGTGGTACCAAGCGTGACGACGTTGAGCGTGGCCAGGTTCTGGTCAAGCCAGGTTCGGTCAAGCCGCACACCAAGTTCACCGCAGAAGTCTACGTCCTGTCGAAGGAAGAAGGCGGCCGTCACACTCCGTTCTTCAAAGGCTACCGTCCTCAGTTCTACTTCCGTACCACTGACGTGACCGGTAACTGCGAACTGCCGGAAGGCGTTGAAATGGTAATGCCAGGTGACAACATCCAGATGACTGTCACCCTGATCAAGACCATCGCAATGGAAGACGGTCTGCGCTTCGCCATCCGTGAAGGCGGTCGTACCGTCGGTGCCGGCGTCGTAGCCAAAATCATCGAGTAATCTCTCGACCGATTGAAAAAACCCCCGCTCAGCGGGGGTTTTTTTTATTGGGTTGACACTAAATTGGGGCGTCTATAGAATCACGCCTCCTTTTAGCGGGCGTAGTGCGTCCGTTGGGAACAGCCTGGAGTCTGAAATCCAATGCAAAATCAGCAAATCCGTATCAGGTTGAAGGCTTTCGACCATCGCCTGATCGACCAATCCACCCAGGAAATCGTGGAAACCGCGAAACGTACTGGTGCACAAGTGCGTGGTCCAATTCCACTGCCTACCCGCAAAGAGCGTTTCACCGTTCTGGTCTCCCCGCACGTCAACAAAGACGCGCGTGACCAGTACGAGATTCGCACTCATAAGCGTGTTCTGGACATTGTCCAGCCAACGGATAAAACCGTTGACGCGCTGATGAAGCTTGATCTGGCGGCCGGTGTGGAAGTGCAGATCAGCCTCGGCTAAGACTTCGGTCTGGTCGTGTAACGCTCTGAAATGGGCGGCCATAGCGGGTGAAAGCCCCGTACACTCATGAGGTTTACAACATGACTATTGGTGTAGTCGGTCGAAAAGCGGGTATGACCCGTATTTTCACCGAAGAAGGTGTCTCCATTCCGGTCACGGTCATTGAGATCGAGCCGAATCGCGTCACCCAGTTCAAAACCGAAGAAACTGATGGCTACCGTGCAGTGCAAGTCACTGTCGGCGAGCGTCGTGCTTCGCGCGTGACCGCCGCTCAGGCAGGCCACTTTGCCAAGGCCAACGTTGCCGCTGGTCGCGGTGTCTGGGAGTTCCGTCTTGAAGAAGGCGATTTCCAGGCTGGCGATCTGATCAAAGCTGAACTCTTCACTGCAGGCCAGCTGGTAGACGTAACCGGTCAGTCCAAAGGTAAAGGCTTCGCCGGTACCATCAAGCGTTGGAACTTCCGTGGTCAAGACAATACCCACGGTAACTCCGTATCGCACCGTGTCCCTGGCTCCATCGGCCAGTGCCAGACTCCTGGTCGTGTATTCAAGGGCAAGAAGATGTCCGGTCACATGGGCGCTGAGCGCGTGACTGTGCAGTCCCTGGAAGTAGTACGCGTAGACGCTGAACGCAACCTGCTGCTGATCAAGGGTGCCGTTCCAGGCGCTACTGGCGGCGACGTGGTTGTGCGTCCGGCTGTCAAGGCTCGCGGGTAAGGGGAAACTGACATGCAACTTAATGTAAATGACGCTCAGGCGATCGAAGTTTCCGAACTGACTTTCGGTGGCGAATTCAACGAGACGCTGGTTCACCAGGCAGTCGTAGCCTACATGGCTGGCGGTCGTCAGGGCACCAAGCAGCAGAAGACCCGTTCTGACGTGGCCGGTGGCGGTAAGCGCCCATGGCGTCAGAAAGGTACTGGCCGTGCTCGTGCCGGTACTACCCGTGGTCCGATCTGGCGTGGCGGTGGTGTAACCTTCGCAGCTCGTCCTCAGGATCACTCGCAGAAGCTCAACAAGAAGATGTACCGCGCAGCCCTGCGCTCCATCCTCGCTGAGCTGGTGCGTAGCGACCGTCTGGTCGTGGTTCAGGACTTCGCTGTTGAAGCCCCGAAAACCAAAGACCTGCTGAACAAGCTGAACGGCATGGGTCTGAGCGACGTACTGATCGTTTCGGACGCAGTTGATCAGAACCTGTACCTGGCTGCTCGCAACCTGCCGCACGTCGACGTACGTGACGTTCAAGGTTCTGACCCGGTCAGTCTGATCGCATACGAGAAAGTGTTGATCACTGTCTCGGCCGTGAAGAAATTCGAGGAGCTGCTGGGATGAACCAGGAACGCGTATTCAAAGTCCTCCTTGGCCCGCACGTTTCCGAGAAGGCTACCGTTCTGGCTGAGAAAAAAGGCCAGTTCGTATTCAAGGTTGCTACCGATGCAACCAAGCTGGAAATCAAGAAAGCTGTCGAAGGCCTGTTCAACGTAAAAGTTGAAAACGTGTCGACTGTTAACGTTCTGGGTAAAACCAAGCGTACCGCACGTGGTCTGGGCAAGCGTAATGACTGGAAGAAGGCGATCGTCTCCCTTCAGCCAGGCCAAGATCTCGATTTCAGCAGCAGTGCTGAGTAAGGAAGGGGTGCATCATGGCAATCGTTAAATGCAAACCGACTTCCCCTGGCCGCCGTTTTGTGGTCAAGGTGGTCAACAAGGAGCTGCACAAAGGCGCTCCTCACGCACCGCTGATCGAGAAAAAATCGAAGTCTGGTGGTCGTAACAACAATGGCCGCATCACCACGCGTCACGTGGGTGGTGGTCATAAGCAGCACTACCGTCTGGTCGACTTCCGTCGCAACGACAAGGATGGCATCCCAGCCACCGTCGAGCGTATCGAATACGACCCGAACCGTACTGCTCACATCGCCCTGCTGTGCTACGCAGACGGTGAGCGTCGCTACATCATCGCCCCTAAAGGCGTGAGCGCTGGCGACCAGCTGATCGCAGGTGCCCTGGCCCCAATCAAGGCCGGTAACTCCCTGCAGCTGCGCAACATCCCAGTAGGTAGCACCATTCACGGCATCGAACTGAAGCCGGGTAAAGGTGCTCAGATCGCTCGTTCCGCTGGTGCTTCGGCTCAGCTGATCGCTCGCGAAGGTGTCTACGTGACCCTGCGTCTGCGCTCTGGTGAAATGCGTAAAGTCCTGGCTGAGTGCCGTGCGACCCTGGGCGAAGTCTCGAACTCCGAGCACAGCCTGCGTTCGCTGGGTAAAGCTGGTGCCAAACGCTGGCGCGGCGTTCGCCCAACCGTTCGTGGTGTTGCCATGAACCCGGTTGACCACCCGCATGGTGGTGGTGAAGGTCGTACCTCCGGTGGTCGTCATCCGGTATCGCCATGGGGCTTCCCAACCAAGGGTGCTAAAACCCGTGGTAATAAGCGTACCGACAACATGATCGTCCGTCGTCGCAAGTAACTAGAGGGATACGACAGTGCCACGTTCTCTGAAAAAAGGTCCTTTTATCGATCTTCACCTGTTGAAGAAGGTCGAAGTGGCGGTGGAGAAGAACGATCGCAAGCCAGTTAAAACCTGGTCGCGCCGTTCGATGATCCTGCCACAAATGGTCGGTCTGACCATCGCGGTACACAACGGTCGCCAACACGTCCCAGTTCTCGTGAACGAAGACATGGTCGGCCACAAACTGGGCGAGTTCGCCGGTACCCGCACCTACCGCGGGCACGTGGCTGACAAGAAAGCCAAGCGTTAAGGGGTAAGGAAATGGAAGTAGCCGCTAAGTTGTCGGGCGCTCGCATCTCCGCCCAGAAAGCCCGCTTGGTCGCCGACCAGATCCGCGGGAAGAAGGTGGGCGAAGCGCTCAACCTGTTGGCCTTCAGCAGCAAAAAAGCCGCTGAAATCATGAAGAAAGTCCTCGAGTCGGCCGTTGCCAACGCCGAACACAACGAAGGCGCAGACGTTGATGACCTGAAGGTCTCCACCGTCTTCGTCAACGAAGGGCGTTCGCTGAAGCGCATCATGCCGCGTGCCAAAGGCCGCGCTGATCGCATCGTCAAGCGGTCTTGCCATATCACTGTCAAGGTTGCGGACAAGTAACGGAGTCGATCAGATGGGTCAGAAAGTACATCCCACTGGCATTCGCCTGGGAATCGTCAAGGAGCACACCTCCGTCTGGTACGCAGACGGCGCGACTTACGCAGATTACCTGTTGAAGGATCTGCAAACTCGTGAGTACCTCCAAGACAAACTAAAAAGCGCGTCCGTAAGCCGTATCGATATCCATCGTCCGGCCCAAACTGCACGCATCACCATCCACACCGCTCGTCCCGGTATCGTTATCGGCAAGAAAGGTGAAGATGTTGAGAAACTGCGTCAGGACCTGACCAAGCAGATGGGTGTGCCTGTGCACATCAACATCGAAGAGATCCGCAAGCCGGAACTCGACGCCATGCTGGTTGCTCAGAGCGTTGCCCAGCAGCTGGAGCGCCGCGTTATGTTCCGTCGCGCCATGAAGCGCGCCGTGCAGAACGCCATGCGTATTGGTGCCAAAGGCATCAAGATCCAGGTGAGCGGTCGTCTCGGCGGTGCCGAGATCGCACGTACCGAGTGGTATCGCGAAGGTCGTGTGCCTCTGCACACCCTGCGTGCCGATATCGACTACAACACCTACGAAGCTCACACCACCTACGGTGTGATCGGTGTGAAGGTTTGGATCTTCAAAGGCGAAGTTATTGGTGGTCGCCAGGAAGAGCTGAAGCCGCAAGCACCAGCGCCTCGTAAAAAAGCTGCTAAGTAAGGGGTACGCCAAATGTTGCAACCAAAGCGTACAAAATTCCGCAAGCAGATGACTGGCCACAACCGTGGTCTGGCACTGCGCGGTAGCAAGGTCAGCTTCGGCGAATTCGCTCTGAAAGCTGTTGCTCGCGGTCGTCTCACCGCCCGCCAGATCGAGTCGGCACGTCGTGCCCTGACCCGTCACGTTAAGCGTGGCGGCAAGATCTGGATCCGTGTCTTCCCGGACAAGCCGGTTACCAAGAAGCCTCTTGAAGTGCGTATGGGTAAAGGTAAAGGTTCCGTGGAATACTGGGTTGCCCAGATTCAGCCAGGCAAAGTCCTGTACGAAATCGAGGGTGTTTCTGAAGAGCTGGCGCGCGAAGCTTTCGCCCTGGCTGCTGCAAAGCTGCCACTCGCCACCTCCTTTGTTAAGCGGACGGTGATGTGATGAAAGCGAATGACCTTCGTGAAAAATCGGCACAGCAACTGAATGAGCAACTGCTCGGCTTGCTGCGCGACCAGTTCAATCTGCGTATGCAGAAAGCAACTGGCCAGTTGGGGCAGTCGCACCTGCTCTCGCAAGTTAAGCGTGACATCGCTCGCGTGAAAACTGTGCTCAACCAGCAGGCAGGTAAGTGATCATGGCTGAAGCTGAAAAAACCGTCCGTACGCTGACTGGCCGTGTCGTCAGCGACAAAATGGACAAGACCATCACCGTTCTGATCGAGCGTCGCGTAAAGCACCCGATCTACGGTAAATACGTTAAGCGTTCGACTAAGCTGCACGCGCACGACGAATCCAACCAGTGCAAGATCGGCGACAAGGTTTCCATCCGTGAAACCCGTCCGCTGGCCAAGACCAAGTCCTGGGCACTGGTTGAAGTCCTCGAACGCGCTGTTGAAGTCTAAGGGCTAGGGGTCGGAGAAATTTTATGATTCAGACTCAATCCATGCTCGATGTGGCCGATAACAGCGGCGCTCGTCGCGTCATGTGCATCAAGGTGCTCGGCGGTTCGCACCGCCGTTACGCCGGCATCGGTGACATCATCAAAGTAACCGTCAAGGAAGCAATTCCGCGCGGTAAGGTCAAAAAAGGCCAGGTGATGACCGCTGTTGTCGTCCGTACCCGTCACGGTGTACGTCGCGCTGACGGTTCCATCATTCGTTTCGACGGTAACGCTGCTGTTCTGCTGAACACCAAGCAAGAGCCGATCGGCACTCGCATCTTCGGGCCAGTGACCCGTGAACTTCGTACCGAGAAGTTCATGAAGATCGTCTCGCTCGCCCCTGAAGTGCTCTAAGGAGATCCGACATGCAAAAGATTCGTCGTGACGACGAGATCATCGTGATCGCCGGCAAAGACAAAGGTAAGCGCGGTAAGGTGCTGAAGGTTCTGGCTGATGACCGTCTGGTCATCGGTGGTGTGAACCTGGTCAAGCGTCATACCAAGCCTAACCCGATGGCGGGCGTCCAGGGCGGTATCGTCGAAAAAGAAGCGCCTCTGCACGCTTCCAACGTTGCTATCTTCAACAGCGAAACCAACAAGGCTGACCGCGTTGGCTTCAAAGTAGAAGAAGGCAAGAAAATTCGTGTCTTCAAGTCGACCCAAAAAGCGGTTGATGCTTGAACACTGCTAGGTAGAAGACCATGGCACGACTGAAAGAGATTTACCGGAACGAAATCGCTCCTAAGCTTAAGGAAGAACTTAAGCTGTCGAACGTGATGGAAGTTCCGCGCGTTACCAAAATCACCCTGAACATGGGTCTGGGCGAAGCGATCGGCGACAAGAAAGTCATCGAGCACGCTGTTGCTGACCTGGAAAAGATCACCGGTCAAAAGCCGGTCGTGACTTTCGCTCGTAAATCCATCGCGGGCTTCAAAGTCCGTGAAGGCTGGCCGATCGGCGTCAAGGTGACCCTGCGTAGCGACAAGATGTACGAATTCCTGGACCGCCTGCTGGCGATCTCCCTGCCTCGGGTTCGCGACTTCCGCGGCCTGAATGCCAAGTCCTTCGACGGTCGTGGCAACTACAGCATGGGCGTGAAAGAGCAGATCATCTTCCCGGAAATCGATTACGACAAGATCGATGCTCTGCGCGGTTTGGACATCACCCTGACCACCACTGCTCGTTCGGACGACGAAGGCCGCGCTCTGCTGCGTGCTTTCAAGTTCCCGTTCCGCAACTGATTGGAGTAGGAAAATGGCCAAGAAGAGCATGAAGAACCGCGAGCTGAAGCGTCAGCTCACGGTAGCCAAGTACGCCAAAAAGCGTGCCGCGCTGAAAGCGACCATCGTCGACATGAACGCCTCTCCTGAAGAGCGTTTCGCCGCCGTTGTCGCCCTGCAGAAGCAACCACGTGACGCCAGCGCTGCGCGCCTGCGTAACCGTTGCCGCCTGACCGGTCGTCCGCACGGCGTGTACCGCAAGTTCGGCCTCGGCCGTAACAAGCTGCGCGAAGCCGCCATGCGTGGTGATGTGCCAGGTCTGGTCAAAGCTAGCTGGTAATACAGCTGGCGTGACCTCCGGCGGAAGGGGAGCGATCTTCCGACCGCCGGTGACCTCGCAACGAAACAAGCCCCTATATGGGGCTTGTTTCGTTTCTACCTTGTGTCTAGAATGACCGGCTCACCTGAGCCTGGGTTTTTTGCCCTGCCTGCTCGGGTGGTTGTGATAGCCGCAAGGCTAATAATTCTTGTATCAGGAGCATCTAGCCCATGAGTATGCAGGACCCGTTAGCGGACATGCTAACTCGCATCCGTAATGCCCAGATGGCTGAAAAGTCTGTCGTAAGCATGCCTTCCTCCACCCTGAAGGTCGCGGTTGCCAAAGTACTGAAAGACGAAGGTTACATCGCTGGCTACGAAGTTAGCGGCGAAGCCAAGCCTTCCCTGTCGATCGAACTGAAGTACTTCGAAGGCCGTCCGGTCATCGAGGAACTGAAGCGTACCAGCCGTCCTGGCCTGCGCCAGTACAAGGCCGTTACCGAGCTGCCGAAAGTACGTGGCGGCCTGGGCGTGTCTATTGTCTCCACCAACAAAGGTGTGATGACTGACCGCGCTGCGCGCGCTGCCGGTGTCGGCGGCGAAGTTCTGTGCACAGTGTTCTAAGGGGAGATAGGCATGTCTCGCGTCGCTAAGAACCCCGTTAAGCTGCCAGCTGGCGTCGAAGTCAAATTCGCCGGCCAACAGCTTTCGGTGAAGGGTGCCAAGGGCACTCTCGAACTGAACGTTCACTCGTCTGTTGAAGTTACCGAAGAAGCTGGTGAGCTGCGTTTCGTCGCTCGCAACGGTGACCAGCAAGCTCGCGCCATGGCCGGTACCACCCGCGCCCTGGTGAACAACATGGTCCACGGCGTAAGCCAAGGCTTCGAGCGCAAGCTCCAGCTGGTCGGTGTTGGTTACAAGGCTCAGGCCAAGGGCACCGTCCTGAACCTGGCTCTGGGCTTCTCGCACCCAGTGGATTACGAACTGCCAGCCGGTATCACCGCTGAAACCCCAAGCCAGACCGACATCCTGATCAAGGGTATCGACAAGCAGCTGGTGGGTCAGGTAGCCGCTGAAGTCCGCGGTTTCCGTCCGCCAGAGCCTTACAAGGGCAAGGGTGTGCGTTACGCGGATGAAGTAGTCCGTCGTAAAGAAGCCAAGAAGAAGTAGGGCCTAGCAAATGACCGACAAAAAAGTTATTCGACTGCGTCGCGCTCGCAAAGCACGCCTGAAAATGCACGAGCTCGAAGCCGTGCGTCTGTGCGTGTTCCGCTCCTCGCAGCACATCTATGCCCAGGTCATTTCGGCCGACGGCAGCAAGGTTCTGGCAAGCGCCTCGACCTTGGACAAAGAACTGCGTGATGGCGCCACTGGCAACATCGACGCGGCCACTAAGGTTGGCAAGCTGGTAGCTGAGCGTGCGAAAGCCGCCGGTGTATCTCAAGTTGCCTTTGACCGTTCCGGCTTCAAGTACCACGGCCGCGTCAAGGCGCTGGCTGATGCTGCTCGTGAAGGCGGGCTGGAGTTCTAAGTTATGGCAAATAACGATCAAAAGCGCGACGAAGGCTACATCGAGAAGCTGGTTCAAGTTAACCGCGTAGCCAAAACCGTAAAAGGCGGCCGTATCTTCACCTTCACCGCGCTGACCGTGGTAGGTGATGGCAAGGGTCGCGTTGGTTTCGGTCGCGGCAAATCGCGCGAAGTACCAGCTGCTATCCAGAAAGCCATGGAAGCTGCTCGTCGCAACATGATTCAGGTTGACCTGAAAGGCACCACCCTGCAGTACGCCACCAAGGCCGCCCACGGCGCCTCGAAGGTCTACATGCAGCCTGCCTCGGAAGGTACCGGTATCATCGCCGGCGGCGCAATGCGTGCCGTCCTGGAAGTTGCTGGCGTACAGAACGTCCTGGCCAAGTGCTACGGCTCGACCAACCCGGTGAACGTGGTTCACGCCACCTTCAAGGGTCTGAAAGCCATGCAATCCCCTGAGTCCATTGCTGCCAAGCGCGGCAAGACTGTTGAGGAGATCTTCTGATCATGGCAACCGTAAAAGTTACGCTGATCAAGAGCGTCTCGGGCCGTATCCCTAACCACAAGCTGTGCGTCAAGGGTCTGGGTCTGCGTCGCATCGGTCACACTGTAGAAGTCCAGGATACTCCCGAGAACCGCGGGATGATCAACAAGGCTTACTACATGCTGAAGGTCGAGGGTTAATCGATGAAACTCAATGATCTGAGTCCAGCGCCGGGTTCCCGTCGCGAGAAGCACCGTCCGGGCCGTGGTATCGGTAGCGGTCTGGGTAAGACCGGTGGCCGTGGTCACAAAGGTCAGACCTCCCGTTCCGGTGGTTCGATTGCTCCAGGCTTCGAAGGCGGTCAACAGCCGCTGCACCGTCGCCTGCCGAAGTTCGGCTTCGTTTCCCTCAAGGCCATGGACCGCGCTGAAGTGCGTCTGTCCGAGCTGGCCAAGGTGGAAGGCGACCTGATCACCGTTCAGTCCCTCAAGGACGCCAACGTGATCGGTCAGCACGTACAGCGTGTGAAAATCATGCTGTCGGGCGAAGTCACTCGCGCAGTCACCCTCAAGGGTATCGCCGTCACCAAAGGTGCACGTGCGGCTATCGAAGCAGCTGGCGGCAAGTTCGAGGAATAAATGGCTAAGCAAGGTGCTCTCTCTTCGCTCGGTAAGGGCGGGATGTCGGAACTCTGGGCTCGTCTGCGCTTTCTGTTCATGGCGATCATCGTCTATCGGATTGGCGCGCACATCCCGGTACCAGGCATTAACCCGGACCGTCTTGCGGATCTGTTCCGGCAGAATGAGGGGACCATTCTTAGCTTGTTCAACATGTTTTCCGGCGGTGCGCTGGAGCGCATGAGCATCTTTGCACTGGGGATCATGCCGTACATTTCGGCGTCGATCATCATGCAGCTCATGACCGCTGTCAGCCCGCAGCTGGAGCAGTTGAAGAAGGAAGGTGAAGCTGGCCGTCGCAAGATCAGCCAGTACACCCGCTACGGCACCGTAATCCTGGCGCTGGTCCAAGCCATTGGCATGTCCATTGGCCTGGCCAACCAGGGCGTGGCGTTTTCTGCTGGCCTCGGCTTCCATGTCGTCGCCGTCTCCACCTTCGTGGCAGGCGCGATGTTCATGATGTGGCTGGGTGAGCAGATCACCGAGCGCGGTGTGGGCAACGGTATCTCGATGTTGATCTTCGCAGGTATCGTTGCCGGTCTTCCGAGAGCAATCGGGCAGTCTTTCGAGTCTGCGCGCACGGGCGATATCAACATCTTCGCCCTGGTCGCTATCGGTTTGCTGGCAGTAGCGATTATCGGCTTCGTGGTGTTCATTGAGCGTGGTCAGCGTCGTATCGCCGTTCACTACGCCAAGCGTCAGCAGGGCCGCAAGGTCTTCGCTGCGCAGACCAGCCACCTGCCGCTGAAGGTGAACATGGCGGGCGTAATCCCGGCCATTTTCGCGAGCAGCATCTTGCTGTTCCCGGCTTCGCTGGGTGCCTGGTTCGGTCAGTCCGAAGGTATGGGCTGGCTGCAGGACATCTCGCAGTCGATCGCTCCTGGTCAGCCGTTGAACATTCTGCTGTTTAGTGCAGGGATCATCTTCTTCTGCTTCTTCTACACAGCGTTGATGTTCAACCCGAAAGACGTAGCGGAAAACCTGAAGAAGTCCGGTGCCTTTATTCCGGGTATCCGTCCTGGTGAGCAGTCGGCGCGCTACATTGATGGCGTCCTGACTCGTCTGACCATGTTCGGTGCTCTTTACATGATGGCCGTGTGCCTTCTGCCCCAGTTCCTGGTGGTGGCAGCAAACGTGCCGTTCTACCTTGGCGGGACCTCGTTGCTGATTGTGGTAGTGGTTGTGATGGACTTCATGTCCCAAGTACAATCGCACCTCGTTTCGCACCAGTACGAATCCCTGATGAAGAAAGCCAACCTGAAAGGCTACGGCGGCAGCGGTCTGCTGCGCTGATCTAGCCCCTTAAGGTTCGAGGAGTCGGTAATGAAAGTTCGTGCATCGGTGAAAAAGCTGTGCCGCAACTGCAAGATCATTCGTCGCGAAGGTATCGTGCGCGTGATCTGCAGCGCGGAACCGCGTCACAAGCAGCGCCAAGGCTGAGTGTGATCCGCGTTTCAAACCCAGCAGCTAGTGTGCTGCTGGGTTGATTATTCGTTTCTACAGCGATATTATCTCGCGCCCTATTTCTTGGCTTCCGGGGCGTAGGTAGCTGTCAATTGGAGTCCCACTGAATGGCCCGTATTGCAGGCGTCAACATTCCAGATAACAAGCATACTGTTATCTCGCTGACCTACATCTATGGTGTCGGTCGCACAACTGCACAGAAGATCTGTGCAGACGCTGGTGTCAACCCAGCCGCTAAGATCAAGGATCTGAGCGACGAGCAAATCGAAACCCTGCGTGGCGAAGTCGCGAAGTTCACCACCGAAGGTGACCTGCGTCGTGACATCAACATGAAGATCAAGCGCTTGATGGACCTGGGTTGCTACCGCGGCCTGCGTCATCGTAAAGGTCTGCCGGTTCGCGGTCAGCGCACCAAGACCAACGCACGCACCCGTAAGGGCCCGCGTAAGCCGATCCGCAAGTAATCGCCCAGGAATATAGACATGGCAAAACCTGCTGCTCGTCCTCGTAAGAAAGTCAAAAAGACAGTGGTTGATGGCATCGCCCACATCCATGCGTCTTTCAACAACACCATCGTGACCATCACCGACCGTCAGGGCAACGCACTGTCCTGGGCTACTTCCGGTGGTTCGGGTTTCCGTGGTTCGCGCAAATCCACCCCGTTCGCAGCCCAGATCGCTGCTGAGCGTGCTGGTCAAGCTGCGCTGGAATATGGTCTGAAAAACCTCGACGTCAACGTCAAGGGTCCAGGTCCAGGTCGTGAGTCCGCCGTTCGTGCACTGAACAGCTGTGGCTACAAGATCGCCAGCATCACCGACGTGACGCCAATCCCGCATAACGGGTGCCGTCCGCCGAAGAAGCGCCGCGTGTAATCAGGAGACAGAGAAATGGCACGTTACATTGGTCCAAAATGCAAACTGTCTCGCCGTGAAGGCACTGACCTGTTCCTGAAGAGCGGCGTTCGCGCTCTGGAATCGAAGTGCAACATCGAAGCAGCCCCAGGTATCCACGGCCAGCGCCGTGGCCGTCAGTCCGACTACGGTACCCAGCTGCGCGAGAAACAAAAAGTCCGTCGTATCTACGGTGTACTGGAGCGTCAATTCCGCGGTTACTACCAAGCGGCTGCCTCGAAGAAAGGCGCCACCGGTGAGAACCTGCTGCAGATGCTCGAGTGCCGTCTGGACAACGTCGTCTACCGTATGGGCTTCGGTTCCACCCGTTCCGAGTCCCGTCAGCTGGTTTCGCACAAAGCGATCAGCGTCAACGGCAAGACCGTGAACATTCCATCCTACCAAGTTCGTCCGGGTGACGTGGTCGCGGTTCGCGAGAAGTCGCTGAACCAGCTGCGCATTGTTCAAGCCCTTGAACTGTGCTCTCAGCGTGGCCGCGTTGAGTGGGTAGACGTGGATGCTGCTAAAAAGTCGGGCGTTTTCAAGAACGTTCCTGCTCGCAGCGACCTGTCCGCCGACATCAACGAAAACCTGATTGTCGAGCTCTACTCCAAGTAAGGGCTAGAAAATAGGTGCATCCATGCAGATTTCGGTAAATGAGTTTCTGACACCCCGCCACATTGATGTGCAGGTTGTCAGTCCAACCCGCGCCAAGATCACGCTCGAGCCTCTCGAGCGTGGCTTCGGCCATACCCTGGGCAACGCGCTGCGCCGCATCCTGTTGTCCTCCATGCCTGGCTGTGCAGTAGTCGAGGCCGAGATCGATGGCGTACTCCATGAGTACTCCGCGATCGAAGGTGTACAGGAAGACGTCATTGAAATCCTGTTGAACCTGAAAGGCCTGGCTATCAAGCTGCACGGTCGTGACGAAGTTACGCTGACCTTGTCGAAAAAGGGTTCGGGGGTGGTTACCGCTGCCGATATTCAGCTGGATCACGATGTCGAGATCGTCAACCCCGATCACGTAATCGCGAACCTGGCGTCCAACGGCGCCCTGAACATGAAGCTCACTGTAGCTCGTGGTCGCGGTTACGAGCCGGCCGACTCCCGTCAGACCGACGAAGACGAAAGCCGCAGCATTGGCCGTCTCCAGCTGGACGCTTCGTTCAGCCCGGTGCGTCGTATCGCCTACGTGGTCGAGAACGCCCGTGTTGAACAGCGTACCAACCTGGACAAGCTGGTCATCGATCTGGAAACCAACGGTACCCTGGATCCTGAAGAGGCCATCCGTCGTGCCGCGACCATCCTGCAACAGCAGCTGGCCGCGTTCGTCGACCTCAAAGGTGACAGCGAGCCGGTTGTGGTCGAGCAGGAAGACGAGATCGATCCGATCCTGCTGCGCCCGGTTGACGACCTGGAACTGACCGTACGTTCGGCCAACTGCCTCAAGGCGGAGAACATCTACTACATCGGCGACCTGATTCAGCGTACCGAAGTAGAGCTGTTGAAGACTCCTAACCTGGGCAAGAAGTCCCTGACTGAAATCAAGGACGTCCTGGCCTCCCGTGGTCTGTCTCTCGGCATGCGCCTCGACAACTGGCCGCCTGCAAGCCTTAAGAAAGACGACAAGGCGACTGCCTGATCGTCGTAATCACCGAACGTTGTGTTTGGTAAGGAATGAATCATGCGTCATCGTAAAAGTGGACGTCACCTGAGCCGTACCAGCTCTCACCGCAAAGCTATGTTCCAGAACATGGCTGTGTCGCTGATCGAGCACGAGCTGATCAAAACCACCCTGCCGAAAGCCAAGGAACTGCGCCGCGTTGCCGAGCCGCTGATCACCCTGGCCAAGGAAGACAGCGTTGCCAACCGCCGTCTGGCCTTCGACCGTACTCGTTCGAAGTCCGCTGTTGGCAAACTGTTCAACGATCTGGGCAAGCGCTACGCCACCCGTCAGGGCGGCTACCTGCGTATCCTGAAGTGCGGTTTCCGCGCTGGCGACAACGCGCCTATGGCGTACGTCGAGCTGGTTGATCGTCCAGTTGGTGGTGCTGTAGAAGCCGCCGAGTAAGACGTTCTGTCTGCTACAAAGAACCGGGCCTAGTGCCCGGTTTTTTGTTGCCTGATGAATTGTCATTTTCTATTGATTCAAGTCATTCAATGAATTTGTTCCTGTAACGCTGCTCGACAATACTCTCTCCAAGCCGATTAGCCGGCCGTTCAAGCCCCATAAGGAGAGCCCATGAGCAAGATTCTCACCACCGCCAGCGGTGCACCTGTAGCCGATAACCAGAACTCCCGTTCCGCCGGCCCGCGCGGCCCGCTGCTGCTCGACGATTTCCACTTGCTCGAGAAGCTCGCTCATTTCAATCGTGAGAACATTCCTGAGCGGCGCGTGCACGCCAAAGGCTCTGGCGCCTACGGCACCTTTACCGTCACCCGCGATATCACCGCCTACACCAGTGCCAAGCTGTTCAGCGTCGTCGGCAAGCAGACCGAGACTTTCCTGCGTTTCTCCACCGTCGGCGGCGAGCGCGGTTCGGCTGACACCGAGCGTGATCCGCGCGGCTTCGCAGTCAAGTTCTACACCGAGGAAGGCAACTGGGACATCGTCGGCAACAACACCCCCGTGTTCTTCATTCGTGACCCGCTGAAATTCCCGGACTTTATCCACACCCAGAAGCGCCACCCGCAGAGCAACCTGAAGAACGCACAGATGATGTGGGACTTCTGGTCGCATTCGCCCGAGGCGCTGCACCAGGTCACCATTCTGTTCTCCGACCGTGGCATCCCGGATGGCTACCGGCACATGCACGGCTTCGGCAGCCACACCTACAGCCTGATCAACGACAAGGGCGAGCGCACTTGGGTCAAATGGCACTACAAGACCCAGCAGGGCATCAAGAACCTGGCGCCGGCCGAAGCCGCGCGCCTGGCCGGTACCGACCCTGATTACGCCCAGCGCGACCTGTTCGAGGCCATCGAGCGTGGCGACTACCCGCGCTGGACCGTGTGCATTCAGGTGATGAGCGAAGCCGAGGCGGCGAACCGCCAGGAGAACCCGTTCGATGTGACCAAGACCTGGTCGCAGAAGGACTATCCGCTGATCGAGGTCGGTGTGCTGGAGCTCAACCGCAACCCGCTCAACTACTTCGCCGAAGTCGAGCAGGCCACCTTCGGCCCGAGCAACATGGTCCCGGGCGTTGGGCTGTCACCGGATCGAATGCTGCAAGGCCGGGTGTTCGCCTACGCCGATGCCCACCGCTACCGTGTGGGCACCAACCACCAGCATCTGCCGGTGAACGCAGCGCGCAGCCCGGTGCACAGCTACCAGCGCGATGGCTCGATGGCCATGGGCAGCTACGGCAGCGCACCGAACTATGAACCCAACAGCTACAGCGATGCCCCCAAGCAATCGCCGCGGCACGCCGAACCTTCGCTGGCATTGAGTGGTGCGGCCGATCGCTACGATCACCGCGAAGACACCGACTACTACAGCCACGCCGGAGCGCTGTTCCGCCTGATGAGCGACGACCAGCAGGCACTGTTGATCAGCAACATCGCAGGCACCATGGCCGGTGTCAGCGAAGACGTCATCCAGCGTCAATTGCAGCACTTCTTCAAGGCCGATCCGGCCTATGCGGAGGGTATTGCCAAAGCCTTGGGCATAACCCTCGCCTAACTCGAAGTGATAAGAAGAACCGCCCTCATTTGGGCGGTTTTTCAATGAAAATCACTACGGTTTAGCCGATTTTTTGCAGGCAATTGCGCATTTTCCCGTGACCATGGGCAAAAGCTGGTTCACACTATGAGGCATTGAAGCATTCACAGGGAGAAGCAGGGCGATGCAAGGTCACCCGGACGTAATCAACTACCTCGTCATGTTGCTGAAGGGCGAACTGGCAGCACGCGATCAATACTTCATCCACTCGCGGATGTACGAAGACTGGGGCCTTGGCAAGCTCTACGAACGCATCAACCACGAAATGGAAGAAGAGACGCAGCACGCCGATGCCCTGATGCGCCGCATCCTCATGCTCGAAGGCACCCCCGACATGCGCGCTGACGATCTGGAAGTGGGCAAGACCGTGCCCGAGATGATCGAGGCCGACCTCAAGCTCGAGTACAAGGTCCGCGCCGCGCTGTGCAAGGGTATCGAGCTGTGCGAACTGCACAAGGACTACATCAGCCGCGACATCCTGCGGGCGCAGTTGGCCGATACAGAAGAAGATCACACCTACTGGCTTGAGAAACAGCAGGGCCTGATCAAGGCGATCGGCCTGGAGAACTACCTGCAGTCGCAGATGTAAGTTATCCACAGCTAAAAAAAAGCCCCTGTCACTCACATGACAGGGGCTTTTTCATGGGCGCAAGGTCAGGCCCGATCGCGCTCCAGCAGCGGTTTCAGGTAATGCCCGGTATACGACTGCTTCTGCTCCACCAGCTCCTCAGGCGTGCCGCAGGCAATGATCTGCCCACCCTTGGAGCCGCCCTCAGGCCCCAGGTCCACCAACCAGTCCGCCGTCTTGATCACGTCCAGGTTGTGCTCGATCACCACCACGGTGTTGCCGTGGTCGCGCAGGCGGTGCAGCACGTCCAGCAACTGCTGGATATCAGCGAAGTGCAAACCTGTGGTCGGCTCGTCGAGGATATACAGGGTCTTGCCGGTATCGCGCTTGGACAGCTCGCGGGACAGCTTCACCCGCTGCGCCTCGCCGCCCGACAGCGTGGTGGCCGACTGCCCCAGCTTGATATACGACAACCCCACGTCCATCAGCGTCTGCAGCTTGCGCGCCAGCGCCGGCACCGCGTCGAAGAACGCCCGGGCATCCTCGATGGTCATCTCCAGCACCTCGTGGATGTTCTTGCCCTTGTACTTGATCTCCAGGGTTTCGCGGTTGTAGCGCTTGCTCTTGCACACGTCGCACGGCACGTAGATGTCCGGCAGGAAGTGCATTTCCACTTTGATCAGGCCATCGCCCTGGCACGCCTCGCAGCGCCCGCCCTTGACGTTGAACGAAAACCGCCCCGGCCCGTAGCCACGCGAGCGCGACTCCGGCACCCCGGCGAACAACTCGCGGATCGGCGTGAAGATGCCGGTATAGGTTGCCGGGTTGGAGCGCGGCGTGCGGCCGATCGGGCTCTGGTCGATATCGACCACCTTGTCCAGGTGTTGCAGGCCGTCGATGCTGTTGTGCGCCGCCGGCTCCAAGGTGCTCGCGCCATTGAGCGCAGTGGCCGCCAAGGGGAACAGGGTGTTGTTGATCAGCGTCGACTTGCCCGAGCCGGACACGCCGGTCACGCAGGTCAACAGGCCGATCGGCACTTCCAGGTCGACGTTCTGCAAGTTGTTGCCGCGCGCGCCCTTGAGCTTGAGCGACAGCTTCTTGTTGCGCGGGGTGCGCTTGGCCGGCACGACGATCTTCTTGCGCCCGGACAGGTACTTGCCGGTCAGCGAGTCGGGGTGTGCCATCACCTCGTCGGGGGTACCTTCGGCGACGATCTGCCCACCGTGCACACCGGCACCCGGGCCGATGTCCACCACGTAGTCGGCCAGGCGAATGGCGTCCTCGTCGTGCTCCACCACAATCACCGTATTGCCCAGGTCGCGCAGGTGATTGAGCGTGGCCAGCAAGCGATCGTTGTCCCGTTGATGAAGACCGATGGACGGCTCGTCGAGGATGTACATCACCCCCACCAGGCCGGCACCGATCTGGCTGGCCAGGCGGATTCGCTGCGCCTCGCCGCCGGACAGGGTGTCGGCGCTGCGGTCGAGGGTCAGGTAGTCCAGGCCGACGTTGACCAGGAACTGCAGGCGCTCGCAGATCTCTTTCAGGATCTTCGCCGCGATTTCGCCACGGCGGCCAGTCAGGGTCAGGTCGCTGAAGTAGTTGCTGGCATCGCCGATCGGCAGGTTGGTGACCGCCGGCAGGGTTTTCTCGCCCACCCACACATGCCGTGCCTCGCGGCGCAGGCGGGTGCCACGGCAGTCGGGGCAGGGCTGGGTGCCGAGGAACTTGGCCAGCTCCTCGCGCACGGTGGCCGACTCGGTCTCGCGGTAGCGGCGCTCGAGGTTCGGCACGATGCCTTCGAACGGGTGCGAGCGCTTGACGATATCGCCCCGGTCGTTGAGGTACTTGAAGTCGACGCTCTGCTTGCCGCTGCCGTGCAGGATGACCTTCTGGTCTTCGGCCGACAGCTCGCCGAACGGCTGTTCAAGGCTGAAGCCATAGTGCGCGGCCAGCGAGCCGAGCATCTGGAAGTAATAGACGTTGCGCCGGTCCCAGCCGCGTATCGCGCCCTCGGCCAAGGTGAGCTCGGCATTGACCAGGCGCTTGGTGTCGAAGAACTGCTTCACCCCCAGGCCATCGCAGGTCGGGCAGGCGCCAGCCGGGTTGTTGAAGGAGAACAGCTTGGGTTCCAGCTCGCTGATCGCATGGCCGCAGATCGGGCAGGCGAAGCGCGCGGAGAAGATCGTCTCTTCGCCTTCCTCGTCATCCATCGGCGCCACCAGGGCGATGCCGTCGGCCAGCTTGAGCGCGGTCTCGAACGACTCGGCCAGGCGCTGCTGCAGGTCGGCGCGCACCTTGAAGCGGTCCACCACCACATCGATGCTGTGCTTCTTCTGCTTGTCCAGCTTGGGCAGTTCGTCGAGTTCGTAGAGCTTGCCGTTGACCCGCGCACGGACGAAGCCCTGGGCGCGCAGTTCGTCGAACACCGCCAGGTGCTCGCCCTTGCGCTCGCGGATCACCGGCGCCAGCAGCATCAGCTTGCTGCCCTCGGGGTTCTCCAGCACCAGGTCGACCATCTGGCTGATCGTTTGCGCTTCCAGCGGGATGTCGTGGTCCGGGCAGCGTGGCGTGCCCACCCGCGCATAGAGCAGGCGCAGGTAGTCGTAGATCTCGGTGATGGTGCCCACGGTCGAGCGCGGGTTGTGCGAAGTCGACTTCTGCTCGATGGAGATCGCTGGCGACAGGCCTTCGATGGTGTCGACATCGGGTTTTTCCATCATCGACAGGAACTGCCGGGCATAGGCCGACAGCGATTCCACATAGCGGCGCTGGCCTTCGGCGTACAGCGTGTCGAACGCCAGCGAGGACTTGCCGGAGCCGGACAGGCCGGTGATCACGATCAGCTTGTCCCGCGGTAGCGTGAGGTCGATGTTCTTTAGGTTGTGGGTACGTGCCCCACGGATCAGGATCTTGTCCACTACGGCCTCGCTCGGCGGGCATAAACAAGGAAGTATACGGCGCGCTGCCAGTACGCGGCAAAGCGTCGCGCAGATGCCGTCAGGGCGTCGGACTGATAGAATCGCCGCCGGTTCACACGAGGTTAATCCATGCACGACACCCACAACGAGCGCATGAGTGGCAGCGAAACCCGCGCCGCAAGCGGCCTAGCCCTGGTCTTTGCCTTTCGTATGCTGGGCATGTTCATGGTACTGCCCGTTCTCGCCACCTACGGCATGGACCTGGCCGGCGCCACCCCCGCGCTGATCGGCCTGGCCATCGGCGCCTACGGCCTCACCCAGGCCGTGCTGCAGATTCCTTTCGGGGTGATCTCCGACCGCATCGGCCGCCGCCCGGTGATCTACCTGGGCCTGGTGATCTTCGCCCTCGGCAGCGTGCTGGCGGCCCAGGCTGACTCGATCTGGGGCGTGATCGCCGGGCGCATCCTGCAGGGCGCCGGGGCGATTTCCGCGGCGGTCATGGCGCTGCTGTCCGACCTCACCCGCGAACAGCACCGCACCAAGGCCATGGCCATGATCGGCATGAGCATCGGCCTGTCGTTCGCCGTGGCGATGGTCGTCGGGCCGTTGCTGACCCGCGCCTTCGGCTTGTCAGGATTGTTCCTCGCCACCGCAGGACTCGCCCTGGTCGGGATCGCCCTGATTGCCTTCGTCGTGCCCAACACCCACAGGACATTGCAGCACCGCGAGTCCGGCGTCGCCCGCCAGGCCCTCGGCCCGACCCTGCGCCATCCGGACCTTCTGCGCCTGGATGTGGGCATCTTCGTGCTGCATGCCATCCTCATGGCCAGCTTCGTCGCACTGCCGCTGGCCTTCGTCGAGCGCGGCGGTCTGCCCAAGGAGCAGCACTGGTGGGTGTACCTGACCGCGTTGCTCGTTTCATTTTTTGCAATGGTCCCGTTCATCATCTACGGCGAGAAGAAGCGCAAGATGAAACGCGTGCTGGTCGGTGCGGTCAGTGTATTGCTGCTGGTGGAGGTGTTCTTCTGGCAATGGGCTGACAACTTGCGCGGACTGGTGATCGGCACCGTGGTATTCTTTACCGCATTCAACCTGCTGGAGGCATCCTTGCCTTCGCTGGTGAGCAAGGTGTCGCCCGCCGGCGGCAAAGGGACGGCGATGGGGGTGTACTCCACCAGCCAGTTCCTCGGCGCCGCGCTGGGAGGAATCATCGGTGGCTGGTTGTTCCAGCACGGTGGCCTGAGCATGGTGTTTCTTGGTTGTGCGGCCCTGTGCGCCGTGTGGTTGGTGACTGCACTGCGCATGAACGAGCCACCCTACGTGACCAGCCTGCGCATGCCGCTGACACCAGAGGCGGTCCGGGAAGCCGGGCTGACCGAACGCCTGCTGGCCGTGCCGGGTGTGACCGACGCCGTGGTGGTGGCAGAAGAAGCCGCCCTGTACATCAAACTGGATACGAAAATTTTGGACCGTGCGACCCTCGAGCGTCTGGTGAACCCAGCCTCTTCGGCGTGCGAAGCCTAGGAGAACGTTATGGCCCGTGGGGTTAACAAAGTCATTCTGGTCGGCACCTGCGGTCAGGATCCCGAAGTCCGCTACCTGCCCAACGGTAACGCCGTGACCAACCTGAGCCTGGCCACCAGCGAGCAGTGGACCGACAAGCAGTCGGGGCAGAAGGTCGAGCGTACCGAGTGGCACCGTGTGTCCATGTTCGGCAAGGTCGCCGAGATCGCCGGCGAGTACCTGCGCAAAGGCTCGCAGGTGTACATCGAAGGCAAGCTGCAGACCCGCGAGTGGGAAAAAGACGGCATCAAGCGCTACACCACCGAGATCATCGTCGACATGCAGGGCACCATGCAGCTGCTCGGCGGCCGTCCGCAAAACCAGCAGCAGGGCGGTGACCCGTACACCCAGGGTGGCGGTCAGCAGCAGTACAACCAGGGTGGCGGCCAGCAGCAGTACAACCAGGGTGGCGGCCAGCAGCAGTACAACCAGGCCCCACGCCAGCAGGCCCCGCGCCCGCAGCAGGCGCCGCAGCGTCCTGCACCCCAGCAGCCGGCCCCGCAGCCAGCCGCTGACTTCGACAGCTTCGACGACGATATTCCGTTCTAAGCACCAATTGCACAAACCCCTGAAAGTTACTTTGAGGGGAGTGCTCAGCGGGTTGACGTAGAATCCCTGGCTCTTAACGAGCCAGGGATTTTTATTTGCCTGAATGGTGTGCTCTTTTAGTGTGCTGCTGGCCTTGAAGCGCATAGCGGCGCGGGTTCAAGCGGGGTGGCCCCGAGCCACGCATGCGTTTTGCCTCTGACATTTGGGTTTGGTAGAGTCCGCGCTGCGGTTCAGATGCAGGGTATCCCCATGGGGAGCATGGGCGCCGCGCAATAAGAAAGTGCCAATAAGTTCCATCACGCCAACATCGAGATACTCATGCAAATTGTCATCCCAATGTCGGGATTTGGGGAGCGCTTCCGTCGCGCAGGCTACACCGTACCCAAGCCTCTAGTTGAAATTGATGGAAAACCGATCATTGGGCATGTAATCGACATGTTTCCGGGTGAGCACGACTTTCTGTTCATCTGCAATGAAGACCATCTGCGTCATCCTGAATATCAGATGGAGGCCACGCTTCGCCGCCTGTGCCCAACGGGTCGTATCGAGTCGATCCCGGCTCACAAGCTGGGGCCGATCAATGCAGTGCGCCAGGTCGAGCACTTGCTGGACCCGGAACGGCCCGTGGTCGTCAACTACTGTGATTTCACCTGCTACTGGGACTGGCCTCACTTCAAGCAGTTCGTCAGAAGCAGTGGCTGCGCCGGGGCCATTCCGGCCTACAAGGGGTTTCATCCGCACAGTCTGGGCAGTACCAATTACGCTTACATTCGCGAGGCGAATGGCTGGATCACCGACATTCAGGAAAAGCAGCCCTACACGGATAACCGCATGGACGAATACGCCTCCAGCGGTACCTACTACTTCTCCTCGGCGCGCCTGATGAGCAAGTCGTTCAGGCACGCCATGGACGAGGATCTCAACGTCGGCGGTGAGTACTACGTCAGCCTGGCGTACAAAGCGTTGTTCAAGGACGCCCTGCCGGTTGCGGTGTACCCCTTGCAGCACTTCATGCAGTGGGGCACGCCTGATGATGTCGCCGAGTACCTGGGCTGGTCCAAGGCCTTCCGGGGCATGGCTGAGGTTGTGCAAGGGGCAGCGGCAAGAGGCAGCCTGGTCATCCCGATGGCGGGCCTGGGGCAGCGTTTCGCGCGGGAAGGTTATGACCTCACCAAGCCGCTGATCCCGGTTTCGGGAAAACCCATGGTCATCCAGGCAACGGATGACTTGCCGAAGGGCGAGCATCACGCCTTCGTATTGCGCCAGGACATGCCGGGTGTCGAACACATCAGCGCGACGCTCAGCAGCACATATCCACAGGCCGTCATCAAGTCTATCCCGGGTGTCACCGAGGGCCAGGCCTGTACCGCGCTGATCGGGCTCGACGCATTGGCCGAGACGGTTGCAGATGTTGCTGGCCCCGTGACGTTTGGTGCATGCGACAACGGCGCACTCTACTCGATGTCCAGGTTGCAGGCATTGATGGACGACGCCAGCGTCGACGTCATTGTCTGGGGTGTGCGCGGCCACGCCAATGCCGTGCGCCATCCACAGATGTTCGGCTGGATTGACAGTGAGCAAGGGCTGATCAAGCGGATTTCGGTCAAGACACCGCTCGGCCAGCCCGCTACGGATCCCGTGGTGCTGGGGACGTTCACCTTCCGGGAAGCCGAAGGGTTCAGGCGTGTCGTCGACCGTCTGATCGACGCGAATGACCGAATCAACGGCGAGTTCTACATCGACTCCTGTATCAACCATGCCATTGCGCTGGGGCTCAAGTGCGTCCTGTTCGAAGTCGACGCATTCCTGTCCTGGGGCACCCCCAATGACCTGCGTACGTTTGAGTACTGGCAGTCATGCTTCCACAAGTGGGCAAGCCACCCATACCGTCTCGAGCTCGACACCCGAGTGCCCGAGGCAAGCGTCGCGACACTTGAGGAACACTACCGGGCGCAGGTCCCCGTCGTGCCAGGCCCACAGGCATGATGAGGCGAGAGGCTCTGGTGTTCCTGGTGGTGGGGAGCCTGACGGTGCTGGTCGATTTCCTGAGCTATCGCGGTCTGGCCAGCGCTGGGTGGTTGCCTGTCGACTGGGCAAAAGGTGTCGGTTTTCTGGTGGGCACCGTGTTCGCCTACTTTGCCAACCGCTTCTGGACGTTCAATGCCAAGGTGCCCGCGCAGGGTAGTGTGGGGCGATTCGTGTGCCTGTATGCCTGCACCCTGTTGGCAAACATAGCCATCAACCGCCTCGCGCTGTCGACGCTGGGGGGCATCGTTCCGCTCGCCTTCGTCCTGGCGACAGGGGTATCGGCAGTGCTCAACTTCCTGGGCATGAAGTTCTTTGTCTTCAAGACAAGTAGTCCCGAGGGGGCGCTATGAGATTCTCGCTGGTCATTCCTTGCTACAACGAAGCGGCCAACCTTCCCTTGCTGCTGGAGCGCTGCAAGGCGCTGGGGGCCACGCCCGGGGTAGAAGTCATCCTGGTCGACAACGGCTCATCCGACAACACGCCCGAGGTGCTGAGCACACTGCTGCCGGCCTATCCGGGCTGTCGGAGCATTCGCGTGGAGCAGAACCAGGGCTATGGCTTCGGTATTCTCAGTGGGCTGCGCGCAGCCAAGGGTGAAATGCTCGGCTGGACCCACGCCGACATGCAGACCGACCCGCAAGATGCCCTGCTGGGCCTCGCGCTGGTGGAGCGGCATGGCCAGCACGTGTTCATCAAAGGGCGTCGCCATGGACGGCCATTGGCGGACACGTTGTTCACCATTGGCATGAGTGTCTTCGAAACGGTGTTGCTGCGCCAACCGCTCTGGGATATCAACGCGCAGCCCACGCTGTTCAGCCGGCGCTTCTTCGAAACCTGGGAGACGCCCCCGCATGATTTCTCCCTGGACCTGTATGCCTATTACCTGGCCCGGCAGCAGAAATACGCTGTGCATCGTTTCCCCGTTCATTTCGGTGAGCGGGCCCACGGGGTGTCTCACTGGAATGTCAATTGGGCCGCCAAACGCAAGTTTATCGCACGTACAGTCGATTTCAGTCTGAAACTTCGAAGGACGCTGAAGCCATGAAGATTATCGCTCACAGAAGGAACACGCTCCCTGAGCTTGATGCTACGGACCGCCGTTATGGTGTCGAAGTGGATATCCGCAGTTTCGGGAACAAACTGGTTATTCACCATGACCCCTTCATCGACGGTGTTTCCTTTGAAGAGTGGCTTGGCAATTACCAGCACCAGACGCTTATCCTCAACGTCAAGGAAGAAGGGCTGGAGGCCCGCCTCATCGAACTGATGAAGGCAAGCCACATCCAGGATTACTTCTTCCTCGACCAGTCCTTCCCGTTCCTCGTCAAGTGGGCGCGACTGGGTGAACGCAACTGTGCCGTGCGGGTCTCGGAGTTCGAATCCATCGAGACGGCATTGTCCCTCGCCGGCAAGGTCGACTGGGTGTGGGTCGACTGCTTCACGCATTTCCCACTGCAGCGCGAAGATGCGCAGCGGCTGAAGGCTGCCGGCTTCCGTCTGTGCCTGGTCTCTCCCGAACTGCAGGGCCGTGATGCCGAACTTGAGATCCCGCAGATGGCCAGGCTGCTGGTCGAGCGAGGTATCCAGATGGACGCGGTTTGCACCAAACGTGCCGATCTGTGGGAAGGGTTGGTTGCCCAACCATGAAACAGCTGCTTTGCAATCCTCTATTCATCGTTGGGCTGGTACTTCGTTGCACCCTGATATTCCTGGTCTCTGCCCCGGCGGTGCTGGAGTGGTATGCCCCCTTCATGGCGGTGACCACCGAGCCGTTCACGCTGTTGCCCTGGACCGCCTGGCTGTCGGCTGAAGGATCGATCATCGCGTTCCCCTACGGCTACGTGATGTGGCTGTTCCTCTTGCCGCTGACCGCGCTGTGCAAATTGCTTGGCGCCCCATTGGCCATTGGTTACGGGATCAGCCTGCTGATTGCCGACCTGGCGCTGTTTGCGCTGTTGCAGCGGTTCCTGCCAGACCGAAGGCAACTGCTGTTGTTCGCCTACTGGCTGTCACCGCTGGTCATCGTGCCCACGTATGTGATGGGGCTCAATGATGTAGTGCCCGTTGCGCTGCTGACACTGTCGTTGCATCTGCTGCGCAAGTTGCAAATGCAGTACGCGGGCATGGCCCTGGTGGCTGCCATTTCAGCGAAGCTCAGCATGTTGATGGCGCTGCCGTTTTTCGTCATCTATCTGCTGCACAACCGCTCGATTCGGCAACTCCTGCCAGCGTTCGTGAAGGGCGGCGCCATCGCGGTGCTGGTGTTGATCGTCCCCTTTGTGCTCTGCGTCGACGGGCCGCGGATGCTGTTCGACAATCCCGAGATGGCCAAGGTCTATTCGCTGGCGTTCGACCTGGGTAATCGGGTGTCGATCTATGTCGTGCCGCTGGTCTACCTGATCACCCTGTATGCCGCCTGGCGCGTGCGACGGCTCAACTACGACCTCTTCAGCAGCATCCTGGGGCTGGTGTTCCTGTTGATCGTACTGGCAACCCCCGCCTCGCCTGGCTGGTTCCTGTGGGCCGTGCCATTCCTGGTGCAGTACCAGGCCAGGAGCGACCGGACGGCCATTTTCCTCACCAGCCTGTTCGCAGGTGTTTTTGCGCTAGGCACGCTACTGGATGCCGCCCAGGTTCTGCTGCCTGAAAATTGGCAGCTGCTGCTGGTCGAGTGGCAGGGTGGGGTCGGCATGGCGCATCACATCACCTCGCTTCTGAACACAGCACTCGTTGCCATCGGCATCATCCTCGCCATACGGATTGCGCGGGAAACCATCCAGCGCAATGACTACTTCCGCTTGAGCCGGCGCCCGTTTGTGATTGGTATCGCAGGCGACTCGGGGGCGGGCAAGGACACCTTCTCCGATGCCGTCAAGCATCTGTTCGGGCAACACTCCGTGGCGACGATTTCGGGGGACGATTATCACCGCTGGGATCGGCACAAGCCGATGTGGCAAGTGATGACGCATTTGAATCCGGTGGCCAATGACCTGGAGGGCTTCTCCCGCGATCTGCTGGCGCTGGCGGATGGCAAGACCATTCATTCGCGGCATTACGACCATTCAACGGGAAAGATGAGCCGGCCCTGTCACATCAAGAGCAATGACTTTGTCATTGCCAGTGGCTTGCACGCTCTGCATATACCCATCCTCAGGGACTGTTACAACCTGAGCATCTACCTGGATATAGACGAGGGGCTGCGGCGTCATTTCAAGCTGGAGCGTGATGTCAAACAGCGTGGGCATAGCCCCGAGAGCGTGCAGCGCTCATTTGAGCGAAGAGCCCCGGACTCGGCCAGTTTCATTCGCCCACAAGCACGCCACGCAGACATCGTGTTGTCCCTGCAACCGATTCATCCGCGCATGCTGGAATCGGTCGATGAACAGCACCCGTTGCGTTTCAAGCTCGTGGTGAGCTCGCGCCATGGCTTCAATGAAATGCTGTTGACGCGTGTCCTGGTGGGGGTCTGTGGGCTGCACGTGGATTATTCCGTGCGTAATCAGGCTGCCGCCACCGAGCTGGTGATCGAGGGTGAGACCTCGGCTGACGACATGGCGATGGCCGCAAAACTGGTGTGCCCGCGGGTGCTCGAGTTTCTGGATATCAAACCTGAATGGCAGGACGGCATGATTGGTGTCATGCAATTGATCACCCTCGCGCATATCAACCAGGCGCTTACCAAACGGTTCATGTGATGAAAATCTACCAAAACGCGCGCTTCGATCGACTTCCGGATGCCATCCTCTTCGATACCGACAACACGCTGTATCACTACGACCCCGCGCATGAAGCAGCACAGCATGCGGTGAGGGAGAAAGTGGTCGATGCGTTCTCGATCACCCGCGAAGAGTTTGACACTGCCTTCAAGGAAGCGCGCCGACAGGTCAAGGAGCGGTTGAAGCACACCGCGTCCTCCCACAGCCGCCTGCTGTACCTTCAGCGCATGCTGGAGATCCTTGGGCTTGGCTCGCAGGTGTTGCTGGCATTGGATTTCGAACAAACGTACTGGCGTACGTTCCTGTCCAACGCCACGCTGTTCGACGGGGTCAAGGATGTGCTGGACGACCTGCGCCTGCTGGGGGTCCCTACGGCTATCGTTACCGATCTCACCGCCCAGATTCAGTTTCGGAAGGTCGTTTACTTTGGGCTGGACCACTACTTCGACTACATCGTGACCAGTGAAGAGGCCGGTTTCGATAAGCCGCACGCGGCGCCGTTTCAGATCGCACTGGAAAAAATGCGCCCCAAGGGCGAGCGCATCTGGATGATTGGTGACAACCCGGTCAACGACATCCAGGGTGGCAGGCAGAAGATCAATGCGGTCACGCTGCAGAAGGTTCACGCCGGCGTCGAGCTGGGCACAGGCGAGAATGCCCCGGATGCGTCATTCAGCAGTTTCAATGACCTGCGCAAGCTGATTGCGAAAATGGGGGAGCTGCGGTGATGTCGGAGCCATGTGCAGTCGCGGATGAAGTCCGTGAGTACAGTGCGAAGCTCGGCGCTCAGCCCCTGCTCGTGCAGGGGGCCGGCGGCAACGTTTCCTGGAAGGATGGCGAAGTCCTGTGGGTGAAAGCTTCCGGTACCTGGCTGGCAGATGCGCTGAACCAGCCCATCTTTGTCTCCGTTGACTTGCACCAGCTGCGCAAGGGACTGGCGGTGCAAGATTTCGGTATCAAGCCTGTCGTGCTGGATGACGCAGGCCTGAGGCCATCGATAGAAACCCTGCTGCACGCGCTCATGCCGCAACGCATTGTTGTGCATGTGCATGCAATTGATGTGCTTGCGCACCTGGTCAGGGCAGATTTCCCCACGTCACTCAATCACGCGTCGTTGCCGGGGATGACATGGGCGGCTGTTGGCTATTACAAGCCCGGTGCCGCGCTCGCCCAGGCGGTAGCCGAGGCGTTGGCCAGTACGCCGGATGCCAATGTGGTGTTTCTCCAAAGCCATGGCGTGGTCGTGGCTGGCGATACGGTGGCGGAAATAGCTGCCATCCTCGAGACACTGACAAACAAGTTGAGCACTGTCCCGAGGCCAGTACTTCCGTTGGGCCTTATGGAGCACTTGCCCCTGAGTGATGCAAGGGGCAATTGGAAACCGGCCAGTGACCCCCTGCTGCATCAGTTGTCCATTGACCCGGTGCTGTTCAGGCGGACGCAGCAAGACTGGGCGCTTTATCCCGACCATGTCGTGTTCCTGGGGCCGAGTGCCGTTACGATCGATACCCCCGCTGCGATAGGCAGCCTCAGCGGGCTGCCAGAAATTCTATTCATTCGCGGCGTCGGTACTTTTGTGGCACCAGGTTTCAACGCGGCCAAACAAGCCCAACTGCGTTGCTACTACGATGTGGTCACCAGGCAGGCAGCTGACGAGTCCCTGAGGGGGCTCGAAGAGCAAGAAATCTGCGAACTGCTGGATTGGGATGCTGAACGCTATCGCCAGCAGCTGGCTAAATAATCAATAACTGCTCTGGGTAGATGTGATGTCTGAAAAGTGTCTGCGGCGCTATAGCCGATTGTGCTATCTGCTGGTCGCGCTGGTAGTCGTGTTCTTGTTTGTCGAAAACTTTGTGTTCTCCAGCGGTTTCGACATCCTGGGCTTTCGGGCTTATGACGATGTAGGCTTTCAGGCAAGCCTGCGGCGCATGCACCTGCTGCTGCAGGCTCGAGACTGGTCGGGGTTTCTCCTGCTGAATGACTATGCCTATGGATGGGTCTACTGGGCCTTCATGGCGCTGATCACGTATCCCTTCTTCCTGCTTGAGCAAAGTTATTCCCTGGTTTGGCCGTTGATTGTGATTCCTCGGCAGGTTTCGTTGGTGTTCGCGGTCCTCAGCATGTGGGTGATGCACACATTGCTCAGGCGGTTTGATGTGCCCAGGTGGGCGTGTGCCAGTGCGGTCCTGATTTTCATATTGTTTCCGTCGCTCGGCTACTTTTCACTGCGCTTCGGCACGGTCAACGCCGTTACATTCTTCTCGCTGCTCACCCTGTCCTGCGCATTCACCCAGGCCAAGCTGACCCCTGCTGGAGGGGTGCGGGTGGCATTGAGTCTCGCAATCGCGGGCGCAATAAAACTCAGTGGCCTGCTCATTGCGCCGCTCATTGCGGCGTTGGTGTTACGGCGCATCGAAAGACGGCGAGCGTTAGCGACAATCGTGCCTGCCGCGGTGATTTTTTGTGTGGCATTGGTTGTCCTGACCAATCCGTCATTCTTGTGGATACCCAGCGAGCCTCACTATTGGACCGACTATATCGGGCAGTTGCAGAAGTTCTTGGAAGTCACACGGGTGCCTTCAGGGCCTGCTAATCCCCTGGCCCGATTCTATTCTGGCGTCTTCGTGACCTTTGGAGGGATGCTGGCGATGGGCACACTGGCGGTTGGCTGGTACTTTGCTGTACGCGCAGACCGTTCAAGGCGTTTTGACATGCTGGCCGTACTCGCGCTTTTCATCCTGGCCGCTGGCTACCTGGTCATTTCCGTGAAAAACGTAGGCAGTGTGGGCTCCTACTTCACTGGTGTGTCCTTCGTGCTGCTGCTTGGGGTCATAGGCTATGCCCGAGTCAATAGGGGCATCTACGTACTTGGGGCGGTGATTGTGCTCCTGGCTGCACAGCAGGTGTACATGGTTCATTCTTCACTTCGCAAGGCGGAGGAAGGAACCAGTCACGCCAGCTTCTTTGTAAAGCGCATCACGGTCCAGTCCGATACCGCGCTTGCGCGTGCGGTAAAGCATTGCATTGAAGAGCACAGTGCCGGTGCTCCGGTCGGGCAAATCTTCATGGATTTCACATTGCCGATGTTCATGAATAGTCTTAGTGATCCGCAGACCTGTGTTTCGTTGGCCTGGAACAATTTGTCTCCGGCAGGTAAGTACTGTGGGCGTCCGATTGACTTTATGGTGCTGGATACCGAGAAGGCTGTCGGCGCCTTGCCGGATGATAAGTTCAATGAAAAAGTCAGTATGACCAACGGCGCCACGGCGCAAGCCTATCGACAGGATCGGCATTATCGGCAACAGATTCTCCAGGGCGGCGAGTTCGATGGCCGTCAGTTCACACTGGTCTGCGATATTGGGCGCGCACGCGTACTCAAGGCTGTCGCTCAGTGAGCGGGGCAGCCAGATGCTTGGCTCATCTGCTGGGGCGCGCGCCCGAACAGGCAAGGAAGATGCATTGCACCTTGCTGTTTGAGCGTGTGACGTTGCTCTATTGCTGAACGCCGCTGCTTGATCAATTGCTGTTGAACGATGCTGGCATATTGACGCCAAATATCTTGGCTTCGTCAGGCGCAACTGGTAGCGTGCGCGCCACAACGCACAGGGGGTGTGCGCAGGTCATCACAGGGAGCAGCACATGACAGCCGCCAGTACCGTCATTACCGGCATCGAACTCGAGCAATTGCTGGACCGCCTCGACGGCGTCCTCCAGGACCACGGCGCGGCCGCGCTGCTGGAGCAGCTCAAGGCCACGCCGCTGCACGCCGACTCGATCGGCTCGATCGAGCGCCTGCATGTGCTGTGGGTCAACGCCGGTGACCTGCACGCAGCCACCCGCGTGCTCGAGCTGGACGGCCAACACCTGCTCGAACACTGCGACCCCGCCGCCCGCGCCGAACTGAGCATGTGCCTGCTGCTCAAGCGCCTGCGCCTGGCCAACTACTGCGACGACGAGCCACTGCTGGAGCAACTGCTCGACGAAGCCCAGGCCATGGCCCAGGTCGCGCCCGACTACGACGTCGAGCACTACCGCCGCGCGGCTATCTTCGAGCAGCTCGAACAGCGTTCCCTGGCGCTGGCGCTCAAGGCCATCGATGCCCGCCACGCCCTGACCCTGCTCAACCCCGGGCGTGCCACCCTGCGTGCCTGGGACCAGGCTGACCGCGCCTGCCGCCGGGCCTGGGCGCTGCATAACCACGACCAGCAGGCCGAGGCCCGCGAAGTCGCCCTCGAAGCCGTGGCCGCGCTGCGCCAGGCCGGCCCGGACCAGGACATCGACCAGGGCGACTGGATCTGGCTGGGCAATGGCCTGATTACGCTGATCCCACTGCGCCTGGCCATGTTCGAGCAACCGGTGATGGCGCTGATCGCCGACCTGTCGCAGCCCCAGCGCCGCGAGTGGGAAGTGCGCCTGGCGCGCCTCGCCGCCCGGGCCCTGCACGCCCAGGGCGACCTGCCGGGCGCGCTGCGCATACTGCCGGCCGCGGCCATTGCCCTGGACAGCGATGGCGACAACAGCTTCATCGCCTACGAACTGCCCTGGCTGGTCGAGGCGGGCGAAATCGAACGGGCAGGGCGGCGAGCCTTCCACGAGATCTATGACTTGCGCGCGGCCGCCGCGCCCGTCGCCGCCAGGGTGGTGGCCGAGCGCCTGCTCGCCCAGGACCCGAGCGTCTGGTGGCCACTGTGCGTGATGCGCGCCTGCGACAGTGAAGAAGTGCTGGAGCACTTCCTCGAGTGCCTGCCAGGCCTCGACGAGGCGCCAGCGGGGAAGGGCGCGCTGCTCGAGGCGCTGTACGACGACGGCGAACAGCCCGAGCGGCTCGCGCGTCTGTACGCCCTGGCCCTGGCCGACGCCCAGCGCATCGCCCCGCGCCACCCCTGGATCCTGCGCCTGCAAGCCGTGCGCGATCGTCAGATCGGGCGCATCGACGCGGCCACCGAACTGGCCCTGCTGCAGGAAGCCTTCGCCAGCGGTCAGCTGGACGACCACCGCAGCAGCTATGCCCTGATGCATGCCACGGCCGATGCCCAGGGCCTGTTCGCGGCCTTGCACCTGCCAGCGTTCACCCTGGCCAGCGGCTACGACTACTACAACCACAGCGGCAAGCTGTCGGGGCTGGTCGAACGTTTCATCGAAACCCTGGCCCCCGAGCAGCAGGCCGAAGCCCGGCACTTGAGCGAGAGGGTCCAGCGCGAGGGTTATGAGCGCGGCCAGGCATGCCTGGAGCGCTACTTCGCCACAGGCCACGGCCACCGTGGCGACGGCTGCGCGCACCTGTACTCGATGCTGTGCAACAACCTGGCGATCAACTACCGCTACCTTGAGGGCCATGAGCGCGTCGAGGCGTCCATCGAGCTGCACCAGCGCGGCATCGACGCCAGCCCCTTCGCCGAGCACTACAATGGCCTGCTCAACGCCCAGCTCGCCCTCGACGACCACGCCGCGGTGTGCCAGGCGGCGGAAGCACTGTGGCACTTCGTCCTCGCCCATGGCTACGGCCGTCACGACCCGGACGAATACATCGGCAAGGTCGCCCGGGCGTTGTATTTCCTCGACCGCGACCACGAGATCACCATCTGGCTGCAACGCCTGCTCGACTGGCAGGCCGAGCAGGACATCACCGACCAGCAAGTCGACTACGACGGCCTGCGCTGCCGGATGAAAGTGGCCCTGCACCTGGCCCCCACCCAGCCCGACGCCGCGCTGGCGCTGTGGCAGCGTTACGAGGCGATCATCGTTGGGCACAACGACACGCTGCTGACCTGGGATGCCGGTGATCTGTTCAAGAACCTCGGCCGCAAGGATGAAGCCATCGCCCGCTACACCGCGGCACTGGCCCTGTGCGCCGGCAGCGAGGCGCCCCACGACGTGGCCAACGCCGCCACCCTGCGCGAGATCATCGACGAGATGCAGCAGGTGCCGGTGCAGGCGCCCGCGCCCGCAGCCAAGCGCTGGTGGCAAGTGTGGAAATGATCGCCACCCCGCGCGCCGGCGCCTATGCGCCGCGCAACCTGCTCAACGCCGAAGCGCTCAAGCGCCGCCTGGAGCAACGCAGCCAGGCCAGGGGCGACGACGCAGCGGTGCGCAGCTGGTTGCTCAACCATTTCTACCGCCAGCTGGTCGGCAACTTCGAGCCAGTGCAACGGGTGCACAGCCTCGAGCAGGCCGCGACCTTGTTGCAAGGGCAGGCGGTGCCGGCCTGGGTCGGCCGTCACCTGGAGCAGGCGGCCAAGGCGGACGGTGCGGTGACGCTCGCCTGGCTCGACCCGGAACACCCGGCGGTGCTGGAGCAGGAAGCGATGCTGGTGGAGTTCCTCGGCTCGCGCAAAGGCACGGCGCTGGACGGCAAGCTCGAACGCATCAATTGCCCGCAGGCCCTGGCGCTGTGGCACCAGGAACACGCGCGCATGGCCGCGCGCCAGGCCCAAGGCTGGCGCCAGAGCCGGCCGGAGGCGGTGCGCCGGGTGGTCGAGTGCGACGAGCACGCGCTGGTCGAGCTGCTCCCGGACGGCCCGCACCTGCGTGAGGAAATGGCCTTCGAAAGCTACGTGATGCGCCACTGCCTCGGCCAGTTCGCCGACCGTCGTGCCCTGCACGGTGGCTACGGCGAAAGCTACGCCGAGGCCGTGGAGGCCGGGCGCATGCGCATCTTCAGCCTGCGCGACGGCCAGGGCCAGCCGCACATCACCATCAGCCTGCTGGTCATGGCCGACGGCAGCCTGCGTCTCGACCAGCTCAAGGGCAAGCAGAACCGCCCGCCGGTGGCCCGCTACCTGGACGACGTGCTCACCTGCCTGAACGCGCTGGGCACCGACCGGCAAACACCCGCAGACTGCCTGGCCATCGGCGTGGTGCGCTGCGACGCAGGCTGGTGCCGGCTGGAAGCGGTGACCGACCCCAGCACCCAGGCACGGCTGATCGCCCAGCACCCGCAGTTGTTCGACCGTTTCGCCGCGCCCTCGGCGCTGGTGGAGTGGCTGGTGGCGGCGCGTCAGCCCGAGCAGTTGCGTGCCACGCCGCCGCGTGCCGCCACGCTGCGCTACGCCTTGCGCCACCTGCTCGGCCAGCCCGCACACGACGGCCCGGCCTACGCCACCGAAGGCGTGACCTGGCCCGGCATGACCGCGGCCATGGCCGCTGGCATCGATGACTGGCTATCCACCCACCGCTGAGGCAATTCGCGATGTTGATCTTCCTGGGCATGCTGGTCGCCACCTGGCTCCTTGCACGTTGGTTGCGCCCACGCGCACCGGATTTCGAGCTGTTCAGCCCCCGCAAGCACCTTGCGCTGGCGCTGGCGAGCCCCATGGCCGAAGCCATGCAGGTGGACGGCTTCTACAACAAGCACTGCATGAACTTCACGCAAAGTGCGCAAGATTTCCTGCGCATCCCCTTGCTGCACATCGCCGGCCTGCAAGGCAGTGCCAGCGACGAAGAAATCCAGCGTTACTTTGCCACCGACTTCGAGCGCCAGTGGTTCCGCCTCGACCTGCTCAACCTGCAACCGACCGACGACCCGCGCGCCTCGCTGGCTTTCGCCTGCCTGCGCTGCGCATTCCTCGTGCGCTGCGCCATGTTGCTGGGTTGGCTGGCGCCCGATATTGGCTGGCGCGTGCTGTTGCTCAACGCCCAGCGCGCCCAGGACTGTTTCGACGGCTGGGCGGATTTTGGCGCGGCGTACCTTGCCGGTCGTCGGCAATGGGTGGGTGCATTCCGCGCCGATTCCCTGGGCCTGTTCGACGAACAGCGGCTTCAGGCCTTGCTGACGGACGAGGGGCGTTGGGTTGGATTGCCATGGCGCGAAGTGCCTGCATTGAGTCCGGAAGTTCAGCCTGCGTGAACGCATGTTTCAGTTTGCAAGCTGTGGGTGTTTTCGATGTAGGAAATCGCTGTAAAGCCATTCAAGCAGTTGAATTCTGGGGCCATCACTGATTATTGTCGCGGCCCTTCAATGAAGTCTGGTTTCGGCCATAACATGTGCTGTTACTTATGTGTGTGAAAATTAAGTTAAAGCGACGGCGCATTATTTCGTGCACTCAGCCAACAACTTTCCCAACGGGGTCAGGGTATACATGATCGCCATCAGGGAAACCCCTAGAGCCCCGATCATCCAGCGTTTGCTATCCATTTGAGTGGTTGCAAAGCGTTATTGATGGCATTAGGCTATTCAACCGTTTGATCGACTGCCCGCCGGATTGTGGGCTGAATCAATAGAACTTCCCCATCGACACATCCTGAACGTCAGTTCCAGGAACGATGCCGAGGTTCTAACTGTGAGATATGGATGTCCTACTCTTCGAAACTGGCCGCGCGCTATCTTGAACTTGGCAAGAATGCTGTCTCCCCCGGGTCTTTCGGCGGTGAAGACGTGCGTTTCTCCACCGAGTTCGAAGCCCTCGAAAACGAGCTGACCCGCGCCCAGTCGATCCACGCCAGCGGCCAGGTGGACTGGCTGAAAATCCTCGAGAACAGTGAAGCGCTGCTGCGCGACCAGTCCAAGGATCTGCGCGTAGCCTCCTGGTTCACCTGGGCCCTGTTCCAGCGCGAATCCTACGCCGGCCTGCTGGCCGGTATCAGCGTGCTGCGCGAGCTGTGCGAGCACCACTGGGACGATGTCCACCCCGCCAAGCCTCGCACCCGTTCCGCCGCCATCGGCTGGCTGGTGCCGCGCCTCGAACAGGCGCTGGGCGCCGACATCGCCATCAAGGAACAACTGCCGCTGTTCCAGCAGATGGTCGAGCAATTGCTCGGCCTGGAGACTGCCCTGTCCGCCCGCCTGGGTGACGACGCGCCACTGCTGCTGCCCATCTGCCGCGCACTCAAGGGCCAGGTCCAGCGCTCCGCCGACAACGAGCCGCAACCCGGCGCGGTCGGTGCCATCGTCGCCCAGGTCAAGCAGGCCGCCACCCAGCTGTTCACCCCCGGCGAGCCGGTGGAAAACGAAAAGGACGCCATCAAGGCCCTGCGCGCCCAGCAAGAGCAAGGCCGGCAGCTGTGCGTATGGTGGCAGCGGCAGAAAGCCACCGACCTGCGCGCCCTGCGCCTGAACCGCACGCTGCTGTGGCTGCCCATCGAAGCGATGCCCGAGCGCAACGCCGAGAACGTCACCGCCCTGCGCGGCCTGCCCGCCGACAAACTCAAGAGCTACAAGGACCGCTTCGAGCAGGGCAACTACGCCGATCTGCTGGTGGAGCTGGAAAACAGCGTGGCCAAGGCGCCGTTCTGGTTCGATGGCCAGCGCCTGGTGTGGGAGTGCTGCCAGGCCCTGAACGTCGACGCCGGCATGCGCGAGGTGGAGATGAACTTCGCCTCGCTGTTGCAGCGCCTGCCCAGCGTCATTGAACTCAAGTTCCACGACGGCACCCCGTTCGCCGACCCCGAGACCCGCGCCTGGGTCGCCGCCCAGGTCACCCCCCACCTGCAAACCGCCGTGGCCCAGCCCGTGGCCGAGCCCGGCGAGCGCCAGGCGCCCTGGGAAGAAGCCCTGGAGGCGAGCCTGCCGATCCTGCGCAAGGACGGCCTCAAGAGCGCGGTACAACACCTCAAGCAGCAGATGCAGGGCGCCCACGGTGGGCGCGAGCGCTTTTTCTGGCAACTGAGCCAGGCGCGCCTCTGCTACACGGCCAAGAAATACGAACTGGCCAAGACCCAACTGGAAGCCCTCGACCAGCAGCTGTGCCAATCCGGCCTGGACGCCTGGGAGCCCGACCTGTCGCTGCAGGTGCTGCACCTGCTGCATACCTGTTGCGAACTGCTGCCGCAGAACCATGTGGTGCGCGAACGCAAGGACGAGATCTATCGCCGGCTGTGCCACCTCGATCTCGAAGTCGTACTCGAATAGGCCCAAGGGCCATAACCCTCAAGGAGAAAACCAATGGCCAAAGAAGGCTCGGTAGCCCCCAAGGAACGCATCAACGTCACCTTCAAACCCGCCACCGGCGGAGCTCAGGAAGAGATTGAACTGCCGTTGAAACTACTGGCGATCGGTGACTACACCCTGCGCGCCGACGATCGCAAGATCGAAGACCGCAAGCCGATCAGCATCGACAAGATGAACTTCGACGAAGTGCTGGCCAAGCAGGAACTGAGCATGACCCTGGCCGTGCCGAACCGTCTGCAGGAAGGCGCCGAAGGCGACGAGCTGGCGGTGAGCCTGCGCGTCAACACCATGAAGGACTTCAACCCGGCCAGTCTGGTCGAGCAAGTCCCGGAGCTGAAGAAGCTGATGGAGCTGCGTGAAGCCCTGGTCGCCCTGAAAGGCCCGTTGGGCAACGCCCCGGCCTTCCGCAAGGCCATCGAGGGTGTGCTGGCCGACAACGAGTCCCGCGAGCGCGTGCTCGGCGAACTGGGCCTGAACGCCCAGCCGGACGCCTGATCCCCCTAGCCAAGGAAGCCTAATTGCCATGAGCACCGCCGCACAGCAACAGAGCGCCGAGAACAGCGAATTCAGCATTCTCGACAGCATCATCGCCGAAACCCGCCTGACCCCGGACGACGAAGCCTACGACATCGCCAAGCGCGGCGTGTCGGCCTTCATCGAAGAACTGCTCAAGCCGCAGAACGACGGTGAGCCGGTCAAGAAGGCGCTGGTCGACCGCATGATCGCCGAGATCGATGCCAAGCTCAGCCGCCAGATGGACGAGATCCTCCACCACCCGGACTTCCAATCGATGGAGTCCGCCTGGCGCGGCCTGCAACTGCTGGTCGACCGCACCAACTTCCGCGAAAACATCAAGATCGAGATCCTCAACGTCTCCAAGCAAGACCTGCTGGACGACTTCGAAGACTCGCCGGAAGTGATGCAGGCTGGCCTGTACAAGCACATCTACACCGCTGAATACGGCCAGTTCGGTGGCCAGCCGGTGGGCGCGGTCATCGCCAACTACTTCATGTCGCCGAGCTCGCCAGACGTCAAGCTGATGCAGTACGTCTCCAGCGTCGCCTGCATGTCCCACGCGCCGTTCATCGCCGCCGCCGGCCCGAAATTCTTCGGCCTCGAAAGCTTCACCGGTCTGCCGGACCTGAAGGACCTGAAGGATCACTTCGAAGGCCCGCAGTTCACCAAGTGGCAGAGCTTCCGCGAGTCCGAGGACGCGCGCTACATCGGCCTGACCGTACCGCGCTTCCTGCTGCGCAACCCGTACGATCCGGAAGAGAACCCGGTCAAGTCGTTCGTCTACAAAGAGAACGTCGCCAACAGCCACGAGCACTACCTGTGGGGTAACACCTCGTACGCCTTCGGCACCAAGCTCACCGACAGCTTCGCCAAGTTCCGCTGGTGCCCGAACATCATCGGCCCGCAAAGCGGTGGCGCGGTGGAAGACCTGCCGCTGCACCACTTCGAGAGCATGGGCGAGATCGAGACCAAGATCCCGACCGAAGTGCTGGTGTCCGACCGTCGCGAGTACGAGCTGGCCGAAGAGGGCTTCATTGCCCTGACCATGCGTAAAGGCAGCGACAACGCGGCGTTCTTCTCGGCCAACTCGGCGCAGAAACCGAAGTTCTTCGGCATCAGCGCAGAAGGCAAGACTGCCGAGCTGAACTACAAGCTGGGCACCCAGCTGCCGTACATGATGATCGTCAACCGCCTGGCCCACTACATCAAGGTCCTGCAGCGCGAGCAGCTGGGCTCCTGGAAGGAACGCACCGACCTGGAGCTGGAACTGAACAAGTGGATCCGCCAGTACGTGGCCGACCAGGAAAACCCGAGCGCCGAAGTGCGTGGCCGCCGTCCGCTGCGCGCCGCCCAGGTAATCGTCAGCGACGTGGAAGGTGAGCCGGGCTGGTACCGCGTGAGCCTGAACGTGCGTCCGCACTTCAAGTACATGGGCGCCGACTTCACCCTGTCGCTGGTCGGCAAGCTGGACAAGGAGTAAGCGACGATGGGCAATGGCTACGGAAGCCTGTTCGAGCGCCTGAGCGGCGAAGCCGACCTGCGCGCCAACTGGCGGCGTGAAGACGCCGCGATGGCTTCCGTGGCCGCCCATCTAGCCAAGATGCTCAGCACCCGGGCCGGCAGCGTGCAGACGCTCGCCGACTACGGGCTGCCCGACCTCAACGACATGCGCCTGAGCCTGCACGACGCGCTCAGCCAGGCCCGCCGGGCCATCGAGTACTTCATCGAAGCCTACGAACCGCGCATGTCCGATGTCCGGGTGGTGTCCCGCCCGCGTGATCACGATCAGCTCAAGCTGGCTTTCAGCATCGAAGGCCAGCTTGAGGTGGACGGTATCAAGCGCCAAGTCAGTTTTGCCGCGCGCCTGGATGGCAGCGGGCAAGTCCGAGTCAGTCAAGGAGACTAGCGATGCCACGGCGCGCATAGCCTGAGATTTCCCCAACCCTTGCGCGGCAAGCGCCCGGCCCAGTAGCCGGCCCGGCCACGCGCATGCGCAGTACCGGCCACAGCGGTACCCGAGAGCAGAATTCAGGCGGAACGACGGATGTCCTTCAATTACTACTACCAAAGCGAGCTGACGGCGCTGCGCCAGCTGGGGCGGCGTTTTGCCGAACGCAGCCCGGCGCTGGCGCCGTACCTCGGCCAGGCCGGGCGCGACCCGGACGTCGAGCGCCTGCTCGAAGGTTTCGCCTTCCTCACCGGCCGCCTGCGGCAGAAGCTCGACGACGAGTTGCCCGAGCTGACCCACTCGCTGATGCACCTGCTGTGGCCCAACTACATGCGCCCGTTGCCGGCCTTCAGCATCCTGCAGTTCGACCCCCTGCGCCAGGCCGGCCCGGCCCTGCGGGTGGAGCGCGACACCCCGGTGGAAGGGCGGCCGATCGATGGCGTGAGCTGCCGTTTTCGCACCTGCTACCCCACCGACGTGCTGCCCCTGCGCCTGAGCGCGCTGAACTACTCGCTCAACGGCCAGGGCGCGCTACTCAGCCTGCGCCTGGACATGAACTGCGACGGCAACCTCGGTGACGTCAAGCTCAGCAAGCTGCGCCTGCACCTGGCCGGCGAGCGCTACATCAGCCAGATGCTCTACCTGAGCCTGCTGCGCAGCCTGGCCGGCATCGAGCTGATGCCGCTGGACAGCCACGGCAAACCGATGCTCAACGCCAAGGGCGAGCCGCTGCTGCTGCGCGCCCCGGCAGCCAAGGTGCACCCGGTGGGCTTCGCCGAAGAAGAAGCGCTGATCCCGTACCCGCTGAACACCTTCCGCGGCTACCGCTTCCTCCAGGAGTACTTCGCTTTTCAGGACAAGTTCCTGTTCGTCGACGTGACCGGCCTGGACGTGCTGCAGAGCCTGCCCGAAGAAACCCTCAAGCAGGTGCACGGCCTGGAGCTGCGCTTCGACATTCGCAAGGGCGAGGCCCAGCGCCTGCGCCCGACCCTGGACAACGTCAAGCTGTACTGCACGCCAATCGCCAACCTGTTCAAGCACGACGCCCTGCCGATCCGCCTGGACGGCAAGCAGGACGAATACCTGCTGCTGGCGGCCGAGCTCGACCCCGAGCATTGCGGGGTGTTCTCGGTCGACAGCGTGACCGGCTGGAGCCCGGGCGGCCTGGGCTACCAGAACTACGTGCCGTTCGAGTCGTTCGAGCACGACGCCAGCTTCGACGTGCCGGAGAACCGCCCGCACTACAGCATCCGCCAGCGCTCCTCGCTGCTGCACGACGGCCTCGACACCTACCTGAGCTTCGGCGTGCACCAGGCCGAGACCCACGAGACCCTGTCGATCGAGCTGACCTGCACCAACCAGAACCTGCCGCGGCGCCTGAAGCTCGGCGACATCTGCTTGCTCAGCGAAGAGACCCCGGAGTTCCTCACCTTCCGCAACATCACCCCGGTCACCGCCAGCTACGCGCCGCCGCTGAACCGCGACTTCCTGTGGAAGCTGATCAGCAACATGTCGCTGAACTACCTGTCGCTGGCCGACGTCGACGCGCTCAAGGTGATCCTCGAAACCTACGACCTGCCGCGCTACTACGACCAGCACGCGGAAAAGGTCAGCCGCCGCCTGCTCGGCGGGCTCAAGGCGATCCGCCACCAGCACGTCGACCGCCTGCACCGGGGCCTGCCGCTGCGCGGCCTGCGCACGGAACTGACGATCGACCCAGAGGGCTACATCGGCGAGGGCGACCTGTTCGTCTTCGCCTCGGTGCTCAATGAATTCTTCGCGCTCTACGCCAGCCTCAACTCGTACCACGAGTTGCGGGTGAAAAGCACACAGGGGGAGGTGTACCAATGGACACCACGCATGGGCCTGCAACCGCTGCTGTAAGCCGGCTGAGCCGGAGCATCCGCGAGTACTCGCTGTTCCAGGCCGTGCTGCTGGTGATGGAACAGCTGCGCGAGGCCTACCCGTACCTGGAAGACGAGGAGCTGTACGACCTGGTCGAGTTCCAGGCCAACCCCAGCCTGGGTTTCCCCGGCAGCGACGTCGACCGCATCGAGTTCTTCCACGAGCACGGCCAGCTGCGCGCGCGCATGCGCTTCAACCTGATCGGCCTGGTCGGCTCCAGCTCGCCGCTGCCAGCTTTCTATGGTGAACAGGCGCTGGGCGACAACGAGGACGGCAACCCGACGCGGATGTTCCTCGACCTGTTCCACCACCGCCTGCAACGCCTGCTGCTGCCGATCTGGCGCAAGTACCGCTACCGCGCCAGTTTCGAGAGCGGCGCGCTGGACGGTTTCTCGTCGCACCTGTTCGCCCTGATCGGCCTGGGCGGCGACCAGATCCGCCAGGCCAAGGAACTGAACTGGAAACGCCTGCTGCCGTACCTGGGCGTACTGAGCCTGCGCGCCCACTCGGCGGCGCTGATCGAAGCCGTGCTGCGTTACTACTTCAAGCACGCCGACCTGGTCATCGAGCAATGCCTGGAGCGGCGCGTCGACATCCTCGAAGAACAGTGCAACCGCCTGGGGCTGGCCAACAGCCTGCTGGGCGAGGACGCGGTACTCGGCGAGCGCGTGCGCGACCGCAGCGGCAAGTTCCGCATCCACATCACCCAGCTGGACTGGCAACGCTTTCACGAATTCCTGCCGATCGGTTTCGGCTACCAGCCGCTGTGCGCGCTGACCCGCTTCACCCTGCGCGACCCGCTGGACTACGACATCCGCCTGGAGCTGCGCCGTGAAGAGATCCGCGAGCTGCGCATCGGCGAACAGAACGTCTGCCACCTGGGTTGGACCAGCTGGCTGGGTCGCGAGCGCGCCGATGGCGTGGTGACCCTGGGAAGCAAAATTCATTAAGGACCAATGGCCATGATCAACGTAGACCTGCAACAACTCGTCCAGGCCCTGGACGCCGACAGCCGCCGCGACCTGGAACGCTCCGCCGAGCGCTGCGTCGCTCGCGGCGGCAGCAAGATCCTCATCGAGGACCTGCTGCTGGGCCTGCTCGAGCGCCCCGACAGCCTGTTGCAGCGCGCGCTGCAGGATGCGGCGATCGACACCGGCGAATTCAGCGCCGCGCTGCAACCGAACGTCGAGCACAGCGCCACCCGCAACCCGGTGTTCGCCCCGGAGCTGGTGCAGTGGTTGCAGGACGCGTTGCTGGTTTCCAACCTCGAACTGGGCCAGAGCCAGGTCGACCAGGCCGCGCTGATCCTCGGCCTGCTGCGCAACCCGCTGCGCTACGCCGGCAGCCGCTACCACAAGCTGCTTGGCGGCCTGGATATCGAGCGCCTCAAGGGCTACGCCCTGGCCCAGCAACCCGCCGCACCCAAGGCCGGCGGCGCGCCCCAGGGCGAGTCGATGTTGCAGCGCTTCACCCACAACCTCACCCAGCAAGCCCGTGACGGCAAGCTCGACCCGGTGCTGTGCCGCGACGCGTCGATCCGCCAGATGATCGATATCCTCGCCCGCCGCCGCAAGAACAACCCCATCGTGGTCGGCGAGGCCGGCGTGGGCAAGACCGCCGTGGTCGAAGGCCTGGCCGCACGCATCGTCGCCGGCGAAGTACCACCAGCCCTGCAAGGGGTCGACCTGCTGGCGCTGGACATGGGCCTGTTGCAGGCCGGCGCCAGCGTCAAGGGCGAGTTCGAGCGCCGCCTCAAGGGCGTGATCGACGAGGTCAAGGCCGCGCCGCGCCCGGTGATCCTGTTCATCGACGAAGCCCACACCCTGATAGGTGCCGGCGGCAACGCCGGTGGCTCCGACGCCGCCAACCTGCTCAAGCCGGCGCTGGCCCGTGGCGAGCTGCGCACCATCGCCGCCACCACCTGGGCCGAGTACAAGAAGTACTTCGAGAAAGACCCGGCCCTGGCCCGTCGCTTCCAGCCGGTGCAACTGCTCGAACCCACCGTGGGCGAGGCGGTGACCATCCTGCGTGGCCTGGCCCAACTCTACGAGAAGAGCCACGGCATCTACCTGCGCGACGACGCCGTGGTCGCCGCCGCCGAACTGTCGGCGCGCTACCTGACCGGCCGGCAGCTGCCGGACAAGGCCGTCGACGTGCTCGACACCGCCTGCGCCCGGGTGCGCATCAGCCTGGCCGCCGCCCCCGACAGCCTGGAACGCCTGCGCGCCGAACTGGCCGAGGGCGAGCGCCAGCGCAACGCCCTGCGCCGCGACGCCGAAGCAGGCCTGGCCATCGACCAGGAAGCCTTCGAGCAACTGGAGCAGCGCCTGGCCGAAGCCCACGACCAGGAGATCGAACTGGCTGCCCGCTGGGCCCGTCAGCGTGAGCTGGCCGAGCAGGTGCTGGAACTGCGCCAGCAGGTCGCCAACGCCGCCGTCGCAGCGGCCGCGCCAGCCGAAGGCGAGGAGGGTGAGCCAGTCGTCGAAGGCGAAAGCCGCGAGCAGCTGCAACAACGCCTGGCCGAGACCCACCAGGCCCTGCTCGACGCCCAGGCCGAAGAGCGCCTGGTCAGCGCCGAAGTGTGCCCGCGCCTGGTGGCCGAGGTGATCAGCGCCTGGACCGGCGTGCCGCTGAGCCAGCTGGCCCGCGAGCACAACGCCAAGGTGATCACCTTCGCCGACGACCTGCGTGCCCGCATCCGCGGCCAGGAGCAGGCCGTGCACGCGCTCAACCGCTCGATGCGCGCCACCGCCGCTGGCCTGAACAAACCCGACGCACCGGTGGGCGTGTTCCTGCTGGTTGGCCCCAGCGGCGTCGGCAAGACCGAGACCGCGCTGGCGCTGGCCGACCTGCTGTACGGCGGCGACCGCTTCATCACCACCATCAACATGTCCGAGTTCCAGGAGAAGCACACCGTCTCGCGCCTGATTGGCGCGCCGCCCGGCTACGTCGGTTACGGCGAAGGCGGCATGCTCACCGAGGCGGTGCGCCAGAAGCCGTATTCGGTGGTGCTGCTGGACGAGGTGGAGAAGGCCGACCCGGATGTGCTCAACCTGTTCTACCAGATCTTCGACAAGGGCGTGGCCAACGACGGTGAAGGCCGCCAGATCGACTTCCGCAACACGCTGATCCTGATGACCTCCAACCTGGCCAGCGACCAGATCAGCGCCCTGTGCGAAAACGGCGAGCGCCCCGACGCCGAGCTGCTCGAACAGCACATCCGCCCGGCGCTCAGCCGCCACTTCAAGCCAGCACTGCTGGCGCGCATGCGCGTGGTGCCGTACTACCCGGTGGGCGGCCCGGTGCTGCGCGAGCTGATCGAAATCAAGCTGGGCCGCCTGGGCGAGCGCCTGCAACGCCGGCAACTGGCGTTCAGCCACTGCCAGGCGCTGGTCGACCACCTGGCCGAGCGTTGCAGCCAGAGCGAAGCCGGCGCGCGCCTGATCGACCACCTGATCGACACCCACGTGTTGCCCAAGGTGGCCGACCGCCTGCTCGACGCCATGGCCAGCGGCGAGGCGATCAGCCGCGTGCACGCCACCCTCGACGCGGATGCCGGCGTGATCTGCGAGTTCGCCTGAGGTGGGGGTGATGTTCACGCACGTGCCCCAACCGCTGGCCTACGCCGAGGCGCTGCTTGGCACCTTCGGCGAGCTGGCGCGGGCGCCGGACGAGCAGGGCCTGCTGCAAGCGCTGGTGCCAGCCGTGGCCCAGCTTTGCGGCTGCCCGCTGGTGCAGCTGTACCTGCTCGACCCGACCCACACCCGGCTCGGGCTCGAAGCCGCCTCGCTCGACGGCCGGTTGCTGGCGCGCGACTGCGCCAGCCTGCCGGCCGACTACAACGGCGAGCAGCTGTTGCAGTTCGCCCTGTGCCAGAACCGCGTGGTGAACATCACCGACCTCTCCGCCAGCCTGTTCGACACCAGCTTCCTGCCCAGCCAGGCCACGCCCTGGCAGGCGCTGCTGGCGGTGCCCCTGCTGACCGCGCAACAGCGGGTGGCCGGGGTGCTGCTGTGCGTGAACCGTGTGCGCGGCGGGCTCGAGGCGTTCGCTGATTCCCTCGGCCAGCTCGGCAGCTTCGCCATGGGCCAACTGCAACTACTGCGCCGCCTGCACCAGCCCGGGCCACAGCCCCAGGCACCCGGTCGCGCCCCGGTGGCCGCCAGCAGCTATGGCTTGATCGGCCAGAGCCCGGCCATGCGCCAGACCTGCCAGATGATCAGCAAGGTGCTGCACAGCCCCTACACCGTGCTGCTGCGCGGCGAGACCGGCACCGGCAAGGAACTGGTGGCCCGCGCCATCCACGAGTACGGCCCGCGCCGCTCCGGCGCGCTGGTGGTGCAGAACTGCGCGGCCTTCCCCGAGAGCCTGCTGGAGAGCGAACTGTTCGGCTACCGCAAGGGCGCCTTTACTGGCGCCGACCGCGACCGCCCGGGCCTGTTCGACGCCGCCGACGGCGGCACCCTGCTGCTCGACGAGATCGGCGACATGCCCCTGGCCTTGCAGGCCAAGCTGCTGCGCGTGCTGCAAGAGGGCGAGATCCGCCCGCTGGGCGCCAACGTCACGCACAAGATCGACGTGCGCATCATCGCCGCCACCCACCGCGACCTGGCGCAGATGGTCGCCGACGGCCTGTTCCGCGAAGACCTCTACTACCGCCTGGCGCAGTTCCCCATCGAGCTGCCGCCACTGCGCCAGCGCGCCGGCGATGTGATCACCCTGGCCCGGCACTTCTGCGACAAGGCCTGTGCCTTCCTCCAGCGCAGCCCGGTGGGCTGGACCCAGGCCGCCCTCGACCACCTCGACGGCTACGCCTTCCCCGGCAACGTGCGCGAGCTCAAGGGCCTGGTGGAACGTGCGGTGCTGCTGTGCGAAGGCGACGCGCTGGAGGTGGGTCACTTCTCCTTGAACCTGGCCGAACCGCCGCCCGAAGACAGCGAGCTGAACCTGCGCGAGCGCCTGGAAAAGGTCGAGCGCAGCCTGCTGCTCGACTGCCTGCGCAAGCACGACGGCAACCAGACCCTGGCCGCCCGCGAACTCGGGCTGCCACGGCGCACCCTGCTGTACCGGCTGGGGCGCCTGAACATCCAGATCGGCGATTGCGAGGGCTGACCGGCATGACCCCGACACCTATTCCCCTTACCCCAGGCGCACCCGTAACGGTGCCTGCCTCATCCGCACATGGAGCCGCTCCCATGCTTCACCGTTACTACCGGGCCACCTTGCTGGCCCTGGTCACCGCGTTCGCCCTGGCCGGTTGCGCAGGCAACTACAAGTTCGACGACGACAGCTACCGCCCCCTGGGAGACCCCCAGGCCCTCAACCGTGACAACTGAGCGCAAGGAGCCCTGACCATGGAACTGGTTTTCGAACTGCTCGACAAACGCCAGCACGGCCGCACCGACGCGCCGAACAAGACCTTCGGCCGCGCCGGCGGCGAAATCGGCCGGGCCAAGGATTGCCACTGGTGCATCGAGGACGACAAGCGCCACCTGTCCAGCCACCACGCCCAGATCACCTACCAGAACGGCGCGTTCTTCATCACCGACACCAGCAGCAACGGCATCCGCCTGGCCAGCAGCGGCGCGCAGTTGCGCAAGGGCGAGTTGCACCGCATCGAGCAGGGCGCGGTGTACCGCATGGGTGACATCGAAGTGCGCGCCCGGCTGATCGACAGCGAGGCCGGCTTCGACGTCGGCCTGGGCATGCCCGGTGGCAACCTTATCCCCGACGACGCCTTCCTCGAACTCGACCCCATCAGCGCCCTGGACCACGAAGAGACGCGCCTGCAACCGATGGACGAGCTGGCCGCCCTGGCCATGCCCGAGCCGCCGGCGCGCCAGCGTGCCGACTACGCGCAGATCGACCAGGAAAGCCTGATCGTGCCCACCCTGGTGCCCGCCGTGGCGCCGGAGCCTGCGCCCGCGCCGGTCCCGCGCGAACGCCGTGACGACGCCTTCTGGAAGCGCTTCGGCGCCGCCCTGGGCGTGGACCTCGACAACCTCGACGAACAGGCCCGCGAAGACCTCGCGGTGCAGGCCGCCGGGCTGCTGCGCCACAGCGTCGCCGGGCTGCAACAGAGCCTGCGCACCCGCAGCGAACTGAAGAACGAACTGCGCCTGTCGCTGACCACCCCGCAAAGCGCCAGCCGCAACCCGATCAAGGCACCGCTGGAAGCCGACCAGGTGCTCGGCGACCTGCTCAAGCCGCGCCGTGGCGGCCAGCTGTCCGCCGAGCAGGCGGTGGCCCAGGCCTTCCGCGACCTGCAGGCGCACCAGGTGGCCATGCTCGGCGCCAGCCGCCAGGCCCTGCGCAGCACCCTGGAGCACTTCGCCCCGGAGCAGCTGGCGCTGCAATTCGAACGCCAGGGCCGCCGTGGTCTGTTCGGCAGCCGCTGGAAAGCCTACGTGCGCTACCACCAGGCCCTGGTCGGTAACGAAGACTGGAGCGAGCGCCTGCTGACCAAGGACTTCGCCCGCACCTACGAAGAGCAGGTCCGCCTGATCGCTTCGCTCAATCACGACCCGCAAGGATAACTCCATGACTCGCATCACCCGCACGATGCTCAGGGCGACGTGGGCCCTGGCCACCCTGTCCTGGCTGGCCGGCTGCAGCGCCCTGTCGCCGTACTCGCACATGACCAAGCTCGACCTCACCCTGACCGCCACCGACCAGCTCAACCTGGACATCAACGGCCGGCCGTCGCCGGTGGTGGTGCGCCTGTACGAGCTCAAGCACCCGGTGGCCTTCGAGAGCACCGATTTCTTCACCCTCTACCAGCGCCCGAAAGAGGCCCTGTCGCAGGACATGGTGGCCACCGAGGAGCACGAGCTGCGCCCGGGCGAAACCCTGAGCCTGAAACTCAGCATCGACCCCGACAGCCGCTTCGTCGGCATCATGGCCGCCTACCGCGACCTCGACCAGGCGCAATGGCGCCGGGTGCAGGCCATTCGCGCCGGCGAGCGGGTCACTGCCAACCTCTACCTCGACCAGGCCGGCATCCACAACGGTGTGCCGGCCGTGGCCCAAGCGGATGATCGCCGATGAACGTGCACAAGGTAGTCTGGCAGGAAGGGATGCTGCTGCGTCCCCAGCATTTCCAGCACAACGACCGCTACTACGACAGCCAGATGAAGACCCGCACCCAGCTGCTGGGCACCTACACCTACGGCTTCATCAACCTGGAAATCGACCTGCAGTTCCTCAACATGGGCAAGCTGGTGATCAGCCGCGCCGCCGGCATCCTGCCCGACGGCAGCCTGTTCGAGCTCGATGGCAGCAGCGAGCCGCTGGCCCTGGACGTGCCGCCGAACACCGGCGCCACGCCGATCTTCATGGCCCTGCCACTGGTCACCGGCAACCACATCGAGGCGCGCCGCCCCGAGCAGTCCGACGTGCTGACCCGCTACACCACCTACGAGGTGGAGGTGTCCGACTCCAACGCCGGTGACGACAACAGCAGCCAGATCAACTGCGCCCGCCCGGACTTCCGCCTGCTGCTGGGCGAGCAACAGACCGACCAGGCCTACGTCAAGCTCAAGGTCTGCGAGATCCTCGACACCTCGCCCGACGGCGTGATCAGTCTCGACCCCGACTTCGTGCCCACCTACATCCGCACCCATTCCTCGGTGTACCTGCTGTCGTGCCTCAAAGAGGTCATCAGCATGCTGGCGCTGCGCGGCGACACCCTGGCCGAGCGCATCCGCTCCAACGGCAAGGTCGGTGGCGCCGAGGTCGGCGACTTCATGATGCTGCAGCTGATCAACCGCACCGAAATGCTCCTGCGCCACTACCTGAGCCTGGAGCAGGTGCACCCCGAGGAGCTGTACCGCACCTTCCTGATCATGCTCGGCGACCTGTCGACCTTCTCCAGCGACACCAAGCGCCCGCGCCTGGATGCCCGCTACCAGCACAGCGACCAGGGCGCGAGCTTCCGCAAGCTGATGGAGTCGATCCGCCAGGTGCTGTCGATGGTGCTCGAACAGCACGCCATCGAGCTGGAACTGCAACAGCGCCAGTACGGCATCCTGGTGTCGCCGTTGCACGACCCGGGCCTGCTCACCACCGCCTCGTTCGTGCTGGCCGCCAGCGCCAACTGCGAGTCCGAAGAGCTGCGCCAGCGCCTGCCGTCGCACCTCAAGGTCGGCCCGGTGGAGCGCATCCGCCAGCTGGTCAACCTGCACCTGCCCGGGCTCAAGGTCAAACCGCTGCCGGTGGCGCCGCGGCAGATCCCGTTCCACGCCAACAAGACCTATTTCATCGTCGAACTCGACGCCGCGGATCGCGCCAAGATGGACGGTTCCGGTGGCTTCGCCTTCCACGTCACCAGTGAGTTCTCCGATCTCGAACTGAAATTCTGGGCCATCAGGAACTGAGCATGAGCAAGGACATGGACACCCCCCAGGACGACAAGACCGTCCTGTTCAACCAGGATGGCTCGGCACCGGAAGGGCAGGCCCTGACCGCCCTGGGCAGTTCGGCGCGGGCCGAGCCGCTGGAGCAGCGCATGGTCTATTCGGCGCGCCTGCCTTCGAGCGGCAGCTTCAGCGTCGGCCTCAACCCGCTGGTGGCCGCCGCCGGCGAGCTGCTCTCGGAGGTGGTGCGGCTCAAGCACAGCGACACCGCCGAAGACCTGAACAACCTCAAGGAGCGCCTGAGCGCCTGCATCCGCGCCTTCGAGGCGCGCACCCACTACGAGGGCGTGGAGAACAGCCAGGTCACCGTGGCCCGCTACCTGCTGTGCACCGTGGTCGACGAGGCGGTGGTCACCACCCCCTGGGGCAACGAAAGCCAGTGGTCGCAGATGAGCCTGCTCAGCGCCTTCCACAACGAAACCTTCGGTGGCGAGAAGTTCTTCGCGCTGCTCGACCGCATGTCGAAGAACCCGGTCAAGCACCTGGCGATGCTCGAACTGATGTACCTGTGCCTGTCGCTGGGCTTCGAGGGCAAGTACCGGGTCATCGACCGCGGCATGTCCGAGCTTGAAGGCATCCGCGACGCGCTGTTCCGGCAGATTCGCCAGTTGCGTGGCGACGTGCCGCGCGAGCTGTCGCCGCGCTGGGAAGGCCTCGACCAGCAGCGCAACACGCCGGTGCGCATCGTGCCGTGGTGGAGCGTGGCGCTGTTCACCCTGGTGTGCCTGGTGGTGATGTATTCCGGTTTCGCCTGGGTGCTGGGGGAACAGCGCGCCACCGTCCTGCAACCCTTCCAGACGCTCGAGCAGCCCGCGGCCCAGCCGCGGTCGTGACACAAGGACCTGTGATGAAGAATTTTTTCAAGAAAGTAGGCGCCTTCCTCGCCCGCACCTGGGTCTGGAGCCTGCTGCTGGTACTGGCCCTGGCGTTGCTGGTGTGGTTCGCCGGCCCTCTGCTGGCCGTGGCCGACAACAAGTTCTGGGAAGACGCTGCCGCGCGGCTGCTGACCATCAGCGTGCTGTTCCTGGTGTGGGGCCTGTGGATGGTGTTCGCCAGCTGGCGCGCCAACAACCGTAAGCAGGAAGAACTCGAGAGCGAGGACGGCCGCGAGCGCCTGGAGCGCGAAGAGCGCAAGGACGAGGAGGGCAAGGAGATCAAGGCCCGCTTCAAGCACGCCTTGTCCACCCTCAAGCATTCGAGCCTGTACGGTGGCCGCAGCGAACGCTGGCGCCGCGACCTGCCCTGGTACCTGGTGCTCGGGCCACAAGGCGCGGGCAAGACCAGCCTGATCGACCATTCGGGGCTTGAGTTCCCGATCAACGCGCTGGAGCGCAAGCTCGCCCGCGACCCGTCCAGTGGCGATTTCTGCGACTTCTACTTCGCCGAGCAGGCCGTGCTGGTGGACACCGCCGGGCGCTTCCTCAACCAGTCCGACAGCGAGGTCGACGGCAGCGCCTGGCGCGTGCTGCTCGACCAGCTGCGCCTGCGCCGACGCAACCGCCCGCTCAACGGCGTGCTGGTCACCGTGCCGCTGGACACCCTGCTGGGCGGCGAAGCGGCGGTCAACGACCTGGCGCAGAAAGTCCGCTCGCGCTTGCAGGAGCTGCGCCAGCGCCTGCACGTCGAAGTGCCGGTGTACCTGGTGCTGAGCAAGACCGACCGCCTGCAAGGTTTCGACGCCTTCTTCGACCAGCAGTCGCGTGAAGAGAACGAGCAAGTGTTCGGCATCACCTTCGGCAAGGGCCAGAACGGCGCCGACACCGAACTGCTGGCCAAGGAATTCCAGGGCCTGCTGCAACGCCTGGGCGACCAGGTCACCCAGCGCATGCACCACGAGCGCAACACCCAGCGCCGTGCGCGCATCCTCGACTTCCCGCACCAGCTGGGGCGCATCGGCGACCAGCTGTGCCTGTTCGTCGACGCCGCCTTCACCGGCAACCGCTACCAGCGCGCCAGCCAGCTGCGCGGTTTCTACCTGACCAGCGCGCCGCACCAGGCGCCGCAGGTCGACAGCGACAACGGCTTCCACCCCGGGCAGCCTGGCCGTGGCGCAGTGCAGGGCCGCTCGCGCTTCACCCTGCAACTGTTCAGCCGGGTGATCTTCCCCGAGTACGACCTGGCCGGCCTCGACCAGCGCGAACGCCGGCGCATCCACTGGGGCCAGCGGGCCGTGTACCTCGGTGCCCTGGGCGCGCTGGCGCTGTTTGGTGCACTGTGGGCCGGCAGTTTCTCCGGCAACCACGAGCGCCTGGAACAGGTGCGTGAGCTGGGCCGCCAGTGGCAGCGCCAGCACACCGGCCTGGATGCCCGCGATGACGCCCTGGCCGCGCTCAAGCCGCTGGACACCGCCTGGCAGGCTTCGCGCGTGTTCCCCGTGCCCGGCGAGGTCTCGCTGCTGCAACGCGGCGGCCTGTACCAGGGCGTGCCGGCCAACGAGGTGCTGCAACCGGCCTACCAGCGCGAGCTGGAAACCGTGCTGCTGCCCCGGGTGGCGCAGATGGTCGAAGGGCAGATCCGCAGCAACCTGAAAAACCGCGAGCGCCTGCTCAACAGCCTGCGCGCCTACCTGATGCTCGGCCTGCCCGAGCGCCGTGACCAGGCCTGGCTCAAGGACTGGGTGGCGGCCGGCTGGTCGCAGCGCTACAACGGCAACACCGCCGCCCAGGACAGCCTGAACACCCACTTCGGGCGCCTGCTCGAGCAATCGTTCGCCTACCCGCTCAACGACGCCCTGGTGGCCCAGGCCCGCCAGGTGCTGCGCGCCGAGTCGCTGGCCAGCGTGGTGTACCGCGTGCTGCGCGAACAGGCCCGCAGCCTGCCCGAATACCGCCTCAGCCAGCAGCTCGGCCCGCAGGCCAGCCAGTTCGTCGGCATCGACTACCCGATCCCCGGCTTCTACACCTCCCAGGGCTACCAGCAGTACTTCTCGGTGCAGGGCGCCAACCTGGTCAACGACATCCTGCGCGACAACTGGGTGCTGGGCGAGGGCAGCGGCATCAGCGACATGGACATGCGCCGCCTGATGGTGGAGCTGGAGCAGCTGTACTTCCGCGACTACGCCAACTACTGGGGCGAGGCGGTCAACCAGGTCGGCCTGATTCCGTTCAGCGACGCCGGTGAAGGTGCCGACCAGCTGTCGGCGCTGACCGCCGCCAACTCGCCGCTGCTGCTGTTGCTCACCGAAGTGCGCGAGAACACCCGCTTCCCGGTCCTGGCCGAAGCCACCGACGAAGGCAACCCGGCCGCCGAAGCCGCTGCCAACAAGGCCGTGGCCAAGAAGCTCGGCAAGGGTGGTGCGGCCGTGGCCGGTGCAGTGGCCGACAAGGCCCGCGACGCCCTGGCCAAGAAGCCGCTGCCGGACACCGCGCGCATGGCCCTGCAACGTCGCTTCGAGCCGCTGCACCGGCTGCTCGATGACAACAACGGCCCAGGCCCGGACCTGGCGCCGACCATGCAGGCGCTCAACGACCTGCAGCAGCAGCTGGCCGGCCTGGCCCGCTCCAACCAGGCCGAAGAAGCCTCGTACCAGATGGCCAAGACGCGCCTGTCGGGCCAGCGTGACGCCCTGAGCAGCCTGCGCAACGGCACCGTGCGCCTGCCGCGCCCGGTGGCGGGCTGGTTCAACCTGCTGTCCGACGACATCTGGCGCATGGTGCTCAACGACACCTACACCTACCTCAACCAGCGCTACCAGAGCGAGCTGTACAGCTACTACGGCCGCACCATCGAGTCGCGCTACCCGTTCAACGCCCACGGCACCAGCGATGTGGCGATCAGCGACTTCCGCGACTTCTTCAAGGCCCAGGGCGTGGCGGACCGCTTCTTCGACACCTACATGCGCCCGTTCGTCAGCGGTGAGCCGGGCGCCTACCGCCTGCGCAGCCTCGACGGCCAGAGCCTGCCGATGACCAAGGCCTTCCTCGACCAGATGAGCGCCGCGCAGACCATCCGCCAGAGCTTCTTCGCGCAGAACCCCGAAGAGCCGCAGGTGCAGTTCAAGCTCGAGCCGTACACCCTCGACCCGGCGGTGAGCCGCGCCGAGTTCCGCTTCGGCGACACGGTGATCGACTACCGCCACGGCCCGATCGTCTCCACCAGCCTGAAGTGGCCGACCGAAGCCCAGGACGGCAACAGCAGCCTGACCCTGGAGCAGCTCAACGGCCGCCCCATGGCGCTGGAGAAGAACGGTGGCCCGTGGTCGCTGTTCCGCCTGCTCGACCTGATGCAGACCGAGTACCTCAAGGGCCGCGACACCATGGTGCTCAAGGCCAATGTCGGCGGCATGCGCGCCAACTACCTGCTGACCAGCCAGCGCGCGCCGAACCCGTTCGACCTCAGCGTGCTGCGCGGCTTCCGCCTGCCAGGGGAGCTGTGATGCGCACAGCCAGCCCTTGGCGCAGCGCGGCGCGCACCGACCCCGGCAAGGTCCGTGCGCGCAACGAGGACGCCTTTCTCGATTGCCCGCAGCACGGGCTGTGGGCGGTCGCCGACGGCATGGGCGGCCACGAGGCCGGCGATGTCGCCAGCCAGATGATCGTCGAAAGCCTGGCCGACCTGCCGGCGGCCAGCAGCTTCGACGAGCGCGTGCTCGCCGTGCGCCAGTGCCTGCACTGGATCAACCGGCGCCTGGGCCAGGAGCTGACGGTGAGCGTCGCCGGCCAGGCGCGGGTGATCGGCAGCACCGTGGTGACCCTGCTGCTCGACGGCCGCCGCGGCGCCTGCGTGTGGGCCGGCGACAGCCGCTGCTACCTGTGGCGCGGCCAGCGCCTGTACCAGCTGACCCGCGACCACTCGCTGCAACAGCAACTGATGGACCAGGAGCGCATGAGCGCCGAGCAGGCCCGCGAGCACCCCTCGGCCCGGGCCCTGACCCGCGCCGTGGGTGCCAGCGCCAGCCTCACCCTGGAAGTGCTGGAGTTCGAGGCGCAGCCGGGCGATGTGTTCTTGCTGTGCAGCGACGGCCTCTACGACGGCCTGGAGAGCGGTGGCCTGGGCCACGCGCTGGACCTGGCCTCGCCCGGCGAGGCCCTGCAACGCCTGTTCGACACCGCCCTGGGCGGCGCGGCGAAAGACAACCTGACCGCAGTGGTGATCCACCGATGAACCTTGGCAGCGGCGACGCGCTCGACGTGCTCGACGCCCTCGAGCAGGGCAGCGAGTCGACCTACTTCGCATTCACCCAGGCCAGCGAGCCCGAGCCCGCCCGCACCGGCAAGGCGCGGCGCAAGCGGCGCGGCAAGGGCCGTGGGCAAGCCGCCGCGCCCCCCGCGCCCGCCCCGGCGGCCAAGGTGCTGGCGCCGATCCCCGACGTGCTCGCCGGGCGCTACCGCCTGGAGCGCCTGCTCGGCGCCGGCGGCATGGGCCTGGTGTACCGCGCCCGCGACCTGTTGCAGGAAGGCTTCGGCGACCCGCAGCCGTTGCTGGCGGTGAAGCTGATGAGCGACCAGCTGGCTACCGCGCCCGACGCCAACGCCCTGCTGTTCAACGAGTACGCCCTCACCAGCCGCCTGCGCCACCCCAACCTGGTGCGCCTGCAAGGCTTCGCCATCGACCCGCAGAGCGAGCGCGGCTTCATCACCATGGAGCTGATGCGCGGCACCTCGCTCGACCGCCTGCTCTGCGACCAGCCGCTGGGCCTGGCCTGGGCACAGGTGCGCGAGATCGCCGTGCCGCTGCTCGACGCCCTGGCCTGCGTGCATGCCCAGGGCGTGGTGCACGGCGACCTCAAGCCCAGCAACGTGATGCTCGGCGACGATGGCCTGCGCCTGTTCGACTTTGGCCTGGGCATGGCCCTGGACGGCCCGCTGGCCGGCCTGCCGCACCTGAGCCATGGCCGCTTCGAAGCCTGGACCCCAGCCTACGCCGCCCCCGAGCTGTTCGAGGGCGGCACGCCGAGCACCGCCAGCGACCTGTATGCCGTGGCGTGCGTGCTGTACGAGCTGGTCACCGGCCGCCACCCCTACGAGCGCGTGCCGTCGCTCAAGGCCCGCGACCAGGGCATGCAACTGCCGGCCAAGGCCCCACCCGGCATGCCCGGCAAGGCCTGGGCCGCGCTGCGCCGGGCCCTGGCCTTCGCCCCCGAGCAGCGCCGCGTCGATGCCGGGCAGCTGCGCGACGCCTTCGCCGCCCAAGGCTTCTGGGCCCGGTGGCGGCGATGACAACACCTTGCACACAGCCAGCCGCGCGGGGTTGCCCGCGCCGCTTCATGCCATGACCCGCCGCCTTCGCGCGCCAGGCCACGGCCGAACCACCACCGAATTCACGCAATAGAGGGACAGGGATGTTTGCCGCCGCGAACCAGACCCATTTCAGCCTGCACATCGACGGGCTGGAGCACGACTTCCAGGTGCTCGCCTTCGATGGCCACGAAGCCATCAGCCAGCCCTACACCATCGACCTGGAGCTGGTGAGCGAGCGCCCCTCGCTGGACCTGGAGAGCCTGCTGCACAAGCCCGCGTTCCTTCAGCTCGGCGACGATGGTCGCGGCCTGCACGGCCTGATCTACCGCGCCGCGCAAGGCGAGTCGGGCAAGCGCCTGACCCGCTACCAGGTGACGTTACGCCCGCGCATCCTCGCCAACGCCTACCAGTTCCAGCTCGGCGCTATCTACCCGGAGCGCGAGTACTGCGTGCAGTACGACGAGTCCAACCTGCAATTCATCCAGCGCCTGTGTGAAGAGGAGGGTATCCACTACCACTTCCGCCACAGCGCTGCCGGTCACCAATTGGTGTTCGGCGACGACCAGACCGTGTTCCCCAAGTTGGCGCCGGTGCAGTTCCAGCACGACTCCGGCCTGGTCGCCGACACGCCGATGATCAAGCGCTTCGCCCTGCGCCTGGAAACCCGCACCAGCAGCGTCAGCCGCCGCGACTACGACTTCAAGAAACCGCTGATCCAGCTCGAAGGCACGGTCNACAGCCTCGACGANCCGGCCCTGGAAGACTACGACTACCCCGGCCGCTTCCTCGACCGCCCACGCGGCAAGCACCTGGCCAACCGCGCNCTGGAACGCCACCGCAGCGACTACCGCCAGGCCAGCGGCGACAGTGACCANCCGCTGCTCGCCAGCGGGCACTTCCTCACCCTCGGCAGCCACCCCAACACCCAGTGGAACGACCTGTGGCTGCTCACCGACGTGCACCACCAGGGCCGCCAGCCGCAGGTGCTGGAAGAAGCCATCACCAGCGACGTCGACGCCAAGTACGACGGCTTCCAGCAGGGCTACCGCAACTTCTTCGTGGTCACCCCGTGGGAGCAGCCGTACCGCCCACCGCTGAAACACCCGAAACCCAAGGTGCTGGGCGAGCAGCGCGCGGTGGTCAGCGGCCCGGCCGGCGAAGAGATCTACTGCGACGAATACGGCCGCATCAAGGTGCAGTTCTTCTGGGACCGCGAGGGCCAGGCCGACGACAAGTCCAGCGTGTGGATGCGCGTGGCGTCGAGCTGGGCCGGGCAGGGCATCGCCGGCCTGCAACTGCCGCGTGTCGGTATGGAAGTGCTGGTCAGCTTCCTCGAAGGTGACCCCGACCAGCCGTTGGTGACCGGCTGCCTGTACCACGGCGTGAACATGCCGCACTACAAGCTGCCCGACCTCAAGACCCTGGCCACGATCAAGAGCAAGGAATACAAGGGCAGCCGCGGCAACGAACTGCGCATCGACGACACCACCAGCGAAATCAGCATCGCCCTGCGCAGCGACCACGGTGCCAGTGCGCTGAACCTCGGCTACCTCACCCACCCAAGACCAAGTGGTGGCGCCCCACGCGGTGAAGGCTTCGAGCTGCGCACCGACCGCCACGGTGCCGTGCGCGCCGCCGGTGGCCTGCTGCTCACCACCGAACCGCGCGCCAACGAAGCCAAGCACCACAAGGACCTGCCCGAAACCGCCGANCGCCTGGCCACCGCCAGCGACCANCANGACAGCCTNGCNGANCTGGCCAAGCAGATGCAGGCCCAGGAACCNGGCGACCAGGACGCCGTGGCCAAGGACCTGCACAAGCAGCACCAAGGCATCCTCGGCAGCGGCCCGGGCGACCTGAGCAAAAACGAGTTCGCCGAATTCACCCAGCCGCACCTGGTCGTGTCGAGCCCCGCCGGCATCGCCCTGACTACCCCCGGCCCCAACCACCTCACCAGCGGCAGCCACCTGGCCCTGAGCAGCACCGGCCACACCAGCATGTCCGTTGGCAAGCGCCTGCTGGCCAGCGCCAGCCAGGGCATGCGTTTCTTCGTGCAGAGCCTGGGCTGGAAGCTGGTCTCGGCCTCCGGCGACATCGACATCCGCGCCCTGAAGGACAGCATCAACCTGCTGGCCAAGCTCGACATCACCGCCAACGCCGACCGCATCCTGCTCAAGGCCAAGACCGAGCTGGTGGTGCAGGGCGGCGGCAGTGCCACCACCTACAACGCCGGCGGCATCACCCANGTCACCAGCGCCAACTACACCGCCCACGCCGCGCAGTTCGCCCANATCGGNGCGTCGAGCCTGGCCGGCACCTTCCCCGAGCCNCCCAAGCCGGGCAAGGGCGCGCTGGANCTGTTCAACCTGTACGCCAACACCAAAGGCATCAAGGCNGGCGACTACGAAGTCACCGANGCCCTGGGCACGGTGCTCAAAGGGTCGCTGGACGGGCAGGGGTTCAATGCCGTGTCNGGCGCCGCGCCGGGGCCGGCCTGGGTCAAGTTCGGCCGCGATCCCTCGCCGCCCTGGGCGCCGAGCAGCTACATCGGCGTGGTCGAGTGGCCGGTGCAGCCCCCCGACCCGAGCAGCCTGACGACCCAGCTGGAGTCGCTGGTCGAGAAGCTGCCGCTGCCCAAGGGCGAGGGCGGCCTGTTCGANAAGGCCAAGCAACTGGCCAGCAGCGGCATGGCCACGGCCAAGACCGGCATGANCCTGCTCAAGTCCGGCCAGGGCGCCCTGCANACCGCACAACAGGTACAGGGCGCATTGAAAGGCGGCGTCGCCGGCCTGCCGCAGCTGGCCAGCACCGCCAGCTCGGCGCTGCCGGCCGCCTCCNGCGCCATGGCCAGCCTGNCAAGCCTGCCCAAGCTGCCGGCCCTGCCCAAGCTCCCCGCTTTCAAGGCCCCGAGCCTGAACACCGTTACCGACCTTTTGCCAAGTGAACTGATGTCATGACCGCCAACACTCCTGAAAAACCACGCCCGGCCCAGGCAGCGGTCGTCCCCCTCGACCAGATCGGCATGGCCGACGTCAGCCGCGGCGCCGCCGTGTTCGACGCCTGGNTGCGCGACATCAGCGGCGGCTACGTCAACCTCGAACGGCTCAAGGACACCGCCGAGGTGCTGCCGGTCATCGGCAACATCATCGCCCTGGTGGACGCCGTGGGCGATATCGTCAACCTGGCCTCGGCCAAGGAGCCCGACCCGTGGGATTGGGTGAGCCTGGGCATCAACCTGATCGGTGTGATTCCTGCGCCACCAACCATGGCTGCCGCGCGCAAGGGCCTGCGGCCGATGCTGACCCTGGCCCGCCAGGAGGGCAAGGAGATCCTCGGCGACGCGCTGGTCGAGATCATCGTCGGCCACCTCAACGCCGACCTGCTTGGTGAGCTGGACACCTTCCTGGTCGACGCCCAGGCCCAGCTCGACAGCATCCTCGCCGATGCCGCCAAGACCGGCGAGAGGCTGATCCTCAACACCGCCGATGCCATCGACGCCATCGTCCTCGGCAAGCTCGACAGCAAGGGTGACCTGGACAAGGCCACGCAGATGGCGCAGAAGGTCAGCGATACCTGGAAGTCCGACCCTGCGGTGGCCTTCGAGAACGCCTTTGGTGCGCTGAGCAACGCCTACTCGGCCATGGGCAAGGGCGCAGCCAACACGCTGCTGAGCAATACCGTGCCCACGTCGGTGCAGAAGGATGTGCTCCAGAGCACCCAGCAGTTCCGCAAGCTTGCGCCACAGATGAGCGGCAAGCTGATGAGCCTGGCCAGCGCGGACAACAAGGACTCGATCAAGAACCTGCTGGTGCTGCTGCATGACAGCAGCACGAAGTGGCACCATCGCAATCCCAAGGCTATGCCTACGGTGGTCAAGCAGGACAAAGTCACCGAAGCCAAGCATCAGGGTTCCCAGGGCCGTACCGAGTCGATCACCAACCAGGGTTCGGCCACCAAGGCGGCCAACGACCAGAAGAACGAGGTCTGCACCAGCACCTGCAAGCGGATCAACTTCGCCTTGGGCAGTGAGTCGCTGCACCACACCGACTTCAGCCTGCCCGGCCCGTTCCCGGTCAACTGGACGCGGACCTACAACTCGCGCCTGGACAAGCTGGACGACGGCGTTCTCGGCGCCCGCTGGATCACCGAGTTCACCACCTGCATCGACGTGGTCGACCAGGGCGTGGTGTTCCACGACATGGACGGCCGCAGCCATGAGTACCCGCTGCCCAAGCAAGGTAAGCCGCACCACGATGCGGTGGAATACCTCACCCTGGTGCGTAACGGCGAACAGCAGTTGGTGGTGTTGCGCGGGCTCACGCGGCAGGAGACCTATGCTCGCCACGGTGACCGCTTCTACCTGACTCACATCAAGCTGCGCAGCGGCGCCGGCGCAATGCTGCACTACGAGCACCGTCACCACGACCGACCGGTACTGTCGGACATCAACACGTATCAGGACGACGACCCCACCAAGGTGCACCTGCAATTGGGTACCTTGCTCGACGACCACGGCCACCTCCAGGGCCTGTGGCAGGTGGTCGACGGCAAGCCGCTGCGTCAGTTGTGCGCCTATCACTACGACGACCAGGGCGACCTGATCGCGGCACAGGACGAACATGGCGCCGCCTGGCGCTATCAGTACCAGCACCACTTGGTCACCCGCTACACCGACCGCACCAATCGCGGCATCAACCTCGAGTGGGACGGCAGCGGCCCCCACGCCAAGGCCATTCACGAATGGGCCGACGACGGCAGTTTCGAGACCCGTCTACAGTGGGACGAACGTATTCGCCTGACCTATGTCACCGATGCCCACGGCCAGGAAACCTGGCACTACTACGACGCCGAGGGTTACACCTATCGGATCAAGCACCCGGACGGCAATTCCGAATGGCTGTTCCGTGACGCGCGCAAGAACGTCATCCGCCACGTGCACCCCGACGGCAGCCAGGACCGCTACGTCTACGATGAGCGCAGCAACCGCCTCAAGCACATTCGCGCCGACCACAGCGTGGTGCACTTCGCCTACGACGACCAGGACCGACGGCAATTCGTTTCGAGACCCGTCTACAGTGGGACGAACGTATTCGCCTGACCTATGTCACCGATGCCCACGGCCAGGAAACCTGGCACTACTACGACGCCGAGGGTTACACCTATCGGATCAAGCACCCGGACGGCAATTCCGAATGGCTGTTCCGTGACGCGCGCAAGAACGTCATCCGCCACGTGCACCCCGACGGCAGCCAGGACCGCTACGTCTACGATGAGCGCAGCAACCGCCTCAAGCACATTCGCGCCGACCACAGCGTGGTGCACTTCGCCTACGACGACCAGGACCAGCTGATCAAGATCAGCGACGCCGAGGGCGGGCAGTGGCAGCGCGACTACGACGAGCGCGGCAATCTGGTCGAGACCATCGACCCGCTGGGCAACAAGACCGAGTTCGCCTATACCTCGGCCGGGCTGGTCAAGGCGATCAAGGACGCCATCGGCAACGAGAAGAAGCTGGCTTATAACGACGCCGGCCAACTGCTCGAGTACACCGACTGCTCGGGCAAGACCAGCCAGTGGACGTATGACACGTCCGGCCAGCTGATCGAGTTCGCCGATGCGGCGGGCAACAAGACCGCCTACGAATACAAGGCCGGCCAACTGGCCAAGCTCACCCACCCGGACAAGACCGAAGAACGCTTCGAGCGTGACGCCGAAGGCCGCCTGCTGGCCCATGTCGATGCGCTCGACCGCTGCACCACCTGGGCCTACAGCGCCGCCGGTATGCTCGCCGAACGGGTCGACGCCAACGAGCACACCCTGCGTTATCGCTGGGACATGCTCGGCCGCTTGATCGGGCTGGAGAACGAGAACGAGAGCAAGGCCAACTTCCTCTATGACCCGGTTGGCCGGCTGCTGCAAGAGACCGGTTTCGACGGGCTGGTGACCCGGTACCAGTACGACCCGTACAGCGGTAGGTTGGCCAGCACTCAAGTGGGCCAGCGCCGCATCGACCTGCGTTTCGACCGCATGGGCCGCCTGGCCGAGCGTACGGCGCGTCTGGGTGATCAGAGCCAGAGCGAAACCTTTGCCTACAATGGCAACGGTCAGTTGATCCAGGCGATCAACGCGGCCAGCAAGCTGCAATGGTTCTTTGATGAAGCGGGCAACCTGACCCGTGAGCATCAGCACTACCTGGCCACCGGCACGCCGATGGTCGCGGTGTGGCAGCACGAATACGATGCGCTCAACCAGAGGATTGCGACAACTCGCCCGGATGGGCACAAGGTCAGCTGGCTGACCTACGGCAGCGGCCACTTGCTCGGCATGACCCTCGACCAGCACGAGATGCTGGCCTACGAGCGCGATGACCTGCACCGCGAGGTGGTGCGGCACCAGGGCAACAAGCTGATGCAGACTCAGGCCTGGGACCCGGCCGGGCGTTTGCAAGAGCAACTGCTGGGCAGCCATGACGGCCAGTCCACGCTGCTCAAGCGCCAGTACCGCTACGATGTTGCCGGCCAGCTGACCAACATCCACGACAGCCGCCGTGGTCAGCTTGAGTACCAGTACGATCCAGTCGGCCGACTGTTGCAGGCCACCAGCCGCCTCGGCGTGGAGACCTTCGCCTTCGACCCGGCGGGTAACCTGCTGGATCAGAAAACGCAGGAGCTGAACCGCCCGCTGGAAGCGGATCCGCGTCGCAACAAGCTGATGGACAACCTGCTGCGTGAATACGCCGGCACCCATTACCGGTACGACGAGCGTGGCAACCTGATCCACCGTTTGCATAACGGTTCCCATGCCCACTTCACTTGGGATCTGTTCGACCGGCTGGCGAGTTACAACGACGACAAGCTCAAGGTCGATTACAGCTACGACGCCTTGGGGCGCCGTTTGCACAAGCACTCAGTAGCGCACTTCTGGGACCGGCCTGAGGCCGGTACCGGTTGGAACCAGCTGGAACGGGCCAAGCGCCAGCGTGAGCTGGGTTGTGGCTTCACCTTGTTTGGTTGGGACGGGGACACCCTGGCTTGGGAAAGCTCACCGCCGCGCGATGAAGGCGATACCGGGCGTACCGTGCATTATCTGTACGAGCCGGGCAGCTTCGTGCCGGTCGCCCAAGCGTTGCGCAAGAGCCCGATCCGCTTGCACAAGCAACCGGATTGGAGTCAGCGCGAGTACGATTTCGATCAGGATCCGTTGTGGCACACCGAGGTGAAGCCGCAGCCGTTCGACGCGATTGCCTGGTATCAGTGCGACCACCTCGGTACGCCGATGGAACTGACCGATGAGCAAGGCAATGTCGCTTGGGCAGGGCAGTACAAGGCGTGGGGTGAAGTCCGAGAGGAGCGTTCGGACTGGGCTAAGCAGCATGGCTTGAGTAACCAGATACGCTTCCAGGGTCAGTACCACGATCACGAAACGGGACTACATTACAACAGATATAGATATTACAATCCGCAGAGTGGGCGATTCGTTAGCAAGGATCCTGCGGGGTATGTTGGTGGTCTAAATCTATTTGGATATGTAAAAAGTCCAATACAATGGATTGATCCGAGAGGCCTGACAAGCAAGAAAGTGCTTGATGCTGCGGACAAAGCTCGAGCACATGGTCAAGAGACAGGAGCGGCATCAGTCCTAACTACCAAGTCTGGTAAACAGTATGTTGGAGTAAGTGGCTCTAGCGTTGAACCGCAAAATCCAGAAATGACAGCAGTATTAATGGCTGCTCCGCCAGAGCGTCGAGCAGCATGGCACGGGAATTGCTCAGAGCGAGTTGTGACAGAAATGGCGCTGAACGATAATGAGGATATTGAGGGTGCTGTAATGGAAACCGTCGCTGTTGGGAACTCGGAGCCTGGTCATGGATTGACTAAAAAGCCTTGTAAAAGTTGTAGTTTTATGATGGAGCACTTTAAGGTTGAAGTTAAATGAAGGCGATAAAAGTAGCATGGCCTGATGGCTTGGCCGAATCTGTTGTTTTATACCAGCGTTTTATTCTTGATCTTCTGATAGAAGGTGGCGTTGACTATAGCGGTTTTATTCATAACCCGCTGAAAATTGTAAGCGGTAACGCAGAAAGTGCATCTGATGAAAAGTATCGAGAAGAGGCAGTTTTGTGGTGGTGGAAATATATCGATGATAATGGCTATGTCAGAGATCTTCAGTCGGAGATGTCAATCAGGGCTAGGTTTGCAATTGAGTTGCTAACGGCCGTGCCTAAAAGTATTGAGGATTTTTATGAGCTGAGGGAGCGATTTTCCTGGGTCTTACAACTCTCTGGTAAGCTTGGTGTTCCTGATGATTTGTTAGCTGAAATTGTGGCGAGACATTTTAAAGTAAGTGGATGACTCTATTTTGAGTGCGGGTGTTCGGCTAACATGGAGTAAAGGGGTGGATCTATTTATGCTGCTAAGCAAGAAATAAATCTGTTCCTTTTCTCGGAAAGCCGCTGAAGTTTTGTGCATCCTGTTAGATTGTAATGAATAAATGTGGGGTGAGGGTGGAGTAGGTTAGTGCTTGGTCAATATTTTTATTCGAGGGCTGATGAGCTTGAAGAGCTGGCGATAAATAAGCGAGTGTCTGCAAGCCATTTGGCTGCTTGGTATGCGGATTTTCTTATTGTCATGTATGACCGGCTAATGCTGCTTACGAAAAATCATATCGTCTTGAATGAAGTCAGAGCTTGCATTGAAGCTATTCGGTTGGTTGGCGTAGATAATATTGATAAAGGGTGGCGAGATAGTTCGCTGGTCAAGCTGTGGCGAGTACACGATACGAAAAGGACTGAGGATAAAGTACTGGCGGCGTATGCTAGGGCAGCAATATGTTGTTTTGCTGGTGATAAAGAGTGGGAAGAAAGTAATGCGGACAGCGAAACGCCTATATACTATCTTTTCCTTTATTTGGTTACTTTTGGCTCGGAAGTGTTAGAAGGGTTCTACGATTTCCTGAAGAGTAAGATTGCTTGTGTGTAATTATAGCGAGGAAGGCGTTAGATCTATTATTTTTCTCTGACTTCGGTCCGCAGGGGCTGAAGTGGCCGTCGCAAAGATGGTAGATGGTGATATTGTAAATAACCCTCATTATCCACCAGCTAAGGCGGATATTGATCAGGGGTTGGCTACCCCAGATGGTAAGGCAATAAGATCAAGTTGCAGGTATCGCTAATGAACACTCTTGAGGAGAAGGTTGCTTTTGTTGAGCAATTGCTATTGATGGTCCGAGAAATCCCTTACAAACCGGAGCGTTGTGCTAATTTGGCGTTTGTAAGCTCTTTGGATCATCAGTCTTATAGGTATGGCGATATAAAGCTAGATGAAATAGTAGGCCTTATTCAAGGTGTGAGTGAAGGAGAAGGATTTTACTATTCTCAAGGCGAGCTGGTTGAGATGTTAGAACCCTACTTACATGAGTTAAAGGTCTAAAGCGTCAAAAAATTAGAGAGTAAAAGGGAGCCTGGGAGTCAACTGAGTTGGTTAAGGTGTAGTGCTCTAATTGCGATACCCTCAAAGTCATTCGGTGGTTAGTGAAACTGGAGCGCTTGCTCGGATTTATGGCCGCATATCATTATTTTGATAATGAGATTTGTGAACTGTTTAGTTATGTGTTTCTTCGTGAAGGGTCCATGGCCATAAATATTGTGCTCTGTGTAAGAAAGCATGCTGTAGAAAGAAATTCTTGGAGAAGAGTGAGGGTTTGGATAAAGCATTAGAAGATGGTGTCGATCCTGCAGGTGGTAAGGTGAAGGCCGTAAAAGCTGTAGTGATGTGATGAAACATTTAAGAGTGGGATGTGAATGAGCTTTGCTTACGGTGAAATTGTATGGCCTGAAGATGCTCGAGAGGCAAATATTTTACTAAGGGACTTCATGTTAAAGGCACTCAGGGCAATTGGTTATAAGTTTCCTGTAGTGCTGCCGGATCCAATGAGTCTGGCTGGCAAGTATGTTTCATGTGAAATCGGGCAGCTAGAATGTACAGAATTAGCTGCAAAGTGGAGGGGGCAGATTGCAGACGTGGCGGGCGTTAGAGCCTTTCATAGTAAAGATGCACTGAGCGCCCGCTTGGCTATGCTGCTGCTTAGTATTGATGAGTCTGACGATCAAGAGATGATGTCAGAGAAATTAAGTTGGTTTATGGAGTTTCTTCAATGTGGTGGTGAGAACTACAAATTGGCGGATGAGATTCTAGTAAAACATTTTATTAGTTACGTTAGAAGTGAGTTGGCAGTAACAGGGTAAGTGTCGGTTGGAAATGGGTGGGTTATTTTATTGAGAAATCTGCCCACCGCGGCGCGAAGGAACCGCTGGGTTCAGGCGGTATCGACCATTCGCCCAGGCATAAGGTCAGCTGGCACAAAATCGCGAGTATTTGAAAGTCCTTGTTCCTGTAATTGTGGCTAGGGGTGGTTAGAATGGGATCAATTGAACGTTTGCGCTGCTTTATTGAGGATATGCTTGATTGGGAAACTTCGTTTGGCTCGAAAAGGCGGGCCCACCAGAGGGAAATGCCTGATGATCAAGAGGGGCGATTGCGCTTGGTGCAAGAGAATAGAGATAAATTGCTGGGGATATTCGAGAGGCATTTAAGTTCCTCCGCTCTGGCGACAACTGCGCAAGCCCGTTTAAGTACGATGGGGACTGCCCGCCCTCCAGAATATGCGCAGTTGATAGTTGAGGGTACAGAAGCCCGGGTTGGGAAGAGGGTATATATTGAAACGTATAACGAAAAAGATATAGTTTCACGTCGTCGTTATTCTGTGGTTCTCGAAGGAGAAGATTCTAGGGTCGATGCTGTTTACGCTTGGCGCGAAAGTTCTGAGAAATGGGAGAAACAGAAAGCGATATGATTTGGTTATGCAGGTAATCCAGAACGGTTCGGAGACGCGTGAGGCGAGGTGGGCGCCATCAGAGCAACAGTCTGATGTAGACTCAAGCCTGAGACCCGGCCGGACGTTTGCAGGAGCAACTGCTGGAATAGAGCAATCTAGGTGTCATAGAGGGAACGGTGCCATGCTCGAAGTAGTAGACCAGTTGATGGTGGACGAATTTGAACAAGACTTTTTGAATTCGGGCTTGTCGATATATGATCTGACGTCGTGTCTGGCGGGCTATTTAAAGTGGTTGCTGGTCTCAAGGTCCATTGAGTTTGATGATGAGGGGGAGTGTCTAAAATTCATTTCTGTATTGAGCGATGTTGAGGAAAAGCGTTGGCCCGCAACCGAAACCTTGGAAAAAAAGGGCGCGCGGGAGTATTTTTGGTCTAAAGTTCACTTCTATAAAGGAGTTAATGGTTCACTGTCATCTTTCGCAAGATGCTGTGTTTTTTGTGCCCACAATGACAGTGATTGGGCGGATCACTCATTGGGAGAGGACACCCCTTTTCTGCTGTACGCTGATGAGCTATCGAGAATGTGTAGTGGGAAAACAGAAGAGCTGGTCGGATACTTTCGGTCTGCGCTAGGTTTGCCAAGAGCTGTGAAACGATAGATTGTTGAATGTCGTCTAACGAAAGTTGATGTGCTGTCGAAGCGGATAACCTCTATAGGTCAGTAGAGTACTTTAGTTAACAGGCGGCGGCAGGGCGCTCATCATTCGGCGATAAGGAAATTTACGGCGACGCTGAAAGAGGAACGGTTGGGTTTCCATTCAATGGTCAGTGCGGTAAGGCCGATGGCCTGAGTAAAATCGCACACGACAATGATGTACAAGATTTTTTCAACTCCGGTACGTTGTGAGCGGAGGGAATCACCCTTTGAACGAAATGATGGAAAGCCGGTGTCTTACTGTATTTTATGCGCTTATGTGATGGCTGTGTTATGAGCGAATGGCGGATGTGCAATAAATGAATGAGCTTAACTTGGATAGGATTTATCGCCTTGAAAAGCGACTCATTGCGGATGGGCAGAGTGTCAATGAACTGGCAGCAGCCTTCTCCATATATTTATTGTCTCGTCTTGAAATATGGGCGTTAACATCGAGCAGTAATAGCGTCGATTTAGTTTTAGCGTCATTGAGTTTCTCGGCTACTTTCGGAACTGCACAGGCTAGTAATGAAGCAAAGCGAGCTTTGAGGCTTCAAGTAGCGGAAATTGAAATAAGCCTAAGACAGGTCGATCCAGTTATCTCTAATGTGGCAAGATGCGCAGGGGACTGTCTTTATGATGAGTCTGATTGGCAAGAAAATAACGATGGGGATAATACTCCGCTTTTCTACTATCTCGATCATCTGGAACGTATAAAGCCGGATGCAGCTGAAGATTTTTTTGGTTTCTTTTGTGATTATTTTAATGTTGCGAATTTTAGCTGTTGATGCGCCAATTTTGAGTATGGGGCATGCTGAATTTCTGATAAAAGTGAGCCTTCCAGTATTGCTGAAAGAGTGGTTATATTTGGGGCGTTGAGCGATTGCCTGGTATCAGGTGCGACCACCTTGGCGCTCCGATGGAATTGAGCGATGAACAGGGTCACGTTGCTTGGGCTGGGCAGTACAAAGCCTGGGGTGAGGTCCGTGAGGATCGTTCGGATTGGGCCGAACTTTAATAGGGATTTATATGTGGATTGAGCATGCCATGAATAAGGAAAAAGTTTCCAATATGTTTGGCGGCTTTTTGGATGTGACGAACGCCGAGCTAATTGGGGTGTATGTTCATGAAGAGTATGCAGTGAGATTTTTGTTTTGTATCAAAGGTATTCCTGAAAAGCACCCTGAGAAATGGGATGGAAAGGGGTATAACTCGATGACCGTTTCGTTGAGATTTTTTGGGATAAAAAAATTCGAGGCGAGCTTGCTCGGAATTGGCTTTAGCTGTAGTCCTGATATTAGAAGTTCGGCTGGGGTGGCTTCCATAAATATTGCTTCTGAAGGGGGGCGGATTTTCTGCGAGTCTGAATTTGTTAGCATTGAGGATATTACTCCTCGAGATGATATAAGGTGGGATTGATTGCGCGGCTTCACAGTGGCCAGCGTTGAAGTTAACAAGTCTATTTGATTGCATAAGGGCTACTGCTGCGACTGTTCTTACCACCTTGAGGAACGTGACAAGTTGGTGCATCACCAGCGCTCTTGAGAGCTGCTCTACTGGCTAAGCCCTCTCACCTACACCATTTTCTGCTCTGGATTATCCGATTTCTCCGCTTTCTTGTAGTCCATTTCCCAAAGATAATGCGCGTGCACCTTTTCCATTGCGGTCGCAATTTCAGCCCTCTAGTCTCGCTGGGTCGCTGCTCATCAGCGGCGCGGCTTTGACAGGCCGCAATTGAAAGGATGTGCACTAGCTTCGCTCTCAATGGTGGCTGTGCGTGTGGGCACGCTCGCGTGCGCCGGTGTTTCCTTTCTTTCATCCGGTCTGTCAACCCGCGTACAGCTGCCACCCTTCTGTTTGACAGCAGACTTGTGGCGGCCCCATCAGAAAGAAAGGATAAGAAAATGCTGAAGATGGTCCCCGATCCACCGCATCCCCAAATCCTCCTCGAAGACATCCTGGTCCGCACCACCGAGCACGTGCTCTGCGCCCTGGCCGTCGCCCATCAATCCGTGTTGCTCACCACCCGGTCCCCAGGCTCGATGCTGACGCTGGCGGCCGTGCACGAGATGGAAACCGTGCGCACGTTGTTGGAGTCGGCATTGGCGCACGTGCAGTTGGCGGCGCAGATGCCGGAGATGCCGCAGACGTTGCATTGATGGTGGGTTAAGACCATGGCTGCCGTGTTGTCTGGGCGGCCCTTTCGCGGCACAAGCGGGCTTGCCCGCGAAGCAGGCACCGCGCTGGATGGCACGGGCTTCGCCCGTGTTCGCGGGCAAGCCCGCTCCTACAGGGAGTGCGCGGGCCCGTAGGTAGAGTGCGGCGGCTAGCACACTTCTGGGAGAACGAAACATGACTACCGACACACCGAAAACGCCGACTACCGCTGGCGTGACTCGCTTTTGCCAGGGGGAGGAGAATCCTCGGGCGCTGTTCCGTATCGAGCCGGGTATTCCCTGCCAGGATGCTCGCGATCAGGCCTCGGAGTTGATGGACTATGTGCGTCACCTGACCTTGGTCGGGGTGATGGACGAGGACCCGCGGATGGTCTGGGCGGCGCATTACCTCAGTGCATTGGCCAAGGCGTTGCTGGATGACGCGGAGCTTGGGTTGGGGCATTGAGCGAGGTGTTGGAAAGGGGCCGGTTGCGGTCCTTTTCCTGAGGTTTTGGCGTTGGCCTGGCTGGTGATTGGGTGGGGGGCTGGCAGGTGCTTGCCGGTGTTTTTGCAGCGCTCTTCAGATCGAGCGCCGCCCGCGCGGCGCATCGCTGGCAAGCCAGCTCCCACAGTTTGTTTCGGGCCAGTTATGTCTGTGAGGTCTCCACTGTACGCCTTGGTGCATGCCTCAAGTCTGGTGGTGCGGCATCAGCGCCAACGCTGAAACCGCGTCGTACAAACAAGGCGTACAGTGGAGAAGGACCAGGAGTAACTGGCCCGAAACAGATGTGGGAGCTGGCTTGCCAGCGATGCGCCGCGCGGGCGGCGCTCGATCTGAAGA
>NZ_JACAFQ010000003.1 GCF_015354575.1 Pseudomonas sp. UFMG81
CACCGCCACCGCCACCACCCGCACCTGCGCTTAATTCTGGCGCGGCTGTAACCTATGGAGGGGGAGGTACAAGACCTATAGTCGTGCCGCTCCCAGAGGGGCCGATCGCACGAGTCGACATCGGCCCTCTGGAATTTCCTGACGCGAATCAAGATAGTTACGGTTGCAGTTCGGCAACTCAAGATGGGTATTACTAAGAGGGGTTTCGGCCTCTAACGCCAGAGCAATCTGAATACATCAATTAAAGGAGCGTCATGCAGTATCTGATATCGGACCACAAGCAGTTACCCGATAGAGAAAAGGCCGTGGGGTACCTTGCCTTTGGCGTGTCGGGCTTGTTATTCGCGTGCCTGTATTTACTGTTTTGGGAGCAGTACCACGAGCCTGATTATGCACGTTGGATCGAGGTCCCGGGAAAGTTGAACGGCGATGGCACGTCATGGAAGGCAGACACTAAGCTGCTGATATTCGGTGTGCGGTTTACGCTGCCAGGCGAGGCAAAGTCTCAGGTTCGACCCGTCTATGCCGACGTGAAGGCCTTCCGTGAAGCCAGAGTACGCATAGGTACTCCTGTGACGCTAACCGTCGAGCCTCGACAGGATGAGGTAATCGTTCGCGAAGTGGTGATGCTTGATGGCCGGGTGCTGTATGACGATAGCCTCTATCACCACGTGGTCTCGGCCAATAATGCTCAGGCCCTGCGCGTCATGGTCCCTCTCTCCATCATTTCACCGATCGCCTTGGTGCTTGCCGCAATCCTCTGGTTCCGCAACGAAGGTGCTTGCGAGGGTGAACCCTGAACCAATCGATGCCCGTACTCTCGATCAGAGCGTACGGGCATTCTCGTTCAGGCAGGTTTTCTGCCCTGAGGCAGTGGCTTGCATGCCCATTGATCAGTTGGAGTGGACAGCCGGCTTTTGAACGACTTAACTGTGGCCACGTTGTGGCTACAAATTGCCCGGAGGTCCCATGGCCCATACAGAAGTCGTCCGCACGCGGATCGATAGCGAACTGAAGACCAATGCAACCAGAATCCTGGATGAGATGGGCATCACCGTCTCGCAGGCTATCCGCATGATGTTGGTGCAGGTCGTGCAGACCAAAGCACTGCCGTTCGAGGTAAAGGCCCTCACGCTCAACGACCGAGCCAGGCAGGTGATGGAGGCTCAGGACCGCGAACCGGTCGTACAGGCGCACGATAGCGCCGAAGCGCTGTTCAAGGATCTGGGTGTGTGAGTGGCTCGAACAGGTAGCCGTGCGGGCCGGTCTGTTCCAGCGTGATGGTTCCGGCAGTGGTGTCGCATTGGTAGATCAGCCACCAATCGAAACCGATAAGGCAGCACCAGCGCCCAGGGGCACCCACCAGCTGGCCGTCGCAATGCCGAGGAGGCAAGGGGCGTTGTTGTTCAAGATGGCGGACAACGGACTTGAATGCGGCAATGTCCGGTTCCCTGGCCAGTTGATGCTGGAAGTCGGACCTGAATTGAGCGGTTGTCTGGATCTTGAACATGGCGAGCTCGCTGCCAGTTGAGCGACGGGAGCTTCGGGTATCGCGAGCACTCCATGTTCGCTTGAACGGGCCGCGTCCTGCGGCCCGGCAAAGCTTAGTGACCTCCCTGGATTGCCCGCGGGAAAGAGTGAGTCGAGGTTTTTCCGTTTACCGCCTAGCGTCTGAGAGGTTTGCCGCAGACCACCACGAGCCCCTCACCTCGCGCGCGTGCCAGCAACTCTTCGGTATCGTCCCCACCCGGCAGCGCCAGCACCAGGTCAGGCCGGCTGTCGCGCAGCATGAACACATTGCGCAGGCGCTCGGCCAATTTGCCGTGCAGTTGCCAGTTGGGCGGGTAGCGGACGATGTCGGCGCCATGCTCGCGCGCCCAGCCTTCGATTTCTCCGCCCAGGTGCTGGCTGCCGCCATGGATCAGCACCAGGATCGGGCATTGGCGCTGCACGTCATCCAGCGCCTGGCGGCAACGTTGGTTGTCGGCGTAGTTGCGCCCCGCACAGATCAGTACACGCATGCCCACCCCCTCAGAACCACTGGCCGAAGCGGCGGATGTACAGGGTCTTCATGCCCTGGGCCACCAGGCAGTAGCCCAGCAGGGTGGCGGCCAGCCAAGGGAAGTATTCCCACGGCAGCGGCACCAGCCCGACCATCGCCCCCAGTGGCGAGAACGGGATGTAGATACCCAGGCACATCACCAGGCCGGTCGCCAGGATCACCGGCAACGCTGCGGTGCTCTGGAAGAACGGCACCTTGCGGGTGCGCAGCATGTGCACCACCAGCGTCTGCGACAACAGCCCCTCGACGAACCAGCCGGACTGGAACAGCGCCTGCATTTCCACGCTGTTGGCGGCGAACACGTACCACATCAGGGCGAAGGTGGTGATGTCGAAGATCGACGAGGTGGGGCCGATCCACAGCATGAAGCGGCCGATGTTGCCCGCATCCCACTTGCGTGGCTGGCGCAGAAATTCCTTGTCCATGCGATCCCAGGGCAGCGACAGCTGGGAGAAGTCATACATCAGGTTCTGCAGCAGCAGGTGGATCGCCAGCATCGGCATGAAGGGGATGAAGGCGCTGGCCACCAGCACCGAGAACACGTTGCCGAAGTTGGAACTGGCGGTCATGCACAGGTACTTCATGATGTTGCCGAAGGTTTCGCGGCCTTTGAGCACGCCTTCTTCCAGCACCATCAGGCTCTTTTCCAAGAGGATGATATCGGCCGATTCCTTGGCGATATCGGTGCCGCTGTCCACCGAGATACCCACGTCGGCATCACGCAGGGCCGGGGCATCGTTGATGCCGTCGCCGAGGAAGCCCACGGTATGGCCGTTGCTTTGCAGCGCCTTGAGCACCCGCGACTTCTGCAGCGGGGTGAGCTTGGCGAACACCGTGCGTTCTTCGACCAGCGCCTTGAGCTGGGTGTCGTCCAGGCGCTCGATGTCCTGGCCGAGCAGTGGCTGGCCGGGCTCCAGGCCCACTTCACGGCAGACCTTGCAGGTGACCACGGGGTTGTCACCGGTGAGCACCTTCACACTCACGCCCATCTCGCGCAGTGCGGCAATGGCAGGGCCGGCAGTTTCCTTGGGCGGGTCGAGGAAGGTCAGCAAGCCCCGGATCACCAGCGCTTGCTCGTCGTCGGTGTGGTACTGAGCCTTGCTTTCGGCGGCCGGAATGTCGCGGGTAGCGACCAGCAGCACGCGGAAGCCGTCGTGGTTGAAGGTGCTGGCCGTGGCCAGCAGTTGCTGGCGCTGCGCGTCATCGAGGGGAACGCGCCGGCCGTCATCCTCCACATGCGTGGCGATGGCGAGCATTTCCTCGACCGCACCTTTGCTCACCATCAGGTGATCGCCTTGTGCATTCTTGACGATCACCGACAGGCGCCGACGAATGAAGTCGAAGGGCAGTTCATCGACCTTGGCGTAGGCGTACGGCGGCTGGAACCCAGTGTTTTCGCCGGCGAAGCGCAGCACGGCCTGGTCCATCAGGTTCTTCACGCCGCTCTGGTGGTGGCTGTTGAGCCAGGCCAGTTCGAGCAGGTGCGGGTCGCTGCGGCCGCTGGGGGCGACGTGGTGCTCGAGGATGATGCGGTCCTGGGTGAGGGTGCCGGTCTTGTCGGTGCACAGCACGTCCATCGAACCGAAGTTCTGGATGGCGTTGAGGCGTTTGACCACCACCTTGCGCCGGGCCATGGCCACGGCGCCCTTGGCCAAGTTGGCGCTGACGATCATCGGCAGCATTTCCGGGGTAAGGCCCACGGCTACGGCCAGGGCGAACAGGAAGGCGTCGCTCCAGTCGCCCTTGACCACGCCGTTGAGCACGAACACCACCGGCACCATCACCAGCATGAAACGGATCAACAGGCCGCTGACGCTGTTCACCCCACGGTCGAAGGCAGTCTGGCTGCGCGAGCCGGCGATGGCCTTGGCCAGCGAGCCGAAGTAGGTGCGCTTGCCGGTGGCCACCACCACGGCGCGGGCGCGGCCGCTGACCACGTTGGTGCCCATGAAGCCGATGTTGGGCAGGTCGAGCAGGTTGCCTTGGTCGCTGGTGTTGTCGGCAGCGGACTTCTGCGCGACATGGCCGAGGGTGTCGTACTTTTCCACAGGCAGCGCTTCGCCAGTGAGCACGGCCTGGCTGATGAACAGGTCGCGCGATTCGATCAGGCGGATGTCGGCGGGGATCATGTCGCCGGCGGCCAGTTGTACGATATCGCCGGCCACCAGTTCGTTCATAGGGACTTCACGCAGGCGCGCGGGGCGGTCCTGGCGTTCGCGGCGCAGCACGGTAGCGGTGGTGCGGACCATCGCCTTGAGCGCTTCGGCGGCCTTGCTCGAGCGGTACTCCTGCCAGAAGCGCAGCAGGCCGCTGACGCTGACCATGGTGAGGATGATGATGACCTTGGTCAGGTCCAGATCGTCGAGGTCACCGGCGCGCAGCGGCAGCCAGTAATCGGTGACGAAGCTGATGGCGGCAAGGGTGAGCAAAACATAGATGAAGGGGTTGTGCAGGGCCTTGAGCAGTTGCACCAGGGCCGGTTGCGGTTTGTCGTGGGCGACTTCGTTGGCGCCGTCGCGTTGCAGGCGCTTGGCGGCTTCGTGCTCGGTCAGGCCCAGTTCGCTGGCGTCGAGGTTGGCGAGGGTCACGGCCAGGCCGTTGCGCGCTTCGCGGGCGGCACGCATGGACAGGCGAGCGTCCTGGGATGTGGTGGTGTTGCGGTCTTTTACGGTCATTTGGCTGTGCTCCTGCCGCAGGAGGCGGCACGACACACAGTCGACTCACGGTTGGGCGGGTGAGTGAGCGTGTCTCGGGCCGCGATCATTCGATCGGTGAAAAGCGTTGTTTTTCCGGCGGTTGCAAGTTCGCTGGCGAGTGCCGGGATTAATATCGGCAGCGAACGTTCTACTGGCGGAGTCCATGGCGGTGTTATTCCTCTGATAAGTTGCAGGCAATAAGTGGTCGGCGAACTTTAATAATTAAAAGTTCGTGCTTTATTGGGGGTGAATCACTGTTTAAGTGGCGACGCGCCCGTCAGCCCAAGCTCAACAAGGCGCGCCATCGACTCGGAGGCTCCTGGCTTTCGTCAGCGTGCCAGTGCAGGCGTAGCGCATCGTTGTCGGCTTGCGATAGCCAGGTGGCACGCAGGCGCGCGCCATGCAAGAGAGGCGTGGGGAAGGGCGGCAGCGCCGCGCAGGCATTGGTGTGCAGCGCCGTGGGGCAGGCGTGCAGGCAGGTGCGGATAAAGGTGATGAGGTTCATGAGCTTGCCTCCGACCGGGCTGGCACCCGGGGCGGCAAGCTACGGCGGAGCATCAGGCTCTGGCGCGGCTTGCCCAGCCAGGGAGGCGGGCCCGGAGTTCCGGTTCAAGTGCCTGGCAGCTATGGGCGGCCAGGCAGCGACTAGATACTGTGTCCATTGAATTCTTCGTGAGTTGAAATAAAGGCCCGGCATTTCGGGCGGGTGAACTTTATGCAAAGCATAGCGGCCAAGTCAACCCGCAAGGTGAAACTTAATTAAGTTTCATCTGGTTTAATCAATGCAACTATATGTAGGAAGTTTCAACGGCAGGTCAGGTCCCAGCTGGAGCGGCAAGGCCGCTCCAACGTCAGGGTGGTTATTGCTCTGGCGTTGGCGCGATCCGCGCTTCCAGCTCGGCGAACTGTTTCTCCAGCGCTTCGAGGCGAGCACGGGTACGGGCGAGCACCACCATCTGGCTGTCGAATTCCTCGCGGCTGACCAGGTCGAGCTTGCTGAAGGCCCCTTGCATCAACACCTTGAACTGGCTCTCCAGTTCGGCGCGCGGCTGCGCGGTGTCACCGCTGAACAGGCGCGAGGCCTGGTCGCTCAGGGCATCGAGAAGGGCTTTGGGCGCGAGCATGTGTGGTTATCCGCTGGTCACTGAAAGACCCGCAGTGTAGCACGCCACCCCGGCGCCCCTGGCTTGCACGGTTTTCGCGCAGGGCGGCGAAACGCCGCGCACCGAATCTGTGCGCTTTTCTCCTGCTGGCGACTGGCCAATCCCGAGTGATTCACGCAACTACCTGTTTCCCGGTGCTTTCCCGTACCTGGCAAGCTTTCTGCAAAGACCTGATCGAGCCGTGCACTGATGCAGTCCCTGGTGACCAGGCAGTGCGCAGGCCCAGAGGGAAGGTTCTTCGTCACAGCCGGATCGTGCGTCGGCGGGGAGGATGGAGCCGACGACGCGTTACAAAGCCAGGCGCTGCGCTTAGACTTGAGACGGGTTTGTTTTCCTGGGGCAAGTCCACCAAATCGGGAGAGAGTTTCATGAAGCTAGTCACTGCCATCATCAAGCCGTTCAAGTTGGACGACGTGCGCGAATCGCTGTCGGAAATCGGCGTGCAGGGCATCACCGTGACCGAAGTCAAAGGCTTCGGCCGGCAGAAGGGTCACACCGAGCTGTACCGCGGCGCCGAATACGTGGTCGATTTCCTGCCCAAGGTGAAGATCGATGTCGCGATCGACGACAAAGACCTTGATCGGGTGATCGAAGCCATCACCAAGGCGGCCAACACTGGCAAGATCGGCGACGGCAAGATCTTCGTGGTCAATCTGGAGCAGGCGATCCGCATCCGTACCGGCGAAACCGATACCGACGCGATCTAAGCCAAGCGCTACAAAAAAGCCTCACCAAACCCAACGCCCCAGGAGAAAACAACATGACTCTGCGTAAGATCGCAGGGCTAGGAGCCCTATTGTCCCTCGTAATGCCAGGGCTGGCCCTGGCCGAGGAAACGGCCGCCCCGGTGCTGAATTCCGGCGACACCGCCTGGATGCTCACCTCGACGGCACTGGTCCTGTTCATGACCATCCCGGGCCTGGCCCTGTTCTACGGCGGCATGGTGCGCTCGAAGAACGTGCTGTCGGTGATGATGCAGTGCTTTGCCATCACCGGGTTGATCAGCATCCTGTGGGTCATCTACGGCTACAGCCTCGCCTTCGATACCACCGGTATGGAAAAGGGCGTGCTCAACTTCAATTCCTTCATCGGTGGCTTCTCCAAGGCCTTCCTCAACGGCGTCACGCCGTCGGGCCTGACCTCGGCCACCGCGCTGTTCCCCGAGGCGGTGTTCATCACCTTCCAGATGACCTTCGCCATCATCACCCCGGCGCTGATCGTCGGTGCCTTCGCCGAACGCATGAAGTTCTCGGCCATGCTGATCTTCATGGGCGTGTGGTTCACCCTGGTCTATGCACCGATCGCGCACATGGTCTGGAGCGGTGACGGCGCGCTGATGTGGGACTGGGGCGTACTGGATTTCGCCGGCGGTACCGTGGTGCACATCAACGCTGGTATCGCTGGCCTGGTCTGCTGCCTGGTACTGGGCAAGCGCAAAGGCTACCCGACCACGCCGATGGCGCCGCACAACCTGGGCTACACCCTGATGGGCGCGGCCATGCTGTGGATCGGCTGGTTCGGCTTCAACGCAGGCTCTGCCGCCGCAGCCAACGGCACCGCCGGCATGGCCATGCTGGTCACCCAGATCGCCACCGCTGCCGCAGCAATGGGCTGGATGTTCGCCGAGTGGGTCTTCCACGGTAAACCAAGCGCACTGGGCATCGCCTCGGGCGTGGTCGCTGGTCTGGTCGCCATCACTCCGGCCGCCGGCACCGTCGGCCCGATGGGCGCGCTGGTGATCGGCCTGGTGTCCGGTGTGGTCTGCTACTTCTGCGCCACCAGCCTCAAGCGCAAGCTCGGCTATGACGACTCCCTCGACGCCTTCGGCGTGCACGGCATCGGCGGCATCATCGGCGCGCTGTTGACCGGTGTGTTCGCAGCGCCCGCCCTGGGTGGCTTCGGTGCGGTCACCGACATCGCCGCGCAGTTCTGGATCCAGGCCAAGGGCGTGCTGTTCACCGTGGTCTACACCGCCATCGTCACCTACGTGATCCTCAAGGTGCTGGACCTGGTGATGGGCCTGCGGGTCAACGAAGAAGAAGAGTCGGTTGGCCTCGACCTGGCTCAGCACAACGAGCGCGGCTACAACCTGTAACCGCCACGCGGGAAAACTTGCCCGGTTCGCCGGGCATTTTTTTGCCTGTAATTTGCCGTTTTGCGCCGTGCAAACGGTTTCGCTGTCCTGTTCGCGACCCGGGTTGAAAACTTACAAGTCATCGAGCGTTTCTGGTGCTTTGCTTTTTCTGCGAGCGCGCTAGAATGCGCGCCGAAGGGTGTGGGACGAGTAGCCCGCACACTTCGCTACCCTTTGCTAGGCTTGCCAGTAGCCTGTGGCCAGCTAGGGTCAAGACAGTTTTGTCAGGCCTTGCCAGGAGCAGGGCCTGCAGGGTGCCGAAGCCCCATCAGGAGGCGGACACCCAGGGCAGTGGCCAACCCACGGCCAGTTGAATTTTCACTGGTGGCTGCCGGTCTACGGCTGCACCGGTCTATAACTAACCTGCTTTTCGCAAGTCATGAGGTAGAACATGAGCGACGACGATCTGGAAAATGATGACCTCGAAGTAGGCGACGAAGACGAGGCTGATGAAGGCCTTGAAGCGGCTGCTGACGATGGCGCGGAAGATGCTGGCGATGACGACAGCAGCCCCGCACCGGCTGCCAAGGGCAAGTCCAAAGCCGCAGTCTCGGTAGATGAGATGCCGAGCATGGAAGCCAAGCAGAAGGAGCGTGATGCCCTGGCCAAGGCGATGGAGGAATTCCTTTCGCGCGGTGGCAAGGTGCAGGAAGTCGAGGCCAACGTGGTCGCCGACCCGCCCAAGAAGCCGGACAACAAGTACGGCAGCCGCCCTATCTGAGTGGTTGAATACAAAAAAGCCCGCCGTCGCTGCGGGCTTTTTTGTGGCTGTCAGTCAGGTTGGCGTATTCCCTGTAGGAGCGGCCTTGCCGGTCCGGCGCCCCGGCAAGGCCGCTCCTACAGGGAAGCATGGAAGACAACTGCGGCCCCTCTCAGCGCCAGCGCGCCAGCACGTCGGGCAATTGCGACAACCGCTGGATCTGGGCATCCGGCGCCTGCTCGCCGGCCCAGACCTTGCCCTGCGGGTTGAACCACACCGCCCGCAACCCGGCGCGTTGGGCCCCGGCGATGTCGTCGCCCGGGTGGTCGCCAACGTGCACCGCAGCTTGCGCGTCCACTTCACCGAGTTTCAGCGCCTCCAGGAACGGCGCCGGGTCCGGTTTGCCAATACCCAGGTCCTCGGCGCACAAGGCAAAGCGGAAGTAGTCCGCCAGCCCCAGCCGGCGCACGTCGGCATTGCCGTTGGTAACCACCCCGAGCACGTAGTGATGGCGCAAGATCTCCAGCACCGGCTGCACCTCGGGGAACACCTCGACCTGGTGCCGCGCGTGCAGGAACACTTCGAAGCCTTCGTTGGCCAGCGCCTGGGCATGTTTCTCGCTGTAGCCCACCTCTTCCAGGGCATGGAACAGCACGCGTCGGCGCAGCGCGCTGATGCGGTGTTTGAGGCCGGGCTCGGCCTGCACCAGGCGTTCGCGGATGGCGAACAGGTGCTCGACCGGCACGCCCCCCAGCACGGGTGCGTTGGCCGCGAGCCAGTCGCGCAGGACGATCTCGGCACTGGCGATCACCGGTGCGGTGTCCCACAGGGTGTCGTCCAGGTCGAAGGTGATCAGCTTGATGCTCATGAGTCTGTGCCTTTGCTGCGTTTGGCCCGGGGGTGGGCGCTGTCGTACACCGCGGCCAGGTGCTGGAAGTCCAGGTGGGTATAGATCTGCGTGGTGCTGATGTCGGCATGGCCGAGCATCTCCTGCACCGCGCGCAGGTCCTGGGACGATTCCAGCAGATGGCTGGCGAAGGAATGGCGAAGCATGTGCGGGTGCAGGTGCTGGCCCAGCTCGCGTTCGCCGACGGTCTTGACCCGTTGCTGGATGGCCCGTGGGCTCAGGCGCTTGCCCTGGCGGGTGATGAACACCGCACCGTCCAGGGGGCTGCCGATACCCCGCAGACGCAGCCATTGCTGCAGCGCCTCGCGGGCCTTGCGCCCGACCGGCAGCACGCGGCTCTTGCTGCCTTTGCCAAGCACCTGGACCAGCCCGCCGGTCAGGTCCAGGCACTCGAGGTCGAGACCGGCCAGTTCCGACAGGCGCAGGCCGGAGGAGTAGAACAGTTCGAGCATGGCTTGGTCGCGGCGGGCGATGAAGTCGTCATCCACGCCACCGTCCAGCAGTTGCAGGGCGCGGTCGGTGTCGAGCACCTTGGGCAGGCGCCGCTCACCTTTGGGGGGCGCCAGGCCGTTGGCCGGGTCGTGCTGGCACAGCCCTTCGCGAACGAGGTAGCGGTACAGCCCGCGCACCGCCGAGAGCAGCCGTGCCAGGCTGCGCGAAGATTGGCCATGGTGGTGCAGGCGTGCCACCAGTTGACGCAGCTGCTGCACCTGTAGCCCAGGCCAGTCGGCAATGCCCTGGCTGTTGCAGAACTCGATGACTTTCGCCAGGTCGCGGCGGTAGGCCAGCAGGGTGTGCTCGGACACCTGGCGCTCGTTGCGCAGGTGCGCGCAATAAGCCTCCAGCTGGCGTTCCATCAACGCACCGAGCGCAGCGTCTGGGTAAAGCGCGGCAGCACCCGGCCGAGTACTTCGGCGATATAGCTGAGGAACAGGGTGCCGACGCTGCTTTTATAGTGCTGCGGGTCGCGGCTGCCGATCGCCAGCACACCGTGCAGCCCCTGGTATTCGAGGGTGACCACGGCGCTGGAGCCGACTTCCTTGTGTTGCTCGCTGCCGAACAGGAAGGCCAGCTCGTGCTCGCGCAGGCTGCCGCTGACGGTCTTGCCGCCACCGATCAACCCGCCAATGGCCTGCTGCGCCTCGCTGCCGGGTACCCAACGGCCGACGGGCGCGGCGTTCTCGCCGAACAGGATCAGGCTGACGAAGGGCACCTGGAACTCCTGGCGCAGGCTGTCCTCGACCGCCATCACCACGTCTTCCAGGCTGTTGGCGTCCAGCAGGTCGAGGATCAGCCGGCGGGTCTTGTCGAACAGCCGATCGTTGTCGCGGGCCACGTCCATCAGTTGCGACAGGCGATGACGCATCTCGATGTTGCGGTCGCGCAGCAGCTTGAGCTGGCGCTCCACCAGCGACACGCTGTCACCGCGCTGGTGGGGGATGTGCTGCTCGACCAGCAGCTCGTCGTGCTCGGCGAAGAACGTGGGGTGGGCGCGCAGGTAGGCGACCACGGTGTCGACGTCGAGCTCGGGTGCTGCGTTTGGCTGATCGGTCATGGCGGATACTCGCTTAGAGACGAACTTGTCCTTCGAAGACGCGCACGGCAGGGCCGGTCATCAGCACCGGCGTGCCTGGGCCGTCCCACTCGATGTTGAGGCGCCCGCCTGGCAGGTCGATGGTCACTGGCGAGTCCATCCAGCCCTGGCTGATGGCCGCCACGGCCGCAGCACAGGCGCCGGTCCCGCAGGCCAGGGTCTCGCCCGCGCCACGTTCCCAGACCCGCAGGTTGGCGCGGTGACGGTCGACGACCTGGATGAAACCGGCGTTGACCCGCTGCGGGAAGCGCGGGTGGTGCTCGATCTTCGGCCCCAGTTCGTGCACCGGTGCGCTGCGCACGTCATCGACGCGCAGCACCGAATGCGGGTTGCCCATGGACACGGCGGCGATCTGATGGTGCTGGCCATCGACTTCCAGCGGGTAGCTGGTGGCCTGTTGGTCGGCAACGAACGGGATCTCGGCCGGGGTGAAGCGTGGCGGGCCCATGTCGACGCAGACCTGGCCGTCGTTGCGCACATCGAGCTCGATAACGCCGCCCTTGGTTTCGACACGGATGCGTTTCTTGGCGGTCAGGCGCTTGTCCAGCACGAAGCGGGCGAAGCAGCGCGCGCCGTTGCCGCACTGTTCGACTTCGGAGCCGTCGGCGTTGAAGATCCGGTAGCGGAAGTCGACGTCCGGGTTGTTCGGGGCCTCGACGATCAGCAGCTGGTCGAAGCCGATGCCGGTGTTGCGGTCACCCCATTGCTTGGCGTGCTTGGGTTGGATGTGCGCGTGCTGGCTGACCAGGTCGAGGACCATGAAGTCGTTGCCCAGCCCGTGCATTTTGGTGAAGCGCAGCAGCATGGGGTCACTCCGGCAGCAGGCTTTCGCCGGCGAACAGCTCGGCAATGGTCTCGCGGCGACGCACTTCGAAGGCCTGGTCAGCATCGACCAGCACTTCGGCGCAGCGGCCACGGGTGTTGTAGTTCGAGCTCATGACGAAACCATAGGCGCCCGCCGACCGCACGGCCAGCAAGTCGCCTTCGGCGAGGTTCATCACCCGCTCCTTGGCCAGGAAGTCACCGGTCTCGCAGATCGGCCCGACCAGGTCGTAGGCACGGCCTTCACCTTCGCGTGGCTTGACCGCGCTGACCCCCATCCAGGCCTGGTACAGGGCTGGGCGGATCAGGTCGTTCATGGCCGCGTCGATGATGGCGAAGTCCTTGTGCTCGGTGTGCTTGAGGTATTCCACGCGGGTCAGCAGCACGCCGGCGTTGGCCACGATGTAGCGGCCCGGTTCGAACACCAGGGCCAGCTCGCGGTCACCCACGCGCTCGCGGATAGCCTTGATGTAGTCGGCCAGCACCGGTGGCTGTTCGTCGCGATAGCGCACGCCAACGCCACCACCGAGGTCGAGGTGCCGTAGGTGGATGCCGCATTCGGCCAGGCGGTCGACCAATACCAGCAAGCGGTCCAGGGCATCGAGGAAGGGTTCGACGGTGGTCAGTTGCGAACCGATGTGGCAGTCGACGCCAACCACGTCCAGGTTAGGCAGTTGCGCGGCGCGCACGTAGATCGCTTCGGCATCGGCGATGGCGATGCCGAACTTGTTCTCTTTGAGGCCGGTGGAGATGTAGGGGTGGGTACCGGCATCGACGTCCGGGTTCACCCGCAGCGACACCGGGGCCACCTTGCCCAGTTCGGCGGCCACCACTTGCAGGCGCTCGAGCTCGTCGGTGGACTCGACGTTGAAGCAGTGCACGCCGACCTCCAGGGCGCGGCGCATGTCTTCGCGGGTCTTGCCGACGCCGGAGAACACCACGCGGTCGGCGCGCCCGCCTGCCGCCAGCACGCGCTCCAGCTCACCACCGGAAACGATGTCGAAACCCGCGCCCAGGCGGGCCAGCAGGTTCAGCACGCCGAGGTTGGAGTTGGCCTTGACCGCGAAGCAGACCAGGTGCTCGGTGCCTTGCAAGGCGTCGGTGTAGCTACGGTACTGGGCCTCGATATGAGCGCGCGAGTACACGTAGGTGGGGGTACCGAACCGTTCGGCGATGGCCGTCAGGGCCACGCCCTCGGCGAACAGTTCGCCGCCGCGGTAGTTGAACGCATCCATGGGATTTCCTTACTGCGCGGGAGACGCTTCAGGCTGCTCTTGCTCTTCCTGCGGTGCCTGTTGGGCCGGCTGGGCGTGCTTGTGCTGGTGCGACTTGCTTGGGCCTTTGCCATTCTTGCCGTCTTCAGGCAGGTACAGGGGGCCTTTCTGACCGCAGGCCGAAACGAGGCAGGCAACCGCGACCAGTGCCGCGAGGGAGGAAATCAGGCGTTTCATGGGTGAAATCCTTGGAAATATGCAGTATTGCGGCCGAGTATACCGAGCGACCACCTGATTGCCTATGCAAGGGCCGGCCCGCCTGGCGGGCTATCCTTGGGCTATCACTGCTGGCCCGTTCGCGGCGGAACCCACTCCCACAAAGGCCGCCACAGCTTCTGTGGGAGCGGGTTTACCCGTGAACAGGTCGAAGCAGTCATCCGCTAGTCTTTGCATTCAGCCGCCAGCGCCCGTATCTTCCCCGCCTTGCTTGTAACGCAGCCAATTTTCGAGGTCCTTGCAATGAGTTTGAGCGAAGCGCGTTTCCACGACCTGGTCGACGCGACCCAACAGGCCCTGGAAGACCTGTTCGACGAGAGCGGCCTGGACCTGGACATGGAGAACTCCGCCGGTGTCCTGACCATCAAGTTCGACAACGGCAGCCAACTGATCTTCAGCCGCCAGGAGCCGCTGCGCCAGCTGTGGCTGGCCGACCGCTCCGGTGGGTTCCACTTCGACTACGACGAAGAGAGCGGCAAGTGGGTGTGCGAGAAAAGCGAGGAGCTGCTGGGCGAGATGCTCGAACGCATCGTCTGGGAGCGTGCCGGCGAAAAGCTGGACTTCGACGAGATCTGAAGATGAGCACCCCGCCGCGGCCCCCAAAGCCGCTCTACAGCAATGTCAGCCCAGCGGTGCCGTCACCTTGTATCAGCGTATGTCGGCTGGACGAGCACAAGGTCTGCACCGGCTGTCACCGTCACGTCGAGCATATTCGCGAGTGGCGTGCGGCCGACGATGAGCGGCGCCGGCAGATTTGCCGCGAGGCCCTGGCCATCAAGGCGCAGGCACAGGCATAACCACAACGAAGTTGCGGGCTTGAGTATTTGCCCCGCTGTGGTAGTGTCGGGTTCTGCGTCGGTGACGCCAAAGCATTCACAAACCCCGCCCTTGGGCGGGGTTTTGCTTTATCTGCCTCAAGTAAATTGTCTGTTCAAAGGAGTCTGACTGGATCATGAGCACCAAGCCTTCCCTCACCCTCACCCGCTTGGACGTGCAGCGTCTCGAGCGCCTGCTCGACAGCCTCGATGAAAGCACCCCGGGTGTGCTCGCCCTGCAGGACGAGCTGGACCGTGCCGAGCAGGTGGTCGGTCACGAAGAGGTGCCGGCAGGGGTGGTGACCATGAATTCGCGCGTGCACTGCCGTGAGATCGCCAGTGGCAAGGATTACCACCTGACCCTGGTCTACCCGAAGGACGCCGGCCCCGAGGGCAATGTGTCGATCCTCGCGCCGATTGGTTGCGCGTTGCTGGGCCTGTCGGTGGGCGACCAGATCGACTGGCCGGCTCCGGGCGGCAAGACCCTCAAGCTGGAACTGCTGGCGGTGGAGTACCAGCCCGAAGCGGCAGGCGATTTCGACCTCTGATCCTGCGGCCGATTACCTGCCCTGTAGGAGCCAGCTTTGCTGGCGAACCACTCTCTGCGGGCTGTTGGCCAGCAAGGCTGGCTCCTACAGGGGGCCTTGCAATTCTTCCAGCCCATCGTTCAAAGCTTGCTCCAGTTCACGCTTGTAGCGCAGATAGAGGCTGGTCGAGCCCTGTTCGTCCCCCAGCAGTTCGGACAAGTCCAGGTCGGTGATGTAGCACCGGTAACTGCCGGCACCGCGGCGTTGGCCCAGGATCTGCTGGGCGACCACGCTGTACAGCTGGTCACCGTGCTCCAGTTCGGAAAACTCCTGTTGGTCGCAATAGAGCGTGACGTGTACCGCGTCGCCCGCGCCCGCCTGGAGAATCGCCTGCACCTCGTAGTAGGGCTGGTTGCGGCCGTCCTTGGGCGTCGGCCGCGGTTCCAGGGTGCGCGCCCTGCCAACACCGGACGGCAGCAATTGGTAGTAGCGAATCGCCAGGGCCGACTGTTGCAGGCTGTCCAGCGGTAGCTGTGCGTCGCGGCGCATCACCATCGATCGCAGGAAGCGCTGCAGCGGCAACAGCAGGTGCTGCTCGTCCTGCAGCGGCAGGCGTTGCTGCCACAGGGCATTGTGCTCGTCGAGCACATACAGGTCGGCCCAGCCCTCGAACAGGCGATAGAACACCTGGATGCAGTCGGGATGCCCCTGCTCGAGGACAAGCGGCAGGTCGTGGTCTTGCAGCGCATGGGGGTCCAGGTAGAGCGGGCTGTAGCAGCCGCGATCCTCGCCGAGCGCCTCGAGCACCGCGTCGTAGTCGTCCAGGGTGGCCAGGGTGACCTGCCCAGGCAGCAGCTCCAGCACGTGGGTGTGCTGGGCCACTTGCAGCAGGTAGCGGTGGCCCAGGCGCTGGTCGAGGAGCAATTGCACGGTGTCGAAGATACCCTCGACCCGCTGGGCGATGGCGTGGGCACGATTGTGGCAGTAACACCGCACCCGTACTCGCGGTCGGTGGCTGCGCTGGCCCAGGCTGTTGAGAAAGTCGCGCAGGCAGCGCACCAGTGCGTTTTCGCCGTCGTAGCGCTGTACTAGCACCTCGTTCCAGCTGTTGAGCGTGACCTGGTCAAGCGTCAGTACCAGGTTCTCGCGCACCCCTGCGTAGCTCAGCGAATCGGTACGCTCCGTGGTCATCAGGATGTTCAGGTCGCGATGGTGGCGCAGCGGGTCCAGGCCCACGTTGACCAACAGGAGGATTTCATCGGCCATGCTGGGCTGCAACAGGCGTACTTCACTGACCGGTTCGAGCGGCAGCGGGATGCTCTGTTGCAGGCTGCCGATCAGGTTGAACAGCTCGAACTCGCTGAGGTCGCTGGCCCCTGGGTGCAGGGCGATCCGCGTGCTGCTGTCGATCACGCCGTTGCGGTGTGCCCAGGTCAGCAGTTCGAGCAGTTCGCGGCAACGCTTGATCGGGCTGAAGTGCTCCCACTCGTGCACGCCGAGGCTGCCGTTGTACAGCCCCCAGTGATGGCAGCCCGGTTCCTTGCGGTTGGGCGCGTTCACCAGCGTGAGGGTGTCCTCGGCCAGGTCTGGGGCGATCCCGGGGTTGATCACCTCGATCTTGCCGGCGCGCCGCTCGAAGGCGGCGTAGAGACGCCGGCCAAGGACGTTGAGGTCGCGCTGGTCGGCACGGCTGCTGGCGTCCTGGTCGCGGGCGAACTGGGCCAGGAAGCGGTAGCAGTGGTTCAGTTCCGCCACCAGTTCGCGGCGTTCCACCGCCACCTGGCGCACCTTCCACTGGCTACGGCTGTCGAGCAAGGCCAGTTGGCGCTCGTCCCAGCCCCATTCCTCGACCAGTTTCGCCAGCAGTTGGCGCTGCCAACCACTGCTGCGGGCGCTGGCGCCGGTGAGCTTCTTGTTGACTTTCAGGTAGAGGCTGCGCCTGGCCAGTTCCAGGCGTTCGGTTTCGCCACGCTGCTGAAGGTAGCGTTCGATACGGCGGTAGACCATCACGTAGGGGTCGAGCTCGTCGAGCTCCAGGCGATTGGCAAACACCGCCTGCTTGTAGTCCAGGCTCAGGCAGCGCACCTCAGGGTGTTCGCTGGCATAGGCCTCGGTGAGCAGCAGTTTGAGCAGCGATTTGTAGGGTGAGTCGATGCCTTTGTACAACTGCCAAAGCCCGGCACCGACGTATTCCCCCGCAGGGATGTGCGCCAGGTGGCCAAGGTCGAGATCGTCGCGGGCGCGAATGAAGCGCTTGGACAAAAGGGTCTGGGTATAGGCGCGGTAGTTATGCTCCTGGTACACCGGCACCAGCCACCACAGCGGGGTGCGCCCGGCCAGCCAGAGGGCGGTGCGGTAAAACTCGTCGAGCAGCAGGTAATGCTGGGTGGTGCCGCAATCGTCGGAACTGAGCTGGCTGTCGCGTTCGCCTTGGACGAACCCCTGCGGCTCGATCAGGAACAGATGCGCTTCGGCGCCTTGGCTGGCGGCCCAGGCCTCGAGCAGCTGGCATTTGCGCCGCAGCTCGGCCTGCGCCGGTTCGGGCAGGTCGGGCGCATGGCATACCCACAGGTCCATGTCGCTCTGCTCGGCCTGGGCCAGGGTGCCGAGGCTGCCCATCAAGAACAGCCCATGGATCGGCTGTGGTGGGTTGCCGTGGCGGGCTTTGTAGGTGAACGAGCGGGTCAGGCGCTGGGCCTCGGCCAGCAGCTCCTCGTCCGGCTCGAAGCCTGAGATGCCGGCTGGCGTGTTGCCGGAGACATAGCCCGGGAGCAGGGGATGATTGACGTGGAGGAACAGCGGCAACAGCGTGAGTACCAGCTGTTGGCGCGTGGACAGCCCTTCCCTCGCCCGTGCCAGGCGGCCTTGGTTGATCTTCAGAAAGCGTGCGCGCAGCCTCGACAGTTCCTTGCGGTCGATGCCTTGATCGATGTCGGGGCGGATTTCGTGGGGGTGGGTCATTGCGCGCTCAGGCAGGCCGGTGGGGCAGTGCCGAGTTTAGCCTGAGTGGCGGGGTCGGATAAGCGTTAAATGATTTTTTGGCGCCAGTAATCCAGCGCTTGTGCGGGCCTCATCGCCGGCAAGCCGGCTCCCACAGGCACGGTGCTGTCAGGTGTGGGAGCCGGCTTGCCGGCGATGGCTGCACCACGAATCTCAGGCGGGTTGTGGGGTTTTCAGGATGGTCAGCAGCAATTGGACGCTTTCGGCGGCATCGTTGCCGAGGCTGGTGAGGTAGCCGCCATCGGGCTGGTCGGTCAGCTCTTTCTCATACAGGCGCTTGGCGGCGGCGATCAGGGCGGGGGGCGCGCTGCTGCCAACCTTGATGCCTTCCTGGTGGCTGTCCAGGTTGAACAGGGCGAGGACTTCCAGTTCGGCGATCAATTCGGGGGTGAAGGACATAAGGCGACTCCTGACTTCCAGACAAGGATGGAAGTCAGGAGTGTAGTCAGGCTTATTCGATATCGCCTTGATCCGCCTCAGGTGGCAGCTCCGGCAGGGCGCGCAGGGCGGCTTCGTACCACTCGGTATTGAACGCGCGGTCCGCATCGAGCATGGCGTCGATCTCGATGGCCAGCACATGAGCCATGAGGTTGAGGATGTCTTCGCGCTCGTAGCCGACCAGGGTCAGCTTGTTGAATGTGGCCTTGGCCGCAGGCGGCTCGCCGCTTTCGATCTGGTTCTCGATGGCCTGGGTCAGCGTGGCCTCGGCGAAGTCTTCTTCATCATTGTTGTCGATGTCTTGGGGTTCGCTCATGGCGGTGCTCCTGTGGTGAAGCGCACAGTGTGCCATGCCCGCCGCGCCAATGCCCGGCCATCGACGTCGCCCATGACGCTGGCCAAGGGTGGGGAAGGGGGCTATAACAGCCGGGCCATCCCCACACGGCCTGGAGGCTGTCTCAATGCTCAAGCTTCATGGATTCGCGGTCAGCAACTACTACAACATGGTCAAGCTGGCGCTGTTGGCGAAAGGGCTGCCATTCGAAGAAGTGCCATTCTTCGGCGGCCAGATGCCCCAGGCCCTGGCGATCAGCCCGCGCGGCAAGGTGCCGGTGCTGGAGACCGAGCACGGCTTCCTCAGCGAGACCGGGGTGATCCTCGACTACATCGAGCAGACCCAGCCCGGCACGCCGTTGCTGCCTGCCGACGCCTTCGGCCAGGCCAAGGTGCGCGAGCTGCTGAGGGAGATCGAGCTGTACATCGAATTGCCGGCGCGCACCTGCTACGCCGAGGCGTTCTTCGGCGCGGCGGTGGAGCCGCTGATCAAGGAGCGTGCCCGGGCCGACCTGCTGGCGGGCTTCGCCACCCTCAAGCGCAATGGCAAGTTCGCCCCTTACGTGGCGGGCGAGCAGATGACCATCGCCGACCTGATGTTCTGCTTCTCGGTGGACCTGGCCTGCGCGGTGGGCAAGAAGGTGCTGAACATCGACTTCCTGGAGGACTTCCCGCAGGCGAAGGCGTTGCTGCAGCTGCTGGGGGACAACCCGCACATGGCGAAGATCGTGGCGGACAAGGACGCGGCGATGCCGGCGTTCATTGAGATGGTGAAAAGCGGTAAGCGTTGAATCTGGAGAAGGGGCTGTGCTGTGCAGCCCATTCGCCGGCAAGCCGGCTCCCACATCTTGCGCGGTATCTGTAGGAGCGGCCTTGTGTCGCGAAAGGGCTGCATAGCAGCCCCGGCGATCTTGGGCGTACTCGAGAACCTGGGGGCGCTGCGCACCCCTTTCGCGACACAAGGCCGCTCCTACAGAAGATCTGTGCCAGGCAGTTGCTCCCACAGGGATTGCGCAGACGCCAGAGCAGCGCTGCACCTGTGGGAGCGGCGGTTCGCCGCCGCGATTTACCCGCGAACGAGGGCGAAGCCCTCGCGTTGCTGCTTAGCGCGAAGCCAGCAGTTCCTTGCCGCGCACCACGGCCGCACGCACCTGCGCAGGCGCCGTACCGCCGATGTGGTTACGGGCGTTGACCGAGCCTTCCAGAGTCAGCACGGCGAACACGTCCTGCTCGATCTGGTCGCTGAACTGGCGCAGCTCGTCCAGGCTCATCTCGGCCAGGTCCTTGCCAGTGTCCACCCCGTACTTCACCGCGTGGCCAACGATTTCGTGGCAATCGCGGAACGGCAGGCCACGGCGCACCAGGTAGTCGGCGAGGTCGGTGGCGGTGGAGAAGCCGCGCAGGGCCGCTTCACGCATGATCGCGTGCTTGGGCTTGATCGCCGGGATCATGTCGGCAAAGGCACGCAGCGAGTCGCGCAGGGTGTCGGCGGCGTCGAACAACGGCTCTTTATCTTCCTGGTTGTCCTTGTTGTAGGCCAGCGGTTGGCCTTTCATCAGGGTCAGCAGGCCGGTCAGGGCGCCGAACACGCGGCCACTCTTGCCACGTACCAGTTCCGGTACGTCCGGGTTCTTCTTCTGCGGCATGATCGAGCTGCCGGTGCAGAAGCGATCGGGCAGGTCGATGAACTGGAACTGGGCGCTGGTCCACAGCACCAGCTCTTCGGAGAACCGCGACAGGTGCATCATGGCGATGCTGGCGGCAGCGCAGAATTCGATGGCGAAGTCACGGTCCGACACGCCGTCCAGCGAGTTGCCGGCCACGGCTTCGAAGCCCAGCAGCTTGCAGGTCAGTTCGCGGTCGATCGGGTAGGTGGTGCCGGCCAGCGCGGCGCTGCCCAGCGGCATGCGGTTGGCGCGCTTGCGGCAATCGACCAGGCGTTCGTAGTCACGGCTGAGCATTTCGAACCAGGCCAGCAGGTGGTGGCCGAAGGTCACTGGTTGTGCGGTCTGCAGGTGGGTGAAGCCGGGCATGATGGTCTCGGCTTCGCGCTCGGCCTGCTCCAGCAGGCCCTGTTGCAGGCGGGTGATCTCGGCAAGAATGAGGTCGATCTCATCGCGCAGCCACAGGCGGATATCGGTGGCCACCTGGTCGTTGCGGCTGCGGCCGGTGTGCAGCTTCTTACCGGTGATGCCGATGCGGTCGGTCAGGCGCGCCTCGATGTTCATGTGCACGTCTTCCAGGTCGACGCGCCAGTCGAAGCTGCCGGCCTCGATTTCGCCCTGGATGGTTTTCAGGCCATCGATGATCGCGTCGCGTTCGACGGTGGTGAGCACGCCGACCTGCGCCAGCATGGTGGCGTGGGCGATCGAACCCATGATGTCGTGGCGGTACAGGCGCTTGTCGAAATCGACCGAGGCGGTGAAACGGGCGACGAAGGCGTCGACGGGCTCACTGAAGCGGCCGCCCCAGGACTGATTGGTCTTGTCGGTGCTCATGGATTCACTCGTTGAAGGCGTGAACGGAAAAAAGTGCCGCGATCATAGCAGGGTTGCGCGTGCCGACGCAGGGGCGCTGGTCGACAGAATCCTCTGATAGAAGGGGCGCACGGCATATTCAACGATTGAACGGCAGTGTTCCACGGACCGTCTACAGTTGGACAAAGGACTGGCGGTGAATCTGCCAGGCCAGTGAATCTTTGGCCTTCGCACCGGTCTGTAGCGTGACCGCTTACCAGTCACCCCACACCTGTCTACGCTATACCCGTGCGAGACTCACTCAGGAATCCAGCGCAATTATGAATGTCCTGATCGTTGATGACGAACCCCAAGCCCGCGAACGCCTGAGCCGGCTGCTCGGCGAGCTGGAGGGCTACACCGTGATGGAGCCCAGCGCCACCAACGGCGAGGAGGCCCTGGCACTGATCGAGAGCCTCAAGCCCGATGTGGTGCTGCTGGATATTGGCATGCCGGGCCTCGATGGCCTGCAGGTCGCCGCCAGGCTGTGCGAGCGCGAGGCGCCGCCGGCGGTGGTGTTCTGCACCGGTGATGACGAATACGGCCCCGAGGCCTTCAAAGACAGCACCCTCAGCCACGTGACCAAACCCATTCAACCCCAGGCCCTGCGCGATGCCCTGCGCAAGGCCGAAAAACCCAACCGCGCACAGCTGGCAGCCTTGACCAGGCCAGGCACGGAAGGTGGTGGCCCGCGCAGCCATATCAGTGCGCGGACCCGTAAGGGCATCGAGTTGATCCCTCTGCCGCAAGTGATCTACTTCATCGCCGACCACAAGTACGTCACCTTGCGCCACGAGGCCGGCGAGGTGCTGCTCGACGAGCCGCTCAAGGCACTGGAGGACGAGTTCGGCGAACGTTTCGTGCGGATTCACCGCAATGCCCTGGTCGCCCGCGAGCGTATCGAGAAGCTGCAACGCACGCCGTTGGGGCATTTCCAGCTCTATCTCAAGGGCCTCGACGGCGATGCGCTGACCGTGAGCCGGCGCCATGTGGCCGGCGTGCGCAAGATGATGCAGTCATTGCACTGACGCTTTCGCGGGTAAACCCGCTCCCACGGGCTGGCGATCTACCCTGTGGGAGCGGGTTTACCCGCGTAGGGGCGCTACGCAATCCTGATCTGAATCTGCGGGAACCATGGGAGGAGCTGTTATGATCGGCAGCATTTCTCTGGTTCGGGGCGTTCCATGTCCACTCGCGAAATCCGCATTGCCACCCGTAAAAGTGCCTTGGCCCTGTGGCAGGCCGAGTATGTAAAAGCCCGCCTGGAGCAGGCTCACCCAGGCCTGCTGGTCACCCTGGTGCCAATGGTCAGCCGTGGCGACAAGCTGCTCGACGCACCCTTGGCGAAAATCGGCGGCAAGGGCCTGTTCGTCAAGGAGCTGGAAACCGCACTGCTCGACAACGAAGCCGACATCGCCGTGCATTCGATGAAGGACGTGCCCATGGACTTCCCCGAGGGCCTGGGCCTGTACTGCATCTGCGAGCGCGAAGACCCGCGCGACGCCTTTGTCTCCAACACCTTCAAAAGCCTCGAGGCGTTGCCGGCCGGCAGCATCGTCGGCACCTCCAGCCTGCGCCGCCAGGCCCAGTTGCTGGCGCGTCGCCCCGACCTGCAAATCCGCTTCCTGCGCGGCAACGTCAACACGCGCCTGGCCAAGCTCGATGCCGGCGAATACGACGCCATCATCCTCGCTGCCGCCGGCCTGATCCGCCTGGGCTTCGAGGACCGCATCACCGATACCATCAGCGTCGACGACAGCCTACCGGCGGGCGGCCAGGGTGCGGTGGGCATCGAGTGCCGCAGCGCCGATCATGAAATCCACGCCTTGCTGGCCCCCCTGCACCATGCCGATACCGCCGACCGGGTGGTCGCCGAGCGCGCCTTGAACAAGCGCCTGAATGGTGGCTGCCAGGTGCCGATCGCCTGCTACGCGGTGCTTGAAGGCGAGCAGCTGTGGCTGCGCGGCCTGGTCGGCCAGCCTTCCGGCGGCACCCTGCTGGTGGCCGATGCGCGCGCCCCGCGTGCCAGTGCCGAGGCGCTGGGGGTGCAGGTCGCCGAAGACCTGCTCGGCCAGGGCGCCGAGGCGATTCTCAAGGAAGTCTACGGCGAGGCCGGCCACCCGTGAGCCCTTGGCGCCTGCTGCTGACCCGGCCCGAAGAGGACTGTGCGGCACTGGCGCTGTCGCTGGCCGAGGCGGGCATCGCCAGCGCCAGCCTGCCGTTGCTGGCCATCGAAGCGCTCGCGCCGAGCCCCGCGCAGCAACAGTGCCTGCGCGACATCGGCCAGGCCAGGGCGATCATCGTGGTCAGCAAACCGGCTGCACGACTGCTGCTGGAACGGCTCGAGCAGGCGGGTATCGAGCCGCCGGGCACCGGCTGGTTCACGGTAGGCGAGGCGACCGCGCGGGTCCTTCAGGATCGCGGGCTGTTGGTGACATACCCTACAGCTGGCGATGACAGTGAGGCCTTGCTCGGCCTGCCTGCCCTACGCAAAGCTATCGCTCTTCCTACGCCGCGCGTCCTGATCGTCCGTGGTGTGGGAGGTCGCGAACTGCTGGCCGAGCGTCTTGCAGAGCAAGGTGCTAGTGTCGATTATCTGGAACTGTATCGCCGCTGCCTGCCGGAGTACCCGCTGGGTACCTTGGCGCACTGCGTCGATGGGGAACGCCTCAACGGCCTGGTGGTCAGCAGTGGGCAGGGGCTTGAACACCTGCATCGGCTGGCCGGGGCGGATTGGCCGAGGCTGGCGGGCCTGCCGTTGTTCGTACCCAGCCCCCGCGTGGCCGAACAGGCCCGTGCGCTGGGTGCTCGAAGAATTGTGGATTGCCGTGGCGCCAGCGCCGCGGCATTGCTGGCAGCCGTGCAGCACACCGCTGCACCTGCCCCTTGAGGCGCTAAGCTTGAGCGATGCGCCACCATGCAAAGGATGGATACGTGAGCGAAACAGTCTTGCCCAACGCTGAACAGACCTCGGCGCCAGAAGCGTCGCAAACCTCGTCCACACCCGCCCGACGCTCTGGCAATGGCGTAGCGTTGCTGGCCCTGCTGCTGGGCGCCGCGGGCGTTGCCATCGGTGGCTGGGGCGCCTGGCAGGTTCGTCAACTGCAAGGCAGCGAGCAGGGGCAGGGCGAGCACCTGCAAGCCCTCAACCAGCGCGCCGACGCCCTGCAACAACGTGAGCAGCAGCTCACCGCACAATTGGCCAGCCTGCCCGCCGCCAGCGAGCTGGAAGACCGTCGCCGCCTGGTGGCGCAACTGCAGGGCGACCAGCAGCGCTTGAACCAGCGCCTGGAAACCGCACTGGGTGAAAGTCGCAAGGAGTGGCGCCTGGCCGAGGCCGAGCATTTGCTGCGCCTGGCCACCCTGCGCCTGTCGGCGTTGCAGGACATCACCAGCGCCAAGGCCCTGGTGCAAGGTGCCGACGAAATCCTCCGTGAGCAGAGCGACCCAGGCGCCTTCGCCGCCCGCGAGCAACTGGCACGCAGCCTGGCCACCCTGGACAGCACCCAGCAGCCGGATCGCACCGGGCTGTTCCTCAAGCTCGCCGCCCAGCGCGAGCAGGTCCAGCAGCTCAGCGCCCAGTCGCCGGAGTTCGACAGCAAGGCCGACGCCATGGGCGCGCTCACCGCCGATGGCGACGGCGCCAGCCGCTGGTCGCAGTGGTGGGCCGAGATATCCAAGTACTTCCAGATCGAGTTCGACGCCGACGACAATGTGCGCCCGCTGCTCTCCGGGCAGTCGCTCAACCAGCTGCGCCTGGCCCTGAGCCTGACCATCGAGCAGGCCCAGTGGGCCGCGCTCAACGGAGAGGCCAAGGTCTACGCCCAGGCGCTGGACGATGCCCGCAGCGTCCTGCTGGCCAACTTCAACCCAGACAACGCGCAAAGCAAGGCGATGCTCGACAGCCTCAACCAGCTGGCCGAGCAGCCCGTGTCGGTGGTCACCCCCGACCTCTCCGAAAGCCTGGCTGCGGTGCAGGCTTATATCCAGCGTCGCCACCTGCCGGCCGAAGCCGAGGGGGCCAAACCATGAAGCGCACCTACCTGCTGGCGGTGCTGGCGATCGTGGTTGCCGCAGCGCTGGGCATCGCCATCGCCAAGCACAGCGGCTATGTGCTGATCGCCTATGGCGGCTTCCGCTACCAGTCAGGGCTGTGGGCGGCACTGGGGGCGTTGGTCGGCATCGTGCTGTTGCTGCTGGTGCTGCGCTATCTGGTCGGGCTGGTGCTCACCTCCACCGGGGTGGTCAACCCTTGGTCGCGGCGCAACCGCAGCCGGCGTACCCGCATTGCGGTCGAACAGGGGCAACTGGACCTGGCCGAAGGCCGCTGGAGCAGTGCCCAGCGGCACTTGCAGCGCGCCGCCGAGGCCGAGCGTCAGCCCTTGCTGTACTACCTGGGTGCCGCCCGTGCCGCCAACGAGCAGGGCCGTGTGGAAGAGCGTGACAACTTGCTCGAGCGGGCACTGGAGCGCCAACCACAGGCTGAACTGGCCATCGCCCTCACCCATGCCCAATTGCAGATGGACCGCGGTGAGAGCGACGGTGCCCTCGACGCACTGCAAGCCATGCAGGCGCGTCATCCGCACAACGCTCAGGTACTGCGCCTGTTGCAGCGCCTGCACCTCGAGCGTGGTGACTGGCCGGCACTGATCCGGTTGCTGCCTGACCTGCGCAAGCACAAGGTGCTGCCAGCCTCCGAGCTGGCCGAACTTGAACAGCGTGCCTGGGGCCAGAACCTGGGCCTGGCGGCAACCCGTGGAGAAGACCAGCAGACCGCACGCCAGGCGCTCGAACGTGCCTGGCAGCAGCTCACCGCGGCCCAGCGTCAGGAACCGCGGCTAGTGTTGGCCTATGCCGAACAGTTGCGCCAGGTGGGTGCCCAGGGCGAGGCTGAACAGGTGCTGCGCGCCGCCCTCAAGCGCGAATACGAAAGCCACCTGGCACGGTTGTATGGCCTGGTACGCGGCGACGATCCGGTGCGCCAGCTGCAAACCGCCGAAGGCTGGTTGAAGGACCACCCGCAAGACCCGAGCCTGCTGCTCACGCTCGGCCGCTTGAGCCTGCAGAATCGCCTGTGGGGCAAGGCCCGTGACTACCTGGAGAGCAGCCTGAACCTGCAACGCAACCCGGAAGCCTGCGCGGAGCTTGCGCGCCTGCTGGCCGGGCTGGGTGAGACCGAGCGCAGCAATCAGTTGTTCCAGGAAGGCCTGGGGTTGCTGGATGAGCGTCTGCTAGCTTTGCCGTTGCCAGAGGCGGTGCGGGCCTGATGCTTACCCCCTCAGGCTCGCCGGAGGCGCGAGCTTGAGGGGGCTCCTCAGCAGTTTTTGCGGAAAGCCGATTTTTCGGCGGGCTTCATCGGATTACTCCTACTCGCTTCAGCAATGATTCACTGCCAAACAGCGACGTCTCCCCGCTGTATCGCCTTGATACAACGCGCGTGTTTCCTCTACCGTTTCAAGCCCATTTTCCTTCGCGGACTTCCATCGCCCATGTCGTTGGCCTGCTTGCGCAGCTTTTTTCTCCCGGCCTTGCTGGTCTCGATCACGGTGCTGGTCGCATCGTTGCGCCTGGAGTCGGTAGTCGGCCTGGTGCCCTGCGCCTTGTGCTTCAGTCAGCGCCTGATGCTGGGGCTGTATGCACTGGTCTGCCTGGCAGCGCTCATTCACCGGCCCGGCACCCGCGGCCAACGCAGTTATGGCTGGCTGGCGCTGGGGTGCGCTGTTGGGGGCGCGCTGCTGGCCGGGCGGCATGTCTGGTTGCAGGCAGACCCACAACTGCTCGAGGGATGTCACCTACCGCTGGCTCAGCTCATTGATCAACCGCTGGGTGAGCTCGCCAGGGCGTTGCTGATGGGGACCCCGGACTGCGTGTCCATCAGTTGGAGCTTCCTTGACCTCACGCTGCCTGAGTGGAGTCTGCTGGCCTTCCTGCTGCTCGCCGCGTTGCCATTGTCGTGGCTGACGGCCAATCGCTTGCGCCAGCGGGCGTGGGATTGACCCAAGACAATGCGCAACGGTTTGTTCGACCAGTGGTGAGTAGGAAAGGGATTAAACACTTGTATGAACTTTGTGCGCTGCGTACCTTGAAGGGCACGGCGCACGGGAATAATCTCCCAGCACACATACTCAACATACAACTGTTCGATGCCGTCCTGCTGATGTCACCTTTGTGCCACGGGCTTGTGGCGCGAGGTGCAGCGGCATCTACCCAGAAGGGAAGAGATCGCCATGCTCGATAGTTGCCAGAACGCCCAGGAACGCTGGGGCGGTGTTCATAAGCTGATCGATCGTTGGCTGGAGGAGCGCCAGGAGCTGGTGCAAGCCTTCCGCGCTCTGCGCGATGCCAAGCCGGCCTTTGCCGACAAGGAGCAGAACCGGGATTTCTGTGCGGTGTTGGTCGACTATGTGTCGGCCTGGCACTTCGAAGTCAGCGAGCAGCTGGTCAGCGAAGCCAAGGCCTTTGGCGACACCCGTGGCTTGGAACTGGCCACGCAGATCAATCCTCGCATCGATGAAAGCACCCAGATCGCGCTGGCCTTCAATGACCACTGCGAGAAGGGCGAGTGCAAGGACACCGAGCGCTTCGCCGAGAAGCTGGGCAAGCTTGGCAGCTTGCTGCATGAGCGCTTCGAACTGGAAGACTGCCTGATCGAAGTGCTGCACAACGCGCACAAGGAAGAGGACGCGGTGCAGGCCTGACTCAGTCGGCCACGGCCAGCAGTTCGATCTCGAACACCAGGGGGGTGTAGGGCGCGATCAGGTCGCCCGCACCTTCGGCGCCGTATGCCTGCGCCGAAGGGATCACCAGCCGCCATTTCGACCCGGCCTTCATCCTCGGCAGTGCCACCTGCCAGCCTTCGATCACCGAATCCAGCTTGAACCATTGCGGTTGCTGGCTCTGGTCGAACACCGTGCCATCCGGCAACTTCCCCACATAACGCACCTGCACACTGCCGCTGGCCTTGGGTTGCGCGCCAGTGCCGCTGGCCAGCTCGCTGTAGAGCACACCCTCGGGCAGTTCGTGCACACCGGCCTTGGCCCGTTCACCCGCCATGAAGCGTTTTTCGGCGCTCAGCAGTTGGTCCACCTGGGCCTGTTCAGCGGCGGCGCTGGCTTGCGCGTCGTGCTGCGCAAGGATGGCTTGCATCTGCGACTTGGCGATCCGTGGCGGTTGGCCCTGATAGGCCTGGCGCAGGCCATCGACCAGCGCGTCGAGCTGCAGGCCGGGGACTTCCTGGCGCAGGCGCTCACCCAGGCTGGCGCCGATGCTGTAGGCCAGGTCGTTGTCGGAAACGGGTTCAGGGGATGCCAGCGCCAAGGGGGCGACCAGGCACAGGCCGAGGATCAGGTAACGTGGCATGCGCGACTCCAGCTGCAATAAGCGCGAAGTATGCCAGCCTTGTTGGCGAATGATTTGTAAATCTGCGCAATACATTAAACGGCATCTACACTTGTTTCCTGCTGCAAGACAACAACTTTGCCCAGGCATGCAACGCGGCGCTACTGATACTGTCAACATGCCCTAGCGGCGGTAGCAGCAGAAGCATAGTATGAGCCGCACTCTCGTCAGCCAGGAGGTAAGCCATGTCGGCTAAAAAGAAGCCAGTCAGTACGCCTTTGCACCTGCTCCAGCAACTTTCCGGTAGCCTGCTCGAACATTTGGAAGATGCCTGCTCCCAAGCGATGGCGGATGCCGAGAAACTGTTGGCCAAGTTGGAAAAACAACGTGGCAAGGCCCAGGAAAAACTGCACAACGCTCGCCTGAAGTTGCAGGACGCGGCCAAGGCCGGTAAAGCCAAGGCACAAGGCAAGGCAAAGAAGGCCGCCGGCGAACTGGAAGACTTGCTCGATTCGCTCAAGGATCGTCAGACCCAGACCCGCACCTACATCCAGCAGCTCAAGCGCGATGCCCAGGAAAGCCTGAAGCTGGCCCAGGGTGTCGGCAAGGTACGCGAAGCTGCCGCCAAGGCGCTCGACTCGCGCACCACCGCACCGAAAGTCGCGGCCAAGCCTGCCACCAAAGCCCCGGCCAAACCGGCTGCCAAAACCGCAGCTGCCAAACCAGCCGCCGCCAAGCCAGTGGCTGCCAAGGCCCCGGCCAAGCCTGCCGTGAAAGCCGCCGCCAAGCCAGTTGCGGCTAAAGCCCCGCCCAAAACCGCTGCCGCTAAACCTGCCGCCAAGCCAGCGGCTAAACCGGTAGCTGCCAAGGCCGCCGCCAAGCCTGCTGCCGCTAAAGCTCCGGCCAAAACCGCTGCAGCCAAACCTGCCGCCAAAGCCCCGGCCAAGCCTGCTGCCGCTAAACCGGCTGCCGCCAAAGCCCCGGCCAAGCCCGCTGCCGCTAAATCGGCTGCCGCCAAAGCCCCGGCCAAGCCCGCTGCCGCTAAACCGGTTGCCGCCAAAGCCCCGGCCAAGCCTGCTGCCGCTAAACCGGCCGCAGCCAAAGCACCCGCCAAGCCCGCTGCGGCCAAGCCGGTCGCCGCCAAGGCACCCGCCAAACCAGCAGCGACCAAACCGGCCGCCAAGCCCGCCGCTGCAAAACCTGTCGCCAGCAAACCGGCCGCTCCAGCCTCCAGCGCCGCACCGGCACCGGCTGCCAGCCCGGCTACCCCGGCAGCAGCCCCTGCCAGCACCCCGGCTCAGGCGCCGTCCTCGGCCTCCTGAAGCTGTCGGGCCGCGGCGCGCAGCTGATGCAGCGCGTCGTGGCCTTGGGCCTGGTCCGGCACCAGCCGGGCCAGCCAGTCTTCGCCAGCGCCCGCTCCGGCGGGCCAGGTGCGCGCAAGCGATTCCAGGCGCTCCAGCAAGGTGCGCTCGGCTTGCAGTTCCAACCTCTTCACTTGTTCGCGCAGCACCGCCAGCTGCGGGTCGGCCAGCGCCTGCTCGCGCCACTGTTGGCGAAGTGCGCGCAGCGGTTTCACCACGTCTCGCTGCCAGGGCTCGGCACTCAACTGCAACGCCGCAATGCGTTGCGCGTCGGGGGCCACCCTGCGGGCCTGCAGCCAGGTGCCGCAGAGCAGCAGGCAGACATCGCCGCCCAGCGCTTGAAGGGTGAGGCAGGCCGTTTCGACCCCCGGCCGGGCATACAGGGCCAGGGCATGATTCCACAGGTCGGTGTGCATGGTTTCGCTCGCGCCAGTGATCGGGGAAGCTGGTAGACTCCGCGACCATCATGATCAGACTATCGAACCTCACTTTACAGCGTGGTCCACAGCGCCTGCTAGAAGGCGCCGAGATGACCCTGCACGCCGGTCACAAGGCCGGCCTGATCGGTGCCAACGGCGCCGGCAAATCCAGCCTGTTCGCCCTGCTGCGCGGCGAGTTGACGCCCGACGGCGGCGACTGCCAGCTGCCCGGCGACTGGCGCATCGCCCACATGCGCCAGGAGGTCGACACGCTCGACCGCATTGCCGTGGACTATGTGCTCGACGGCGACGCCCGTCTGCGCAAGGTCCAGGCCGAGCTGGCGGCGGCCGAAGCGGCGCACGACGGCACCGCACTGGCGCGCCTGCACAGTGAGCTGGACAGCGCCGACGGCTACACCGCCGACGCCCGCGCGCGCAAGCTGCTGGCCGGCCTTGGTTTCAGCAACGAGCAGATGGACCGCCGCGTCGGTGACTTCTCCGGTGGCTGGCGGATGCGCCTGAACCTGGCCCAGGCACTGATGTGCCCCTCCGACCTGCTGCTGCTCGACGAACCCACCAACCACCTCGACCTCGACGCCATCCTCTGGCTGGAAGACTGGCTCAAGGGCTACCCGGGCACGCTGCTGCTGATCTCCCACGACCGCGACTTCCTCGACGCCGTGGTCGACCATGTGCTGCATGTCGAGCAGCGCAAGCTCAACCTCTACAAGGGCGGCTACAGCGCCTTCGAGCGCACCCGCGCCGAGCGCCTGGCGCAACAGCAGCAGGCGTACGAGAAGCAGCAGGCGCAGCGCGCGCACATGGAAAAGTACATCGCCCGCTTCAAGGCCCAGGCCACCAAGGCCCGCCAGGCGCAGAGCCGGATCAAGGCCCTGGAGCGCATGGAGGAGCTGACCGCGGCGCATGTCGATTCGCCGTTCGACTTCGTCTTCCGCGAGTCGGAGAAGATCTCAAGCCCGTTGCTCGACCTTTCCGAAGCCCACCTGGGTTACGGCGACAAGGCCATCCTCGAGAAGGTCAAGCTGCAACTGGTGCCGGGCGCGCGCATCGGTTTGCTTGGCCCCAACGGTGCGGGCAAGTCGACGCTGATCAAGAACCTTGCCGGTGAACTGCAGCCCTTGTCCGGGCGCCTGGTGCGTGGCGAGAACCTCGCCGTCGGCTACTTCGCCCAGCACCAGCTCGATTCGCTGGACGACAAGGCCAGCCCGCTGCTGCACCTGCAACGCATCGCCCCGACCGAGCGCGAGCAGACCCTGCGCGACTTCCTCGGTGGCTTCGACTTCCACGGCGACCGTGTCGACGAGCCGGTGGTCAACTTCTCCGGTGGTGAAAAGGCGCGCCTGGCCCTGGCGCTGATTGCCTGGGAGCGGCCCAACCTGTTGCTGCTCGACGAACCCACCAACCACCTCGACCTCGAGATGCGCCTGGCCCTGACCATGGCCTTGCAGGAGTTCGCAGGTGCCGTGGTGGTTGTCTCCCACGACCGTCACCTGCTCAAGAGCACCACCGACGACTTCCTGCTGGTGGCCGACGGCAAGGTCGACACCTTTGACGGCGACCTGGACGACTACAGCCGCTGGCTGGTGGAGTACCGCCAGCGCAACGCGCCAGCCAGTAACGCGCCGGTGAACCCGGACAAGACCGACAAGAAGGCCCAGCGCCAGGCGGCCGCCGCCCTGCGCCAGCAGCTGGCACCGCACAAGAAGGCCGCCGACAAGCTGGAGACTGAGCTCAACCAGTTGCACAAGGACCTGGCGCACGTCGAAGCCGTCCTGGGTGACAGCGGTGTGTACGAAGCGGCGCGCAAGGATGAGCTGCGCGACCTGCTGGCCCGCCAGACCAAGCTCAAGCAACGCGAAGGCGAACTGGAAGAGGCCTGGATGGAAGCGTTGGAACTGCTGGAAAATATGCAGGCCGAGCTCGAGGCGCTGTCCTGATGGAGGAGCTGCGTTCGCTGCTGCCGGGGCAATGGATGGACACGTTCTGGCTGGGGCTGCAGATCCTGTTGATCCTGATCGCGGCGTTCGTGCTGCAACGCATGATCGCCCGCGGCCTCAGGAGCCTGGGTGACCGCTACCCGCTGCCCCACGAGCTGATGATGCCGGTGCGCGGCGCCCTGCGCTGGCTGATCATGGGCAGTGCATTGCTGTTCGTACTGGAGCGTCTGGGCGTCTCGGCCACGGTGTTGTGGACGGCGCTGTCAGGCTTCGTCGCGGTGGCGGCGGTGGCGTTCTTCGCCATCTGGAGCGTGCTGTCCAACCTGCTGTGCGCGGTGCTGATCTTCACCGTGGGGCCGTTTCGCATCGGCGATGTGGTCGAGCTGGTCGACACCACCGACAAACCGGGGGTGAAGGGCCGGGTGATCGCCATCAACCTGCTGTACACCACCTTGATGGAAACACCAGAGGCCGGCGGGGCGCTGGTGCAGGTGCCCAACAGCCAGTTCTTCCAGAAGGCGGTGCGGCGCTGGCGCGGGGCGGAAGTCCCCGTGACGGCCAAGGCTGAGTCCATCGAAGGCGACTGACTGCATAGCCTTGCGTTGGCTGTCAGGGCCTCATCGCCGGCAAGCCGGCTCCCACAGGTTTCATCCCGAGCTCGATCTCTGTGGGAGCCGGCTTGCCGGCGATGAGGGCCTGCTAGAAAGGCGCAGATAGTTCTGGTTATTTTTTCGCCAACACCGTAGCTTAACGTTTTGCAACAAACGTTCGGATGAGGTGTGCGATGTCGATGGAAACGTGGTTGGCCTTCTTTGCCGCGTGCTGGGTGATCAGCCTGTCGCCGGGTGCCGGGGCCATCGCCTCGATGTCCAGCGGGCTGCAGTACGGTTTCTGGCGCGGTTACTGGAACGCCCTGGGGCTGCAGCTGGGCCTGATCGTGCAGATCGCCATCATCGCCGCCGGTGTCGGCGCCATTCTCGCCGCCTCGGCCACCGCCTTCCAGGCCATCAAGTGGTTCGGCGTCGCCTACCTGGTCTACCTCGCCTACAAGCAATGGCGCGCGCTGCCCATGGACATGAGCGACGAGTCCAGCGTGCGGCCGATCGGCAAGCCGCTGAGCCTGGTGTTCCGCGGCTTCCTGGTCAACGTCAGCAACCCCAAGGCGCTGGTGTTCATGCTGGCGGTGCTGCCGCAGTTCATCAACCCGCATGAGCCGCTGCTGGCGCAGTACGTGGCAATCACCGTGACCATGATCAGCGTCGACATGCTGGTGATGGCGGGCTACACCGGGTTGGCGTCGAAGGTACTGCGCCTGCTGCGCACGCCGAAGCAGCAGAAACGCCTGAACCGTACCTTCGCCGGGCTGTTCATCGGCGCCGCGACCTTCCTCGCCACGCTGCGTCGTGCGCCGATCTGACTGGATGATGGGGGCTGCTGCGCAGCCTCTTTCGCTGGCAAGCCAGCGCCTACACCCCGTCAGCGCTGTTTGTCGACCAAGCCCTTGAGCAGGTCCACCGGCAGCGGGAACACGATGGTCGAACTCTTGTCGCCGGCAATCGAGCCCAGGGTCTGCATGTAGCGCAGCTGCATCGCCCCTGGCTCCTTGCTCAGCATCTGCGCTGCCTGCATCAGTTTCTCCGAGGCCTGCAACTCGCCTTCGGCGTGAATCACCTTGGCCCGCCGCTCGCGCTCGGCTTCGGCCTGGCGGGCGATGGCGCGGATCATCGATTCGTTCAGGTCGACATGCTTGATTTCGACGTTGGCCACCTTGATGCCCCAGGCGTCGGTCTGCGCGTCGAGTACCTCACGAATATCGCCGTTGAGCTGTTCGCGCTCGGCCAGCAGCTCGTCCAGCTCATGCTTGCCGAGCACCGCGCGCAGGGTGGTCTGGGCCAGCTGGCTGGTGGCGGCGAGGAAGTCCTCGACCTGGATGATCGCCTTCTGCGGGTCGAGCACGCGAAAGTACAGCACCGCGTTGACCTTGACCGAAACGTTGTCGCGGGTGATCACATCCTGCGGCGGTACATCCAGCACCACGGTGCGCAAGTCGACGCGAACCATCTGCTGGATGCCCGGGATCAGGATGATCAGCCCCGGGCCCTTGACCTGCCAGAAGCGCCCGAGCTGGAACACCACACCGCGTTCGTATTCACGCAGGATGCGCAGCGCCGACAGTAGCAGGAGCACCACCAGCACGAGCAGGGTGCCGAAACCGAATTGCATGAACATCTTCACTCTCCTAGCGCTGATGGCGCGGTGGCGCTGACCTCCAGCATCACGCCGTTGCGTGCGGTCACCCGCACATGCTGGCCGGGCTGCAGCGGCGTGGCGCACTGCGCCTGCCATTGCTCACCTTGAGCCTGTACCGAGCCACGAAACGGGTTGTCGGCGTGCACGAAGGTCACCGTGACCAGGCTGCCCACCAGCCCGGCGTCACCACTGACCAGGGCCCTGCGTCGTGCCTTGACCGCCATGCCCAGCACACCGCCCAGCAGCAGAGCCGAAAGCACCGCCAGGCTGACGATCAGCGCCAGCGGGATGCCAAAGCCTGGCGCGTCGGTGTCCATCAGGATCAGCGCGCCGACGATGAACGCGACGATGCCGCCGAAACCGACCACGCCAAAGCTGGGCAGGAACGCCTCGGCGATCATGAACGCCATCCCCAGCAGGATCAGTGCGACCCCGGCGTGGCTCACCGGCAGCAGTTGCAGGGCATACAGCGCCAACAGCAGGCAGATACCGCCAATCACGCCACCGGCGGCGGTGCCGGGGTTCATGAACTCGAACAGCAGGCCGTACACCCCGATCATGATCAGGATCAGCGCCACGCTGGGGTTGGTGATCACCGCCAGCAGGCGCGTGCGCCAGTCCGGCAAGTGCTCGACCACGGTCGCGTCGGCGGTGCGCAATTGCACGGGCTGGCCTGCGGCGACCAGGTTCTGCCCGTCGAGCTGGCGCAATAACTCGGGCAGGTCGTTGGCGACCCGGTCGATCACTTTCAGGCGCAAGGCTTCGCTGGCTGGCAGGCTCACCGCCTCGCGTACCGCTTTCTCTGCCCAGTCGGCGTTGCGCCCGCGCAGCTCGGCCAGGCCGCGGATATAGGCTGCCGCGTCGTTGACCTGCTTGCGGGCGAGGGTGTCCTGTTGTTTGTCGGCATCCTTCTCGGGTGTGCCGGGCGAACCTATCTGCACCGGTGTGGCGGCACCCAGGTTGGTCCCGGGCGCCATGGCCGCCACATGGCTGGCATAGAGGATATAGGTGCCGGCGCTGGCCGCGCGGGCACCGCCGGGGGCGACGTAGGTGGCCACCGGCACGGGGCTGGCCAGGATGGCCTTGATGATCTGGCGCATGGCGCTGTCCAGCCCGCCAGGGGTGTCGAGGCGGATCACCACCAGCTGTGCACCTTGTGCCTGGGCCTGGTCCAGCCCACGTAGCAGGTAGTCCGCGCTGGCCGGGCCGATGGCGTCGTCGACGCTGAGCAGCCACACCGTGCCACCGGGCGCTGCCTGGCCGCCTGGGCTCAGGCCGAGCATCAGCAGCAACAGCAACACGCGCCAGCCGTGAGCGATCACCTGTCGTCACCTCATTGGGGCTTGTCCTTGAAGTTTAGCCGTGGCCACCTGTGCGCGGCCTAAACTTGTGGGTGGGGGCGAAACCGGAGGTGCATCATGCGTATGGCCAAGACCCTTCAGCAGCGCCTGGACCAGGCCAACTGCGACTACGACATCATTGCCCACCCACATTCGGCCACCAGCCTCGAGTCGGCGCGCACGGCCAGCGTACCCGCCGAGCGGGTCGCGAAATCGGTGATGCTGGATGACCGCCATGGCAACTACATCATGGCCGTGTTACCGGCCAACCGGCACCTGGACATGACCGAGGTGCGCATGACCGGCGCCTGGCAACTGACCAGCGAGAGCAACCTGCCGAGCCTGTTCGGCGATTGCGAACGCGGTGCCGTCCCAGCATTGGGCGATGCCTACAATATTCCGATGCTGCTCGACCGCAGGCTTACCCGCCAGGGTGATATCTATTTCGAGGCGGGTGACCACGATCACCTGATCCACATGAGCATGGAGCAATACCTGAAACTGGTGCCGCACGCCGAAGTGCGCGAACTGAGCTGATGCTCGCAACCCACGCCGGGCCGGCGTCGTGGACGGCCCGCCCGGCCCGAGGAGGAACCATGGAAGCACCGACCCATCCATTCGCCGACCTGTTCAAGCAACTGGGCTTGCCCGACGACGCTCAGAGCATCGACCAGTTCATCACCTCGCATTCGCCACTGAAAAACGAGATCAAGCTGGTGGATGCGCCCTTCTGGAGCGAATCGCAACGGGCTTTTCTCAAGCAAAGCATCATAGAGGACGCTGATTGGGCGGTGCCCTTCGATCAACTCAACGAGGCCCTGCGCCGGCCCCGAAAATAAAGCGCCGAGCGGCACCTGATGGGTGAACGGGGCGTTGCTATGCTCAGGAAAAACAAGAGGGGATGGCGCGATGAAAGATCCCTACGCACCAGGCTTCTGGTGCTCCGTGACGATCCTGGGCACCCTGACCGGCGGCTACTTCTACGGCATCCGGCACACCCAGCAGATGAACCAGGCCGTGCAGTTTCTGTATGCCGCCGCCGCCGTGACCGCGGCGGTGGCGCTGTGCGGCCTGGCGTGGATCGCCTGGCAGCAGCTGCACCTGAACAAACGCGAAGTGGCCCAGGGGCGAACGTTGCTGACCATCTGGAACACCAAGGTCGCCCTGCGCCGGGTCGAAACGGTGTTCGACCGCTATTTCTGGGGCAGCTACTGGCATTCCGGGCGCACTTTCGAAGAGGTGATGGGCGAGCTCAAGGGCACGCCGCTGGAACAGAGCCTCGACGCCCTCAAGCGCCAGTGCCGCGAACTCGACCGGGAAATCCACGACCACCATCACCATTGGCTGGCCAATGCCCGTGACCTGTCCAGTGTCGCCACCGCCATGGCCCGTGAACGCTATCAGCTGGACCTGTGTGATGCGCCCGTGCGTGAGGGGGGCAACACCGCCGTGCTCAACCGTGACCTGGAAGTACTGGTGTACACCTGGTCGGCGCGCCTGCGCAGCTTCGACCATCAGCTGGACGAGCTGGAGCGCGCCTACCACTGAGGGTCATTCGCCGCGGATGTACTGCTCCAACTGAAGGATCAGGTTGGCCTGCTCGGCGATGGTTTCCTTCACCAGGTCGCCGATCGACAGCAACCCCAGCAACTCGCCGTTGTGCACCACCGGCAGGTGACGCAGATGGCGGTTGGTCATCAGGTTCATGCAGTACTCGAGGTTCTGCTTAGGCTCTACGGTGACCACCGGTGAGCTCATGATCTCGCGCACTGGCGTCGCTGCCGAAGAGCGCCCCTTGAGCACCAGCTTACGGGCATAGTCACGTTCGCTGACGATCCCCACCACTTGGTCGTTCTCCACCACCGGCAATGCGCCGACGTTCTTTTCCGCCAGCATTTTCAAGGCATCCAGCACCGAGTCATCAGGGCCGATGGTGTACACGGTCTGATGCTGGGATTTGGTCTTGAGGATTTGTTCGACGTTCTTCATACGGGCCTCGGTGGGTGAAAAAGCACGGTGTCGGAGTAAATAAAGCATCCGGCACGGCGCTCTGCACGGCAATGCAGGAAACGGCATCGAGGCGATTGAAAAACGTCATGGTTGCAGGTGCATGAAAAAAAGGCGGCCCTAAGGCTAATGCCAGTCAGTTAAGCCACATTTGGGGCTGCTTCGCAGCCCTTCGCGGCGGTTCGGCGCTCCGACAAGCCCGCTCCCACAGGTACGGCGCATATGTTGAGAAATGCGCAATCCTGTGGGAGCGGGCTTGCCCGCGAAGGGCCGCAGAGCGGCCCCAATCAATGCGATGGCGCACTAACTGATCAGCATTAGCCCGAAGGCCGCCTCATCATTCCCGCTCAGGCTGCGCTCAGACCAGACCCTTGGGGCTTGGGCCGAAACGGTTGTTGCCGGGCGTGCCGTCCTGGATCAGGAACACCAGGTTGACGATCGGCACCAGTAGCCACCAGCCACTGTGGTCGTTGTCGTGCAGGCGACGCACGCCCACGGCGATGCTCGGGATCAGGATCGCCAGGTTGTACACCAGGCCCAGCAACGGGGTAGTGCCAAGCGCGTTGTCGATGAAGCCGACGGCGATTGTGATCAGGAAGTTGATCAGCACGAACATCCAGTATTCCTTGCGGCGTGCACGGCCTTTGAATACGGCGTACTTCTTCAAGACTTCGAGGTAGGGCGTGCCGCTGCTCACTTCGGCGGTACCCACGAAGGCACCGTTGGTGGCAGTGGCAGCCTGGGGTGCGCCGCAGCCTGGGCAGCTCAGGGCCGATTGATGGATCTGTTTGGCGCAGCCACGGCAGAACACCATGCTCATTTGTTTTCCCTCACAGTTGGATTAGCTTGCGGATATCAGGCCGACCAGGCACAGCAGCGAGATGCCTGCCATGACAACGCCGGCGATCGCCAAGCCGTTGCCGGGTTTGTTCTGGTTGATGCTGATGACGCCGAGGATCAGGCTGGTGCTTGCGAACAGGCCCAGCCCCAGGAGGGTTTCATCCTCCCAGGCGGAATCATCGAACAGGGTCATGAAACACAGAATGCCAAGCATCAGGGAGACGATACCCATCCACGGCGATTCGCCGCCGGCAGGTTTCGTGGAGGATGTTGCGTGCTGTGGAGCACCGCATTGGGGGCAGGTAGGTGCCGTTTCGTGCAGCTGTCTGGCACAGCCGCGGCAATAGACCATTGCCATCGCAAATCCTTTTGTGGCGTTCGCCGAACGCATCCCTGTTCGCATACCGTGTCACCCGTCTGGGTGGCCGGCGCAGAGGTTACCAAACATTTCGTAGGTGGCGAAACAGTGGCGTCAAAAAATCCGAAGGTCGCCTCGACCCAATTAAAAAGGCGCCCGCAGGCGCCTGATGCTCTTTAGTTAAGTCAGATGGGGCCGCCGGGCGGCCCTAGGCCGCGAGCCTCAGAGCTTGGGCATCTGCCCGATCCGCGCCACCATCTCGCTGACGATCTGCAGATCGAGCATGAACTGCTCCACGGTCTTGAACTCGTTGTCGTTGTGCCCGGTGTACTTCACGTCCGGCATGGCCAGGCCGAACTGCACGCCGTTGGGCAGGTCGTGTACCGAGGTGGCGCCGGCGGAGGTGCCGAACTCGTGCTTCATGCCCAGGTTCTCGCTGGCCACGGCCAGCAGCGCCTTGACCCACTCGCCCTCCGGGTTGCGGTACATCGGCTCGTCCATGCTGTAGTCGAAGGCCACCTGGGTCTTGCTCTTGGCTACCCATTGGTCGAGCTTGCCGGAAATCTCGGACTTGAGGGTGGCCAGCGCCTTGCCTTTGGGGATCCGCAGGTTCACCGCCAGCTTCAGCGCCTTGTCGTCCAGGCCGACGAAGGTCAGCGAGGTGGTCAGCGGGCCCATGAAATCATCCTTGAAGCCTACGCCGAGTTTATTGCCCAGGTAGTCCAGGCCCCAGTTGTCGGCGGCATAGCGGGCGGCGTCGGTGATGTGGTTGTGCTTGAGCGGCACCTGCTTGCCCAGGCCATTGAGGAAGTCGAGCATGCGTGCCACCGGGTTGACCCCCGACTCGGGCTCGGAGGAGTGCGCCGATACGCCGGTTACGGTCAGCAATACCTGCTTGCCCGCGACCTTGGCATCGATGCTGAAGTCGCCACCGTGCTTCTTCACGTACTCGGCGCCGGCCTTGTTCAGGGCCTTGGCCAGGTCGGCCGGCTTGTCGCCGATCAGGGTCGCCACCGAGCTGCCGGGGATCTGGTTGGTGGCCAGGCCGCCGGTGAGGTTGACCACTTCGGCGCCTTTGCCGCTGCCGGCGCGCTTGGCGAAGGTGGCCATGACCGTGCCGTAGCCTTTCTCGGCGATCACTACTGGGTAGCCGCCATCCAGTGCCAGGTTGTAGTCGGGCGTGGCGTTACGCTCGAAGTAGTAGGGGATGGCGTCGCCGGTGGTTTCTTCGGTGGTGTCCACCAGCAGCTTGAACTGGCGCGCCAGCGGCAGTTTCTCGTCCTTGGCCACTTTCAGCGCATAGAGCGCGACGACGATGCCGTTCTTGTCGTCCTCGGTGCCACGGCCGTACATGCGGTCGCCCACCAGGGTGACCTTGAACGGGTCGAGCTTGGTGCCGTCGGCAAGCTTCCAGTTTTCCGGGGTGACCGGTACCACGTCGGCGTGGGCATGGATGCCGATGACTTCCTTGCCCTCGCCGAGGGAGATCTCGTAGACGCGGTTGTCGACGTTGCGGAACGTCAGGCCGAAGCCCTCGGCCAGGGCCTTGATCTTGTCGGCGATCTTGAGGAACTCGGGGTTCTCGTGCTGCGCCACGCCGTCTTTGCGGTAGGTGGGGATCTCCACCAGCTCGCGCAGGGTCTGGGTGGCGGCCTTGCCGTACTTGATGCGGGTGTACAGGCCCAGCAGGCGGTTGATTTCGTCCTGCTGCTCGGCAGTGAGCGGCTTGCCGGCCAGGTACAGCTTGAGGGTTTCATCGAGCTTGTCGACCTTGGCCAGGTCACTGCCGGCCAGCTTGCCGAGGAACTGCTTGAAGTCGGCCGGGTCGCTGCCGTCGTAGGCCTTGATGATGGCGGCGGACTGTTGCTGGGACAAGTTGGCCTGGGCCGGGATCGAGAACAGGGCCACGCTGGCCAGCAGCAACGACGCGGCGGAGAGCTTGGTAAATGGCATGGGCGTGCGCATTCCTTTGCAAGGGTTTGAGGGGGTCCGTTTACGCAAACGGAAGAGGCCAACGCTACCACCAATGACGCGCTGAAGGGGAGAGGTGGCAATGTGCGCTCAAGCACAAACGAAACAGCTTTCATGCAGCGGCGAAACAGGAGGTCTGCAGGCCATATACAAAAATGCGTATCATTAGCGTTTTTCAGCGGTACCCCGCGTTACCGAGAAGGATCCTCATGTTGATGAAATACTTTGCACCCCTGGCCGGGGTGCTCGCATTCGCCCTCGCCTGCATCAGCCCCGCCCAAGCGCGTGACGATGGAACCGACCACTCCGTTACCCTCGAGAAGGTTATCCAGGCCTATACCGTCCAGGCCGATGGCAGCTTCCAACTTGAGGTAGAAACGGTCACCCGCATCAACGAGGAACGGGCCATCCAGGCCAAGGCGCAGCAACCCCTGAGCTACAACCGCTCGTTCGAAACCCTCGAGGTCGTCGAAGCATTCACTCGCAAACCCGATGGCCGCACGGTCAAGGTGGATGCCTCGCAGATCAAGGAGCAGCAGGAGCGGGCTTCATCCTTCGCCCCAATGTTCCAGGACTCGCGGGTGAAGGTGGTGATCTTCCCGGAGGTCGCGGTCGGCGACCAACTGGTGCTGCGCTACAAGCTTCATCGCACCACTGCGCTGTTCCCCGGGCAGTTCGAAGACATCACCTCGCCGGACTTCCACCCAGTGCAGCAATTCACGCTCCTCTACGACCTGCCAGCGGACATGCCACTGTTCGCCGACGCCCGTGGCTTCAAGGCTTCGGCCCCCAAGGCCGGCAAGGGCCGCAAGGCCTACCGCTGGGACTTCGTGCCCACCGAGCGGGCCCGGACCGAGGCAGGCTCGGTGTCTTATCTGGACTATGGCCAGTACCTGGCCGTGTCGACGTTCAAGGACTATTCGGCGCTGGCGGCCGCCTATCAGGCCCGTGCCGGGGTAGAGGTAACGCCCGCCATCGCCGCCTTGGCCGCACAGTTGACCGAGCACCTGCCCAGCGCGCGGGAGAAGGCCTACAAACTCAACGACTGGGTGCGTGAGAACATCCGCTATGTGGCCGTCTATGTCGGCCCCGGCGGCGTGGTGCCCCATTCAGCGCAGAGCGTGCTGGACAACCGCTACGGCGATTGCAAGGACCATGTGGCGCTGCTCGAAGCGCTGCTCAAGGCGGCCGGGATCGAAAGCTCGCCCGCCTTGATCAACCTGGGCAACGCCTACACGCTGCCCAAGGTGCCCACACTGGGCGTGCTCAACCACGTGCTGACCTACATCCCAAGCCTGGACTTGTACCTGGATTCGACCGACCCCTCGATCGCCGCTGGTTACCTGCCCCTGCCAGACCTGGACAAGCCGGTGCTGCTGACCGCCTCGGGCGCGTTCGGTAAAACCCCGGCCAGCCAGCTCAACAAGCAGTCGGGCGAAATGCTGTTCAAGGTCCAGGGCACCGGTGCCGCAGACTTCACCAGCGCCTCGGTCATCGAAGGTTGGGCCAGCGAGTTCAGCCGCTACAGCGCCAAGTCGATGCAGCCGGCCGACCTCGACCGGATGGTCGAGCAGGTGCTCAACGCCTATGGGCAACGGGGCAGCGGCAAGCTGCTGATTCAGCCGTCGGTGGAGCCCGAGCAGTTTCGCAGCAAGGTCGAGGGGCGCAGCGAAAACCTGGTCAACCTGCCGGGCCCGGTCGGGGTGCAGGCATTCAGCAGCCTGGTCGGTGGCATTGCGCAGACGGTGTACGGTTTCGCCGCCGAGAACGAACGCACCCAAGCGTTCATCTGCCTGGCCAATGAAGCGGTGGAACAATCGCGCTTCGAGTTCCCGGCCGAAGTCACCATCCTGGCGACGCCCAAACCGGTTGCCGTGCAGGATGCCAGCTTCGACTACAGCGCCCAGTACAGCCGTGATGGCAACGCCGTGGTCATCGAGCGCCGCCTGCGGTTCAAGCACCCGAAAGCGGTGTGCACGCCGGAGGAGTTCAAGGCCATGAAGCCGACCATCGAAACCATGGTCAAGGACCTGCAAGGGCAGATCATCGTGCAGGCAAGTTGAGGTCGCGTGCAGCGACTTTCGGTTGAGGAGTAGTACCGATGGTGTTCGATGGATTCGCCCTGCTCAATGGCCTGTGGGGCTTCATCTGTGTGGCGGTGATCACGCCGATCCTGGCCAACCGCAAGTACGGCCTGTGCGCGCTGTTGGCCCTGCTGCTTTGCGCAGGTTGGGCGCTGTTGCTGCACGACTACAGGCGGATGCCCGTCGACGAGTCATTGCTCAGAAGTGCAGGCGTGGTGCTGCTCAACGTTGCGATCGCCTTCCTGCTGGTGCACTTCGTTCATCGCAAGCGCTCGCTCAAGGACTTGCTCCGGCGCTGAAGCGCATCATGGCCCCGCGCGGCAAAGGGCGGGTTCGGCGAGTAGCCCGGGCCAGCGTCGCCCCCAGTCATCACCATGACGCATGCCAGGTACTGCGCGCACTTGCGCACAGTCACCGGCCACGGCCTGGGTGAAGCGCAAGGCGATTACCCCCGGTACGACATCATCTTCGGTCCCGAAGTAATGAACCTGAGGCAGCCCGTGCAGCCGGGCGGCGCTGTCGATGGGGTTGAGCGAGGCGGGCATGGGGGTGGTCCTGTGCAACCGGTTGAACTCGCCGACATCGAGATTGCCCGCCACCGTGCGCAGGCTGGCCACGTCCGTCCGCCGGGCGGCAAGCAGCGCGGCAATGGCGCCGCCACCGGAATAGCCGACCAGGTGCAGCGGCTGCTTGGGTAACTGCCGGGCGTAGTGCTGCACGGCCTGATCCATGGCCTGCACCACCTCCTCGGCAAAACGCTTCCCCGTCCAGTACGCCACGGTGCAGTGCGGATTGTCGGCGCGTCGGGCGAATTGGCAGGGGCGGGCGAGGTACAGCACATTGGCGCTTGGGTCGGCCGCGGCCAGGGCCAGCCCCTGTGGATTGACGGGGGTGGGATCGTCCGACGGTTGCGAGCGGGTACGGAAGGCCAGCCCATCGCCTTCGATGTACACCGTCAGCGGCAGGTCCTGCCGCGTGATCCGGGCAAAACTGGTCAGCACGAAGCTGTCGGTACGCACCTGTTCGCGCGCCAGGCCGGCTGCGCGGGCAAGGGCGTCGGCGTGCTGGCTGCGCTGCTCTGGCGAGGGCAGCGTGGTGCAGCCGGGCAGTAGCAGGCTGGCAAGCAGCGCGGCTATGCCCATGCCATGGACCAAGGGATGTGTGCGCATGCTTGCTTGCCCGTTGCACCGGGCACCCCATGCGAGGCGCCCGGCAGCACTCAGAATGCCCAGCGTGCCTCGACCGATGCCGTCTGGTTGAGGAAGTGGGTGCGTTTTTCCACATCGTAGCGTGCCGACAGCTGCAACTGCTCGTTGGCCTGGTAGCTCAGGGCGGTGGCGCCGCGTGCCAGCCAGCGCTGGGGCTCGCCCGACACGGTGGTGAACGCTGCGCCCGGCGCACCGGCGAAGGCCGTGGTGATCGCGTCACGTTCGGCGAGGAAGTCGTAGCCGGCGCCCAGCAGGGCGCTGACCTTCAACCGTTCGCTCAGGTCATGCTCAAGCTTGCCGTCCAGGCCCAGGATGAACTGGTCGGTGCTGCGGCTCTTGGCATTCAGGTTCAGCTCCTGGGCGCCGGTTTCGCGGTAGTCCTCATCCTTGATCCAGGTGTAGTCCGCGCGTACCGAGGGGGTGATGCGGGTGGCCTGGGTCAGGCTGTAGGTGCGGTCCAGGGCCACACCGGCGTGGGCGGTCCAGCTGTCGTAACGGGACTTGGCGCGCAGGCCGGCGAAGTCGATGTCGCGCGTGCCTTCGTTGCGGTTCTTGCCGCCGTCGACCTGCAGGCGAAGGTCGGTGACGTCGTCGATGTGGTAGATGCCATAGCCCACCAGCTGGTAGACATCGGTGTCCAGGCTCTGGCGCGTGCTGCCGCCACGGGTGCGGGTGTCGGCGTTGGCGTAGACGAAGGCGCTGCCCAGGGTCCAGCTGTCGCTGAACGCCGCGTCGGCACCAATGGCCAGGCCGCCGACGTTGGTGCGCGCGCCGTCCGCGCCGCCGCTGCTTTCCAGGTCGGCCCAGGAGCCGAACGGCTTGATCCACAGGTGCTGCTCGGTCAGGGCCAGGTCACCCGAGGCGGCGCCGCGCAAGGTGTCGCCACGCACTTCGATGAGGCGGTTGACCGAGGTCAGGGCGGTCTTGGCGGCCACGGTGGAGCCCCCGGCCATCAATGGCAGGGCTTCGCTGGCGGCCTGGGATACCTCGGCCTGGGTGCTCAGGGGGATGAAGCGGCTGGCCAGCCCACTGGCAGGGGCGCTGGCGATCACGCCGTCGAGCACGGCGGCGGCGCCGACAGCCGGGGTGTTGCCCAATGCCTGAACGCTACCGCGCACGGTGTTGTGGCCGGGCGAGGAGCCGCCTGCGCTGTTGTGGCCACCCACCACATTGAGGTCGACGCTGTTGCCGGTGTAGGTCGGGGTGAAGTCGAACAGCAAGCTGTTGTCGGTGACCTGGCTGAAGCGACCGGAGACCGTGCCCGTGGTGCTGACCACATTGCCCAGGCGGTTGTTGCCGGCCAGGGTATTGCCGGCTTTCACGTCGATATCCAGGGTGCCGTCCAGCTGGGCATTGCCGTTCACCTGGAGGGCGCCGTACTGGCTGGCGCTGAGGGCGCCGACACGCAGCACGCCGCTGGCCTGTTGGGTGAAGTCGCCGACAGTCAGCGTGGCATAGGGCGAGCCGGCGCTGCCCACGCTCAGCAGGCCGCTGTTGTTCAGGCTGCCGCCAATACGCGCGGCGCCAGCGTTGAGCGTGGCGCCCTGAGCGATGTTGACCGAGCCCAGCAGGCTGGCGCCATCGGCCAGTTGCAGGGTGCCGGCCTTGACGCTCCAGGCTTTGCCCCAGCTGTCGGTGCCGGTGAGGGTCCAAACGCTGCTGCCCTCTTTCTCGAAGGCGCCGAAGCCCTGGTACTGCTTGTCACTGCCCACGTCGCCCAGGTTGCCCAGGTCGAAGGTGTCGGGGCCGTCACGCTCATCCCAGCTGCCGCCCAGTATCAGCACGTCCGAACCGGTGCCATCGGTGGTGACCTTGCCATTGATGACCGAGAACGGGCCGAGCACCAGGCGGTTGTTGCCCAACAGCAGTTCGATGGCGTCCTGCTGCTCGCCACTGCCGCCATTGGCGTAGCCGCCGGAAATGGTGCCGTAGTTGTAGACGGTCGAGTTGCCCAGGCCGATGACGCCCACGCCGCCCCAGCCGAACTGGCCGCTGGCGCCATCGGCGCCCTTGGTGCCCGCGTTGATCGGGCCCAGGTTGCCGGTGCCGCCTTGGCCGCCGATACCTCCGGCACCTCCCGTGCCGCCGTTGCCACCTTGGATCAGGCTGTGGTTGACCACCTGCAGGTTTTGGCCAAACACACCGTGCCCACCCGTGCCGCCGCTGCCACCATCGCCCCCACGGCCACCGTTGCCACCGTTGGAAGAGGCGATGCTGCCGACGCCACTGTTGCCACCCGCGCCGCCCGCGCCACCTTGCACGCCGTTGGAGCCGTTGCCGCCGATGATCATCGCGTAGTTGGTCAGGCTGATGTTGTCGGCGAAGAAGCCCGAGCCACCGTTGGCGCCGTAGCCGCCGGCACCGCCCGCGCCGCCATTGCCCCCGCTGAGCGGTATCGGGGTGCTGCCGGACGCACCGGCGTTACCCCCTCTGCCGCCGGCACCGGAGACTGCGGTGGTGATGCCCTGGCCGCCCCACACCGTGGCCATGTTGGTCACGCTGAAACCGTTGCCGGTGATGGCGGACTGGCCATCAGGCTGGCCGACCAGCGCACCGAGGCCGCCATTGCTGCCGCTGCCGCCTGCCGTGCCGAGGGTACCCGGCATGCCGAAGGTGCCATCGATGCCATTGGCGCCGTTGCTGCCGTTGTAAGGGCTGACGGTGCCCGAGCGTGCGCCGATGTAGATACCGGTCAATGTCGCGCCGATGGCGCCGTCGAGGGTCAGCATCTTGCTGTCGCCCCGCAGGCTGGCGCCGCTGATGTTCACAGGGGCGCTGGCCTGGAGGCGCGTGGTGGCATTCAGGTCGATGGGGCTGGCGTTGTTCAGCGCGATGCTGGACACGGACGGCGCAATGCTCACCGTACTCATGTGTTGCAGCGCGTCGCGCAGCGAACCTGGCCCTGAGTCGGCGCCCGTGGTGACGGTGTACAGCGGTGTGGCCGACAGGCCGGAGGCAACGCCCAGTGATAACAGCGCCAGGGGCCAGGCTGCGTGCTTGGCTGCACCAGGACGTGTGTTCCATACCAGGCGGTAGAGGGCCTTGCTCATGTGTGCGTCATTCCTTGCCTTTGGCGTTTTGCTGGCGCTGGGCTCGAAAGCAGCCTGGCCTGTCAGACAGCGAGTGAGTGGCGGCTCACGATGGGATGGTGGCTATGTGATATCGCCGGCGCGCATCATGCCAAATTTTCAGGAAAACGCTACTGATTCGCCGCAGGTAAACAGGGCGATTGAGCAAAGACGAAGAGGAGGGTGAAACGCAGCCCGTGGGATGGGCGAGAAGGGTGGCGCACTCGGCGGGATTCGAACCCACGACCCCTGCCTTCGGAGGGCAGTACTCTATCCAGCTGAGCTACGAGTGCATCGGGGCGCATGATACCCATCTGCATCGGCGGCGTCCATCGCCTTGATCTACGGCTGTTTTTCCCTGCGTGCCCGGTCTTGCGCTCTAACGATATTCGATTTCGGTATTTTTCAGCCCCGGCTTATGCCCGTTATCTTCTGGTCACAACTTGTTATAACAAGTCAGCCAATAGCGAAGACAATCATGGCCGAACTGCTTCCCCTGTCCCCCGTACCGCTCTACACCCAGCTCAAGGCACTGCTGCGCGAGCGTATCCTCGACGGCACCTACCCACCCCACAGCCGCATGCCTTCGGAAAACGAGCTGGGCACAGCTTTCGACGTCAGCCGCATCACCGTGCGCCAGGCGCTGGGCGACCTGCAAAAAGAGGGGCTGATCTTCAAGATCCATGGCAAGGGTACCTTCGTCGCCAAGCCCAAGGCGTTCCAGAACGTCAGCACCTTGCAAGGCCTGGGCGAGTCGATGACGCAGATGGGCTACGAAGTGCTCAACCGCCTGCGCAGCCTGCGCCATGTGCCGGCCACCGCGCTGGTGGCTGCGCGCTTGCAGGTGGAAGAGGGCAGCCTGGTCACCGAGATCCGCCGGGTGCGCCTGGTCAACCGCGAGCCGGTGTCGCTGGAGATCACCTGGCTGCCGCACAGCGTCGGCGAACAGCTGGAAAAGGCCGACCTGGTCACCCGCGACATCTTCCTGGTGCTGGAGAACGACTGTGGCATCGCCCTCGGCCACGCCGACCTTGCCATCGACGCGGTGCTCGCCGACCACGACCTCACGCAGGCGCTGGACGTGCAGGAGGGCGCGCCAATCATGCGCATCGAGCGCCTGACCCACACCGCCGACGGCACGCCGCTGGACTTCGAACACCTCTACTACCGCGGCGATGCCTTCCAGTACCGCCTGCGCATCGACCGCCAGAAAGGAGGCACGGCATGAGCATCCAGACTCAGGACTACGACATCGTCGTGATTGGCGGCGGCACCGCCGGGCCCATGGCCGCGATCAAGGCCAAGGAGCAGGACAGAACCCTGCGCGTGTTGTTGCTGGACAAGGCCAACGTCAAGCGCAGCGGTGCCATCAGCATGGGCATGGACGGCCTGAACAACGCCATCATCCCCGGGCATGCAACGCCTGAGCAGTACACCAAGGAAATCACCGTCGCCAACGATGGCATCGTCAACCAGGCCGCGGTGTATGCCTACGCCACCAAGAGTTTCGAAACCCTCGAGCAACTCGACCGCTGGGGCGTGAAGTTCGAGAAGGACGAGACCGGCGACTACGCGGTGAAGAAGGTCCACCACATGGGCGCCTACGTGTTGCCGATGCCCGAGGGCCATGACATCAAGAAGGTGCTGTACCGCCAACTCAAGCGCGCCCGGGTGGAGATCAGCAACCGCATGGTCTGCACCCGTGTGCTGCTCGATGGCGAAGGCGCGGCGGCGGGTGTGCTGGGCTTCGATTGCCGCAGCGGCGAGTTCCGGGTGATCCGCGCCAAGGCGGTGATCCTTGCTTGCGGCGCCGCCGGCCGCCTGGGCCTGCCGTCGTCGGGCTACCTGATGGGCACCTACGAAAACCCGACCAACGCCGGTGACGGCTACGCCATGGCCTATCACGCCGGTGCCGAGCTGGCCAACCTCGAGTGCTTCCAGATCAACCCGCTGATCAAGGACTACAACGGGCCGGCCTGCGCCTACGTCACCGGCCCGCTGGGTGGCTACACCGCCAACGGCAAGGGTGAGCGCTTCATCGAATGCGACTACTGGAGCGGGCAGATGATGTGGGAGTTCCACCAGGAACTCGAAGGCGGGAATGGCCCGGTGTTCCTCAAGCTCGATCACCTGGCCGAGGAAACCATCCAGAACATCGAAGAAATTCTGCACAGCAACGAGCGCCCCAGCCGTGGCCAGTTCCATGCGGGGCGCGGCACCGACTACCGCCAGCACATGGTCGAGATGCATATCTCCGAGATCGGCTTCTGCTCCGGGCATTCGGCCTCGGGGGTGTGGGTCAACGAGAAGGCCGAGACCAGTGTGAAGGGCCTGTACGCCGCCGGCGACATGGCCGCGGTGCCGCACAACTACATGCTCGGTGCCTTCACCTATGGCTGGTTCGCCGGGGTGAATGCCGCGCAGTACGTGGCCGGGCGTGAGCTGGCCGAGGTCGATACGCAGCAGGTCGAACGTGAACAGGCGCGGGTGTTCGCGCCGTTGCAACGAGAGCACGGCCTGCCGCCGGCCCAGGTCGAGTACAAGCTGCGGCGCATGGTCAACGACTACCTGCAACCGCCCAAGGTGACCAAGAAGATGGAGATCGGCCTGGCGCGCTTCGCCGAGATCGAGCGCGACCTTGAGCAGATGAAGGCCAACAACCCCCATGAGCTGATGCGCGCGATGGAAGTCACGGTGATCCGCGACTGTGCCGAAATGGCCGCGCGGGCTTCGTTGTTCCGCCAGGAGAGCCGCTGGGGGCTGTACCACCACCGGGTCGATTTCCCCGAGCGCAATGATGGCGAGTGGTTCGTTCATTGCCACCTGAAGAAGGGCGAGGACGGTGAGATGACCAGTTTCAAGAAAGCGGTCGAGCCGTACCTGATCCCGCTGGATGCCGAGGAACAGGCCGCGTACGACCGGCTGCGGGTGAAAGCCGACGCGGCATAGCGGATCCAGCGCAATGCTTTTGTAGGAGCGGCCTTGTGTCGCGAAAGGGCCGCGCAGCGGCCCCAGGATTCCAGCAGCAAGGGAAATTGCCGGGGCTGCTCCGCAGCCCTTTCGCGACACAAGGCCGCTCCTACAGTGACCGCGTCATGTCAGACATAAATCGAGGGCCGAAGGCCCCCAAGGACCCCGTGAAATGGCCTACCAACCCCAGGAAATCTTCTTCCGCAGCAATGCCCCGGTGACCATCGACGAAGACAAGTGCATCGCCGAGAAAGGCTGCACCGTGTGCGTCGAGGTCTGCCCCATGGACCTGCTGGCGATCAACCCGGCCACGCAGAAGGCCTACATGGCCTTCGACGAATGCTGGTACTGCATGCCCTGCGAAAAGGACTGCCCGACCGGGGCGGTCAAGGTCGATATCCCTTACCTGCTGCGTTGACGCACACGGACCGCCCCATGACCGACACTGACAATCAACACATCCTCGACCTGCTGCCCCGTCTGGGCGACAGCGATGCCCGTGTGCGGCGCATCGCCCTGATCGAACTGGCCGACCTGGAGGACCCGGACGGCCTGCCCTGGTTGACCCAGGCGCTGCGAACCGATGCCGACGCGCAGGTGCGCGCCGAGGCTGCGCGCCTACTCGAGGCCTGGGAGCAGCCAGGCGTGGTGCAGGGCCTGTGCGCGGCCCTGGCCGACCCCGCCGACGCAGTACGCCAGGCGGCTGCCCAGAGCCTGAGTGAACTCAAGACTCAGGAAGCAGGCCAACTGCTCCTGCCCTGGGCCACCCATGCCGATGCCTTCGTGCGGGCCAGCAGCCTGCGTGCCTTGCGCGAGCTGCGGCTGGAGGCCGCCGCCGGCCCGGCGCTGAGCGCCCTGGTCGATGCCGATGCCGGGGTGCGCCGCGAAGCGGTGGGCATCCTCGGCTGGCTCAAGCACACACCCGCCATGCCGGCATTGGCACGGCGCGCCGCCGCCGAGCCGGACACCGAGGTGCGCCGCGCCGTGATCGGTGCGCTGGGCATGGCTCAGGACGCCACGGTACTGCCCACTCTGATCGAGGCCTTGGCCGATGAGGCCTGGCAAGTACGCGAAGAGGCGGCGACTACCCTGGGCAAGGTTGGCCAAGCCGAAGCGGGCCAAGCCTTGATTGCGGCGCTGAGCGACAGCTATTGGCAGGTCCGCCTGCGTGCGGCACGGGCCCTGGGGCGGCTGCGCCATGTCGCGGCCCTGGATGGGCTGGCGCAGTTGCTCGGCCATGGCATTGCCAACCTGCGCAAGGAAGCCGCGCTGGCGCTGGGCGAACTGGGCGATGCCCAAGCATTGCCGGCGTTGCTGGCGGCCGAAGCCGACAGCGATCCGGAAGTGCGCAAGGCCGTGCGCATCGCCCTGGCGCAGTTGCAGGGGGTGGTGTGATGAACACGCCCAGTGCTCTTTACAACCGGCGTGAATGCGGCGAATTGCGGGTGCAGTGGGGTGAGGCTGAACAGGTGATCAGCCATGCCCGGCTGCGTGGTGCCTGCCCGTGTTCACGGTGCCGGGCGGGGCGCTTGAAGGGTGCGATTTCAGTCGTGGACGAGGAGGTCCGCGTCGAGCGGATCGAGGCGCAGGGGTATGGAGTGCAGCTGGTGTTCAGCGATGGGCATGAGCGGGGGATCTATCCCTGGAGCTACCTGCGAGGGTTGGGGTGACAGGGCCTGCACTTTATCTGTAGGAGCGGCCTTGTGCCGCGAAAGGGCCGCGCAGCGGCCCCAGATTCCTGGTTTGCTACAAAATTGCCGGGGCTGCTACGCAGCCCTTTCGCGGCACAAGGCCGCTCCTACAGGCGATGAGGCCGGTACAGGCAACCCACTCCTAAAGCGCAATCAACTCCGGCCGCAACCCTTCCACCCGCTGCACCACCGGCCGCAGGTAACCACCATCCCCGGTAATCTGGTGCAGCACTTTCTCGCGCAACCCATGCAGCGCCACCCCGGTGCGCTGGCGCGGGTGCGGCAGGCCGATCTCCACCACCGCCTTGATCCGCCCCGGCCGTGGCTCCAGCACCACCACCCGGTCGGCCAGGTAGGTCGCCTCCTCGGCATCGTGGGTCACCAGCAAGATGGTCACCCCCGAGCGTTCGCGAATCGCCAGCAGCTCGTCCTGCAACTGCTGGCGGGTCAGCGCATCCAGCGCACCGAATGGCTCGTCCAGCAGCAGGATGCGCGGGCTGGCCACCAGCCCACGGGCGATCGCCACACGCTGGGCCATGCCGCCGGATAGCTGGTGCGGGTAGGCCGTTTCGAAACCGACCAGGCCCACCAACTGCACGAACTCATGCACCCGGCGGCTGCGCTCACCTTGGCTGAGCTTGTCGTTGACCAGCCCAAGTGCAATGTTCTGCGCCACCGTCAGCCAGGGGAACAGCCGGTGTTCCTGGAACACGATGCCGCGCTCGCCGCCGATACCGCTGACCGGCTTGCCATCGACGCGGATGCTGCCGCTGTAGTCATTGTCCAGCCCCACCAGCAGGCGCAGGAGCGTGGATTTGCCACAGCCGGACGAACCAACGATGGCGATGAACTCGCCCTCATTGATCGACAGGTCGAAGTCATGGATGGCCTCGAACGGCTGGCCATCGACGCTGAAGGTCTTGCCGACCTTGTCGAAGCTGACCAGCGGTGGGGTGGCGTCGGCCTGGTTGGCGGCGTGCAGGTGCGGGGTGATGAAGGCGTTCATGCGGTTCTCCAGCGCGTGGCGCGCGATTCGAGGCGTTGGCCGAGCTGGCCGAGCAGGGCGCCGACCAGGCCGATCAGGACCATGGCGGCCATCACCTGGTCCATGCGGAACAATTGCTGGGCGCCGATCATCAGGCTGGCGATGCCGCCGTCCGAGGGCATGAAGTATTCGGCGCCGATGGTGCCCAGCCAGGCGTAGATCAACGACAGGCGCAGGCCGGCGAAGATCGCCGGCGCGGCGCCGGGCAGCACCAGCAGGCGCAGGCGTTGTGACACATCCAGGCGCAGGGCCTGGGCTGCCTCGCCCAGTTGCGGCGACAAGCTGGCGATACCCCGTTGGGTGGCGATCAGCAGCGGGAAGAACGCGGCCAGGGCGACGAACACCAGCTTGGCGCCTTCACCCAGGCCAAACCACGCGGTGAGCAGCGGCACCCAGGCGAACAACGCCACCTGGCGCAGCGCCGACAGGCTCGGGCCGAACAGGCGTTCGCTGCGCGGCGACAAACCCAGCAGCAGCCCCACGGCGAAGCCTGCGCCGCCACCCAGCAGCAACCCGGCCAGGGTGCGTTGCAGGCTCAGGCGCAAGGCCTCGCCCAGCGAGCCATCCAGCAGCCCGGCGTACAGGCTGCGCAGCACGTCCAATGGTGAGGCGAGAATGTTGGCATCGACCCAGCCGAAACTGTTGGCGGCCTGCCACACGGCCAGCAGCGCTGCCGGCAGCAGCAGGCTTTGCCAACCCTTGGCCACCCCACCGCGCGGCTGTTCGCCGGTAGCCGGTTGCGGCCAGTACAGCAGGCGGCGCTCCAGGTGCGAGAAACCACGGTCCATCATCGCGCCGACCAGGCCGATCAGCAGGATGCACAGGAACACCAGGTCGAGCATGAACAGCTGGCGCCCCCACACCATCAGGTAACCGATGCCCTCGCTGGAAGCCAGCAGTTCCACGGCCAGCAGCGACGTCCAGCCGGTCGCCAGGGCCAGGCGCACGCCGGCAAGAAAGGCGGGCAGGGCGGCCGGCAGCAGCAGGCGCAGGAACAATAGGTGCGCCGGCAGGCGCAAGGTGGCGGCGGCTTCGCGCAGCTTGGGCTGGGCGTCGCGCACGCCGACCAGGGTATGCAGGGTGACCGGCACCACCACCGCCTTGACCAGCACCACCAGCTTGAGCAGTTCGCCAATGCCGAAGAACAGCATGAACAGCGGGATCCAGGCCAGGGTGGGGATTTGCGCCAGGGCCACGAAGGTCGGCAGCACCAGGGTCTGCGCCCGCCGCGAAGCCCCCAGCCAGGTGCCCAGCAGCAGGCCACTGCCGATACCCGCCAACAGCCCCCAAAGCAGGCGTTGCAGGCTTATCCACAGGTGGCTCCAAAGCTCCCCGGAGCCGAACTCCAAGGCGCTCTGCCAGACCAGCGCCGGCGCCGGCAGGATCTGCTCGCTCATCCAGTGCAGGTGGCTGGCGCTGATCCACAACACCGCGACCAGCACTGGCACCCCCCACGGCGCAAGGGTGTTGTAGGAGCGGCCTTGCGCCGCGAAAGGGGCGCGCAGCGGCCCCCACAGCCATTTGCGCCTACTCAGGACTCCGCTCATCAAGCCATCTCCCAAACCGATCCTTGTTTATTCGTTTATGAAATTAAAAATTCACAAAAATAACGATCAAGAGATAAGAGCACGACCATCAAGCCAGTGAAAGTCTGGTTCCGTTGCGTTTTCCTCATATTTTCCATGCGTTTTCTGCAAGCCGGCCGCCGGCCCGCATGCCCGCTGATTTATGCCTTCTGGTTACTAAAAAATGACGTATGGATCTTTGTAAGTGCTAACCCAACCCGCCTAGCTTCTGGCCAAAGCGCCGGCCATCGCCGGTGGCAGCTTGCCAAGGAGCCTTGTCATGAAAACCGCTTTCCGCCATCTGCTCACCCCGCTGCTCGCTAGCCTGTTGAGCGCCTTGCCCCTGTCGGCGCATGCCGGCCAACCCGACGTCATCCGCATCGCCGTGCCCGACCTCAGCGCCGGCAGCAAGCCCAGCGCCGGTGGCGTGGTGGATGTGCTGCGCGACCAGCAGTTGCTGGAAAAAGAATTCGCCAAGGACGGCATCCGCATCGACTGGCGCTTCTTCAAAGGCGCAGGCCCGGTGGTCAACGAGGCCCTGGCCAACGGCCAGGCCGACTTCGCCTACCTGGGTGACCTGGCCGCGATCATCGGCAAGGCCAACGGCCTGGATACCCGCGTGCTGTCGGCCGGGGTGCGTGGGGTCAAGAGCTACCTCGGCGTGGTGCCGGGCTCGGGCATCCACAGCCTGGCGGACCTCAAGGGCAAGCGCGTGGCGGTGTTCCGCGGCACCGCCAACCAGCTGTCGTTCGCCAGCGCCCTGGCCAGCCAAGGCCTTTCCGAGCGCGAGCTGAAAGTGATCAACCTGGACTTCAATGCTGCCAACGCCGCCCTGGCCGCCAAGCAGGTCGACGCCACCTGGGGCCTGTCCAACCTGCTGTCGCTGCGCGAGCGCGGGCTGGTCGAGCTGCCGGTCAACTCCCGCGATCTCAAGGGCGCCGGCAGCACCCAGGCGGTCCTGATAGGCACCGGCGAGTTCATCCGCCAGCACCCCGACCTGGTGCAGCGCCTGGTCAACGCCCAACAGCACGCAGTGAAGTGGCTGCGTGACGAAAACAATCGCGAGGCCTACGTCGACCTGGTGGCCAGCACCGCCAACTGGCCCAAGGGCATCCTGCGCGACGACCTCGCCGGCGAAGACCTGTCGCGCTACTTCGACCCCCGTCTTGACGCCGAATTCGTCGACCTCTTGCAACAGGGCGTCGACCTGGCCGCCAGGGAGCGCCTGATCCGCCGCGGTTTCCAGGTAGCGCAATGGGTCGAGCCACGCTTCCTCGATGCCGCCCTGCAACAGAACCAGGCCATCCAGGCCGCCCGCTGATCCCGACAAAAACCGTGAGGAGCACCACCATGAGCAATGCCGCATTGGCCACCGCGCCACACACCCAGGAACTGGACATCCACCCCGTCGCCGGGCGCATCGGCGCCGAGATCCGTGGCGTCAAACTGTCCGCCGACCTCGACGCCGCCACGATCGACGCCATCCAGGCGGCGCTGGTACAGCACAAGGTGATCTTCTTCCGGGGCCAGGACCACCTCGATGACGTAGGCCAGGAAGCCTTCGCTCAACTACTGGGCGAGCCAATCGCCCACCCCACCGTGCCGGTGGTCGACGGCACCAGCTACTTGCTTCAGCTCGACGGCGCCGAAGGCCAGCGGGCCAACTCCTGGCACACCGACGTGACCTTCGTCGACGCCTACCCCAAGGCCTCGATCCTGCGCAGCGTGGTAGCCCCGGCTTCCGGGGGCGACACGGTGTGGGCCAACACCGCCGCCGCTTACGAGGAACTGCCCGAGCCATTGAAAGCGCTGGCCGAAACGCTATGGGCGGTGCACAGCAACGAGTACGACTACGCCAGCGTGAAGCCGGACGTCGACCCGGCCAAGCTCGAACGCTACCGCAAGGTGTTCACCTCGACGGTGTACGAGACCGAGCACCCGGTGGTGCGCGTGCACCCGATCAGCGGCGAGCGGGTGTTGCAGTTGGGGCATTTCGTCAAACGCATCAAGGGCTATTCGCTGGCCGATTCGCAGCATTTGTTCGCGCTGCTGCAGGGGCATGTGACGCGCCTGGAGAACACCGTGCGCTGGCGCTGGCAGGCGGGCGACGTGGCGATCTGGGACAACCGGGCGACCCAGCATTACGCGGTGGATGACTATGGTGTGCAGCCGCGCATCGTGCGCCGAGTGACGTTGGCTGGCGAGGTGCCGGTTGGGGTGGATGGGCAAGCAAGCCGGACCACACGCAAGGGCTGAAGCCACCCAGCACGCCTTTGGATGCGGTAGGAGCCTTGCTGGCGAAGGCCACACCGCAGTCTCACGCCGAACCGAGATTCGGCGCGACCTCTGTAGGAGCGGTTTCAGCCGCGATCACCCGCCCAGCGGGAGCCAGGCACCGCGCCGCTTGCATCGCGGCTGAAGCCGCTCCTACAGAGGCCTGCTGCCCCCCCAGCATTCCCACACCCACCCTATGTCACCGACGCCCACGGCCAGGAAACCTGGCACTACTACGACGCCCTCGGCTACACCTACCGCCTGATCCACCCGGACGGCCGCGAGGAATGGCTGTTCCGCGATGAACGCAAGAACGTCATCCGCCACGTCCACCCCGACGGCAGCCAGGACCGCTACACCTACGATGAGCGCAGCAACCTGCTGCAGCACATCCGCGCCGACCACAGCACGGTGCACTACACCTACGACGAGCACGACCAACCGATCAAGCTGCGTGATGCCGAGGGTGGCTTGTGGCTACGCGACTATGACGAGCGCGGCAACCTGCTCGAGAGCATCGATCCGCTGGGCCATAAGACCGAGTTCGCCTACACCCCGGCCGGGTTGGTCAAGGCGATCAAGGATGCGCTGGGCAACGAGAAGACACTCGCCTACAACGCTGCTGGGCAGTTGCTTGAATACACGGACTGCTCGGGCAAAACCAGCCAGTGGACATACAACGCCTTCGGCCAGCTGACCGCCTTCGCCGATGCAGCGGGTAACACGACCGCTTACGAATACCAGGCCGGGCAACTGGCCAAGGTCACCCACCCGGACAAGACCGAGGAACGCTTCAACTACGACGCCGAAGGGCGTCTGCTGGCGCATGTCGACGCGCTTGATCGCTGCACCACGTGGTCCTATACCGCTGCCGGTATGCTCGCTGAGCGCATCGACGCCAACGAGCACACCCTGCGTTATCGCTGGGACAAGCTCGGCCGCTTGATCGGGCTGGAAAACGAAAACATCAGCAAGGCCACCTTCCTCTACGACCCGGTGGGCCGACTGCTGCAAGAGACCGGTTTCGATGGCCTAGTCACCCGCTACCAATACGACCCGTACAGCGGTCGATTGGCGAGCACCCAGGCTGGCCAACGCCGGATCGAGCTGACCTTCGACCCGATGGGCCGATTGAGCGAGCGCACGGCCCGCCTGGGCAACCAGAGCCAAAGCGAAACTTTCGCCTACGACGGCAACGGCCAGTTGATCCAAGCCGTCAACGCCGCCAGCAAGCTGCAATGGTTCCACGACGAAGCCGGCAACCTGACCCGCGAGCACCAGCACTACCTGGCCACCGGCACACCGATGGTTGCGGTGTGGCAGCACGAGTACGACGCGCTCAACCAACGCACCGCGACGATTCGTCCGGACGGCCACAAGGTCAGCTGGCTGACCTACGGCAGCGGCCACCTGCTCGGCATGACCCTCGACCAGCACGAAATGCTGGCTTACGAGCGCGACGACCTGCACCGCGAAATCGTGCGCCATCAGGGCAATCAGCTGATGCAGACCCAGGACTGGGACCCGGCCGGGCGTTTGCAGGAGCAGTTGTTGGGCAGCCACGACGGCCAGTCCACGCTGCTCAAGCGTCAGTACCGTTATGACGCTGCTGGGCAACTGACCAACATCCACGACAGCCGTCGTGGCCCGTTGGCGTACCAGTACGATCCCGTCGGCCACCTGCTCAAGGCCACCAGCCGCCTCGGCGTGGAAACCTTCGCTTTCGACCCGGCCGGTAACCTGCTGGATCAGAAAACCCAGGAACTGAACCGCCCGCTGGAAGCCGATCCACGGCGTAACAAGCTGATGGACAACCTGCTGCGCGAGTACGCCGGCACCCACTACAAATACGACGAACGCGGTAACCTGATCCACCGCCTGCATAACGGCGCACATGCCCATTTCACCTGGGACCTGTTCGACCGTCTGGCCAGCTACAACGATGACCAGCTCAAGGTCGATTACAGCTACGACGCCCTGGGCCGGCGCCTGCACAAGCATTCGGTGGCGCATTTCTGGGATCGCCCGGAAGCGGGCACCGGCTGGAACCAGCTGCAACGGGCCAAGCGGCAACGCGAACTTGGCTGTGGCTTCACCCTGTTTGGTTGGGATGGCGACACCCTGGCCTGGGAGAGCTCACCGCCGCGTGATGAAGGCGACACCGGCCGAACCGTGCATTACCTGTACGAGCCAAACAGTTTTGTGCCGGTGGCCCAGGCTCTGCGCAAAAGTCCGATCCGCTTGCACAAGCAACCAGACTGGAGCCAGCGCGAATACGACTTCGATCAGGATCCGTTGTGGCACACCGAGGTGAAACCACAGGCGTTCGACGCAATTGCCTGGTACCAGTGCGATCACCTTGGCACGCCGATGGAGCTGACCGATGAGCACGGCCACATCGCTTGGGCAGGGCAGTACAAGGCGTGGGGCGAAGTGCGTGAGGAGCGTTCGGCATGGGCCAAACAGCATGGCCTGGGCAACCCGATTCGCTTCCAGGGTCAATACCACGATCATGAGACCCGACTGCACTACAACCGTTATCGCTACTATGATCCGCTGGCTGGCCGGTTTGTTTGCCCGGATCCAATTAAATACGCGGGCGGCTACAATTTCCTCACATATGCTCCAAACCCGATAAACTGGATCGACCCTTACGGTTTAAGCGCTAGTGCTGACGACTGCAAATGTGGGCCTAAAACGCCTAAAACACTAGAAACGATTGCAAACCCACCTCAAGCGCCGGTGATACCTCCGGGCTGGGAGAGTCGCCCAGGTCGAAATGGGGGTGAAATTTATTACCCACCTGGCACAGATCCCGCGAAAGGGGAGCATATCCGTGTCATGCCACCAGGTTCCTCGCCAGTGCCAGGTTATGAGCATGGTTACTGGAGATGGCAAAACGAACATAAGCAACCGATGAACCCGGCCTCAGGTAAACCTGGCAAGGGACAAGGTGACACACATGTTCCGCTACCACCTGATTCATTACCACCATTACGTCGCTAGGGAAAAATGAGGAAAGTTTATGTATCGGCTACCAGAAAATTTTGATTTCGAGCTATTGTCGGGCTGCTACTTGGAAACAATTTGCTTTGGCGCCCAAGTGACTGTATTTAACTTTAAACGCCCACAACACACCCCGGGAATCAGGGCGTATACGGTGTCGTTTGCTGTGGAAGGGGGCTTGATTTTCAATATAGGAGAGCACAATGGAAATCGAGATTTTGGTGACCCCTATAGCAGCGCAGCACTATTAAATTTGATATTGAGCGATGTAAGTAGCGTGACAATATCGAAAGCTTCCGACCTGAAGATAAGTTTCGACACTGATGACCACCTGACAATAGCATCATCTGACAATGATGAATTTGAAAGTTGCACCATATATCTAAATGATGGCGAGGTCATAGTTATTTGATTTCGGTCAGTTGACGAAAGATTGATTCGCGCAGCTCGGTGAAAGGCAGTAGCGCGCAACGTATTGAGGGCGGCACCTTCCACCCTCAATACGTATAGCGTCACATTATCGAACCTTGTTGATTGGCTGTCGGAGGCCTAGGCCGAGCCATATGAGCCTCAGTGCCTCATCCCCAGTTCCGCATCATCCATCAGCGCCTTGGCCAGCGCGCTCAGATAATACGACGCCCAGAGCAGTTGCGGCTTCTCTTCCATGATCCCGGCGATGGTCAGGTCGCGCACGCAGCCCATCAGCTCCGAGGCTTGGTCGCGGGCGTGTTGGCAGGGGATGCCGGGTTCGATGCAGAACAGCGGGTCGGTTTGGCCTTCGCCCTGGTAGAACTTGGTTTTGCCGGCTGTGGTGTTGGGGGTGGTGTCGTCTGTGGCCATTGTTTTTTCCCTGAAGTGGTGGGTGCCTGGGCGGGCCCTTTCGCCAGCAAGGCTGGCTCCTACAGGTGGAGCGTGGCGTTTTTCGTAGGAGCCGGGTTGGGATGGCGACACCCTGGCCTGGGAGAGCTCACCGCCGCGTGATGAAGGCGACACCGGCCGAACCGTGCATTACCTGTACGAACCCGGCAGCTTCGTGCCGGTCGCCCAGGCCTTGCGCAAGAGCCCAATCCGCCTGCACAAGCAACCGGATTGGAGCCAGCGCGAGTACGACTTCAATCAGGATCCGTTGTGGCACACCGAGGTAAAGCCACAGCCGTTCGACGCGATTGCCTGGTACCACTGCGATCACCTTGGCACGCCGATGGAGCTGACCGATTAGCATGGCCACATCGCTTGGGCAGGGCAGTACAAGGCGTGGGGTGAAGTGAGGGAGGAGCGCTCGGACTGGGCCAAGCAGCACGGTCTGGGTAACCCGATTCGGTTCCAGGGCCAATACCACGACCATGAGACCGGGCTGCACTACAACCGCTATCGGTATTACAACCCAAGAAACGGAACGTTTATAAGTCAGGATCCAATCGGCTATTTAGGGGGAGGGAATTTTTACGAGTACGCGCCCAACCCCGCCATGTGGGTAGACCCACTGGGTCTGGCTCGTGACTTGTCAGGATGCGACAAATCAAATCGACCGTTAAGCAGTAGTCAATACTCCGTGCTTTACGAGGTTCAGCTTACTCCTGGCCAAGAGATCGGTAGTGACCCATCCCATTTCAGAGAGTCTAATCGACAGCTCGATGCGGCAATGAAAAGTGATCCACATCTCAAGAAAATGGTGGATCAACACTACCCTGGCGTTTCTGATCATGTTGCAGCAGGCCCTCGAGGCGGTTACAAATCGAGTGCACCGAAAGGCTTTACTTGGCATCATCACCCATGCCGCAAAGGTGTGCTTCAATTGGTTCCAATGCCGCAACATCGGGCCCCCGGGCCGGCCCAGAGCGTACTGCATCCGGGAGGGCAAGGCGGCAAAAAAAATTGGGGGGAGGACGTACTAGATGATGAAACTCGAAACACTTGAGTCAGTGCTTGCAGGCATCGACAAGCAACCGTGGGATTTTGCACTTTACATGCCTCATGGAGTCCCTTGGAACAAGGATACGCTTTGTGCCGTACTTGATCCCGATGACTTCGAAAACGAGCCGAACCCTGACAGGCCAAAATTCGCACTGGACAACGACCTGCATTATGCCCTCGGCATCGAGATCATACAAAGCATTATCGAAAATGCCAAAGAGCAACGACCACGGGCGAACGCTTTCGAATTAGCAGGCGCATTTATTTACTACTATGACAATGACGCTTACATAGACTTATCCAAAAACAATAAAAGACAGTAATATTTCACGCCGCACGCGCCGAACGAATAGCAATCCTCGCTAGGCGTTTAGTCCAACAATCCCAAGAATCCACTATGAAACCGTTTTGGATTTTCACTGGATCAGAAAATCTATTTCCATCAGGAGTATTTTCCGCGCTAGCCGATGCAGATAAGCGGATAAAAATGGCGGAAAGTGGACAGCGGAAAGGTGATGGATTTATTTTTACTCTAACTGCTACCTAAGCGGGACCTGAGGAGTCACGAAACTTAGGTGGTATCGGCCGAAGAGAGCAGCCCTATTCAATAGGCTATCTAACGAGGAAGCTGACTGGCAATAGTCGGTGAATGCACGTAGAGAAAACAGCGCGGAAGTTGAAATGAACAGAACAAACGGCGAGGGATACAGAGCTGGAGGCGGCGACTTGCAAACAACTTCAAGGGCAGTAATTGTTCGTCGAAACAACAACATCATCACAGCGTGCCCTAACCTATGAATAAAACAATTTACCTGCGCTCCCTGCACAAGCTTTACTATCATCTGCTATCGATGACAGACGATGAAATTGCTGAGTTTGACATAAATAACAAAAAAAACAGGCAGGCTTTTTTTGCCGAAATGAGAGCTCAATTCGATAACTACGGAAACGTTACGCAAGCCTCCATGGTCGACACATTAGAATATTTGTGCGCATCAGGTAAGTGCGAGAAATATTGGGAGAGTATTATCCCGCATGAAATCCCGCTTGATGAAATCCACGATAAAAGCGGCTACGCACATGATCTATTTTTGGCCCTAACAGATAGAGAGCCTCATTCAAGCATCAAAGACACATTTACAATTAGCTATGAGTTGGCACCAAGAGACCCTATTGATTGACTGTGGAGAAATATTTCTATTGTCAGCGTAGACAGAACAACTCGGTGAGGCTTCCTGAAGCCTGTATGACATAACTGATGGTACTCAAAGGGGTGGCATCTGCCACCCCGTACAGTGTTGTTTCGCAACATGCCAGCTAACTGCGGAGTACCCAACCGAGCCGTACTAGCCTCAGCGCCTCATCCCCAGCTCCGCATCATCCATCAGCGCCTTAGCCAGTGCGCTCAGGTAATACGACGCCCAGAGCAGCTGAGGCTTCTCTTCCATGATCCCGGCGATGGTCAGGTCGCGCACGCAGCCCATCAGCTCCGAGGCTTGGTCGCGGGCGTGCTGGCAGGGGATGCCGGGTTCGATGCAGAACAGCGGGTCGGTTTGGCCTTCGCCCTGGTAGAACTTGGTTTTGCCTGCTGTGGTGTTGGAGGTGGTGTCGTCTGTGGTCATTGTTTTTCTCCCTGAAGTGGTGGGGGCCTGGGCGGGCCCTTTCGCCAGCAAGGCTGGCTCCTACAGGTGGAGCGTGGCGTTTTTCGTAGGAGCCGGCTTGCCGGCGAACAGGGCCGGCCAGGGCCTAGTGCATTACCTGTGGCTGCGCCGACATCTGCACCTGGATCAACGCCGATTCGAGCAACACGCGCAGCGATTCGACTTCGTGGATCGACGCCATCATCAGGATGGTGGCCGGTGACCTGGGCTGGGCGTGCACGGCCTGATGGGCCACGGTCAGCGCGCACAGGGCGTACTCGGTGGCCTGGATGAGGATGTCTTCGAGGGAGTGAGGGTTGCGGGGTGGATCGGGAACAATCTTAAGCATGTGGTCTGCCTCTATAAGGGCCGCTACAGGCTTGCTGTCAAACAAGTGGGTGGCAGCTGTACATGGGTTGACAGACCGGCAGGCAAACCAAAACCCGGCGCACATGAAGTGCCCCATGCACAGCAGCCATTGAGGGCTAAGCCATGTGGTTTGACTGATCGGCCTGTCAAAGCCGGTCGCTGATTCAAGCGACCCGCCGAGACTAGAGCCGTGCCAAAACGACCGCAACGGAAAAAGGGCGGCGGGAGTATGTTTGGGAAATGGACTACACGAAAGAGGTTAAATCTGATCTTTGGGCCTGGAAGGCAAATGCGATCAACCACGGGGGATGGCACCGGCATTGCCGGTGATCGCGGCTGAAGCCGCTCCTACAGATTGACTGAAATGTCCTTTCACATATTGGCATCGCAAGCCACCAACTGCTTGACCAACCCTTGCGCCAACGCCGACAACCCATACCCGACCCGGCTCACCACGCCATATCGCGTATAGAACGCTTCTTCCTGCTCCGGCGCCAAGTCCGCCAACTCAATTGCCACCAATCCCCGCTCCCCTTGGTACGGCCGCAGATTCGCGCTGCAAGCGATGCCAATGGTGTCCGAATGCAGCACCACATTGAGCAGCGCATAACCGTGTTCGCACTCCACGCTGGGCAGAAAGTCCTGCCGACCGCTGAGTTCGCCGAGGATCTTGCGAATGTTCGGCGGGCGAAACGTGGTGGCCAATGGGTATTCGAACAGGTCCCGCGCCCGTACCTCGTCACGCACGGTCAGCGGATGCCCGACGCGGCAGCAGAAGTGCCAGCGCTGGGGGGCCAGCTTGAGCACCTGATAGTCCGGGTCGGCCTCGAACTGGCGAGTATCGGCCACGAAGAATTCGATCTCCTCGGCGATCAGCCGGCGGTTCAGCGCCTGCCAGTGGTCCACCTGGAAACAGGTGCGCGCCGCCGGGTACTCGGCGACGAAGCGCGCCACCGCACGGGGTACCAGGCCGCCCGCTGGCGCCGGCCCGGAACCGAAGCGCACCACCCCAGTAGTGGCGCTGTTGAACTGGTTGATCTCGTTGACCAGGTTGTGCGCCCCGTGCACCAGCCGCCGCGAATGCTCCAGCACCAGCAGGCCCTGGCGGGTCGGCGCCAGCTCCTTGCTGGCGCGGTCGACCAGGCGGCAGCCGACGTTGTGCTCGAGGGTCTGGATGCTGCGGCTGAAAGCCGATTGCGACAGGTTCACCGCGGCCGCTGCGGCGACGAAGCTGCGGTGCTCGACAAGGGCGATGTAGTGGCGGAGTTGGCGCAGGTCGATATGCATTTTCTACATTGAAACTTTCGGTGGAATGCAATTGCCGGGAGGGGTTGGGACTCTTATAAAGGGAGTCACTTATTCCACAAAATATGAATTACAAATATTTATATCACTTAAAAGAATATAAGCCCGTCTGACCGCGATTCGGTTCCGCCAACGGAAATGCTCGCCAGGGCCCATGCCTCAAGGAGCATTTGCATGTCCCGACTTTCCCGAAGGCGTTCGCGCGCGTCGTTGTTCGCCCTGCAACCCCTGGCTGCCGGCCTGTTGCTGGCCGCCAGCGGCAGCAGCTTTGCCGATGAGCCCGTCAGCGCTACGCCTGCTGTCGAGCAGGACGCCAAGCTAGGCACGGTCACGGTCAATGCCCGCCGCCGCGAAGAAACCGCGCAGAGCGTGCCCACCCCCATCAGCGTGCTCAGCAGCGAGACCCTGGAAACCCAGCGCATCTACCGGGTGCAGGACATCCAGCAACTGGTGCCCAGCACCAACGTGTCCTACGTGCATGCCCGCCAGTCGAGCATCTCCATCCGCGGCCTGGGCAACAACCCGGCCAGCGACGGCCTGGAGGGCAGCGTCGGGGTGTACCTGGACAACGTCTACCTGGGCCGCCCGGGCATGGCGGTATTCGACCTGCTCGACGTCGAGCAGCTGGAAGTGCTGCGCGGCCCGCAGGGCACGCTGTTCGGCAAGAACACCACCGCCGGGGTGCTCAACATCACCACGCGCAAGCCGACCTTCCACCAGGAGGGCAGCGTGCAGTCGTCGCTGGGCGAGGACGGCTATTGGCAGACCCAGGGCAGCTTCTCCGGCCCGCTCACCGACACCCTCGCCGGGCGCATCAGCGCCTACCACACCGAGGACGACGGCTATGTGAAGAACATCTACAACGGCCACGACCTCAACGGCGGCAAGCGCCAGGGCTTTCGCACCCAACTGCTGTTCAAGCCCAGCGAAACCTTCAACCTGCGCTGGATCGGCGAGTACAACGAGGAAAGCTCCGACAACGGCATCCTCAGCCTGTACAGCACCGGGCCGACCATCAACGGCGTCAACCGTTACGAAAGCCTGGCGCGCCAGGCCGGCGCCACGCTGGTGTCGGGCAAGGACCGCAAGGTCAATTTCGATTCGGACCAGATGGTCAAGGTGTTCCAGGGCGGCACCTCGGTGGAGGCCAACTGGACCCTGCCCAACGACTTCACCCTCACCTCGATCACTGCCTACCGCTGGTGGGACTTCACCCCGCGCAACGACGATGGCCTCAACGTGCCGGTGTTCTACAACGCCGGGGTGTCGGTGCGCGACAAGCAGTACTCGCAGGAAATCCGCCTGGCCTCGCCGACCGGTGGTTTCTTCGACTATGTGCTCGGCGCGTACTACTTCAAGCAGGACCTGGACAACAAGTCGTTCACCTACAACGGCCCGCAGGCGGATATCTGGAACCTCACCCCGGCTGGCGCCTTGGCCAACGTCACCACGATCGGCAACGGCCATATCGATACTGACAGCTACGCGCTGTTCGCCCAGGGCACCTGGCACCTCACCGAGCGCCTGGACTTCACCGCCGGGGTGCGCGGCACCTATGAAGAGAAGAGCGCCTGGGTGACCCGCGATGCGCCGTTCGGTGGCGTGGCGGTCAGTGGCGCCGCGGCGGCGGCCCGGCAGGGCAGGGTGGGGGCCTACGATTCGGGCGACCTCAGCCAGTACAGCTTCGCCCCGTCCGGGCTGCTCAGCCTGAGCTACCGCTTCAGCGACGAGGTGCTGGGCTACGCCAGCCTGTCCCATGGCGAGAAGTCCGGGGGCGTCAACCTCACCGTCGGCGCCGCGCCGCGGCTGGGCACCGACTCGCTGCTGGTGGGCACCGAGCGCGCCAACAACGCCGAGCTGGGGATCAAGAGCACCCTGCTCGACAACCGCCTGCAACTCAACACCAACCTGTTCTGGACCGAGGTGCACGGCTACCAGGCCAACGTCTACGACCAGGTCAACCGCGTGCAGTACCTGGCCAATGCTGGCAGCGTGCGCTCGCGGGGCCTGGAGTTCGAAGCCACGGCGCTGCCGGTGCGGGGGCTGACCCTGAACCTCAACGGCTCGTGGAACGATGTGCGCTACACCGAGTACGACGACGCGCCCTGCCCGCCGGAAGTGAGCCTGGCCAGCGCCACCGCCACCTGCGACCTGTCCGGCCACCAGGTGGTCGGCGCCTCCAAGTACATCGCCAACCTCAACGGCCAGTACAAGTGGCAGCTGAGCGAACGCATCGAGCCCTACGTCACCGCCAGCTACGCCTTCCGTTCCAAGGCCGTCGGCACCATCGACGACTCCGACTACGGCCAGATCCCCAGCTACGCCATCGTCAACCTGTCCACCGGCGTGCGCCTGGACCAGGGCGACGGCGTGCTCGACCTGTCGCTGTGGGTGAAGAACGCCGGCGACAAGACCTACTTCACCAGCCTGTGGAACTCCGCCAATGGCGGCTATGCCGGGGTGCTGGGCACCCCGCGCACCGTGGGCGCCACCGCCCGTTACGACTTCTGAGCACAAGGAGCTTTGCCATGAATGCCAAGACCCAACCGCACGACCTGCCCGAAGGCGCCTGCGTTACCGCCCGGGTGCCCGACCGCGACGAGACCCTGCTGGGCGACGTGGTGGTCAACCCGTACCGCCTGGCGCCGCTGACCGCGATCGTCCGTGACGGCGGCCGCAGCCTGACGGATGCCCATGTAAGGGTACTGGGGCGTGGCGAGCGCGGAGTCGATATCGCCTATGACGTTACCGACCGCTCACTGTGGACCTATGGCGGTATCCCGGTGTTCGGCCTGTACCCGGATCACGTCAACCAGGTGGAGGTGAGCTACAAGCTCGACGGCGAACGCATTCGCCAGCGCTACGAAATCTATGCCCCGGCGGTGCGCCTGCCGGTGGTGGCCAAGCAGACGGCTGCCCTGCCCGAGGTCGAGCCGGTCAAGGTCGCGCCGGGCTTCGAGCAACGCTTGTACCTGTTCAACCACCTGCTGGCCGATATCCCGGGTGGGCGTGCCTTCAAATGGAACGGCCTGGGCGGCGCCGCCGAATGGGACTCGGTGGGCAACAACTGGATCGCCGACAGCAATGGCGATGTGCGTTGGTACCTGGATATCGAGCAGATCCACGATTCCAACCACCGCGACGGCCTGGGCGGCACCATGGGCTTCCACCAGACCCGCGACGGCAAGTTGATCTGGGGCCAGGGCCAGACCTACTCCAAGTACGACCTGCTGGGGCGGCGCATCTGGCAGCGCAACCTGCCGGACAAGTTCGCGGATTTCTCCCACGAAATCCGCGAGACGCCCAACGGCACCTACCTGCTGCGGGTGGGCACCAGCGACTACCGGCGCCCGGACGGCAAGCGTGTGCGCTCGATCCGCGACCACATCATCGAGGTCAACGAGGCTGGCGATGTGCTGGACTTCTGGGACCTCAACCAGATCCTCGACCCGTACCGCGGCGACCTGCTGGAAACCCTAGGCAAGGCTGCAATCCAGCTCCCGGATGGGGTGCAGAAGCAGGACGACCGGCTGGCCAACGAGCTGGCCGAGGGTGACCTGCCGTTCGGCGACACCCCGGGGGTGGGCACCGGGCGCAACTGGGCCCACGTCAATGCCATCGACTACGACGCCGATGACGACAGCATCATCGTTTCAGCACGGCATCAAGGTGTGGCGAAGATCGGCCGCGATAAGCAGGTGAAGTGGATCCTCGCCTCGCCGCAGGGCTGGCCTGCCCATTTGCAGAGCAAGGTGCTCAAGCCGGTGGGCGAGGGCTTCGAGTGGTCCTGGACCCAGCACACCGCCTGGCTGACCGGGCGCGGCACGCTCAACGTGTTCGACAATGGCTGGGGCCGCGATTTCGGGCCGACCAAACTCAGCGGCAACTACAGCCGGGCGGTGGAATACAAGGTCGACGAAGCCAAGGGCACGGTCGAGCAGGTGTGGCAGTACGGCAAGGAGCGTGGCGACGAGTGGTACAGCCCGATCACCTCGGTGGTGGCGTATCGAGCCGATACCGATACCCAGTTCATCTATTCCGCTTCGGTGAACTTCCTCACCCCCGAGAAGCTCACCACCACGGTGCTCAATGAAGTGCGCCGAGGGAGCCAGGAGGTGGTGGTGGAGCTGAAAGTGCACAGCCGCCAGCCGGGGAGCGTGGGGTATCGGGCGTTGGTGATCGATCTCGACAAGGCGTTCTGACGCATCTTCTACTAGCCTTTGACGGCCTCATCGCGGGCAAGCCCGCTCCCACAGGACCCGCGCGGTCCTTGTGGGAGCGGGCTTGCCCGCGATGAGGCCGTTTGCCATTGCACGGCCATGGAAATCAGACGGGGTGTTCAACCATTCGTTCTTTTTTTCGAACAGGCTATTGTCCAACCCCCTAGCGCCCGCTTAGCATTCCGTTTGAGATTTCAAACGCTCGGCACCCAGGCGTCGAACACCCTGGTGCACGAATTCCTGACGGCCGCCCCCTATCGGGGGCGCCTTTTCAACAATCAATAATTCGCAGTAAAGGGAAGCCGACATGCAGCTCAAAGACGCTCAGTTGTTCCGCCAGCAAGCCTTCATCAACGGTGAATGGCTGGATGCGGACAGCGGTCAGACCATCAAGGTGACCAACCCGGCCACCGGTGAAGTGATCGGCAGCGTGCCGAAGATGGGCGCCGCCGAAACCCGCCGCGCCATCGAGGCCGCCGACAAGGCGCTGCCGGCCTGGCGCGCACTGACCGCCAAAGAGCGTGCCGGCAAGCTGCGCCGCTGGTTCGAGCTGATGATCGAGCACCAGGACGACCTGGCCCGCCTGATGACCACCGAGCAGGGCAAGCCACTGGCCGAAGCCAAGGGCGAGATCGCCTACGCCGCGTCGTTCATCGAGTGGTTCGCCGAAGAAGCCAAGCGCGTCTACGGCGATGTCATCCCGGGCCACCAGCCGGACAAGCGCCTGATCGTCATCAAGCAGCCGATCGGCGTCACCGCCGCCATCACCCCGTGGAACTTCCCGGCCGCGATGATCACCCGTAAAGCCGGCCCGGCCCTGGCCGCCGGTTGCACCATGGTGCTCAAGCCTGCTTCGCAGACCCCGTACTCCGCCCTGGCCCTGGTCGAGCTGGCCACCCGTGCCGGTATCCCGGCTGGCGTGCTGAGCGTGATCACCGGCAGCGCCGGCGAAGTCGGCTCCGAGCTGACCGGCAACTCGCTGGTGCGCAAGCTGTCCTTCACCGGCTCGACCGAAATCGGTCGCCAGCTGATGGAAGAATGCGCCAAGGACATCAAGAAGGTCTCCCTGGAGCTGGGCGGCAACGCCCCGTTCATCGTGTTCGACGACGCCGACCTGGACAAGGCGGTCGAGGGCGCGATCATCTCCAAGTACCGCAACAACGGCCAGACCTGCGTCTGCGCCAACCGTATCTACGTGCAGGACGGCGTCTACGACGCGTTCGCCCAGAAGCTGGCCGCTGCCGTTGCCAAGCTGAAGATCGGTAACGGCCTGGAAGAAGGCACCACCACTGGCCCGCTGATCGACGGCAAGGCCGTTGCCAAGGTTCAGGAACACATCGAGGACGCCCTGTCCAAAGGCGCCAAGGTGCTGTCGGGTGGCAAGCTGATCGAAGGCAACTTCTTCGAGCCGACCATCCTGGTCGATGTGCCGAAAACCGCTGCTGTTGCCAAGGAAGAGACCTTCGGCCCACTGGCGCCGCTGTTCCGCTTCAAGGACGAGGCCGAAGTCATCGCCATGTCCAACGACACCGAGTTCGGCCTGGCCTCGTACTTCTACGCCCGCGACATGAGCCGTGTGTTCCGCGTCGCCGAGGCCCTGGAATACGGCATGGTGGGTATCAACACCGGCCTGATCTCCAACGAAGTCGCGCCATTCGGCGGCATCAAGGCCTCCGGCCTGGGCCGCGAAGGTTCCAAGTACGGTATCGAGGACTACCTCGAGATCAAATACCTGTGCATCAGCGTCTGATCGCCGGGTAAACGCTTTTACCTCTGCCAGCGGGGCGCGAGAGCGACGTCTCGCTGGCCTTTTTGACATCGCAGTACCTGGTGGCCAGGGCGTTCACGGCAGTCGATCAACGAATACTGTGTGCGAACGCGTCCAGCCACCCCCGAATAAAAGCGCCGCAGAACCGGCGCAAATGAGGGCACCATGAGCAAGACCAACGAATCCTTGATGCAACGCCGTGTCGCCGCCGTCCCACGTGGCGTTGGCCAGATCCACCCGATCTTCGTCGACACCGCGAAGAACTCGACCGTGATCGACGTTGAAGGCCGCGAACTGATCGACTTCGCCGGCGGCATCGCCGTACTGAACACCGGCCACCTGCACCCGAAAGTGGTCGCGGCCGTGCAAGAGCAGCTGACCAAGGTCAGCCACACCTGCTTCCAGGTGCTGGCCTACGAGCCCTACGTCGAGCTGTGCGAGAAGATCAACAAGCTGGTCCCAGGCGACTTCGACAAGAAGACCCTGCTGGTCACCACCGGCTCCGAAGCCGTCGAGAACGCCGTCAAGATCGCCCGTGCCGCCACCGGCCGCGCTGGCGTGATCGCCTTCACCGGCGGTTACCACGGCCGTACCATGATGACCCTGGGCCTGACCGGCAAGGTCGTGCCGTACTCCGCTGGCATGGGCCTGATGCCAGGCGGCGTGTTCCGCGCCCTGTTCCCGAGCGAGCTGCACGGTGTCAGCGTTGACGACGCCATCGCCTCGGTCGAGCGCATCTTCAAGAACGACGCCGAGCCGCGCGATATCGCCGCGATCATCCTCGAGCCGGTACAAGGCGAAGGCGGCTTCCTGCCAGCGCCGAAAGAGCTGATGAAGCGCCTGCGCGCCCTGTGCGACCAGCACGGCATCCTGCTGATCGCCGACGAAGTGCAGACTGGCGCTGGCCGTACCGGCACCTTCTTCGCCATGGAGCAGATGGGCGTCGCGCCTGACCTGACCACCTTCGCCAAGTCCATCGCTGGCGGCTTCCCGCTGGCCGGTGTGTGCGGCAAGGCCGAGTACATGGACGCCATCGCCCCGGGCGGCCTGGGCGGCACCTACGCAGGTTCCCCGATCGCTTGCGCCGCGGCACTGGCCGTGATCGAAGTGTTCGAGGAAGAGAAACTGCTGGACCGCAGCAAGGCTGTGGGCGAGCGCCTGACCGCCGGCCTGCGTGAAATCCAGAAGAAGCACCCGATCATCGGCGACGTCCGTGGTCTGGGCTCGATGATTGCCGTGGAAGTGTTCGAGAAGGGCACCCACACCCCGAACGCCGCTGCCGTTGCCCAGGTTGTGGCCAAGGCCCGCGACAAGGGCCTGATCCTGCTGTCCTGCGGCACCTACGGCAACGTCCTGCGCATCCTGGTGCCGCTGACCGCCGAAGACGCGCTGCTGGACAAAGGCCTGGCCATCATCGAAGAGTGCTTCGCCGAGCTGGCTTGAAATCTGTGACACGCTTCAGAAAAAAACCCGCCTAGGCGGGTTTTTTTTGTGCCGTTTGTCGGCATCTGGCGCTAAGGTTGTACGAGGATTCCGTGGAAGCTGCGAAGGATCGCGCGTCATTACCTGGAGACTCGCTCATGAGCGCCGCCGACCCTATCCCGCCTTGTGTCCTGATCGCCGAGGGCGACCCTTGGGTGCGTGACATGCTCAGCGAAATGCTGCTCAGCGTACGCTGCGATGCCCGGCTGCAGGTCTGCGCCGATGGCTCCGAGGCACTCAACGCACTGGCGGCCAAGCCCGACCTGATCATCGCCGCCCGCGAACTCGCCGGGCTCGATGGCCTCGACCTGCTGCGCAAGGTGCGCGCCAAGGGCGAGCATGCCAGCCTGCCGTTCATCCTCATGAGCAACCGTACCGACACCGCCAGCGTGCGCGAGGCGCTGCCGCTGCACCCTACCGCCTACCTGAGCAAACCGCTGGACCTGGACAACCTGCGCAAGCGCCTGGAGCACTTGTTGGTGGACGTCGGCGAGCACATCGCTTGCCCGGTGCCACCGCTGCAACCTGGGCTCAAGCTGCCGGACTACCTTGAGCATCGTCGCGCCACCGCCGACGGCGGCCCGCTGTTCGCCGATGTGCAGGTGGCGATCAAGCGCGCCCTCAACCCCGAAGGCCTGAACCTCAAGGTGCTCGAGGAGGAGGTGCGCAACGATCCGCAGATCACCGGCGTGCTGATCGCCGCCGCCAACAGCGCGGCGATGCACCGCGACGCGCCAGTGCAGACCTTGCTGCAAGCACTGAACAAGCTCGGCAGCACCCAGAGCATGAACCTCATTCTCGGCCTCACGCTCAAACGCAGTGCGCGCTTGAGCGACCCCTTGCTGGCCAGGCATGCCGCGCATTTCTGGAACCTGTCCCTGCACACCGCCGAGTACGGCCGCACCCTGGCGCGCATGCTCGAGGTGGACGAGGGGCGCTGTTACTGCGCGGGGCTGCTGCATTGCCTGGGCGACCTGGCCGTGCTGCGCACCCTGCAGGAATGGCGCCTGGCCGGCGGCGAGCTGGACGAGGACCAGGTGCAGCTGTCGCTCAATGAGTTCGGTGCGCCGTTCGGCTCGGCATTGCGCACCCGCTGGCGCCTGCCGCTGAACCTGCGCGAGCTGATCGCCGCGGTGTATCAACTGGGTGGTGGGGTGTATTCCCGCGAGATCCTGGCCATGAGCCTGGCCGGCCAACTGGCACGCCTGAGACCGAGCGAAGGGCTGGAGAAGGTGGCCAGCAGCAAGACCGCGCGCTTGCTCAAGCTCGGCTTGCCGGAACTGACGCGGCTGCGCAAGGTGGACCCGGAGGCGGTGGCGCGGGAGGAGGCTGAGCGTTTGGCGGCACAGGCTGCCGAGCGCGAGCCCGAAGTCGTCTTGGCCGAACCTCCAGCAGCAGATGTCGAGCCGACAGACGCAGAAGATCGGCAAGCCTGAGCCACGGATCAGCGTTGCATCAGGCTTGGGATCGGTCCTACAGGTATTGCGGACGTCAGTTCGTATTCACGCTCGCGCATCAGCGGTAACTTCCTTGCCACTCCACCCAAGGATTGGCAGGAAGGATGAGCCCGTTCAGATACCGTAGCCTGCGCTACCAAGTCTATCGTTCCCAGGCGCGAATGCTCGCTCATGAAGCATTTTGCAAAAGGGTATGCGCTTCAGGTGCTGAGCTCGACGTTGACCAGGTGCGCTTCGAACCTATTGGAAGCAGGGCGATCGAGGCGTTGCAGGGCTGGGGCAGGCAGACTCACCACTTTCCCTGGGAAGAGGTACCACGCTGGACAGATCGAGATCTCAAGGGGCTCGATCTTTCGTTGTGGTCTGCGCATGAGCTTTGCGGCCTCTGCTACGCCAGCCCCCGTCAAAGCAATCATTGCATCAAGATCATTCTGCTGGAGGGTAAGCCTGGCCCGACAAATCCCTTGAGAGGCTTCGTGGGATCGCTGTCGCTATTGGCTGTCATCGAGTACGCAAGAATGCTCAGCTGCTCGCGCATCGAGGTTCAACAACCCGACCCGGGTGTCGAACCCCTGTACTTATCGCTTGGCTTTGTCCGCGATCCTGCCGGGCGACTTGTGATGCCGGTAGGCGCGATCAACGAACCAACCATTGCCCAGATATCAGAGGTGCCCATGAACTATTCGGCAAGTTCCAGGAAGGCTGCATTGATCAAGCGCTATACCGCTGAGGCTATCGCCCTTGCGGGTGAAATCACCGACCAGCAGCGGCATATTCTCGAGGTCGCGTTCAGGGAGGGGCGGGAGAAAGAGCCTGGAGGCATACTGGCCGGGCCACGTAGCGGCCCGATCGATTACGAGTGGTACACAGGCGATTCGAAGTGATGCGAGCAGCGGGCTGCACGTGAAAGGTGGCCAGCCCGCTCAGCCCTTCACGATCTGGTTCTTGCCTTGGCGCTTGGCCTGGTACATCGCCGCATCGGCTCGGGCGAACAGGCTGTCGAGTGTTTCGTCTTCATCGGTCAGCCCGGTCAGCCCCTGGCTCACGGTCACACCATAGGTTTGCTGGCCATGGCTGAAGCTCAGGCGCTGGATCTCGCGCTGCAAGCGTTCGGCAATCTGCTCGGCCATCTCTGCGGTACAGCCAGGGAACACCGCGGCAAACTCCTCACCACCGATCCGCCCGAACTGGTCACCGCGCCTTAGCACGGCCTTGCCACTGTCGGCGATGCGTTGCAGCACCTGGTCGCCTTCCTGGTGCCCGTAACTGTCATTGATCTGCTTGAAGTCGTCGATGTCCAGCAGCAGGAAAGCCAGTGGCGTGCCATTCTCGCGGGCGCTGTCGAAGGCCTGCTGGGCGCACTCGAAGAAATGCCGGCGGTTGCTGCTCTGGGTGAGCACATCGGTGGTCGCCAGGCGATGCAGTTCGCTTTCGAGCTGCTTCTTTTCGGTGATGTCTTCGGCAATGCCGACGATGATCACCCGCTGGTCACCTTCGCGCTGCTGGTTGATGTAGCACTTGTCGCTGACCCAGCGCACTTCGCCAGCGCCGTTGAGGATGCGGTACTCGCGGTCTTCCACCGTGCCCTTGACCAACACCTGGGCCAGGCTGCGCTCGGCGTATTCCAGGTCGTCGGGGTAGATGGCGTCGCGCCATTCGTTGTAGTCGGCCATTACCAGGCTGGCCGGGCGACCGAAGATGCGTTCGTAGGCGGGGCTGACGTAGAGCACCTGGCGGGTTTCCCAGTCGAAGGCCCAGATCACTGCGTTGACGCTGTCGAGCAACGACGAATAGAGCTGCTCGCGCTCGCTCAGGCGGGCCACTTCGCCTTGGGCATGCAGCAGGGCGAGCAGGGTTTGCGCAGCTTCCGGGCGGGGCGTGCCGGTGAACGTGGGTGGGAGGTCTTTGGCCATGAGCACGAAACGGGTCTCGACGTTGAGCGTGCGGCCACGGTCCGGCCCGCCACGCGGGCGATGTGCCGGGTTTGAGTCGAATTTCGAGAGGGAAGTTCCGGCCGGCATGCCCAGCGGTCGGGCATGCCGATCAACGGTGGTCAGTTGCCTGCGGGGCGCAGCGAGTAGGTCTTGAGCTGGGAGGCGAAGTCACGCAGCGAGTGGATGCCGCTGGCCTCGGCCTCGTGCACCCAGTCCTTCATCGCGGCGAGCATGTCGTGGCCGTTGGCGCTGGTGCGCGCCCAGATCTGCTGCAGCGCCAGGCGCTTCTCGTAGATGGTTTTGAGCGCCTGGCTGTGAGCCAGCAGCGACTCGATGCGCACGTGGTGGCGGTCCTGGAGCAGGCTGGTTTCCCGCGACAGCAGGCGTTTGGCGCGGCGGAAGCGATGGCGTACCGAGGCGTCCACCTTGTCCAGTTCCTGCTTGACCAGCGGGCCGATCACCAGCTTGCGGTACTGGGCCATGATCTGGAAACGGTTGTTGAGGATGGCCATGGCGGTGTCCATGTCCAGTGACGCCTTGCCCTCGACCCGGTGGGCGATGGGCGCCACGCGTTGCACCTTGGCCAGGCGCAGCAGGCTCAGCAGGCGGATCCACATCCAGCCCATGTCGAACTCCCAGCGGCGCACCGACAGCTTGGCCGAGTTGGGGTAGGTGTGGTGGTTGTTGTGCAGCTCCTCGCCGCCAATGATGATGCCCCAAGGTACGAGGTTGGTGGCGGCGTCGCGGCACTCGAAGTTGCGGTAGCCGATGGCATGGCCCAGGCCGTTGACCACACCGGCGGCCCAGAACGGGATCCACATCATCTGTATGGCCCAGATGGTGATGCCGATGGTGCCGAACAGCAGCAGGTCGATCACCGCCATCAGGGCGATGCCGCCGAGCTTGTAGCGCGAATAGACGTTGCGTTCGAGCCAGTCGTCGGGGCAGTTCTTGCCGTAGATGCGCAGCGTCTCTTCGTTGCGGGCTTCCTCGCGGTAGAGTTCGGCGCCCTTGCGCAGCACCGTGCCCAGGCCCTTGTGCACCGGGCTGTGCGGGTCGTCCGGGGTTTCGCACTTGGCGTGGTGCTTGCGGTGCACGGCAGTCCACTCGCGGGTGTTCTGCGCGGTGGTGAGCCACAGCCAGAAGCGGAAGAAATGCTTGAGGCCTGCATTGAGCTCCAGCGCGCGGTGCGCGGAGTAGCGGTGCAGGTAGATGGTGACGCTGACGATGGTCACATGGGTCATCAGCAGGGTGACCGCGACCAGTTGCCAGGCCGACAAGTCGAGCAAACCGTAGTACCACATAGCGGGGAAAACCCTCGGAAAAACAGGGAAAACAGCGCTGGCATTATCCCTTGGCGGGGAAATAAAACCAGTCGCCCTTTTTGATAGGAAGTCACAAGGTGTTTCACCCTTTATAATCCCCCTTCATTTTTCATGGGCTAATCGACCCGACATGTCTGTTTCCGTTCGCGACGCCTTGCGTATGGCCGGGCTCTATCTGGTGCTTTCGATCCTCTGGCTGACGCTGTCGGAGCTGGTATTGCAGAGCATGTCCGAGGACCCGCTGGCGTTGACCGTGGGCCGGCAGATCAATGTGGTGGTCTGGGTGCTGCTCAGCGCCTTGCTGATTTTCGTATCGCGAGCCCGTCTGTTGAACTTCATCGGCATTGGCGCGCGCCTGCGCAGCGAGGACCGCGAGCGCCTGCGCATGGCGGCGGCGGTGTTCGACAGCACCCTCGAAGGCGTGCTGGTGACCGACCGCAACGGCCTGATCGTGCACGTCAACCGCGCCTTCATGCGCATCACCGGCTACCAGCAGGACGAAGTCATCGGCCAGCGCCCGAGCAAGTTCAAATCCGGGCGCCATGGCGCGCCGTTCTACCAGCAGATCTACGCCACCCTCAGTGACCAGGGGGAATGGAGCGGTGAAATCTGGAACCGCCGCAAAAGCGGGGAGATTTATCCGCAATGGCAGACGATCTGCGCCATTCGCGACGACAGTGGCGACCTCAGCCATTACGTGGCGGTGTTCAGCGATATCAGTGCGATCAAGCACACCGAGGAGGAGCTGGCCTACCTCGCCCACCACGATCCCCTCACCGGCCTGCCCAACCGCCTGCTGTTCAACGACCGCGCCGAGCAGGCGCTGGCCGCGGCGCAGCTGAACAAGCGTGGCTGCGCCTTGTTGCTGCTCGACCTCGACCACTTCCAGAGCATCAACGACGGCCTTGGCCACACCATCGGCGACCAGTTGCTCAAGCTGGTGGGCGAGCGCCTGGGCGAGGTGCTGGGCAGTGGCGTCACCCTGGCGCGCCTGGGGGGCGACGAGTTCGGGGTATTGGCGGAGAGCTGCCAGCAGGTCGGCCAGGCCGGCAAGCTGGCGCAGACCATCATCGAGCGTTTGCGTGAACCGTTCAGCTGCGACGACCACCGCCTGTTCATCAGCGTCAGCATCGGTATCAGCCTCTTCCCCAGTGATGCGCTGAGCGCCGAGCAACTGCTGCGCAACGCCGACTCGGCGCTGTTCAAGGCCAAGAGCAACGGCCGCGCCTGCTACGCGTTGTATACCGAAGAGTTGACTGCTCACGCCCAGCACCGGGTCGAAACCGCCGGCGAGTTGCGCCGGGCACTGGAGCAGGAAGAGTTGCGGGTGTTCTTCCAGCCGGTGCATGACCTGTGCAGCGGCATGATGATTGGCGTCGAGGCGCTGGTGCGCTGGCAGCACCCTCAACGCGGGCTGGTGTCGCCGGGCGAATTCATCCCCATTGCCGAGCGTACCGGGCTGATCGCCGAGGTCGACGCCTGGGTGCTGCGCCAGGCCTGCCGGCAGATGGTGCAGTGGCAGCACGAGGGCCGCTCGCTGGCGTTCGTCGCGGTGAACATCTCCAGCCGGCTGTTCAGCCAGCGTGACCTGTACCGCCAGGTGGCCGATGTGCTGCATGACACTGGGCTGGACCCTGCGCTGCTGGAGCTGGAAGTCACCGAAAGTGCGGTGATGGAGGACCCGGAAGTGGCCCTGGAGCAACTGCACCGCCTACGCGAGCTGGGCCTGAACCTGGCCATCGACGACTTTGGCACTGGCTATTCGTCGCTGCTGCGGCTCAAGCGCCTGCCGGTGCAGAAACTCAAGATCGACCAGGGCTTCGTCGCCGGGTTGCCGTTGGACGATGACGATATCGCCATTGTCCGGGTGATCATCGCCCTGGCGCGCAGCATGGGCATGCAGGTGCATGCCGAGGGTATCGAGCAGGCCGAGCAGGCGCGCTTCCTGCTGGAGCAGCAGTGCCAACTGGGGCAGGGGTACTGGTTCGGGCGGCCGGTGCCGGCGCAGGAGCTGCAGCGGGGTTGACCCCGTTCGCCGGCAAGCCGGCTCCTACAGGCTACCCCGCAAGCCTAGAGAATGGCGCGGTCAGCGTAGGAGCCGGCCTTGCCGGCGAAGCGGTCAACGCTTGTTCAAGCCTTTCGCCAATCGATCCCCACCTAACTGAATCACCGCCACCAGCGCCACCAGCATCACGATCACAGTCAGCATGATCTGGCTGTCGAAGCGCTGATACCCATAGCGGTAGGCGATATCCCCCAGCCCGCCGGCGCCGATCGCCCCGGCCATGGCCGAGGAGTTGATCAGCGTCACCAGGGTGATGGTGAACCCCCCGACGATCCCCGGCAGCGCTTCGGGCAGCAGCACGTGCCAGACAATGTGCCAGCGCCGGCAGCCCATCGCCTGGGCCGCCTCGATCAGACCATGGTCGACCTCGCGCAAGCTGACCTCGGCGATGCGGGCGAAGAACGGCGTGGCGGCGATGGTCAGCGGCACCACGGCCGCCCATACACCATAGGTGGTGCCGACCACCAGGCGGGTGAAGGGGATCAGCGCCACCATCAGGATCAGGAACGGGATCGAGCGGAACAGGTTGACGATGGCACCCAGCACGCGGTTGAGCGCTGGCGCCTCGAAGATCCCGCCCTTGTCGCTGGTGACCAGCAACACCGCCATCGGCACCCCCACCAGCAGCGCCACCAGCGAGGACACGCCGACCATCAGCAGGGTATCGAGCAAGCCTTGCAACAGACGATCAATCCACATGGCCGAGCACCTCCACATCCGCGGCCCAGCGACGGGCGCGTTCGAGCAGTTGAGGCGTCTGCAGCGGCGAGTTGCGCACGGACAGGATCAACTGGCCCAGGGCATGCTCGCCGATGGTTTCGACGCCACCCTGGAGCAGGCGCACGCGCCCGCCCAGGTCGCTGAACAGTGCGCTCAGCTCCGGCTCGCCGACCAGTTGCAGGCGCAGCACCACGGCCGCATCGCGGCTGGCGGGGCTTGCGCGCAGGCTGGCCTGCAGGGCAGCGGGCAGGCGCGTCTGCAAGGGCGCGAGCAGGGTCCGGGTGACTTCGTGGCGTGGTGCGCCGAACACCTGCCACACCTCGCCCTGTTCGACCACCTCGCCGCGCTCGAGCACGACCACGCGCTGGCAGATATCGCGGATCACCGCCATTTCGTGGGTGATCAGCACCACGGTCAGGCCCAGGCGCCGGTTGATGTCGCGCAGCAGGTCGAGGATCGACGCGGTGGTTTCCGGGTCGAGCGCCGAGGTGGCCTCGTCGCACAGCAGGATCTCGGGGTCGTGCACCAGTGCTCGGGCGATGCCGACGCGTTGCTTCTGCCCGCCGGACAGCTGCGCCGGGTAGACGTCATGCTTCTGCGCCAACCCCACCAGTTCCAGCAGCTCGCGTACCTTGCGCTGGCGCTCGGGCTTGCCGACCCCAGCCACCTTCAGCGGCAGCTCGACGTTCTGCCATACGGTCTTGGCCGACATCAGATTGAAGTGCTGGAAGATCATGCCGATGCGCCGGCGCAGGGCCACCAGGTGGTTTTCGTCGAATGGCGCGATATCCACCTGATCGATCAGCACTCGGCCTTGAGTCGGTTGTTCCAGGCGGTTGATGGTGCGCAGCAGCGACGACTTGCCGGCGCCGCTGCGGCCGATGATGCCGAAGATCTCGCCGCGGCGGATGTTCAGGTCGATGCCGTGCAGCGCCGGTTGCGTTTGGCCCGGGTAGGTCTTGCCCAGGCCGATGAAGCGCACATGGGCCTGGTTCACTTCCGGGCGCAGCGCCTGTTCGGGCGCCTTGGGCGGCACGGGCTGCGGGGCGGGCGCCCTGAGGGCGCTGGCCTGGCTCATGTCAGCCCTCCCAGCCGGCCTGGTAGAGCTTGCCGTGGGCCTTGTCCAGGGCGGCGCGCACGGCCGGGGAGTGCTGGTAGATATCGACGAATTTCGCCAGGCGCGGGTCGTTCTTCTCCTGTGGGCGGATGACGAACTGGATCACGTATTCCTTGTTTTCCAGGCCGTCGAACAGCAGCGCCGAGGTGGCGTCGAAGCTGTTGGCCAGGCGGATATAGGCCGGGTAGCCCTGCACCAGGTCGGCATCGTCATAGGCGCGCACCAGCTGCACCGCTTCGACCTGAAGGATCTTGATCTTCTTCGGGTTGGCGACGATGTCGTCCTCGGTGGCCTTGTAGCCGACCCCCGGCTTGAGGGTGATCAGTCCGGCCTTGGCCAGCAGTTGCAGGCCACGGCCGCTGTTGATCGGGTCGTTGGCGATGGCCACGCTGGCACCTTCGGGCAGTTCGTTGAAGCTTTTGTACTTTTTCGAGTACAGGCCGACGTTGTTGATGATCCCCGGCGCGTAGGGCACCAGGTTGAAGCCGGCGGCGGCCTTGGCGTTTTCCAGGAAGGGGATGTGCTGGAAGTAGTTCACGTCGATGTCGCCGCTGTTGAGGCTGACATTGGGCGCGATCCAGTCGCTGAACTCGATCAGCTTCACCTCCAGGCCTTGTTTGTGGGCTTCTTCCACCGCCGCTTCCAGCGGGATGGCGAAGGCGGCGGTGGTGCCGATCTTCAGCGGCTCGGCGGCGAAGGCGGCGGCGGACAGGCCGAGGCCCAGGGCGATGGCCGCGACGGGCCGGAACAGTTTCTCAAGCATGGTGCAGGGCTCCAGTCGGGGCAGGGGTGGGGATGTTGCGGTAGGTGGAACCGGGGTGGTCGGCCGGCAGGTGCGGGTGGTCGCTGGCGAACAGCTTTTCGCGCAGCGTGCCCTCGGCATAGGCCGTCTTGTAGCGGCCACGGCGTTGCAGTTCGGGCACTACCAGGTCGATGAAAGCCTCGAAGCTTTCCGGGGTGACGGTGCGAGTCAGGTTGAAACCGTCCAGGCCGGTGTCGTCGAGCCAGCCGATCAGCTGCTCGGCGACCTGCTCGGGGTTGCCGACCAGGGTCACGTAGCGGCCGCCCAGGGCGTGCTGTTCCAGCAGGCGGCGGCGGGTCCAGGCACTGTCCTGCAACTGGCGGGTGGCGGACTGGATGGCATTGCCCTTGGCGAAGCCGATCGGCTCGTCCAGCCCGTAGCGCGAGAAGTCGATGCCGGTGGAGCTGGCGAAGTGCGCAACGCCGGCCTCGGGGCTGGCGTAATGCAGGTACTCGGCGTGCAGGGCGCGGGCCTCGTCTTCGGTTGGCGCCACGATCACGGTGATGCCCATGAATACCTTGACCGCCTGCGGGTCTCGGCCAGCTGCTTTGGCGGCTGCACGCACCTTGTCGACCTGGGCGCGGGTGGCGGCCTTTTCCTGGCCACTGATGAACACGCATTCGGCATGGTTGCCGGCGAAGGCCAGTCCGCGCGCCGAACTGCCGGCCTGGAACAGCACCGGGGTGCGCTGCGGCGAGGGCTCGCACAGGTGGTAGCCCTCGACGTTGTAGAACTCGCCGTGGTGAGCGACCTTGCGCACCTTGTCCGGGCGCGCATACACACGCTGCGCCCGGTCGGCGAGCACGGCATCGTCATCCCAGCTGCCTTCGAGCAGCTTGTACAGCACTTGCAGGTACTCGTCGGCCTGGTCGTAGCGCCGGTCATGCTCGGGTTGCTGTTCCAGGCCCATGGCCCGGGCGGCGCTGTCGAGGTAGCCGGTGACGATGTTCCAGCCGACCCGGCCATTGCTCAGGTGGTCGAGGGTGGAGAGGCGCCGGGCGAACAGGTAGGGCGCTTCGTAGGTGAGGTTGGCGGTGAGGCCGAAGCCCAGGTGCCTGGTCACCGCCGCCATGGCCGACACCAGCAGCAGTGGGTCGTTGACAGGCAGCTGGATCGACTCTTTGAGCGTCACGTCAAGCGACTGGCCGTACACGTCGTAGGTGCCGACGATGTCGGCGATAAACAGCCCGTCGAACAGCCCGCGCTCCAGCAGGCGAGCCAGGTCGGTCCAGTAGTCGAGGGTCTTGTACTGGGTCGAGGTGTCGCGCGGGTGGGTCCACAAGCCGTGGTTGATATGCCCGATGCAGTTCATGTTGAAGGCATTGAGCAGGATCTGCTTGGCCATCAGATGGTCCCCCGGCGCGGCGGCTTCTCGTCGTTGAGGTAGTAGTTGCCGATGGCGTGGTACTTCCAGCGCACCGGGTCGTGCAGGGTGTGCACCCGGGCATTGCGCCAGTGGCGGTCGAGGTTGTGCTCGGCCAGGGTGGCTTGGCTGCCGGCCAGCTCGAACAGGGTGGTGCCGGCGGCCAGCGAGATTTCGGTGCTGATCGCCCGCGCCTCGGCCACGGCGATGGAGGCGGCGGCGAGGGTGTCGGCGGTGCTGTCGGCCTGGGCGATGTCGAGGATTTCACCAGCGCGTTCCAGCAGTGCTTCGGCGGCGTGCAGGCGGATCGCCAGGTGGCCGAAGCTCTTCAGGGTCAGCGGGTCGTCGCTGGCCTTGTCGACGCCGGAATCCACCCACGGCCGGCTGCGGGTGCGCACGAAGTGCAGGGCATCCTCGTAGGCGGCGCGGGCAATGCCGGTGTCGATGGCGGCGTGGAGGATCTGCGCCAGCGGGCCGACCGTGGTCGGGCGCTCGAAGGCGCTGCCGAACGGCACCACGTCTTCGGCTGCCACCGGTACGTTATCGAACACCACAGAGCCGCTGCCGGTGGTGCGCTGGCCAAAACCGCTCCAGTCGTCGATCACTTCAATGCCCTGGCTGTCGGCGGGTACGAATGCCAGGTGCTGCACGTCGTGTTCATCGATCACCAGGGTGGGGATGCGCTGGGCGTAGATCGCGCCGGTGCAGTAGAACTTGCGGCCGTTGATGCGGTAGTGCTCGCCGTCGCGTGTCAGGCGGGTGGTGCGCTCGTGGGCGTTCCTGGTGCCGATCTCGGCCAGGGCGTTGCCGAAGCGGCGGCCGGCCAGCACTTCGGCATAAAGCCGCTTCTGTTGCTCTGGGGTGCCGTTCACTCGCAGCACTTCCAGGGCGTAGAAGTGGTTCTGCGGGATCTGCCCGATCGAGGCGTCGGCCTGGGCGATGCGGGCGACCACCTTGGCCAGGGTGGCGCTGGATACGCCAGCGCCGCCGTGGGCCTTGGGCACGCTGATGCCCCATAGGCCGGATTGCACGAAACGTTCGAGCTCGGCGTGGGGCAGGCGGCGTTCGCGGTCGCGAAGGGCGCTGTCCTGGCGCAGGTGCTGGGCGAGTTCTTCGGCGACGGCCAGGGCCTGGGCGTCGGTGGTGATGAGGGATGCGGTCATGGTGCTCTCCGGGCACTGGGGGCGCCTTGCGCCCCTTTCGCCGGCAAGCCGGCTCCCACAAGGATCGCGGTGATCCCGTTCTGTGGGAGCCGGCTTGCCGGCGAAAGGGCTGCACAGCAGCCCCACAGGCTTTTAATCAGATCCAGGAATGGCGGGCTGGCAGGGTGCCGTTGAGGTAGTAGGCGCCAACCGCGTGGTACTTCCAGCGCACCGGGTCGTGCAGGGTGTGTACCCGGGCGTTGCGCCAGTGCCGGTCGAGGTTGAACTCGGCCAGGCTGGCGCGGCTGCCGGCCAACTCGAACAGCTTCTCGCTGGCCTGCAGCGAGATCTCGGTGGTCAGTACCTTGGCTTCAGCCACTGCAATCGAAGCCCGTGCGGCGCTGGCTGCGTCGACGGGGCCTGCGTTGACCTCGTCGAGCACCTTGGCAGCACGGCGCAGCAGCGCTTCGGCGGCGTGCAGGTCGAGCTTCAGGCGGCCGATGTCGGCGACTACGTAGGGGTCGTCGCTGTTGCGCTCGACCTTGGCCTCGATCCATGGCCGTGATTTCTCGCGCACGAAGCTGATCGCATCGTCGATGGCTGCCTCGGCGATACCGGCATCGATGGCGGCCTGGATCAGTTGCGAAGCGGCACCTTGGATATTGGGCACATCGCGCTGGCGCCAGTTATCCACAACCAGTTCGGCTTCCACCGGCACCTGGTCGAGCAGCACGGTGCCACTGGCCGTCGTGCGCTGGCCGAAACCGGACCAGTCATCGACGATACGCAGCCCCGGGCTGCCGCGGCGCACGAACGCCAGGCGCTGGCGGCCATCGTCGTCCAGCGCCTTGACCGCTACCCAGTGGGCGAACAGGGCACCGGTGGAGTAGAACTTCTCGCCGCTGATGCTGAAGTCGTCACCCTGGCGGGTGATGCGTGCCTTGAGCGTCAGGGTGTCCTTGGTGCCGCGCTCCGGGCCGGCATTGCCGATGCGCCAGCCGTCGAGCACGGCACGGAAGATCCGCTGCTTCTGTGGCTCGGTGGCGGTCAGGCGCACCAGTTGCAGGATGCCGAACTGGTTCTGTGGGATTTGCCCCAGCGCCGGGTCTGCGGCGCTGATCAGGCGGAACACTTCGGCGATGGTGACGAAGGAGACTTCGGGGCCGCCGTAGGCCTTGGGGATGCTGATGCTGCCCAAACCGCTGCGGGTGAATTGTTCGATCTCGGCCCAGGGCAGTTTGCGTTGGCGGTCGCGCTGGGCGGCCTGCTGGCGGGCCACCTCGGCCAGTTCGCGGGCAGCTTGCAGGGCTTCTTCATCATTGCGCAGCACCCGGGCGGGCAGCAGCAGGGGTGAGCTGTCGGTGTCGCTGGGCAAACGGGTAGTTGGCTGGCTGGACATCAGTACCGCTCCTTGGCTGCACTCAATGCCCTGGCGTTGGCCACTGGGGTGATTGTGTTCCTGACCATTCCTTACCTCACAAAAGTTGACTGTGCCGCCTCGGGGTGAGGTCGGCAGACGTTTGCTGGTCCGGTGGTCCGGTGTATATACCCTAATGGCTTATTAAAAGTTTATGAACTAACTCTTTGGAATATGTTTAGAAGGAGGTACTTGCTTCGAATGTGCTGGCCCAATCGCCGGCAAGCCGGCTCCCACAGGTGTGCGCTGTACTTGTGGGAGCCGGCTTGCCGGCGATTGCGTCAGTGAAGGCTGTGCAGGTTTAGTCTGAGGCCGCCGTACCGAGGAACTTGCGCAAGAACTGCCGCGTACGCTCCTCCTTGGGGTTGGCAAACAGCGCCTTGGCCTCGCCCTGCTCGACGATCACGCCCTTGTCGAAGAAAATCACCCGGTTGGCCACATCACGAGCGAAGCTCATCTCGTGGGTGACGATGATCATGGTGCGTTTCTCTTCGGCCAGGCCGCGGATGGTCTCCAGCACCTCGCCCACCAGCTCCGGGTCGAGCGCCGAGGTGGGCTCGTCGAACAGGATCACCTCCGGCTCCATGGCCAGGGCGCGGGCGATGGCCACCCGTTGCTGCTGGCCGCCGGACAGGCGCCGGGGGTAGGCGTCTTCCTTGCCGGCCAGGCCGACCTTGGCCAGCAGGCGCTTGCCTAGCTCGATCGCCTTGTCGCGCGGGGTCTTCTTGACGATCACCGGCCCCTCGATGACGTTGTCCAGGGCGGTGCGGTGGGGGAACAGGTTGAAGTTCTGGAACACGAACCCGGCCTGCTGGCGCAAACGCCGGATCGCACTTTGCTGGCCACCCAGCGGGCGGTTGGCGTCGATGCTGATGTCGCCGATCTGGATGCGCCCGGCGTCGGGCGTTTCCAGCAGGTTGAGGCAGCGCAGGAAGGTGGTCTTGCCCGAGCCACTGGGGCCGATGATGGCCACCACTTCACCCGGTTGTACCGTCAGGTCGATGCCGTCGAGCACGGTCTGGCCCTTGAACCGCTTGGTCAGGCCTTCTACTACGATCATCGTCAGTGCTCCTGGTCGTGCTGGTTGACCCGCGCTTCCATGCGGTTCTGCACGTGCGCGAGGATGCTGCAGAGGATCCAGTAGACCACTGCGACCGCCAGGTACATGGTGAACACTTCGAAGGTGCGCGCGGTGATCAGCTGGGCCTGGCGGAACAGCTCGGGCACCTGGATGGTGGCCGCCAGAGCGGTGTCCTTGACCAGCGAGATGAAGCTGTTACCCAGTGGCGGCAGCGCGGTGCGCAGCGCCTGCGGCAGGATCGCCCGGCGCATGGCCTGGGTGCGGGTCATGCCGATGGAGGCGGCGGCTTCCCACTGGCCACGGTCGATCGAGGAGATCGCCGCGCGCAGGATTTCGCAGATGTACGCGGCCATGTTCAACGACAGGCCGATCAGCGACGCCGGGATCGGGTCGAGTTCGATGCCGATCTGCGGCAGGCCGAAGTAGATCACGAACAGCTGCACCAGCAGCGGCGTGCCGCGGAAGAAGGAGACATAGATGCGTGCCAGCCAGTTCAGCGGCAGGATCTTCGACAGACGCATCAGGGCCAGGGCAAAGCCCAGCACCAGGCCGAAGAACATGCCGCCAACGCTGAGCAGCACCGTGTAGCCCGCGCCCTTGAGCAGGAAGGGCGCGGAATCGACAACGAGTTGCAGGGCTTCAGCAATCATTTGGTGACATCGGCACCGAAGTACTTCTCGGACAGCTTGGCCAGGGTGCCGTCAGCCTTGAGCTCGTCGATGGCTTTGTCGATAGCGGCCAGCAGTTCCGGCTCACCCTTGCGCAGGGCTACGCCGCTTTCCAGGCGCGAGAAGGCGTCACCGGCGAGCTGGGTGTCCTTGGCTTTCTGGGCGTATTCCAGGGCTGCCAGGCGGTCGACCAGGATGGCGTCGATACGGCCATTGCGCAGGTCGGCGAACTTGGTCGGGTCGTCTTCATAGGTGCGCACGTCGGCTTTGGGCACGTCCTGCTTGACCCACTGCTCGTAGTTGGTACCCAGGCCCACGCCGACCTTCTTGCCGGCCAGGTCCTGGGCGGTCTTGATGTTCAACTGCTCGGCCTTCTTCTTCAGCACCAGCGCCTGGATGCCCGAGACGGTGTAGGGCTCGGAGAAGTCGTACTTCTTCTTGCGCTCTTCGGAAATGGTCACCTGGTTGATCACTACGTCCAAACGTTTGGACTCCAGCGCGGCAAGGATGCCGTCCCATTTGGTCGGCTGCACCTTGGCCTTGACCCCCAGCTTCTTGGCCAGCAGTTCCGACAGCTCCACTTCGAAGCCGGTCAGCTTGCCATTCTCGTCCTGGAAGCTGAACGGTGGGTAGGTGCCTTCCAGGCCGACGTTGATCACGCCTTTTTCCTGGATGGTCTTCAGTTGCTCGCCGGCGAAGGCCTGGCCGAGCAGGCCGGTGCCGAGCAGCAGTGCCAGGCTGGCATTGAGAAGGGGTTTGGCGAATCTGGACATGTGTGGCCCCGCGCTTGTTGTGGAAGTAGTGGGTGGCGACTATAGAGGTGGGCTGTATAGGCCTGGAAATAATAAAAAATAATGTTCTTATTCCATGGGCGCTAACTGCCATCCAATGGCCGTGTTGAGGGTAGCCACGAATGGACAGCCCGTCAGCGTTGCTTATGCCCGACTTAGTGCAGGATGGAATAAAGCGTTGTTTTTTCCAAGAGGGGGATTTGCCTTACAGTGGTTTGCAGAACCGGCATCAACTCTGTGGGAGCTGGCTTGCCAGCGATGCGGCGGCCCAGACGACGGCGTCGATTCGGCTGGCGCTATCGCCGGCAAGCCAGCTTCCACAAGGTGCAAGTGCGCATATCAAGAAAGCCGTCTGGCAGGAGATCCACCGTGAGCGAACAACCCTCAACCGGCCAATGGCAGCTGCCTGGCATCGTCAGTGGCCTGCGCAGCGCCCGTGAACAATGGCGCAGCAGCAACGGCCGCAGCAGCGGCGAGCAGGGCGGGCGCGAACTGCCCTCGCGCGAAGCGCTGCGCCACATCCTCGAGCAACTGTGCGGCGCGCTGTTCCCCATGCGCCTGGGCCCGGTGGACCTGCGCGAAGAGAGCGAGGACTTCTACGTCGGCCACACCCTCGACGCCGCACTCACCGCGCTGCTGACCCAGGCGCGCCTGGAACTGCGCTACGCGGCGCGCCACGGCAAGACCGAAGTCATTGACGTAGACGCCCACGCCCTGCGCCTGATCCAGGACTTCGCCGCCGCCCTGCCGGCCCTGCGCGTGCTGCTGGACACCGACGTGCTGGCTGCCTACCACGGCGACCCGGCGGCGCGCAGCGTCGACGAAGTGCTGCTGTGCTACCCGGGCATCCTGGCGATCATCCACCACCGCCTGGCCCACCACCTGTACCGCGCAGGCCTGCCATTGCTGGCGCGGATCAGCTCGGAACTGGCGCATTCGGCCACCGGCATCGACATCCACCCCGGCGCGCAGATCGGCCCGAGCTTCTTCATCGACCACGGCACCGGCGTGGTGATCGGCGAGACCGCGATCATCGGCGAGCGGGTGCGTATCTACCAGGCGGTCACGCTGGGCGCCAAGCGCTTCCCCAGCGACGAGTCGGGCACCCTGCACAAGGGCCTGGCGCGCCACCCGATCGTCGAGGACGACGTGGTGATCTATGCCGGCGCGACCATCCTTGGGCGCATCACCATCGGCAAGGGTTCGACCATTGGCGGTAACGTCTGGCTGACCCGTAGCGTGCCGGCGCAGAGCAACATTACCCAGGCTAATTTGCAGCTCGATTGCGAGGGCAAGAATTGACCTGAAATTCAGATCGTCTGTACCGGCCCTTTCACGGGCAAGCCCGCTCCCACAGGATTTCGCTCAACTCGAACAATGTGCGGTCCCTGTGGGAGCGGGCTTGCCCGCGAAGAGGCCGACGCCGATGCCCCGCCCAGCGGCATCGGGTCGCATTGAACTCCGATCCATGTTTAACTTGAACGCTTGTTCAATGTAAAACGCTGGTCCATTGCCGGTGTTCAAAAGGAGGAATTGCCTTTGCTGAACCCGTTCAATCCGAACCCCACGTCCTTCGCCGAGGTGCCTGCCCGATGAGTGCACCGACGCCCTCCCTTGCCAATGGCAAGATCCGCATGAACCCCCCGGTGTTCTACTTCGCGGCAAGCTTCATCCTGATTTTTGGCCTGGTGGTCATCGCCATGCCACAAGCGGCCGGTGAATGGCTGCTGGCGGCGCAGAACTGGGCGGCCAACACGGTCGGCTGGTACTACATGCTGGCCATGACCCTGTACCTGGTCTTCGTGGTGGTCACCGCCTTGTCCGGCTACGGCAAGATCAAGCTCGGTGCCGACCACGACGAACCCGAGTTCAGCTATTTGTCCTGGGCCGGCATGCTGTTCGCCGCCGGCATCAGCATCACCCTGTTCTTCTTCTGCGTCTCCGAACCGCTCACCCACATGCTCCAGCCGCCCCAGGGCGAGGCGGGCACGGCCGAGGCCGGGCGCCAGGCGATGCAGATCCTGTTCTTGCACTGGGGCCTGCATGGCTGGGGCGTGTTCGCCTTCGTCGGCATGGCCCTGGCCTACTTCGCCTACCGCCACAACCTGCCGCTGGCGCTGCGTTCGGCGCTGTACCCGCTTATCGGCAAGCGCATCAACGGCCCGATCGGCTATGCGGTGGACGGCTTCGGCATCATCGCCACGGTGTTCGGCCTGGGCGCCGACATGGGTTTTGGCGTGCTGCACCTGAACGCAGGGCTGGACTACCTGTTCGGCATCAGCCACAGCCAATGGGTACAAGTGCTGCTGATCACCCTGATGATGGGCGCGGCGGTGGCCGTGGCGGTTGCAGGCGTGGAGAAGGGCGTGCGGGTGATGAGCGACATCAACCTGTTCCTGGCCTGCGCGCTGCTGCTGTTCGTGCTGTTCGCCGGGCCTACCCAGCATCTGTTCAACACCTTGATCCAGAACCTTGGCGACTACCTCGGTGCCTTGCCGCGCAAGAGCTTCGATGTGTACGCCTACGGCGAGCAACGCGACTGGCTGGGCGGCTGGACGGTGTTCTACTGGGCCTGGTGGATTGCCTGGGCGCCGTTCGTGGGGCTGTTCATCGCGCGGATCTCCCGTGGGCGCACCATTCGCGAGTTCGTCTTTGGCGTGTTGTTGATCCCGCTGGGCTTCACCTTGGCGTGGATGTCGATCTTCGGCAACAGCGCCCTGGACCAGGTCATCAACCATGGCATGACCGCACTGGGCCAGTCGGCGTTGGATAACCCGTCGATGAGCCTGTACCTGCTGCTGGAAACCTACCCGTGGAGCAAGACGGTGATCGCCGTGACGGTGTTCATCAGCTTCGTGTTCTTCGTTACCTCCGCCGACTCCGGCACCGTGGTGCTGTCGACACTGTCGGCCAAGGGTGGCGGCGCCGATGAAGACGGGCCGAACTGGCTGCGGATTTTCTGGGGTGCGATGACCGCGCTGATCACCAGTGCCCTGTTGTTCGCCGGCAGCATCGATTCGCTCAAATCTGCGGTGGTGCTGACTTCGTTGCCGTTCTCACTGATCCTGCTGTGCATGATGTGGGGCCTGCACAAGGCGTTCTACCTGGAGAGCCAGCGGCAGATCGCGCAGATGCATTCGCTGGCGCCGTTCGCCCAGTCGCGGCGCGGTCGGGGTGGCTGGCGCCAGCGCCTGAGCCAGGCCGTGCATTTCCCGTCACGGGACGAGGTGTACCGCTTCATGGACGACGTGGTGCGCCCGGCGATTGCCGAGGTGCGCGAGGTGTTCGAGCAGAAGGGCCTGGTGCTGATCACCCAGGATGACCCGAGCCATGACAACGTCAGCCTGAAGATCGGCCATGGCGATGAGCAGCCGTTCATCTACCAGGTGCAGATGCGCGGGTACTTCACCCCGTCGTTCGCCCTGGGTGGGCTGGGTACGCAGGAGTTGAAGAACCGCCGCTACTACCGGGCGGAGGTGCACCTGAGCGAGGGCAGCCAGAACTACGACCTGGTGGGCTACAGCAAGGAGCAGATCATCAACGACATCCTCGACCAGTACGAGCGGCACATGCAGTACCTGCATCTGGTCAGGTAGGCCTGATCCGGCCTCTTCGCGGGCAAGCCCGCTCCCACAGGAATTCCACAGTTCTCAGAACCTGTGCAGTACCTGTGGGAGCGGGCTTGCCCGCGAAGAGGCCGTCATAGGCGAGCGCTCTAGAACGGCGCATCCCCGAGGATGGTCGCCCGGTGCATCACCCGCCGATTTGGCCGGTAGTCATCCACCGCGAAATGCTGGGTCACGCGGTTGTCCCAGAACGCCACGTCGTTCTCCTGCCAACGCCAGCGAATGCTGAACTCCGGCCGCGTAGCATGGGCGAACAGCAGCTTGAGCAGCGCCTCGCTCTCGTAGTCGTTCAGCTCGTTGATCCGCGTGGTGAACCCCTCGTTGACGAACAGCGCCTTGCGCCCGCTCACCGGGTGGGTGCGTATCACCGGGTGCGACAGCGGCGGGTTGTTGCGCCGCGTGGCCTCCCAGCGCGCCAGGTCTTCGGGTGTGGTACCGAAGCGCTCCAGCGGGAACGATTTGGTGAAGTCGTGGGTGGCGGTCAGGCCGTCGAGCATCTCGCGCAGCGGCGCCGACAACGCTTCGAACGCCGCGATGCCACTGGCCCACAGCGTATCGCCACCAAACGCAGGGAGCTGCTTGGCACTGAGCACCGCGCCCAGCGCCGGGGTAGGCAGGAAGGTCACGTCGGTGTGCCACACGGCGTTGTCGCGCACGTCGGTGACGGCGGTGTCGAGGATCAGCACCTGCGGGGTGTCCGGCACGTTGGGGTAGATCGGGTGGATATGCAGGTCGCCGAAACGGGCGGCGAAGCGCGCCTGTTGCTCGGGGTTGATCGGCTGGTCGCGGAAGAACAGCACCTGGTGCTGCAGCAGCGCCTGCTCGATGGCGTCGCGCTGTTCGACGGTGATGTCGCGGCTGATATCCACGCCGCTGATCTGGGCGCCCAGGGCGGGGCTCAAGGGGGTGATGGTCAGGCTCATGGTGTTGTCTCGCTTGAGAATTCGTGTCCCGTCATCGGGCAATATCGCGGGGCAAGCCCGCTCCCACGAGGTGAGTGGGAGCGGGCTTGCCCCGCAATGGGTTGGAAGCGTCAGTGGCTCTGCCCGTGCCAGGGCACCAGCTTGCGTTGCAGGGCGCGCAGGCCCATCTCCAGGGCGAAGGCGATCAGCGCGATCAGCAGGATCCCCAGCACCACCACGTCGGTGACCAGGAACTGCGCCGCCGACTGCACCATGAAGCCCAGGCCGCTGGTGGCGGCAATCAGTTCGGCGGCGACCAGGGTCGACCACCCCACGCCCAGGCCGATGCGAATACCCGTGAGGATGTCGGGCAGGGCGCTGGGCAGGATCACATGGCGGATCAGCTGGGCCTTGCTCGCCCCCAGCGACTGTGCGGCGCGCAGCCTGGCCGGGTCGACGGTGCGCACGCCGGTGGCGGTGGCGATGGCGATCGGGGCGAAGATCGCCAGATAGATCAGCAGCACTTTCGACAGCTCACCGATGCCGCACCAGATCACGATCAGTGGCAGGTAGGCCAGCGGTGGAATCGGCCGGTAGAACTCGATCAGCGGGTCGAGGATGCCGCGGGCCACGCGGTTGTAGCCGATGGCGATGCCGACCGGGATCGCGGTCAGGGTCGCCGCCACCAGCGCCAGGCCAATGCGACCGAGGCTGGCGCCCAGGTGCTGCCACAGGCTGGCATCCATGTAGCCCTGGGTGAGCAGGGCCCAGGCCTTGGCCAGGATGTCGGCGGGCGAGGGCAGGAATAGCGGCTCGATCCAGCCGGCGGCGGTCACCAGCCACCAGGCCAGCAGCAGGGTGGCGAGGGTCAGCGTGCTGATCCAGCGTGTGGAGAGCGGGCGGCGACTCTTGCCGGGGTTGGGCTTGGCGGCGCGTTTGGCCGCGACGGGCAGGTCCAGGCTGCTCATGCGCGCACCTCCCTGCGAGTGCCTTCACGTTGCGAGAACACCCGGGCCAGTACGTGCTCGCGGGTTTCGATGAATTGAGGGTCGGACTTGATCGCCCGCGCCGGCTCGCCGGCGGCGTAGCGCTGGCCGAAGTCCAGTTGCAGGCGCTCGACCACGCGGCCAGGGTTGGGGGCCAGCAGCACCAGCTCGGTGGCCAGGAACACCGCTTCTTCGATGTCGTGGGTGATCAGGAACACCGGTTTGGCGGTGCGTTGCCAGACTTGCAGCAGCAGTTCCTGCATCTGTTCGCGGGTGAACGCGTCGAGGGCGCCGAACGGTTCGTCCATCAGCAGTACCCGTGGGTCGGCGGCCAGCGCCCGGGCCAGGCCCACCCGCTGCTTCTGGCCACCAGACAACTGCCAGATGCGACGGTCGCCGAAGCCGGCCAGGTCGACCAGCGCCAGCATCTCCTGGGCCTTGGCCTCGCGTCGCTCACGGGGCACGCCGGCCAGTTGCAGGCCGAAGGCGACATTGCCCAGCACGTCCTGCCAGGGCAGCAGGGCATCGTCCTGGAACACCACGCCGCGTTCGGCACCCGGGCCTTGCACGGGCACGCCGTCGAGAGTGATGCGCCCGCCACTGGGGGCGACGAAGCCAGCGATCAGGTTGAGCAGCGAGGTCTTGCCGCTGCCCGACGGCCCAAGGGCCACCAGCAGTTGGCGTGGCCCCAGGCTCAGGTTGATGTCGGCCAGCACCGGAGTGCTGGCGCCGGGGTACTGTGCGCTGATGCGCTCCAGTTCAAGCAAGGCCATGACGGGCTCCGGTCTTTAGTTGGGCAGGTACTGGGCGCTGACATAGGGTGAGTAGTCCGGCAGCACCGCATCGACCTTGCCCTGTTGCTTGAGGAAGGTGGCGGTGTCGGTCAGCGCCTGGGTGGTTGGTGCGCCCAGCGCATCGGCCTGGTCGGCCGCCAGTGGGTAGACGTTGCCCTGTAGCAGCAGCGGGATGTCCGCCGCCTTGGCGCCGGACAGCTTCACCAGCTTGGCCACGTTGTCCTTGTTGGCCAGCCAGGCTTGTGGGTCCTTGCGGTAGTCGGCGTAGGCGTCGAGGGTAACCTTGGCGAACGCCTTGACGATCTCCGGGTGCTTGGCGGCGAAGTCCTTGCGCACGATCCAGGCGTCGAAGGTGGGGGCGCCTTTTTCGGCCAGCTCGCCGGAGGTGATCAGCACCTTGCCGTTCTCCTTGGCCACGCCCAGGGCTGGGTCCCAGACGTAGGTGGCGTCGATGTCGCCGCGTTTCCAGGCGGCGATGATCGCGGGCGGCGCGAGGTTGAGGATCTGTACCTTGGTCGGGTCGATGTTCCAGCTCTTCAGGGCGGCCAGCAGGCTGTAGTGGCCGGTGGAGACGAACGGCACGGCGACCTTCTTGCCGACCAGGTCTTGCGGGGTCTTGATGCTGTCGCGGGCGACCAGCGCTTCACCGGCGCCGATCTGGGTGGCGATGAGGAAGGTTTCCACGGGCAGCTTGCGGGTGGCGGCGGCGGCCAGCGGGCTGGATCCGAGGTAGCCGATCTGCACGTCGCCGCTGGCCACCGCGGTGATCACATCGGCGCCGTTGTCGAACTTGCGCCAGTCGATGCTGGCCTTGCTGGCTTTTTCGTAGTCGCCGTCCACCTGGGCCACCTTGGCCGGGTCGACGGTGGTCTGGTAGGCGACGGTCAGGTCGGCGGCCTGGGCCAGCCAGCTGGCGCTGGCGAGGGTCAGGGCGGCAAACAGGCGCAGCGGGGCATGCGGGATCATGGTTGAACCTCTCGTCAGGCAATGGGATAGATGGCGAGAAGACTAGATGATCTAAGAAAACAGAAATAAATAACTTTTTTGCATTAGCTTAGGAGCCAATTGCTTTAAGGGAGAGGGGTGGGAGGCTGGCGGAATGGACGAGGGCTGCTAGCCTTTTTCGCTTCCGGCCGGGGGGGCATGCGGCAGAGGGTCGCCAAACGTTTGCACATAACCTAAAGGTATGATTGACGCCGTCGATACAACCTTTCGCAGTAAAGGTTAATGAGTTATTCCGTAAAAGTCTTACAGATTCATAAAACGGTCATTTTGGATTTATAGGATTGTCATTATCCTGTAGCGCAGGACGACGGCTTAGACCAAAGTCGCGAATCGATCGTTGAGCATTGACTTGGCGGTCACGCATTGGTGCTAAATCGCCAATCCCGGGCGAGTGGGGCAAAAGATCCTGCCGCTTGTGACGCACAAAAATTAGAACGTAGAGGAGCAAAACATGTACAAGTCCAGCCTGGCCCTGGCCGTGGCACTGGGGGTTCTCGCCCAACAAGCAGGCGCTGCAGGTTTCGTCGAGGACAGCAAGCTGTCCCTGAGCTCGCGCACCATGTACTTCGACAACAACAACCGTGAGGCCCACGCCACCGGGACTGCAAAGCGTCCGGACCAGCGTGAGACCGGCCAAGGTTTCAAACTCGATTACATTTCCGGCTTCACCGAAGGCACCGTGGGCTTTGGCGTCGATGCCCAGGCCGTATGGGGTATCCACCTGGATGGCGGCAAGGGCTACCACAAAGCTGGCTTCCTCCCAGACGATAGCGATGGCTCCTCGGTAAGCCAGTGGGCTCGTGTCGGCGGCAATGCCAAGGCTCGCTTCTCCAAGACTGAAGCTCACTTCGGTAGCGCACTCGCGCCGATGATGCCGATCCTGGTCTCCAACGATGGCCGTCTGCTGCCGCAGACCTTCGAAGGTGGCACCATCACCTCGAAGGAAATCGACAACCTGACCATCAACGCTGGTCAGCTGACCCACGCCATGGGCCGTGCTTCGAGCAACCGTACCGGCCTGTCGGTTTCTGGCGCTACTGCTGACAGCAACAAGTTCCGCTACGGCGGCCTGGACTACAAGCTCACTCCAGACCTGACCCTGCAGTACTACTACTCGAACCTCGAAGACTTCTACAAGCAGCACTTCCTGGGTGCTACCCACGTCTTCAAGATCTCCGACAACCAGTCGTTCAAGACCGACCTGCGCTACTTCGACAGCAGCAGCGACGGCAAGAATGGCGACGCAGCCACCTACGCGTTCGACAACAACGGCGGCTATGCCAAGAACAAGGGCGAGGTCGACAACAAGACCTGGTCGGCCATGTTCACCTACACCCTGGGTGGCCACGCGCTCATGCTGGGTCACCAGCAGATCGGCGACGACGGCGGCTTTGTCTGGCTGAACCAGGGCGCCGTACGTGATGGCAACAACCGTCCCGAAGGTGCTGGCGGCTCCAGCTTCTACCTGTTCACCGACAGCATGATCAACCAGTTCGCCCGTGCTGGCGAGAACACCACCTTCGGTCAGTACTCCTATGACTTCGCGGCCCTGGGTGTTCCAGGCCTGAAGGCATCGGTTGCCTACCTGCGTGGTGACGACATCCGCAACAAGTCGGGCAATGGCACCTACAATGAATGGGAACGTGACGCACGCGTCGACTACACCATTCAGCAGGGCACTCTGAAAGGCCTGGGCTTCAGCCTGCGTCAGGGCGTGTACCGTGGTGCTGGCGAAAGCAGCGCCGACCAGGATCAGACTCGCTTCATCGTCAACTACACTTACGCCTTCATGTAAGTCGTAGCGGTCCAAAAGAAAGCCTCGCCTAGTGCGAGGCTTTTTTGTGCCTGCGATTTCGTATGCCTTCTGGTTATAAATAAATCGACATTTATTCTTTTTGTTTTTATGCGAATGCAGGCACATTGAACCCAACAAGGCCAGACACAGCACAGGAGCCGCTTCCATGAGCCTCAAACTCGGCGACATCGCCCCCGATTTCGAACAGGATTCCAGCGCCGGCAAGATCCGCTTCCACGAATGGCTGGGCAACAGCTGGGGCGTGCTGTTCTCCCACCCGGCCGACTTCACCCCGGTGTGCACCACCGAGCTGGGCCTGACCGCCAAGCTCAAGGACGACTTCGCCCAGCGCGGGGTCAAGGCCATCGCCCTGTCGGTCGACCCGGTCGACTCGCACCACCGCTGGATCGATGACATCAACGAGACCCAGAACACGGTGGTCAACTTCCCGATCATCGCTGACGCCGACCGCAAGGTGTCCGACCTGTACGACCTGATCCACCCCAACGCCAGCGACACCCTGACCGTGCGCTCGCTGTTCGTCATCGACCCGAACAAGAAGGTGCGCCTGACCATCACCTATCCGGCCAGTACCGGGCGCAACTTCAACGAGATCCTGCGGGTGATCGACTCGCTGCAATTGACCGACAACCACAAGGTCGCCACCCCCGCCAACTGGCAGGACGGTGACGAGGTGGTGATCGTGCCGTCGCTCAAGGACGAGGACGAAATCAAGCAGCGCTTCCCCAAAGGTTACCGGGCGGTGAAACCCTATCTGCGCCTGACCCCGCAACCCAATCGTTGAGTGAATCCTCGTTGTAATGCTCTTAGCCATAGCAGGGATTTCGGGCCGTTTCGACGGCCCTTTTTTATGGGCGGCGTTTTTGAGCTTCATTTGTTTTTTGGTTATTAATAAATAGCTTCTTATTCCTTTACGTATATATCAGCCTCCTTATACTTGCACCTCAAGCACGCAAACTTCCGGAGGCGTCCCCATGCGCAATGAGTCGATTCGTTACCTGATTGTGCCGGGCTGGCAAGGATCGCCAGACAACCATTGGCAGAGTCACTGGCAGCGCAGCCTGCCCAACAGCACCCGGGTCGAGCAGCAAGACTGGCTCACCCCGCAGCGGCGCGATTGGGTACAGGCGTTGGAGCAGGCGATTGCCGCCGAACGCTCGCCGGTGATTCTCATCGCCCACAGCCTGGGCTGCATCACGGTCGCCCACTGGGCCACCCAGGCCAGCCCTAGCCTGCTGCGCCGGGTGCGTGGCGCGCTGCTGGTGGCGCCGGCCGACGTCGAGCGCCCGACCTGCGCCCCGGCCCTGCGCAACTTCGCGCCTATCCCATTGCAGGTACTGCCGTTCCCCAGCCAAGTGGTGAGCTCCGACAACGACCCGGCGGTGAGCGTGCCGCGGGCGCTGTACCTGGCGCGTGCCTGGGGCGCCGAGGCGGGGCTGCTGGCCAATGCCGGGCATATCAATGTCAAGTCGGGCCACGAGCGCTGGGAGCAGGGCTTCGCCTACCTCTATCGCCTGCAAGCCCGGATCGATCAGCGCGCACTGCGCAGCGCCTGAGCCGGCCTTCGTTCACCGAACCACCGTGAGCCTCGGTCGGGTGTGGCCGGGGCGGGAGTATTCCATGACGCTGCAAAACCCCTTTGGCCAGCCACTGTTGACCTTCCCCGAACAGGACAAGAGCCCGCTGAGCATCCGCGCCAAGGCACTGGTGTTCGTCGACCCACGCTCCCAGGCACTGCGCCAGGCCCTTGAGCGCCTGGCGCCACAGCCACTGCCGGTGTTGATCCGGGGTGAGACCGGCACCGGCAAGGAGCTGCTGGCACGGCAGATCCACCGCGCCAGTGACCGTGCCGGGCTATTCGTCTCGGTCAACTGCGCGGCCATCAGCCCGACCTACGCCGATGCCGAGCTGTTCGGCTACAGCGCCGGTAGCCAGGGTGGCACCGCCAGCAGCCGCGCGGGATGGTTCGGGTCGGCCAACGGCGGCACCTTGTACCTGGACGAGATCGCCGACCTGCCGCTGGCGATCCAGGGCAAATTACTGGCGGCGCTGGAAAACCGTGAGGTGACCCGGGTCGGCGCCACCCAGCCTCAGCCGGTGGACGTGCGCCTGGTAGCGGCCTCCAGCATCGACCTGGCCCTGGCCGTGCGGGCTGGGCGCTTCAACGAGCGGCTCTACCACTACCTGCACGAGGGGGAACTGGCGCTGCCAGCGCTGCGCGAGCGGGTCGGCGATATCCTGCCGCTGGCCGAATACTTCGTCGGCATCTACAGCGTGCGCCTGGACCGGCCGCTGCCGCTGATCAGCGAGGCTGCCCTGCAGGCGCTCGAGGCTCATGCCTGGCCAGGGAACACCCGCGAGTTGGAGAACGTCATTCATTTCGCCTTGCTGGTCAGCGACGGCGAGGAAATCCTTCCCCAACACCTGGATCTGCCAGACACCACGCCGTTGGCTTCGCTCAACCGCCAGCTCGTCCAGCTGGGGCGCAGCGACGATACCCAGACCCGCGCGGCGCTGCGCCGGTTGCTGGCCGATGCCTTGGCGCAAGCGCAGCAATAGGCGCCGTAGAGCGGTGCCTGGGTGGTCATAAGCAAACGTTGTGGTGGCAGTTTGTTTTTGGAATAAGAAGCTAAGTAAAAGATATTGTTGCGGAATAAAAAATCCCGGTATCGTCCGCTTCACGCTCATCCGAACGGATGGGCACCAGACTTCGCCATCTGCGATGGCCCAGCTTGATAACAAGGATCCCCATGAAGAAGACCCTGCTGACCACCGCCCTGGCCGCCGCCCTGTCGTTCGCCGGCCTGGCATCCGCCGCCGAGAAACTGGTGGTCGCCGCCACACCGGTACCCCACGCCGAGATCCTCGAGCTGATCAAGCCAACCCTGGCCAAGGAAGGTATCGACCTGCAGATCAAAGTGTTCACCGACTACGTGCAACCCAACGTGCAGGTCGACCAGAAGCGCCTGGATGCCAACTACTTCCAGACCCTGCCTTACCTGACCAACTTCAACGAAGGCAAAGGCACCCACCTGGAAACCGTGATCGGTGTGCACGTCGAGCCGTTCGGTGGCTACTCGAAGAAGGTCAAGACCCTGGCCGAGCTGAAGGACGGCGCCACCGTGGCCATCCCCAACGAGGGCAGCAACAGCGGCCGTGCCCTGCTGCTGCTGCAGAAGGCTGGCCTGATCACCCTGAAAGATCCGAAGAACGCCCTGGCCACCCCGAAAGACATCGCCGAGAACCCGAAGAAGCTCAAGTTCCGCGAGCTGGAATCGGCCATGCTGCCGCGCGTGCTGGACCAGGTCGACCTGGACATGATCAACACCAACTACGCCCTGGAAGCTGGCTTGAACCCAGCCAAGGACGCCCTGGTGATCGAGGGTAGCGACTCGCCCTACGTGAACTTCCTGGTTGCCCGCCCGGACAACAAGGACAGCGAGGCCATCCAGAAGCTGGCCAAGGCACTGACCAGCCCGGAAGTGAAGGCCTTCATTGCCCAGAAATACCAAGGCGCAGTGTTGCCGGCGTTCTGATACGCACTGTCAGCCAGTCTGAAATGAAAAGCGCCGATGCAGTCTGCATCGGCGTTTTCGTTCTTGCCGGGCTCAATTCAGGTGTTGCCGGCTGCCTGTAGGAGCGGCCTTGTGCCGCGAAAAGGCCGCAGGGCGGCCTCAGCGATCTTTACGGCGATGCCAGAAACCGGGGACCGCTTTGCGGTCCTTTCGCGACACAAGGCCGCTCCTACAGGGGGGGTGTTTGGCGGGTAGGTCAGCGCTGGTCACCCAGCGCCCGGCGCAACGCCAGAAGCCACAACAATTGATCGTTCGAAGCAGGCGAGCAGGGGCTGTTCATCATTGTCATCCTTGTAGGTTGATGGGCCATGCAAGTCACAGTTTGAAACTGATTTGAGGGGCAAGAGCTCGGAAAGATCCCAACCTGAAGTAGGAATTTTCGTAGCGAGCCTAATAACCCTGTGTCGAAGCACTATCCATGAGCTTCGACACCGCCCCGGCCATGTTAAAGGCCGGGGGGCAGCCTGCGCGTAGTAAGCGCCTGCTTACTCGGCCTTGAGGGTTTTTACACCTTCAGCCGTGCCCAGCAACAGCACATCCGCCGGCCGCGCCGCGAACAGGCCATTGGTGACCACGCCGACGATGGCGTTGATCTGGCTTTCCAGCTCCACCGGGTTGGTGATCTGCAAGTTGTGCACGTCGAGAATGACGTTGCCGTTGTCGGTCAACACGCCCTCGCGGTACACCGGGTCGCCGCCCAGCTTGACCAGCTGGCGCGCGACATGGCTGCGGGCCATGGGGATGACTTCGACCGGCAGCGGGAAGGCGCCGAGTACCGGCACCAGCTTGCTGGCATCGGCGATGCAGATGAAGGTCTTGGCCACCGCCGCGACGATCTTCTCGCGGGTCAGGGCCGCGCCGCCGCCCTTGATCAGGTTCAGGTGGGCGTCGCTTTCGTCGGCACCGTCCACATAGAACTCCAGCTCGCTGACGCTGTTCAGCTCGTACACCGGGATGCCATGGCCCTTCAGGCGCTGCGCGGTGGCTTCGGAGCTGGCGACGGCGCCGTCGAAGGCGGTCTTGTGCTGGGCCAGGGCGTCGATGAAGAAGTTGGCGGTCGAACCGGTGCCGACGCCGACGACGCTTTTTTCATCCAGTTTCGGCAGGATGAGGTCGACGGCGGCCTGGGCGACGGCCTGTTTGAGTTGGTCCTGGGTCATGCGGGCTCCGGGAGGGGCTGGGCGGGTATCGAAAGCTGCCTAGTATAACGGCTGGAACGGCTTTGCTGTGGTCGCCCGACGTAGCGCTGCGGTAGACTCCCAGCCCTTGTCCCGCGGCCAGTGATGCTTTCCCGATGCTCGAACAGTACGTCAAGAAGATCCTCACCTCGCGCGTCTACGACGTTGCCGTCGAAACCCCGCTGCACAGCGCCGGCCAGCTGAGCAAGCGCCTGGGCAACACGGTGCTGCTCAAGCGCGAGGACCTGCAGCCGGTGTTCTCGTTCAAGATCCGCGGGGCATACAACAAGCTGGCGCAGCTCAGTGCCGAGGAACTGGCCCGCGGCGTGGTCACCGCTTCCGCCGGCAATCACGCCCAGGGCGTGGCCCTGGCGGCGCGGGAACTGGGCATCAAGGCGACCATCGTGATGCCCAAGACCACCCCGGAGATCAAGATCGAAGGCGTGCGTTCGCGCGGCGGCAAGGTGGTGCTGCACGGTGATTCGTTCCCCGAGGCGCTGGCCTATTCGCTGAAACTGGTCGACGAGAAGGGCTTCGTCTATATCCACCCTTATGACGACCCGCACACCATCGCCGGCCAGGGCACGGTGGCCATGGAGATCCTGCGCCAGCACCCCGGCCAGCTGGACGCGATCTTCGTACCCGTCGGCGGCGGCGGCCTGATCGCTGGCATCGCCGCCTACGTGAAGTACCTGCGCCCGGAGATCAAGGTGATCGGCGTCGAGCCGGACGATTCCAACTGCCTGCAAGCCGCCATGGCCGCTGGCGAGCGCGTGGTACTGCCGCAGGTTGGGTTGTTCGCCGACGGCGTGGCCGTGGCGCAGATCGGCCAGCACACCTTCGACATCTGCCGCCATCACGTGGACGAGGTGATCACCGTCAGCACCGATGAGATCTGTGCGGCGATCAAGGATATCTACGACGATACCCGCTCGATCACCGAACCTGCCGGTGCGTTGGGCGTGGCCGGGATCAAGAAGTACGTCGAGCTCAAGGGCGTGACCGGCCAGACCCTGGTGGCCATCGACTCAGGCGCCAACGTCAACTTCGACCGCCTGCGCCATGTGGCCGAGCGTGCCGAGCTGGGCGAGAAGCGCGAGGCGATCATCGCGGTGACCATTCCCGAGCGCCCGGGCAGCTTCAAAGCCTTCTGCGAAGCCATCGGCAAACGCCAGATCACCGAGTTCAACTACCGCAAGCACACCTCGGACGAGGCACACATCTTCGTTGGCGTGCAGACCCACCCGGACACCGACCCGCGCGCGGCACTGGTGCAGCAGCTGAGCGAACAAGGCTTCCCGGTCACCGACCTGACCGACAACGAGCTGGCCAAGTTGCACATCCGTCACATGGTCGGTGGTCACTCGGCCGGGGCCAGCGATGAAATCGTGCTGCGTTTCGAGTTCCCCGAGCGGCCGGGTGCGCTGTTCAACTTCCTCAACAAGCTCGGCGGGCGCTGGAACATCTCGATGTTCCACTACCGCAACCATGGTGCCGCCGATGGCCGTGTGGTGGCGGGGTTGCAGGTGCCGGAAGACGAGCGCCACCTGGTGCCGGCGGCGCTGGCCAAGATCGGCTATCCGTATTGGGACGAGACCGAGAACCCGGCCTACCGGCTGTTCCTGGGCTGAGCAGCTAAGCTAAGCCGGGTATCTCGCTTTGTGTAGGAGCGGCCTTGTGTCGCGATGGGCCGCAAGGCGGCCCCGGCAATTTGTGCATCATGGCTGAACTTCTGGGGCCGCGCTGCGGCCCATCGCGACACAAGGCCGCTCCTACAGGGGCAGAAGCCGCCGCATAATGGGCCTGATAAAGGACGATCCGGAAATGGAACACCTGACCACCCTCAAGACCCTGCATATCCTCGCCACCGCGCTGCTGTTGCTGGGCGCGCTGGGCCTGGTGATCTGGACCGGCCTCGCCCGCCGCAAGGGCGACGCCGAGGCCTACGCCAAGCTGCTGCGCCGGCCGCTGGTGTTCGTCTGGCTGCTGATGGGGCTGTGCCTGGTGAGCATGCCGTTCACCGGCTGGTGGCTGGTGCACCTGGTGGGCTGGCCGCTGGGGCAGACCTGGGTGCTGGCTTCCAGCGTCATCTATACCGTTGGCGCGCTGGCGGTTTGGTGGCTGGTGGTGCGCCTGAATCGCCTGCGCAAAGCCGAAGTGGTGGGGCTGAAGTTCACCCTGGCGCTGGCGGTGTTCAGCGGCGTGTGCTTCCTGTCCATCGCCGGGTTGATGGGCGCCAAGCCCATCTAAGTCAAGGGGAGGGCTGCGCCCTCCATCGCGGCACAAGGCCGCTCCTACAAGGGAATGCGCTTTTCTGTAGGAGCGGCCTTGCGCCGCGAAGAGGGCCGCTAAGCGGTCCCGGCCGTCTCAATCGCGCAACGAAACCACCGGCCACCCCCGCGCCTCGGCCTCGGCGCGCAGCTTCGGGTCCGGGTCCACCGCCACCGCATGGGTCACCTGCTCCAATAACGGCAGGTCGTTCATCGAGTCGCTATAGAAGTAGCTGTCTTCCAGGTCGAAGCCGTTCTCCAGCATCCAGCGCGTCAGGCGCGTCACCTTGCCTTCACGAAAACACGGTATATCGGTACTGCGCCCGGTGAAGCGGCCATCGACCTGCTCGCATTCGGTGGCCAGCAACACGCGCACTCCCAGGCGCCGAGCGATGGGTGCGGTGACGAAGCGGTTGGTGGCGGTGATGATCACCAGCTGGTCGCCGGCCTCGCGGTGCTGCTGCAGCAACGCCAGGGCCTTGGGCAGGATCATCGGTTCGATGCAATCGCGCATGAACTCGCGGTGCCATTGCTCCAGCTGCGCAGGCTCGGTGGCGGCGAGGATTTCCATGGAGAAGGCCAGGTAGGCCTGCAAGTCCAGGGTGCCGGCCAGGTAGTCCTGGTAGAACGCATCGTTGCGGGCCTTGTACGCGACCGGGTCGAGGATGCCGCGCTCGCACAGGTAGTCACCCCAGGCGTGGTCGCTGTCGCCACCGAGGAGGGTATTGTCCAGGTCGAATAAAGCCAGGCGCATGTGGGTGTCTCGCTGAACCTTTGGGAGCCCCGCAGAATACGGAGTTTTCACCTCGCTGCACATAAGCTTGGCGGGCGCGTTGCTGCGCTCGCAGGCTTTGTGGAACAATGCCGCGACATGCGTTTGCGAGGTTGCTGCCGTGATCGACCCGGATGGTTTTCGCCCCAATGTCGGGATCATTCTCACGAATGATGCCGGGCAGGTGCTATGGGCTCGGCGGATCAACCAGGATGCCTGGCAGTTTCCCCAGGGTGGTATCAACCCTGACGAAACCCCAGAAGACGCCCTGTACCGCGAGCTGAACGAAGAAGTCGGCCTTGAGCGCGACGATGTGGAAATTCTTGCCTGCACCCGTGGCTGGTTGCGTTATCGTTTACCCCAGCGTCTGGTGCGCACCCACAGCCAGCCGCTGTGCATCGGCCAGAAACAGAAGTGGTTCCTGCTGCGCCTGTTGAGCAACGAGCAACGGGTGCGCATGGACCTCACCGGCAAACCGGAATTCGACGGCTGGCGCTGGGTCAGCTACTGGTATCCGTTGGGCCAGGTGGTGACATTCAAGCGCGAGGTATACCGGCGCGCCCTGAAAGAGCTAGCCCCGCGCCTGCTGACGCGCGACTGACGACGGAGTCCGACCCCGAGCCATGCTCAATACGCTGCGCAAGATCGTCCAGGAAGTGAACTCCGCCAAAGATCTCAAGACGGCGTTGGGTATCATTGTCTTGCGCGTCAAGGAGGCCATGGGCAGCCAGGTCTGCTCGGTCTACCTGCTCGACCCGGAAACCAACCGCTTCGTGCTGATGGCCACCGAGGGCTTGAACAAGCGTTCGATCGGCAAGGTCAGCATGGCCCCCAATGAAGGCCTGGTCGGCCTGGTTGGTACCCGCGAAGAACCGCTGAACCTGGAAAACGCCGCCGACCACCCGCGTTATCGCTACTTTGCCGAAACCGGCGAAGAGAAATTCGCCTCCTTCCTCGGCGCGCCGATCATCCACCACCGCCGTGTGGTCGGTGTACTGGTAATCCAGCAGAAGGAGCGTCGCCAGTTCGACGAAGGCGAAGAAGCCTTCCTCGTCACCATGAGCGCCCAGCTCGCCGGGGTTATCGCCCACGCCGAGGCCACCGGCTCCATCCGCGGCCTGGGCCGCCAGGGCAAGGGCATCCAGGAAGCGCGTTTCGTCGGGGTGCCGGGTTCGCCGGGCGCCGCCGTGGGCCGTGCCGTGGTGATGCTGCCGCCAGCCGACCTGGAAGTGGTGCCGGACAAGACCGTCGAAGACATCGACAACGAACTCAAGCTGTTCAGCAACGCCCTGGAAGGCGTGCGCGAGGACATGCGCAAGCTCTCCGCCAAGCTGGCCACCCAGCTGCGCCCCGAAGAGCGCGCATTGTTCGATGTGTACCTGATGATGCTCGAAGACGCCGCCCTCGGTGGCGAGGTGATGGCGGTCATCAAGACCGGCCAGTGGGCCCAGGGTGCCCTGCGCCAGGTGGTTGGCGAGCACGTCAACCGCTTCGAGCTGATGGACGACGACTACCTGCGCGAGCGCGCCTCCGACGTCAAGGACCTCGGCCGCCGTTTGCTCGCCTATCTGCAAGAGGCCCGCTCGCAGTCGCTGGTGTACCAGGACAACACCATCCTGGTCAGCGAGGAGCTCACCCCGGCAATGCTCGGCGAGGTACCCGAAGGCAAGCTGGTGGGCCTGGTCTCGGTGCTCGGTTCGGGCAACTCCCACGTGGCAATCCTCGCCCGGGCGATGGGTATCCCCACCGTCATGGGCCTGGTCGACCTGCCGTACTCGAAGGTCGACGGTATCGAGATGATCGTCGACGGCTACAAGGGCGAGGTGTACACCAACCCCGGCGAAGTGCTGCGCAAGCAGTACAGCGACGTGGTCGAGGAGGAGCGCCAGCTGGCCAAGGGCCTCGACGCCCTGCGCGAACTGCCGTGCATTACCCCGGACGGCCACCGCATGCCGCTGTGGGTCAACACCGGCCTGCTCGCCGACGTGGCCCGGGCCCAGCAGCGTGGCGCCGAGGGGGTCGGCCTGTACCGCACCGAAGTGCCGTTCATGATCAACCAGCGCTTCCCCAGCGAGAAAGAGCAGCTGGCGATCTACCGCGAGCAGCTGCAAGCCTTCCACCCGCTGCCGGTGACCATGCGCACCCTCGACATCGGCGGCGACAAGGCGCTGTCGTACTTCCCGATCAAGGAAGAAAACCCCTTCCTCGGCTGGCGCGGCATCCGCGTCACCCTCGACCACCCGGAAATCTTCCTGGTCCAGACCCGCGCCATGCTCAAGGCCAGCGAGGGCCTGAACAACCTGCGCATCCTGCTGCCGATGATTTCCGGCATCCACGAACTCGAAGAAGCGCTGCACCTGATCCACCGCGCCTGGGGCGAGGTGCGCGACGAGGGCACCGACGTGCCGATGCCGCCGGTGGGCGTGATGGTGGAAATCCCTGCGGCGGTGTACCAGACCAAGGAACTGGCGCGGCAAGTGGACTTCCTGTCGGTCGGTTCCAACGACCTGACGCAGTACCTGCTGGCGGTCGACCGCAACAACCCACGGGTCGCCGACCTGTACGACTACCTGCACCCGGCGGTGCTGCAGGCGCTCAACACCGTAGTGCGCGATGCCCATGGCGAAGGCAAGCCGGTGAGCATCTGCGGCGAGATGGCCGGTGACCCGGCGGCGGCGATCCTGCTGATGGCCATGGGCTTCGACAGCCTGTCGATGAACGCCACCAACCTGCCCAAGGTCAAGTGGATGCTGCGCCAGGTGAACATGGGCAAGGCCAAGGAGCTGCTGGCCGAGGCCTTGAGCCACGACAACCCGCAAGTCATCCACAGTTCGCTGCAACTGGCGCTGAAAAACCTGGGGCTGGCGCGGATGATCGGGCCTGAGGCGAACAAGACCCTCTGACTGCCTGAGGGGCCTTGATCGCGACAGAGCCCCAGGGTTAGCGGTGCAGGACGTACTGGCCGCTGAAGCTCACCGCGGTCGCGTCACTGCCTTCGTTACTCACCACCGTCTCCAGGGTCAACCGCGCCCGGCCTCGACGTTGGTACATCGTCAGGAACCGCTCCCAGGTCTTCGCGTCCGGCGCCGGGCAGCGTGCCACTGCAGTACCGGTGACCGGCAGCGGGTAGCTGATCTGCCCCTCCTGGATGACGATATGCCCATCGTCGATCCCCAGCTCGCGCAAACGCAGGTGCAACCAGCCCCAGCCCACCAGCACCGCACCGCAGTACAGGCTGCCGCCGAACATGGTGCTCTTGTGGTTGACGTTGGGCGCCAGCGGCAGTTGCAGGCGCAGGCAGTGGCCTTGCCAGTCGAGCACCTGCATGCCCATCTCGCGGGTCAGGGGAATGTCGCTGTGCAGTACGGCTTGCAGGTACTGGCTGTCGGTACTCATTGGCGATTGTCCTCAAGATCGTCGTGCCCAGCGCTGGCGCCATCGAAGCTCAGGCCGTGCTTGCGCAGCTTGTCATGCAGCGTCTTGCGCGGAATGCCGAGGGCTTCGGCGAGGCTGCGCATCGAGCCGTGCGGCTGGCTCAGTTCGGCGGCGATCAGCGAACGCTCGAACAGTTCGACCTGTTCGCTGAGGTTGCCGGTCGATACGGCCACGTGGATGTCGCTGGGGGTGGTTGGCACCTGGCCGTCGAGGGCCAGCTCCAGCCCCAGGGCGAAGCGTTCGGCGGCGTTTTGCAGTTCGCGCACGTTGCCCGGCCAGTCGTGGCGCAGCAACAGCGCGCGCTGTGCCGGTTGCAGGCTGTGTGGCGCCAAGCCGTGGCGCTCGCTGGCGGCGTCGGCGAAATGCTGGAACAGCACCAGGATGTCGTCGCCACGCTCGCGCAGGGCCGGGATGCGCAGCGGCGCGACATTGAGGCGGTAGTACAGGTCGGCGCGAAAGCGCCCCTGGTCGGCGGCCTGGCGCAGGTCTTCCTTGGTGGCGGCGATGATGCGGATATCCAGCGGGATCAGCTGGTTGCCTCCGAGCCGTTCGACCACGCGCTCCTGCAACAGGCGCAGCAGCTTGACCTGCACGTCCAGGCTCATGCTCTCGATCTCGTCGAGGAACAGCGTGCCACCGTTGGCGAACTCGAACTTGCCGATACGGCGCTTCTGCGCCCCGGTGAAGGCGCCCGGCTCGTGGCCGAACAGCTCGCTCTCGACCACCGACTCGGCCAGGGCCCCTGCGTTGATCGCCACGAACGGGCCGTCACGGCGGCTCGACAGGTCGTGTAGGGCGCGGGCCACCACTTCCTTGCCGGCGCCAGTCTCGCCGAGGATCAGCACATCGGCGCGGGTCCCGGCCAGGGCGCCGATCTGTTCACGCAGGCGCTGCATGCCCTGGGACTGGCCAACCAGCCGCGTGGCCAGCTGCTGGCGATCGCTCAGGGCCAGGCGCAGGCTGCGGTTGTCCAGTACCAGGCGACGCAGGGCCAGGGCGCGGCGCACGCTGTCGAGCAGGGCGTCGCTGGCGAAGGGCTTTTCGAGAAAGTCATAGGCGCCGGCGCGCATGGCCTGGACCGCCAACGGCACGTCGCCGTGGCCGGTGATCAGCAGCACCGGCAATTCGCTGTCGCGGGCGTGCAGTTGCTCGAGCAGTTGCAGGCCATCGATGCCGGGCATGCGGATGTCGCTGACCACCACCCCCGGCCAGTCCGCCTCGATGCGCCCGGCCAGGCCCTGGGCGTCGGCCAGGGCCACCACCTTGAGCCCGGCAAGGTCCAGGGTCTGGCTCAGGGCCTGGCGCAGGTGCGGGTCGTCGTCGACCAGGAGCACCTGGGCACGGCTGTCGATCAATGTCTCGGTCATGCCGAGGTGTCCTCCAAAGATTGCAGGTTGGCGCCGGGCTTGGCCACGCGCAGGCGCAGGGTCAGCAGGGCGCCGCCTTCCGGGTGGTTGCCCAGCAGCAGCTCGCCGCCCAGCGCGTGCATCAGGCTTTCGCAGATGGCCAGCCCCAGCCCCAGTCCCTGGGTGCGGGTCTTGGTGGTGAAGAATGGCTCCTTGGCGTGCTCCAGGGCCTGGCGGCTGAAGCCTGGGCCGTTGTCGCGGATGTACAGGTAGACGTAGTCGTCCTGCCGTTCGGCACTCAGCCACAGCTTGCGCGGGTTGGCTTTTTCGGTGAGCGCATCGAGGGCGTTGGCCAGCAGGTTGCCCAGCACCTGGCGCAGGCGCGTCTCGCCGGCCTGCACCCACAGCGTGGCGTCGGGCAGGTCACGCACCAGTTCCACGGCCATGGCCCGGCGGCGTTTGGCCAGCAAGGCCAGGGCGTCGTCCAGCGCCGGTTGCAGGGCTACGCTCTCCGGGGCGTGCTGGTCGCGGCGGGCGAATGCGCGCAGGTGGGCGATGATCGAGGCCATGCGCCCGGTCAGCTCGCCGATCAGTTTGAGGTTGCCGCGTACATCCTCGGTGCGCTGGTGGTCGAGCAGGATCTCGGCGTTTTCGGCGTAGCTGCGGATCGCGGCCAGCGGCTGGTTGAGCTCGTGGCTGATGCTCGCCGACATGGTGCCGAGCACTGACAGCTTGCCGGCCTGCACCAGCTCGTCCTGGGCGCGCACCAGCTCCTGCTGGGCATTCTCGCGTTCGAGCACGGCGCTTTTCAGGCGGGTGTTGAGGCCTTCGAGGTCGGCGGTGCGTTCGACCACGCGCATTTCCAGCTCGTGACGGGCGCGGGCCTCGAAGTCGATGCGGTCGATGTAGTGACGGCGACGCTGCATCACCAGGCCGGCCAGCAGCATGGTCACCAGCAGGGCGCCGCCGCCGATGGCCATGACCGTCTGCACCGAGCGGTCCACCAGCGTGCGCGGGGCGAGGATGCTGACCTGCCAGCCGGTTTCCTTGATGTCGCGGGTCTGCGTGAGCCAGGCGCTCTGGTTCAGGCTCAACGGTTGTGGGGCCTGGGTCGGGTAGGGCTGGATGGCGATGATCGCCTGGCGCTCGGCCGCGGTCAGCTCGCGGGTGGCGCGAAAGCGCCAGTCCGGGCGCGAGGTGAGCACCACCACGCCGTTCTGGTCGGTCAGCAGCAATTGCTCGGGCGTGCGCCCCCAGAGGGTTTCGGTGTGGTCGAGGTCGACCTTGACCACCAGCACGCCGATCACCCGGTCGCGATCATGTACGGCGGCGGCGAAGAAGTAGCCGCGCTTGGCCGAGGTGGTGCCCTGGCCGAAGAAACGCCCCAGATGCCCGTCCATGGCTTCGATGAAATACGGGCGGAACGAGAAGTTGCGGCCGACGAAGCTGTCCTGCTTGTCCCAGTTGGAGGCGGCCAGCGTATTGCCGCTGACGTCCATCAGGTACATCACCTCGGCCCCGGTCTGGTGGGTAATGTCCTTGAGCAGGCGGTTGGCGTTGGTCACCGCCTCGAGCTTGAACGGGTCGGCCAGCACGCCACGCAACGCCGGCAGGTCGCCGAGGATCTGCGGCAGGGTCTCGTAGCGGTGCAGGGTGCCCAGCAGGTTGGCGACGTAGAGGTCGAGGGTCTGGCGGTTCTGCGAGGCCAGCTCGTCCTGGTAGTAACGCTCGGCCAGATGATGCAGCGGCCATAGCAGCGGGGCGAGGCACAGCGCCAGCAGGGCCAGGCTGCGCCAGCGGGGGCGACGGGGAGGCGTGGGTCTTGGAATCATCGCGATCATTGCGCCAGGAAAGTCTGGCGCAATTATGCGCTACTTGAGGCAGTCGATCAGCGCTTCGTGCCAGTGCGGCTGGGTAACCTGCCACTCCCGGGCCAGGCGTGAGCAGTCCAGGCGCGAATTGAGCGGCCGCCGTGCCGGGGTGGGGTATTCGCTGGACGGGATCGGCAGCAGCTCGGCGCAGGGCAGCCCGCGGGCCTTGAGCTGATCGCCAATGGCCTGGGCGAAGCCGAACCACGACGTCTCGCCCTGGGCGGTGAGGTGGTAGGTGCCCCAGGCGCCGGCCTGGCCACGTTGCCAGCGCTCGATCAGTGCGCGGGTGCTGGTGGCGATGGTGCCGGCCCAGGTGGGGGCGCCGATCTGGTCGCTCACGACCTTCAATTGCGGCTTTTCCTGGAGCAGGCGCTGCATGGTCAGCAGGAAGTTGCGCCCCTGCTGCGAATAGACCCAGCTGGTGCGCAGGATCAGGTGTTGGCCGCCCGCGGCGCGGATCGCTTGTTCGCCCGCCAGTTTGCTGCTGCCGTAGACCCCGAGCGGGTTGGGCACGTCGTCCTCGGTATAGGGCGAGGCCTTGCTGCCGTCGAACACGTAGTCAGTGGAGTAGTGGATCAGCGGCACGCCAAGGCGCTCGGCTTCTTCGGCCAGTACTCCGGGGGCTTGGGCATTGATCGCAAAGGCCAGTTCGGCTTCGCTTTCGGCCTGGTCCACCGCGGTGTGTGCCGCGGCATTGATGATCAGGTCTGGGGCCAGCGCGCGCAGTGGTTCGCGCAACTGTCCGGGCTGGGCCAGGTCAAGCTGCTCGCGGCCCAGCAACCGCACCTCGCCCAAGCCGGCCAGCGCCCCTTGCAGCGCCTGGGCTACCTGGCCATTGCGGCCGCAGACGAGGATCTTCATGGCAGCAGGTCCACTTCGGTGAACAGCTTGCCCTCCTGGTCCTTGGCAGACAACAGGGGGGCGCCGTCCAGCTGCCAGTCAACCGCCAGTGTCGGGTCGTCCCAGCGGATGCAGCGTTCGGCTTGCGGGTTGTAGTAGTCGGTGGTCTTGTACAGGAACTCGGCGTAGTCGCTCAGTACCACGAAGCCGTGGGCGAAACCCTCCGGGATCCACAACTGGCGACGGTTCTCGGCGGACAGCCGCATCGCTACCCACTGGCCAAAGGTCGGTGAGCTGCGGCGCACGTCCACCGCCACGTCCAGCACTTCGCCATGGACCACCCGCACCAGCTTGCCCTGGGTGTTTTCCACCTGGAAGTGGAGGCCGCGCAGCACGCCCTTCTGCGAGCGCGAATGGTTGTCCTGGACGAACGTCGGCTTAAGTCCGGTCTGTTCGGCAAACACCTTGGCGTTGAAGCTTTCGAAGAAGAAGCCTCGGCTGTCGCCGAACACCTTGGGTTCGAGGATCAGGACATCGGGTATAGAGGAGGGGATGATGTTCATTGGGATTCGTTGGCGAGTGTGTTCGGATTCTGACCGTACCCGGTCTCTTTCAGTTTATAGGCTCTGGCCAGCGGGTTTGCGCGGCCGGTCCATGCCTTGTTGAAGGCTCGCTGTCCCTGGTAGGCAACCTTCGGCCTCAGGGGCTGCAGGCACGGCGCGGTTTGCGAAAAGCGCCCGAGGATGCTGGCGTCTCGCCTAGCGAGATCGCGACCGAAACGTGCGATGTGCAGGTCGTCGGCGTTGGTGAACTCGGTGGTTTTCAGCTCCCCCGTTGGCGACGGATGGCCTTTCCTGGCGAACTTGACCACATCGTTGTCGTAGAAGTAAAGGCCGGGTACGGCATAGCCGGATTTGGGCTGCCGCGGTTTCCCTTCGCAGGGCTGGGCATTGACCACTGGGTTGTCATGCATATGCGGATGCCTCTACAGGGGGGCTTCGATCCATAGCCTAGCTGGTTTGGTGGGCATCGCTCGCTACCGGAAGTCCGTCGCCTGCTTCGAGCTGCCTCTTGTATATCGGCAGCAGTAGTGGCGATATAAGCGGCAAAAAAAAACCGAGGTCCCCACCCATGCCCCTGAGCACCCTGATCCAGCGTTCGAGCCAGCCCAGCCCTTCACTCGGTGAAGCACAGGCCCACGCCTTGCTGCGGTCGCATTATGACCTGCAAGGCCAGTTGCAGGCACTGGGCAGCCAACAGGATCTGAATTTCCGCGTCGACAGCGACCAGGGTCGGTTCGTGCTCAAGGCCTGCCACGGCAGCTACGCCGAAGTCGAGTTGCAAGCCCAGCATGCTGCGCTTGCGTACTTGCGCGAGCGTGGTGTGCCGGTGCCGCAGGTGCACCCATCGCGCGCTGGCGAGGCGCTGCTGGCCCTCGAAGTGGACGGCCAGCCCCTGCGGGTGCGCCTGCTCGGCTATATCGACGGCCAGCCACTGACCCGCCTCAAGCACTTGCCGCTGCGGGTGATGGCCGAGCTCGGCGCGCTTTGCGCCCAGGTCGACAAGGCCCTGGCCGATTTCGATCACCCTGGCCTTGAGCGCACCCTGCAATGGGACCCGCGCCATGCCCTGGCGCTGATCGAGCACCTGCTGCCGGTGCTCAAGGACGCCAGCCGCCGCGAACAGGTCGCCCGGCTTACCCGCCAGGCGGCGGACAAGCTGGCACCATTGGCCGGGCAACTGCCGACCCAAGCCGTGCACCTGGACATCACCGATGACAACGTGGTCTGGGCGCGCGATGCGCAGCGCCACTGGCAGGTGCAGGGGGTCATCGACTTCGGCGACCTGCTGCGCACCTGGCGCATCGCCGACCTGTCGGTGACCTGCTCGGCACTGCTGCATCATGCCGAGGGCGATCCGTTGCGTATCCTCCCGGCCGTTACTGCCTACCAGGCCGTCAACCCATTGCAGGACACCGAGCTGCGGGCGTTGTGGCCGCTGGTGCAACTGCGCGCCGCGGTGCTGGTGCTGAGCAGCGAGCAGCAACTGGCGGTCGACCCGGACAACCAGTACACCCGTGACAACATCGCCCACGAGTGGGAGATCTTCGACACCGCCTGCGCCGTGCCCGCCGCGTTGATGGAGGCAGCGATCCTCCACGCCGCCGGCAAGGCACCGGCCGGCCACGACTTCAGCGGCTGCCTGCCGTTGCTGCCGGAGCTGGTCGGGCAATCCGTCAAGCGGGTCGACCTCGGCGTACTGAGCCCCCATGGCGAGGCCGGCAATTGGCAACAGCAGGGCTTCGACCAGCGCGTGCTGGTGGCAGAGCGCGCACCCGCGAGCAGCCTGCACGGCCAGTATCGCCTGTCCCAGACGCATATCGACCGCCCCGAGGAGCCGGCCACCTGCGCCCTGGGTGTGGAGCTGAACCTGGTGCCCGGCAGCGCGTTGCAAGCACCCGCCGAAGGCGTGTGGCAACGCCTGGGCGACAACCGTGGGTGCCTGCGCACGGCGCACTGGAGCCTGTGGCTCAACGGCCTGGAGGAGGCGCCGGCCGATGGCCAGGCGCTCGCCAAGGGCCAGGTGCTGGGTGCTACTTGCGGCTTCCTCAGTGTGCAGCTGTGCCTGGACGGCCAGTTGCAGCCGCCGTTCTTCGCCACCCCTTCGCAGTCCGCGGCCTGGCTCGCCCTGTGCCCGTCACCGCGCGCCCTGCTGGGCTTTGACTGTGACGCCGAACCGCTGGCCGACCCCCAGGCCCTGCTGGCCCGGCGTGACGCCAGCTTCGCGCGCTCGCAGAAGCACTACTATGCACAGCCGCCGCATATCGAACGCGGCTGGCGCAACTACCTGATCGACATGCAGGGCCGCTCGTACCTGGACATGCTCAACAACGTCGCGGTGCTGGGCCATGGCCACCCACGCATGGCCGCCGAGTCGGCGCGCCAGTGGTCGCTGGTCAACACCAACTCGCGCTTCCACTACGCCGCCATCGCCGAGTTTTCCGAACGCCTGCTGGAGGTGGCGCCGGAAGGTTTCGACCGGGTGTTCCTGGTGAACAGCGGCACTGAAGCCAACGACCTGGCGATTCGCCTGGCCTGGGCCTACAGCGGCGGGCGCGACCTGCTCAGCGTGCTCGAGGCCTATCACGGTTGGTCGGTGGCCACCGACGCCATCTCCACCTCCATCGCCGACAACCCCCAGGCCCTGGAAACCCGCCCGGATTGGGTGCACCCGGTGGAGGCGCCGAACACCTTCCGTGGCCGCTATCGCGGGCCAGACAGTGCGGGCGATTACCTGCGTGATGTCGATGCCAAGCTGGCCGCGATCGATGGCAGCGGCCGCCAACTCGCGGGGATGATCTGCGAGCCGGTGTATGGCAATGCTGGCGGTATCTCGTTGCCGCCAGGCTACCTGCGCGAGGCCTACGCCAAGGTACGGGCCCGTGGCGGGGTGTGCATCGCCGACGAGGTGCAGGTGGGGTATGGACGCCTGGGCGAGTACTTCTGGGGCTTCGAGGAGCAGGGCGTGGTGCCGGACATCATCACCATGGCCAAGGGCATGGGCAACGGCCAGCCGCTGGGCGCGGTGATCACCCGCCGGGAGATCGCCGAAGCGCTGGAGGCCGAGGGCTACTTCTTCTCCTCCGCGGGCGGCAGCCCGGTCAGTTGCCGCATCGGCATGGCGGTGCTGGAGGTGATGCGCGACGAGGGCTTGTGGGACAACGCCCGTGACGTAGGGCGGTACTTCAAGGCACGGTTGCAGGCGTTGGTCGATAAACATCCGCTTGCCGGCGCCGCCCATGGTTCGGGCTTCTACCTCGGGCTGGAACTGGTGCGCGACCGGCAGACCCTGGAGCCGGCCAGCGAAGAGACCATGCACCTGTGCGACCGCCTGCGCGAGCTGGGGATCTTCATGCAGCCCACTGGCGACTACTTGAACATCCTCAAGATCAAGCCACCGATGTGCACCACGCGGGCGAGCGTGGACTACTTTGTCGATAGCGTTGACCGGGTGCTGAGTGAAGGGCTTTGAAATCGATTGTTATCGGTTTATAGGCGTTCATTATGCGAAATCGGTATTCCTGGTGGCTTTAAAAGCGGATATATATCGGCTATAAATGTTCGCCATCAGCCCGTGGGACCGCTTTGCGGTCCTTTCGCGACGCAAGGCCGCTCCTACAGGAGGACGCGATTCCCTGTAGGAGCGGCCTTGTGCCGCGAAAGGTGCGCGCGGCGCGCCCCGCCCTTTCGCCAGTTGTTTTCCAGAGGTCATCGATGAAAACCCTCAACACGACTCCCCGCGCCGACGGCTTCCACATGCCCGCCGAATGGGCCCCGCAGACCCAGGTGTGGATGGTCTGGCCGGAGCGCCCGGACAACTGGCGCCTGGGCGGCAAGCCGGCGCAGGCCGCGCACGTGACCCTGGCCAAGGCCATCGCCCGCTTCGAGCCGGTTACCGTGGCGGTGTCCGCCGGCCAGTACGAGAACGCCCGTCGCCAGCTCGATGTAGCCAACATCCGCGTGGTTGAGATCAGCAACGACGACGCCTGGGTGCGCGACACCGGCCCGACCTTCGTGATCAACGACCAGGGTGAGGTGCGTGGCGTGGATTGGGGCTTCAACGCCTGGGGTGGTTTCGACGGCGGCCTGTACGCGCCGTGGAACCGTGACGAGGAACTGGCCGCCAAGGTCATGGAGATGGAGCGCGTACAGCGCTACCACACCGAAGGCTTCGTGCTCGAAGGTGGTTCGATCCACGTCGACGGCGAAGGCACCCTGATCACCACCGAAGAGTGCCTGCTCAACCGTAACCGCAACCCGCACCTGAACCGCGAGCAGATCGAGGAGATCCTGCGCGAGCACCTGGCGGTCGAGACCATCGTGTGGCTGCCGGATGGCCTGTACAACGACGAGACCGACGGCCACGTCGACAACTTCTGCTGTTACGTCAGCCCAGGTGAAGTGTTACTGGCCTGGACCGATGATCCCCAGGACCCCAACTACGCCCGCTGCCACGCCGCCTTCGATGTGCTGAAAAACAGCCGCGATGCCAAGGGCCGCGAGTTCGTGGTGCACAAGATGCCGATCCCGGGCCCGCTGTTCGCCACCGAGCAAGAGTGTGCCGGGGTCGATCACGTGGCCGGCAGCCAGGAGCGCGACCCGTCGGTGCGCCTGGCGGGCTCCTATGTGAACTTCCTGATCGTCAACGGCGGCATCATCGCCCCGAGCTTCGACGACCCCGCCGATGCGCAGGCCAGAGCCATCCTGGCCAAGGTCTTCCCGGACCATGAAGTGGTGATGATCCCCGGTCGCGAGCTGCTGCTTGGTGGCGGCAACATCCACTGCCTTACCCAGCAGCAACCGGCGCCGTTCAAGCGCTGATCCTTGGCTGAACAGAAGAGCCCGTCACCTGACGGGCTTTTTTGTGCCTGGCGACGGCCGGCGGCGGCAAATGGCATACGTCTTGTATTGTTTTTTCATTGTGTTTCAGAGAGATAGCGCTTAGCTGTTCTGTAACAATCATTACGTAAGTTAGCCGCTCACGGGCCCAGGGAGTGCGTGTGGAAATGAATGCAGCAAGTGAGTCGGCTAGGCCCCCATCGGCAGTTAATCACCAATCGCTCAAAATCTTGGCGCAGTGGTTGAAACACCATGGAAGCATCCGGGTCAGGAAGACCGACCCACGACGTCTGCTGGACGGGCGATACCCTCAGGGGCTGATCAGCGATGCAGAGCTTGAAGCGCTGCTGGCTGTGTGGCACTGACGCGGGAAGGAACCTGTCGCAACGAAAAACGCCACCGCAATTGCGGTGGCGTTTTCATTGGTGGGCCAGCGAACAACCCGTAGGAGCCAGCCTTGCTGGCGAAGCAGGCGACGCGGTGGATGGCACCGCGCCGAGATAACTGCTTGCGAAAGGCCTGATCAGAAGCTGTAAGAAGCTGTCACCACCAGGCTGCGCGGGTCGCCGTACTGGATCTGCGCCGCGCTGGTCGCCGAGTCGTAGTAGGTCTTGTCGGTGATGTTCTTCAGCGCCGCGCGCACGTCCCAGTCATGGGTGCGGTAGCCGGCCAGGGCGTCCCAGCGGCCATAGCCCGGCAGGATCACGGTGTTCTGGTTGTCGGCGTAGCGGTCACCCACCAGCGTCAGGCCGGTCTCGGCGTACCAGCCCAGCTCCGGTTTCCAGGTCACGAACAGGCTGGCGTTGCGTCGGGCCACGTCGTTGATGCGGTTGCCTTCCTGGCCGTTGTTGTCCTCGACGATCTTGGCGTCCTGCAGGCCGATGCCGCCGCGCACATACCAGTTGCCCACGACATTGCCGGTGGCGGTCAGCTCGATCCCGCGCGAGCGCTGCAGGCCGGTGGTCAGGGTGATGTTCGGGTCGTTCGGGTCGCGGGTGCGGCGGTTGTACAGCTCCAGCTCATACAGCGCCAGGGTGGTGGTCAGGCGCTCGTCGAACCAGTCGCTCTTGACCCCGATTTCCTTCTGCCGGGTCAGCTCCGGATCGGTCTCGTTGGTATTGCCGGCCGCACCCGGGGTGATGCCGATCAGGCCGCCACCGACGGGCGAGAAGGTCTTGCTCCAGGAGGCGTAGAAGGAGTGGTCGCGCCAGGGGGTGTAGACCACGCCCAAGCGTGGGCTGAAGCTGTTGTCGTCCTGCTTTTCGGAGAGGTTGCGCAGCTTGTTGGTGGTTTCCACCTCGAACTGGTCGAAACGCACGCCGGCGAGGATCTGCCACTGGTCGTTCAGGCGGATCTGGTCCTGCAGGTAGACGCCACGGCTCTCGACCACCGTGTGGTTGTTGCTCGACACCGCCATGCGGCCGTTGTGCTGCAGGTTGCGGTTGGGGCTGTACAGGTTCAGGGCCGGTACCGGGCGGGCACCAGGGCCGGAGGTAGCGGCGTTGTACAGCGTCGGGTCGCGGCGCTGGCTGCCGAACTCCAGGCCCACCAGCAACTTGTGCTCCAGGCCCCAGGTGCTGACATCGCCCTCGGCTTCGAGGTTGTTGAACAGGTTGCGGGTGTTCAGGTCCTGCTGCCAGCGCTGGCGGGTAACCAGGTTGGTGCGCGGGTTGTAGGCGGTCTGGTAGGTGTTGTCGAACTCGCTGTCGAGCTTGAACAGGCCCAGGGTGTGGCGCAGTTGCCAGTTGTCGCTGAGCTGGTAGTTCAGGCGCGAGCGCAGCGACTGGGCACGGTCGTCGATGTAGTCGCGCTGGGTGTCGCCATAGGTGGCGCTGCGGCTGACGTCCGCCGGGCGCCCGGTCAACGGGTTGCCGGGGATGCCACGGTCCGGGGTGCGGTTGTAGCGGCTGTACTCGTACTGCACCAGCCAGTTGAGGTCGGGGTTCAACTGCCAGCTCATGGACGGGGCGAACAGCTGGCGGTTGCCGTCCACGCCATGGCGGAAGCTGTTGCTGTCCTCGTTGCCCATGTTCAGGCGCAGGCTGATGTTGTCGCTGGGGTCGGCGCTGAGGTCGGCGTACAGGCTGCGCAGGTCTTCGCTACCACCGCGAGCCTCGATGGTGGAGCGGCGGCCATGCTCGGGGGCCTTGCTCACCCGGTTGACGATGCCGCCCTGGCTGCCACGGCCATACAGCACCGCTGCTGGGCCCTTGAGCACCTCGACCCGCTCGATGTTGTGCAGGTCGCGCACGTACTGGCTGTCGTCGCGCACACCGTCCAGGTAAAAGTCGTTGCTGGCCTCGAAGCCACGGATGCGCACGCTGTCGAAACGCGTGTCGGCGCCGCTGCTGACGTTGGGGATGCCTTCCAGCGCTTCGCCCAGGGTGCTGCTGCCATAGTCCAGCACATTGCTGGTCTTCACCGTGTCGATGGCCTGGGGCACGTAGCGCACCGGGGTCGAGGTGCGGGTGGCGGTGCTGACTTCACGTACGCGGGGGTTGTCTTCCTCGCGTTCGCTGTCGGCGGTGACCGCGGTTTCCGGCAGGGTGGTGGTGGCGGCGCTGGCCAGGCCGGCGCTGAATAACAGCGACAGGCCCAGGGTCAGGGGCGAGAGGCGACTGGGGGCAAGCATTGCAGACATCCAGGTAGGCAAGTGAGAAATAGGGCGCGAATGGTAATGCTTGCTATTTACTATTGCTTGCCTATTCGTAAAGGCTTGTCTTTACATATGTATCACTTTGTAACTAGGTCTTTCAGAAGGGGGAGCCCTTTGTGCAGGTGCGGCGCATTCGCCGGCAAGGCCGGCTCCTACGGGCGTTATGAGCGGCGATGGGCCATGCAGCCGGTGATCAGTGGGTGAACATGACAGCCATGTGTCGGCCACTGAATTTTCATTAAAGAGACAAAATTGCGCAGGCAGAGGGCAAAAGGGCATGGAAATGCACTGCACTGGCGCAAATTTTTGGTTATATCGACCTGCATTTCACGATTTTTTGACATGTATAAGCAGGCAGGGCTAGGATTCGGCCTCTACGCCTGCTGGCCATGACTTGGCCATGGGGCTGCAAGGCCCGCCGCAGAGCAACTGCGGGCCTTCCGGCTGGATCCGCATAGCGTCGAACCTACGAAGGGGCGTTGGTTCTGGGCGTTCGAATGCAGCGCGTTTTTGATTAAGAAATAAGGAAAATAACATGTTGAAAACCAGGATCAGCCTGGTCGCCCTGGCGATGATCGCCGCGACCCAGGCACAGGCCAACGAGCAGGCCGAAAGCAAGGGCTTCATCGAGGACAGCCACGCCAACGTCCTTCTGCGCAACGCCTACATCAACCGTGACAAGAAGCACGGCACCGATGACCAGATCGAATGGGGCCAGGCCTTCATCGGTAACTTCTCTTCCGGCTTCACCCAAGGCACCGTGGGTGTCGGCGTCGACGCCTTCGGCCTGTACGCCGTGCGTCTGGACGGCGGCAAAGGCCACAACGGTGGCGGTGGCGTCGACTTCTTCAAGCCGCACAACACCAAGAACGCCGACGGCAACGCCAGCAGCCCGCACGACCTGGCTCGCGCCGGCGCTGCCGTGAAGTTCCGCATCTCCAACACCGTGCTCAAGTACGGTGACCAGATGCCGGTCCTGCCGGTCCTGAACTACGACGACGGCCGCCTGCTGCCAGAAAGCTTCACCGGCACCCTGATCACCTCCAAAGAGATCAAGGGCCTGGAGCTGAACGCCGGTCGCTTCACCCAGGAAGCCCGCAAGAGCGCCGAAGGGCGTGACAGCGGCGGCCTGAAGTCGATCAACGTGTTCGGCGGCAGCTACAAGTTCACCGACAACTTCACCGCTGCGCTGTACACCGCAGACAACGAAGACGTCATGAAGAAGCACTACCTGGGCTTGAACTACGTCTTCCCGATCGCCAGCGACCAGTCCCTGACCCTGGACTTCAACGGCTACAAGTCGGACATCGACAGCAAGTTCGTGCGCAGCGCCGAACTGACCGGCGACTCCAACACCATCTGGAGCCTGGCAGCCACCTACGCCTACGGCCCGCACTCGTTCACCCTGGCGCACCAGCGCAGCACCGGCAGCACCGGCTACAACTACAGCGGCTACCAGAGCGCGGGTGGTGTGGGTGACGGTGGTTCGACCATCTACCTGGCCAACTCCTACTGGTCCGACTTCAACGCTGAAGACGAGCGTTCCTGGCAGCTGGGCTACGGCCTGGACTTCGGCGCCTTCGGCGTACCGGGCCTGACCTACAAGCTCGCCTATGTAGTGGGTGACAACATCAACACCCGCACCGTGGGCACCCCGCAAGGCTTCGGCGAGGGCAAGGAGCGCGAGATCTTCAACCAGATCCGCTACGTCGTCCAGGAAGGCCCGGCCAAGGACCTGTCGATCAAGCTGCGCAGCTCGTTCCTGCGCACCAACAACGCAGTCCAGAGCAGCGGCTACAACGACGACGGCAACGAAGTCCGCGTATTCGTCGAGTACCCGATCAGCATCTTCTGATCCTGATCCCGCGTCACCCGCAGCCCCGGCCTATGCCGGGGCTGTTTCTTTGCGGCGTACGGCCGGCGCGGTCGGCGTCACCTCGATTTCTCCCGTCTCAGGCGCGAAGCTGTCACTGCGCGCCATGCGCCACATCCGTGCATAGAACGCGTTGTCGATGGCGCCACCGAGCAACTCCCCCGGTTTGAGGAAGGTGTGCAGCTGCGAGAACAGGCTGATCTCGCTGGGGCTGATGCGCCGCGCCAGGTGCTTGGGCTTGAGCTCACTTGGGTGGTCAAGGCCGGCGGCAGCGAGCATCTCGGCCAGGGCATGCAGGGTGTTGCAGTGGAAGCTGGCGACCCGTTCGGCCTTTTCCGGCACCACCAGCGCACGCTGGCGCAGCGGGTCCTGGGTGGCCACGCCGGTCGGGCATTTGTTGGTGTGGCAGCTCTGCGACTGGATGCAGCCAATGGCGAACATGAAACCGCGCGCCGAATTCACCCAGTCGGCGCCGATGGCCAGCACGCTGGCGATATCGAAGGCGCTGACGAGCTTGCCCGCAGCGCCAATGCGAATGTGCTGGCGCAGGTTCAGCCCCACCAGGGTGTTGTGCACGAACATCAGCCCTTCGCGCAGCGGCACGCCCATGTTGTCGGAAAACTCCCGGGGCGCGGCGCCGGTGCCGCCTTCCTTGCCGTCGACGACGATGAAGTCCGGGGTGATGCCGGTGGCCAGCATGGCCTTGGCGATGCCCATGAACTCCCACGGGTGGCCCAGGCAGAACTTGAAGCCCACCGGCTTGCCACCGGCCAGCTCGCGCAGCCGGGCAACGAACCGCAGCAGTTCTTCCGGGGTGCTGAAGGCGCTGTGCGCGGCCGGCGAGATGCAGTCCTGACCCTCACGCACGCCACGGGTAGTGGCAATTTCGGCGCTGACCTTGTGCCCCGGCAGGATGCCACCGTGCCCTGGCTTGGCGCCCTGGCTGAGCTTGATTTCGATCATCTTCACCTGGCCGTCGCGGGCCTGCACGGCGAAGCGCTCGGGGTCGAACTGGCCACCCTCGGTGCGGCAGCCGAAGTAGCCACTGCCGATTTCCCAGATCAGGTCGCCGCCGTGCTTGCGGTGGTAGGGGCTGATGCTGCCTTCGCCTGTGTCATGGGCGAAGCGGCCCAGACGTGCGCCTTTGTTCAACGCGGCGATGGCGTTGGCGCTGAGTGCGCCGAAGCTCATCGCCGAGATGTTGAAGATCGAGGCCGAGTAGGGTTGGGTGCACTGCGGGCCGCCGATGCGGATACGGAACGACGCCGGGTCGGCCATCGGTACCGGCAGCATCGAATGGCTGATGAATTCGAAGCCGGGTTTGTAGGCATCGTTCAAGGTGCCAAAGGCCTTTTCGGCACTCTCGTTCTTGGCCCGGGCGTAGACCAGCGAGCGCTGGGCGCGGGAGAACGGCAGCTTGTCGTCGTCGCCCTCGATCAGGTACTGGCGGATCTCGGGGCGGATGGTCTCGATCAGGTAGCGGATATTGCCCAGGATCGGGTAGTTGCGGCGCACTGCGTGGTGGCTCTGGCGCAGGTCGTTGAGGCCGACCAGGCTGAGCAGGGCGGTGACCAGGGTGAACGGCCACAGCCAAGGGTGTGTGGTCAGTAGCGGCAGGCTGGCGGCAGTGAAGACAAGGCACAGGGCCAGGCAGGCGTAACGGCTGGGGAGAGAGGCTTTCATGGATCCATCGCAGGCGGGATGACCCGGTCTAGGATAGGCAAAGCCCGCCTGCGGAAAACCTGAGGTTTCAGTAAAAGACTGTTACCTGCACCCAGGGTTGTAAACCCGTAGGAGCCGGCCTTGCCGGCGAAGAGGCCGGCAAACTCAGCGAAAACTCCAGCCCGCCACGCAAGATCCCGCATCACTTCTCCCCAGGTTTGGCCGGGCAAGCTGTCCATACTCCTTCCTCGGTCCCCCCGTATCAGCCTGGTGGGTATGGTGTTGATAATCTTGCTTCGGTGGTTATACTAACCACCGCTGCGACTTGCCCAAGGAAGGGTCATGAACAGCCGTGAAATGATTTCGGTGATCGAAGCCGATGGTTGGTACCTGGTGCGTTCCAAGGGCAGCCACCACCACTTCAAGCACCCCCACAAGAGCGGCCTGGTAACCATCCCGCACCCGAAGAAGGATCTGCTGCCCGCCACGGCGGCCAGCATCTTGCGCCAGGCGCGGATCGGTTATGCCAGCTGACCAGGAGAGCCAACACCATGTTGTTTCCCATCGCCATCCTTGCCGGTGACGAGCAGCACGCCTGGGGCGTGGAAGTACCGGATATCCCCGGCTGCTTCTCGGCCGGCGAAGACCTCGACCACGCCATCGCCATGGCGCGCGAGGCGATCGAGGGCCATCTCGAACTGCTCGCCCAGGACCAACAGGAGATCCCCAAGGCCAGCAAGGTGACCGTGCATGCAGCCAATCCGGCCTTTGCCGGCTGCACCTGGGCGCTGATCGATATCGACATCACCCGTTATCTGGGCAAGGCCGAGAAGCTCAACATCACCCTGCCGGCCTACCTGCTCACCCGCATCGACAGCTACGTGCAGAGCCACCCCGAGCACAAGAGCCGTTCGGGGTTCCTGGCCGAAGCCGCCTTGAGGATCCTCCAGGGCGAGTGCAAGTAACGCCTTGACCCTAGCCGTAAGCGAACGGAGCGGTTACCGCTGCCAGTACTTCAGCTGCCCGAGCGGGCGCTACCAAGGCTCAGCAAGTAGCCCTGGTTACGGATAGTGAGGATCTGCGCACCGGCGGCAGGTGCGCGGCGCAATTGCTGGCGCAGGCGGCTGATGCACATGTCCACCGAGCGGTCGTCCGGCAGATGGTCGCGACCGAATGCGCTGCGGGTCAGCTGATCACGTGACACCACGCGGCTATCGGCCTGCAGCAGCTCACACAGCACGCGGCAGTCGGAGCGGGGCAGGGGCTGCGATTGACCATCGGGGCGAGTCAGCAGGTGCTTGATCGGGTCCAGGCTGAAGCCGGCGAAAATCAGGGGTTCTTCATCGAGCACCACCTGTTCTTCCCGGGCAGCGGCGAGCGTCTTGTAGCCGGTATCGGTCAGGGAGTTGCAAAGAGGTTCACGGTTATCGTCATCATCGTCGACGACCAGCAGGGTCATGCTCATCGCTGTGGGGTACCTGTGCAGAGGGAGCTTCACTGCTCATTTCGATCGATTGCCTCCCCATACATACCGTCCATGGAACCGACGGGGCGAATACGGGTTATCGTAACAAAATATCAACTGCAAATACGAAATATTCCCACTTATGGTAGAGCGCATCTGCGCCTCAATCTGCCCATGGCGCGCCGGTGAGCCCGTGGGAGCAACTGTCATGCGCATGAATCTGTAGGAGCGGCCTTGTGTCGCGAAAGGGGTGCGCAGCGCCCCCAGGATCTCGAGTACGTCCAAGATCGCCGGGGCCGCTTTGCGGCCCATTCCGACCGGTCCGGCGCCCCGGCATGGCCGCTCCTACAGTGCACGTGCAAACCCATAGGAGGTGGAGTCGGCTTGCCGGCGATGGGCTGCGAAGCAGCCCCAGCGCAGGCCGGGTGGTACACGTCGCAGCCACGGTAGACCCGTTCGGTACGGCCGGAGCTGATCGGGACCAACTCCGCTAGCTGATCGGCCCGGGAGCCTGCACCTGCTTCATCAGGTCGTCGTTCCACTGCCCTTCAACCTGCACATGCGCCGCCGCGCCCAGCATCACTGCCTCGATCAGGTTGTGGTTGAGGTAGGTGTACAGGCCGGGCTGGCGGAAGGTGTACAGCGCCGCGCCCGCCGCCCCGCCGGGGATGAACCAGGTTTCCAGGTTGCGTTGCGGCGGGTTGGCGAACTTGCCCGAGGCCCACACGTAGTCGCCGTGCCCGCCGATCAAGTGCGGGCGAGTGTCACGGTTGGCTTGCGAGTGGACGATCAGCACGGTCTCGCCCACCTTGGCGGTCAATGCCTGCTTGCCGGTCAGGGCACCGACACTGCCGTTGAACACCACATGGCTCGGCACCAGCCCCTTCATCAGCTGGCTCATGTCGCCAAAGCTGGCCATGGGCGTGGCATAGCGCTTGAACTTGCCGTCCTGGTCACGGGGGATGTAGTAGTCCTGCTCGCCGATGTACCAGACCTTGTCGTAGTGCAGCGCATGGCCCTCGCCATCCTTGAGGCCGTCACGCGGCAGCACCATGATCGCGCCGTTCATGCCGCACACCACATGCCAGGGGATCATCGCCCCGCCGGGGGCGCAGTGGTACACGAACACACCCGCGCGGTCGGCCTTGAAGCGCAGCTGCACCTGCTGGCCTGGTTGCACATGGGTCAGCTCGCCGCCACCCAAGGCGCCGGTTGAAGCGTGGAAGTCGATGTTGTGCATCATGCTGTTGCTGGGTGGGTTGACCAGGGTGAGTTCCACGTAGTCACCCTCGTGGACCACCATCAGCGGGCCGGGCACCGAGCCGTTGAACGTCATGGCGTGGATATAGGCGCCGGCGGTGTCGACGGCCAGCTCCTTCTCCTCGATGACCAGACGAAACTCGACGATCCGTGGCCCGCCGGGAGCGCGCTGGCTGTGGGCATGGACTTGGGGCGGCGCTACCAGCTCGACCTTGACCCGTTCCAGCCGAGCCATATCCACCGGTGCCGGTTGCGCGGCATGCGCCTGGCCGCCGACGAACACGCTGCCGCCGACGCCCAGCAACAAACCGCCGGCGAGGATGCCACGGCGGGTCAGGGCCAAGCCTTCTTGCTCACTCATGGGACTTCTCCTTAAGTCGACGAAAGCCGTCGGTGCAGGAATACCCCTTTCACAAGCAGGGTTTATTGAGCGAAAACAACAATTGCAGCGGGCGATCCCGCGTTGTGATGGCGCAGAGCTACTCTGTGTGCACGGGCTGCTGCTGGCAGCGATCAGGGAGCACAGGGATTGAGCCGGTTCGTCAGTTTCGAGGTGAGCAACCATCGCCAGTATGTGATCAGCGTCGATCACATCATCGCCCTCTATCCGCTGGCCCAGGAGCGGAGCTTCTTCAAGGGGGGGATTGTCTTGATCAATGGGTTGGGCAAGGAGGGCAAGCATGTGGCGCTGGAGCTCAGCGGGCCGGAGATCAGGAAGTTGCAGAAGGCGTTGTTGCAGGAGTGAGTCAGGCGGCTGGAAACGAAAAAGCCCCGACCGAAGTCGAGGCTTTTTGAATATGGTGCGGCACCAGGAGTCGAAAAAATAACTAAGCTCATGATTCCTAGATGTTAATTTTACTTATTCTAGAGTGGCTATCCCTAAAAGTATCCTTTGGCACCCGTATGGCATTGGGCAGGCGTAAGGAGAGTAAACTTAAGACCAATTAGCCTAGTTTTAAGTAGCGTCCTATAAATAATGCATCAAGCGTAGATGAAGGTGCTATATAACATTACCTTGCTGTATCTCTTGAAGCATGAATAGCGCTTTAGTTGCGTAGGGGTCAGCAGGTTCTGCTTGCAACCAAAAATTCACTTTTCCAATCAGCGAGTCAATATAAAAAGGTTTTCTGATTTTCTTTTTTGATAAATGCGATTGATAACCGTACTTTCGAATAAAGTGCAACTCTTTTTTTAGGTCGCGCTTAAAGCTTCTCGGTACGCATATTGATTCACCGGCAACAGATAGGCCTGTGACAATTTTCTGGTTTCTGGCTATTTGCAGCCTGGTTTTAGCAGTATTAACTCTTAAACCAAAGTCGGATATGATTGAGTCTACAATGCCAATAACGCTATGAGGGATGTATTCGCCAGAAAATGTCAGGTCGTCAGCATAGCGCGTATAGCTCATGTTGTAGCTTTTAGCGAGGTTAGAAAGCCTATGGTCCAAACTACGTAGTAATATGTTCGTTAGGTATGGGCTGGTCGACGCCCCTTGAACAAGAGAACCATTTTTACAGCATAAGGAGGCTAAATAAAATGCTACGTTGTCGGCATATCCAAGCTGGTTGAAAAAGTTTGCAACCCAGTCAATTTTAATTGAGGGGAAGAAGTTTTTTATGTCCATCTTCAATATGCATTTTTTATTTAAGTGCGCGGCAGCATTAGTGAAGATTGATTTGCCGGGCACGTAACCGTGAACGCAGGGGTGGACTGGTACGTTAAGTAAGATGTTTCTATATATCCAGTCTTGACAAATTAGCAAAGAAGGAAAAGGGCTGCATATCTCTCTTCGTCCGCCTAATCTTTTTTTAATGTGAAAAGTTCTGTAAAAAGAAGAGGTTGAGTTCACCATCGCACGAAAGCGAGTTTGATCAATACCTATCAGGCGAGACAAATGTTCGAACTCAAAGATTACAGGGACAGAGTTGCCCGCAAGAGTTCTGATGTAGTCCGAATAGACACCAATAAGCTCCTCAGAAACTCCACGTTTTCTGAAGTGATTTAGCCATTTTTTTATAAGTATGTCATTCATAAAAACCTGCAGAGGCTACCTTCTTTACTTTAGCTGCTTTGCTTTTGACTTTGTTTTACCCATCTGTAATTTCGCGCAGCGAAATTGCGGATGGGTGGGACCACGTCAAAACGCGAAGCGTTTTGTAAGTGTAGTAACTTCAGCACGCTTCATCGCTGAAGTTACTACAACTGGCTATCGGGAACCTTACCCGGGGAGCGACTACACTCCTACGTACTAGCCTCTGCAGGCGGCGCGATCATACTGTATTTTTATTTGGTTTGAAAGCGTTTTTTGCTTAGCAGATGAACATTAGGTATGTAATAGTCGTCTAAAAGCTTCGGGCGCAAAAAATGTGCAGGTGCATCGCGCCACTCCTTTTTCATAGAGACTAATCTGGGTAATGCTGCTTTAGCATTTATTTCGCCCGCTTCTGATAGGCGCGCTACACCCAGGTTCTCAACAACTAATTCAGATTTAAGAAGTCGGGCGTATCTTTCTAGGAAAAATTTTAGCGAAAACCTGCTTCTGCGGTAAATGGTGAATGGCTCTAAACCGTTTGATGACGCTAAGAGAATGTAAAGTAACTTCACATCGGCGAGTATGAGGTCACGTTCCACTTTAGGGTGAAAATTCATGCGTCCCCCATGGCTCTAATCATTAACACGTTCCGTTCTTTGCCGTTGCAATCAAATGCCCACCAAAAAACGGGGAAAACACTATTTGGGGTGTTTCCATCTTCTCGGTAGTATGCTGCTTGAGCATCATTGTAGCCGAGACTGGGCATTTCTCTGCCTTCATACTCTGTAGAAAGGTTGCCCTCAATAGCTCTCATTAAGTCGCGGTATTGAGCAGCATCCTCTAAAGAGTAATAATCATCAATGCCCTTCTTTATGAGTTTTTGTGCGGACATTTCAATGCCGGCAGAAGTAACTACTCCATAGCCAAGTTCGGTGGAAACTAATACTTTAACTGAAATAGAATAGTCAAGCACGCCAGCGTTTTTTAATTGAGTATGGATTGACCCAACCCTTCCTAGCACTGTTTGCCCCGAGCCAACAAACTCATCGATTAAAACTATGTGATTATGACCTGTTCTTTTGTATTGCTTATATACGGCTCCAAAATCATTAATTATCGCATGGCGTCGCCACTTTTTCTTTTCCATGATTGGCTTTAAAGTGTATGCGATAAGCTGTGAGCTGTCAGTTGCGGAGCCAGTACCCATTGCGGTTATTAATGTGGTGGATTCGCGGTCCGAATACTCGTTAATTATTTCGCTGGCTAGGCTTTCTATGAGTAAGTAGTTGTTCTCTCTATTTACATAAAGAAATTTATCTATTATTTCGGAGATGAGCTGCCTGGATGCATCGCACTGACATTCAGAAAATAGAACATGTTCAAGCTCATCTATCTTGTCTCCCAGCCATGGCTGAGCCCTGACTATGTTGAGCACAAAATTAAACTGTTCTTTTTTCATTGTCGTGCTGTTCGCCTGAACTGATCCCGCTTTCACAAGAGGTTGCATGATAGCCAGATATAATAATGGCTACAAGCCATTCAGCACAAGAATTTCTCTTTCAATACGCGGCAATGCTCTCAGGTAAGCGCAGATCATCACATGCTGCCCTCATCCGGATGTGGGGTGTGGTTGAAGGTGTTAGATATCCAGGCTATTCTGAGATGGTGTCCGGGCGCGGATTAAGTAGTGAAGTGAAGCTACAATTTGCTGGAAGCTTTTTTCTAAGTCGATTGCTCAAAAATTTATAATTTTATTATATTAATTTTGCACGTTGCGTCGTAATTTTTGATTTGGAGAGAGTTTGCGGAATTCTTTGATATTACTGATTGTATTGAAGATTTTAGTTTGCATATTTGACCGGTCCTAGTGCGCGTTAGCGTGTTTTTTTAGGGGCTAGCGCGTATTGGAGACGTATTTTGGTATCTTCATGAACGGCATGAGCCCGTTGAAAAATTTCCTTCCAAAATGAGCAGGAGTGGTATCCAAGTCTGTCCCAGTTGGTGAGATTGCTATCGGTCGTGGTTAGTATCATCAGGTTCCTCTTAGGATTTGAATACCCATGACGTTTCCAATCGTCGAACGAGCAGCCGGACCGTCAGCAAGTAGTAATACCTCGTAGCATTGCTGCGTTGGCGCAAATGGTGTTCGAGAAACCAAGCCAAATGTTTTCTCTGCCAACTCCAAGGCGTCTCTCGCTGCCAGCGCACTTCAATTTCAGCCTGGATGATTTTTGCCTGGTGTAGATGGCGTTTCTGAGTTGCTTGCGAGCCGGTTAGGACCCCAACCAAGAACAGTTCTATATCGAATGGCTTGCTCATATCCGTCCTCCAATGTAGGCCGCAACCACATCGATCCGACCGTGCCCAAGCTCGTAACTGATTCGCCTCCGGGCTTCACGATCAAGGAACCTATTGACCAGGCAGCATTGGCCGCCGTTGATCGGCGTTCGGTGTTGGGTGATTTGTTCATAGCGCTCACATGCGTACGCGGCTCGTAGCTCATGAAAGCCTTTAAGGTTGTGTGCATGCAGGATGTCCCGCGCAGGGCGGATGATTTCTTGCAGAAGACTTAGGTAGCTTCCGTGTGGCGCAATCAGGTTGCGGCTACCCGCAGGCGATACCTGCTGTGCGAACCTGAGTGCTTCACGAACATGGTCGTCCACCACAACCCAACGTGGCGCCGTGGCGCCGGCGCGGCCACCCTTGGTCCCATCCTGAATGTTAATCCTATGTAGATCGTTAGCCTCACGGCTTAGCCGTGGCAGGTCAGCCAAGATGGCTTCTCGCAATCGCATTCCGGTAGCTCGCGCCAACAGGACGATCGCCGCGGCCCGTCTCTGACCACGGCTGCAAAGCGCGTCGACGATTTGCTTAACCTGTTCGCGGTCTTGGCCTTGCGGCACCGACTGTCGAACACCGCTGCGCTGCATTCCCAACGCCTTGCTCGGGCTGGGCAATTTCACGCACTTATCACCGCGAAGCGCCGCCATGGTTCTGTTAACGCTGGATAGTCGGTTTTGTGCGGTGCTGATAGCAAGGTCACCGCGCCTAACCATGTCGCGTAGGCACGCCGCATAGTCCGCCAACACCTTCCGATCAATCTGCCGCGCATCATTGATACCCGGCCCGTGTTCTGAGCGGCACCACTTCACGAATGCCTGCCACCGATCACAGTGCGCCTTGACCGTGCCGTAGTGGCCGCCGCCGAACATGTCTTTCAGCGCTTGCGGTCCTGCATAGCTCAATTGCCTGCCGTAACCGAAATTACGACCATCGCGTCTACCTACCAATGCCATATCGGTCACCTCATCTTCCGTTCTCCGATCCTCGCCCCACGTCATCCCGCCAAGAATGTTGAGTGTTATCAGGGATCAAGGCCCCTGCGACCTGTGGGGAATGTCCTCTTCGCGGGACTGGCGGCTCCTTACGTCCGGGAGCAAGGGCATCTCATGATCTGGCCTCCTGAACACCGTTGCCGGTGGGCGGGTGGAGGCAGAGCTGGCTGACTAAACCAGCGCCTGAAGATCCTGAGCCGGGTGAACGCAGCAGTGCGATGACCGGGGCATGCCTGACTGTCAGTCAGGTGCAGTCCATTCCCTGGTCTGCGGCACCATCATCTACAGCGCTGTTGCTGGTGACATCGGCGTTTGTCACGCCGATTGTCACGAGGGGGATTGCCGCAAAGCCATATGCGATCTGGGCTGCAGCAGTGTTAGGAGTGCCCGTCTCTTTCCACAGAAAGAGACGGGCACAGGTTGGCGCAGTATTCGGCCAAGCGGATAGGTTGCTGCAGGGCAGCGAGGTACGGTGTATCTGGCGCACGAGCGCTATTTGTGTAAGAGCATCCATCACATGGGTAGTGACCGGGCGAGCTGCCGGATGCGAATCGCCCTTGGGGAGAACCACCGCGGGAGCGGCGTGACCTTTAAGGTTCGGGTCACCTGGGGTGCTGTCATCGACAGCGCTTGCAACTCCCGGTCTACGCCTGTGGACAATATTCGTCAAGCAAAGCGATTTCAGGGATTTAGCGCCTGTGGATAAAACTGTCCCCCGGTGGACATCAGTGGTTTTCCACAGACGTACTCTGTGCCAGCAGTTTTTTTCTTAGGTATGGTCCTTTCAAACGGGGCGGCTTTGCAGCCCCGTTTGAAAGGACCCGCGCGGAGGAGCTTAATGCGGTGCTGTGGGTAACTTCACAGCGAGTTTGAGGTGGTGGTGCGGCGGGTTACTCGGTTCTCTTGGCACTGCGAAGCCGCGTGACGTTCTCGCCCGTCTGCTTGGCAAACTCATGCGGCGTCACATGGTCCTCGCGGTTCGCCTCCAGAAACCGGCTCCACCAGGTCATGATCATCCGGCGCTCTTCGAGGAACTCGGCCTTGTGGGTATAGGCGGCGCGCACGTTGTTGCGTTCCTTGTGGCTCATCTGGCGTTCGATCGCTATCTCTGACCACAGCCCGGACTCGACCAGCGCACTGCACGCCATGGCTCGGAACCCGTGGCCGCAGATATCCACCTTGGTGTCGTAGCCCATCGTCCTGAGCGCGGCATTAACCGTGTTCTCGGACATCGGTTTCCACGGCTTGGCATCCCCCGCGAACACCAGCTCGAACTTGCCGGTGATCGCGTGGATCTGCTCAAGCAAGGCCACTGCCTGCGGCGATAAGGGTACAACGTGGATATCCCCGGCCATTTTTGTACCCCTTGTGGAAAAGGGTACTCCGTCCAGCGCCGGGCGGGTGTCGGGGATCTCCCAGATGCCACGCTTGAGGTCAAACTCGTTCCAACGGGCGAAGCGCAGTTCACTGGAGCGCACGAACACGTGCAGCGATAGCATCACCGTGAGGCGCGTGAGCGGGCGACCTTTGTAGCCGTCGATACGCGCCTGTAGCTCAGGCAACCGCGATAAGGGTAGTGCGGGTCGATGTGTAACCCGTGGCGTTTTGATCGAGCCATCGAGATCGTGAGCCGGGTTCGCCGTGATCAGTCGCAGCCGTTTGGCTTCGCGCATGATGCTTTGCAGGTAGTTCTTGATCCTGAGCGCCACGTCGATGGTGCCGCGCTTCGTCACAGCCTCCAGTGGCTGCATGAGGTCGTGTGTGTCCAACTCAACGATTGCCCTGGCACCTAACAAAGGGAATACGTGAGTCTTCAACCGGCTGAGCACAGTCTTAGCGTGGCCCGGCGCCCACTTCGGCACCATCCCGGCATACCAATCGAGCGCAACGCTTTCGAAGGTTCGGCCATTGATCACGGCTTGCACCTTGGCCTGCTGCTTGGACTGGATAGGGTCAATGCCGTTGGCGAGCTGCTGTTTGAGCTCGAAGCGCTTGTGGCGAGCGTCAGCCAGCCCGACCACCGGGTAATTGCCGAGTGAGGTCAGGCCCTCGCGACCATCGGGCTTCACATACCTGAGCCGCCAGCCTTTGCGACCGTTGGGCTTCACGAGCAGGTAAAGGCCATCGCCGTCAAAAAGCTTGTACTCACGTTCGCGAGCCTTTGCAGTGCGGCAGGCGTTGTCGGTAAGGGGAGCTGTTGTGCGAGCCATAAGGGTACTTTCCAATGTCGAATTGGTAGGTATCCTTAAAAGTACCCTTATTAACGCTGGCTACCCTCGGAATCCGACGGAACGCCAAAACGAAAAAACCCGCCAGAAGGCGGGTTTTTCGGGGGTTCCAGAGATTTTGAAAGCTTTCTATGGAACCTTGAATGGTGCCGGCACCAGGAATCGAACCCGGGACCTACTGATTACAAGTCAGTTGCTCTACCATCTGAGCTATACCGGCACAGGGGCGTCATTATAGCGATGGATTCACGGCTGTAAACCACTTTCGCAATCAATCAGTAACGCCCTAAGTCACCGAGGCGAAAGGAGAAATTTCCTACCAGCCGCGGTGGATAGTGTTGACGCTAGGTTCGGTCTTGCCAGGGTTGAAGAACAGCTTGTCGTTGTCGCAGCCACGCTTGCGGCAGGGGGCGTCTACGTGAAGCGGCAGGCCGCGGTCGCCGCCGAGCTGCATGCCGGGCATGTTCCAGTCCAGTGGAGTGGGCTTGGCGGGGGACGAGCTGTTGGCGCAGCCGGTCAGGGCCAGGGCAACGGTCAGCAGGGCGAAGGGCTTGGCGTGTTTCACGATGTTCGAGTCCGTTCCAGGTCGGGCTGTCTGAAGGCACTGGATGGTGCCGCCACAAGGGGCGGAAAAGGCCGCGATTCTAGCTGCTACCCGTGATGGGTAATAGCGCGGTAGACGTCGAGTGTGACGTGCTTCCGTCCAGCAATGGGCGCAGGTGCTTCAGAGGTTGATGCAAGCCGGCAATCATACACCGCTGGGCACTGCATGGCTTGCTTCTTGGTGATGCCATTTTGATGGCTTTCAAGGGTGTGAACAACCATCGATCGATATTGTTTACGGTAAATCTTCCCTTTATCAGCATTTCTTCTGCCTGGAGCGGCTGGATACGGCAGTTTTATTAAGGTTTTAACTATCAATTTGACTTAAACAATTAACTTGGCTAATCTTGCGTTCATTATGTTGAACAGTAAAGCCTTCAAGCTCCTCTCCGCCTCCCGCCTGGTTACCCGTGAACGTCACTGGACCGGCGACCTCTAGCGCCACCCTCCCTTCACAGCCATACAACGTTTTGCCTGAAGCCGATGCCTGTGCGCTCGGCTGCTGTCGCCCATGGGAGGGCACCATGCGTTCCTGGATCTACCTGATTGTCGCGATCACCGCCGAGGTGATCGGCACGGCGTCGATGAAATTCGCCGCCACTCATTTCCCTTTGCTGGGGCATGCCGTCATGTACGTCATGATTTCTCTGTCGTATTTCTTCCTGGCCCTGGCGGTCAAGCGCGTGCCCGTGGGTGTGGCCTATGCGCTGTGGGAGGGGATCGGCATCGTGCTGATCACCCTGGTCAGCGTGCAGTGGCTGGGCGAAAGCCTGGGCTGGGTCAAGGCTCTGGGCCTGGCGGTGATGATCGCCGGCATCCTGCTGATCAAGGCTGGCACCCGCAGCAAGGCTGCCCCGGCTGAAAGTGAGGTGCTGCCATGTTGATTTCTTTCGCCTGGCTGGGCCTGGCCATTGTTCTCGAAGTGTTGGCGAACCTGCTGCTCAAGTACTCCGATGGGTTCCGTCGCAAGGGTTTGGGCGTTGCCTCGATCCTTTGTGTGCTGGCGGCGTTCACCGCTTTGGCACAGGCGGTACAGAACATCGAACTGTCACTGGCCTACGCCATCTGGGGCGGTTTCGGCATCTTGGCCACCGTGGCCATGGGTTGGGCGTTGTTCGGTCAACGCCTGGCGGGGCGGGGTTGGCTGGGCCTGGCACTGCTGCTGGTGGGCATGAGCCTGCTGAAACTGGCCTGATTGCACCTGAATTTGCGCGTGTTTGGCGCCTATGCCTGAATGCTTATACACATTGGGCATTGGCCGGATGCGCGAAAGGCATGCCGACAGCCGTTACCATCGGTCTTTGCGCAAAGGCCTGTTTTTACTGGTTTTCGCCGCAGTATCGGAATAAGCAAAGCGGCGCAAATAGCGCTTGGCGGCAAAATACCGTGATGTTCATCACAAGGTTGTTCACAGAGTTATCCACAGGCTGTCAACCGCTGTGCGGCTATTCGCCGCGTTCAGCCAGTAGCAGCAAGTTACGTGGTGTCAGCGGGTAGTCGCAGAAGGTTCCGACACGCACTGCGTAACCTTGCGCTTGCAGGTACAGGGCGCGGTCGAGTACCAGCCACAGTTCGAGCGGGCGACGGAACAGGTTTCGTACCAGCTCGAGGTTGCGCACCTCGGCCAGGCGTTGCCAGCCCTGGGCCTCCAGCAAAGCCCAATCTGGTTCGCCGTGCAGCTGCAGTTGGCGCAGCTCGGCCAGGTCGCGGCAGTACTGTTCGAAGCTTTTCTCCAGCCAGCTGATCGGCAGCGACGGTGTCGACAGGTAGTCGTCGACACCCCGTTGCTCGCGTTGCAGCAGGTCGAAACCCAGGCGCCGGGCCATGGAGGCGTCGCGCTGGCGGCGCACCCGGGCGCTGGCGGTGACGGCTTCGTTCAACGGCAGGCCCAGGTCAGCTTGCGACAGTCGCAGCGGCGAAGCCTGCGCGGCGGTGGACAACGGTTGGTAGGCCTCGCCCTGGATGCGGTTATAGCAGCACGGCGCCACCGCCAGCTGGCGGCAGCCTTGCTGGCTGGCCAGTTGCAACAGGCGCACATGCAGGTCGCCGCAGGCGTGCAAGGCGACCACGCTCTTGCCATTGTCCAGGTGCAGCACGCTGTCGGCGGCCAGGACGTCCTGGTGCAGGTGGCGGGCGGGCAGGTGGTGGTGGTCGCTCAGGGCTTGGCCCGCATCGACCAGCTCGGTGTCATGTTCCAGGCAGGTCAGTTGCTGGCCGGGCTGCAGCAGGCGCCGGCCCAGGTGGCCTTTGCCCGAGCACCAGTCCAGCCAGTGCCGGGCGGGCTGGCTGAAGGCCAGGCGGCGGGTGAAGGCTTCGATCTGCTGCCATTTGCGGCCAGGCACGTTGACGTCCAGGCGGTGGCTGGCCGGGTGCAGGCCGGCATCCGGCAGCTCGCCCGTCGCGGACAAGGCCAGGGCTTGGCTGGCCAGCTGCGGGAAGGGTGCGGGGGCGGGTAGTTGTTCCGGGTGTTGCTGGGCGGCCTCGGCCTCTTCCAGCGTGCGCTCGCGCAGCCAGGTGGCGAGCTCGGGGTGTGCGCTTTCCCAGCCCAGGTGTAGCTCGGTGAAGGGGCGCGGGCGCCACAGGTGCTGATGCTGGACGATGAACTGGTCGAGGGCTTGGAAGCGCTCGAGCAGTTGGTCGTCTTGCAGGAAGGGGGGTGTGGTCATTCGAGCACCGGGGCGCTGTTGGAGGGGCCGCTTCGCGCCCCATCGCGGCACAAGGCCGCTCCTACAGGGGATAGCGCAAAGTCTGTAGGAGCGGCCTCGTGCCGCGATGGGGCGCGAAGCGGCCCCGAAGTTGTTACGGTCTTAACGCCCTTGGCAGGCATCCACGCGCAGCCAGCGCTCCAGCAGCTTGAAGCCCTGCACCAGCACGAACGAGATCACCAGGTAGAACACCCCGGCGGCGAAGAAGATCTCCACCGGCAGGTAGGTGCGGGCGATGATGGTCCGCGCCATGCCGGTCAGCTCCAGCAGCGTCACGGTACTGGCCAGGGCGCTGGCCTTGAGCATCAGGATCACTTCGTTGCTGTAGGCCGGCAGGCCGATGCGCGCGGCGCGCGGCAGCATGATGTAGAACAGCGCCTTGCCCCGCGACATGCCCAGTGCCCGGGCCGCTTCGATCTCACCCTTGGGGATCGCCTGCAGTGCGCCGCGCAGGATCTCGGCGATGTAGGCGGCGGTGTGCAGGGTCATGGTCAGCACCGTGCACCAGAACGGATCGCGCAGGTACGGCCACAAGGCGCTTGCGCGGACCGCGTCGAACTGGGCCAGGCCGTAGTAGACCAAAAACAGTTGCACCAGCAGCGGCGTGCCACGGAAGAAGAAGATGTAGCCGTAGGGCAGGGTGCGCACGTACCAGTGCCGCGAGGAGCGGGCGATGCCCAGCGGGATGGCCAGGATCAGCCCGGCGATCACGGCGATGGCCACCAGCTCCAGGGTCAGGGTCGCGCCCTGGGCCAGGCGTGGCAGCCACTTGATGATGACTTCCCAGTTCATTTATTCGGCCCTCATGAAGCCGCGGGCGGCGCGTTTTTCCAGGAAGTGCATGCCAGTCATGGCGACGATGGTCAGGCTCAGGTAGATGACGGCAGCCACCGCGAAGAAGGTGAACGGCTCTTTGGTGACGGTCACGCCGATCTGCGCGTGGCGCATGATTTCTTCCAGGCCGATCACCGACACCAGCGCGGTGTCCTTCATCAGGATCATGAACAGGTTGCCCAGGCCCGGCAGGGCGATGCGCCACATCTGCGGCAGGATGATCCGCGCCAGGATGCGGCCCTTCGACAGGCCCAGGGCCATGCCCGCTTCACGGTGGCCCTTGGGGATGGCCAGGATCGCACCGCGGAACACTTCAGTGGCGTAGGCGCCGAAGCACAGGCCCAGGGCGATCACACCGGCGGCGAAGGCGCTGAGCTCCAGGCCCGGGATATTGAGGGCTTCGCCGAGGCTGTTCATCAGCCCGACGGTGCCGAAATAGATGAGCAGTACCCACAGCAGTTCGGGCACGCCGCGAACCAGGGTCGAGTAGAAGCCGCCAAGCCATTGCAATGGCTTGATCGATGAGGTCTTGGCCAGGGCGCCGAGCAGGCCCAGGACCAGCCCCAGCAGCAGGGCGCAGAGCGCCAGTTTTACGGTCATCAGGGTGCCGGCCATCATGGCCGGGCCGAATCCGTGCAGGTCGATATTCATGGGCAGCTTTGTTCAAGGGACCCGCACCGCGCGCGGCGGTGCAGGTCGGGGGAGCATCACTCGATGCTGAACGGGAAGTACTTGTCGTTGATCTTCTTGTACGTGCCGTCGGCTTTGATCTCGGCCAGGGCCTTGTTCAGCTTCTCACGCAGCGGGTCGCCTTTACGTACGGCGATACCGATCTTGTCGCTGTCGACCACGGGCTCACCTTTGAACTCGTAGTCCTCGCCTTCCTTGCTCTTGAGCCAGTCGTACTGCACGTACTTGTCGGCCAGGATACCGTCGACGCGACCGGACTTCAGGTCGAGGTAGGCGTTCTCCTGGGTGTCGTACAGCTTGATGGTGATGTCGTCGCCGTAGGTGTCTTCCAACCAGGTGCCGGCCAGGGTGGCGCGCTGGGTGCCGATGATCTTGCCCTTGAGCGAGGCCTTGTCGGTCTTGAAATCAGATTTTTTCGGGGCGATGAACTGCAGCTTGTTGGAGTAGTAGGCGTCGGTGAAATCGACCGCCTGCTTGCGCTCGTCGGTGATCGACAGCGACGACACCAGGAAGTCGAACTTCTTGGCGTTCAGGGCCGGGATGATGCCGTCCCAGTCGGAGGTGACCACCGAGCACTCGACCTTCATCTTGGCGCACAGGGCGTCGCCGATGTCCTTGTCGAAACCGACGACCTGGCCGCTGGCGTCCTTGTTGTTGAACGGTGGGTAGGCGGCTTCGATACCCATGCGCAGTTTTTCCGCGGCCATGGCGTTGGCCGACATCACCAGCGTGGCAGCAGCTGCCAGGAGGAACTTCTTGTAAGTCTGCATGTATTGCTCCGTTAACGGTGGCTGGACATGAATTGCTTGCAACGCGCCGAGGTCGGGTTTTCGAAGACCTGTTGCGGCGATCCCTGCTCTTCGACCAGGCCCTGGTGCAGGAACACCACTTCACTGGACACCTGGCGGGCGAAGTTCATCTCGTGCGTCACCAGCAGCATGGTACGGCCTTCTTCGGCCAGGGCGCGGATGACATTAAGCACTTCCTGGACCATTTCCGGATCGAGCGCCGAAGTTGGCTCGTCGAACAGGATGACCTTGGGCTTCATGGCCAGGGTGCGGGCGATGGCAGCACGTTGTTGCTGGCCACCGGAAAGCTGGGCGGGGTAGCTGTGGCGCTTGTCGAAGATGCCGACCTTGTTCAGCAGCGCCTCGGCGTGCTCGATGGCCTCGGCCTTGCTCTGGCCGAGCACCCGGCGTGGGGCCTCGATGATGTTGTCGAGGATCGACATGTGCGGCCACAGGTTGAAGTTCTGGAAGACAAAGCCGATCTCGCTGCGCAGGCGGTTGATCTGGCGGTTGTCGGCGGCGATCAGGTCGCCGTTCTTCTGCGCCTTGAGCTTGAGTGCCTCACCGGCGACGAGGATTTCGCCCTGGTGCGGGTTCTCCAGCAGGTTGATGCAGCGCAGCAGGGTGGATTTGCCCGAACCGGACGAACCCAGGATGGAGATCACGTCACCGTCGCGCGCGGTCAGCGAAATGCCCTTGAGAATTTCCTGCTCGCCGTAGCGTTTGTGCAGATTACGGATTTCCAGCGCGGGCGTGGCCTGGGCCATGTGCGGTCCTCATGTGTTCGGGTGCGTTCCCAGCTGTTGGCGGCCTTCCTGGCGAGCGCCAAGCTAGCATAGCGATGCAACAGCGGCCAACGGGGTCGCTAGGGGCTCAGGTCGCTGGTGGGACAGTTTGTCGCATCGTTGCAGTGGACTGTCGCCAGGATGTCCGCAATGGCGTTTTGCCCAGCACCGGAGCCTTGATGAAAAAAGGCGCGATGGTGCCAGCTTTGGCCCGCCCTGGGAAGCCGTTTTTGGCCAGGTGGCGCTTTGCCTGCGATTGTGACAGGCAATGGTTGCGCCAACGGGTTGCGCTTTCGTTCGACGCAAAATTGTGCACAGGTGTTACCGAGGAGCACCTTTGGTGCGTTTGTAAGTGAGTATTTCAGTAATCTGGAATTGGCACGGTGCTTTGATGGCCTTTCGGTCAAAGCCTGGCGTAAAGGCCGCAAACCCACGGATTTTGCGGTGGCCAGAAGTTCCAGACGAACGACTTTGGAAAATGGCGCGCTTATTGCCCTTGGGTAAAGACCGAATGCGGCGCTGCCTAAATCAACCCCTGGCGCGCTTCGTTTCCTTCATTCGGGTGGTCCACTCCTTACAAAGGTAGTTTTATGAGCGGTAACAATTCCAATGACCTCGCTCAGGGGCTCAAACAACGGCATGTGACCATGCTGTCCATCGCGGGCGTGATCGGCGCCGGCCTGTTCGTCGGCTCCGGCCATGCAATCGCCGCTGCCGGCCCCGCCGTACTGCTGGCCTATGCCGCCGCCGGTACCCTGGTGGTGCTGGTAATGCGCATGCTGGGTGAAATGGCGGTCGCCTCGCCTGACACCGGCTCCTTCTCCACCTATGCCGACCGCGCCATCGGGCGCTGGGCCGGTTTCACCATCGGCTGGTTGTACTGGTGGTTCTGGGTGTTGGTGATCCCATTGGAAGCCAACGCCGCTGCGGCCATCCTGCACGCCTGGTTCCCGGCCGTGGACCTGTGGGCATTCTCGCTGGTCATCACCCTGGTGCTGACCGTTACCAACCTGTTCAGCGTGAAGAACTACGGTGAGTTCGAGTTCTGGTTCGCCCTGCTCAAGGTGCTGGCGATCATCGGCTTCATCGTCGTTGGTTGCGCCGCCATGTTCGGCATGGTGCCGAGCAGCCAGATCAGCGGTGTCAGCCACCTGTTCGACACCCAAGGCTTCATGCCCAACGGCCTGGGCGCCGTGCTGGCCGCCATGCTGACCACCATGTTCTCGTTCATGGGTACCGAAATCGTCACCATCGCCGCCGCCGAATCGAAAGACCCGGGCAAACAGATCAGCCGCGCCACCAATTCGGTGATCTGGCGTATCTGCCTGTTCTACCTGGTGTCGATCTTCCTGGTCGTGGCCATGGTGCCGTGGAACGATCCGACCCTGGCCGAGAAGGGCTCCTACCAGACCGTGCTCAGCCTGATCGGCGTGCCGAACGCCAAGCTGATCGTCGACATCGTCGTGCTGATCGCCGTGACCAGCTGCCTGAACTCGGCGCTGTACACCTCCTCGCGCATGCTGTTCTCCCTGAGCAAGCGTGGCGACGCCCCGGCGGTTGCCCAGCGCACCACCAAGGCCGGCACCCCGCACTGGGCCGTGCTGCTGTCTACCGGCGCAGCCTTCCTGTGCGTATTCGCCAACTTCCTGGCACCGGCCGCGGTGTTCGAGTTCCTGCTGGCCAGCTCTGGCGCCATCGCCTTGCTGGTGTACCTGGTGATCGCCGTGTCGCAACTGCGCATGCGCAGCCAGCGTGAAGCCAGTGGCGAGAAGATCTCGTTCAAGATGTGGCTGTTCCCGGGCCTGACCTGGGCGACCATCGCCTTCATCGTTGCCATTCTGGTGGTGATGGGGCTGCGCGAGGATCACCGCGTCGAGATCATCGCGACTGCGCTGCTGAGCATCGCGGTGGTTGCAGCCGGCCTGCTGGTGCACCGCAAGCGCGGCGCTGCCGGGCGCGTGGCGCTGGATAGCTGATCCACGCTAAGTGAAATGAAAAGGCCGCGTCCTGTGAAGGGCGCGGCCTTTTTGTTGGTCTGGGCGGGCCTCATCGCCGGCAAGCCGGCTCCCACACAGCAGCGGGTAGTCCACCTTGTGGGAGCCGGCTTGCCGGCGATGAGGCCGGGTCAGGCGGCAAGGATCTTCAGCCGAACTGCTTCTGCTGTTGCTGCTGCTTGGCCACCGCTTCGGAGGCTGCGATATAAGCGTCCTGGAACTCATCGCTCTCCAGCCACGCCATGGTGGCGTCTTCGTCGGCACCGTCGAGCCATTTGCGGTAGGCGGTGAACACCATGACGATGTAGTCGGTGGCGTGCTCTTCCTTGTGGCCCTTGAGCACCAGCGCCAGCAGTGGGTCGACCAGGAACACCGAGATCATCGGCACCAGGCCGTTCTCCTGGGCTTCCTTCATCTTCGCGAACAGGCTGTCGTAGCTGCTCGACTCCATGGCCTTGTTGAACACCTGCTCGACGCTGGCGCTGTCACCGGCGCTGGCCTTCACCGCCTGGCCGCTGCGTACCATGCGGTTCTGCTTGGCCTTGGTGGCGGCGCGCTTGGCGCGTTTTTGTTGCTTGGTGTTGGTGGCCATGGGGCGGGGTCCTGGGGTATCTGCTGAAGGCGCGTATTGAAGCGCAGTTGCGCGAGAAACCCAAGAGGCCGCTATGCGGCCTTTTCGCCGGCAAGCCGGCTCCCACAGCCACCGTGCCAGCCGCAGGACCTGTGGGAGCTGGCTTGCCAGCGATAGGGCCACAAAAACTTAGCTGACAGGCACCGCCGGTTCGTCTTCCTCGAAACCCCGCGAGGCCCGACCAACCAACAACGCATCCGGCGCATGCGCCACGCTGTGGTCCTTCCCCGGATAGTCCAGCGAATGCAAAAAGTGCCGGATGCAATTGATCCGCGCGCGCTTCTTGTCATCGGATTTGATCACCGTCCACGGCGCATCGGCCGTGTCGGTGTGGAAGAACATGGCTTCCTTGGCGGCGGTGTAGTCCTCCCACTTGTCCAGCGACTTGATGTCGATGGGCGACAGCTTCCAGTGCTTGAGCGGGTCGTCGCGCCGCGAGATGAAGCGGCGCAGCTGTTCTTCACGGTTCACCGAGAACCAGAACTTGAACAGCAGGATGCCGCTGTTGCACAGCATCCGCTCCAGGTCCGGCGCCTGACGCATGAACTCCAGGTATTGCAGCGGCGAGCAGAAATCCATCACCCGCTCGACCCCGGCGCGGTTGTACCAGGAGCGATCGAAGAACACCATTTCACCTGCCGTGGGCAGGTGCTGGACGTAGCGCTGGAAGTACCACTGGCCTTTCTCCTGTTCGGAGGGCTTCTCCAGGGCGACGATGCGCGCGCCGCGCGGGTTCAGGTGCTCCATGAAGCGCTTGATGGTGCCGCCCTTGCCTGCGGCGTCACGCCCTTCGAAGAGGATCACGATCCTCTGGCCGGTTTCCTTCACCCAGCTCTGCACTTTCAGCAGCTCGATCTGCAGGGCGTGCTTGGCCTTCTCGTAATCCTGGCGACGCATGCGGGTGCGGTACGGATAGCTGGCCGGCAGGCGCGCCGAGGTGCTGTCCTCGTTGCTGCCCTTGCGCGCGTTGGCCACCACCAGCGCGGCGGGTTGCTGGCTGACCTGGGTGATGGTTTCTTGCGCGGGGGCGGTGGTGACGGGCTTGCGCTGGCGTGGGCGGCGGGTGCGGGGAGCGGGCTTGGCGCCGCTGCCGGTGTCGGTGGGCGGCGGCAGAAGGAGGGAGGAGGATTCTTCGCTCATGGAGGTCCTTGCGGGGTCGGTCGAATGTCCACCCTCCATGCTATGAGCGAGCAGGTGGTGGCTTGTTGATATCGATCAACGCAAGGAATTACAGGCAACAAAAAACCCGCACTAGGCGGGTTTCTTGTGTCGCTTCGGGTAACTTTGCAACCACCAGAAGCTGAAGGTGGTGCCCAGAGACGGAGTCGAACCGCCGACACGAGGATTTTCAATCCTCTGCTCTACCGACTGAGCTATCTGGGCGACGAGGTGCATTAAATAGATTTCCGATCCGACCGTCAACGACTTTTTTGAAAAAATTTAAATTAATTCCGTCGCTTACGTTTTCTGGGGTCATTCGGCCGGCGGAACGTAGCCTTCGGCCTTGGCGTAGTCTTCGCCGGCGAAGAACTTGTCCATCTCGGCCTGGATGTACTTGCGGTCCTCGGCGTTCATCATGTTCAGGCGCTTCTCGTTGATCAGCAGGGTCTGGTGCTTCTGCCAGTCGGCCCAGGCCTTCTGCGAGACGTGTTCGAAGATGTCTTGGCCTTTGGGGCCGGGGTAGGGCGCGCGCTCGAGGCCTGGCAATTGTTCTTTGTACTTGCGGCACATCACGGTGCGGGTCATGGCGTCTCTCCTGCAATCAGTTCGTCGGCCGCGCGTTGCAGCAGCTTCTTGACCGGGGCGGCGAGGCCCAGGCGCGGCGGGGTGGCGAGGTTATACCAGAGCCAGTCGGGCTCGGCCACGTGCGCGCCGACCNGGTCGACGCGCACCAGCCAGGGCTCGATGGCCAGCTGGAAATGGCTGAAGGTGTGGGTCAAACCCTGCAAGGCCTGGCTGCCGGCCAGGCGCAGGCCATGCTGGTAGGCGAGGTCGTCGAGCTGCTCGAGGCTGTCCAGTTCGGGCAGGCTCCACAAGCCGCCCCACAGGCCGGTGGAGGGCCGGCGGTAAAGCAGGATCGCGCCTTCGTGGTTGGCCAGCAGCGGCATCAGCGTCTTGCGTTGGGGCAGGGCTTTGCGCGGCTTGGGCTCGGGGTAACGGGTTTCTTCACCGTGCAGGTGCGCCTCGCAGCCACGTTGCAGCGGGCAGATCAGGCAACTGGGCTTGCTGCGGGTGCACAGCGTCGCGCCCATGTCCATCATTGCCTGGGTGAAGTGGTTCACCCGCGTCATCGGGGTGAAGCGCTCGGCGGTGGCCCACAGCTGGTTGGCCACCTTGGGTTCGCCCGGGTAGCCGGCCTGGGCGGTGAAGCGGGCCAGCACGCGCTTGACGTTACCGTCGAGGATCGGCGCGCGGATGCCCATGCTGATGCTGGCGATGGCCCCGGCGGTGGAGCGGCCGATGCCAGGCAGCTCGGTGAGCGCCTCCACGCTGCGCGGGAACTCGCCACCATGCTGCGCGACGACGATCTTCGCGGCTTTTTGCAAGTTACGGGCGCGGGTGTAGTAGCCCAGGCCCGTCCACAGGTGCAGCACTTCATCTTCCGGTGCTTCAGCCAGCGCCTGCACGGTCGGCAGGGCCTGCATGAAGCGGTCGAAGTAGTTGAGCACGGTGCTCACCTGGGTCTGCTGCAGCATGATTTCCGAGACCCACACCCGGTAGGGGTTTATGCCCTGTTGCCAGGGCAGGTCGTGGCGACCGTGCTGGTCGTACCAATCCAGCACGGCGCTGGAGAACTGCTGGGGGCTCATCGCTTGAACAGCCCCTTGAGCGCATCTTTGAGTTCCGGGCTCACTTTGTCTCCGAGTTTTTCTTCGAGCTTTTCATCGATCTTGTCTTTCAGGCGGTTGCCGGCCAGCTTCGCCGCCACCTTGCCCAGGCCGTCCTGGTCCAGGCGGCAGGCCTTGGCGCCCAGCTCCAGCGGGCCACGGCAGCGCAGCGGCACTTCGACACCGGCGAAGCGTTCGTTGACCTGGCAGGCCGGGTCGGGCATGGCGCGCTGGTCACCTTCGACCACCACGCCGACGTTGTAGTCCATGCCCAGCACACGCAGGTCGAGGTCGCCATGGCCGTTCACGGTCAGGCCGGGGATGCGTGCCTTGAGGTCTGGGTTGCTGGCCACGCCATTGCGGATCACCAGGCTGCCGCGCAGCTCTTCGAACGGCGTGTCCTTGCCGCGTGGCTCGCCGGAGAGCTGCTTGCGGTTGAGGGTGGCGATGGCCTGGCACAGCTGCTGCTCGAGGTTGGCATTGACCAGCACGCCGTCGTTGATGGTGAAGCTGGCGTTGCCGTTGAGGGTGTCAACCAGCGCTTTCTGGCTGTTGCCGGTGGCAGTGAGGTTGCTGGCAAGGGTCAGCAGGCCCTTGACCGGCGGCGCCTGCTCGGGGCTTTCGCGCTTGATGAAATGCTCCACCGGTACGCGGTTGATCTTGGTGTTCACCCCGATCTGCGGCACGGCGGGGCGCACGTCGACCGTGCCCTTGGCTTCGAAGCTGCCGTTGTACAGGCCGCCGCGCAAGGTTTCGAGGGTGATCAGGCCGCCCTGGCCGTTGGCCTTGAGCTGGGCGTCGCTGATCGGCAGCTTGTCCAGCACCAGGGCGCCGAACGTCAGGTCGGCCTGTAGGTCGAGGGCGCGCAGACGGTCCACCGGCAGCAGCTTGTCGTTGCTCCAGGCCACTTGCGTCGGGGCGTTGGGCAGCGGGGTGGTGCCGGCGCCGGCCACGGCGGCGGTTTCCTGCTGTTTCACTTCGGCCTGGCGCGCCGCAGTGGCGCCCTTGGCCTGCTCGCTCTTGGCCGGCATATAGCGGTCGGCGTCGAACGTGTCGGCTTTCAGGCGTACGCGCAGGGCCTGCTTGGCGAAGTCTTCGATGGCCACACGGCCGCTGAAGGTGCTGTCGTCCAGTTTCACTGCCAGGTCTTCCAGCGCCAGGCTGTTCTGCGTGCCTTGCAGGCGGCTGACCAGCTCCAGTTTGTTGAACGCGGCTGGGTCGGCGGTGGCCGGCAGCGGGTGGCCGATGCCGTCGAGGAAGGTGCGCAGGTCGAACTGGGCGATGGACAGGCCACCGCTGACCTGCGGTGCCTTGTCCAGGTCGCGCACGTTCAGCTCACCCAGGGCGCGCAGCTGGTTGGCCGAAACCTTCAGGCTGGTCCACGAGGCGACGTTGGCGGCCAGGTCGACCAGCACCTGGCCTTGCGCGGCGAAGGTCATGGTCTTGCCGGCCAGGGGCTCGCCCGAGGTTTCACCGGACAGGCGCATGTCCTCGAGGTTGTAGCGCTTGAGCTTGCGGTCGAAGCGCAGCTCGCCGGTCAGCTCGGTGCGGGCCTTGATGTTCGGCTGGCTGGCACTGAGGAAGGCGCTGGCCTTGAGCGGGATGTTCACCCCCTCGTGCACGGGGCCGGTGCTCAGCTGGATGCTTTCGGCGCCGTAGCTTTTGCCGGCTTTCTCGTCGGTGAACTGCACCCGGGCGTTGTTGACGGTCAGGCTGTCGATGTCGAGCTTGACCGAGCGCTCGCTGGCCTCGGGTTTGCTCGGCTCGCCGGCAGGCGCTTGGGTGGGTGCGGTGGCCGGGGCGTTGGCCAGCGACGGGTCGGGCAGTGGCTTGCCGATGTCTTCCCAGTTGCCGTGGCCATTGGCGTCACGGGTCAGGGTGAGGTTCAGGCCCTCGACCCGCACATCGCTCATTTGCACTTCACGACGCAGCAGCGGCAGCACGCGCACCGACAAACCCAGCATCTGCAGGTCGGCGAACGGCACCTTGGGGTTGTTCAGCGTGGCGATGCTCGCCTCGTGCAGCTCCAGGCCCAGCCAGGGGAACAGGCTCCAGCCGATGTCGCCGTTGAGCGTCAGCTCGACATGGGCCTTGTCACGGGCCAGCTGGCGGATTTCGTCTTTGTAGTCGTTGGGATCGAAGAGGTGGGTCAGGGCGAAGCCCAGCGCCACGATGATCAGCAACAACCCGAGAAGCGACAGCCCCAGGATTTTGCCGAACGCTTTCATGGGCGAGTCCTTGTAGTCCGATTGTGAAATTCAGCGGCGAGTATAGCGCTGTGGCCATGGGCGCTGCGTATCCGACATTTCGACAGTGTGCAGCACGGCAGTTCAATCGGGGCCCAATCGCCGGCAAGCCTGCCCTCATGGAGCTGCACATATCCTTTTGATTTAGCGAAGGCCTGAGGGAGCAACTGACTGCTATTGCCTGTGCTGGCCTCATCGCTGGCAAGCCAGCTCCCACCGGTACTGCGCACGCCTTGAGGATGGCGCGATCCCTGTGGGAGCGGGCTTGCCCGCGAACACCGGCACAGCCGGTGCCATCCACCCAGTCGCCTGCTTCGTGGCGGTTCGGCGCCCTGATGAACCTGCTCCCACAAGTACGCTGAATGCTCATGAGTACCGCTGCCAGCGCTGCTTTGCCCGATGCAAACGATGGCGCTGCGACAAGTACCGTTTCAGCTGACGAAAAAAACGCGATATCAGATTGCTTCCATGCCACCGCCTGCTGGTAATCTTGCCCCGCCCGTGAAACCCCGCGACCCATTGTCGCGGGCAGTCCCAGCAAACGGCCAGCCTGCCTTGCGTGCAGCCACAAAGAGCCGTCCACGCGCACCGCCCACCTACAAAAGGATCAATCCATGAACAGCAGTATCACGACAGAGTTGCCGGCCAGCACGCCAGGCTTCCTGTCGAAGGAGCGCATCATCGCCCGGCCGGGCTTCAACCGCTGGCTGGTGCCGCCAGCGGCCCTGGCCATCCACCTGTGCATCGGCATGGCCTATGGCTTCTCGGTGTTCTGGCTGCCGCTGTCCCAGGCCCTGGGCGTCAGCGCACCGGTGGCCTGCGCGGCGGACATGGGCTTCGTCGCCCGTCTGTTCAGCGCCGAGTGCGACTGGCCGATCTCCATGCTCAGCTGGATCTACACCCTGTTCTTCGTGTTCCTCGGCTGTTCGGCCGCGGTGCTCGGCGGTTGGCTGGAACATGCCGGCCCGCGCAAGGCCGGCCTGGTCTCGGCACTGTGCTGGTGCGGTGGCCTGCTGATCTCGGCGATCGGCGTGAAGACCCATCAACTGTGGCTGATGTGGCTGGGCTCGGGGGTGATCGGGGGGATCGGCCTGGGCCTGGGCTACATCTCGCCGGTGTCGACCCTGATCAAGTGGTTCCCGGACAAGCGTGGCATGGCCACCGGCATGGCGATCATGGGCTTCGGGGGTGGCGCCATGGTGGGCGCGCCGCTGGCCACCGCACTGATGGGCCATTTTGGCAGTGCCACTGAAGTGGGCGTGTGGCAGAGCTTCGTCGCCATGGCCGCGATCTACTTCGTGTTCATGACTGCTGGCGCCCTGGCCTACCGCGTGCCGCCGACCGGCTGGAAGCCTGAAGGCTGGACGCCGCCGGCGAAGAAGGCCAACGCCATGGTCACCGACCGCCACGTGCATGTCAGCGTGGCCTGGAAGACCCCGCAGTTCGCCCTGGTGTGGCTGGTGCTGTGCCTGAACGTGTCGGCCGGTATCGGCATCCTGGGCATGGCCTCGCCACTGCTGCAGGAAGTCTTCGCCGGCAAACTGCTGGGCAACGAGCTGACCTTCAGCGAGCTGAATGCCGCACAGCTGGCGCAGATCGCCGCCATTGCCGCCGGCTTCACCGGTTTGCTCAGCCTGTTCAACATCGGCGGGCGGTTCTTCTGGGCGTCGTTCTCCGACTACATCGGCCGCAAGAACACCTACTTCGCCTTCTTCGCCCTGGGCGTGGGCCTCTACAGCCTGGTGCCGAACATGGGGCACATCGGCAACGTGGCGCTGTTCGTGGCGGCGTTCTGCATCATCCTGTCGATGTACGGCGGTGGTTTCGCCACGGTGCCGGCTTACCTCGCCGACCTGTTCGGCACGCAGATGGTCGGGGCCATCCACGGTCGCCTGCTGACCGCCTGGGCCGCTGCCGGTGTGCTCGGCCCGGTGCTGATCACCTACCTGCGCGAAGCGCAGCTGGCGGCAGGCGTGGAGCGGGCCGCGGCCTACGACATGACCCTGTACATCCTCGCCGGCCTGCTGGTGCTGGGCTTCATCTGCAACATGCTGGTGCGCCCGGTGGCCGACAAGTACTTCATGACCGAGGCCGAATTGGCCGCCGAGCGTGCCCTGAGCCACGACAAGGGTGCCGACAGCGCGCGTTCGCTGGAATGGCATGCCGCGCCGGGTAGCCTGCCGCTGGTGCTGCTGGCCTGGGCGGTGGTGGTGATTCCGCTGGCGTGGGGGGTGTGGATCACCCTGCAGAAGACGGCGGTTCTGTTCCATTGATGTAGCTTTACTAGCCTCATCGCCGGCAAGCCGGCTCCCACAGGTAATGCACCGCTGCGACCTCTGTGGGAGCCGGCTTGCCGGCGATAGGGCTGCATAGCAGCCCCGGTTACACGGTTGTATAGACCTGTAGCACAGTCCCACCCCCGCAATTGCTTGCCCTGCCATATGTCATCCGCGTTTCAAGCTGGCGCGTTCTGGGCCTATACTATTGCCCTTTTCGCCCAATGATTTTGCGGAGCTGGTGATGGTCGAACGTAAGGCTTCCGTCGAGCGCAATACCCTGGAAACCCAGGTCAAGTGCTCGATCAACCTCGATGGCACTGGTAAGGCCCGATTCGATATCGGCGTGCCTTTCCTTGAACACATGCTCGACCAGATCGCCCGGCATGGGCTGATCGATCTGGATATCGAATGCAAGGGCGACCTGCATATCGATGACCATCACACCGTCGAAGACGTCGGCATCACCCTCGGCCAGGCGTTTGCCCAGGCCATCGGCGACAAGAAAGGCATCTTCCGCTACGGCCACGCCTACGTGCCGCTGGATGAAGCACTGTCGCGCGTGGTCATCGACTTCTCCGGCCGCCCGGGCTTGCAGATGCACGTCCCCTACACCCGCGCCAGCGTCGGTGGCTTCGATGTCGACCTGTTCCAGGAATTCTTCCAGGGCTTCGTCAACCACGCCCTGGTCACCCTGCACATCGACAACCTGCGTGGCCACAACACCCACCACCAGATCGAGACCGTGTTCAAGGCCTTCGGCCGCGCGCTGCGCATGGCCGTGGAGCAGGACGAACGCATGGCCGGGCAGATGCCATCGACCAAAGGGTGCCTGTAAATGCAGACCGTAGCCGTAATCGACTATGGCATGGGCAACCTGCACTCGGTGGCCAAGGCCCTCGAGCATGTAGGCGCCGGCAAGGTGCTGGTCACCAGCGACGCCGCGGTCATCCGTGAGGCCGACCGTGTGGTGTTCCCCGGCGTGGGCGCGATCCGCGACTGCATGGCCGAGATCCGCCGCCTGGGCTTCGACAGCCTGGTCCGCGAAGTCAGCCAGGACCGCCCGTTCCTCGGCATCTGCGTCGGCATGCAGGCGCTGCTCGAGCACAGCGAAGAGAACGACGGCGTCGATTGCATCGGCCTGTTCCCCGGCCAGGTGCGTTTCTTCGGTAAAGACCTGAAAGAAGACGGCGAGCACCTGAAGGTGCCGCACATGGGTTGGAACGAAGTCGGCCAGACCATCGACCACCCGCTGTGGCATGACATCCCCGACCGCGCGCGCTTCTACTTCGTGCACAGCTACTACATCAATGCCGGCAAGCCGGGCCAGGTGGTCGGCCGCGGCCACTACGGCGTCGACTTCGCCGCCGCGCTGGCCGAAGGCTCGCGCTTCGCCGTGCAGTTCCACCCGGAGAAGAGCCACACCCACGGCCTGCAACTGCTGCAGAACTTCGTCGCCTGGGATGGGCGCTGGTAAATGAGCAGGTCGCGGACCAAGGCACCGATCCTCACGCTGGCCCCCGAGCAGGAGCGCGAAGCGCTCGACAAGCTCAAGCGCTTCCTCGAAGACCGTTTCGAGCTGGAGCTGGGGTCGTTCGAGGTGGCCGAGGTCCTCGAGCTGTTTTCCAGGGAAGTGGCTCCGTATTACTACAACAGGGCGATTGCCGATGTTCAGCTGCACCTCAAGGAGCGGTTCGAGAGCATCGAAAGCGACCTGTGGGCGCTCGAGAAGCCCTGAACTCAACGAACAAGACAGGTTTCCAAGATGCTGATTATCCCCGCTATCGATCTGAAGGACGGTGCCTGCGTGCGCCTGCGCCAGGGCCGCATGGAAGACTCCACGGTATTTTCCGACGACCCGGTGAGCATGGCCGCCAAGTGGGTCGAGGGTGGCTGCCGCCGCCTGCACCTGGTCGACCTCAACGGCGCCTTCGAAGGCCAGCCGGTCAACGGTGAAGTGGTCACCGCCATCGCCAAGCGCTACCCGAACCTGCCGATCCAGATCGGCGGCGGCATTCGCTCGCTGGAAACCATCGAGCACTACGTCAAGGCCGGCGTCAGCCACGTGATCATCGGCACCAAGGCGGTCAAGCAGCCGGAGTTCGTCGCCGAGGCGTGCAAGGCCTTCCCAGGCCGGATCATCGTCGGCCTGGATGCCAAGGACGGCTTCGTCGCCACCGACGGCTGGGCCGAAGTGAGCAGCGTGCAGGTCATCGACCTGGCCAAGCGTTTCGAGGCCGATGGCGTCTCGTCGATCGTCTACACCGACATCGCCAAGGACGGCATGATGCAGGGCTGCAACGTGCCCTTCACCAAGGCCCTGGCCGAAGCCACGCGCATCCCGGTGATCGCCTCGGGCGGCATCCACAACCTGGGTGACATCAAGGCCCTGCTGGACGCGAAAGCGCCGGGCATCATCGGTGCCATCACCGGCCGTGCCATCTACGAAGGCACCCTCGACGTCGCCGAGGCCCAGGCCTTCTGCGACAACTACCAAGGCTGAGGAACGACCATGGCACTGGCCAAGCGCATCATCCCTTGCCTGGACGTGGACAACGGCCGGGTGGTCAAGGGCGTCAAGTTCGAGAACATCCGCGACGCCGGTGACCCGGTGGAAATTGCCCGTCGCTACAACGAGCAGGGCGCGGACGAGATCACCTTCCTGGACATCACCGCCAGCGTCGATGGCCGTGACACCACCCTGCATACCGTCGAGCGCATGGCCAGCCAGGTGTTCATCCCGCTGACCGTGGGCGGTGGCGTGCGCACCGTGCAAGACATCCGCAACCTGCTCAACGCCGGTGCCGACAAGGTCTCGATCAACACCGCCGCGGTGTTCAACCCGGAGTTCGTCGGTGAAGCGGCGGACCGTTTCGGTTCGCAGTGCATCGTCGTCGCCATCGACGCCAAGAAGGTTTCCGGCCCGGGCGAGACCCCGCGCTGGGAGATCTTCACCCATGGCGGGCGCAAGCCTACCGGGCTGGATGCGGTGGAGTGGGCGAAGAAGATGGAAGGCCTGGGGGCCGGTGAGATCCTGCTGACCAGCATGGACCAGGACGGCATGAAGAACGGCTTCGACCTGGGCGTGACCCGCGCCATCAGCGATGCGCTGGGGATTCCGGTGATTGCCTCTGGTGGTGTGGGTAACCTGCAGCACCTGGCCGACGGGATCCTGGAAGGGCATGCCAGCGCGGTGCTGGCGGCGAGCATCTTCCATTTCGGCGAGTACACGGTGCCGGAGGCCAAGGCCTACATGGCTTCGCGTGGGATCGTCGTTCGCTAAAAACTTGATTGGGGCTGCTTTGCAGCCCATTCGCGGGCAAGCCCGCTCCCACAGGTACTGCGCTGCTCTCAAGGCCAGTGCGATACCTGTGGGAGCGGGCTTGCCCGCGAATGGGCCGCAAGGCGGCCCCAATTGCATCACCCGTGGGTCTTGCCCAGCAGCGCGTGATACAGCTCGGTATCACCCAAAATCCCCACCAGCTTGTCGTTCTCCTGCAACACCAGCTTGTTGCCGGTCTGGTAACGAATCTGCAAGGCGTCGCGCATACCAATGTCGGCGTGCACCACGGTCGGCCGGCGATCCAGCGCCTCCACCGCCTGCCCCGGCACCCAGTTCTGCATGTCCAGCCCGTTCTGCCCTTGGCGCGCGCGCTTGATCGAGTTGCCTTCGCCCAGGTCCAGCCACGAGTCGCCGCCCGGGTCCAGGCACACCGAGCCGTTGACCCGCTTGCACTTGTCCAGGGTGCGCATCAGGCTGCGCCCGCACAGCACGTTCAATGGGTTGGTGTGGGCGACGAAGGTCCGCACGTACTCGTCGGCCGGGTTCAGCACGATCTCCTCCGGCTTGCTGTACTGGATGATCCGCCCGTCCTTCATGATGGCGATGCGGCTGCCCAGCTTCAGGGCTTCGTCCAGGTCGTGGCTGACGAACACGATGGTCTTGCTGAGTTTGCTTTGCAGGGCCAGCAGCTCATCCTGCAAACCCTGGCGGATCAGCGGGTCGAGGGCCGAGAACGGTTCGTCCATCAGCAGGATGTCGGCGTCCATCGCCAGCGCCCGGGCCAGGCCCACACGCTGCTGCATGCCGCCGGACAGCTCGTCGGGCTTCTTGTTGCGCCACTGCGTCAGGCCCACCAGCTCCAGCTTTTCATCCACCAGCTTGCGCCGCTCTTTCTCCGGGCGGCCCTGCATTTCCAGGCCGAAGCTGATGTTCTCGCGCACGGTCAGCCAGGGCATCAGGGCGAACTTCTGGAACACCATGGCGATGCGCTTGGTGCGCATCATCTTCAGCTCTGCCGGGGTGCAGTGGGCGATGTCGATGTGTTTGCCTTCGTGCTCGACGAACAGCTTGCCGCGGCTCACGGTGTTCAGGCCGTTGATGCAGCGCAGCAGGCTCGACTTGCCCGAGCCGGACAGGCCCATCAGCACGCAGATCTCGCCCTTGTTGATGTCCAGGTTGGCCTTCTCGACACCGACCACAAGGCCGGTCTGCTTGAGGATCTGTTCACGGGTCTTGCCTTCGTCCAGCAGCGCCAGCGCCTCGCGCGGCTTGCTGGAGAAGATGACGTCGACGTCTTCGAAACGAATGATGCTCATGCCTCACCCCTTACCGGCAGTTCCGGTTGCTTGCAGATACGGTCCAGCATGATCGCCAGCAGCACGATCGCCAGGCCCGCTTCGAAGCCGAGCGAGATATCGGCGGTGTTCAGTGCGTTGACCACAGGTTTGCCCAGGCCATCAGCGCCCACCAGGGCGGCGATCACCACCATCGACAGCGACAGCATGATGCATTGCGTCACGCCAGCGGCGATGCTCGGCATGGCGTGGGGCAGTTCGATGCGGGTCAGCAACTGGCGGCGCGAGCAGCCGAAGGCCTTGCCGGCGTCGAGCAGCTCCTGCGGCACGTCGCAGATGCCCAGGTAAGTAAGGCGGATGGGCGCGGCGATGGCGAACACCACCGTCGAGATCAGTCCCGGCACCACGCCCAGGCCGAACAGGGTCAGCGTGGGGATCAGGTAGACGAAGGTGGGCACGGTCTGCATCAGGTCCAGCACCGGGCGCATGCCGGTGTAGAACATCGGTTTGTGCGCGGCGAGGATGCCCAGCGGCACGCCGATGGCCACGCACACCACGGTGGCGAAGCTCACTTGCGCCAGGGTTTCCATGGTTTCCTGCCAGTACCCCAGGTTGAGGATGAGCAGGAACGACAGGGCGACGAATACGGTGAGGGCCCATTTGCGCTGGATCAGGTGCGCGAGGGCGGCGAACAGGGCGATGAGTACGAAGGGGTTGAACCAGGTCAGGGCGCTGGTGACGCCATGGATCATGAATTCCAGGCCCTTGGCGATGGCATCGAAGTATTCGGCGCCATTCTGGGTCAACCATTCGACGAATGAGGCGATGTACTGCCCCAGGGGTATTTTCTGATCGATAAGCATGATAGCGAGCTTCCACCTGCAAAGATTGAAATCAGTCCGGGGTGGGCACGGTCCCACCCCGCGGTGTTGCCATAGCGTCTTGCGTTATTGCGTCAGTTTGGCCTTGGCCGCCTCAAGGCCGGGTTTGCCATCCACGGTCGTCACCCCGGCGAGCCAGGTGTCCAATTTGCCGGGGTTGTCCTTCAGCCATTTTTTCGCGGCCGCCTCGGGTTTCATCTTGTCGTCCAGGACATAGCCCATCATGGTGCTTTCATCCTTGAGCTCGAACGACAGGTTCTTCAGCAGTTGGCCCACGTTGCCGCATTCCTGCGCGTAACCCTTGCGGGTGTTGGTGAGCACGGTGGCCTTGCCGAAATCGGGGCCGAAGAATTCATCGCCGCCGGTGAGGTACTGCATCTTGAACCGGGTGTTCATCGGGTGCGGTTCCCAGCCCAGAAACACCACCGCCTCACCCCGCTTCTGCGCCCGGTCGACCTGCGACAGCATGCCGGCCTCGCTGGATTGCACGATCTTGAAACCGGCGTCCTTCAGGCCGAAGGCGTTCTTGTCGATCATGCTCTGGATGGTGCGGTTGCCGTCGTTGCCCGGCTCGATGCCGTAGATCTTGCCGTCCAGTTCCTTCTTGAATTTGGGGATGTCGCTGAAGTCCTTCAGGCCCTTGTCATACAGCGCCTGGGGCACGGCCAGGGTGTACTTGGCGTTCTCCAGGTTGGCACGCACTGTCTCGACGGTGCCGGCATCGCGGTACTGCTTGATGTCGTTCTCCATGGTCGGCATCCAGTTGCCGAGGAACACGTCCAAATCCTTGCCGGCGGCCAACGACTTGTAGGTCACCGGTACCGAGATCATGGTGGTGTGGGTCTTGTAGCCCAGTGCTTCAAGCACAACGCTGGTCGTCGCGGTGGTGACGGTGATGTCGGTCCAGCCGACGTCGGAGAACCGTACCGTCTGGCACTGTTCGGGTTCTGCAGCCTGGGCCAGCAATGGAGCGGACAACATCGCAACCAGCAACAGCGAGGGTGAAGCTTTCATAGGTGGACTCCTGTGATTTTATCTTCGGGTTCGCGAAGGGCTGTCGGCGCTTTCTAGGGGGCCGATCAGCCAGGCCTGCAGAGGGCAGGATGCGAGGCCGTGCAAAACGAGTCGCTTTCGATAATCCTCCAGCGTTCGGCAATCGCCTACTGGTGGGGTCGTATCCAGTACAGGACGGGTCGCATCCAGTACGGGCAATGTCGCAACTGGATTTTTCCACCCCCGCGCCACCCTTGTTGCGTCGTCCGGCCGGTGGAAAACGGCGCATGCAGCGCCGGTACAGCGGCGGCGCAGCTGGACAAAAGTACGTCGGTTGCAGACGGCGAGGGGGTGGGCAAAAGCCCGATGATGCGAGCATTCCGAGGCGGCTCGACGATTCAGCCTAGCAGTTGCGCAAGGCATCGTTCGGCGCGACCAGGCAAGCCCATCAAGAGGTGAAGCGACAATGGCCATCAGCGTGTTCGACCTGTTCAAGATCGGTGTCGGGCCCTCCAGCTCCCATACCGTCGGCCCCATGCGTGCCGGCGCCATGTTCGTCGAGGGGCTGCGCCAGCGCGGCGAGCTGGAACAGGTACGACGCATCGAGGTCAGGCTGTATGGCTCACTGTCGGCCACCGGCGTCGGTCACGGCACCGACAACGCCACGATCATGGGGCTGATGGGTGAGTGGCCCGACTCGATCGACCCCACGCAGATCACCCCACGCATCGCCGACCTGCGCGAAACCAACGTACTCAAGCTCGACAGCCGCCTGCCCATCGAATTCGTCTGGGCCCGCGACATGCTGCTGCTGGACGAGAACCTGCCCTACCACCCCAACGCCATGACCCTGATCGCCGAAGGCGAGGGCGGCGAGCTGCACCGCGACACCTACTACTCGGTGGGCGGGGGCTTTGTGGTCGATGCCGCCCAGGCCGCCAGCGGCGTGCTGGACGCCGACCAGACGGTGTTGCCATACGACTTCGACAGCGCCGCCGAACTGCTGCGCCTGTGCAAGCAAAACGACCTGCGCGTGTCGCAATTGATGCTGGAGAACGAGAAGGTCTGGCGCAGCGAAGCGGAGATTCGCGCCGGCCTGCTCAAGCTCTGGCACGCCATGCAGGAGTGCGTGAACAACGGCCTTAAATATGAAGGCACGCTGCCCGGCGGGCTCAACGTACGCCGTCGTGCCGCCAGGCTGCACCGCAGCTTGCAGGAGATCGGCAAGCCCAACGTGATCGGCTCGACCATGAGCGCCATGGAGTGGGTCAACCTGTTCGCCCTGGCGGTCAACGAAGAAAACGCCGCCGGCGGGCGCATGGTCACCGCGCCCACCAACGGCGCGGCGGGGATCATCCCGGCGGTGCTGCACTACTACATGCGCTTCTCCGACGTCGTTGACGAATCCAACGTGGTGGATTTCTTCCTCGGCGCAGCGGCGGTGGGCATCCTGTGCAAGAAGAACGCCTCGATCTCCGGCGCCGAAGTCGGCTGCCAGGGTGAGGTCGGTTCGGCCTGCGCCATGGCCGCCGCGGGCCTGGCCGAAGTGCTCGGTGCCACCCCGCCGCAACTGGAAAACGCCGCCGAAATCGCCCTTGAGCACAACCTTGGGCTCACCTGCGACCCGGTCGGTGGCCTGGTCCAGGTGCCGTGCATCGAGCGCAACGCCATCGCTGCGGTGAAAGCGATCAACGCCGTGCAGATGGCCCTGCGCGGAGACGGCGAGCACTTCATCTCCCTCGACCAGGTGATCCGCACCATGCGTGACACCGGCGCCGACATGCACGACAAGTACAAGGAAACCTCGCGCGGCGGCCTGGCGGTCAGCGCCATCGAGTGCTGATGCGCCGTTCTGGCCCACGTGTGACCGTTGCGCCACATTCTGGCGCAGCGGTTGTCATCTACCGACTGTCGGCTGTCGTTACCGGTAGGGTCGTTGTCGGTGACACTCAAGTCTGTCGCTTCTGGGCAACCTTCCCAGCAGTGCTACCGAATTGCTCAGCTGTTACATGCAAAGGCGCTGGCGCGCTGCTTTGCGTTTAGGTCTACGCTCGATCCAGAGCCCGCTGAAAGTCGCATGCCGACGTCGTTTTTGGGTTTTATTGGATGAGTGTTCAATTTCAGGCATGCCATTTGCGTTGAGATTGGCAAAGCCCCTGCATACGAAACGGGGCCATTACAAGAACAGTGCTCGCCTGAGGCACACCCTGCATTGTGTGAGGAGAAATCGCGATGACGTCGTACACCTCCGGGACCCCAACCCAGAACCGCACAGCCGCACCCCAGTCCATCGGTTTTCTCCTGCTGGACAACTTCACCCTGATCTCGCTGGCCTCGGCCGTCGAGCCACTGCGCATGGCCAACCAGCTGTCCGGCCGTGAGCTGTACCGCTGGCACACGCTCACCGTCGACGGCGGCCAGGTATGGGCCAGCGATGGCCTGCAGATCACCCCCGACGCCGCCATGCACAGCGCCCCACCGATCGACACCGTGATCGTCTGTGGTGGCGTGGGCATCCAGCGCACCGTCACCCGTGAGCATGTCACCTGGCTGCAGGCCCAGGCCCGCCAGTCGCGCCGGCTTGGCGCGGTGTGCACCGGCAGCTGGGCGCTGGCCTGCGCCGGCCTGCTCGACGGCTTCGATTGCAGCGTGCACTGGGAGTGCCTGGCTGCCATGCAGGAGGCCTACCCACGGGTGAACATGAGCACCCGCCTGTTCACCCTCGACCGCAACCGCTTTACTAGCTCCGGCGGCACCGCGCCGCTGGACATGATGCTGCACCTGATCAGCCGCGATCACGGCCGCGAGCTGTCGGCGGCGATCTCCGAGATGTTCGTCTACGAGCGCATCCGCAACGAGCAGGATCACCAGCGCGTGCCGCTCAAGCACATGCTCGGCACCAACCAGCCGAAGCTGCAAGAGATCGTCGCGTTGATGGAAGCGAACCTGGAAGAGCCGATCGACCTGGACGAACTGGCGGTCTATGTCTCGGTGTCGCGACGCCAGCTCGAGCGCCTGTTCCAGAAGTACCTGCACTGCTCGCCGTCGCGCTACTACCTCAAGCTGCGGCTGATCCGCGCGCGGCAGCTGCTCAAGCAGACGCCGATGTCGATCATTGAGGTGGCTTCGGTGTGCGGGTTCGTGTCCACGCCGCACTTCTCCAAGTGCTACCGCGAGTACTTTGGCATCCCGCCGCGTGACGAGCGCGTGGGTTCGAACACCACCCAGCAGGTGGCGATGATGCCGATCCCGCAGGCCATGGCCCTGTCACCGCACAGCGGGCCGATGGCGGCGCTGAGCCAGGCACGCAACGAGTCGACGTTTGCCAGTGTAAGGCTCTGATACCGCGCCGCCTTCTTCGCGGGTAACCCCGCGAAGAAGGTGAAGGAGATTTTGAGGTCAGGCGCGCTTGCTGTACTGCGCCAGCGCCGGCAAAAGCTGTTTGTCGATGGCCTGGCGCACCGCCGGGAGGATGGTCGCGCTGCCGGTGTACATCTGCTCCACCATGCCCTTGAGCGCCCGCGCATTGGGCTCGGTCAACCCCCGCACCACCACTTCGCAGGCCTGCTCGGCGCTGGCGCCGGCCGGTATGTCGAAGCCCCGCGAGCGCAATTGGCCCAGCAGGTCGTCCTGATCGATCAGATCCGCGTGCATCATGGCTGTTGTCCTCTGCTGCTGTTGTTTGCGACCGATTCTGTGACGCAGGCGACAGCGCGGCAAGGGCAGATTGTCGCGATGGCCGCTTTGGCTAAGAACAGGTCGTTTACGGCTAAATCACCCCTGCTGCAAGCCCGCACACTGGGGTCATTCACGGCACCGAGGGTTTGGTCACCCTCACCTCACGCACAGTGGATGTTGCTCGCTCTTGGCCCCGCAAGCTCACGGCTTTGCGGGGTTATTTTTTTGCGCCCGTCGCCTGCAAGCCGGCTCCCACTGGTGGTATGGGAGCAAATTTCCTGCGCAGATTTTCTGTAGGAGCGGCCTTGTGTCGCGAAAGGGCCGCAAAGCGGCCCCAGGTTCTTGCGTTATCACATGAATTGCCGGGCTGCTGCGCAGCCCTTTCGCGACACAAGGCCGCTCCTACAGTGGGCGTGTAAATCCATTGGGTGGGTTTGCCGGCGATGGGGAGCGGTCAGGCGGCCGGCAGGCTCAGCACACGCCCGACAAACTCAGCGGCGGGCAGATCCTGCTGTTGCTCCACAAGGCCCTGCATCAACCCCACACTGCGCTCACCAAACGGCGCCGACTTCGGCCCCGCCAGGTCCACATGCAGCAGCATCTGCTCACTGGCCGCCAACGCCTCGTCGAAGCCCGCCCGATGCAGGCTGTGATACAGGTGCAGGCGTTTCCTGTCGAAACCGATGATCTGCGTCTGCACCCACACCTCGGTGTCCAGCTTCACCTCATGCAGGTAGTTGATATGCGCCTCCAGGGTGAACAGCGAGTGCCCGCTCTGCCCCCTGGCGTCGGCGTCCAGGCCGATGCGCTCCATCAGTGCGTCGGTGGCGTAGCTGAAGATCAGCAGGTAGTAGGCGTCGCGCAGGTGGCCGTTGTAGTCGACCCAGTCCGGTAGCACCTGGGTGCGGTAGGTGGTCAGTGCGGGCATCGTGTTCTCCTCAGTCGCCAAAGGCCATGCCGTGCTTGGCCTTGCTGTTCTTCACGGCGTCCAGCACCGCCAGCAGGGTGTCGTCACGGTAGCGTTCCAGCGCGGCGATGCTGCGCTCGCCCAGTTGTTCGCTGGTGCCCTCGACCACGTCGTCGATCAATTTGTCGGTCAGTTCCGGCGCTGGCAGGTAGGTCCAGGGTAGTTGAAGTGCCGGGCCGAACTGGGCCATGAAGTGGCGCATGCCGGCGTCGCCACCGGCGAGGGTGTAGGTCAGGAAGGTGCCCATGAACGACCAGCGCAGGCCGGCGCCAAAACGGATCGCATCGTCGATCTCGCCGGTGCTGGCAACACCGTCGTTGACCAGGTGCAGGGCCTCGCGCCACAGCGCTTCGAGCAGGCGGTCGGCGATGAAGCCGGGGACTTCCTTGCGCACATGCAGCGGGCGCATGCCCAGCGCGGTATAGATGGTTTTCGCCGCCTCGATGGCCTCGGGGCTGGTGTTGCGCCCGCCGACGATTTCCACCAGCGGCAGCAGGTAGACCGGGTTGAACGGGTGGCCGACCACACAACGTTCGGGGTGGCTGGCCGACTCGTAGAACTCGCTGGGTAGCAGGCCCGAGGTGCTGGAGCCGATGATGGCGTTCGGTTTGGCGGCGGCGCTGATCTTCGCGTGCAGGTCGAGCTTGAGGTCCAGGCGTTCGGGGGCGCTTTCCTGGATGAAGTCGGCGTCGCGCACGCATTCCTCGATGGTCGCTACGAACGTCAGGCGGTCTTGCGCGGCGCCGGGTGCCAGGCCTTGTTTCTCCAGGGCCGGCCAGGCGTTGGCGATACGCTTGCGCAAGGCGGCTTCGGCACCGGGCGCCGGGTCCCAGGCGACCACGTCCAGGCCATGGGCCAGGGCACGGGCAACCCAGCCGCTGCCGATGACGCCGCTACCCAGGGCGGCGAAGGTCTTGATGTCGGTGATGAATTGCATTCGAGGTTCCTCAGAGCAAACAGAGTTCATTGGGTGAGCGCAGTCCCTGTGGGAGCGGGCTTGCCCGCGAACACCGGCAGAGCCGGTGCCATCCACCGCGTTGCCTGCTTCGCGGGCAAGCCCGCTCCCACAGGATCTTTGTTGCAGTGGTGATTGTTGAGCGGCTCAACGGCGCTTGAGGTTCATCTTTTCCCGGCCCTCGGCCGGGCTCAGCACGCGCGCGCCCATGCGGGTGATGATCTCGGCGGCGCGCTCCACCAGTTGGCCGTTACTGGCCAGCACGCCACGGTCCAGGTACAGGTTGTCTTCCAACCCGACCCGCACGTTACCGCCGAGCAGCACCGCCTGTGCGGCCATCGGCATCTGCATGCGGCCGATGCCGAACCCGGCCCAGGTGACGTCGGCGGGCAGGTTGTCGACCATGGCTTTCATGGTGGTGGTGTCGGCCGGCGCGCCCCACGGGATACCCAGGCACAGCTGGAACAGCGGGTCGTCGAGCAGGCCTTCCTTGATCATCTGCTTGGCGAACCACAGGTGGCCGGTGTCGAAGATTTCCAGCTCCGCTTTTACGCCCAGTTCAGTGATGCGCTGGGCGCCGGCACGCAGCTGTGCCGGGGTGGAGACGTAGATGGCGTTGCCGTCGCCGAAGTTGAGGGTGCCGCAATCCAGCGTGCAGATTTCCGGTAGCAGCGCCTCGACGTGGGCCAGGCGTTCCAGCGGGCCAATCAGGTCGGTGCCGGCGCCAAACTCCATGGGCGACTCGCCCGGGCCAATCTCCAGGTCGCCGCCCATGCCGGCGGTGAGGTTGACGATGATGTCCACGTCGGCTTCGCGGATGCGCTCCATCACCTCGCGGTACAGCGCAACGTCGCGGCTGAAGCGGCCGGTCTGTGGATCACGGACGTGGCAGTGGACCACGGTGGCGCCGGCCTTGGCCGCTTCGACGGCAGACTCGGCGATCTGCTTGGGGGTGACCGGGACCAGGTGGCTCTTGGCAACGGTGTCGCCAGCGCCGGTCAGGGCGCAGGTGATGATGACGTCATGGTTCATGGTTGTGATCCTTGTGCAGGCCTTTTTGCGGGCGAACGGGGCCTGTAGGAGCGGCCTCGTGTCGCGAAAGGGCCGCAAAGCGGCCCCAGGATTTCAGCATCGCTAATAAAGTCCCTGGGGCTGCTATGCAGCCCTTTCGCGACACGAGGCCGCTCCTACAGGCGATGGCGGAATATCAGTTGGCGGTGAGCTTGAGGTTGTCGGCTGCCGGCTTGCCGTCGAAGGTGGTCACCCCTTCAAGCCAGCGGGCCTTGTCCTCGGGGTGGTCCTTGAGCCACTGGCGGGCCGATTCCAGCGCGTCCTTGTGGTCGAGCAGCGGCTGCATCATGCGGCTCTCGTCCTCGGCGCTGAAGCTCAGGTTGGCCAGCAGGCGGTGGGCATTGGGGCAGCGCTCGGCGTAGTCCGGCGCGGTCACGGTCCATACGGTGGCGCGGCCTTCATCCGGGCCCAGGGCGTCCTGGCTGTCGCCCAGATACACCATGTCGATGTTCACGTTCATCGGGTGCGGCGCCCAGCCAAAGAACACCACCGCCTCGTTGCGCCGCACCGCGCGGTCGACGGCGGCGAGCATGCCGGCCTCGCTGGACTCGACCAGCTGGAACTTGCCCAGGTCGAACTGGTTCTTGGCGATCATCGCCTTGATCTGGGTGTTGGCGCCTGAGCCGGGCTCGATGCCGTAGATCTTGCCGCCCAGCTCCTTCTGGAACTTGTGGATGTCGGCGAACGTCTTCAAACCCTTGTCGGCGAGGTACTTCGGTACTGCCAGGGTGGCGCGCGCATCCTCCAGGCTGGGCTTGTCGAGCACCTTCACCTGGTTGGCCGTAACGAACGGGGTGATGGTCTGGGTCATGATCGGGTTCCAGTACCCCAGGAACATGTCCAGGCGCTTGTCGCGAATGCCGGCGAAGATGATCTGCTGCGAAGCGCTGGTCTGCTTGGTCTGGTAACCAAGGCCGTCGAGCAGCACCTGGGCCATGGCGCTGGTGGCGATCACGTCGGTCCAGTTGACCACGCCCAGACGCACGTCCTTGCAGGCAGCAGGTTCGGCGGCGAACAGGGGGGATACCACGGTGGTGCTGAGTGCGAGGGACAACAGGCTGCGGCGGATAAAGCGTTGCATGGTGGCTCTCCATCGGCAGTGCATATTGTTATGGGTTCCGGCCTCTGCGGGCCGTGTGAACACGCTACGCTGGTGACGGGGTGGAAAATCGCACCCTGGCGACCAACACTTGCACGGAGGCGACCACTTTTGCCGCGGAGCATGCGATGTCGGAAACACTGCATTTCCTCCTGTTGCCGGGTTTCTCGGCCATGGGTTTCATCAGCGCGATCGAACCTCTGCGGGTGGCCAACCGCTTCCAGGGCGCGCTGTACCAGTGGCGGGTATTGAGCCTCGACGGCGGCGCGGTGCAGGCCAGCAATGGCATGTCGGTGAACGCCGATGGCGCGCTGGGTGAGAGCGAGCAGGTGCGCCTGCTGCTGGTGGTGGCCGGCTTCGAACCGCTGGCCTGTTATGGGCCGGGGCTGCAACAGGCGCTGCGCCGCCTCGACCATGACGGCGCGGTACTGGGCGGTATCGACACCGGCGCCATGGTGCTGGCCGAGGCCGGCCTGCTGGATGGGCACCGCGCCACCTTGCACTGGGAGGCGCTGGAAGCGTTCAAAGAGCGTTACCCGCGCCTGCAGGCGACCCAGGAGCTGTTCGAGCTCGACCGGCGGCGCATCACCTGTGCCGGCGGCACCGCCTCCATCGACCTGATGCTCGACCTGATCGCCCAGGCTCACGGCAGCGAGTTGGCGGTGCAGGTCTCCGAGCAGTTCGTGCTCGGCCGCATTCGCCCGCGCCAGGACCACCAGCGCATGCAGATCGCCAGCCGTTACGGGCTGCGCAACAAGAAGCTGGTGAAGGTAATCGGCGAGATGGAGCGCAACACCGAGCTGCCGCTCAACACTCAAGTGCTGGCCGAGGCGATCCAGGTCACCCGGCGCCAGCTGGAGCGGCTGTTCCGCCTGCACTTGGACGACACCCCCAGTGGTTTCTACCTGCGCTTGCGGCTGGACAAGGCGCGGCAGTTGTTGCGCCAGACCGACATGAGCGTCCTTGAAGTTGCGGTTGCTTGCGGCTTCGAGTCGGCGTCGTATTTCACCCGCTGCTACCGAGCGCGCTTCGCGCGTTGTCCACGGCAGGACCGTCAGATGACCGGCGGCGAATACCGTACGGCGAACGCCTAGGGGGAGTTTCCCGATTATTGTCAGATCGGTAGTTCACTAGCGTAGGCAATCCGTTAACTCACCAAGGATTGCCAAGATGCCTCCTACACATAAATTCAACAGATGCCTGGTTAGCGCGCTGGCGCTGGCCACCATGCTCTCGGCCTGGCAAGCGCACGCCACCGTTGAAGGCTGCGAAGGAACCAGCACCGACCTTTACCAGGATTATTACCGGCCTGGCTGGAACCAATTAGCGGATTACCCCCAGGGCCGGCAGAAGATGATCATTGCTTCGGACCCCCAGGCCTTCCGTTACATGAGCCAGCGTTTCGATGAGTATGTCGAGGAGATCGACTCGGCGGGTTGGCACAAGACCGCACCGGTCTACGAGGCAATCGCCCGCGAGCGCGGCGAGCCCTACCATGTGCCAGTTGTGGTCAATGGCGATATCACCGAGTTCGGCCATGGCAACGAGCGCTCGGCGATGCAGAAGATGTTCCGCAAGATGGCCGCAGGTGTCGGTGGCCCGCTGCTGCTACCGGGGCTGGGCAACCACGACTATGACAACAACGTGGATGACTGCGGCAACAATGGCTGTGCCCGCGATGCCGTCTGCGATCACATCGCCTGGGTGCAGGCCATGCAGCCGGTCAATGCTTTCGACTACCGCTACCGAAACGACACACACGAAGGATCACTCTCCTACTCGGTCACCGTGGGCCGCGTGCGCATCATCCAGCTGAACAACGAGCCGACCTACGAACGTCAATGGAGCACCGGTGGCGGGTGGAGCTTCAAGCCCAAGCGCCATTTCAACATCACCCGCTCCCTGGAATGGCTGAAAGGGCAACTGGAGGAGGCCACCGCCCGGGGCGAGGTGGTGATCATCAACATGCACATCTCGGAGTACTGGGCGGACAAGGAGCAACGCTACTGGGAAGTCCCGAAACTGCTGGAGGCACATGGGGTGGCGGCGGTGTTCTCCGGGCATACCCATTCGAACGTCGGCAAGTACCACACCGGCTTCGGCAATGTACCGCATTTCAAGTCCGGGGCCCTCAATGCGGGGACCTACCTGCGCCTGACCTTCGACTGGAACAAACACCAGTTGCAGGTCGATGAGGTGAGCATGGATGGGCATTTCAACGACACCACGGTGATCGACCTGAATCGCCGCAGCGCCTGATCAAGCCTTCGCGGGGCAAGCCCGCTCTTGTGGGCGCCGGCTTGCCGGTGATGCCGTGCCTGGCACCGGCTTTGCCGGTGATCGCCGGCAAGCTGGCTCCCATAGAGAATCTGCCCGGCTGGTCTATTGCTGGCCAATGCCCTGCAAATACTCCGACCGCTCGTCGCTACGCTGCGCCACACAGGTGTTCCACGCCGCCTCGAAGGCCTTGCTGCCAGGCTTTTCGGCATAGGTCTCGACCTTGCAGTCAGCATCGCGCAGCTGGGCCCAGAGTTTTTCCGCGGCATCCATCTTCGCGCTCAGCGCCGTGGCCTTGTCGTTTTCATCCGCGTACTGGTCGCGGATGCGCTGGATCAGGTCGTCGTAGGCGGCCTTCAGCTCGCGTTCGGCGGTCTGTTTGTTGTAGGCCGCGCAGGCATACCCCTGCTGGTCGGTCTCGACGTTGTCGCAGGGCGTGCTTTCTTCCTCGGCGGCCTGGGCGCCGCATGCGACGGCCAGCAGGACCAGCCATGCCATTGATTTCATCCGTTTTCTCCTGAACAGGCTGACGAATCGCAGGGATTCTCGCTCAGCCTCGGGCGCGGCGATAGTTCCCTGACGAAATGTTCATCAAAGGCTTACAAAGGCCGTTGTCGAGACTCGCTCTCATCTGCGAGGCGCAGGCCAGAGCGTGCCCTGTCGGGCTTTGACGCTTTCGGCAAACCCCCTGTCGTTTTTGCATCGGGGCGCCTCGGGCGGCAGGCATATGCTGGCCCCAAAGCGCCGGCACAAGGTTCGGCGCCAGCAAACTCGATAAAAGGGGACAGCCTGATGAGCCCAGCCGAACTTCACGCCGACAGCATCGTCATCGACGGTTTGATCATTGCCAAATGGAACCGCGAGCTGTTCGAGGACATGCGCAAGGGCGGGCTGACCGCGGCCAACTGCACGGTGTCGGTGTGGGAGGGCTTCAAGGCCACCGTCGACAACATCGCTGCCAGCCAGAAACTGATCCGCGACAACAGCGACCTGGTGATGCCAGTGCGCACCACCGCCGACATCCGCAAAGCAAAAGAGCTGGGCAAGACCGGCATCCTCTTCGGCTTCCAGAACGCCCACGCGTTCGAAGACCAGATCGCTTATGTAGACGTGTTCAAGCAGCTGGGCGTGGGCATCGTGCAGATGTGCTACAACACCCAGAACCTGGTGGGTACCGGCTGCTACGAACGTGACGGTGGGCTGTCGGGCTTCGGCCGCGAGATCGTCGCCGAGATGAACCGCGTCGGCATCATGTGCGACCTCTCGCACGTGGGCTCCAAGACCTCCGAAGAAGTCATCCTCGAATCGAAAAAGCCGGTGTGCTACTCCCACTGCCTGCCTTCCGGGCTTAAAGAACACCCGCGCAACAAGTCCGATGCAGAGCTGAAGTTCATCGCCGACCACGGCGGCTTCGTTGGCGTGACCATGTTCGCGCCGTTCCTGGCCAAGGGCATCGACTCGACCATCGACGACTACGCCGAAGCCATCGAATACACCATGAACATCGTCGGTGAAGACGCCATCGGTATCGGCACCGACTTCACCCAGGGTCACGGCCAGGACTTCTTCGAGTACCTGACCCACGACAAGGGCTACGCCCGTCGCCTGACCAACTTCGGCAAGATCATCAACCCGCTGGGTATTCGCACCGTCGGCGAATTCCCCAACCTCACCGAAACATTGCTCAAGCGCGGCCATAGCGAGCGCGTGGTGCGCAAGATCATGGGCGAAAACTGGGTAAATATCCTCAAGGACGTGTGGGGCGAGTGAGCACAGTTGGGGCCTACTGCGCGCGCCGATCGCTGCGTCAGGCCCTCACGAAAAGCTCGCCGTGCCTCGGCACTGTCTCGCTTTTCGCTTCGGCCCTTCCTTGCGCTCGACGCGCTCGCTACGGCCCCAACAGCACTCACTGCGGCTGTTTATAAAAGCAAAAGCCAAAGCGGCTTTTGATCACAAACAAAAATTTTATGGAGTTGAGTTTCCATGGCCAAGATCGCCCCGCAATTGCCAATCGAAGTCGACAGCGAGACCGGTGTCTGGACCAGCGACGCCCTGCCGATGCTCTACGTGCCGCGGCATTTCTTCGTCAACAACCACATGGGCATCGAGGAAGTACTGGGCGCCGACAAGTACGCCGAGATCCTCTACAAGGCCGGCTACAAGTCCGCCTGGCACTGGTGCGAAAAAGAAGCCGAGTGCCATGGCCTGGAAGGCGTGGCGGTGTTCGAGCACTACATGAAGCGCCTGAGCCAGCGCGGCTGGGGCCTGTTCCAGATCCAGGATATCGACCTCGACAAGGGCACCTGCAGCGTCAAGCTCAAGCACTCGGCGTTCGTGTACGTGTACGGCAAGTGCGGCCGCAAGGTCGACTACATGTTCACCGGCTGGTTCGCCGGCGCGATGGACCAGATTCTCGCTGCCCGCGGCAGCTCGATCCGCACCGTGGCCGAACAGGTCTACGGCGGGTCGGAAGAAGGCCACGAAGATGGCCTGTTCGTAACAAAGCCGTTGTAAGCCGGAGATAGCGTCATGGCCTTCGAAGCAATGTTCCAGCCGATCCAGATCGGCAAACTGACCATCCGCAACCGTGTGCTCAGCACCGCGCACGCCGAGGTGTATGCCACCGACGGCGGGATGACCACCGACCGCTATGTGAAGTACTACGAAGAGAAGGCCAAGGGCGGCATCGGCCTGGCGATCTGCGGCGGCTCGTCCGTGGTCGCCATCGACAGCCCGCAGGAATGGTGGTCGTCGGTCAACCTGTCCACCGACCGCATCATTCCGCACTTCCAGAACCTGGCTGACGCCATGCACAAGCATGGCGCCAAGATCATGATCCAGATTACCCACATGGGCCGCCGCTCGCGTTGGGACGGCTTCAACTGGCCGACGCTGATGTCGCCGTCGGGCATCCGTGAACCGGTGCACCGCGCCACCTGCAAGACCATCGAGGTGGAAGAAATCTGGCGCGTCATCGGCAACTACGCGCAAGCCGCGCGCCGGGCGAAGGAAGGCGGCCTGGATGGCGTCGAGCTGTCGGCGGTGCACCAGCACATGATCGACCAGTTCTGGAGCCCGCGGGTCAACAAGCGTACCGACGAGTGGGGCGGCACCTTCGAAGGCCGCATGAAGTTCGGCCTGGAAGTGCTCAAGGCCGTGCGCAAGGAAGTCGGTGACGACTTCTGCGTGGGCATGCGCATCTGCGGCGACGAATTCCACCCCGATGGCCTCAGCCACGAGGACATGAAGCAGATCGCCGCCTACTACGACGCCACCGGCATGCTCGACTTCATCGGCGTGGTCGGCTCGGGCTGCGACACCCACAACACCCTGGCCAACGTCATCCCCAACATGAGCTACCCGCCGGAGCCGTTCCTGCACCTGGCGGCCGGCATCAAGGAAGTGGTCAAGGTCCCGGTGCTGCACGCGCAGAACATCAAGGACCCGAACCAGGCCACGCGCATCCTGGAAGGCGGCTACGTGGACATGGTGGGCATGACCCGCGCCCACATCGCCGACCCGCACCTGATCGCCAAGATCAAGATGGGCCAGGTGGACCAGATCAAGCAGTGCGTCGGCGCCAACTATTGCATCGACCGCCAGTACCAGGGCCTGGATGTGCTGTGCATCCAGAACGCCGCCACCTCACGCGAATACATGGGCGTGCCGCACATCATCGAGAAGACCACCGGCGCCAAGCGCAAGGTGGTGATCGTTGGCGCCGGCCCGGCCGGCATGGAAGCCGCGCGGGTGGCTGCCGAACGTGGCCACGACGTCACCGTGTTCGAGAAGAAAGACCAGATCGGCGGGCAGATCACCATCGCCGCCAAGGCCCCGCAGCGCGACCAGATCGCCGGCATCACCCGCTGGTACCAGCTGGAGTTCGCCCGCCTTAAAGTCGACCTGCGCCTGGGCACCGCCGCCGACGTGGCGACCATCCAGGACCTGCGCCCGGACATCATCGTGCTGGCGGTGGGCGGGCATTCGTTCCTGGAGCAGAACGAGCACTGGGGCGCCGCCGAAGGGCTGGTGGTCAGCAGCTGGGACGTGCTCGACGGCAAGGTTGCGCCGGGCAAGAACGTGCTGGTGTACGACACCATCTGCGAATTCACCGGCATGTCGGTGGCCGACTTCATCGCCGACAAGGGCAGCCAGGTCGAGATCGTCACTGACGACATCAAGCCGGGTGTGGCCATGGGTGGCACCACCTTCCCGACCTACTACCGCAGCATGTACCCCAAGGAAGTGATCATGACCGGCGACATGATGCTGGAAAAGGTCTACCGCGAGGGTGACAAGCTGGTGGCGGTACTCGAGAACGAGTACACCGGCACCAAGGAAGAACGGGTGGTCGACCAGGTGGTGGTGGAGAACGGCGTGCGCCCCGACGAGCAGCTGTACTACGCGCTCAAGGACGGCTCACGCAACAAGGGCCAGATCGACGTCGAGGCGCTGTTCGCCATCAAGCCGCAGCCGATCCTCAGCCAGCCGGGCGAGGGCTACCTGCTGTACCGCATCGGCGACTGCGTGGCCCAGCGCAACGTGCATGCGGCGATCTACGACGCCTTGCGCCTGTGCAAGGATTTCTGATCGCACCGCCTCACTAGAGGCGGGACTGGCCCCCCTGTAGGAGCGGCCTTGTGTCGCGAAAGGGTCGCGAAGCGGCCCCAGGATCTGTGCAGCACCGCTGAGCCCTGGGGCTGCTGCGCAGCCATTTCGCGACACAAGGCCGCTCCTACAGGGGTCCGCGCTGCCCTTGGGCGTGGCGCAAGAATCCAGCTGTTGTGGGAGCCTCCCATGTTGAACACCCTTCTACCCATCCTGCTGTTCACCGCGCTCGCCCTGGCGGTGCTCGGCGCCCTGCGCCGGGTGCGCATGTGGCGGCGCGGGCGGCCGAGCAAGGTGAACCTGCTCGGTGGCCTGCTGGCCATGCCGCGGCGCTACCTGGTGGACCTGCACCACGTGGTCGAGCGTGACAAGTACATGTCCAAGACCCACGTGGCCACCGCCGGCGGCTTCGTGCTCTCGGCCGTGCTGGCGATCCTGGTGCACGGCTTTGGCCTGCACAGCAAGGTCCTCGGCTACGCGCTGCTGGTCGCCACGGTGGTCATGTTCACCGGTGCTTTGTTCGTCTTCAAACGCCGCCTCGACCCACCTGCGCGCCTGTCCAAGGGCCCGTGGATGCGCCTGCCCAAGAGCCTGCTGATGTTCGCGGCGAGCTTCTTCATCGCCACGCTGCCGGTGGCCGGCATCCTGCCCGAAGGCACCGGTGGCTGGGTGCTGGTGGCACTGCTGGGCGTTGGTGTGCTGTGGGGCGTGTCCGAGCTGTTCTTCGGTATGACCTGGGGCGGGCCGATGAAGCACGCCTTCGCCGGTGCCCTGCACCTGGCCTGGCACCGCCGCGCCGAACGCTTCGGCGGTGGCCGCTCCACCGGCCTCAAGCCGCTGGACCTGGAAGACCCGAACGCGCCGCTGGGTGTGGAAAAACCGGTCGATTTCACCTGGAACCAGTTGCTCGGTTTCGATGCCTGCGTGCAGTGCGGCAAGTGCGAAGCCATGTGCCCGGCGTTCGCCGCGGGCCAGCCGCTGAACCCGAAAAAGCTCATCCAGGACATGGTCATCGGCCTGGCCGGTGGCACCGACGCGCAGTTCGCCGGCAGCCCCTACCCCGGCAAGCCGATCGGCGAGCATGGCGGTCATCCGCACCAGCCGATCGTCAATGGCCTGGTCGACGCCGAAACCCTGTGGTCGTGCACCACCTGCCGTGCCTGCGTGGAGGAGTGCCCGATGATGATCGAGCACGTCGATGCCATCGTCGACATGCGCCGCCACCTGACCCTGGAAAAGGGCGCCACCCCGAACAAAGGCGCCGAAGTGCTGGACAACCTGATCGCCACCGACAACCCCGGCGGCTTCGCCCCCGGCGGGCGGATGAACTGGGCGGCCGACCTCAACCTGCAACTGCTCAGCGAGGTGAAGCGTACCGAAGTGCTGTTCTGGGTCGGCGATGGTGCCTTCGACATGCGCAACCAGCGCACCCTGCGTGCCTTCGTCAAAGTGCTCAAGGCCTCCGGCGTGGACTTCGCCGTGCTTGGCCTGGAGGAGCGCGATAGCGGTGACGTGGCCCGTCGCTTGGGCGATGAAGCGACCTTCCAGCAACTGGCCAAACGCAATATCCAGACCCTGGCCAAGTACCAGTTCCAGCGCATCGTCACTTGCGATCCGCACAGCTTCCATGTGTTGAAGAACGAATACGGTGCCCTCGGTGGCGACTACCAGGTTCTGCACCATAGCACCTACATCGCCGAACTGATTGCAGCCGGCAAGCTCAACCTCGGCCAGCACAAGGGCGGCAGCGTCACCTACCACGACCCGTGCTACCTGGGCCGTTACAACGGCGAGTACGAGGCCCCGCGCGATGTGCTCAAGGCCTTGGGCATCGAAGTGCGCGAGATGCAGCGCTCGGGCTTCCGTTCCCGTTGCTGCGGCGGTGGCGGCGGTGCGCCGATCACCGACATCCCCGGCAAGCAGCGTATCCCCGACATGCGCATGGACGATATCCGCGAGACCGAGGCCGAGCTGGTGGCGGTGGGTTGCCCACAGTGCACCGCGATGCTCGAAGGCGTGGTCGAACCACGCCCACAGATCAAGGACCTGGCCGAGCTGGTCGCCGACGTACTGATCGAAGACGAGGCCCCGGCGAGCGCCAAGTCGCAAGCCACTAAACGTGAACCTGCGGAGGTGCACTGATGAGCGACATCATCCGCCGCGACCCACGCGCCGAGTGGATCGCCCGTAACCGCCTGCACCCGCTGCATGCAGCGATGCAGACGCAACAAACGAGCTGGATGGGCCCCAATGGGCTGATGCGCAAGAACCCCCACGCCATCGCCGCCGGTTTTATCGGCCCCAGCGGTATCAAGCGCATCGACCGCAGCGGCGTCCAGCAGGGCACCGGTGTCGGCGGGCGGCGCACGGCGGCAGCCGAAGTGCAGCTGCCGCTGCACCAGGTGGCTGCGCCTGCGTTCTACATCGCCGTGGTGCCCGACATGGTCGGTGGCCGCCTCGGCAGCCACGACCGCGACCTGCTCGGCCTGGCCCACAGCCTGGCCGGGCATGACGGCGCGGTGCTGGCGGTGGTGTTCGGCGAACACAAGGAAAGTAACTTTTCCACAGCTGGGGTCGACCGCCTGCTGGTCATCGAGGGCGAGGCCTTCGAAGGTTATGCACCGGAGCAACTGGTCCAGGGCCTGCGCGCTGTGGATAACCAATTCGCCCCGCGTCACTGGCTGCTGCCCGATAGCCGCACCGGTGGCGGTGAACTGGGCCGACGCTTTGGCGCAGCCCTGGGCGAGCGCCCGGCGACGCGGGTGTGGCAGGTCAAGGACGGCCAATGCATCGGTCGTGCTGGCGCGGGGCAGCAGGACATCCAGCGCGACGTGCCACGGCTGATCCTGGCAGCCGCCGAATGCGCCGAGCCGGTGAGTGAAACCCGCCACGAAGCCTTGCCCGTTGAGTTGTCCACAGGCGTGGCGCGCAGCCTGTCGCGGATCGAAGACCTCGGCTCGGTGGCCGTGGACCCGGCTGCCATCGCCATGGCCGAAGCCGAGTTCATCGTCTCCGGTGGCAACGGCGTCAAGGACTGGGACCTGTACCACCAGGCCACCCAGGCCCTGGGCGCCACCGAAGGCGCCTCGCGCGTGGCGGTGGACGACGGCTTCATGCCGCGCAACCGCCAGGTTGGCGCCACCGGCACATGGGTCACGGCGCGGGTCTACGTGGCGGTGGGGATCTCCGGGGCCATTCAGCACCTGCAAGGTATCGGCGCCTGCGACAAGGTGGTGGCGATCAACATGGACCCTGGTTGCGACATGATCAAACGTGCCGACCTGTCGGTGATTGGCGACAGCTCGGCGATTCTCAAGGCACTGATCGAGGCTGTGGACAACTACCGCAGCGGCGGCCAGCGCGACGCGGCATAGGGGCAGTGAGCATGAGTACCAAAGTGATCAGCCTGGTGTCGATTGGCGCCCACCCCAGCTCCGGCCGCGCCCGCCGCGCCGAGCAGGACGCCCGCGCGGTGGAGCTGGGCTTGCAGCTGGCTGGGGATAACTTGCAGGTGGTGCATGCCGGCGACCCCCGTGAAGAGGCCCTGCGCGCCTACCTGGGCATGGGGCTGGAGCACCTGGATGTGCTGGAGCAGCCGGCAGGCGCCGATGTGCTGGGCGTGCTGGGCGATTACCTGCGCGATGCTGGCGCTCAGTTGGTGCTGACCGGCAGCCAGGCCGAAACCGGTGAAGGCTCGGGCATGTTGCCGTTCCTGCTGGCCGAGAAGCTGGGTTGGCCGCTGGTGGTCGGACTGGCCGAGGTGGAGTCGATCGAGAACGGCACCGCCCAGGTGTTGCAGGCGCTGCCACGCGGCCAGCGGCGCCGGCTGAAAGTGCGCCTGCCGTTGCTGGCGACTGTGGATAACGCCGCACCCAAGCCCCGGCAGAGCGCGTTCGGCCCCGCCCGGCGCGGGGTACTGGCAGCACGCAACGTTGCGGTGGTGGAGGATCCAGTGCTGGGCGAAGACGCCCTGCAGCCCGCCCGCCCACGCCCCAAGCGGCTCAAGGTGATAAAGGCAAAGAGCGGTGCTGACCGGATGAAGGCCGCAACGGCCAAGGCTAGTGGGGGTGGGGGCAAGGTGCTCAAGGATGTTTCTCCACAGGAAGGTGCAGAGGCCATTCTGAAGCTGTTGGTGGAGGAGGGGGTGTTGCGCTGAAAGGCGCATCGTCCGGGCCACCCCGCCAACGCGGAGCAAGTCAGAGCAAGTCACAGCGGCGAACCGCCGCTCCTACAGGTTATGCCCTTGTGGGAGAGGCGGTTGGTCGCTGCGCCTTGCCCGTGATGGGGCTTTACTGACTCTCCACTTCTCGACAAGCCATTTCCGGCTACCTCATACCTTTCCTGTGCATAACTCCCCTCATCACAGACTTCAGGCCCACCGTCTCCAAATCACGACCTCCGTTACCCACCGATTCTGTTCATCATCGTGTGGATAAAGTGTTCGCGCTTGGCTGTGGATCAGGTACCGCAAGGGTTTGCAGAGATTGATCAAAATACGAGCACGTCACTGAAACATTAAAGTAGGCGTGGGCTCCTGGTGCCCCGATCATTTGCCCACAATCCCTGTTGGTCGGCCTGTGGATAATCTGTTTGGTCTTGGCTGTATCCCTACTGCCACAAGGTATTGAATGAATTGAACAAAAAATGCTCAGGCGCCCGTGAGTCGCACTCAACACCCATGATTTCAGGGCCTGCATGCAGATATGCACAGCCGATAATGTGCTGCGTATCGTTGTTAACAAAGTCTGTTGGTGCCTCTGTGGAAAAGTTGTTCGAACACGGCTCGAGCCCATGATTTCAGGGGCTTACGAAGGATTGCTGTTTTTTTGACCAGTTTCAATGCAAGAGCTGTTGGCGAAACCTCCGCACGATCTGTGGATAAGCACAGCTTCAAGCGGCCAACACGGGGTCTGAACACCTGACATTTTTGCTAGTTATGCCTGTCCCCACCCAATGATACGGTGATGCCAGATGAGTGCAGAGTGGACTATGGGGTCCTTTTGCGCTGAGCCCCGTGCTTGAAGAGCCGATGTTAATAGAGGAAATCTTGAATGGCAGATATTAAACTCATCGCCACGGATCGTCTTCAAAGCCCAGTTGCCTATTCGGATGGGGCCGATATTGCAAACAGCGCATTTACACCTTATGGCTTTACAGTCGTGTCAGACAAATCCCCGGTCACAGGTTTTACTGGGCAATTGTGTGAGCGAGGCCAGGGCTTTTATTTGTTGGGTAATGGCAGGCGAATGTTCAACCCGGCTTTGGGGATATTTTATTCGCCGGATGTCGAGCATAGTCCATTTGGCCCGGCCGGAATAAATTATTACATGTATTGCTATGGAAATCCGGTGAGATATCATGACCGCAGTGGTCGACTTGGTGAGGATGACATAGCGCGACTACCCAGTTGGGAGATCAGTACGGACGATGCGGTTATGATTGCATCTATCGCGGCTAATACGGTTGGAGCTTTATCCCCCCTGATAGTAATTGCGAATAGCATAAGAGTTGGCGCTCTACCCTCAGCTTCAACGGCTTTTGCGTCCCTGGCAGGCTCCGTTTCTGGTTTGGTGGGTTTATATATGGATGTGAAATTTTTACTTGGGGGCAATCAGGGCGATAGCATGATGAGGCTTGCACCTCCTGTGGCTGTAGCGGTGGCAAGTCTCATTGGTATGGGCGTGGCAATGCGAAAAGATAATATCTCTTCGCAAAACAAAAAGGTCGACGCAGCGACAAGTATAGGGGCAAGTGAGTCTGTGAGCTTGACGACACTGGCTGGGCAGGAATATGAAGCGCAGAGCGCGAGAAAAAGATCTACGAACGATCTTCGTGGCGTAGGTCCCAATATCAGCCCTAAAGATCGACCTGCAACCCCAGCTGGACCAGGACGCGATATTCCAGCGGCTGGAAGATGGGGCTCTAAGTTTAGCTTTTCATTTGTTAAGCGGTAAAGACAATATCCAATATGTTTAGCAGTCGACAGCCTGGATGGATGTAGATGAGGACGGGTTATCTAACCCTTGCCCGGCAACGAAGCACAGGCAAGGGGTGATAGAGAGTTACTGTGCTTTAATTTCTTTCAAATAGGCCGCTGGCTCCGCCCCCAAATTATTCAACAACCGCTGGCTATACCAATCAATAAAGTTCACCACCCCAAACTCATAGGTCTTCGAATAAGGCCCCGGCTGATACGCCGTAGAGTTGATCCCGCGCTGGTTCTCTTCCGCCAACCGCCGGTCCTGGTCATTGGTCGCATCCCACACCTTGCGCATCTCTTCAGGGTTGTAGTCCACCCCTTCCACCGCATCCTTGTGCACCAGCCACTTGGTGGTGACCATGGTCTCCTGGGCGCTGATCGGCCACACGGTGAACACGATCATGTGGTCGCCCATGCAGTGGTTCCACGAGTGCGGCAGGTGCAGGATGCGCATCGAGCCCAGGTCGGGGTTCTGGATGCGGCCCATCAGCTTCTTGCACGCCACCTTGCCGTCCATGGTCATCGACACGGTGCCCTTGAGCAGCGGCATGCGCACGATGCGGTTACGCAGGCCGTGGCTCTTGTGCAGGTACGGGATCTTCTCGGCTTCCCAGGCGGCGGCCGAGGCGGCCACGTGGTCCTTGAATTCCTGGCTGGCGCGCGGGTCGTTGGTGTCGTCCCACTCCAGCAGGGTTTTCAACAGCTCCGGGTGCGAACCGTTGCAGTGGTAGCACTCGCGGTTGTTTTCCAGCACCAGCTTCCAGTTGGCTTTTTCCATCAAGGTGGTCTGCACCGCCACCTTGGTGTTCTCCATGTCGTACGGTTCCATGTAGTGCTCGAGGGTGGCGAGGAACTCGTCGATGGCCGGCGGGTTCTCGGCCAGGCTGATGAAGATGTAGCCACCGGCCACCTTCACGTTCACCGGCTTGAGGCCGTACTGGTTCATGTCGAAGTCGGCGCCCATCTCGGTGCCGGCGAACAGCAGGCGGCCGTCGAGCTCGTAGGTCCACTGGTGGTAGTGGCAGACCAGCTTGGCCACCTTGCCTTTGTCGCTGACGCACAGGCGCGAACCGCGGTGGCGGCAGACGTTGTGGAAGGCATGCACCTTACCTTCGGCACCGCGGATCACGATGATCGGGTTCTTGCCGATCTGCAGGGTGATGTAGTTGCCCTTGGTGGGGATCTCGCTGACCAGGCCGGCGATCAGCCATTCCTTGTGGAAGATCTCCTGCATGTCGATCTGGAACAGGCGCTCGTCGCTGTAGAACGGCTGCGGCAGCGAGTAGGTGCGCTCGCGGGTCTGCAGCATCTCGGCGGTGGCCTTGCGTGCAGGTTCCAGTGGATCGCCCAGGCTCAGGGTTGCGGTGACGTCCATCGTGTGGTCCTCGTGGCCGCGTGCGGCCGACAAAAGTGGCTAATCGTTGTTGTTTGCCGCAGGGCCGCTGCTGTGGATAAACAGCGTGTTGTTTTGCCGAGGAGTGTGCGTCCGGGAAGGGAAAAGACCATATCTACGGGCGACATGGCCGCATCGAATTCCGACGCGCCAGCCCTTGTAGCGCGGGGCTGGTCGCGATAAGCACGCCGATGTCGCGGATGGGAATGTACACAGCCCCCGGCTTGCGCATTATCGGAGCCATAAGAAAGGCCGACTGTCGGCTGCTGGAGATGAACATGTCCGATACCTTCCTCAATCCGGTCACCACCCAGACCTGGGCCAATGGCCGCCACATCGTGCGCTGCGTCAAGGTCATCCAGGAGACCTGGGACGTGCGCACCTTCTGCTTCATGGCCGACCAGCCGATCATGTTCTTCTTCAAGCCCGGGCAGTTCGTCACCCTGGAGCTGGAGATCGAAGGCCGGCCTGTGATGCGCTCCTACACCATCTCCAGTTCGCCGTCGGTACCCTACAGCTTCTCGATCACCGTCAAGCGCGTGCCGGGTGGGTTGGTATCGAACTTCCTCCACGACACCATGCACGAAGGTGCCGAGCTGCCGGTGCACGGGCCGGTAGGGCTGTTCAACGCCATCGACTTCCCGGCGGGCAAGGTGCTGTACCTGTCCGGGGGCGTCGGTATCACCCCGGTGATGTCCATGGCCCGCTGGTTCTACGACACCAACGCCAACGTCGACATGGTGTTCGTGCACAGCGCCCGCTCACCGAAAGACATCATCTACCACCGCGAGCTGGAGCAGATGGCCTCGCGCATCCCCAACTTCAGCCTGCACATCATCTGCGAGAAGCACGGGCTGGGTGAGCCCTGGGCGGGCTATCGCGGTTACCTCAACCAGCGGCTGATGGAACTGATCGCCCCGGACTACCTGGAACGCACCATCTTCTGCTGCGGCCCCACGCCCTACATGAGCGCGGTCAAACGCATGCTCGAAGCGGTCGGCTTCGACATGAAGAACTACCACGAGGAATCGTTCGGCGCGACGCCAGCGGAGGCCAAGGCCGATGCCGTGGAGCACGCGGAAGCGGCGGCCGATGCGCCGGAACTGGATGCGGCCGACCTCAACCTGGTGGAGTTCGTCGGCAGCGACAAGAGCATCCGCGTGGCACCGGGCGAGACCGTGCATGCGGCGGCGGCGAAGGTCGGGCTGATGATCCCCAAGGCTTGCGGCATGGGTATCTGCGGCACCTGCAAAGTGCTCAAGCTGGGCGGCGAGGTGGAGATGGAGCACAACGGCGGGATCACCGAAGAGGACGAAGCCGAGGGCTACATCCTGTCGTGCTGCAGCGTGCCGAAAGGGGATGTGCGGATCGAGTATTGATCTGACATTCAAGTGCCTGGGGCTGCTGCGCAGCCCTTTCGCCGCGGTTCGTCGCCACGGCAAGCCGGCTCCACCTGGCGGCTCGCATAAATCCTGTAGGAGCGGCCTTGTGTCGCGAAAGGGCCGCANAGCGGCCCCAGCGATTGATCGTGCGACACGAAAGAATGGGGCCGCTCTGCGGCCCTTTCGCGACACAAGGCCGCTCCTACAGAGAGTGTGCAACCCCATACAGTGTGGGAGCCGGCTTGCCGGCGATGAACCGCAACGCGGTCCTGGCGGCATGGGCGCCTGATATTTTTGCCAGTTTCACTGCCGCGGCATCGCTGCCAAGCTTCAGAGGGAATCCCTGACCAAGGCAGTGGCCAATGCCAACCTACCTGCTTGCTTGTGACCGACAGACCAGCCCCATCAACGGTGGTGGGTTTCCTGGCCGCCGCTATACGGCCTACGGTGCATTAGCGTCACCGATCGGCCCGATGACAGGTTTCTGTGGGCAGCCTCGCGATGCGCGCATGGATCGCTATCCATTGGGCAATGGGCACCGCTGGTACAACCCGGTGTTGATGCGCTTCCACGAAGCGGATGCGCTCAGCCCGTTTGCGGAAGGTGGCATCAACGCCTACATGTATTGTGCGGGTGATCCCGTAAACCATGTGGATCCATCAGGGCGCTTCATTCTCGCTTTGTTGGGTCACACAACCGGTTATCTATCGAGCGTTGTGACCGCTACTGGGGCTTTCAACCGTGTTGCGCTTCAGGTCGTAGAGCGCAAAGTAAGCGAGAAGAATGGACTGCAGCCACAAGTTGTACCCCTGAAGACCCGTGTGGGAAATGTCCTTCAGTTTTTGGGGGCAGGCGCATTCGGAACCATTGGCAGGAGTATGGGCCTGGTCAATGGTCTAGCCGGTTCACCCACTGACGCTCCTGGGTATGTCAACAGCATTGCCAATGCTGCCAGTAGCGCCTCAATCGCGGGGGGCGGCGCTATGCTGACACAAAAGGTGTTTTCCGACTGGCTTGCCAAGACCCGCTATGAGGGTATCTCTACCCTTGCAGTGATTGCAGAGACACTTTACGAAGTCACAGGCATGGCGCTGATAGCTGAGGCACCTTCCCACGTTTATCGCAAGCCGGGTACTACAATGGCCAGGTTCTGGGGCCCATCATCTACTGTGCGTGACGACAATTTGGTTTGATCGCCCCACTGCTGTGTGGGGCGTGAGCGCGGCGCCAGTGCTAAGGCGATTGGTGCGGATAAAGGGGCGTGGTGCCCCTTGTATCAGGCGGTCACGTCCGGAACCTCGCCACCAGCCCACTCAAGTCCACCGCCAACCGCGATAGTTCCGCACTCGCCGCGCTGGTCTGGTGCGCGCCGGTAGCGCTCTGCACCGACAGGTCGTTGATGTTCACCAGGTTGCGGTCCACCTCGCGGGCCACCTGGGCCTGTTCCTCGGCGGCACTGGCGATCACCAGGTTGCGCTCGTTGATCTGCGCCACCGCACCGGCGATGGTGTCCAGCGCCAGGCCCGCGCCACGGGCGATGTTCAACGTCGATTCGGCGCGTTCGGTGCTGGTGCGCATCGAGTCCACCGCCTGCTCGGTGCCGCCCTGGATGCTGCCGATCATCCGTTCGATCTCGCTGGTGGACTGCTGGGTGCGGTGGGCCAGGGCGCGCACCTCGTCGGCGACCACGGCAAAACCACGGCCCGCCTCGCCGGCGCGGGCAGCCTCGATGGCGGCGTTGAGCGCCAGCAGGTTGGTCTGGTCGGCCAGGCCACGGATCACGTCCAGCACCTTGCCGATATCGCGCGACTGCTCGGCCAGGTGGGTGATCAGCTTGGCGGTGGCCTGCACGTCGCCACTCATGCGCTCGATGGCGCCTACGGTTTCCAGTACCAGGTCACGGCCATCGCCGGCCGAACGGCTGGCTTCGCTGGAGGCTTCCGAGGTGCTCACCGCATTGCGCGCCACTTCCTCGACCGCGCTGGTCATCTCGGTGACGGCGGTGGCGGCCTGTTCGATCTCGTTGTTCTGCTGTTGCAGGCCACGGGCGCTTTCGTCGGTGACGCTGTTCAGCTCTTCGGCGGCCGAGGCCAGCTGGGTGGCGGAGCCGGCGATCAGCTGCAGGGTGTCGCGCAGCTTGTCCTGCATCTTGGCCATGGCCTGCAACAGGCGCGCAGCTTCATCGGTGCCGTCGGGGCGGATGCTGTGGGTGAGGTCGCCTTCGGCGATCTGCTCGGCGGCCTTGAGTGCTTCGTCGATGGGCTTGACGATGCTGCGGGTCAGCAGGAAGGCGAACAGCAGGGTCAGCACCGTGGCGGCGACCAGCAGGCTGATCACCAGGGTGAAGGCGCCGCTGTACTGGTCGGCGGCCTGCTGGTTGGTGGCGCTGGTCTGCTCGGTGTTGATGCGCACCAGGGTGTCCATGACCTTGTTGACCTGCTCGGAGTTGTTCAGCAGGTCGCGGTTGAGCAGGTCGCGCAGGGCGTCCAGGTCGCCGGCCTGGCTCAGGCTGCGCATGCGCCCTTCGAGCTGGCGGTACTGGTTGAGCAACTGGCCGTACTGGTCGAAGGCGGCCTGCTCGTCGGCGGCGCTGATCAACGGCTCGTAGGCGCGGCGGGCCGTGTCGATCTGCGCGTTGCGCTCGTCGAGCAGGCGCAGGGTGTCCTGCTGGGTGGCCGGCTCGCGGTTGAGCAGCAGGCGGTAGGAGAGGGTGCGCAGGCGCAGGTTGAGGGCGGTCAGCTCGTCGAGGGTCTTGATGCTGGGCACGCTGATCTCTTCGATGGTCACCCCGGCCTGGCGGATGTTGCCCATCTGGATCAGCGAGAAGATACCCAGGGCGAGCATCAGCACGCCGATCACCGAGAACCCGAGCAGCGCGCGCGGGGCGATATTCATGTTGCGTAGGGACATGGAAGCGGTTTCCAGGGCAGAAGGGGGCCGCGATCCCTGCGGCGAAATGGGACTTGCCGGCGTATCGGTCGTGACCGGCCAGTCTTGATAGTGGCACGGCAAAATTGTGAGCCAGCTAACGAAATACCTGACAGGCGGTTGATCCAGGCCGGAACAAGGGCGCCGAACACCGGTCAACCTGAGCAGGTAAAAACCTTTTGAATCCGATATTTAATGGCGAGGGCGCAGGTTTTTCCTTATCGTGTGCGCCCTTTGCAACAACCCGAGATAGACGCATGTTGGAAACGTCCCTGAATCAACTCGAGCAACTGGTCACCGACCTGATGCACAAGAACGCGCAACTGGCTGAACAGAACGCCAGCCTCAGCCAGGAACTGGCCCAGGCCAAGGAAGAGAACGACAGCCTGCAGTTGTCGCTGATGGAGCAGGAAGAGAAGCACGGCGCCACTGCCGCGCGTATCCAGGCCCTGGTCGAGCGCGCCAGCGCCGGTGTCGTGAACGCATGAGACTGCAAGCGCAGCCGGTCAATGTCGTGTCGATCCTCGGCAACGACTATTCGCTGAAGGCCCCCGAGGGCCAGGAAGAAACCCTGAACCAGGCCGTGCGCATGCTCAACGTCGCCCTGGCCGAGACCAAGCGCAACTACCCGACCCTGATCGGCGACAAGTTGCTGGTGCTGGCCGCGTTGAACCTGTGCTCCAAGCAGATCGAGCTGCAGCGCGAGCACGCGCAAACCCTCGAGCGCACCCAGGCGCAGATCGACGCCACCGTCGATGCCATCAGCCGCACTATCGGCGAGGCCTGAACATCTCGGAGCTGCTCTGAATGGGTGGCTCCAACACTTTCTTGAAGCATTTCATGACCCTGTGGGAGCTGGCTGGCCAGCGATGGCGTCGGTGCATTCACCACCGCCATCGCTGGCAAGCCAGCTCCCACAGGGTCATTTGCTTTGTACAAGACTTGTGGATTGATCGAATACATAGGTGTATACACTTTCCCCAAAACAATAATTACCCGGGGAAAAGGGCATGCGTATCTGGCGGCGGAGTATCCAGTGGCAATTGATTGCAAGCATGGGCGCAGCCCTGCTGGCGAGCATCCTGGTGGTGGTGGCCATCTACACGGTGGCGGTCAACCGCCTCACTGAGCGCTACCTGGTCGACACGGCGCTGCCGGCCAGCATCGAGGCGATCCGCAACGACATCGAGCGCATGCTCGGCCGCCCGCTGGTGGCGGCGGCGGACATCGCCGGCAACACCCTGCTGCGCGACTGGCTGGCGGACGGTGAGAACCCCGCCGAGCTGCCGCGCTTCATCGAATACCTCGACGCCGCCAAGCAGCGTAACCAGGCCTTCACCACGTTGTTTGCCTCCACCGTCAGTGGCAACTACTACAACGAGAAAGGCCTGGACCGCACCCTCAGCCGCGCCAACCCCAAGGACAAATGGTTCTACGGCTACATCGACAGCGGCGCCCAGCGCATGCTCAACATCGACATCGACGGCTCCACCGGCGAGCTGGCGCTGTTCATCGACTACCGCGTGGAGAAGGCCGGCCAGCTGGTCGGCGTGGCGGGCATGGGCTTGCGCATGACCGAGCTGTCGCAGCTGATCCACGACTTCAGTTTCGGCGAGCACGGCAAGGTGTTCCTGGTGCGCAACGACGGTTTGATCCAGGTGCACCCGGACCAGCAGTTCAGCGGCAAGCGCCAGCTCGCCGAACAGCTCGACGCCGACGCGGCCAAGGCTGTGATGAGCGGTGGCCAGGGCCTGCGCAGCAGCCGCTTCAGCCGCGACGGTGAAACCTACCTGGCCTTGGGCCTGCCCCTGCGTGACCTCAACTGGACCCTGGTGGCCGAAGTGCCGGAGGCCGAGATCTACGCGCAGATGCGCCAGGCCGTCTGGCTGACCAGCCTGATCGGCGGTGGCGTGGCCCTGATTTCATTGCTGCTGGTGGTGCTGCTGGCGCGCGGGCTGGTGCGGCCGATCCGCCAGGTCACCGCCGCACTGGTGCAGATCGGCAGCGGCGCGGGCGACCTCAGCCATCGCCTGGACGATTCGCGCCAGGACGAGCTGGGCGACTTGGCCCGGGGTTTCAACCGCTTCCTCGACAGCCAGCGCGATCTGATCGGCGAGGTGCTGCGCACCACCGAACGCCTGCATCGCTCGGTCGAGCAGGTGACGCAGGTGGTGGACAACACCGCCGAACGTTCGGGCCGCCAGCAGGAGATGACCGAAATGGTCGCCACGGCGGTGCATGAGATGGGCCTGACCGTCCAGGACATCGCCCAGAACGCAGGTTCGGCCGCCGAAGCGTCGCAGTCGGCGCGCGACGAAGCCGTGCAGGCGCGCGAGGTGGTGCGCCGGTCGATCCACAACATCGAAGGCATGTCTGGCGAGATCGGCAAGGCCGCCGATGCGGTCAGCCAGTTGGCCGACGAAGTCGCCTCGATCGATGAAGTATTAGCGGTGATCCGCAGCATTTCCGAACAGACCAACCTGCTGGCGCTCAACGCTGCCATCGAAGCGGCACGGGCCGGCGAGATGGGTCGCGGCTTTGCCGTGGTCGCCGACGAGGTACGCACCCTGGCGCGGCGCACCCAGGTGTCCACCGACGAAGTGCAGCAGATGATCCAGCGCCTCAAGCACGGCGCGGGTACGGCGGTGTCGTCGATGCAGGCGGGGCAGCAGGCGACCGGTAACGGGGTCGAGTCGAGCCAGCTGACCGGCGCGTCGCTGGGGGCGATCACCGACCAGGTGGAGCAGATCAGCGACATGAACCACCAAGTGGCCACGGCGACCGAAGAGCAGTCCGCGGTGACCGAGGAGATCAACCGCACGGTGCAGGGGATATCCGACTTGGCGCGGCAGACGGCGGCCGAAGTGCAAGGCTGCCGGGAGGAGTGCCAGGCGTTGCGCGGGTTGGCCGATGACCTGGCGCGGCAGATGGGTGGGTTCAGGCTTTAATCGTAGGCGAGCGCTTTGCGCTCGTTTCGCCGGCAAGCCGGCTCCCACTTTGGCGTTTACACGCCCTCTGTAGGAGCGGCCTTGCCGGGGCGCCGGACCGATCGGAATGGGCCGCAGAGCGGCCCCGGCGATCTTGAGGTGTAATCGGGATCCTGGGGGCGCTGCGCACCCCTTTCGCGACACAAGGCCGCTCCTACAGGTGACGTGCAAGCTTCAGGGTGAGCTTGCCGGCGATTGCGATGGGTCAGGCGCCGAAGATGCCGCGGATATCTGCCGCCAGCTCACGCACCCGCGCTTCTTCGGTATCCCACGAGCACATGAACCGCGCCCCGCCGCTCCCGATGAAGGTATAGAAGCGCCAGCCCTTGTTGCGCAGCGCCTCGATCGCATACTCCGGCATCTGCAGGAACACCCCGTTGGCCTCCACCGGGAACATCAGCTCGACGCCCGGCAGGTCGCTGACCAGCGACGCCAGCAGCTGCGCGCAGTGGTTGGCATGCTGGCCATGGCGCATCCAGGCACCGTCCTCGAGCAACCCCACCCACGGCGCCGACAAGAAGCGCATCTTCGAGGCCAACTGGCCGGCCTGCTTGCAGCGGTAGTCGAAGTCCTCGGCCAGGGCGCGGTTGAAGAACAGGATCGCCTCGCCCACCGCCATGCCGTTCTTGGTGCCGCCAAAGCACAGCACATCGACGCCGGCTTTCCAGGTCAGCTCTGCCGGCGAGCAGCCGAGGAAGGCGCAGGCGTTGGTGAAACGCGCGCCGTCCATGTGCAGGTTCAGGCCCAGCTCTTTACAGGTGGTGCTGATCGCCTTGAGCTCGTCGGGGCGGTACACCGTGCCCACTTCGGTGGCTTGGGTGAGGGTCACCACGCGCGGCTTGGGGTAGTGGATGTCCTGGCGCTTGAGCGCCACTTCGCGGATCGACTCGGGCGTCAGTTTGCCGTTGACGCTGGCGGCGGTGAGCAGTTTGGAGCCGTTGGAGAAGAACTCCGGCGCGCCGCATTCATCGGTCTCGACGTGGGCGGTCTCGGAGCAGATCACGCTGTGGTAGCTCTGGCACAGCGAGGCCAAAGCCAGGGAGTTGGCGGCGGTGCCGTTGAAGGCGAAGAACACTTCGCAGTCGGTCTCGAACAGCTTGCGGAAGTATTCCGAGGCGCGCTCGGTCCACTGGTCGTCGCCGTAGGCGCGTTCGTGGCCGTGGTTGGCCTTTTCCATCGCGGCCCAGGCTTCGGGGCAGATGCCGGAGTAGTTGTCGCTGGCGAATTGCTGGTTGTTGTCGGTCATGACACCTGTCCTTTTTACGACGCAAGGACGCACTCTAAACCATCGATTCGGGGGTTGCCTATACAAGCCGAAACCTGTCCCGGCCCTTTCGCGGGCAAGCCCGCTCCCACAGGTTTGTCACTGCCTCTGGGTGCAGCGCCGTACCTGTGGGAGCGGGCTTGCCCGCGAAGGGGCCATCTATGCCGCTGGAGCAATGTCGTAAACGCGCCATTGCAAGGCGCGCGCAGGCATCTGTGTGCCCCGGCCCGGTCATACCATCGCTGCAAAGGGTGACAAGTCCCTCTACAGACAAGAAACGATCGCTGCCGGGAGATACACGATGTTCAGCAAGCAAGACCAGATCCAGGGTTACGACGACGCACTGCTGGCGGCGATGAATGCCGAGGAGCAGCGCCAGGAAGATCACATCGAGCTGATCGCCTCGGAGAACTACACCAGCAAGCGCGTGATGCAGGCCCAGGGCAGCGGCCTCACCAACAAATACGCCGAAGGCTACCCGGGCAAGCGCTACTACGGTGGCTGCGAGCACGTCGACAAGGTCGAAGCGCTGGCCATCGAGCGCGCCAAGCAGCTGTTCGGCGCCGACTACGCCAACGTCCAGCCGCACTCCGGCTCCTCGGCCAACAGCGCCGTGTACCTGGCCCTGCTGCAAGCGGGCGACACCATCCTGGGCATGAGCCTGGCCCACGGCGGCCACCTGACCCACGGCGCCAAGGTGTCTTCGTCGGGCAAGCTGTACAACGCCGTGCAGTACGGCATCAACACCGACACCGGCCTGATCGACTACGACGAAGTCGAGCGCCTGGCCGTCGAGCACAAGCCGAAGATGATCGTCGCTGGTTTCTCGGCCTACTCGAAAACCCTCGATTTCCCACGCTTCCGGCAGATCGCCGACAAGGTTGGCGCGCTGCTGTTCGTCGACATGGCCCACGTTGCCGGCCTGGTCGCCGCTGGCCTGTACCCGAACCCGATCCCGTTCGCCGATGTGGTCACCACCACCACCCACAAGACCCTGCGCGGTCCGCGTGGCGGCCTGATCCTGGCCAAGAGCAACGAAGAGATCGAAAAGAAGCTCAACGCCGCAGTATTCCCCGGCGCCCAGGGCGGCCCGCTGATGCACGTGATCGCCGCCAAGGCGGTGTGCTTCAAGGAAGCGCTGGAGCCTGGCTTCAAGGCCTACCAGAAACAAGTCATCGAAAACGCCCAGGCCATGGCCCAGGTGTTCATCGACCGTGGCTACGACGTGGTCTCGGGCGGCACCGACAACCACCTGTTCCTGGTCAGCCTGATCCGCCAGGGCCTGACCGGCAAGGATGCCGACGCCGCCCTGGGCCGCGCGCATATCACCGTCAACAAGAACGCCGTACCGAACGATCCGCAGTCGCCGTTCGTCACCTCCGGCCTGCGCATCGGTACCCCGGCTGTCACCACCCGTGGCTTCAAGGTGGCCCAGTGCGTGGCCCTGGCCGGCTGGATCTGCGATGTGCTGGACAACCTCGGCGACGCTGACGTCGAAGCCGATGTGGCCAAGAACGTCGCCGCCCTGTGCGCAGACTTCCCTGTTTACCGCTGAGTGGAGTAAACGACCATGCAACGCTACTCGGGCTTCGGCCTCTTCAAACACTCCCTCAGCCACCACGAGAACTGGCAGCGCATGTGGCGCACGCCGACCCCTAAAAAAGTCTACGACGTGGTCATCGTCGGCGGTGGCGGCCATGGCCTGGCCACCGCCTACTACCTGGCCAAGGAGCACGGCATCACCAACGTGGCGGTGATCGAGAAGGGTTACCTGGGCGGCGGCAACACCGCCCGCAATACCACCATCGTGCGTTCCAACTACCTGTGGGACGAGTCAGCGCACCTGTACGAACACGCCATGAAGTTGTGGGAAGGGCTGTCCCAGGACATCAACTACAACGTGATGTTCTCCCAGCGCGGCGTGTACAACCTGTGCCACACCTTGCAGGACATTCGTGACTCCGAGCGCCGGGTGAGTGCCAACCGGCTCAATGGCGTCGATGGTGAGCTGCTCAATACTGCCCAGGTCGCGGCCGAGATCCCCTACCTGGACTGCTCGAAGAACACCCGCTACCCGATCCTCGGCGCCACCGTGCAGCGCCGTGGTGGCGTGGCCCGTCACGACGCCGTGGCCTGGGGTTACGCCCGTGCCGCCGACGCCCTGGGCGTGGACCTGATCCAGCAGACCGAGGTGATTGGTTTCCGCAAAGAGAACGGCGCCGTGATCGGCGTGGAAACCAACAAAGGCTTCATCGGCGCCAAGCGCGTCGGCGTGGTCACCGCCGGTAACTCCGGGCACATGGCCCGGCTTGCGGGCTTCCGCCTGCCGCTGGAGTCGCACCCGCTGCAAGCGCTGGTATCCGAACCGATCAAACCAATCATCGACAGCGTGATCATGTCCAACGCCGTGCACGGCTACATCAGCCAGTCCGACAAGGGCGACCTGGTGATCGGCGCCGGTATCGACGGCTGGGTCGGCTACGGCCAGCGCGGTTCGTACCCGGTGATCGAGCACACCCTGCAAGCCATCGTCGAGATGTTCCCCAACCTCTCGCGGGTGCGCATGAACCGCCAGTGGGGTGGCATCGTCGACACCTCGCCGGACGCCTGCCCGATCATCACCAAGACCCCGGTCAAGAACATGTTCTTCAACTGCGGCTGGGGCACCGGCGGCTTCAAGGCGACCCCGGGCTCGGGCCACGTCTTCGCCGCAAGCCTGGCCAAGGGCGAAATGCACCCACTGGCCGCGCCGTTCTCCATGGACCGTTTCTACAACGGCGCACTGATCGACGAACACGGCGCCGCCGCCGTCGCCCACTAACCGGAGACACCGTCATGTTGCATATTTTCTGTCCCCACTGCGGCGAGCTGCGCTCCGAAGAAGAGTTCCACGCCTCTGGCCAGGCCCACATCCCGCGCCCGCTCGACCCTGGCGCCTGCTCCGACGAGGAGTGGGGCACCTACATGTTCTACCGCGACAACCCGCGCGGGATTCACCACGAGCTGTGGGACCACGTCGCCGGCTGCCGCCAGTACTTCAACGTCACCCGTAACACGGTGACCTACGAAATTCTGGAAACCTACAAGATTGGCGAGAAGCCGCAAGTGACCGAAGGCGGCAAGCCGAACAGCGCAGCGTCGACCGTCAAAGGCCAAGGGGAAAAAGTATGAGCCAGACCTATCGCCTCGCCAGCGGCGGCCGTATCGACCGCAGCAAGGTGCTGAACTTCACCTTCAACGGCAAGACCTACCAAGGCTACGCCGGTGACAGCCTGGCCGCCGCACTGCTGGCCAACGGCGTCGACATCGTTGGCCGCAGCTTCAAGTACTCGCGCCCGCGAGGCATCATCGCCGCCGGTACCGAAGAGCCGAACGCCATCCTGCAGATCGGCTCCAGCGAAGCCACCCAGATCCCCAACGTGCGCGCCACCCAACAAGCGCTGTATGCAGGTCTTGTAGCCACCAGCACCAACGGCTGGCCGAACGTCAACAACGACGTCATGGGCATCCTCGGCAAGGTGGGCGGCAGCATGATGCCGCCGGGCTTCTACTACAAAACCTTCATGTACCCGAAATCGTTCTGGATGACCTACGAGAAGTACATCCGCAAAGCCGCAGGCCTTGGCCGTGCGCCGCTGCAGAACGACCCGGACAGCTACGACTACATGAACCAGCACTGCGATGTGCTGATCGTCGGCGCCGGCCCTGCCGGCCTGGCCGCTGCCCTGGCCGCCGCCCGTAGTGGTGCCCGGGTGATCCTGGCCGACGAACAGGAAGAGTTCGGCGGCAGCCTGCTCGATTCGCGCGAAACCCTCGACGGCAAGCCCGCCGCCGACTGGGTCAACGCCGTGGTGAAAGAGCTGGAAAGCCTGCCGGAAGTGACACTGCTGCCACGCGCCACGGTCAACGGCTACCACGACCATAACTTCCTGACCATTCACGAGCGCCTCACCGACCACCTGGGTGACCGTGCCCCGATCGGCCAGGTGCGCCACCGCGTGCACCGTGTGCGCGCCAAGCGTGTGGTGCTGGCTGCCGGCGCCCACGAGCGCCCGCTGGTGTATGGCAACAACGATGTGCCGGGCAACATGCTGGCCGGTGCAGTGTCCACCTACGTACGCCGCTACGGCGTGGCGCCGGGCCGCAAGCTGGTGCTGTCGACCAACAACGACCACGCCTACCGCGCTGCGCTCGACTGGCACGACGCCGGCCTGCAGGTGGTCGCCATCGCCGACGCCCGCCACAACCCGCGCGGCTCGCTGGTCGAGGAAGCGCGTGCCAAGGGCATTCGCATTCTCACCTCCAGCGCCGTGATCGAGGCCAAGGGCAGCAAGCACGTCACCGGCGCCCGGGTGGCCGCCATCGATGTGCAAGCGCACAAGGTCACCAGCCCTGGCGAAACCCTCGAGTGCGACCTGATCGCCACCTCCGGCGGTTACAGCCCGATCGTTCACCTCGCTTCGCACCTGGGCGGTCGCCCGGTATGGCGTGACGACATCCTTGGCTTCGTGCCGGGCGATGCGCCCCAGAAACGCGAGTGCGTGGGTGGCGTGCATGGCGTCTACGCGCTGGGTGATGTGATCGCAGACGGCTTCGAAGGCGGCGTTCGCGCAGCCACCGAAGCGGGCTTCAAAGCCACCGTCGGCACCCTGCCGAAAACCGTGGCGCGCAAGGAAGAGGCCACCGTGGCACTGTTCCAGGTGCCGCACGACAAGGGCAGCAAAGGGCCGAAGCAGTTCGTCGACCAGCAGAACGACGTGACCGCCGCCGGTATCGAACTGGCCACCCGCGAAGGCTTCGAGTCGGTCGAGCACGTCAAGCGCTACACCGCGCTGGGCTTCGGTACCGACCAGGGCAAGCTGGGCAACATCAACGGTCTGGCCATCGCCGCCCGTTCGATCGGCATCACCATCCCGGAAATGGGCACCACCATGTTCCGCCCCAACTACACGCCGGTGACCTTCGGCGCGGTAGCGGGCCGGCACTGTGGCCACCTGTTCGAACCGGTACGCTTCACCGCCCTGCATGCCTGGCACGTGAAGAACGGCGCCGAGTTCGAGGACGTCGGCCAGTGGAAGCGCCCGTGGTACTTCCCCAAGCCGGGCGAAGACATCCACGCCGCCGTGGCCCGCGAGTGCAAGGCCGTGCGTGACAGCGTCGGCCTGCTGGACGCCTCCACGCTGGGCAAGATCGACATCCAGGGCCCGGACGCGCGCGAGTTCCTCAACCGCATCTACACCAACGCCTGGACCAAGCTCGACGTGGGCAAGGCCCGCTACGGCCTGATGTGCAAGGAAGACGGCATGGTCTTCGACGACGGCGTGACCGCCTGCGTCGGTGACAACCACTTCATCATGACCACCACCACCGGCGGCGCCGCCCGCGTGTTGCAGTGGATGGAGCTGTACCACCAGACCGAATGGCCGGAGCTGAAGGTGTACTTCACCTCGGTCACCGACCACTGGGCCACCATGACCCTGTCCGGCCCCAACAGCCGCAAGTTGCTCAGCGAGCTGACCGACATCGACATGGACAAGGAAGCCTTCGGGTTCATGACCTGGAAGGAAGGCCTGGTTGGCGGCGTGCCGGCCCGGGTGTTCCGCATCTCGTTCACCGGCGAGCTGTCGTACGAAGTGAACGTGCAGGCCAACTACGCCATGGGTGTGCTGGAGCAGATCATCGAGGCGGGTAAAAAGTACAACCTGACCCCGTACGGCACCGAGACCATGCACGTGCTGCGCGCCGAGAAGGGTTTCATCATCGTTGGCCAGGACACCGATGGCTCGATGAACCCGGACGACCTGAACATGAGCTGGTGCGTGGGGCGCAACAAACCGTTCTCGTGGATCGGCCTGCGCGGCATGAACCGCGAAGACTGCCTGCGTGACAACCGCAAGCAGCTGGTGGGCCTCAAACCGGTCGACCCCACCGTGTGGCTGCCCGAGGGCGCCCAGCTGGTGTTCGACCCCAAGCAACCGATCCCGATGGACATGGTCGGCCACGTCACCTCCAGCTACGCGGCCAACTCCCTGGGCTATTCGTTCGCCATGGGCGTGGTCAAGGGCGGCCTCAAGCGTATGGGCGAGCGGGTTTACTCGCCACAGGCCGATGGCAGCGTGATCGAGGCGGAGATCGTGTCCGCGGTGTTCTTCGATCCGAAGGGTGAGCGGCAGAACGTTTAAGGCCCCGGAAGGCAAACGGTACCGGTTGGCAATGAGGTCCCTGTGGGAGTGGCGGTTCGCCGCTGCGACTTGCCCGCGAAGAGGGCGGTGAATCCACCATCGCATTCGCGGGCAAGCCCGCTCCCACAGAGTGCACCGCTTGCCGCAGCACCGTTTGTGACCTACAGAATTCAAGGCAGGTAAGAAATGAGCGCTATCAACGTCTTCCAGCAAAACCCCGGCTCCGATGCCAAGGCCCAGTCGCCGCTGCACCACGCCGACCTGGCCAGCCTGGTCGGCAAGGGCCGCAAGAACGCAGGCGTCACCCTGCGCGAAAAGAAATTCCTCGGTCACCTGACCATTCGTGGTGACGGCCACGACCCGGCCTTCGCCGGCGCCGTGCACAAGGCCCTGGGCCTGGAGCTGCCGGTGGCCCTGACCGTGGTCGCCAACGGCGACACCTCGCTGCAATGGATGGGCCCGGACGAGTACCTGCTGATCGTGCCCGGCGGCCAGGAACTGGCCGTGGAGCAGAAGCTGCGCGACGCCCTCGATGGCCAGCACATCCAGGTGGTCAACGTCAGCGGCGGGCAAACGCTGCTGGAGCTGCGCGGCCCGAACGTGCGCGACGTGCTGATGAAATCCACCAGCTATGATGTGCATCCGAACAACTTCCCGGTGGGCAAGGCCGTCGGCACCGTGTTCGCCAAGTCGCAACTGGTGATCCGCCGCACCGCCGAAGACACCTGGGAGCTGATGATTCGCCGCAGCTTCTCCGATTACTGGTGGCTGTGGCTGCAGGACGCATCGGCCGAATACGGCCTGGCCATCGAAGCCTGAGGAGCACAGAACATGAGTCGGGCACCGGACACCTGGATTCTCACTGCCGACTGCCCGAGCATGCTCGGCACGGTCGATGTGGTGACGCGTCATCTCTACGAGCAGCGCTGCTACGTCACCGAGCACCATTCCTTCGATGACCGGCTGTCGGGGCGGTTCTTCATTCGCGTGGAGTTCCGCGCCCCCGATGGCTTTGACGAGAATGCCTTGCGTGCGGGGCTGGCCGAGCGCAGCGAAGCGTTCGGCATGGCCTTCGAACTGACCGCCCCGAATCATCGCCCCAAGGTGGTGATCATGGTATCCAAGGCCGATCATTGCCTGAACGACCTGCTGTACCGCCAGCGCATTGGCCAGCTGGCCATGGACGTGGTGGCGGTGGTGTCCAACCACCCCGACCTCGAACCGCTGGCGCACTGGCACAAGATCCCCTACTACCACTTTGCCCTCGACCCCAACGACAAGCCGGGGCAGGAGCGCAGGGTGTTGCAGGTGATCGAAGAGTCCGGCGCGGAGCTGGTGATCCTCGCCCGCTACATGCAGGTGCTGTCACCGGAGCTGTGCCGCCGGCTGGATGGTTGTGCGATCAACATTCACCACTCGCTGCTGCCTGGGTTCAAGGGTGCCAAGCCGTACCACCAGGCCTACAACAAGGGCGTGAAGATGGTCGGTGCCACGGCGCACTACATCAACAACGACCTGGATGAAGGGCCGATCATTGCCCAGGGGGTCGAGGTGGTGGATCACAGCCATTACCCCGAGGACCTGATCGCCAAGGGGCGCGATATCGAATGCCTGACCCTGGCGCGGGCGGTGGGGTATCACATCGAGCGGCGGGTGTTCCTCAACGCCAATCGGACGGTCGTTCTCTAATAGCCTGTACCGGCCTCTTCGCGGGCAAGCCCGCTCCCACAGGTGTTTTGCTGTCCTCAGGTCCAGCGCAATACCTGTGGGAGCGGGCTTGCCCGCGAATGGTCCCACACAATTTCCCCTGCCGTTAAAAGGCATCTCCCTGTCGCTTCCAGTCAGCGCATCTCGCCCCATCAGGCCCACAATTCCCCCCATTCCAGTAACACATGCCGCCCACGGATGGCGGCGCTTTCACCACCGCTGCAAAAAAACAAATCAAGCGAGGTAAGAAGCATGTCTGGTAATCGTGGAGTGGTGTATCTCGGCGCGGGCAAGGTCGAGGTGCAGAAGATCGACTACCCCAAGATGCAGGACCCGCGCGGCAAGAAGATCGAGCACGGGGTCATCCTCAAGGTGGTTTCCACCAATATCTGCGGCTCCGACCAGCACATGGTCCGCGGCCGTACCACTGCCCAGGTCGGCCTGGTGCTGGGGCACGAAATCACCGGTGAAATCGTCGAGATGGGGCGTGACGTCGAACGCCTGAAGATCGGCGACCTGGTGTCGGTACCCTTCAACGTCGCCTGCGGTCGCTGCCGCTCCTGCAAAGAGATGCACACCGGCGTCTGCCTCACCGTCAACCCGGCCCGCGCCGGTGGCGCCTACGGCTACGTCGACATGGGCGACTGGACCGGCGGCCAGGCCGAATACGTGCTGGTGCCCTACGCCGACTTCAACCTGCTGAAACTGCCCGACCGCGACAAGGCCATGGAGAAGATCCGTGACCTGACCTGCCTGTCGGACATCCTGCCCACCGGCTACCACGGCGCGGTGACGGCCGGCGTCGGCCCGGGCAGCACCGTGTACGTCGCGGGCGCCGGCCCGGTCGGCTTGGCCGCCGCCGCTTCCGCGCGCCTGCTGGGCGCTGCCTGCGTGATCGTCGGCGACCTCAACCCGCTGCGCCTGGCCCATGCCAAGTCCCAGGGCTTCGAGGTGGTGGACCTGTCCAAGGACACCCCGCTGCACGAGCAGATCATCGACATCCTTGGCGAACCGGAAGTGGACTGCGCCGTCGACGCGGTGGGCTTCGAAGCCCGTGGCCACGGCCATGAGGGCGCCAAGCACGAGGCTCCGGCCACCGTGCTCAACTCGTTGATGCAGGTGACCCGCGTGGCCGGCAACATCGGCATCCCGGGGCTGTACGTGACCGAAGACCCGGGCGCGGTGGATGCTGCGGCCAAGATCGGCGCGCTGAGCATTCGCTTCGGCCTGGGCTGGGCCAAGTCGCACAGTTTCCACACCGGCCAGACCCCGACCATGAAGTACAACCGCCAGCTGATGCAGGCGATCATGTGGGACCGCATCAACATCGCCGAGGTGGTGGGGGTGCAGGTGATCAGCCTGGACCAGGCGCCGGAAGGGTATGGCGAGTTCGACGCGGGCGTGCCGAAGAAATTCGTGATCGACCCGCACAAGACCTTCAGCGCGGCTTGATCGCCGGTTGAGCGTGACCTTGGGGCTGCTGTGCAGCCCATCGCCGGCAAGCCGGCTCCCACAGGGCAGCGCCAGTCTGAGGACTGATGTGTGGGAGCCGGCTTGCCGGCGATGGGCCGCGCAGCGGCCCCAATGCCTGTGAAGATTCAGGAATATTCCCGCTGTTCGGCGGATAACCTTCCTACATCCCGCCAGAAGCCTACGAAATACCCTACGCAGTCTGTCGTTTCACGTCTGATTGTCCGGGGAAATCCTGCCCACTAGGCTCTCCCGGTCGCTGTCGGTTCAGCGATCGGGTGTGGAAACCCGGCTCTCACGAAGTGGCTGTCGCTATGGCAGTTGTACACGGGAGGCCCTACGGCCTACCGGGTTGCTCGTGACCGGTTTTCCACCTCGTGTACAACTGCCACCCTACGTGTGGAAACGGACGGGAGCAGTTCAACCTCACGAGTGACTGCCATGAAAAAAATCGTTCCCGACCCACCCGAAGACCTCCACGCCAAATTCGAACACCCACCTGGCCAATCCCTCTCCACCGCCATCCTCGAAGGCGCCGTGCCCATCGAGGAAGTGCTGATGAATGTCTGCCATTTCATGTTCATTGCCTATACCGACGGCTACCACGCCCAAGCGCTGGCACCCGAGGGCGAGCTGAGCAAGCTGCAAGCCTCCAGCCTGCAACACCTGACGGTGGCCTGGGGGCAGATCGATGCATTGGTGGGCGCGTTGCGGCAGGTGCCGGCCTCGAGCTTCTATCGGCCACATTGACGCAACAGGGGCCGCTGTGCGGCCCATCGCCGGCAAGCCGGCTCCTACGGAGAGCGTTCGCGGTCCCCTGTGGCAGCGGGCTTGCCAGCGACAGGGCTGTAAGCCGAACCCCGATGGCCGGCCCGGAACAAAGCCCCGTGCCACCAGTCCAACGCCTCGTTTCCCGGCCATTCCGGCCGCCGAGGTCCCTACCGATGAAAGCATTCACCCTGGCAACCCTGATGACCCTGGCCGCAAGCCCGGTGTTCGCCTTCAACCTCAGCGATGTCGCCAATGCGGTGTCGGCCACGCAGAGTCTGCCACAGACCGGCCAGGTGCAGGCGCCGGCGGCACAGGCCAACCTGCTCAACAGCCTGGGCAGCGAATTGAAGATCACCCCCGAGCAGGCCATCGGTGGGGCAGGGGCGATGCTGGGGCTGGCGCGCAACAACCTCAGCGGCGATGACTATGGCCAGCTGACCCAGGCCGTGCCGGGGCTGGACCTGTTGTCGGGCAACAGCGCGCTGGGCGGTTTGAGCGGCCTGGGGCAGTTGCTGGGCAACGGCAAGAACGAATCGCCCCTGGGCAATGCGTTGGGCGGCGAGGTGCAGAACCGCAACGACCTGGATAACGCCTTCAAGGCGCTGGGCATGGATACCGGGATGATCGGCCAGTTCGCGCCGCTGATCCTGCAGTACCTGGGGCAGCAGGGCATTGCCGGGTCGCTGTTGCAGAACCTGGGCAGCCTGTGGGCGACGCCAGCGCCGTTGGCTCAGCCATCGGTCTAACGGCCTGACACGATCCTTGTAGGAGCGGCCTTGTGTCGCGAAAGGGCCGCAAAGCGGCCCCAGGTTTTCGGCAGCCTGTAACATTGCCGGGGCCGCTGCGCGGCCCTTTCGCGGCACAAGGCCGCTCCTACAAAAAAGCAGCACTGTGCGAGTCAGGCGGCTTCGGTGAAGTCCACCAGGCGCACCGGCCGGCGGAAGCCGGCGGTCAACACGGCCAGGTACGCTAACCCTAAGGCAAACCAGCACAACCCGATCACCAGCGTCAGCGCCGACAGGCTGGTCCACAGCCACAATGTCAGCCCCAACCCCACCAACGGCACCGCGCCGTAGCGCAGCAACCCCTTGAGGTTGCGATGCGCGCTTTGGTTCACCAGGTGCGTTTTCACCACCGCCAGGTTCACCGCCGAGAACGCCACCAGTGCGCCAAAGCTGATCAACGAGGCGAGGGTGGCCAGGTCGATCACCAGCGCCAGCAGCGAGAACGCCGACACCAGCGCGATGGCGAACACCGGCGTGCCGAAGCGTGGCGACAGGTAGCCGAAGCTGCGCTGTGGCAGCACCCGGTCGCGGCCCATGGTGAACAGGATGCGCGACACCGCCGCCTGCGAAGCCAGGGCCGAACCCAGGCTGCCGGCGACGAAGGCGGCGGTGAAGAAGTTGGCCAGGAACTGCCCGCCCGCTTTCATCATCACTTCGTTGGCGGCGGCGTCGACGTTGGCGAAGCTGCTGCCCGGCAGCACCAGCTGGCTGACGTAGGCCAGCACGGTGAACAGCACGCCGGCCAACAAGGTGGTGAGGATGATCGCCCGGGGCACGTCGCGGCGGGCGTCCTTGCACTCTTCGGCCAGGGTCGACACCGCATCGAACCCAAGGAACGACAGGCACAGCACCGCCGCCCCCGCCATCAACGCGCCGAAGCCCGGTGCGCTGCCGTCACCGCGCAGCGGCGCCAGCAGGTCTACCGGCTGCCCGGCCAAACCTTGGCACGACAGGGCGACAAACACCCCGATGAAGACGATCTGCGCGCCGACGATCAGGTTGCTGGTCTTGGCCACCGAGTGGATACCGACCACGTTGAGCACCGTCACCAGGGCGATCGAGGCGAGCACGATGGTCCAGGCCGGGATGGCCGGGAAGGCGATGTTGAGGAACAGCCCGATCAGCAGGTAGTTGATCATCGGGATGAACAGGTAGTCGAGCAGCAGCGACCAGCCGGCGAGAAAGCCCACGTTGGGGCCGAACGCCATGTTGGTGTACGAGTACGCCGAGCCCGCAACCGGGAAGCGCTTGACCATGAAGCTGTAGGAGGTGGCGGTGAACAGCATGGCCAGCAGGGTGACCAGGTAGGCGCCGGCGGTGCGGCCACCGGTGAGTTCGGTGACGATGCCGTAGGTGGTGAAGATGGTCAGTGGGACCATGTACACCAGGCCGAAGAACACCAGGGCGGGCAGGCCCAGGACACGGCGCAGTTGCACGGGGGTGGAGCAGGGGGAAGTTGCCATCGGTCGATCCTGGCGTTTTTGTAGTTGTGATTGACCGATTTTTATCCACTCAAGTGGAGGCTGACAAACAAAGAGTTGCTAATGTCGATTATTAATCTGGATTTTAATCGGCAAATTGTAGAGGTTTTGCTGGCCCTATCGCGGGGCAAGCCCGCTCCCACAGGTGCCGTGGGAGCGGGCTTGCCCCGCGATAGGGCCGGAGGGTTCAGCGCATCTCGGCGCGCAGTTGCTCGATCCGCTGGTCCTTCTCCAGCCACAGCTGGTTGACCCACGCCTGCACCGTCTGGCGGAACGCCGGGTCGTTCTCGTAATCACCCGCGCACAGCGCCGGGTCCAGCTCGCGTACGCGAATGTCGATGATCACCCGGCTGATGCTGCCATTGAGCAAATCCCAGAACCCCGGGGCCTTGTTGCCGGGGTAGACGATGGTCACATCGAGCAACGCGTCGAGCTGCTCGCCCAGCGCCGCCAGCACGAAGGCTACCCCGCCGGCCTTGGGTTTGAGCAAGTGGCGGTACGGCGACTGTTGCTGGGCGTGCTTGGCCTCGGTAAAGCGCGTGCCTTCGAGGTAGTTGACCACGGTCACCGGCTGGCGCTTGAACAGCTCGCAGGCGGCCTTGGTGATCTCCAGGTCCTTGCCCTTGAGGTGCGGGTGTTTCTCCAGGAAGGCCTTGCTGTAGCGCTTCATGAACGGGTAATCCAGCCCCCACCAGGCCAGGCCCAGCAGCGGTACCCAGATCAGCTCCTTCTTGAGGAAGAACTTGAAGAACGGCACCCGGCGGTTGAGGCTTTCGATCAATGCGGGGATATCGACCCAGGTCTGGTGGTTGCTGATGCACAGGTACGAGGTGTCCTGGCGCAGGGTGTCGACGCCACGGATGTCCCATTGGGTGGGGATGCACAGGGCGAAAATGGCCTTGTCGACTTCCGACCAGGTTTCGGCCATCCACATCACCCCGGCGGAGGCGTAGTCGCGGCCACGGCCGGGCAGCACCAGTTTGAGCAGGGCAAAGACCAGCAGCGGGCCGATCATCACCAGGGTGTTGAGCAGCAGCAGGAGGGTGGTGAGGATGCCGGTCAGCAGGCGACGCATAGGGGAGCTCTTGTTGTGTGGAAGGTACGGGGGGCAATGATAAGCAGCCCGGGGGCCTACGCCAAACGTCGTACGTCCATTAGCTGGGACAAATGTTTCACATTATGTTGTTTAACCTGTGGCGGCGAACCTATCCTGCCCGCACAGTCTAAGCACTGACCCCCTCAAGGAAGCCTGCCCCGTGAAACCCCTGCTTGCCCTGCTGTCCCTCCTGGCGCTGCCGGTGATGGCCGCCGAACCGACGATTTACGGCCGTTACGAGAACATCAAACTGCCGGAAATCGGCGAAACCCTGAAAGCCAAGATGGACACCGGTGCCTACACCGCGTCGCTGTCGGCCAAGGATATCGAGCTGTTCACCCGTGACGGCAACGAGTGGGTGCGTTTCCGCCTGGCAACCGAGGACGCCAGTAACAAGGTCTACGAGCATGAGGTGTCGCGCATCAGCAAGATCAAGAACCGCGCCGACGAAGACGAGGAAGAAGAAGCGCCTGCGCTCTCGCATCGCCCGGTGATCGACCTGGAACTGTGCCTGGGCGATGTGAAGCGCACGGTGGAGGTCAACCTGGTGGACCGCAGCAACTTCAGGTACCCGCTACTGGTGGGGTCCAAGGCGCTGAAGAAGTTCAAGGCGGCGGTGAACCCGGCGAAGAAATTCACGGCGGGCACGCCGAGCTGCTGATTCTTCAGTAACCTCACCGGCCTTTTCGCGGGCAAGCCCGCTCCCACAGGGTTTTGCGATCCCTGTGGGAGCGGGCTTGCCCGCGAAGAGGCCGGTGCGCACATCCCACATCCCGCTGCTTGCCACCGCCGCTGAATCGCCTAAGAATCCAGCTTTGCCCCCAGCAAGGCCGGACGCCATGCCCCACATCCTCATCGTCGAAGACGAATCCGCCATCGCCGACACCCTGGTCTACGCCCTGCAAGCCGACGGCCACAGCACCGAGTGGGTAACCCTCGGCAGCGCCGCGGTCGAGCAGCAACGCGCGCACCCGGCAGACCTGGTCATTCTCGACATCGGCCTGCCCGATATCAGCGGCTTCGAAACCTGCCGCCAGCTGCGCCGCTTCAGTGACGTGCCGGTGATGTTCCTCAGCGCCCGCGATGCCGAGATCGACCGCGTGCTGGGCCTGGAGATTGGCGCCGACGACTACGTGGTCAAACCCTTCAGCCCGCGCGAGGTGGCGGCGCGGGTACGGGCGATCCTCAAGCGCATGGCGCCGCGCAGCGAGCCGGCCGCAGACAACACGCCGTTCCAGCTCGACACCCTGGCCATGCGCATCGTCTACCGTGGCCAGCCCCTGGCGCTCACCCGCCACGAATTCCGGCTGCTGCAATGCCTGCTCGAACAACCGCGCCGGGTGTTCAGCCGCGAGCAGTTGCTCGATGGCCTGGGCGTGGCGTCGGATGTGGGCTACGAGCGCACCATCGACAGCCACATCAAGAGCCTGCGCGCCAAACTGCGCCAGGTCGCTGCCGCCGCCGAGCCGATCCAGACCCACCGCGGCCTGGGCTACAGCTACAGCCCGGAGCATGCCTGATGCGCCTGGGGATCCGGATCTTCCTGGTGTACTTCCTGTTCGTCGGGTTGGCTGGCTATTTTTTGCTCAACACCGTGCGTGAGCAGATTCGCCCGGTGGTGCGCCAGTCGTCGGAAGAGACACTGGTGGACACCGCCAACCTGCTGGCGGAGATCCTCCACGATGAGGTGAAGAACGGCACGCTGGACCAGAGCCGGCTGTCGCAGGTGCTGCAATCCTATGGCGAGCGCCGCCCCAGCGCGCAGATCTGGGGCCTGGCGAAGAACCAGGTCAGCCATCGCATCTACGTCACCGATGCCAAGGGCATCGTGCTGCTCGACTCCAGTGGCCAGGCCCTGGGCAAGGACTACTCGCGCTGGAACGATGTCTACCTGACCCTGCGCGGTGAGTATGGCGCGCGTTCGACCCGCAGCGACCCGAATGACGAAAGCACCTCGGTGATGCACGTGGCGGCGCCGATCCTCGATGGTGGGCGGATCATCGGCGTGGTCACGGTGGCCAAGCCCAACAGTTCGTTGCAACCGTACATCGACCGCTCCGAGCAGCGCCTGCTGACCCTGGGGCTTGGGCTGATCGTGCTCGGTTTGCTGGTGGGGGCTGCGCTGTCGTGGTGGCTGACCCGCTCGCTGCGCCGCCTAACCCACTACGCCCAGGCGGTGAGCGAGGGCGAGCGCGCCGCCTTGCCGCACTACAAGGGCGGCGAGCTGCTGCAACTGGCCACGGCGGTGGAGCGCATGCGCACGCAGCTGGAGGGCAAGGCCTATGTCGAGCGCTACGTGCATACCCTCACCCACGAACTGAAGAGCCCGCTGGCGGCGATTCGTGGTGCCTCGGAGTTGCTCCAGGGCGATATGCCGGCGGATCAGCGGGCGCGCTTCGCCGGCAATATCGAGCGTGAGAGCGAACGCTTGCAGCAGATGATCGAGCGCCTGCTCAACCTGGCCCGGGTCGAGCAGATGCAAGCGTTGGAAGACGAGCAGCAGGTGGCGCTGGCGGCACTGGTCGATGAGTTGCTGCTGGTCCACGCCGCGCGGATCGACGCTGCCGGCCTGCAGGTGCGCCAGCGGGTGCCTGTGGATATCCGCCTGTGGTGCGACCCGTTCCTGATGCGCCAGGCGCTGGCCAACCTGCTCGACAATGCCCTGGACTTCACCCCGCCAGGGGGCGCGTTGCTGTTCGAGCTGGAGCGCGCAGGCGAGCGAGTGGCGCTGAGCCTGTTCAACCAGGGGCAGGCGATTCCCGAGTACGCCCTGGGGCGGGTCAGCGAGCGGTTCTATTCACTGCCCCGGCCTGGGACCGGGCGCAAGAGCACCGGGCTGGGGCTGAACTTCGTCGATGAGGTGATGCAGCTGCATGGTGGGGCGTTGGCGGTGGATAACGTCGAGGGCGGGGTGCGGGTGAGGTTGTGGCTGCCGGCGCGGCGGGTCGGTTGAATCGCCGGGGGCGCTTCGCACCCCGTTCGCCGGCAAGCCCCACCCTGAAGTTTGCATGTCATCTGTAGGAGCGGCCTTGTGTCGCGAAAGGGCTGCATCGCAGCCCCAGCAATCGTGAATGCCCTATAGAAGCCTGGGGCCGCGATGCGGCCCTTTCGCGACACAAGGCCGCTCCTACAGAAGGCCTGTGCAAGACAGTGCTCCCACCTCGACCGTAGATCTCCACACAATCTCCACATTCCCTCCCTGAGGGCTCCACGCGGCGGGCAGACACTGCCGCCATCGCACACGGAGCCCTACCCCATGAACAAGACCCTCGGTTTCAAGCTCGGCCTGATCGCCGTGCTGATCCTGCTGCTGCTGATCCCCCTGCTGATGATTGGCGGGCTGATCGACGAACGCCAGCAACTGCGCAACAACGTGCTCGGCGAGATCGCCGCCAGCTCCAGCTTCGACCAGATGATCAGCGGCCCGCTGCTGGTGGTGCCGTACCGCAAGTACGAGCGGCGCTGGATCGACAAGGACGGCAAGAGCGTGCAGCAAACCAGCACCGTCAGCGGCTACCTGTACTTCCTCCCGGAAACCTTCGCCATGGACATGGGCGTCGACACCGAGGTGCGCGCCCGGGGCATCTACCAGGCCCGCCTGTTCCACGCCAAGAGCCAGGTCAGCGGCCGTTTCAAGCTGCCAGAGCGCTGGGGGATCGACAAGGACTACGACGACTACCGCTTCGACAAGCCGTTCCTGATGGTAGGCATCAGCGATATCCGTGGCATCGAGAATGGCCTGGAGCTGCAGATCGACGACCAGCGCCTGCCGTTCGAGGCGGGGAGTGGGGTTGAGTGGTTGCGTGGCGGTGTGCACGTGGCCCTGCCGCAGCTGGCCGACCAGCAAGCTCGCGAGTTCAACTACGCCTTCGAGCTTGCCCTGCTCGGCACCGGCCAGCTCAGCGTGCTGCCCGTGGGCCGCAGCAGCACGGTGGACATGCGCGCCAACTGGCCGCACCCAAGCTTCGTCGGCAGCTACCTGCCCAGCCGCCGGGCCATCGACGACAAGGGCTTCAGCGCCCACTGGCAGACCTCGTGGTTCGCCACCAACCTGGAAGACGCGCTGCGCCAGTGCGCGACCGCCCAGCAATGCGGCGACTTCAACGAACGCGCCTTTGGCGTCAGCTTCATCGACCCGGTGGACCAGTACCTCAAGAGCGAGCGGGCGATCAAGTATGCGCTGCTGTTCATCGCCCTGACCTTTGCCGGCTTCTTCCTGTTCGAGGTGCTGAAGAACCTCAGCGTGCATCCGGTGCAGTACATCCTGGTGGGTGTGGCGCTGGCGTTCTTCTACCTGTTGCTGCTGTCGCTGTCGGAACACCTGGGGTTCGGGCTGGCCTATGGGCTGTCGGCGTCGGGTTGTGTGCTGCTGATCGGCTTCTACCTGAGCCATGTGTTGCACAGCCTGGGGCGCGGAGTTGGTTTTGCAGTGGGGCTGGCGGCGTTGTACGCGATGCTCTATGGGCTGCTCAGTGCGGAGGACTATGCGCTGCTGATGGGCTCGCTGCTGTGCTTCGGGCTGCTGGGGGTGTTCATGGTGCTGACCCGGCGGCTGGACTGGTCGCGGGTGGGGAGGTTGGGATGAGGGAGGATCGGGAGATTGGGCGGTGGTTGGCGCTCAGGATTGCGCAGTTGTTTTCTGTGCCATCGAGGTGAGGCTGGGGGGCTGCTTTGCAGCCCATTCGCGGCACAAGGCCGCTCCTACAGGGGTTCGCGTGCCCCTGTAGGAGCGGCCTTGTGCCGCTGGCGAGGGCGAAGCCCTCGCCAGCGGTGGTTCAGGCTACCGGCGCTGTAGCCACCATCGACGGCCGTTTCGACACTTCGGCATACCACGCCGCCAGCCCTGGCTGCTTTTCACGCCAACCGAACTCAGGCTGACGCAGGTCCAGATACCCCAGCGCACAGGCCACGCCAATCGCTGCAAGATCGAACCCCGACGCCAGCTCGGCCAGGTGCTCCTGTTCAAGATTGGCCAGGCTGCGGCGAATCTTTTCGCCCTGGGCCTCGACCCAACCGTCCCACTGCTTGTCCGCCGGGCGCAGGAAGGTTTCGTAGCGCGAGGCCACGGCGGCATCCATGATTGCATCGGCCTGGGACGCGAGGGTTAGCCGGCGCCAGCGCGCCGAGCCTTCGCGGGGCAGCAGCGGGTTGCCGACATGGCGGCTGTCGAGGTACTCGCAGATCACCCGGCTGTCATGCAGCACGCTGCCGTCGTCCAGGCGCAGCGCGGGGATCTTGCCGATCGGGTTGCCCTGGTTGAGCTGCTCGTCGCCGCTGACCGGGCTGATGTTCACGCCTTGCAGGGTGACAGCGCCCAGTTGGCCGGTCTCGTGCAGCACGATCATCACCTTGCGCACGAACGGCGACAGCGGCGAATGGAACAGGATCATGGCTCAGTTCCCTTGCAGGCTGGGTGGCAGGCACACGCCCAGGCCGCCGATACCGCAATAGCCATCGGGGTTCTTGGCCAGGTATTGCTGGTGGTAGGCCTCGGCGAAGTAAACGGTTGGTGCCTGGTCGATCTCGGTGGTGATTGCGCCGAAGCCGGCCTTGCTCAGTTCGGCCTGGAACGCGTCGCGGCTGGCCTTGGCTTCTTGCAGTTGCTGCGGCGAGGTGCAGTAGATCGCCGAGCGGTACTGGGTGCCGATGTCGTTGCCCTGGCGCATGCCTTGGGTGGGGTTATGCAGCTCCCAGAACATCGTCAGCAGGTCGCGGTAGCTGACCTTGTTCTTGTCGAACACCACCAGCACCACTTCGGTGTGGCCGGTCAGGCCCGAGCAGACTTCTTCGTAGGTAGGGTTGGGGGTGAAGCCACCGGCATAGCCGACCACGGTGCTGACCACGCCCTCGCGCTGCCAGAAGCGACGCTCGGCGCCCCAGAAGCAGCCCAGGGCGAAGATCGCGAAGTCGATGTCGCCTTCGAAGAATGGGCCCAGCAGCGGGGTGCCTTCGAACACGTAGTGGAATTCGGGCAGGGTCATCGGGGTTTCACGGCCAGGCAGGGCCTGTTCCGCAGTGGGCAGGACGTTTTTGTTCACCAGGATTTCCGAACGCAGGACCATGGCCGTTCCTCATTTTTGATGTTCAACAACCTGGGGCCGCTTTGCGGCCCTTTCGCGACACAAGGCCGCTCCTACAGCAGATCGCGCACTTCTGTAGGAGCGGCCTTGTGTCGCGAAAGGGCTGCGTAGCAGCCCCAGAAGGCAAGTGATGGTGTCTATAGTGCCCGAGGTTTGTGCCGCTGTCAGGCCACCGGCCCACGCGGATAGCGGCGCAGTTTCTCGCCCAGCTCGCGCCCTGGGATCGGCCGGTCGAACAGGTAGCCCTGGCCGACGTCGCACCGGTGCCGACGCAGGAACGCCAGCTGCTCCGGCGTCTCGATGCCCTCGGCGACCACCTTGAGCTTGAGGTTGTGGGCCATGGCCACCACCGCCGAGGTGATTTCCATGTCGTCCTGGTTGTCGGGGATCTCGTTGATGAAGCTGCGGTCGATCTTGATGATGTCGATCGGGAACTTCTTCAGGTAGCTCAGCGACGAGTAACCGGTGCCAAAGTCGTCCATCGCTAGCGTCAGGCCCAGGGCCTTGAGCTCGTCGAGCTGGCGGTGGGTGTCTTCGCTGGCCTCCAGCAGCAGGCCTTCGGTCAGTTCCAGCTCCAGCAAATGCGGCGGTAGCGCTTCTTCCTTGAGAATGCTGCCGATCGAGCCGACCAGCTCGGGGTCGGAGAACTGCTTGGGCGACAGGTTGATCGCCACGTGCAGGTTGCCGAAGCCGTCTTCGCGCAGCTGCTGGCTCATGCGGCAGGCCTGGCGCACCACCCATTTGCCGATGGGGATGATCAGGCCGGTCTCTTCGGCCACGCTGATGAACTGGTCGGGGCGGATCATGCCGCGCTCGGGGTGGTTCCAGCGCAGCAGCGCTTCCAACCCCAGCAACCGGCCGCTGCGCAGGCACAGCTTGGGCTGGTAGAACACTTCCAGTTCGTTCTGGGTCAACGCCCGGCGCAGGTTGTTCTCGACGAACAGCTTGTAGCTGGCCTCGGCGTTGAGCACCTCGGTGAACACCTGGACCTGGTGCTTGCCGTTCGCTTTTGCCTTGTGCAGGGCCAGGCCTGCGTTCTTCATCAAGGTGGCCGGGTCGCTGCCATGCAGCGGCGCGCAGGCCAGGCCCACGGAGGCGGTGACGTTGATCAGCTGGTTGTCGACGAACATCGGTTTGTCGAGGGTGCGCAGCAACTGATGCGCCACGCCCTGGCCGTCCTCGAGGGTGGTGTCGTCGAGCAGCACGGCGAATTCGTTGCTGGCGAAGCGCGCCAGGCTGCCACCGCTGCTCAGGCTGTTGCGCAGGCGCCGGGCCAGGCTGATCAGCAGCTTGTCGCCGGTCTGGTGGCCGAGGCTGTCGTTGATCCGCTTGAAGTTGTCGATGTCCACCAGCAGCAGGCAGATGGGGCTGTTGCTGTCGCGGGCGAAGCGCTCGTCGAGGTTGCGGATGAACGCCGGGCGGTTGCCCAGGTTGGTGAGGTTGTCGGTGTAGGCCAGGCGCTCGATGCGTTGCTGGGCCAGCTTGGTCTGGGTGACGTCTTCGTAGATGCCGATGTAATGCGTCAGCTCGCGGTTGTCGCCGTACACCTTGGAGATCGACAACTGGCCCCAGTAGGGTTCGAGGTTCTTGCGCCGGCTCTTGAATTCGCCTTGCCAGCTGTTGCCCATGGCCAGGCTCGAGGGTGAGTCGAACAGCAGCTCGCTCAGGTTTTCCAGCGCCGGCAGCTCGGCCAGGTGATGGCCCTGGACTTCTTCGGTGCTGTACTGGGTGATGGCGGTGAAGCTGGGGTTGACGTACTCCACCACGCCGTCGCGGTTGACCAGCAGGAAGGCGCTGGCGCTTTGTTCCACCGCGCGCTGGAACAGGTGCAGGGCGTTGGCGGCGGTACGCCGGTTGTGGTTGTTGATCACTTGCGCGAACTGGTCGGCCAGCTCGCCGGCGAAGGCGATCTCGTCCGACTGCCAGGCCCGCGGCCGGCCGGTCTGCTCCAGGCACAGCACGCCTACCACCTGGCCGTCGATACGGATGCTGGCATCGAGCATGGCGTTGTCGTCGGTGGGGTAGAGCAGCTCGGCCATGTCGCGGGTGCGCGGGTCGTGGCTGGCGTTGTGGGCGTCGATGGCGCGGCTGGCGTGCAGGGCGTCGAGGTAGTCGGGGAAGCGGCTGGCGTCGATCGCCTCGGGCATGCGGTGCTGCTGCTCGTGGTGGTACCAGGCGCTGATTGGCTCCAGGCGCTGCTCGTTCAGGTACCAGATGCTGGCGCAGTCGACCTTGTAGATCTCGCAGGCGCTCTGGGTGATCAGCTCGGCGGCCTCGAGCAACGAGTTGCCGATGCTGTAGCGCTGGCGGGCCAGACGCAGGATCAGGTCTTGCTGGGCGCGCACCCGGTCGAGGTGTTCGAGCTGCTCCTGCTGGGCGCGCTGGTTGAGTTGCAGGGCCAGTTGCAGGCGGTTGTTGCGCGATTCGAGATCGTTTGCGTCGAGGTCTGGGGCGTCGTCTTGCTGGTCGTCCATGACCGTCAGGTAACCGCGCAGCAGTTGGCGGTTGTGTTGCTTGTAGCTTTCGCCGGCTTCCAGCAGGCGCAGTGGCCCTGGGCCGGCATGCAGCGTGTAGCGCACCCGGTAGTGGCCGCGCCGGGCCAGTTGCAGCTGGATCTCGTCATGCAGTTTGTAGCGCGCCTCCGGCTCCATGAGGCTGGCGTAGGGCGAGCCGATCAGGGCGCAGAGGTCGGCGGCGGCCAGGCCGAACTGCCGCTCGCAGGCCGGGTCGAGGTACAGCATGGCCCAGCTGGCTTCGTTGAGCCGTTCGAAACGCAGCATGCCGAGCCGCGAGGGCACGGGGAGCTGCGTCACGACCTCGGCCGCCACACGGCTGGCGGCATCGGGTTGGCTTTTCATCGAAGACTCGCTTGAACAGGGAGCGCCGGCTGGAGCGCGGCGCATCGGGCAAGGTTGCATCATGTCCCCAAGGCTGGCAAGCGGCCATGCGGGATGCTGTGAGCAGGTTGTCGGCCAGTGCAGGGAAATCTTCAGTGCCAGGTGTTTAGCATGGCCGCCTTCGGTTGCATAGCTGACAGATTTGACAGTTGTGCAGCCGTAGGCGGCGGGGACTAATGGATCCTGAGGCTAGGGCGTTGATGGGCAACGATGGCGCGTGATGATTCTGCGCGGCTGATGACCAAACCTCAGACGGCGCTGCGTCAGGTCATGCAGCGGAAATGGATCGATGTATATAACTCACCCATTGGAGTTCACTGTAATGGCAACTTCATCATCGTTGAACATTGACATGAGTCCTCGCAAGCAGGCAGTCAGCAACTACATCATCTGGACTGAGCGGGCACCGGGCTTGCCGCCATCCAGTTCCAATGCACAGTACCGTCGCCAGGCCACGGGAGGAAGCCCTCCCTACGTCTACAAATCTTCAGTGCCTGAGGTTGCCATTGTCGACCAGCAAGGGAACGTGACAGCGACGGGTAATGGATCTTCTTTGATCTCAGTGACGGACCAGCTAAACAGAAATGTCCATTACCACATTGAGTTCTCGGGTGTGCGGTTGGTCTATCTGGTCGAGAACGCCTACTGGGACTCTAATGCTCAGCACCCCTTGCGCCCAGACCTGAATGCATTGTCCATCAATGAAATAAGGCAGTTCTGGAATCAATACCAGGGCGAATCCGACCCGTTCGGTAGTGTGCCAAGCTTATTGAAATGGCCAGCCGGTAATTATTGGTCGTCGAATAACGCTACGGGGAACAACGCGTACGCTGTGAACTTGAGTGTCGCGACACCCAATTTTGCTCAGATTCCCACAGCTGGAGGCACTGTGCTCCCGGCGTTGTTCAAATCGAACGGGTAGATCTTTCTCAAACGTAATGGGGTACTTAGACTCCCGGCATGAGGTTGCCATGGGTACGTAAAACCCCTGGTATCTTTGCCAGATGTGATGTTTAGGTGAGGTGGAATCAATGGCCTTGCGAACTATCTTATTTGCAGCAGGAGAGCAATTGTGACCAGCGTAGAGAACTTCCCGATACTGTCCCCGCTCGACCTGGAGCTGATCAACAAGCTCAATAACATTCCTTCATCCGGGGTCACGAGTGATCTGAAAAAGATTTACCCATCCGGCTTGATACTCGATGTTCACACGCCTACCGTGATGGGCGGTATCAACCTCGGAATGATGACCACCAATATCAACGGATTGCTGTGTATTATTCAGCCCTTTCTGAACATGCAGAACAGTTCGTATACGGTCATGCTTGGTGGAGTAGAAGTCGCTTCAGGAACCATCACACAAGCCGATGAAAGCTTCGTGCCTTTTTACATTAAGCCAGCACAGGTATACAGCTTGCTTGGCGGGCAGGAGAGTGGCATCTACGAGTTGTACGCAAGGATTCTCCGGCCCGTTTCCCAAAATGAAGAAGAAACCCCCCGGTTGACTGTCAAGATTGACTTGCTGGCACCGGGTGGCTTTGACCCGGATCCGAGCACACCCGAGCATGACAAGCTACTACCGGTAACGGCAAACCTGGGTAACCCGGGTGTCATCGGCGCAAGTGACATCGATAATGGGGTGACGTTTGAAGTGCCGCCTTACGAGGGCATGGCGTTGTTCGATACCGTCACCCTTTCGGTGGGGGGGCGCTTGGTCACCCGTTTGCTTGAGAGCGTGAATGACGTCGGAAGTCCGGTCACTATTCTGGTCGGGCCTGCGGATCTGCAAGGTCTTCCTGATAAAGCTGAAGTCGTCGTTATCTATCGTCCTCATGACGAGACGCACAATCCCAGTACCTGGTCGAGGCGTGGGCTATTTTTGGTAGAACGAACCGCAGGCCTGCTTGACCCGCCACAGTTCGAAGATGAGTCTCTGGATTTGCCCAGATCGACCATTGATCTTGCCGCACTCCTTACGACGACGACCGCAGTGATCGTGTCGACCGGCAGGTTGGCCGTAGGCGAGTCGGTCACATTGACGTGGCGTCTGACCTTGGCCAGTGGTCGGACGCTTTCTGGGCAGCAGACCCAGGTGGTCGTTTCGCGCAGAGAGAACCTGGTATTCGATGTGCCACAGGATCAGGCCGTAACCCTTGGGGCTGGACGGTTGGTCGTTTCGTATGTTGCCGCGCAGAGTGGTCGCTCCAGCAGCGCCGTGGCCAACCTGATCAATGAGTTGGTGGGTGCAGGCCCGCTGCCTACACCCATCATTCCGCAAACCAATGGAACATCGGAGCTGAACCTGGCGACGTTCGTCGGCAACGCTCATGCCCAGGTCGTGCCATGGCCACGAATCGCAGTGGGCCAACGTTACTGGTGGCGGGCAACATTCCGCACGACGGCTGGTGAGCAGGCGCATCTGCTGGCCAGTAGTACGGTTTCTTCCGGTGACCTTACCCAAGGCTTGCGGGTGTCGCTGGAGCGCACGCTCCTTCAGAGTGTGGTGGCCGGCAGCAATTTGCGCATCAGCCTTAGGGTGGCGTTCAAGGGTGAAGACGAAAGCCTGGCAACGCTGTTCCCGGAGCCAACGGTTGTGGTGACCGGCCAGCTTCCCCTGTCGCTGGGTGGGGCCCACAGTCAGGCGGTAGCGGCGTCCTACATCATCGCTCAAGGGCGCCCTCCGAAAATGCCCGCAGCATCGGCCAACGCGGTGTTCAATCGTGGCGCGAGTGGTGGGGTGCCTCCTTACAGTTACCAATCCAACAATTCAGCGGTGGCGACCGTAGATCAGAGTGGCCGTGTCGTGGCTGCGGGGAATGGCACTGCGCAGATAACCGTCACCGACAGTGCTGGTAATCGGGCCAGTTATGCGATTTCGTTCAGTGGGGTGAGGACAGTTAGACGGGAAGACAGTCGGTGGTGGGTGCCGAGCCCTCAGAGTGACGTGCGCCGACCACAGAACTATGCCTTGACGCGAGCGCAGATGAGGCAGTTCTGGGAACAGTACAGGGGTGAAGCACCGTCGCTTTCCGTGCCTGCCATCCTCGGCTGGCCGGTATCGTACTACTGGACTTCGGAGAATATCGCGACCAACGACCATGCATGGGCAGTCGATTTTCAATCGCTATCGCCCAACTTCAACGGGACATCGTTCCAGGGTGGCAACAAGTTTGCGGCGCTCTACCGAAACAGTTGGTAAGGCAAAAAAAGCCCCGCCAGATGGCGGGGTTGAGGTACGAGCGTGGCAGCTCGAAACTGAAGCCTGCCTCTCCCGTTGAGCGGGGAGAGGCAGGTTTTTTGCGTTACAGCAGCATGGTGCGGATATCGCCCAGCACGTCGCCCAGGCGCTTGGTGAAGCGCGCGGCGGCGGCGCCGTTGATCACACGGTGATCGTAGGACAGCGACAGCGGCAGCATCAGCTTAGGCTGGAAGGCCTTGCCATCCCAGACCGGTTGCATGGTGGCCTTGGACACACCAAGGATTGCCACTTCCGGCGCGTTGACGATCGGCGTGAAGCCGGTGCCGCCAATGTGGCCGAGGCTGGAGATGGTGAAGCAAGCGCCCTGCATGTCGTCGGCCGAGAGCTTCTTGGTGCGGGCTTTTTCGGCCAGCGCGGCGGCTTCGGCAGCCAGTTGCAGCAGGCTCTTCTGGTCGACGTTCTTGATCACAGGGACCAACAGGCCATCCGGGGTGTCCACGGCGAAGCCGATGTGTACGTACTTCTTGCGGATGATCGCCTTGCCGCTTGGTGCCAGCGAGCTGTTGAAGTCCGGCAGTTCCTTGAGCAGGAAGGCGCAGGCCTTGAGCAGCAGCGGCAGCACGGTCAGCTTGACGCCAGCCTTTTCAGCCACGGCCTTCTGCGCGACGCGGAAGGCTTCCAGCTCGGTGATGTCGGCCGAGTCGAACTGAGTGACGTGCGGCACGTTCAGCCAGCTGCGGTGCAGGTTGGCGGCACCGACCTGCATCAGGCGGGTCAGGGCCACTTCTTCCACTTCACCGAACTTGCTGAAGTCGACTGCCGGGATCGGCGGGATGCCTGCACCACCGGTAGCACCGGCGGCTGGAGCTTCCTTGGCCTTCTGCATCATCGCTTTGACGTAAACCTGAACGTCTTCTTTCAGGATACGGCCGTGCGGGCCAGTGGCGGCGACTGCACCCAGCTCGACACCGAATTCACGGGCCAACTGGCGAACGGCAGGGCCGGCATGGACCTTGGCGTTGTTGCCGGCGGCCGGTGCGGTAGCGACCGGGGCTGGCGCAGCAGCCGGAGCGGCGGCGGCAGGTGCAGTAGCCGGGGCAGGAGCGGCTGCCGGCGCGGCAGCGGCCGGAGCCGGAGCAGCAGCAGGGGCGGCGCCTGCGGCCTTGATCTTGAAGATTAGGTCGCCGGTGCCGACTTCGTCTTCCAGCTTGCACAGCACGGCTTCGATCACGCCAGCGCTAGGCGATGGGATCTCCATGGAAGCTTTGTCAGATTCCAGGGTGATCAGCGACTGGTCGGCTTCGACGGTGTCGCCGACCTTGACCAGCACTTCGATGATCTTGGCCTTGCCCGACGAGCCGATGTCCGGCACGTGGATGTCCTGCACGCTGGCGGCAACCGGGGCTGCGGCCGGAGCGGCAGCTGGGGCGGCTTCAGCGGCCGGAGCCGGTGCAGCTGCCTGGGCCGGGGCGGCGGCGGCCGGAGCCTCGGGCGCCGCAGCGGCGCCCTCGACTTCCAGCACCAGCAGTTCGTCGCCTTCTTTGAGGCGGTCGCCCAGCTTGACCTTCAGTTCCTTGACCACACCGGCCTTGGGGGCCGGGATCTCCATGGAGGCCTTGTCGGACTCCAGGGTCAGCAGGCTCTGGTCAGCCTCGATACGGTCACCGACCTTGACGAACAGCTCGATGATTTCACCTTCACCGCTGCCGATGTCAGGTACGCGAATGAGTTCGCTCACTTAAAAATACTCCTCAGCAGTCCAGTGGGTTGCGCTTGTCCGGGTCGATGCCGAACTTGACGATGGCGTCAGCCACAACCTTGGGTTCGATCTCGCCGCGGTCAGCCAGGGCTTCCAGGGCAGCCAGCACCACGAAGTGGCGGTCGACTTCGAAGAAGTGACGCAGCTTCTTGCGGCTGTCGCTGCGACCGTAACCGTCGGTACCCAGGACCTTGAATTCTTTGCTCGGTACCCACTGGCGAATCTGCTCGGCGAACAGCTTCATGTAGTCGGTGGAGGCGATGACCGGGCCTTTGCGACCGGCCAGGCACTCTTCCACGTAGGTGGTCTGAGGCTTCTGGCCAGGCTTGAGGCGGTTGGCGCGTTCCACGGCCAGGCCGTCGCGACGCAGTTCGTTGAAGCTGGTGACGCTCCACACGTCGGCACCGACGTTGAACTCTTCACGCAGGATCTTCGCAGCTTCGCGGACTTCGCGCAGGATGGTGCCGGAGCCCATCAGCTGTACGTGGTGCGCGGCTTCGCGGGTGTCTTCCTCGAGCAGGTACATGCCCTTGATGATGCCTTCCTCGACACCGGCCGGCATGGCTGGCTGCTGGTAGGATTCGTTCATCACGGTGATGTAGTAGAAGATGTCCTGTTGCTCTTCGGTCATCTTCTTCATGCCGTCCTGGATGATCACCGCCAGCTCGTAGCCGTAGGTTGGATCGTAGGTGCGGCAGTTCGGGATGGTGCCCGCCATCATGTGGCTGTGACCGTCTTCGTGCTGCAGGCCTTCACCGTTGAGGGTGGTACGGCCGGCGGTACCGCCGATCAGGAAGCCACGGGTGCGGCTGTCGCCAGCGGCCCAGGCCAGGTCACCGATACGCTGGAAGCCGAACATCGAGTAGAAGATGTAGAACGGCAGCATCGGCTGGTTGTGGCAGCTGTACGAAGTACCGGCAGCGATGAACGACGACATGGCGCCGGCTTCGTTGATGCCTTCTTCGAGGATCTGGCCCTTCTTGTCTTCGCGGTAGAACATCACCTGGTCTTTGTCGACAGGCTCGTAGAGCTGGCCGACCGACGAATAGATGCCCAGCTGGCGGAACATGCCTTCCATACCGAAGGTACGGGCTTCGTCCGGGATGATCGGGACGATGCGCTGGCCGATGTCCTTGTCCTTGACCAGCTGCGCCAGGATGCGCACGAAGGCCATGGTGGTGGAGATTTCACGGTCGCCCGAACCGTCGAGGATCGCTTTGAGCGTTTCCAGCGGTGGGGTCGGTACGCTGAAGCTCTGGGCACGGCGCTGCGGCACGAAACCACCCAGGGCGGCGCGGCGCTCGGCCAGGTACTTGGCTTCGGCGGAACCTTCTTCTGGTTTGAAGAACGGCAGGTTCTCGAGGTCGGCATCCTTGACCGGGATGTCGAAGCGGTCACGGAAGTGACGCAGGCTGTCGACGTCGACTTTCTTGGTGTTGTGCGCGGTGTTCTTGGCTTCGCCAGCACCGGTACCGTAACCCTTGATGGTCTTGGCCAGGATGACGGTCGGCTGCTCTTTGTGGTTCACAGCCTGGTGGTACGCCGCGTAGACCTTGTACGGGTCGTGGCCACCACGGTTGAGCTTCCAGATCTCGTCGTCGGACAGGTCTTCGACCATGGCCTTGAGCTCTGGGGTGTTGAAGAAGTTCTCACGAACGTACGCGCCGTCTTTGGCTTTGTAGTTCTGGTACTCGCCGTCGATGACTTCGTCCATGCGGCGCTGCAGGGCACCGTTGGTGTCCTTGGCCAGCAGTGGGTCCCAGAAACGGCCCCAGACCACTTTGTTGACGTTCCAGCCACCGCCGCGGAACACGCCTTCGAGTTCCTGGATGATCTTGCCGTTGCCGCGAACCGGGCCGTCGAGGCGCTGCAGGTTGCAGTTGATGACGAAGATCAGGTTGTCCAGCTTCTCGCGGCCAGCCAGGGCGATTGCGCCCAGGGATTCCGGCTCGTCGCACTCGCCGTCGCCCATGAAGCACCAGACCTTCTGCTTGCCGGCCGGGATGAAGCCGCGGGCTTCCAGGTACTTCATGAAGCGAGCCTGGTAGATCGCCTGGATCGGGCCCAGGCCCATCGAGACGGTCGGGAACTGCCAGAAGTCAGGCATCAGCCACGGGTGCGGGTACGAAGACAGGCCCTTGCCGTCCACTTCCTGACGGAAGTTGTTCATCTGCTCTTCGTTGATGCGGCCTTCCATGAAGGCGCGGGCGTAGACGCCTGGCGAGGCGTGGCCCTGGAAGAAGATCAGGTCGCCGCCGTGTTCTTCGGTCGGGGCCTGGAAGAAGTAGTTGAAGCCGATGTCGTACAGCGTGGCGCTGGAGGCGAAGCTCGAGATGTGGCCACCCAGGTCCGAGTCTTTCAGGTTGGTACGCATGACCATGGCCAGGGCGTTCCAACGCACCATCGAGCGAATGCGGCGTTCCATGAACAGGTCGCCAGGCATGCGTGCTTCGTGGGTGACAGGGATGGTGTTGCGGTACGGCGTGGTGATGGCATACGGCAGCTGCGAGCCACTGCGGGTGGCCAGCTCGCCCATACGGGTCATCAGGTAATGAGCGCGGTCTTCGCCTTCTTTGTCGAGGACCGACTCCAGGGCATCCAGCCATTCCTGGGTTTCGATTGGATCGAGGTCTTGCATGGCTTGCTCCAGGGCGGAAAGGCCACCAGAATCGATGGCCTGAGTTTGCGACTGGCCTTATGGGCAGACGTCGTGAATTCTTGGATTACCGGACAGTCATCCGGCGCGGTGTAGTTTTACTACAAATGCTTTCGCATTTCATGCTTTTGCACGTCATGGGTAGTAGTAAAACTACACAAATGCGACGGTTTGTCGCATGCCGGCTTGTGGGGAAAAACGTTCCCGTTAGTTGAATCTGTGTTCGAGTTGGGTGTTTGTTGATGTTTCTTGCCAGAAAATCAGAATTTTCAGCTATTTCGAACTTTTGTATGACAGTCCAACCGTGGTCCGGCCCCCTTTTGACCGCTCCAACCCCTCTCTTTCACGCCGATCAAGGATAGACCATGCGCCTGCCTTTGCCGCTCGATCTGCCTGCCGCACTCCAACCGCTGGTCGCCCGTAATCGGCAGTTCCTGCACGATGCGCTGGCCGGGCACCCTGAGCTGAACCCGGACCACTGGAGCACAGAACATCGACGGCAGTTCGACCAGGTATGTGCGGCCAGCGAATTCGTATTGGCCCAGGCCCAGCGCGACCCGGTCATGCTGTTCGCCCTGCTGGCCAGTGGCGAGCTCGACCGCCCCTTCGCCCCGGGCGAGCTGCGCGGGCAGGTCAACGCCGTGGTGCAGGCCGCACAAAGCGAGGACGAACTGGCGCGCCACCTGCGCCGCGAACGCAACCGCCAGCAACTGCGGATCATCTGGCGCGACATCACCCGCCAGGCGGCGTTGGGCGAAACCTGCCGCGACCTGTCCGACCTGGCCGATGCCTGTATAGATGAAGCGTACCTGTGGCTGTACCCGCGGCACTGCCAGCAGTTCGGCACACCCATCGGCAACCGCAGCGGCGAAGCCCAGCACATGGTGGTGCTGGGCATGGGCAAGCTGGGGGCGGTGGAGCTCAACCTGTCTTCGGACATCGACCTGATCTTCGCCTTCCCCGAAGGCGGTGAAACCGAGGGGGTGAAGCGCTCGCTGGAAAACCAGGAGTTCTTCACTCGCCTGGGCCAGCGGCTGATCAAGGCACTGGACCCGGTCACCGTCGATGGCTTCGTGTTCCGCGTTGACATGCGCCTGCGCCCCTATGGCTCGGCCGGCGCATTGGTGCTGAGCTTCAACGCGCTGGAGCAGTACTACCAGGACCAGGGCCGCGACTGGGAGCGCTACGCGATGATCAAGGCGCGGGTGGTGGCCGGTGACCAGGCCGCCGGCGCGCAGTTGCAGGAGATGCTGCGCCCGTTCGTGTACCGGCGTTACCTGGACTTCTCCGCCATCGAAGCGCTGCGCACCATGAAGCAGCTGATCCAGCAGGAAGTACGGCGCAAAGGCATGGCCGACAACATCAAGCTGGGGGCTGGTGGCATCCGCGAGGTGGAGTTCATCGCCCAGGCCTTCCAGCTGATCCACGGCGGGCGCGACCTCAGCCTGCAACAGCGGCCCTTGCTCAAAGTGCTGGCGACCCTGGAGGGGCAGGGCTACCTGCCGCCGGCGGTGGTCGCCGAGCTGCGCGAGGGCTATGAGTTCCTGCGCTACACCGAGCATGCGATCCAGGCCATCGCCGACCGCCAGACCCAGATGCTGCCGGACGACGCAACCGACCGTGAGCGCATCGCTTATATGCTCGGCTTTACCGACTGGGCCAGCTTCCACGACCAGCTGATGCACTGGCGCGGGCGTATCGACTGGCACTTCCGCCAGGTGATCGCCGACCCCGATGAAGACGACGCCGAGGGTGAGCTGGTGGTGGGTGGCGAGTGGTCACCGCTGTGGGAACAGGCCCAGGACGAGGAGGCGGCCTGCCGCCAGCTGGAGGAGGCCGGTTTCCAACAGCCCGCCGACGCCCTGCGCCGCCTGGCGGCCCTGCGTACCAGCCCTTCGCTGCGCTCGATGCAGCGCATCGGCCGCGAGCGCCTGGATGCCTTCATCCCGCGCCTGCTGGCCCAGGCGGTCGAACACGACAACCCGGACCTGGTGCTGGAGCGGGTGCTGCCCCTGGTCGAGGCCGTGGCGCGGCGTTCGGCCTACCTGGTGCTGCTCACCGAAAACCCCGGCGCCCTGCGCCGCTTGCTGACCCTGTGCGCGGCCAGCCCGTGGATCGCCGAACAGATCGCCCGCTACCCGTTGCTGCTCGACGAGTTGCTCAACGAAGGCCGCTTGTTCAGCCCACCCCTGGCGCCGGAACTGGCCGCCGAGCTGCGCGAGCGCCTGACCCGCATCCCCGAGGATGACCTGGAGCAGCAGATGGAAGCCCTGCGCCACTTCAAGCTGGCCCACAGCCTGCGTGTGGCGGCTTCCGAGATCACCGGCAACCTGCCGTTGATGAAGGTCAGCGACTACCTCACCTGGCTGGCCGAAGCCATCCTCGACCAGGTGCTGGCCCTGGCCTGGCGCCAGACCGTGAGCCGCCATGGCCAGCCCAAGCGCAGCGACGGCAGCCTGTGCGACCCGGGCTTCATCATCGTTGGCTACGGCAAGGTCGGCGGCATCGAGCTGGGCCACGGTTCGGACCTGGACCTGGTGTTCATCCACGATGGCGACCCGCACGCCGAGACCGACGGCACCAAGCCCATCGACAGCGCGCAGTTCTACACGCGCCTGGGCCAGCGCATCATTCACCTGCTGACCACCCAGACCAACTCCGGGCAGCTGTATGACGTCGACATGCGTCTGCGCCCGTCCGGTGCGTCGGGGTTGCTGGTCAGCTCGTTGGGCGCCTTCGAGCGCTACCAGCAGAACGAAGCCTGGACCTGGGAGCATCAAGCCCTGGTCCGCGCCCGCGTGCTGGTGGGCTGCAAGCAGGTGGCGGCGGCTTTCGAAGGCGTACGCGCGGGGGTGCTGGGCAAGCCCCGTGACCTGGATAAATTGCGCGCCGAAGTGAGCGAGATGCGCGCCAAGATGCGCGGCAACCTCGGCACCAAGGGCACCGCCGCAGGCACCGCGGACAACGCCTTCGACCCCGGGCAGCCCTTCGATATCAAGCAGGATGCCGGCGGTATCGTGGATATCGAATTTATGGTGCAATACGCCGCTTTGGCCTGGTCTCACGATCACGCGGGCATACTGCGCTGGACCGATAACATCCGCATTCTGGAAGAGCTGGAGCAGGCCGGGTTGATGCCCGCCGCCGACGCCGTTTTGCTGCGCGAGGTGTACAAGGCGTTCCGCGCGGCCTCGCACCGCCAGGCGTTGCAGAAGCAGGCCGGGGTGATCGATGCGGCGCAGTTCGTCGATGAGCGCCGCGAGGTGCGGCGGATCTGGGGTGAGCTTGGCCTGACTTGAGATTTTGGGGCCGCTTTGCGGCCCTTTCGCGACACAAGGCCGCTCCTACAAGGGGATCGCGAACCTCTGTAGGAGCGGCCTTGTGCCGCGAAAGGGGCGCAACGCGCCCCCAGTGGTACACTGTCCGCCACATAGCCTGAATATAAAGAGGGGAGGCCAGGTTGTAACGCAGCCTGCAGCCTCCCCGAATGTTTCTGGATAACGCATGAAAATACTGATCATTGGCCCCAGTTGGGTCGGCGACATGGTGATGGCGCAGACCCTGTTCCAGTGCCTGAAGCAGCAGCACCCCGATTGCCAGATCGACGTGCTGGCCCCCGAATGGAGCCGGCCGATCCTCGAGCGCATGCCCGAGGTGCGCCAGGCCCTGAGCTTCCCGCTCGGCCATGGTGCGTTGGAGCTGGCCACCCGCCGGCGCATCGGCAAATCGCTGGCCGGCCAGTACGACCAGGCGATCCTGCTGCCCAACTCGCTCAAGTCGGCGCTGGTACCTTACTTCGCCGGTATCCCCAAGCGCACCGGCTGGCGCGGCGAGATGCGCTACCTGCTGCTCAACGACGTGCGCAAGCTGGACAAGGCGCGCTACCCGCTGATGATCGAGCGCTTCATGGCCCTGGCTTACGCCCCGGGCGCTGAACTGCCGCAACCTTACCCACGCCCCAGCTTGCAGATCGAGGCCCAGAGCCGCGACGTTGCCTTGAGCAAGTTCAAGCTGGAGCTGGACCGCCCGGTGCTCGCCCTGTGCCCCGGCGCCGAGTTCGGCGAAGCCAAGCGCTGGCCGGCCGAGCATTACGCTGAAGTGGCCGATGCGATGATCCGCCAGGGCTGGCAGGTGTGGCTGTTCGGTTCGAAGAGCGACCACCCGGTGGGCGAGCAGATCCGCGACCGGCTGATCCCGGGGCTGCGTGAAGAGTCGTACAACCTGGCCGGCGAAACCTCGCTGGCCGAGGCCATCGACCTGATGTCCTGCGCCAATGCCGTGGTCTCCAACGACTCAGGCCTCATGCACGTGGCCGCCGCGCTGAACCGCCCGCTGGTGGCGGTGTACGGCTCCACCTCGCCGGGCTTCACCCCGCCGCTGGCCGAACAGGTCGAGGTGGTGCGCACCGGCATCGAATGCAGCCCGTGCTTCGACCGCACCTGCCGTTTCGGCCACTACAATTGCCTGCGTTTGCTTGAACCGGCCAAGGTTATCGCCGCGCTGCACAACCTGAACGGGCCGAACCTGATCGATAGCGTGGCAGAGGTCGACTGAGTGCGGGTCCTGATCATCAAGACGTCGTCGCTGGGCGACGTCATCCACACCCTCCCGGCGCTCACCGACGCCGCCCACGCCATCCCCGGCATCCGTTTCGACTGGGTGGTGGAAGAGGGTTTCGCCGAGATCCCCAGCTGGCACCCGGCGGTCGACCAGGTGATCCCGGTGGCCATTCGCCGCTGGCGCAAGAACCTCTGGCAGACCATCAAGAGCGGCGAGTTCAAAGCGTTCAAGCAACGCCTGCGCGCGCGCAAATACGACCTGGTGATCGACGCCCAGGGCCTGGTCAAGTCGGCCTGGCTGACCCGCTACGTGAAAGCGCCGGTGGCCGGGCTCGACCGCTATTCGGCCCGTGAGGGCTTGGCCAGCCGCTTCTATGACCGGCGCCTGTCGGTCGCTGTCGGCCAGCACGCCGTCGAGCGCGTGCGCCAGCTGTTCGCCCTGGCCCTGGCCTATGACCTGCCCGAGGGCCTGGGCGACTACGGCCTGGACCTCAACCGCCTGCAACTGCCGCCAGCGGCGCCCTATGTGGTGTTCCTGCATGGCACCACCTGGGCCACCAAGCACTGGCCGGAAGCCTACTGGCGCGAGCTGGCCGAGCGCATGGGCCGGCGCAAGCTGCAAGTGATGCTGCCGTGGGGGAACCCTGCGGAGAAGGCCCGCGCCGAGCGCATCGCCCAGGGCTTGAATAACTGCCAGGTACTGCCCAAGTTGAACCTGGTCGGCGTTGCCCGCGTACTGGCGGCCGCCAAGGCCTGCGTGGCGGTGGACACCGGCCTGGGCCACCTGGCCGCAGCGCTGGATGTACCGACCATCTCGCTGTTCGGCCCCACCAACCCTGGTTTGACCGGTGCCTACGGACGCGCCCAGATTCACCAGGCGAGCAACTTCCCCTGCGCCCCGTGCCTGCAGAAGAAGTGCACCTACAAACCGAGCGCCGAGGACCTGCGCCGGTTCGATCTCAAACGCGAGTGGCCGCTGTGCTTCACTCGCCTGAATCCCGAGCATGTGGCGGGCCGCTTGAGCGCGCTGCTGCTGGCTGAGGATGTTCGTTGATGCAACTGGCTTTCGTGCTCTACAAATATTTCCCCTTCGGCGGGCTGCAGCGCGACTTCATGCGCATTGCCCTGGAGTGCCAGAAGCGGGGCCACCAGATCCGCGTGTACACGCTGATCTGGGAAGGTGACATTCCGCCGGGCTTCGAGGTGCTGGTGGCGCCGGTGAAGGCGCTGTTCAACCACCGCCGTAACGAGAAGCTCAGCGCCTGGATGGCGGCGGACCTGGCCAAGCGCCCGGTCGACCGCTTGATCGGCTTCAACAAGATGCCCGGGCTGGACGTGTACTACGCCGCCGACGGCTGCTTCGAGGACAAGGCCCAGACCCTGCGCGGCGGCCTGTACCGCCGCTGGGGCCGCTACCGCCACTTCGCCGAATACGAGCGGGCGGTGTTCGCCAAGGACGCCCACACCGAGATCCTGATGATCTCCGAGGTGCAGCAACCGCTGTTCATCAAGCATTACGACACCCCCGAGGCGCGCTTCCACCTGCTGCCACCGGGGATCTCCCAGGACCGCCGCCGCCCGGCCGATGCCGACGCCATTCGCGCTGAATTCCGCAAGGAGTTCGGCCTGGCCGACGATGAGCTGCTGCTGGTGCAGATCGGTTCGGGCTTCAAGACCAAGGGCGTCGATCGCAGCCTCAAGGCCTTGGCCGCGTTGCCTTCGGCATTGCGCAAGCGCACCCGGCTGATGGTCATCGGCCAGGACGACCCCAAGGTGTTCCAGTTGCAGAGCGCCACGCTCGGCCTGGGCGAGCAGGTGCAGTTCCTCAAGGGCCGCAACGACATTCCGCGCTTCCTGCTGGGGGCCGACCTGCTGATCCACCCGGCCTACAACGAGAACACCGGCACCGTGCTGCTCGAAGCGTTGGTCGCCGGGTTACCGGTGCTGGTGTCGAAGGTCTGCGGCTACGCCCACTACATCGCCGAGGCCGACAGCGGCCTGGTGCTGGACGATCCGTTCGAGCAGGAGCAGCTCAACGGCTACCTGCAACGCATGCTCGAAGACGCCGAGGCCCGCGCGGCCTGGTCGCGCAATGGCGTGGCCTTCGCCGCAACCGCCGACCTGTACAGCATGCCGCAGCATGCCGCCGACGTGATTCTTGGGGAGAACGCATGAAGCTGATGTTGGCCGAGCCGTTCAAGCGCCTGTGGGCCGGGCGTGACCCGTTCGACGCCGTCGAGCAATTGCAGGGCGAGGTGTACCGCGAGCTGGAAGGCCGCCGCACGCTGCGCACCGAGGTCGATGGCGAAGGTTTCTTCGTCAAGATCCACCGCGGCATTGGCTGGGGCGAGATCTTCAAGAACCTGTTCAGCGCCAAGCTGCCGGTGCTCGGTGCCGGCCAGGAATGGCGGGCCATCCAGCGCCTGCACGAAGTCGGTGTGCCGACCATGACCGCAGTCGCCTACGGCGAGCGCGGCGGCAACCCGGCCAGCCAGCATTCGTTCATCGTCACCGAAGAGCTGGCGCCGACCATCAGCCTGGAAGACTTCAGCCTCGACTGGGTTCGCCAGCCGCCCGAGCCACGCCTCAAGCGCGCGCTGATCGCCGAAGTGGCGAAGATGACCGGCGGCATGCACCGCGCCGGGGTGAACCACCGCGACTGCTACATCTGCCACTTCCTGCTGCACACCGACCGGCCAGTGACGCCGGAAGATTTCAAACTGTCGGTGATCGACCTGCACCGGGCGCAGACCCGGGCCAGAATCACCCGACGCTGGCGCGACAAGGACTTGGCCGCGCTGTATTTCTCGGCACTGGATATCGGCCTGACCCGCCGTGACAAGCTGCGCTTCCTGCGCGGTTACTTCCAGCGCCCGCTGCGTGACGTGTTCAAGGAAGAGGCCGCACTGCTCGCCTGGCTCGAGCGCAAGGCGCAGAAACTCTATGAACGCAAGCAACGCTATGGGGATGCGCTCTGATGGCGGGTTGGACACTGGCGCCGGGCTACGAAAAGCTGGCGGCGGATTTTGGCAGTTTGCAGGCAGTCTTCGCCCTGCAAGGGGAACACCTGACCCGCGACCCGCTCAGCGAGGTCATTCGCGTGCAGCGCGACGGCGTCTGGTACTACGTCAAGCGCTACACCGGCGCCGGCAAGCACATGCGCCGCTTCCTCGGCCGGCCGCGGATCAAGGCCGAATGGCAGAACCTCAAGCAGTTCGCCAAGTGGGGGATCCCCACCGCCGAAGTGGTGGCCTGGGGCCTGGAGCGCAACGGCTTGTCGTTCGGCCGTGGCGCGATGATCACCCGTGAGCTGCCGCGCACCGAAGACCTGTCGGCACTGGTCGACAACAACGACCCACGCCTGCGTGACCGCGCCTGGGTCGACCATGTCAGCCGCCAGCTCGCCCGGCATACCCGGGTGATGCACGATCACCACTTTGCCCATAACGACCTGAAGTGGCGCAACCTGCTGGTGGACGATGAGGGCACGCTGTTCTTCATCGACTGCCCGACCGGCGACTTCTGGCGCGGCTTCATGCTGCGCCACCGGCTGATCAAGGACCTGGCGTGCCTGGACAAGGTCGCCAAGTATCACCTGTCGGCGACCCAGCGCCTGCGCTTCTACCTGCAATACCGTCGGCACGACCGCCTGAGCGCCCGCGACAAGCGGCGCATTCGCCAGGTGCTGGGCTTTTTCGAGGGAAGGGAATGACCGATTACCTGGCCAGCGCCGACCAGGCGCTGCTCAAGCGCCATGGCCTGGGCGATTTCGACGCCCTGTGGGCCGTGCAGCTCGACGCCGTGGATGAACCCAACACCGGCCGTGGCGGCTGGAGCAGCGTGTTCCGCCTGGAGCTGGAGGGCAAGGGCTTCTACCTCAAGCGGCAAAGTGACTACTTCACCCGCAGCTTGCAGCGCCCGTTCGGCGAGCCGACCTTCGCCCGCGAGTTCCGTAATATCAGCCGCTACCAGAAACTCGCCATCCCAGCCTTGCAGGCGGTGTTCTATGGGGAGCGCAAGCAGGCTGGCGAGCACCGCGCGATCCTGATGACCCGCGCCCTCGACGACTGGCGCGACCTGGAGCAGTGCCTGGAGCAGTGGCCGCAACTGGAGCCGGCGCAGCGCCAGGGCATCCTGCACGCCTGTGGGCAACTGGCCCGCACCCTGCACGGCGCCGGGCAGATGCACGGTTGCTTCTACCCCAAGCACATCTTCCTGCGCGAGCGCCGCGAAGGCTGGCAGGCGCAGTTGATCGACCTGGAAAAGACCCGCCCGCTGTTGTTCGGCATGCGCGACCGGGTCAAGGACCTGGAGCCGCTGCTGCGCCGTGCCCGTGCCTGGAGCGAGGCCGAGGTGCGCGAGCTGCTGGGTGCCTACCTGCAACAACCGGTGGACAGCCCGCAGGTGTCCGCCTGGCTGCAACGCCTGACGCAACGCCGTCGTCACAAAGAGGCCCGCTGATGCGTTTGTCCGAACTCAAGGACGCCGGGCGCAGCCCGTCGTTACCGCTGACCGTCACCCTGGCCGACGCCGCCGGCGTGGCCGACCTGCAACTACTCAGCCTGCTGCGCGTGCTGCCCGGCCAGCGCTATGTGGGCGCCGGCATCTGGCGTGGCACCCCGGTGCTGGCCAAGCTGCTGGTGGGTGGCAGTGCCGCCCGTCACTTCCAGCGCGAGCTGGACGGCGTGCGCCTGCTGGCCGAACAGGGCCTGACCACGCCGCGCCTGCTGGCCGATGGTTTGAAGGAAGGCGAGGGTGGCTGGCTGCTGTTCGAGTTCCTTGAAAACGCCGAAAGCCTGGCCGACGCCTGGGCCGAGGTGGAGCACCTGCCGATGCTCGCCGACGAGCAGCACCTGGTGCTCGGCGAGGCGCTGACGGCGGTGGCGCAGATGCACGCCAAGGGCCTGTGGCAGGCAGACCTGCACCTGGACAACCTGCTGCGCCAGGGCGGCCAGGTCTACCTGATCGACGGTGGCGGGATCAAGGCCGAGACCCCCGGCCAACAGCTGTCGCGCCAGCGCGTGCTGGAAAACCTCGGGGTGCTGTTCGCCCAGTTGCCCAAGCGCCTGGAGCCGTTCATCGAAGAGGCGTTGGTGCATTACCTGATGGCCAATGCCGAGCATGCGCTGCCGCTGGAAGCGCTGCTCAAGCAGGTGGACAAGGTGCGCAGCTGGCGCCTGAATGACTACCTGGACAAGGCTGGGCGCGAGTGCACGCTGTTCAGCGTTGAGCGCAGCCTGTCGGGGTTGCGCGCGATCCCGCGTGGCGAGGTTGCGGCCATGCTGCCGGTGCTGGAGCAGGCCGATGCGCTGATCGACCAGGGCCACCTGTACAAAACCGGCGGTGCGGCCAGCGTGGCGCGCATCGAGGTTGGCGGCCGGCCGCTGGTGCTCAAGCGCTACAACATCAAGAACACCGCCCATTGGTTCAAGCGTTTCTGGCGGCCGAGCCGGGCCTGGCATTCGTGGATCGAGGGCCACCGCCTGGGGTTCCTCGACATCGCCACGCCGCGCCCGCTGGCGGTGCTGGAAACCCGCACCCTGGGCCTGCGCAACCGCGCCTACCTGGTCACCGAGTACATCGATGGGCCAGACCTGGCCGCCTGCTTTGCGCCCTTCGTGGACAGTGGCGAGGCGCCGGATGAGCAGGTCGAGGCGCTGATTCGGCTGATGCAGCAGTTGATCCGCGAGCGCATCAGCCACGGCGACTTCAAGGGCCACAACCTGTTCTGGGACAACGGCCGCTGGTCGCTGATCGACCTCGACGCCATGTGCCAGCACGCCACCCAGCTCAGCTTCGCCCCGGCCTTCGCCCGTGACCGGGCGCGGTTGTTGCGCAACTGGCCGCGCAGCAGTGCGTTGTATCAGCGGTTGGATCAGGTGCTGCCGCGGCTGGCGGATTAACCGTTGCCGGTATGTGCTGGCTTTACTGGCCTCATCGCTGGCAAGCCAGCTCCCACAGGAACGGCGTTGTCCTTTAGGCTGGCACGGTTCCTGTGGGAGCCGGCTTGCCGGCGATGCAGGCGCCGCAATAAAGGGCACTGAACTCGCCTGTGGGTAATATGCCCTGCCCCTAACGCCGCCAGAACCCACTCAGGCCGAGCACGGCCGAAGCCCCCAGCCCGGCCCAGGCCAGCGCATCCCAGACCCCATCACCGAGCAGCGCGGCGAACAGCCCGGCGATGCTCAGCAGCGCTACCACGGCCGGCCAGGCGAAGATCCGGCGGGTGCTTTGCGACCTGTGGCTCATGCCCGTGCCTCCTTGGATTTACGCTGCTTGCCCCACCACAGGTACAGGCCGCTGCCGAGCACGATGATGGTCAGCACGTCGAGCACGGCCCAGAGGATCTGCATCGGCCGCCCGCCGTAGTCGCCGAAGTGCAACGGTTGCGACAGGCCCATGGCATCCATGTACCAGGGGCGCTCGCCAACGGCGGTCACCTGGAGCGTGCGAGCGTCGATCAGCACCGGGGTGAACAGGTGCGAGGTCAGGGGCGTGGCGCCGTTCATGAACACCGCGTAGTGGTGCTCGCTGGAGAAGCGGGTGCCGGGGAAAGCGATGAAGTCCGGGCGCATACCGGGTGCGGCCTGTTCGGCAATTTTCAGCAGATCGGTGGCGGGGGCGCGCTCGGTGAGCGCCGGGGCATCGCGGTAGGGGGCGACCATGGCCGCCAGGCTGTCGTTGCGCCAGGCGGCGATCACCAGGTCGGACAGTGCGCTGATCACCCCGGTGACGCCGACCACCAGCGCCCAGCTGAGGGTGACCACGCCAATCAAGTTGTGCAGGTCGAGCCAGCGCAACCGGCGCGACTTGTCGTGGCGCACCGTGGCGAACTTCAGGCGGCGCATGAACGGCGCATAGAGCACGGTACCGGAGACGATCGCCACCACGAACAGCAGGCCCATGAAGGCCAGCAGCAGCTTGCCCGGCAAGCCGGCGAGCATGTCCACGTGCAGGCGCAGCATGAGCATCATGAAGCCACCGTTGGCCGCCGGCATCGCCACCGCCTCACCGGTGCGGGCGTCGAGCATGAAGGTGTGCGAGTCGTTCGGGTCGGTGCCGGCGGTGGCGGCGGTAATGGCGACCACGCCGTTGGGTTCGTCCTTCTCCCAGCCGAAGTACTGCATCACCTCGCCGGGGCGATGCTGCTCGGCCTTGATCACCAGCTGTTGCAGGTCCAGATGCGGGGTGCCGGCGGGCATTTCACGCAGTTCGGGCGCTTCGCCCAGCAGGTGTTCGATTTCGTGGTGGAAGATCAGGGGCAGGCCGGTGAGGGCCAGCAGGAGCATGAAGAGGGTGCAGATGAGGCTGGTCCAGGTGTGGACGAAGGACCAGCGGCGGATGGTTTGGCTTTTCATCACGGTACCGTTTTCGTCTGTTGGACGTTGGGGCTGCTGTGCAGCCCATCGCGGGACAAGCCCGCTCCTACAGGTGTTGCGCTTTACCTGTAGGAGCGGGCTTGTCCCGCGATGGGCCGCGCAGCGGCCCCGGTCACTCAGAACTTGTAGGTGGCGCTGGCGACAACGCTGCGCTGGTCGCCGTAGTAGCAGTAGTAGCCGTCGCAGGTCGAGATGTAGTCCTTGTTCAGCAGGTTGGTGGCATTGATCGCCACCGAGGCGCCCTTGAGGCTGTTGTCCAGGCGGCCCAGGTCATAGTGCACGGCGGCATCGAACACGGTGTAGGCCTTGGCCTTGCCGAGCCAGGTGTTGTCCTGGTTGCCGTAGGTGTTGCCGGTGTAGCGCGCGCCCAGCCCGATACCGAAGCCATCGAGCACGCCGGTGTGCCAGGTGTAGTCGGTCCACAGCGAGGCTTGCTGGTTAGGCATCAGTTGCAGGCGGTTGCCTTTGTACTGGCCGTCCTGCACTTCGGACTTGGCCAGGGTGTAGGCGGCAATCACTTTCAGGTTTTCGGTCACATCGGAAACGGCTTCAAGCTCCAGGCCACGCACCTTCACCTCGCCGGTCTGGCTGGTGACTGCCACGCCGCCTTGGTTGCTGGTGACCGAGACGTTCTTCTGGGTCAGGTCATACACCGCGGCAGACAGTAGGGTGTTGGAGCCCGGTGGTTGGTACTTGATGCCCAGCTCCCATTGCTGGCCTTCGGTTGGCTTGAAGGTCTTGGTGGGGTCTGCGTCCGCGCCGCTGGCCGGCTGGAAGGACTCGGCGTAGGACAGGTAGGGCACGAAACCGGAATCGAAGACGTAGCTGATCGCCGCGTTGCCGCTGAACTTGCTGTCACGCTGGGTGTTGGTGGCATCGCCTTTGTTGAAGAACTTGGTGCCGGTGTGCACCCAGTCCTCGCGCCCACCCAGGGTCAGGCGCCAGTTGTCGAGGGCCATCTGGTCCTGGAGGTAGACGCCGGTCTGCGTGGTTTTCTGGTCGTAGTCATAGAACGCCGTGGAGCGGTCCGGGCGGGTGATCGGCAGGCCGTACACGGGGTTGACGGCATTGGTGGGCGGTACGTTGAAGCCGAAGATCGACAGGTAGTTGTGGTTGGTGCGCTGGTGGTCCAGGCCGATCAGCACGGTATGGCTGATGGCGCCGGTGGAGAAGTCGGCCTGGAAATTGTTGTCGACCGCGAACTGGCTGATGTCTTCATCGACGTTGGTGGACATGCGGCTGACCGTGCCATCGGCCTGCACCGGCCCGCCGGGCTCGTAGTAGGCGCCGGGGGTAATGGTCTGGAAGGCCAGGTCCGACTTGGTGTAACGCAGGTTCTGACGGAACTGCCAGACATCGTTGAAGCGATGCTCGAAGGCGTAGCCCAGCGCGTAGTAGGTGCGGTCGTAGAACTCGTAGTCCGGGTCACCGAGGTTCTTGTGGTGCGAGATCTTGCCGAACGGCATGTCGATCTTGGTGCCCTGGATCGGCCGGAACTGGCTGGTGGCGCCGGTATCGTCGCGGGTGAACTGGCTGAGGAAGGTCAGCTTGGTGTCTTCGTCGATGTTCCAGGTCAGGCTTGGGGCGATGTTGTAGCGTTTGTCGTCGATATGGTCGATCTGGGTGCCGCCATCGCGAACCACGCCACTGAGGCTGTAGAGGAACTGGCCTTGTTCGTCGATCTTGCCGGTGCTGGCGAAGTTGATCTGGCGATGGTTGTCGCTGCCGTACTGCACCTCGATTTCATGGGCGCTTTCGGCTTGCGGGCGGCGGCTGACCATGTCCAGCAGGCCACCGGGCGGGGTCTGGCCATAGATCGACGAGGCCGGGCCGCGCAGCAGCGCCAGGCGGTCGAGGTTCCAGGTTTCGGCTTTGGGGTTGACGTACACGCCGCGGGGCAGCGGCAGGCCGTCGAGGAACTGGGTGGGTTCGAAGCCGCGCACGCGCATCCAGTCGTAGCGGGTGTCGCTGCCGTAGCTGGACGAGACGATGCCGGGCATGTACTTCACGGCGTCATCGAGGCTGTGTACGCCACGGTCGCTCATCTGCTGGCGGGTGGCGACGGAGATGGAGCGGGGCACTTCGACCAGGGCGGTGTCGGTCTTGGTGCCGGCGGCGGTGCGTTTGGCGACGTAGCCGTCCACCGGGCCCCAGGCGCTTTCGCTGTCGCTGGCGGCGTTGATGTTGGTTTCCGGCAGGGTCAGGCCGCCATCGGCGGCCAGGACCAGGCTGTAGCTGCCAGCGCTGCTCTGTTGCAGTTGCAGGCCGGTGCCACGCAGCGCGGCCTGCAAGGCGCCGACGGCGTTGAACTGGCCGTTGACCGGGGCCGAGGTGCGCCCGCTGGCCAGGCTCGGGTCCAGCGCAAGGGTGATGCCGGCCTGGCTGGCGATCTGGTTCAGGGTGCTGGCCAGGGGGGCGCTGGGCAGCGCGTAGCTGCGCATGGCCGATTGCTCGGCAGCGAACAGGGCAGGGCTGGCCAACGGCGTGGCCAGGCCGATGGCCAGGGCCATCAGGCTGGGGCGAAGCAAGGCATCAACAGCGCGGGACATGCAGCGGCTCCTCGACGGATATGTGCTAATTGCTTCCTTGCCGAGCGAGATTGGGAAAGTGACAGGGGCGTTGCAAAAAAAAATGTGAATTGTTTGCTGTGCGTATGGGCGTATCGGGAGTGCTGTACTCGCATCCACACTATGACCTGGGGCCGCTTTGCGGCCCTTCGCGACACAAGGCCGCTCCTACAGGTGACGAGCTCTCACCGTGGTGCTACTTGGCGCTGACGGTCACCCACCATTGCGTGTGGCGTTCGATCTTCACCGGCAGGGCTGGCAGCAGCGAGGCCAGCGCCAGGTCGGTGTCGGTCAGCGGGAAGCTGCCACTCACGCGCAGGTCGGCGACCTCGTCGGCCACGCCCAGGTGGCCGCTGCGGTACTCGCCGAGCCTGGCCACCAGGTCGGCCAGGCGCACGTTGTCGACAACCAGCATGCCGCGGGTCCAGGCGTCGGCACCGACCGCCACCGGGCCCAGGGGCCCCAGGCCATTGGTGTTCATCAAGACCTGCTGGCCTTCGCGCAGCACCTGCTCATCGCCGCTATTCAGGGGTTTGGCCGCGACCGACGACTGCAGTACTTCCAGGCGTGTGCCCGTGGCCTCGCGGCTGACCAGGAACCGTGTGCCCAGCGGGCGCAGGCGGCCATCCTCGGTACGCACCAGCAGTGGGCGGCTGTCTTCGTGGCCGGTTTCCACCGAGATCTCGCCTTGGTGCAGGGTGATCAGCCGTTGCTCGCCCTTGAAGTCGATGTCCACTGCGGTATGGCTGTTGAGGCTCAGCAGCGTGCCGTCTTCCAGGCGCAGGGTGCGCAGCTCGCCGGTGGCGGTGCGCTGGTCGGCCAGCCAGTAGTTCGGTGCCAGCGAGGGGACGCCGGCCCAGGCCAGCAGGCCGCCGATCAGCAGCATGCCGGCCAGGCCACCGAGCTGGCGACGCAGGCCGACCCGCGACTGCATCAGGGCATGGCGTGCGGGGCCGGCGGCGGTGCTGACGCGTTGGTCGAGCAGGCCCAGTTGCAGCCAGGCGCGGGCATGTTCCTCGTCGGCGGCGTGCCAGCGCATGAACTCGTTGCGTTCGTCCGTGCTGCCGCTGCCTTCGTCCAGGCACAGCTTCCAGGCGATGGCCGCTTCCAGTACGGCGCTGGACACCGGTGCGTGGCTCATGTCGGCTCCCCAAACAGGGCGATATAGCACTGGCGCATGCCTTGGGCGATGTACTGGCGCACCCGGGAGACGGACACCCCCAGGCGCTCGGCGATCTCGGCGTGGCCCATGCCGTCCAGGCGGTTGTGCAGGAACGCGGCGCGGGCCTTGCTCGACAGTTTGCCGAGCAGGCGGTCGATGGCCTTGAGGTCTTCGAGGATCAGGTGCTGCACTTCCGGGGAGGGTTGTTCGGCTTCGGGGACCAACGCCAGCTCGGCCAGGTAGGCCTGCTCCAGCGCGGCACGGCGGAAGTGGTCGAACAGCAGGCCCTTGGCCACGGCGACCAGGAAGGCGCGGGGTTCGCGGGGCGTGTCCAGCTGTTCGCGGCCGAGCAGGCGCACGAAGGTGTCCTGGCTCAGGTCCTCGGCGCGCTGGCGGCAGGCGGTGCTGCGTTGCAGCCAGGCCAGCAGCCAGCCGCGATGGTCGCGGTACAGTGCTGTGACCAGCTCGGCATGTGGGCTCTGCGCAGACGTCAAGGAACGTCCCCCGATAAAGAATGCGTTAACTAACGATAATTATTCGCGATTGTGGCAGAGGCGGGGGTGGGGGCGCAATTGACGCTTATCGGATTGCCATTACAGCTGAAGGATTGCCAATGCTCTGTGTAGGAGCGGCCTTGCCGGGGCGCCGGACCGGCCGGAAAGGGCCGCAAAGCGGCCCCAGCAGTATTGAGGCGTACTTGAAATAGTGGGGACGCTGTGCGGCCCATTCGCGACACAAGGCCGCTCCTACAGAACACTGCGCGGCCAGGCCATTACAACCCGTGGCTCTGCACCTTGCGTCGCCGCCACTGCTTGAGCCTCTGCTCCAGCTGCAACGGGCTGTCCAGCTGTTGGCGGCGAGCCTGGCTGAACAGGATCAGGGCCAGTTCGGCGGTAACCTGGGCGTCGGCGCTGGCGTGGTGGCGGGCCTGCACCTCCAGGCCGAAACGGGCCACCCAGTCGTCCAGCCCGGCCTCGCGCAGCACGGTGTCGGGGTTGAGCATGGGCGCCAGTTCCGCCACATCGAAGAACAGATGCTGCAAGCGCAGCCCCAGGCTGGCCTTCAATGCCCGGGCCAGCATGTGCTGGTCGAACGGTGCGTGGAAGGCCAGCACCGGGCTGTCGCCGATGAAGGCCATGAGGTCGAGCAGTGCTTCGGCCGGGTCGCAGCCGGCCGCCAGGGCGCTGGGGCCCAGGCGGTGGATCAGCACGCTGGCGTTGGTCTTCTGTTCTGGGCGGTGCAGGGTGCGTTCGAACGGATGGCCCAGGTCGATGGCGCCGTCCTCGATGGCCACCGCACCGATCGACAGCACCTGGTCGCGGTTGAGGTTGAGGCCGCTGGTCTCAAGGTCCAGCACCACCCAGCGCTGTTCGCGCAGGGAGCAGACGCCCAATGGCGCGGGCCGGGGGAGTTCGGCCAGGCGCTGACGCACGCCGTCATCGAGCATTGGGGCAGACGGGCGCAGCCAGGCGAACAGGTTCACAGCTGGTACCGCAAGGCCAGGCTGCTTTGCAGGCGCTGGGCCTGGCGCAGGGACTCGCGCAGGATGCGCCGGTCGAGGTGGTTGAGGCTGTCCGGGTCGAGGCGGTTGGAGTACGGCAGGTTGTCGCGGGTCTGGCGCTGGTGCTGCTGCATGCGGGTTTGCTGGATGAAGTGGTAGGCCTCCTCGAAGGCCGCGCCGTCCAGTGCGTCGATGACGCCCTTGTCGACCAGCTGGCGCAGGCGCTCCAGGGTATTGCAGGCGGGGATGCCATGGGCCAGGGCCAGCAACCGGGCACCGTCGACGAAGGGCGTCAGGCCCTGCACCTTGAGGTCGAGGGTGGCGGCCTTGTCGTCGCCCTGGCGGGTGAGTACGAAGTCGCGCAAGCGCCCCACGGGCGGGCGCTGGCGCAGGGCGTTGTCGGCCATCATGCGCTGGAAGATGCGGTTGTCGGCCACCTGCTCCAGCAGACCGCGGCGCAGTTGCTCGCAACCTTGCTCGTCGCCCCAGACCACGCGCAGGTCGAAATAGATGCTCGAACCCAGCAGGTTCTGCGGGCTGGCCTCGCGCACGAAACTGGCGAAACGCCGTGCCCACTCGCTGCGCGACAGGCACAGTTCGGGGTTGCCGGCCATCACGTTACCCTTGCACAGGGTGAAGCCGCACTGGGCGAGGTCGTGATTGATCTGCTGGGCCAATGGCAGCAGCTTGGCACGGATGGCCTCGGCCTCGGCGCGGTCGCTGGCCTCGAACAGGATGCCGTTGTCCTGGTCGGTGTGCAGGGTCTGCTCGCGGCGGCCTTCGCTGCCGAAGCACAGCCAGCTGAACGGTACGCCCGGGTCGCCGCGCTCGGCGATGGCCAGCTCGATCACCCGGCACACGGTGTGGTCGTTGAGCAGGGTGATGATCTGGGTGATCTGGGTCGAGGACGCGCCGTGGGCGAGCATGCGCTCGACCAGCTGGCCGATCTCGCCGCGCAGCGACACCAGGGTGTCCAGGCGCGGGGCATGGCGGATGGTGCGCGCCAGGTGCACCAGGTCGACCCGTTGCAGGGAGAACAGGTCGCGCTCGGAAATCACCCCGCACAGGCGTTGGTTCTCGACCAGGCAGACGTGAGCGATATGCCGCTCGGTCATCGCCATGGCGGCATCGAAGGCGCTGGCTTGGGGAGGCAGGTAGAACGGCTGGGCGGTCATGTAGCGCTCGATTGGCGCGGTCAGCTCGGCGCTGGCGTCGGCGACCACCTGGCGCAGGTCACGCAGGGTGAAGATGCCGGTGGGGTAGCGTTGTTCATCGACGATGACGATGCTGCCGACCTGCTGCTCGTGCATCAGCCGCACGGCTTCGCGCAGCGGTGTATCGGCGCTGCACGCCACCGGGTGACGCAAGGCCAGCTCGCCCAGCGGGGTGTTCAGCGAGTACTGGGTGCCGAGGGTTTCCACGGCCTTGTGCCGCACCTGCTGGTTGACCTGGTCGAGCAGGCTGCTGACCCCGCGCAGGGCGAAGTCGCGGAAGGCGTCGGACATGGAGAACACACGGATGAACGCGGCCTTGTCCAGTTGCAGGCAGAAGGTATCCTCGCCCGCCAGGTGTTCGGTGCGGGTAGCCCGTTCGCCGAGCAGTGCGGCCAGGGGGAAGCATTCGCCGCTGGCGATCTCGAAGGTGGTTTCGGTGCCTGGGCGGGTGACATGTTGGCGCTCGCCCACCACCCGGCCTTGCTTGACGATGTAGAAGTGCTCGACCGGGCCGTCGGCGGGCTTGATGATGCTTTCGCCGCTGGCGTAGAAGCGCAGCTGGCACTGTTCCACCAGGTAGGCCAGGTGGCCCTGTTCCATCTGGTTGAACGGCGGGAAGCGCTGCAGGAACTGCAGGGTGCCCTGGATGTTCTGCAGCACCGCCGTCCTGCCGGCTTGGGTGTAGGCGTCCTTTTTGCTCATGAAGCTGACCGTATCGCTACGCCGAACTATATATATCTATCTATAAGGCTCGGCTTTGTTGTTCTCGGCCTCCATGGTCGGCTGGCGGCCGTGTGGTGCCCATTGGACGTAAGTCTAGGGGCAGGGCTGTCAGGGACCCGACGAAAGGCGAACCCGGTCGCGCGGTAACCGCGGTCCTATTGAGCGAACACGTGTTTTTGACGAGATCACCATGGCTGAGCATGACGATATTCTGAGTGACGCCGAGCGAGAGGCGTTGGCCGTGGTGAGTGCGCCGGTCGCGCCCAAGCCGGTGGTGCTGGTGGTGGATGACAACCCGGTTAACAGCGAAGCGTTGTGCCTGTACCTGAAGAGCCGGGGCATTGCCTGCATGACCGCCGATGGTGCGCAGGATGCCCTGTTCAAGCTGCACTATGAACCCCGGATCGCGCTGATGATCACTGACCTGCGGATGGAGCCGAAGGATGGCTTGGACTTGATTCGGCAGATTCGCGAATCGGAGCGAGCAGCGTTGTCGATCATCGTGGTGTCGGGCGACACCGATGTGAAGGAGGCGGTGGACGTGATGCACCTGGGGGTGGTGGATTTCTTGCTCAAGCCGGTGGATCTGGGGAAGCTTTTGGCGCTGGTGAAAAGAGAGTTACGGATCGAATAGCGGCGTTGGGGCATTCGCGGCGGTTCGGCGCACCGACAAGCCCGCTCCCACAGGTATTGTGCTGCCCTTCAGAGCAGTGGAGCACCTGTGGGAGCGGGCTTGCCCGCGAATAGGCCTTACAGCCCGTTACGCGCCTTGAACTCGCGGCGACGACGGTGCAGCACTGGCTCGGTGTAGCCGTTCGGCTGCTTGGCACCTTCGACCACCAGCTCGATCGCTGCCTGGAACGCGATGTTGTCATCGAAGTTCGGCGCCATCGGGCGGTACAGGGCGTCACCGGCGTTCTGCTTGTCCACCACCGCGGCCATGCGCTTGAGGCTTTCCAGCACCTGCTCCTGGGTGACCACGCCATGGCGCAGCCAGTTGGCCAGCAGCTGGGCCGAGATGCGCAGGGTGGCGCGGTCTTCCATCAGGCCGACATCGTTGATGTCCGGCACCTTCGAGCAACCCACACCCTGGTCGATCCAGCGCACTACGTAGCCAAGGATGCCCTGGGCGTTGTTGTCCAGCTCGTTGCGGATCTCCTCGGCCGACCAGTTGGTGTCGGTGGCCAGCGGGATGGTCAGGATGTCGTCCACCGACGCCGGGGTACGCGACGCCAGCTCGCGCTGCCGGGCCTGTACGTCGACCTTGTGGTAGTGCAGGGCGTGCAGGGTGGCGGCGGTCGGCGACGGTACCCAGGCGGTGTTGGCGCCGGCCAGCGGGTGGGCGATCTTCTGCTCGAGCATCGCGGCCATCAGGTCGGGCATGGCCCACATGCCCTTGCCGATCTGCGCGCGGCCTTGCAGGCCGGTGGCCAGGCCCACGTCGACGTTGTTGTTCTCGTAGGCGCCGATCCACTTCTCGTTCTTCATGGCGCCCTTGCGCACCACGGCGCCGGCTTCCATCGAGGTGTGGATTTCGTCACCGGTGCGGTCGAGGAAGCCGGTGTTGATGAACACCACGCGCTCGGCGGCGGCCTTGATGCAGGACTTGAGGTTGACCGTGGTGCGGCGCTCCTCGTCCATGATGCCGACCTTGACGGTGTTGCGCTTCATGCCCAGCAGGTCTTCGACGCGGCTGAAGATCTCGGCGGCGAACGCCACTTCTTCCGGGCCGTGCATCTTCGGTTTGACGATGTACACGCTGCCGGTGCGGGTGTTCTTGCGGCTGGTGTTGCCGTTGAGGTTGTGCAGGGCGATCAGGTTGGTGAACAGGCCGTCCTGGATACCTTCGGGGATTTCGTTGCCCTGGGCGTCGAGGATCGCCGGGTTGGTCATCAGGTGACCTACGTTGCGCACGAACAGCAGCGAACGACCGTGCAGGGTGACGCTGCCACCGTTGGGGGCGGCGTACTCGCGGTCCGGGTTCATGGTGCGGGTGAAGGTCTTGCCGCCCTTGCTCACGCTTTCGGCCAGGTCGCCTTTCATCAGGCCCAGCCAGTTGCGGTAGACCACCACCTTGTCGTCGGCATCGACGGCGGCGACCGAGTCTTCGCAGTCCATGATGGTGGTCAGCGCCGACTCCATCAGGATGTCTTTCACGCCGGCGGCGTCGGTGCTGCCAACCGGGGTGGTGGCGTCGACCTGGATTTCGAAGTGCAGGCCGTTGTGCTTGAGCAGTACGGCAGTCGGTGCGCTTGCGTCGCCATGGAAACCGATGAACTGGGCGTCGTCACGCAGGCCGCTGTTGCTGCCACCCTTGAGGGCGACCACCAGCTTGCCGCCTTCGATGCGGTAGGCGGTGGAATCGACGTGGGAACCGGCGGCCAGTGGCGCGGCTTGGTCGAGGAAGGCACGGGCGAAGGCGATGACCTTGTTGCCACGCAGCTTGTTGTAGCCCTGGCCCTTTTCGGCGCCGCCTTCGTCGCTGATGACGTCGGTGCCGTACAGCGCGTCATACAGCGAGCCCCAACGGGCGTTGGCGGCGTTCAGGGCGAAGCGGGCATTCATCACCGGCACCACCAGCTGCGGGCCGGCCATGACGGCGATTTCTTCGTCGACGTTTTGCGTGGTGGCCTGGAAATCGTCGGCTTGTGGCAGCAGGTAGCCGATTTCCTGGAGGAATGCTTTATAGGCTACGGCGTCGTGCGCCTGGCCTTGGCGTGCCTGGTGCCAGGCGTCGATCTTGGCTTGCAGCTCGTCGCGCTTGGCGAGCAGGGCTTTGTTCTTGGGAGCGAGGTCGTTGATGATCTCTGCCGCCCCGGCCCAGAACGTGTCGGCCTTGATGCCGGTTCCAGGGATCGCTTCGTTGTTGACGAAGTCGTACAGGGCCTTGGCGACCTGAAGGCCACCGACTTGAACGTATCCAGTCATTGCTTGCCTCACCTCTGCTCAGCTATTTCGCTTTCGCTCTTCTGTATTAAGCCTGTAGCGCTTCTCTAAACACGGCACCAGTGCATGCACTCGTTGCGCGAGCGCGGCTGGGTGCGGCTCGCCAGACAGGCTGGCGGGCGGTTGGCGTATTTTCACAGGCGCCTTGGCAGACATCGAAACGACGTTTTGTAGTCCGCGTCGGCGCATACTACATGAAGCAGCAGGCAGGTGAACATCAGACTAAAAGCGTCGCTCTGCGACCGGTTGGTCGCATGGGGTCACGCTGGGAGACGGTATGTTCGCAAAAAACAGGTGGATTGTTCCAGATAAATCTTGAAACAGTACACGATTGGTTGGTGGGACTGTCCTGCGGCAGGTTGCCGCGCCTTGCCTATACTGATGCGGTCGCCGTTTGCGGTCGCCGTCGCGGCCCGTTCTGAACGCTTAAGGAGTGGCCCGTGGACCATCTTGTACTCACCGTGATCGCCCCCGACAAGGCCGGGCAGGTCGAGCGTATCGCCCAGTGTATCGCCGAGCACAACGGTAACTGGCTGGAAAGCCGCATGTCGCGCATGGCCGGGCAGTTCGCCGGCATTCTGCGTGTGGCGGTGCCAGCGGAGAACTATGACGAGCTGGTCGAGTCGCTGCACAAGCTGGGCGAGCACAACATTCGCGTGCTGATCGCCGAGAGCGGCATCGAACCCTCCTGTACCTGGAAGCCGATCGCCATGGAGCTGGTGGGCAACGACCGGCCGGGCATCGTCCGTGATATCACCCGTTTGCTGGCCGAGCAAGGGGTGAACGTGGAGCGACTGAGCACCGAGGTGCGCCCGGCACCGATGAGCAGCGAGCCGCTGTTCCGTGCCGATGCCTTGCTGGCGCTGCCGTTGACCTTGTCGCTGGATGATCTGCAGCGGCGGCTGGAGAGCCTGGCGGATGACCTGATGGTGGAATTGAAGTTGCGGCCGGAGGAGTAAACCGTTGAACCAGGTTATCCCCGATTTCAGGGGTACGCCTCTGTGGATAACCTGGGGGTGCAGCGCTACAGGCCACAGGCGGCGCTGGTTAGCGAGATGTGATCAAAAAACACCCAACAATCAGTAGCTTGTGCACAAAGCACGGGGACGAGGGTGTGGATAACCTCTGGAGACCTTGCCGCAGGCCACGTATTCCGCGGCCTGCACAGGTTTGGTTAAATTTTGATCAGGCGCGCTTGCGCAGGCTGAGCCAGGCATCGACGCTATACACAGCCAAACCGGCCCAGATGCAGGCGAAGGCCAGCAGCGTGCTGGACGACAGGTGCTCGCCGAACAGCAGCACTGCCTGCAACAGCACCAGGGTCGGTGCCAGGTATTGCAGGAAGCCCAGGGTGGTGTAAGGCAGGTGGCGTGCAGCGGCGTTGAAGCACACCAGCGGCACCAGGGTCACCGGGCCGGCAGCGATCAGCCACAGCGCTTCGCTGCTGCTGAAGAAGTCCATGTTGGCGCTGTTCGCAGCCGGGTGCAGCAGCAACCAGCCAATGGCCAAGGGCACCAGCATCCAGGTTTCGACCACCAGCCCAGGCAATGCAGCCACAGGCGCCTGTTTGCGGATCAGCCCATAGAAGCCGAACGACAAGGCCAGCGCCAGTGACACCCAGGGCAGGCTACCGACCTGCCACACCTGCTGTGCCACCCCCAGCGCCGCCAGCCCCACCGCCAGCCATTGCAGGCGGCGCAAGCGTTCGCCGAGCAGCAGCATGCCCAGCAACACATTGATCAGCGGGTTGATGTAGTAGCCCAGGCTGGCCTCGAGCATGCGCCCGTTGTTCACCGCCCACACATAGGTCAGCCAGTTGCCGGCGATCAGCGCCCCGCTCAGGGCCAGGATCGCCAGGCGCCGTGGGTTGTCGCGCAGTTCGCGCCACCAGCCGGGGTGTTTCCATACCAGCAGCAGGAGCGAACCGAACAGCGCCGACCAGAGCACCCGGTGAACGATGATTTCCACCGCCGGGACGCTCTGTATGGCTTTGAAGTACAGGGGGAACAGGCCCCAGATGATGTAGGCGGCGAGGCCCAGAATGTACCCGCGACGCGGGTTGGCGGCGTGCATGCAAAATCCTTGCTTAGGTAGCTAAATAACGCGACGCCTATTGTAGACAGCTTGCCGCGCGCTTCTAGAACAATTTCAGCGGTTCTTCATCCAGTGCGGCGATCTGTTCGCGCAAGGCGAGGATCTGGTCACCCCAGTAGCGCGGCTGGCCGAACCAAGGGAAGCTCGGCGGGAACGCCGGGTCGTCCCAGCGCCGTGCCAGCCAGGCGCTGTAGTGCAGCTGGCGCAGGGCGCGCAGCGGCTCGATCAGGGCCAGCTCGCGCGGGTCGAAATCGTGGAACTCGTTGTAGCCGTCGATCAGTTCGGCCAACTGGCCCAAACGCTCCTCGCGGTTGCCGGCGAGCATCATCCACAGGTCCTGCACCGCGGGGCCCATGCGGCAGTCGTCGAGGTCGACCATGTGATAGGCCTCGTCGCGGTACATCAGGTTGCCGGGGTGCAGGTCACCGTGCAGGCGGGTGATCTGGTGCGGTGTGCGGGCGTAGATGTCCTCGACACGTTTGAGCAGGTCGCGGGCCACGGACTCGAAAGCCGGCAGCAGCTCGCGGGGGACGAAGCCGCCTTCGAGCAAGGTGTTCAGTGAGGCATGGCCGAAGTTATCCACCGCCAGATGTTCGCGGTGTTGGAATGGCCGGGTGGCGGCGACGGCGTGCAGGCGGCCGAGCAGCTGGCCAAGGCGGTACAGCTGGTCGAGGTTGCCGGGCTCCGGCGCATGGCCGCCACGGCGGGGGAACAGGGCGAAGCGGAAGCCCGCGTGCTCGAACAGCGAGCGCCCTTCATGTTGCAGCGGCGCCACCACGGGCACTTCGCAGTCGGCCAGCTCGGCGCTGAAGGCGTGCTCTTCGAGGATCGCCGTATCGCTCCAGCGCCCTGGGCGGTAGAACTTGGCGATCAGCGGTTGCGCCCCTTCGATGCCCACCTGGTACACGCGGTTCTCATAACTGTTGAGCGCCAGCACCCGCGCGTCGCTGAGAAAGCCCAGGCTTTCAACGGCGTCCAGCACGAGGTCGGGGGTGAGGGTGTCGAAGGGGTGGGACATCAGGCGCTCCAGGCAGGGGGACAGCATGGGCGCATGGTAGCGCAGATTGCCCATGGCTTGAGGCCAGCGCGTACCCGGTGGGAGCAGCTGTCTTGCTCACAATTTAAAGACCTCGCGCGATCCCTGTGGGAGCGGCGGTTCGCCGCTGCGACTTGCCCGCGAACACGGGCGCAGCCCGTGCCAGGCTAGACGGGGACGCCCAGGAGTACGTTGGCGGGATGGAATTGCGCACGCAGCTCGCTGCCGGGCCGAATACCCTGGCATGCCAGCCAGTCGGTTTCGGCGAATGCGCACAAGGTCTGGCCATTGCCCAGCGCCAGGCGCACCTCGCAGGCATCGTCCTCCGCCGGCAGGACCTCCTCGACGCGGGTTGCCAGGCAATTGCTGCCGTGCTCGGCCTCCTCCTGCGCCCCCAGCAACCGCACCCAGCCGGCCTTGAGCAGCGCCACCACGGTGGAACCGAGCGACAGCTCCAGCCCTTCCGTGCTCCCGGGCGTGATCAGCGCCTCGATTTGCAACCCACCGCCCAGGGCCAGGCTGATGCGGTCATGCCGGCCTTCGCGGCGCAGCGCGGTGATCTGACCTTGCAATTGATTGCGTGCGCTGGTGCGCAGCATCAGCCGGCCAAGCAGGTCGAGGTCACTGGTCTCTTCCGCGGCTTCGAGCAGTTGCGCCTGTAGCGCTTGCAGGCGCTGGTACAGGCGCAGCACCCGCTCACCTTCGGCGGATAGCCGCGCACCGCCGCCGCCACGCCCGCCGGTGCTGCGCTCCACCAGGGGCTGGCTGGCCAGGTTGTTGAGCTCGTCGATGGCATCCCATGCGGCTTTGTAGCTGATTCCTGCGGCTTTGGCGGCGCGCGTGATCGAGCCTTGTTCGGCGACGTGCTGCAACAGCGCGATGCGCTGTGGGCGGCGGGCAATGTGCTGGGTGAGCAGGGCGGGCAGGGACATGGGCAGGGTTCGGGTGTGGTGGGGGTGCTGCGACGTTGCCGCCCACCTGCGGCCAAGTCAAGCCTGGCCCGGCCTGGGGGTGCGGGCCAGGCAGTAGATATCCACACGACGGGCGCCAGATTTGCGCAGCAACCGGGCGATCGCCTGGGCGGTGGTGCCAGTGGTCAGCACATCATCGACCACCGCCAGGTGCAGGCCTTCGACATCGGCGCCGGGGCGCAGCGCGAAGGCTTGGCGCAGGTTGCGTCGCCGCGCCCTGGCGCCCAGGGCCTGCTGCGTAGGGGTGTCGCGGGTGCGTTCGAGCACGCTTTCGTCGCTGTGCAGCCGCAATTGCCTGGCCAGCCAGCGGGCCAGCATCGCTGCCTGGTTGAAACCACGCTGGCGCAGCCGACGCCGTGCCAGTGGCACCGGCAACAGCCGGTCGGGGCGGGGCAGGCCTTCGCCGTAGCGGTGTTCCAGCGCATAGCCGAGCAACTGCGCCATCAGCCGCCCCAGTGGCCACTGGCTGTTGTGCTTGAAGCGGCTGATCAGGGTGTCGACCGGAAAACCATATTCCCACGTGGCGATCACTTGCTTGAACGCTGGGGCATGGCGCCGGCAGGTGCTGCAGACCAAGCCATCCATGGCCAGTGGCAAGGCGCAGCGCAGGCATTGGTCACCCAGCCACGGCAGCTCGCCTTCGCAGGCCGTGCACAGCGGATAGGCTTGCCTGGCGGGCTCGTCACAAAGCAAACACAATTGATCGATATTTAAACAGTTGTAAACCAGTGATTTTATGTTTGGTTGACAGTTCATGGGCCTTCCGTGACTATTCGGGCTATCCGTGATGCGCTGTAGGGCTTTGTTGTCCCGGCGTCAGTCAGACCCTAGATAAGGAAACGCCGATGAGCGCCAGCGCAATTGCAACAACACGTCACGACTGGTCCCTGGCCGAGGTCAAGGCCCTGTTCCAGCAACCGTTCAATGACTTGCTGTTCCAGGCGCAGACCGTGCACCGCGCGCACTTCGACCCCAACCGCGTGCAGGTGTCGACGCTGCTGTCGATCAAGACCGGCGCCTGCCCGGAAGATTGCAAATATTGTCCGCAGTCCGGTCACTACAACACCGGGCTGGAAAAACAGAAGTTGATGGAAGTGCAGAAAGTGCTGGAAGAGGCCGCCCGGGCCAAGGCCATCGGCTCGACCCGCTTCTGCATGGGCGCGGCGTGGAAGCACCCGTCGGCCAAAGACATGCCTTACGTGCTGGAGATGGTCAAAGGGGTCAAGGCCATGGGCCTGGAAACCTGCATGACCCTCGGCAAGCTCGACCAGGAGCAGACCCAGGCCCTGGCCCAGGCCGGCCTGGACTACTACAACCACAACCTCGACACCTCGCCCGACTTCTACACCAGCATCATCACCACCCGCACCTACAGCGAGCGCCTGCAAACGCTGGCCTATGTGCGTGACGCGGGCATGAAGATCTGCTCGGGCGGGATCCTCGGCATGGGAGAGTCGCTGGACGACCGCGCAGGCCTGTTGATCCAGCTGGCCAACCTGCCGGAGCACCCGGAGTCGGTGCCGATCAACATGCTGGTCAAGGTCGCCGGCACACCGCTGGCCAATGCAGAAGACGTCGACCCGTTCGACTTCATCCGCATGCTGGCGGTCGCCCGTATCCTCATGCCCAAGTCCCACGTGCGGCTGTCCGCCGGCCGCGAGCAGATGAACGAGCAGATGCAGGCCCTGGCCTTCATGGCCGGCGCCAACTCGATCTTCTACGGCGAGAAGCTGCTGACCACCGCCAACCCGCAGGCCGACAAGGACATGCAACTGTTCGCCCGCCTCGGCATCCAGCCCGAAGCCCGCGAAGAGCACGCCGACGAAGTGCATCAGGCGGCCATCGAGCAGGCGCTGGTCGAGCAGCGCAGCAGCGAGCTGTTCTACGACGCAGCCTCGGCCTGAACATGGCCTTCGACCTCGCCGCGCGGCTGGCCGAACGGCGTGCCGCGGACCTTTACCGCCAGCGACCACTGCTGGAAAGCCCGCAAGGGCCGCAGGTGGTGGTCGATGGCCAGCCGCTGCTGGCCTTTTGCAGCAACGACTACCTGGGGTTGGCCAACCACCCCGAGGTTATCCAGGCGTGGCGCGATGGCGCCGAACGCTGGGGCGTGGGTGGTGGCGCTTCGCATTTGGTGATTGGCCACAGCACGCCGCACCATCAGGTCGAGGAAGCCCTCGCCGAGCTGACCGGGCGGCCGCGGGCGCTGCTGTTCTCCACCGGCTACATGGCCAACCTCGGCGCCATCACCGCGCTGGTGGGGCAGGGCGACACGGTGCTGCAAGACCGCCTCAACCATGCCTCTTTGCTCGATGGTGGTCTGCTCAGTGGTGCCCGTTTCAGCCGCTATCTGCATAACGACCCGGCCAGCCTGGCCAGCCGCCTGGACAAGGCCACCGGCAATACCCTGGTGGTGACCGATGGCGTGTTCAGCATGGACGGCGATTGTGCAGACCTGCCGGCGCTGGCGCAGGTAGCGCGAGCCCGTGGTGCCTGGCTGATGGTCGATGACGCCCATGGCCTGGGCACGCTGGGCGCCAACGGTGGCGGCCTGGTCGAGCAGTTTGGGCTGGGGGTCGATGATGTGCCGTTACTGATCGGCACGCTGGGCAAGGCGTGCGGCACCTCGGGCGCTTTCGTCGCGGGTAGCGAAGAGCTGATCGAAGCGTTGGTGCAATTTGCCCGCCCCTACATCTACACCACCAGTCAGCCACCGGCGCTGGCCTGCGCCACACTCAAGGCGCTTGAACTGCTGCAGCGCGAGCGCTGGCGCCGCGAGCACCTGGCCGCGTTGATCCGCCAGTTCCGTGAGGGCGCCGAGCAGATCGGCCTCACGCTCATGGATAGCCACACGGCGATCCAGCCGATCCTGATCGGTGATGCTGCGCGGGCCATGGCGCTGTCGAGGATGCTGCGCGAGCGCGGGTTGTTGGTGACGGCGATCCGCCCACCCACCGTGCCTGCCGGCAGCGCGCGCTTGCGCGTCACCCTGAGCGCCGCCCACAGCCAGGCGCAGGTCCAGCTATTGTTGAATGCATTGGCCGAGTGCCATCCACAGCTGGAGCCCGCCGATGCGTAACCGACTGATTCTCTTGCCCGGCTGGGGGCTGGGCACCGCCTCGCTGGAGCCGCTGGCCGCCAGCCTGCGCGCCCAGGATTCACGCCTTCAGGTCGAGCTGATGCCGCTGCCGGAACTGGCCGACAGCGACGTGCAGGCCTGGGTCGAGCACCTCGACCGTCTGCTGCCGACCGACACCTGGCTGGGCGGCTGGTCGCTGGGTGGCATGCTGGCCAGCGAGCTGGCGCACAAACGTGGTGACCATTGCTGCGGGCTGCTCACGCTGGCCAGCAACCCCAGCTTCGTTGCCCGGCCGGACTGGCCGCACGGCATGGCGCAGGACACCTTCGGTACCTTCCTCGACGGTTGCCGTAGCCACACCCAGGTCACCCTCAAGCGCTTTCGCACCCTGTGCAGCGACGGCGCGTTGCAGCCGCGCACGTTGCTGCGCCAGCTGGGCGTGGGGGTGCCCGATACCGATCCGTTGTACTTGGCCAGCGGCCTTGAAGTGTTGGCCAAGCTGGACACCCGCAGCGCCCTGGAGCACTACGGCGGCCCGCAACTGCACCTGTTCGCCGGCAGCGATGCGCTGGTGCCGGCGGATGCGGCCAAGGCCCTGAGCGACCTGTTGCCAGACGTGGAAGTCGGGCTGGTCGAAGACAGTTCCCACGCCTTCCTGCTGGAATACCCACAGGAGCTGGCGGCGGGTATCAAGAGTTTCCTGCATGAGAGTGGCGATGACTGACCTTTCCCAGCCCACCCTGCCCGGCAGCCTGCCGGACAAGCGCCAGGTGGCGGCTTCGTTTTCCCGCGCGGCGGCCAGCTACGACAGCGTCGCGGCCTTGCAGCGCGCGGTGGGCGTGGGGTTGCTGGACCGCTTGCCAGAAGACCTGGCCCCGCTGCGCTGGCTCGACCTGGGCAGCGGCACGGGGCATTTCAGCCGGGTGCTGGCCGAACGCTTCACTGCGGCCAGCGGTGTGGCCGTCGACATCGCCGAAGGCATGCTGCGCCACGCACGCGAGCAGGGTGGCGCGCAGCACCATGTGGCCGGTGATGCCGAACGGCTGCCGCTGCGCGATGCCAGCATCGACCTGCTGTTCAGCAGCCTGGCGGTGCAGTGGTGTGGCCAGTTCGCCAGTGTCCTGGGCGAGGCCCGGCGGGTGCTGCGTCCGGGCGGTGTCATGGCCTTCAGCAGCCTGTGCGTGGGCACCCTCGATGAACTGCGTGCCAGCTGGCAGGCGGTGGACGGGATGGTCCATGTCAATCGCTTCCGCCAGTTCGAGGACTACCAGCGACTGTGTGGCGAAAGCGGGCTGCAACTGCTCGGCCTGGAGCGTCGCGCCCATGTGCTGCACTACGCCGATGTGCGCAGCCTGACCCATGAACTGAAGGCGCTCGGCGCCCATAATCTCAACCCCGGGCGGCCTTCGGGGCTCACCGGGCGGGCGCGGATGCAGGGGCTTTTGCAGGCCTACGAGCAGTTCCGCCAGCCCGAGGGGCTGCCGGCCACCTACCAGGTGGTCTATGGTGTGCTGCGCAAGCCCATGGCAGAGGAGCAATGAGATGAGCCAGGCCTATTTCATCGCCGGTACCGACACCGATGTGGGCAAGACCACCATCGCGGCCGGGCTGCTGCATGCGGCCCGGCAACTGGGGCTGAGCACGCTGGCCGCCAAGCCGGTGGCCTCGGGGTGCACGGTCACGGCGAAAGGCTTGCGTAATAGTGATGCCCTGGCGCTGATCGATGAAAGCTCGATCAAACTGCCCTATGAAGCGGTCAACCCGTTCGCCTTCGAGCCGGCCATCGCGCCGCATGTGGCTGCGCGTGAGGCCGGTGTGGCGTTGAGCGTGCCGGTGTTGCGCGACGCCATGCTGCACGTGCTGGCGCAGAACGCTGACTTCACCCTGGTCGAAGGCGCCGGTGGCTGGCGCGTGCCGCTCTCCGACCACGCCAACTTGTCTGACCTGGCCATTGCCCTGGGGCTGCCGGTGATCCTGGTGGTCGGGGTGCGCCTCGGCTGCATCAACCACGCACTGCTGAGTGCCGAAGCCATCGCCCGGGATGGGCTGCAACTGGCCGGGTGGGTGGCGAACATCGTCGACCCGCGGACGTCGCGGCTGGAAGAGAATCTCTCGAGCCTGGCCGAGCGCTTGCCAGCGCCTTGCCTGGGGCGGGTACCTTGGCTCAAGCAAGCCGGGGCGGAGGCGGTGGCCGCACACTTGCAACTGGACCTGCTGGATTAGCCTATCGTCGCTGTTCGCCGGCAAGGCCGGCTCCTACGGATTCTGTATCACATCGGGGTGAGGCATCACTCGGATCTATTGGATGGCACTAGGCTATTAGCGATTTAAACGGGCCTTTTGCCGGGTGTGCTGCTTTAATAAGGCCTGTTCACTATCCAGCGTCATGGAGTCCTGACATGGAAATCAACACCGGCTCCGCCTTCTACGCGGGCCTTGGGGCCATTCAAACTGGCCAGAACCGCGTCGACCAGGCCGCCCAGCAGATCGCCGGCAGCGTGGTCGAGCGGGGCAATACCAGCCAGTCCAGCGACTACCAGGCCGAGCGCTTGCGCGGTGTCGACCGCAGCCAGCAACTGGACTTGGCCACCAGTACCGTGCAATTGGCACTGGGCAAGCAGGAAGTCGAACTGGGCGTGAAAGTCGCCAAGGCTTCGGACGAAATGCTCGGTCGTTTCATCGACACCTACGCCTGATCGTCACAGCGCATCCAGCAACATCGCGGGGCAAGCCCGCTCCCACGCCCCGTCCTGTGGCGTTGCGTGGGGGCGAGCTTGCCCCGCGATGCGTTTGAAGGGTAGTGGCGTAAATGCCATGTTCGGCGGCTGAAATGGCGCCACACCTTTCTTGACATCGGCGCCACCTAAACGTAAGTTTCAAACACTTGTTTGATCGATAGCCGCCAAGCGTTGGTCGGTGTCAGCGGTCTCCCCAGAGAACTCATCACAGAGGTTCATCGCAATGCCTGATTACAAAGCCCCCTTGCGTGATATCCGCTTCGTCCGCGACGAACTGCTTGGCTATGCAGCGCACTATGAGAGCCTGCCGGGCTGCCAGGACGCTACGCCCGACATGGTCGACGCGATCCTGCAGGAAGGCGCGAAGTTCTGTGAAGAGGTACTGGCCCCGCTGAACCGCGTCGGCGACCTGGAAGGCTGCACCTGGAGCGAGTCAGGTGTTAAGACCCCGACCGGCTTCAAGCAAGCCTATGAGCAGTTCGTCGAAGGCGGCTGGCCGAGCCTGGCCCATGACGTCGAGCACGGCGGCCAGGGCCTGCCAGAGTCGCTGGGCCTGGCCCTGAGCGAAATGGTCGGTGAGTCGAACTGGTCGTGGGGCATGTACCCAGGCCTGTCCCACGGCGCGATGAACACCATCTCCGAGCACGGCACCCCCGAGCAGCAGCACACCTACCTGACCAAGCTGGTATCCGGCGAATGGACCGGCACCATGTGCCTGACCGAACCGCACTGCGGCACCGACCTGGGCATGCTGCGCACCAAGGCCGAACCTCAGGCCGACGGCAGCTACAAAGTGTCCGGCACCAAGATCTTCATCTCGGCTGGTGAGCACGACATGGCCGATAACATCGTCCATATCGTCCTGGCCCGCCTGCCCGATGCCCCGGCCGGCACCAAGGGTATTTCGCTGTTCATCGTGCCCAAGTTCCTGCCCAACGCCGAAGGCGGTGTGGGTGAGCGCAACGGCGTCAGCTGCGGTTCGCTCGAGCACAAGATGGGCATCCACGGCAACGCCACTTGCGTGATGAACTTCGACAGCGCCACCGGCTTCCTGATCGGCCCAGCCAACAAGGGCCTGAACTGCATGTTCACCTTCATGAACACCGCTCGCCTGGGTACCGCGCTGCAAGGCCTGGCCCACGCCGAAGTGGCGTTCCAGGGTGGCCTGAAGTACGCCCGTGACCGCCTGCAAATGCGCTCGCTGACCGGCCCGAAAGCACCGGAAAAGGCGGCCGACCCGATCATCGTCCACCCGGACGTGCGTCGTATGCTGCTGACCATGAAGGCCTTTGCCGAAGGCAACCGCGCGATGGTCTACTTCACCGCCCAGCAAGTGGACATCGTCAAGTACAGCCAGGATGAAGAGGCCAAGAAAAAGGCCGACGCCCTGCTGGCGTTCCTGACCCCGATCGCCAAGGCGTTCATGACCGAAGTCGGCTTCGAGGCCGCCAACCACGGTGTGCAGATCTACGGTGGCCACGGTTTCATCGCCGAGTGGGGCATGGAGCAGAACGTGCGCGATAGCCGCATCTCCATGCTGTACGAAGGCACCACCGGTATCCAGGCCCTCGACCTGCTCGGCCGTAAAGTGCTGATGACCCAGGGCGAAGCCCTCAAGGGCTTCACCAAGATCGTTCACAAGTTCTGCCAGGGGCAGGAAGGCAACGAGGCCACCAAGGAGTTCGTCGAGCCACTGGCCGCGATCAACAAGGAGTGGGGCGAGCTGACCATGAAGATCGGCATGGCCGCGATGAAGGACCGCGAGGAAGTGGGTGCCGCTTCGGTGGACTACCTGATGTACTCCGGCTACGCGTGCCTGGCCTACTTCTGGGCCGACATCGCCCGCCTGGCCGCCGAGAAGCTGGCTGCCGGCACCAGCGAAGAGGCGTTCTACACCGCCAAGCTGCAGACCGCGCGCTTCTACTTCCAGCGCATCCTGCCGCGTACCCGCACCCACGTTGCGGCGATCCTGTCGGGTGCTGACAACCTGATGGCGATGAAGGAAGAAGACTTCGGTCTGTCCATCTAAGCCCGTCGGTTGTACAAAAAACCGCCTGCCCTCACCGGCAGGCGGTTTTTTTTTGGTTCGGGCTTCAGCAACAGGCAGCGTGTGCCCCTAGTGGGAGCGGGTTTACCCGCGAATAGGTCAGTACAGCCGCCAGCGCATTCGCGGGTGAACCCGCTCCCACAAGGCGTGTGGAAATCGACCAGGTGTCGCATCCAGTAACGAACACGTCTCAAGCATCCCGCCTGACCGCCGTTAAACCGACGCCAATATTCATCTATTCATGTGCGTTGCCGATGAACTAGGGGCACAATGCCATTATTGATCTGCCGGGTTGGAGATTACCCTTGTTTCGTCTATCCGCTGTACGCGCGAGCCACTTCCTGCCTTCGATGTTTCTGCTGGTGTCAGGGCTTGCGGCAGCCTATGTAAGAGACCTGAGCGTCTTCTTCACATCGCTGTTCAACGTTCTGCCCACCCTGGTTCTGCTGTTGGGTGGCGCCTATTGCGCGGTGTACCGCCGTCAGCGCGAGCTGTTCCTGATGGTCGCGGTGTACATCGCCTATTTCCTGCTCGATACGCAGACCGACTTCTACCGTGACAATGGCCGTGTGCGTGAGGATGCGGCGGTCATCTTCCACCTCGTCTGCCTGTTGCTGCCGGCCTTGTTCGGGCTTTACGCGGCCTGGCAGGAGCGCACCCACCTGGCCCAGGACATGCTCGCCCGTTTCGCCGTGCTGTTCGCTGTCGGCAGTGTGGCGCTAGCACTGGAACAGAGCTTTCCCGAGGCCCTGCTCGGCTGGCTGGCGGAAATCCGCTGGCCCTCGCTGCACGGCCAGTGGATGAGCCTGATCCAGCTGGCCTATCCGCTGTTCATCCTGGTGTTCATCCTGCTGGTGGTGCAGTACCTGCGTGAGCCGCGGCCACTGCATGCGGCGCAGATCATCGGCCTGATCGGCATTTTCTGGATGCTGCCCAAGACCTTCATCCTGCCCTTTACCCTGAACATCATGTGCAGCCAGGTGATGCTGATGATCGCCGCAGCGGTGTCCCACGAGGCCTACCAGATGGCCTTCCGCGATGAGCTGACCGGCCTGCCCGGGCGCCGTGCGCTGAACGAGCGCATGCAACGCCTGGGGCGCAACTACGTGATTGCCATGTCCGACGTCGATCACTTCAAGAAATTCAACGACACCCATGGCCACGACGTTGGCGACCAGGTGCTGCGCCTGGTAGCCAGCCGGCTGTCCAAGGTGACCGGCGGCGGGCGTGCCTACCGCTACGGTGGCGAGGAGTTCGCCCTGGTGTTCGCCGGCAAGACCGCCGAAGAATGCCTGCCGCACCTGGAGGCGGTGCGCGAGATGATCGCCAACTACGCCATCCAGCTGCGCGACCAAAACAGCCGGCCGCAGGATGACTCCGCTGGCCGTCAGCGCCGTGGGGCGAGTGCCAACAGCACGGTGTCGGTGACCATCAGTATTGGTGTCGCCGAGCGCCAGGTGGAGCATCGCAACCCCGACGAAGTGCTCAAGTCCGCCGACCAGGCGCTCTACAGTGCCAAAGGAGCAGGGCGTAATTGCGTGATGACCTTCGGTCAGCAATCGCGGCGTGGGGCCGTGCGCATGGCGTGACTATAACGGACCATTCGGTCTTATGATGACCCTATGTCTCGTAAAAGTTGTTCGGTTACACTGAGTCCATCCCAGTGCCGCGGTCCCGACGGACCGCCCCGACCCTTATAGCGAGAGGTTGTCATGGCTGAATATAAAGCGCCCCTGCGCGATATGCGCTTCGTCCTCAATGAAGTCTTCGACGTGGCCACACTCTGGTCGCAGCTACCCGCCCTGGCCGAGGCGGTTGACGCCGACACTGCCATGGCCGTGCTGGAAGAGGCTGGCAAGGTCACCAGCAAGACCATCGCCCCGCTGAGCCGCGCCGCCGACGAGGAAGGCTGCCACTGGGACAATGGCGCGGTGCGTACCCCGGCCGGTTTCATCGAGGCCTACCAGACCTTCGCCGAGGGTGGCTGGGTGGGTGTGGGGGGCGACCCGCAGTTCGGCGGCATGGGCATGCCCAAGGCCATCTCGGCCCAGGTCGAGGAAATGGTCAACGCCTCGAGCCTGGCCTTCGGCCTGTACCCAATGCTCACCGCCGGCGCCTGCCTGTCGATCAACGCCCATGCCAGCGAAGCGTTGAAAGAGCAGTACCTGCCGAACATGTACGCCGGTGTCTGGGCCGGCTCCATGTGCCTGACCGAGCCCCACGCCGGCACCGACCTGGGCATCATCCGTACCAAGGCCGAGCCGCAGGCTGATGGCAGCTACAAGGTCAGTGGCACCAAGATCTTCATTACCGGCGGCGAGCACGACCTCACCGAAAACATCATCCACCTGGTGCTGGCCAAGCTGCCGGACGCCCCGGCCGGCCCCAAAGGCATTTCGTTGTTCCTGGTGCCCAAGTTCCTGGTCAACCAAGACGGCAGCCTCGGCGCACGCAACCCGGCCACCTGTGGCTCCATCGAGCACAAGATGGGCATCCAGGCTTCGGCCACCTGTGTGATGAACTTCGACGAAGCCGTGGGCTACATCGTTGGTGAGCCGAACAAAGGCCTGGCGGCGATGTTCACCATGATGAACTACGAGCGCCTGGGTGTGGGTATCCAGGGCCTGGCTTCGGCCGAGCGCTCCTACCAGAACGCCGTCGAATACGCCCGTGACCGCTTGCAGAGCCGTGCGCCGACCGGGCCGCAAGCCAAGGACAAGGCTGCCGACCCGATCATCGTCCACCCCGACGTGCGCCGTATGTTGCTGACCATGAAGGCGCTGATCGAAGGCGGCCGGGCCTTCTCCACCTACGTGGCCATGCAGCTGGACACCGCCAAGTACAGTGAAGACGCCACCACCCGCAAGCGCAGCGAAGAGCTGGTGGCATTGCTGACGCCAGTTTCCAAGGCCTTCATGACCGACCTGGGCCTGGAGTGCACCGTGCATGGCCAGCAGGTGTTCGGCGGCCACGGCTACATCCGCGAATGGGGCCAGGAGCAACTGGTGCGCGACGTGCGCATCACCCAGATCTACGAAGGCACCAACGGCATCCAGGCCCTGGACCTGATGGGCCGCAAGGTCGTGGCCAGCGGTGGGGCCTACTACCAGTTGTTCGCCGACGAGATCCGCCAGTTCATCGCCACTGCCGGTGGCGAGCTGGGTGAATTCACCAAGCCGCTGGCCGCCTCCCTCGACCAGCTCGACGAGCTGACCGCCTGGGTGCTGGACAAGGCCAAGGGCAACCCCAACGAAATTGGCGCGGCGTCGGTGGAATACCTGCACGCCTTCGGCTATGTGGCCTATGCCTACATGTGGGCGTTGATGGCGCGTGCGGCCAAGGCTGGCGAGGGTGACGCCGCGTTCTACGGCGCCAAGCTGGGTACGGCGCGTTTCTACTTCGCACGCCTGTTGCCACGGGTTCATTCGCTGGCCGCCTCGGTGAAGGCGGGCAGTGAATCCCTATACCTGTTGGAGAACGAGCAGTTCTGATCAGGGAAGGTAAGTTCTTGTAAGCAATGTCTTACACGACGTGGTGACTTTTCGCCTCTTTCCTAAGATTGGATCCACGGTTACTCTTTGTCACATGGACGTAGCGCAGGACGCGCAAAGGACAGAACAGGGACACGCAAGGAATTCTCACTAGGATGGTGGGACGAAAGGGAAGTCAAAAGGGAAACAGTCTGGAAAACCCCGCTTCGGCGGGGTTTTCTCTGTGCGCGTGTTTTTCAGCCGAGCGGTGACACACCCAACTGGCGCGCGTCGGTTTCCTCTTCCAGCAAGGCGCGCAGCAACTCCACCGAAGCTTGCTGGCGCTGGGCGTCGCGGTACACCAGCCCAACCTTCAGCGGTACCCGTGGCTCGCTCAATGGCTTCCACAGCAACCCCTGGTCGTCTTCAGCCGCGTCTTTGGCGCGGCCCGGCAGGATGGTCGCCAACGCGGTGTGCGCCAGGCTGTCGAGAATCCCCGCCATGTTGTTCATCTCCGCCTGCACCTGCGGCCTGCGGCCCAGGTTGGCCAGTTGTGCCTTCCAGATCTGACGGATCTGGAACTCCTCGCCCAGCATCAGCATCGGCAGCTCCGCAGCCTGGCGTAGCGAGACTTTCTTGAAGTCCTTCAGCGGATGAGTATTGGGGATGACCAGTTGCAGCTCATCTTCGTACAGCGGCATGCCATGTAGCCCAGGTTGGCGCGGCGGCAGGTAGCTGATTCCGATATCCAGGTTGCCATTGAGCAGACGCCGCTCGATCTCCAGCCCCGACAGTTCATAGATCTGCACCACAAGGTGTGGTTGGGCCTTGCGCACCCGCTCCAGCAGCTGGGGTACCAGGCTGGGGCGAACGGTCTGCAGCACGCCGATGGCCAGGGTGCGCAGCGACTGCCCCTTGAAGTTGCGCATGGCCTCGTGGGCGCGCTGCAGGCCGTCGAGCAGGGGCACTGCGTGGTTGTACAGGGTATGCGCGGCCAGGGTCGGCAGCAGGCGTTTGTTGCTGCGTTCGAACAGGCTCAGGTCCAGGCTGTGCTCGAGCTGGCGGATCTGTTGCGACAGGGCGGGCTGGGACAGCGACAGGCGCTCGGCGGCACGGCCGACATGGCCTTCTTCATAGACCGCGACGAAATAGCGCAGTTGGCGAAAATCCATAAGCAACACTTATCGAAAAAGCTGGAAAAACGAAATGGCCCCGAAGCGCCTCGGCGCCTAGTCTATCGCCGTATTACAGCGGGTTACAGCAATCCTGACGGCGATTGTTACCCCGAGTGAAAAACACTTTTGATAGGCAAGGCAAAATATCGATTCCGGCATTCGACCGGGAGCCTTGACCGCCGACGACCGTGCACGGCTGGAGCCCCGATGAACCTGTTCAACCTGCGCCGCCCGGCCCCTGCCGTGGCCGAGCCCAAGCGTGTCCCGGCCGCCGAATCGGTCGACGCGCAGGACACCCTTGAACGGCTGATGCCGGGCAGCGAACGCGCACCGCAGGTATTCGTGCGTGGCCAGGGTTCCTGGCTATGGGATAGCGAAGGGCACGCCTACCTGGACTTCACCCAGGGCTGTGCGGTCAACAGCCTGGGCCACAGCCCGAGTGTGCTGGTCAAGGCGCTGGGCAACCAGGCCCAGGCACTGATCAACCCGGGTGCCGGCTTCCATAGCCGCAGCCTGCTCGAGCTGGTCGAGCGCCTGTGCCAGAGCACCGGTAGCGACCAGGCCTACCTGCTCAACAGTGGCGCCGAAGCCTGCGAAGGCGCGATCAAGCTGGCGCGCAAATGGGGCCAGCGGCACCGTAACGGCGCCTATCACATCATCACCGCCAGCCAGGGCTGCCACGGCCGCAGCCTGGGCGCGCTGTCGGCGTCCGACCCGCTGCCATGCAATCGCTGCGAGCCAGGCCTGCCGGGCTTCAGCAAGGTGCCGTTCAACGATTTGGCGGCGCTGCACGCAGCGGTGGACTCACGCACCGTGGCGATCATGCTCGAGCCGATTCAGGGCGAGGCCGGGGTGATCCCTGCCACCCGCGACTACCTTCAGGGCGTCGAACAGCTGTGCCGTGAGCTAGGCATCCTGCTGATTCTCGATGAAGTGCAGACTGGCGTCGGACGTTGCGGCGCGCTGCTGGCCGAAGAAACCTACGGCGTGCGCGCCGACATCGTCACCCTGGGCAAGGGCCTGGGGGGCGGCGTGCCTTTGGCGGCACTGCTGGCCCGGGGCAGCGCCTGCTGTGCCGAGCCGGGCGAGCTGGAAGGCAGCCACCATGGCAACGCGTTGATGACCGCGGCAGGCCTGGCTGTGCTGCAGACCGTGCTGGAGCCAGGCTTCTTCGAGCAGGTACAGGACAGCGGCCGGCACCTGCGCGATGGCCTCAGCCGCCTGGCGGGTCGCTACGGCCAGGGCGAGGTGCGCGGGCAGGGCCTTTTGTGGGCTTTGCAACTGCGTGAAGACAGTGCCAAGGCATTGGTGGAGGCCGCGCTGAGCGAGGGGCTGCTGCTCAACGCCCCGCAGGCCGATGTGGTGCGTTTCTCGCCAGCGCTCACCGTGAGCAAGGGCAACATCGACGAGATGCTGCTGCGCCTGGCCCGGGCTTTCGCCCGCCTGCATGCCCTGCAGCACAACCGCCGCGAAGTACCGGCCTGAACGGCCGCCCCCGGCATACAGAATTTCAACGAACCGTCTCGCGTTCCTGCGCATCGCCCTTGGCCTGCTGTACTTGGCCCGGGGCGTTTTTTTTGCCCAACGCGCAGGGGTGGAACCTCTGAGCCGTCTGGCTAGTCTTTGTTGAAACCCTTCAAGGAGCACCTCGCATGGACTTCATCCGCATCATCATCGCCATCCTCCTGCCGCCGCTGGGGGTGTTCCTCCAGGTCGGGTTCGGCGGAGCGTTCTGGCTGAATATCCTGTTGACCTTGCTGGGCTACATTCCAGGGATCGTGCATGCGGTGTACATCATCGCCAAGCGTTGAGGTCATGTAGATAACCCTGTGAGAGCCGTTTTTTGTAGGAGCGGCCTCGCCGGGGCGCCGGACCGGCCGGAAAGGGGCGCGTAGCGGCTAATGCCAGTCAGTTAAGGCACACTTGGGGCTGCTTTGCAGCCCTTCGCGGGCAAGCCCGCTCCCACAGGTACGGCGCATATGTTGAGAAATGCGCAATCCTGTGGGAGCGGGCTTGCCCGCGAAGGGCCGCAGAGCGGCCCCTTTTTTTGCGTTACCGCATAAATTGCCGGGGCTGCTGCGCAGCCCTTTCCGGCCGGTCCGGCGCCCAGGCGAGGCCGCTCCTACAGGGGGCGTATGTAGCCTCTAGCATGGCGCCGGCTCAAGCCGCTGCCACAGATCTTCGCTAGATCAACAGGCGGCTTCAGCCAACACCCGGCAATAGAACTTCCACTCTTCTTCCAGCGCATGCGCCAGGTTCGCCGCCTGGCGAAAACCATGGCGCTCGCCTGGGTAGAAATGCCCCTCGGCCTCGATACCATTGGCCTTGAGCGCATCGAGCATGCTGCGTGTCTGCTCCGGCACTACCACCGCGTCCAGTTCGCCCTGGAAGAAGATCACCGGCACCTTGATCCGCTGTGCATGCAGTAACGGCGTGCGCTGGCGATAGCGCTCGGCGTCCTGCACCGGGTCACCGATCAGCCAGTCGAGGTAATCGCCTTCGAACTTGTGGGTCGCGCGCCCCAGTGCCACCGGGTCGCTGACGCCATACAGGCTGGCGCCGCCACGGAACACCTCATGGAACGCCAACGCGCAGAGGGTGGTGTAGCCGCCAGCGCTACCGCCGCGGATGAACGCCTGTTGCGGGTCTATCAGCCCGAGCCCGGCCAGGTGCGCCACTGCTGCGCAGGCATCCTCCACGTCGGCCTCGCCCCAGCGCAGGTGCAAGGCTTGGCGATAGGCACGGCCGTAGCCGCTGCTGCCTCGGTAGTTGAGGTCGGCCACGGCGAAGCCGCGTTGGGCCCAGTACTGGATACGCGGGTCGAGCACCGGGTAACAGGCCGAGGTGGGGCCTCCGTGGATGAACAGCACCAGCGGTGAAGGGCCCTTGCCGCCGGTCATGGCCGGGTAGAAGAAACCATGGGCTTCGCCATCGCCGCTGGGGTAGCGGATCGGCTGGGGCTGGCTGATGCGCGCTGCCGGCAGTACCTCGGCGCCACCGGCCAGGATGCTCACAGCGTGGCTGCGACGGTCGATGGCGATGATGGCCGGCGGGCTGATGGGCGAGGCGGCGATGGCGTAGAGCTGTTCGTCATCCATCGCCAGGCTGCGGAACCTGGTGTAGGCGCTGGCGTAGCGCGCCATTTCGCCGTCGCTGTCGCGCAGGCCCAGCTGACCGAAACCCTCCTCGAACCAGGTGGCCAGGTAGCGCGTCGGGCCGAGGGCCAGCCAGGTGCAGGCGCCCAATTGCCAGGGTGCGCCGGCATGGTCGGCGGGGGCCGCGGGCAGCGCCTGCCAGCGGCCATCGACCTCGCCCCAGGGTTGCCAGTGGCCGTTGCGGTCGGACAGGCAATACAAGCGGCCCTCCTGGTCGAAACGGGGCTGTTGCAGTGATTCGTCGCCCCCGGCAATGCAGCGTGCCGCGCCCCAGCCGTCGACGCCGCGCTCGCGGCACATCAGGCGGGTGACGGTCCAGGGTTGCGCGGGGCGGTCCCACTCGATCCAGGCCAGGCGCAGGCCATCGTCGCTGAGGGTGGGCGAGGCGTAGAAGTCGGCGCCGCTGGCCATCACCTGGCGCACGCCGTCGGCCAGCGCCACCAGGCGGTGCTCCACCTGCGCGGCATGCCGCTCTTCCACCATCAGCAGCACGCCGTCGTGCCAGTGCAGGTCACCGTGGCGGCAGGCGCTGTCGAAGGTCAGTGGGCGCGGCGACGTGTTGTCCAGCGCCTGGGTATAGACCTGCTGGTCCTGCTCGTTGACGAACAGCAGCCCGTCGCCACCCAGGCAGAAACTGCCACCGCCATATTCGTAGACCCGGCTGCGCACGCTGAAACCTTCAGGGGTCAGGCAGCGGGCCTGGTGGTAGAGCCAGTGCCATATCCGGCAAGCGCCGTCGGCGGGGCGAAACTCGACCCAGAACAGCCCGTCGGGGCTGACCTTCAGCTCGGCGAAATCGGTACCGGCGGCCACCGCCTGGGCGGCGCTGAACTCAGCCACGGGCGATGACATGGGAGTTGCGCTCGTTGCGGAAGGTCATCTGCTCGATCTCCAGGGTGGCGTGCTCGGCCTCTTCACGGGCCTTGAGGATGATGCCGTGGTCCGGCGACTTGCCGCACACCGGGTCGGCCTTGCTGGCATCGCCGGTGAGCATGAAGGCCTGGCAGCGGCAGCCGCCGAAGTCCTTTTCTTTCTCATCGCACGAGCGGCACGGCTCGGGCATCCAGTCGTAGCCGCGGAAGCGGTTGAAGCCGAACGAGTCGTACCAGATGTGCTTGAGGTCATGCTCGCGCACGTTGGGGAACTGCACCGGCAACTGGCGCGCGCCGTGGCAGGGCAGGGCGGTGCCGTCGGGGGTGATGGTCAGGAACAGGCTGCCCCAGCCGTTCATGCAGGCCTTGGGGCGCTCTTCGTAGTAGTCCGGGGTGACGAAGATCAGCTTGCAGGGGCTGCCCTGGGCCTTGAGCTTGGCACGGTATTCGTTGGTGATGCGTTCGGCCCGCTCCAGTTGTGCGCGGGTCGGCAGCAGCCCGAGGCGGTTGAGGTGCGCCCAGCCGTAGAACTGGCAGGTGGCGAGCTCGACGAAGTCGGCCTCCAGGGCGATGCACAGCTCGATGATGCGGTCGATCTTGTCGATGTTGTGCCGGTGGGTGACGAAGTTGAGCACCATCGGGTAGCCGTGGGCTTTCACGGCCCGGGCCATGGCCAGCTTTTGCGCGAAGGCTTTCTTCGAACCGGCCAGCAGGTTGTTCACCTGCTCGTCGCTGGCCTGGAAGCTGATCTGGATATGGTCGAGCCCCGCCTGCTTGAAGGCGGCGATCTTCTGCTCGGTCAGGCCGATGCCGGAGGTGATCAGGTTGGTGTAGTAGCCCAACCTGCGGGCCTCGCCGATCAGCTCGGCGAGGTCCTGGCGCACCAGCGGCTCGCCGCCGGAGAAACCGATTTGCGCCGCGCCCATCTCGCGGGCTTCGGCCATCACCTTGAACCACTGCGCGGTGCTCAGCTCCTTGCCCTGCTCGGCGAAGTCCAGCGGGTTGGAGCAGTAGGGGCACTGCAACGGGCAGCGGTAGGTGAGTTCGGCCAGCAGCCACAGCGGCAGGCCGACCGGCACCTCAGGCGAGGGTGATCCAGTGTTCGGCACGGGCCACCTCCATGAATTGCTCGATGTCGTCGGCGACTTCGGGCACACCGGGGAATTGCTGTTCAAGCTCACTGATGATGGCGGCAACGCTGCGCTGGCCATCGATGAGCCCGCCGATCAGGCCGGCGCTGTCGTTGAGCTTGATCATGCCTTCGGGGTACAGCAGCACATGGCCCTGCTGCGCCGGCTCGTACTGGAAACGATAGCCGGGGCGCCAGGTGGGCACCTGTTCACGGTTGAAACTCATAGGGCGATCCCCTTGTGCCAGACCCGTTCAGTAGTGACGCTGTGATAGGGCGGGCGGTTCAGTTCGTAGGCCATGCTCATGGCGTCGAGCATGCTCCAGAGGATATCCAGCTTGAACTGCAGGATCTCCAGCATGCGCTCCTGCCCGGCACGGGTGGTGTAGTGCTGCAGGGTGATCGCCAGGCCATGTTCCACATCGCGCCGGGCCTGGCCCAGGCGGGTGCGGAAGTACTCATAGCCGGCCGGGTCGATCCACGGGTAGTGCTGCGGCCAGCTGTCCAGCCGTGACTGGTGGATCTGCGGGGCGAACAGCTCGGTCAGCGAGCTGCTGGCGGCTTCTTGCCAGTTGGCGCGGCGGGCGAAGTTGACGTAGGCGTCGACGGCGAAACGGACACCGGGCAGCACCAGCTCCTGGCTGCGCAGTTGCTCCGGGTCCAGCCCTACGGCTTGGCCCAGGCGCAGCCAGGCTTCGATGCCGCCATCCTCGCCAGGGGCGCCGTCATGGTCGAGCAGGCGCTGGATCCACTCGCGGCGCACTTCGCGGTCGGGGCAGTTGGCCAGGATCGCCGCATCCTTCATGGGGATGTTGACCTGGTAGTAGAAGCGGTTGGCTACCCAGCCCTGGATCTGCTCGCGGGTGGCACGGCCTTCATACATCGCCACGTGGTAGGGGTGATGGATGTGGTAGTAGGCGCCCTTGGCGCGCAGGGCCTGCTCGAATTCGGCAGGGGACATCGGTGTTGCGTCATTCATTCAGCGCACTCCCTTGGAATGAACCCGCTCCCACAGGGCTGGTGCGGTGCCTTCACAATTGGATACTCATGCCGTCGAAGGCCACTTCCACACCCCGGCGCTGCACCTCGGCCCGTTCCGCCGAGTCTTCATCGAGGATCGGGTTGGTGTTGTTGATGTGGATAAGCACCTTGCGCTGGCGGGGGAAGCCATCCAGCACCTCGAGCATGCCGCCTGGGCCATTCTGCGCCAGGTGGCCCATCTCGCGGCCGGTGCGGGTGCCGACGCCACGGCGCTGCATTTCATCATCCTCCCACAGGGTGCCGTCGACCAGCAGGCAGTCGGCGCCGTGCATCATCTGCAGCAGCTTGTCGTCCACCTGGCCCAGGCCCGGGGCGTAGAACAACTTGCCGCCGGTACGGGTGTCTTCCACCAGCAACCCCAGGTTGTCGCCCGGGTGCGGGTCGAAGCGGTGCGGCGAGTAGGGCGGCGCGGCGCTGCGCAGGGGGAAGGGGGTGAAGCGCAGGTTCGGGCAGGCCTCGATGACGAAGCTGCCTTCAAGCTCGATGCGATTCCATTGCAGGCCACCGTTCCAGTGGCTGAGCATGTTGAACAGCGGGAAACCGGTGGTCAGGTCCTGGTGGACCATCTCGGTGCACCACACCTTGTGCGGGCAGCCTTCACGCAGGCTGAGTAGGCCGGTGGTGTGGTCGATCTGGCTGTCGAGCAGCACGATGGCGTCGATACCGGTGTCGCGCAGGGCGCGGGCCGGCTGCATCGGGGCGAAGGCCTGCAACTGGGCGCGGATGTCCGGCGAGGCGTTGCACAGGATCCAGTGCTCGCCGTCGTCGGACAGGGCGATGGACGACTGGGTGCGCGCCGTGGCACGCAGGGTGCCGTCGCGGTAGCCCTTGCAGTTGGCGCAGTTGCAGTTCCACTGGGGGAACCCGCCGCCGGCGGCGGAACCGAGGATCTGGATGTACATGGGCACTCTCTAGCCGAAAACCGTGTGCAAAAAACGACAACGCCCCGGCTGGCCGAGGCGTCGAACCGCAATGCTGTTTAGCGGCTGGCGAAGTACATGGTGACTTCGAAGCCGATACGCAGGTCGGTGTAAGCAGGTTTGGTCCACATAGAATGACTCCTTCCGGATGGGGTTGAGGTGATGGGTTACGGCGTGATACCGGCTGAGGCAGACGGTTTCATTGACCGAGATTGCGCTATCTTACAAGAAAAATTTGTACCGAAAGGTTAATTCTTCGAAAAGCGCCATTACATTCGAGGTAACAATCCGCCTTTCTACGCTCGCCATCGGGCGTCAGGGGCGGGGCCGTTGGCCAGGCAATGCCAGCCATGACGAGCGTCGAGCAACTGCTGCAACAGGTCGTCCAATTGCTGTTGATCGACCTTGAGGATAGACCTGCTCATGTAGGACAGGTCGGGATTTTGTGTCGCCATATGTGCCTGCCACGCCCATTCTGCGACGTCCTGGTTGCTCATCGCCGGTTCAGCGAACTGATGGGCCAACTGCTGGCGAGCCGCTGGATCGAGCGCCACGCCCCGCTTCAAAAGGTCCGTCAGGTGGCCAAGGATTTCGCCATGGCTGGCATGGGGCGACTGCACGCCGAACAGCAGCCCGCCGATACCCTCGACCTGACGAAAGGTGCTGAACACCGCATAGCCCAACTGCAATTCGACCCGCAGGCGCTGGTACACCGCCCCCTGTAGCTGTTGCGCGAGCAGCCGGCCGCAGGCTTGCAGCGCTTCGGGCAGCGGGCAGAACAGCAATACAGCGGGTTCGCTGCCCTGAGTGGCGACCTGGTGCCAGTGTCGCGCACTACTGCCCGCAGCTGGGGCGGGTGTGGCGGGTTGCCCCATTATCGCCTGCAAGGCTGCGGCCAGCGCACCGTGCTGCCCTGCATCGAAGCCGATTGCCAGGCCCTGCCAGCGGGCCTGCTGCCAGAGGCCGTCGAGCAAGTGCTGGTCGAGCAGGCAGGACGGTTGCGGTTGCTCAGGCGTGATCAGCAGCGTATCCGGCAATGCCTTGAGCAATGCGCGCAATGGGATCAGCGCCGGTGGCGTGATGAGTGGTGCGTTCCAGTGGTTGGCGGCGGGCGCCCGGATGAGCCCGAGCGCCTCTTCGATGGCGGCAAGCACCGCAGTGCTCTGCCCGGCCGCGCGCAATTGCCAGTACTCGCCGCAGGCGTCGAACGCCAGTTGCAGGGCGACCCGCTCGGCACGCTCGAGCAAGGGTTGCAGGGCGCGTTCGAGGATCGCCTGGAAGCGCTGGCGCAAGGGCGAGGTGATGTGCCAACGCAGGTACAGGGCGGCGAACTGGCGGCTGGGTGGCAGGCTGTTGTCGATGGTCAGGGCCACGGGCAGGGGGGCGTCGTGTTGCTTTGCTGTCGCGCGCAGCAGTGGCTCCTCGGGCGGCAACTGCCAGTGGCCGGCACGGTGTTGCGGTAGTGCTGCCAGCAGTTGTTCGAGCGCGGTCAGTCCCTGTGCGTCGAGCCCATGAAAGGTTTGCCCACTGCTGTCGCGGCGGGCGAGTTCGAGGGCCCCGGCGGCCTGTTCGCGGCGCCGTTGCAGTTGGCTGTAGCTGTCGTTCAGCAACTGCGCAGGTTGCTGGCGAATGAAGTTCAACCAGCCGTGCAGCAGGCCCTGCACCTGTGACGGCAGGGCGCTTGCAGACAATTGCAGCTGAATATGCCAGAGCAGTTGCCCGGCATGAGCGTGCAGCAACTGTGCCTTGCAATCCTGCAGCCAGCCGCGCTGGCGCAGTTCGCCCAGCCAACCGCCCGGGCGGCTGTCGGTGAGCAGGCTCAGGAGTAGCTCCAGCGCCTGTTCGGCGGCGGCGGGCAGGTGCTCATGGGCAAACAACAGGTCATGGCGCGATTTGCTGGGTGCGGGTGGGCGCAATGGGCCGTCGAGCAACGCCGGGGGCGATGCTTGCGCCACGCGTTTGCCCGCTGCCAGCAGCGCGCCAGCCTGGTGGCCCAGTCGCTGCAGCTCGTCCAGCGACTGCGGCCCGGCCAGGCTCAGGGTGATCTGCCCGCCCTGGTAGAAGCGCTGGTGGAAGTGCTTGAGCGCTTGTTGGAAGGCACTGTCCGCCAGCGGCAGGCTATACCGGTTGCCGGCCTGGAAAGCGCTGAGCGGGTGGTTCGGCGACACCGACTGCAACAAGGCGAACTGGCGCTGGGCCTCCTGGTTGCGTGACCAGGCGATGAACTCGGCGTGGATGACTTCGCGCTCCCGGCGCTGGCGCTCCAGGCCCAGGTCCGGTTCGGCGAGCATCTGGCACAGGCGCTCCAGGCCGCCGGCCAATGCGCCGGGCGGCACTTCGAAGAAGTAGTCGGTGGTGCGCTCGCGGGTGCTGGCGTTGACCTGCCCGCCCTGGCCCTGCACATAGCGCATCAGGCCGTCTTCCAAGGGGAAGCGGTGGGTGCCGAGGAAGAACAGGTGTTCGAGAAAATGCGCCAGGCCCGGCCAGCGCGCCGGGGCGTCATGGCTGCCGGCATGCACCCGCAGCGCCGCGGCGGCGCGCTTGAGGCGGGGGGCGTGGCGCAGGGTCAGGTGCAGGCCGTTGGCGAGGGTGAGGTGGCGGATGGCGTCGGACATGACGCCATGCTAGCGCGCCTGGGGTGGGTTGTCTGTTGTGCTGATTGGCCATCCACCGCGTCGCCTGCTTCGCGGCTAAAGCCGCTCCCACGTGGTGGCTACATGCGCTCCCCCTGTAGGAGCGGCCTTGTGCCGCGAAAGGGCCGCAAAGCGGCCCCAGCGATCGATTTTGCTACTCAAATGGCTGGAGCTGCTGTGCAGCCCTTTCGCGGCACTAGGCCGCTCCTACAGTAAACCTGTGCAAGGCAGTTGATCTCACAGTCAGAGGCAAGCCGGGGCGGCTCAGTGCAGATCCTGACGCAAGTCCACCAGGTACGGGAACGCCTCTCGTCCCTTCAGCACCCGTTCACGTTCCAGGTCCGCCAGCAACTGGCATTCCTCGTGCCCGGCCATGGCCAACAGGCTGCCGTCCGGCCCGACGATGCTGCTCTGCCCGCAATACTGGATCGTGTCCTCGCTGCCGCAGTAGTTGGCATACACCAGGTAGCACTGGTTCTCCTGCGCCCGCGCGCGCACGGTCACCTGGCAGACGAAGTCGTAGGGCGCCATGTTGGCTGTGGGCACCAGGATCAGCTCGGCGCCGGCCAGCGCCAGGCGCCGGGCGTTCTCGGGGAACTCGATGTCGTAGCAGATCAGCAGGCCGAGCTTCCAACCCTCCAGTTCGACCACCGGGAAGTGGTTGGCACCGGGGCTGAACATCGAGCGGTCGAGCTCACCGAACAGGTGGGTCTTGCGGTAGTTGCACAGGCTGCGCCCGTGCGCATCGATAAGCTGCACGCTGTTGTAGATCGCACCGTCGTCGGCCCGCTCGGGGTAGCCATAGGCGATGGCGATGCGGTGCGCCTGGGCGATCTCCACCACGGTCATCGCCGATGGGCCATCAGCGGCCTCGGCCAGGCGTTCCACCTGCGCCAGGCCGATGTTGTAGCCACTCAGGAACATCTCCGGGCACACCAGCAGCTGGGCGCCTTGTTGGGCAGCCAGCTGGGCCTGGTGCTGCAGGCGTTCGAGGTTGCCGGGCACGTCCAGGGGGCCGGGGGCGCCCTGGTACAAGGCGATGCGCATCACGCTACTCCTTCGCTCAGTCGGCCAGGGCGATGGGGCCGATTTCGTGGAACACATCGCCTGGGCCTGGGTTGTCCGGGTGGGTCTGGCCACCGAAGTGGTTCATGATACCCCACACCGCATTCAGCGAAGTCTGCACCGCACCCTCCACCCAAGCCGGGGTCCACGACACGTCGTCGCCGGCAATGAAGATGCCGCGCTGCTCGGCGGGCATGTCCTGCTGCATGAAGTGCGCGTACATGCGCTGGTTGTAGCGGTAGTGGCCCGGCAGCGCGCCCTTGAAGGCACCGAGGAAGTGCGGGTCGGCCTCCCACGAGATGGTGATCGGGTCGCCGATGATGTGCCCGGCAATATCGGTTTTCGGGTAGATCTTCTTCAGCGCATCCAGCGCCAGCTGCACGCGCTTTTCGGTCGGGTGCGGCAGCATTTTCAGGGCATCGCTCATCCAGGCGTAGGACAGGCAGATCACCCCCGGCTTGTCGTCGCCGTTGTCGAACAGGTAGGTGCCGCGGGTGAGGCGGTCGGTGAGGGTCATGCTCATCAGGTCGCGGCCGGTCTGCGGGTCCTTGTCCTTCCAGAATGGCCGGTCGACCATCACGAAGGTCTTCGACGACTGCATGTAGCGGGTGCGGTCCAGGGCCATCCACATCTTCTGCGAGAACAGCGACTCCTCGCAGTCGATCTGGGTGGTCAGCAGCCAGCTCTGGCAGGTGGTGAGCACCGCCGCGTAGTGGCGCACGTCACCGTAGTTGTCGGTCACGGCCAGCAGGCCATCGGAGGCACGGGCAATGCGCTTGACCCCGGTGCGCGGCGCGCCGCCATGCAACGAGCTCAGGCTGGTGCCGGCCGGCCAGTGGGCGCAACGCTCTGGCACATGGCGCCAGATGCCCTGGGGCACCTGCTCGACGCCACCGACCACCAGGTGCTGGTGGTCGTCGCAATTGGTCATCACCACGCGGAAGATTTCCAGCATCGAGTTGGGGAAGTCCGAGTCCCAGCCGCCGGTGCCGAAGCCCACCTGGCCGAACACCTCGCGGTGCTGGAAGCTCAGCTTGGCGAACGAGCGCGAAGTGGCGACGAAGTCGTAGAAGGTGCGGTCGTCCCACAGCGGCACCAGCTTGTTCCACAGGTCTTTGAGGCGCGGTACGTCGCGGTCGCGAATGGCCTGCTGGATATCGCTGAACTGCGCGCCGCTCTCCAGCGCATCGGCCCAGGCGTCGGCCACTTCGTGGAACAGCGCGGGCAGGTCGGCCTTGTTCTCGGCGTAGTAGGTCTGGCCTTCGAGGTCGATCACCGTGCTGCCCGAGGCCGGGGTAAGCGGGTTGGGAAACGGCTTGGTTTCCAGGCCCAGCTTGTCGACGTAGTGGTAGAAGGCGGTGGAGGACACCGGGAAACGCATGCCGCCCAGCTCGGCGACGATGCCGTCGGTGCCGTTGAAGGCTTGCGAGCGCAGGCGCCCGCCGAGTTTCGAGGCTTCGTACACCACCGGCTTGAGGCCCAGCTTCATCAGCTCATAGGCCGCCACCAGCCCGGCGATGCCGGCGCCGACGATCGCTACCTCTTCACCCTGGCGCTCTGCGGGGATGCTGCCCAGGCCGGCCGGGTGCTCCAGCCAGTCGTCGAAACCGAAGGGGAAGTCCGGGCCAAAGATGGTGATGGGTTTCTTGCCGTCGGCGGGGTGGCGATTGTTCTTGTTCATGGGGTGACCTGGCCAGGGAGGCTGCGCAGCGGGCGGAGCCTGAGTATAGGAAATGACTGGTGGCCATTTTATGAAGCGTGGTGTTCGTAAATAAGATGCAGAGTGGCGTCGTTATGCGTGATTGTTCGTCGTTATGATCAGTCTATTTACCGATATGACGAATCAGTTCAGTGACGCTAGGTGCTCGACCGTCTCCGGGTATTTTTGCACCAGTCGAATCAGGGCGATTGCCTGGGCATTGGGTTGTGAGCGGCCCTGCTCCCAGTTTTCCAGGGTGCGCACATTGGTGCGCAGGTAGGCGGCGAACACCGCGCGGGACATGTTCAGGCGTTCGCGTAGTTCGATCAGCTCGTTGGGTATCAGGGGCGCCAGTTGTTCGAACGCCACCTTGTGCGAACGCAGGGTGAGCTTGCCGCTGCGCTCGCTTGCGAGGGCGTCGAAGCCTTCGGTGAGTTCAGTGAAGATGTTGCGTGGCATTGGTTGTCCTCTTCAGGTATTCGCGCTCGAGCAGCTGCTTGAGGGCCTGGCGTTGCTGTGGCGTCAGGTTGTCCTGTACCTCCTTGCCATACAGCGTGAAGAGCCAGAACTGCCGACCGGCTGGCCACCAGTAGTAGATGATCCGTGTTCCACCGCGCTTGCCCTTGTGCCGCTGCGCGTCGGCGAAGCGCATTTTTCTCAAGCCGCCTGCGCCCTTGATGACGTCGCCTATATGAGGACACATCAACAGCAAACGTTGCAGCAGCCTGAAGTCTTCATCGTCCAGGTATTGAGGGCGATAGCGCTCGAAAGCGGGTAGTTCGACAAATAGCGCGTCCATGCTTTGTACGTAACCTGCGTATATTTTGTGAGTTGACCGCTCAGGCGTCAATGGGGCGGGCTGATCAAAGCGTACGTGGCGGAGGACTGGTAAGGGAGGAAGTGAGTTGCTGGATATGTCGCTGCCAGGGCCATTTCTTACAAGGTCCAGCTGGTTACCGCATGAAGGCGACCAAGTGCTTGGCGAAAGCTTTGCGCTGCTCTTGAGATCGAGCGCCGCCCGCGCGGCGCATCGCTGGCAAGCCAGCTCCCACAGTTTGTTTCGGGCCAATGAGGCCTGTGAAAGTACCGGTGTCCGCCTTGGTGCATGTCTTGAGTCATGTGGGGCGGCGGTAGCGTTCACGCAGAAACGGCGTCGTACAAACAGGGCGGACAGTGAAAATGAACCAGGAGTAACTGGCCCGAAACAGATGTGGGAGCTGGCTTGCCAGCGATGCGCCGCNCGNGCGGCGCTCGATCTGAAGAGCGCTGCAAGCCTTTCGGCGAGCACCTGGCAGCCTTGACGCGAACACCTGGGAAAGATCTCAATCCACCCATTCCTACAGACCAGCCACGAGATAGCGAACTATCCTACGAGCCTTGTCGCTCAGGTCTGGCAGCAGGGGTAGAGCTTCACGGCTAACTTCTTCCGGTCGCCGCTAATTCGGTGACTGGGCGTGAGAACCCAGCAATCATTACTTGGAGGCATGCTGTTATGGCAGCTGTGCACGGGCAGGCTTTGCCTGGCCGGATTTTAGCCTCCAAGTTGCCGGTTCTCACCCCGTGCATGGCTGCCACCCATTCCCGTGAGAAGGCTGCGTGGCAGTCGGTTCCTGACCGGTTATGGAGGCTATACCCATGAAAAAAATCGTCCCCGACCCACCCCTGAAACTG
>NZ_JACAFQ010000030.1 GCF_015354575.1 Pseudomonas sp. UFMG81
TCCGAAGACCTTCTTCACACACGCGGCATGGCTGGATCAGGCTTTCGCCCATTGTCCAATATTCCCCACTGCTGCCTCCCGTAGGAGTCTGGACCGTGTCTCAGTTCCAGTGTGACTGATCATCCTCTCAGACCAGTTACGGATCGTCGCCTTGGTGAGCCATTACCTCACCAACTAGCTAATCCGACCTAGGCTCATCTGATAGCGCAAGGCCCGAAGGTCCCCTGCTTTCTCCCGTAGGACGTATGCGGTATTAGCGTTCCTTTCGAAACGTTGTCCCCCACTACCAGGCAGATTCCTAGGCATTACTCACCCGTCCGCCGCTGAATCAAGGAGCAAGCTCCCGTCATCCGCTCGACTTGCATGTGTTAGGCCTGCCGCCAGCGTTCAATCTGAGCCATGATCAAACTCTTCAGTTCAATACTGCTTGGGTTTTTAAGAAACCCTAAACTTGGCTCAGCAATCTCAAATGACTATGTGATTTCTCGCATGGTCACTTGTGATGCTGATAATCTTTGTGACTATCAGTCCGTACTCACAAGCACCCACACGAATTGCTTGATTCAATTTGTTAAAGAGCGGTTGGCTTTAGCGTTTCGCTTCAGCCGAGGCGCGCACTCTACGCTTTCCTCATTTGCTGTCAAGCGTTTATTTTGAAGTTTTTCCGAGAAACTCGTTTAGCTTCAAACACTTGACTCGCTGCGATCTCTCGTAGCGGGAGGCGAATCATACAGCATTACAACCTGCTGTCAACCACCTTTTTTCACCGCTATCGATCGTGAGACCGAAGCACCTCCGGAGCTTTCGAATCGCTTAACTCGTTGATTTTCAAGGAGTTTCGCGTTTCGTTGTCGCTGGAAGTGGGGCGCATTATAAGGGGATCTGAAAGCGCGTCAACCTTTGATTTCAAGAAATTGAAATATAAGGGGAAAAGACCGTGCAACGGCCGCCAGGGGCTTGCCGCACCCCGTGCTACGTCCATCAGATCGAGCGCCGCCCGCGCGGCGCTCGACTTCAAGGGCTCTGTAGAAACAATGGCAGGCGCCTGGCAGCCCTCACACTGCCTATAGCCAACCACCCCACGCCCCCAACGAAAGCGGGGAGGCCTACCGGCCTCCCCGCTTCTATATAGCTACACCACCCGCCAATCACTCAGCCTTCAGCGTAACCCGAGCAAACGCCTTCTTGCCCGCCTGGCATACATGGGTCGCGCCAATGGCAAACATGAAGTCACGCTCAACCACTGCACCATCAACCTTGACCGCACCACCACTGAGCAGATCCCGCGCCTGCGCCGAGTTCTTCACCAGGCCAGCCCGGTTCAGCACAGCAGCGATCGGCAGATCCTCAGCCGAAGTCACTTCGACCTCCGGCAGATCTTCCGGCAGCTCGCCTTCCTTCATCCGGTTACCCGCTGCACGGTGCGCATTGGCCGCAGCCTCTTCACCATGGAAACGCGCAACAATCTCTTCCGCCAGCTTGATCTTGATATCACGCGGGTTCGCACCACCCGCAACATCAGCCCGGAACTGATCGATCTCTTCCATGGAACGGAAGCTCAACAGTTCGAAGTAACGCCACATCAAGGTATCCGGGATCGACACCAGCTTGCTGTACATCACTCCCGGCGCTTCCTGGATACCGACATAGTTGCCCAGCGACTTGGACATCTTCTTCACGCCGTCGAGGCCTTCGAGCAGCGGCATGGTGACGATGTTCTGCGCCTCCTGACCATACGAGCGCTGCAACTCGCGCCCCATCAGCAGGTTGAACTTCTGATCGGTACCACCCAGCTCCACATCCGCCTGCAACGCCACCGAGTCATAACCCTGCACCAGCGGGTAAAGGAACTCATGGATCGCGATCGGTTGGTTGCTGGTGTAACGCTTGTCGAAGTCGTCACGTTCAAGCATACGCGCGACGGTGTACTGCGAAGCCAGGCGGATGAAGTCGGCAGGCGTGAGCTTGTCCATCCAGGTGGAGTTGAACGCCACTTCGGTCTTTGCCGGATCAAGGATCTTGAACACCTGCTGCTTATAGGTCTCAGCGTTGTCCAGCACCTGCTCGCGGGTCAGCGGCGGACGAGTGGCGCTCTTGCCGCTCGGGTCGCCGATCATGCCGGTGAAGTCGCCGATCAGGAAGATCACCTGGTGCCCCAGCTCCTGGAACTGTCGCAGCTTGTTGATCAGCACCGTGTGCCCCAGGTGCAGGTCAGGCGCGGTTGGGTCGAAGCCCGCTTTGATGCGCAGCGGTTGGCCGCGCTTGAGCTTCTCCACCAGTTCCGACTCGACCAATACCTCTTCCGCACCGCGCTTGATAAGCGCCAGCTGCTCTTCAACCGACTTCATAGACAGACCCGCAAGGCTCAGATTCAAGGGGAGCCAACCATACAAGATCGGCCATCAAATACAAGTTTCGCAAAGGAATGTGACCCGAACGGCGCAGCGCAACGTCTACGCGCCCTTGCGTGAGAATGGATTTGGTTATATTTTATACAGTTATTTCATCTTCATCATGTCATTCATCTTTTCCATTTCACCTTTTTCAAAGTCACCTCACCTATGACCAACGAACCGCCTAAAGCGCCCCCGCTTTATCCGAAGAGCCATCTGTTGGCCGCCAGTGGCATCGCCGCCCTACTCAGCCTGGCGCTGCTGGTCTTCCCTTCCAGTGAAGTGGAAGCCAAGAAAACCACCCTCAGCCTGGAGCTCGAAAGCCCGGCCGATCAGCTGAAGGACGAAGCCCGGAGCGCGCCTCTGTTGCAGGCCGAGCAGAACAGCGACTCGCCCTTCGCCCAGATCGAAGACGACGAAGCCGAAACCGCCAAGACCGAAACCAAGCCAGCGCCCACCCCGGTCGCCAAACAGGAAGACAAGGCCCCTGGCCACCGCGAAGTCGTGGTTTCCCGTGGCGATACCCTGTCGACCCTCTTCAACAAGGTCGGCTTGCCAGCCAACGTGGTCCATGACGTACTGGCGAGCAACAAGCAAGCCAAGCAGTTCAGCCAGCTCAAGCACGGCCAAGTGCTGCAGTTCGAACTGGACAAGGACGGCCAGCTTACCAGCCTGCACAGCAAGGTCAGCAACCTCGAGACCATCCGCCTCACCCGTACCGACAAAGGCTTCAGCTTCGATCGTGAAGTCAGCAAGCCGGTGGTACGTAGCGCCTACGCCCACGGCGTGATCAAAAGCTCGCTGTCCGCCTCCGCCCAACGTGCCGGCCTGTCCCATAGCATGACCATGGACATGGCGCGCATCCTCGGCTACGACATCGACTTCGCCCAGGACATCCGCCCTGGCGACGAGTTCGACGTGGTCTACGAGCAGAAGGTGATGGACGGCAAGGTCATCGGCACCGGCAACATTCTCTCCGCCCGCTTTACCAACCGCGGCAAGACGTACACCGCCGTGCGCTACACCAACAAGCAGGGCAACACCAACTACTACACCGCCGACGGCAACAGCCTGCGCAAGGCGTTCATCCGCACGCCGGTAGACTTCGCCCGCATCAGCTCACGCTTTTCCGCCGGCCGCAAGCACCCCATCCTGAACAAGATCCGCGCCCACAAGGGTGTGGACTATGCCGCCCCGCGCGGCACACCGATCAAGGCTGCGGGCGATGGTCGCATCGAGCTGGCCGGCCGTCGCGGCGGCTACGGTAATACCGTGATCATCGCCCACGGCAACTCTTACAAAACGCTCTACGGCCATATGCAGGGCTTCGCCAAGGGCATCAAGACCGGCAGCAGCGTCAAGCAGGGCCAGGTCATCGGCTATATCGGCACCACCGGCCTGTCGACCGGCCCGCACCTGCACTACGAGTTCCAGGTCAACGGCGTGCACGTCGACCCTCTGAGCCAGAAGGTGCCGATGGCCGACCCGATCGCCAAGTCGGAGCGCGCGCGCTTCAACCAGCAGAGCCAACCCCTGATCGCTCGCATGGATCAGGAAAAGGCCACCCTGCTCGCTGCCAACAAGCGCTGACGGTATGGCGCTCTACCTGGGGGTGATGTCCGGCACCAGCCTCGATGGCCTGGACATCGCCCTGATCGAGCAAAGTGAGCAGCCCCGGCTGCTCGCCACCCGCTACCTCCCCATGCCTGCCGACTTGCGCCAGGAGCTACTGGCCCTGTGCAGCAGCGGCCCGGACGAAATCGCCCGCGCAGCGCTGGCGGAGAACCGCTGGGCCACCCTGGCCGCCCAGGGCATCAACCACTTGCTGGCCACACAAGGCCTCCAAGCAGATGCGATTCGCGCCATCGGCAGCCATGGCCAGACTATCCGCCACGAACCCGCCCGCGGCTTCACTGTGCAGATCGGCAACCCGGCCCTACTGGCAGAGCTGACGGGCATTTGCGTGGTGGGCGACTTCCGCCGCCGTGACGTGGCGGCCGGCGGCCAGGGCGCACCACTGGTGCCGGCGTTCCACGAGGCCTTGTTCGGCCACCTGGGCCAGCACCTGGCGGTCCTGAACGTGGGTGGCTTCAGCAACCTGAGCCTGATCGAGCGGGACAAGCCGGTGCACGGCTTCGACTGCGGGCCGGGCAACGTGCTGCTGGATGCCTGGATCGAGCGCAAGCGTGGCCAGGCGTTCGATAGCGATGGTGCCTGGGCAGCCAGCGGGGTCGTTCAGCAAGCCCTGCTGAGCACGTTACTGAGCGACCCGTTCTTCGCCGGCAGTGGCCCGAAAAGTACCGGTCGCGAAGTGTTCAACCTGCCCTGGCTGGACGGGCACCTCGCCGGCCTGCCCCGTTATCGCGACGAAGATGTGCAGGCCACCCTGCTGGAGCTGACCGCAACAAGCATCATCGACTCACTGCGCCAAGCCCAGACGGGCACCGAAGCCTTGCTGGTGTGCGGGGGTGGCGCCCGCAACGGGGCAATGATGGCGCGCCTGGCGCAGCTGTTGCCGGGAGCGAAGACCTCCAGCACGGCAGCGCACGGTATCGATGCTGACTGGGTCGAGGCCATGGCCTTCGCCTGGCTGGCCCACTGCTGTCTCGAAGGCATCCCCGCCAACCGCCCCAGCGTGACCGCCGCCAGGGGCCTGCGTATTCTCGGCGCGATCTACCCCGCATAAGCCCATCACAGAATGCAAAACGCCGCGCAATTGCGCGGCGTTTTCATTACAGCTGGACGGTCAGATCGAGAACGACGAACCGCAACCACAAGTCGTGGTGGCATTCGGGTTCTTGATCACGAAGCGCGAACCTTCCAGGCCTTCCTGGTAGTCCACCTCGGCGCCCGCCAGGTACTGGTAGCTCATCGGGTCGACCACCAGGGCAACGCCTTCGCGCTCGACGATGGTGTCATCCTCGGCCACATCTTCATCGAAGGTGAAGCCATACTGGAAGCCCGAGCAGCCCCCGCCCGTCACGAACACACGCAGCTTCAGACGGTCGTTACCCTCTTCGCTGACCAGGGTCTTGACCTTGTGCGCAGCCCCTGGGGTGAATTCCAAAGCCGTAGGGGTGAAGGTTTCGACGCTCATGTTGATTCTCCCGGCGCAGTGCCGCCATAAAACTCGATGCCGCGCATTATCCGCTTCTCCGAGAAAATCGGTCAACAATTGTGCGGCTTTAGTCGCGCACACAAAAAGGCCCGCACAGGGCGGGCCTTTGAACATGCGCCTGGCTTACGGCAGCAGGCCGGCATGGGACAGGCCCATGCGCTCGTCCAGGCCAAACAGGATGTTCAGGTTCTGCACCGCCTGGCCCGACGCGCCCTTGACCAGGTTGTCGATGACCGACAGCACCACTACCAGGTCGCCGCCCTGTGGCCGATGCACGGCGATACGGCAGACGTTGGCGCCACGCACGCTACGGGTTTCCGGATGGCTGCCGGCCGGCATCACGTCGACGAACGGTTCGTTGGCGTAGCGCTTCTCGAACAGGGCCTGCAGGTCGACCGAGGTGTCCACGACGTTGGCGTAGAGCGTGGCATGAATGCCACGGATCATTGGTGTGAGGTGCGGTACGAAGGTCAGCCCGATGTCCTTGCCGGCAGCCAGGCGCAGGCCCTGGCTGATTTCCGGCAGGTGGCGATGCCCTTTGACCGCATAGGCCTTCATGCTCTCGCCAGCCTCGCAGAACAGCGAGCCCACCGCCGCGCCACGGCCGGCACCACTCACGCCCGACTTGCAGTCGGCGATCAGCCGCGAAGGGTCTGCCAAGCCGGCCTCCAGCAGCGGCAGGAAGCCCAGCTGGGTGGCCGTCGGGTAGCAACCCGGCACGGCGATCAGACGAGCCTGGCGGATCTTTTCACGGTTCACTTCCGGCAGGCCGTACACCGCATCCTTGAGCAGCTCCGGCGCGCCATGCGGCTGGCCGTACCACTTGCCCCACTCAACCGCGTCCTGCAGGCGGAAGTCGGCGGACAAGTCGATGACCTTGGTTCCAGCCGCCAGCAGCTCGCCCGCCAGGGCGTGGGCCACGCCGTGCGGGGTGGCGAAGAACACCACGTCACAGGCCGCAAGGGCCTTGCTGTCCGGCACGCTGAAGGCCAGCCCGTCATAGTGACCGCGCAGGTTCGGATACATGTCGGCAACCGCCACGCCCGCCTCGGAGCGCGAGGTGATGACCGCCACCTCGGCCTGTGGATGCTGCGCCAGCAGACGCAGCAGTTCGACACCGGTGTAGCCCGTGCCGCCGACGATACCGACCTTGATCATAACGCTTGCCCCTTATCAACGAACCCACTGGAAAGCGCACGATAATAGGGGCCGCGCCCGTCTGTAACAACTCTTCGCATGACCCTTCGGCGCTTGCCCACTACTATTCGGACGACCGTGAAAACCTGAAGGAACATCCCATGCTCTACCTATGGATCAAGGCACTGCACATCGTCAGCGTGGTGTGCTGGTTCGCCGGCCTGTTCTACCTGCCACGCCTGTTCGTCTACCACGCCCAAAGCCAGGACAGCATCAGCCAGGAACGCTTCACCACCATGGAGCGCAAGCTGTACCGCGGCATCATGAACCCGGCGATGATCGCCACCTACGTGTTCGGCGGCTGGATGCTGTACCTCAACCCTGGTTGGCTGAGCCAAGGCTGGCTGCACGCCAAACTGACCCTGGTGGTGCTGCTGACCGCCTACCATCATATCTGCGGCGCCCAACGCAAACGCTTCGCCGCCGGCACCAACACCCGCAGCCATGTCTACTACCGCTGGTTCAACGAAGTGCCGGTGGTCATCCTGCTGGGTATCGTAATTCTGGTGGTGGTCAAACCGTTCTGAGCATAAGCCAACCTCAACTGGAGCTTCGCCATGTCCTTGCCCGCCTCGCTCGAACAACGCCTGCGCTTGCCCTTGGTGGCCGCACCGATGTTCCTGATCTCCAACCCGCAACTGGTACTGGCCTGCTGCGCCAATGGCGTAGTGGGCAGTTTCCCGGCGTTGAACCAGCGTGACAGCGCCGGCTTCAAGGCCTGGCTGCAAGAGATCGAGGCGGGCCTGGCGCAACTACAGGCGCCAGCCCCTTATGCCGTCAACCTCATCGTCCATCCGACCAATCCGCGCCTGCAAGCCGACCTGACCCTGTGCGTCGAGCACCGCGTGCCCATCGTCATCACCAGCCTTGGCGCGGTCAAGGAGGTGGTCGATGCCGTGCACAGCTATGGCGGCGTGGTGTTCCACGACGTCACTACCCGGCGGCATGCGGAGAAAGCTGCGCAGGCCGGCGTCGACGGGCTGATCGCCGTGGCCGCCGGCGCGGGCGGCCATGCCGGGACCTGGAGCCCGTTCGCCCTGATCGCGGAGATCCGCCAGTTCTTCGACAAGACCCTGCTACTGGCCGGCTGCCTCAACCACGGCCATGAACTACTGGCCGCGCAGTTGCTGGGTGCGGACCTGGGCTATATGGGCACCCGTTTCATCGCCACCCGCGAGAGCCACGCGCAGGAAGCCTACAAACAGATGATCCTCAGCGCCAGTGCCGTGGAAATCGTCCATACGCCGGCCGTCTCGGGCATTCCCGCCAGCTTTCTGCGCCAGAGCCTGGAGCAGGCCGGTTACGACCTTGCGGCACTCAAAAGCAACCCCGAAACCGGCAAGCTCAAGCCGCTGGATGAGGAGGCCAAGGCCTGGAAGACCGTCTGGTCCGCAGGCCAGGGCGTCGGAGGGATCCACGACCTGCCCAGCGCGGCGCAGTTGATCGAACGCTTGCAGGTCGAATACCGGGCCGCCCTGGGCCGTGCGCAACAGCTGCGCGGCAACGCCTTGTAGCAAAATGGCCAGGCTGTACACTAGGCGCCCCTTACCCCCCAGGAGCCTTGCATGACCCGTTACGCCATGATCACTGGTGCTTCCAGCGGCCTGGGCCTGGCCCTGGCGGAGGCCCTGGCGCGGCGCGGGCGCAACCTGATCCTGGTGGCACGCCAGCGCGAGACGCTGGAGCCGGTGGCCATCGAACTGACCCAACGCTTTGGCGTGGAAGTATTGTTCCGTGCTTGCGACCTCAGCCAGCCGTTGCGCCTGTCCGGCTTCGTGCTGGAGCTCGAAGAAGGCGAGCGGCGCATCGACCTGCTGGTCAACTGCGCAGGGCAACGTACCTACGGGCCGTTCCTCGCCCATGAGTGGGCCTACGAGCAGGACCTGCTGGAGGTCAACATCCTGGCCCTGAGCCGGCTGTGCCACGCCATCGGCAACCTGATGGCCGTCCAGGGTGGCGGGCAGATCCTGAATGTCGCGGGCCTTGCCGGCGTCGCACCCGGCCCCTGGATGGCCGCCTATGCCGCCAGCAAGGCCTATGTGCTCAGTTTCAGCGAAGCGTTGCGTGAAGAACTCGGGCGTACCGGCATCAAGGTATCGGTACTGTGCCCCGGGCCGGTGCGCTCGTCGCGCCGGCGTATTCCCCGCCTCGACGCCAGCAGCCCGAGCCCCGAAGAGATCGCGCTGTACACCGTGCGCGCGCTGGACAAGAACCGTGCGCTGATCATCCCCGGCCGCCGCAACCGCTGGCTGGCCCTGGCCCCACGCCTGTTGCCGCGCTGGTTGGTGCGCAAGCTGGCCGGCGTGATCCACCGTCGCTACTGCCCGCTCGGCATGGAATAAGCACTGGGCGAGTGGCAGCGGGCTCAGTACACTCGGCCCGGACACTCACCATGGAGCACGTGCTGTGGACGATCTATTCCTCAAAATCATCAACCGGGAAATCCCGGCGGATATCATCTACGAAGATGACCAGATCCTGGCCTTCAAGGATATCGCCCCCGCGGCGCCGGTCCATTTCCTGGTCATCCCGAAGAAACACATCCGCACCCTCAACGACTTGACCGAAGAGGACAAGGCCCTGGCTGGCCACATCCTGTTCACTGCCCAGCGGCTGGCCATCGAGCAGGGCTGCGAAGAAGGTTTCCGGGTTGTCATGAACTGCAACCCCAAAGGCGGCCAGACCGTCTACCACATCCACATGCATGTGCTCGGCCAGCGCCAGATGCACTGGCCACCGGGCTGATCCAGGGCAAGCCCCCTCCAGCCAATTGCGGTAAACTGTCGGGCACACTCTTGCGGAGGTGCCCGATGGCTACCGAACGTCACTATTCGCCGCTCGACCGCTTGTTGCTGCAGGCCGATACCGCCATGCGCACCTTGCTCCCCTTCAGCGGCCAACCTTCTCGCCCGTCGCCGGCAATCGTTCAACCGGATACCGAGCTCGACGAGCAACAATCCCGTCACGTCGCCGGCCTGATGCGCATCAACCACACCGGTGAAGTCTGCGCCCAGGCGCTCTATCAAGGCCAGGCCCTGACCGCCAAGCTGCCCCAGGTGCGCAAGGCCATGGAGCACGCGGCGGAAGAAGAAATCGACCATCTGGCCTGGTGCGAGCAGCGTATTCGCCAGCTCAACAGCCACCCCAGTGTGCTCAACCCCTTGTTCTACGGCATGTCGTTCGGCATCGGCGCCCTCGCCGGCCTGGTCAGCGACAAGGTCAGCCTGGGCTTCGTCGCCGCTACCGAGCATCAGGTGTGCAAGCACCTGGACGAGCACCTCGAGCAGATCCCCGAGAGCGACGGCAAGTCGCGCGCCATCCTCGAACAGATGCGCGTCGACGAGGAGCACCACGCCGAATCGGCCCTGGAAGCAGGCGGCTATCGCTTCCCGGCCCCCATTCGCTTCGGCATGAGCCTGATGGCCAAGGTCATGACCAAGAGCACCTACCGTATCTGAGGCCCAGCCCATGGAACGCTTCGACGCCAAGGACCTGGCTCGCGCGGTGGAGGCTGGCGTATTGCAACAAGGCCAGGACCAGGCGCTGCTGGACTTCCTTCGCCAGCAGCCGCCAAGCCGCGGCAGCTTCCAACTGGCCCATGTCGCCTTCTACTTCGGCGCCCTCCTGATCATGGGGGCGATGGGCTGGCTGCTCACCGAGGCGTGGATGCGCATCGGCGATGGCGCATTGCTGGTCATCGCCTTCCTCTACATCACCGCGCTCACCCTGTTCGCACTGGGCTTGCAGCGCCGTGGGCAGCCCGTCGCTGCCGGCGTGCTGGCAGCCGTGGCGGTGAGCATCGTGCCACTGGCGATATTCGCCGTGGAGCGGTTGGTGGGCTGGTGGCCGCTGGACGATGCACAAAGCGACTATCACCAGTACTACACCTACGTGCAGGGCGGCTGGCTGGCCATGGAGGCTGCTACCGTACTCGCCGGCCTGCTGATGCTGCGGCTGATTCCCTTCCCGTTCATCGTCATGCCAATCGCCGTGGCCCTGTGGTTCATGTCCATGGACCTGAGCGAATGGGTATATGGCGACTTGTTCAGCTGGGAGCAGCGACGCACGGTATCGATCTGGTTTGGCCTGGCCCTGCTGCTGGCGTTCATCGTCGTGGACGGCCGTACCCGGCAAGACTATGCCGGCTGGGGCTACCTGGCCGGCCTGCTGGCGTTCTGGGGCGGGTTGACCTCGATGGAAAGCGCCAGTGAACTGGGCAAGGCGCTGTACTGCCTGATCAACCTGGGGCTGATGGGCCTGGCGGTGCTGTTGCGCCGGCCGGTGTTCATGGTGTTCGGGGCGATGGGGGTGGCGATGTACCTGGGCTACCTCTCGTACGAGGTGTTCGCCGACTCGCTGCTGTTCCCGTTGGTGATTACCCTGATCGGGCTGGGCGTGATTGCGCTCGGCTTGCAGTACCAAAAGCGGCGGGAGCGCCTTAGCCAAGGGTTGCGGGCACGGTTACCGGGCTGGTTGCTGCAGGCACTGCCAGCCTTGCGCCGCTGAGCGCACAAAACATCGCGGGGCAAGCCCGCTCCCACAGGTCAACCTCCGTGGGGGCGGGCTTGCCCCGCGCTCTGCTGCGGCCGAACCTCAACCCAGTTCGACAATCTCGTAACCATGGGTGATTTCCACCCCGGCGCGCTCGAGCATGATCGACGCCGAGCAATACTTCTCGGCCGACAGCTCCACCGCACGCTTGACCTGGGCCTCTTTGAGCCCACGCCCCTTGACCACGAAATTCATGTGGATCTTGGTGAACACCTTCGGGTCTTCGCTGGCGCGCTCGGCTTCAAGGAAGGCTTCGCAGCTCTCCACCGCCTGGCGCGACTTCTTCAGGATGCTGACCACATCGAAGCTGCTGCAGCCGCCCAGGCCAAGCAGCAGCATCTCCATCGGGCGCACGCCCAGGTTGCGGCCCCCGGCCTCGGGTGGGCCGTCCATCACCACGACATGGCCGCTCCCCGACTCGCCGAGGAACATCGCTTCACCGGCCCACTGGATGCGTGCCTTCATCTATCCGGACTCCCGATTCTTTGAAAAGGGTGCCAGCTTAGACCTTGTAGGCCTGTCGGAAAAGCTCAAGACGTGCCGCTTTCATGCCGATAGAAAGCGGAGTGTCTGTTAAGCTGGCGCCAATTCACTGGCACATTGCGCCAGACCGCCTATATAAAAGCCAATGCGTCGCATCGAACAGGATTTCGTGATGGTCTCCTCTGCCCTTGCCCCCAAGATAAAGAACATCGACAAGCTCCTGGCCCACTGCCAGCGCCGCCGCTACGCGGCCAAGAGCAACATCATCTGCGCGGGCGACCGGGCCGAGACGCTGTCGTTCATCATCAAGGGCTCGGTGACCATCCTCATCGAAGACGACGACGGCCATGAAATGATCATCGCCTACCTCAACAACGGCGATTTCTTCGGTGAGCTGGGCCTGTTCGAACCCGCCGGCCAGGAACACCAGCGCAGCGCCTGGGTACGCGCCAAGACCGAATGCGAAGTGGCCGAGATCAGCTACGACAAGTTCCGTGAACTGGGCCGCCAGGACCCGGAAATCCTCTATGCACTGGGCAGCCAGATGGCCCAGCGCCTGCGCAACACCACGCGCAAGGTTGGCGACCTGGCCTTCTTCGATGTCACCGGGCGCGTCGCCCGCTGCCTGCTCGACCTGTGCAAGCAACCGGACGCCATGACCCACCCCGACGGCATGCAGATCAAGATCACCCGCCAGGAGATCGGCCGCATCGTCGGTTGCTCGCGGGAGATGGTCGGCCGCGTGCTGAAAGATCTCGAGGAGCGCAGCCTGGTCCAGGTGAAGGGCAAGACCATGGTGGTCTACGGCACCCGTTAATCCTTGGGCAACGCCGCGATCACCTCGCCGTAGGCCTGCGACAAGCGCTCGAACCAGGGCACTGCGGGCGCCACCTCGTGCAGGGCGATATGACTGTCGGCCCGGCAGCGCTGCTCCAGCTCGCAGCATTCATTGAAACGATTGACCGCCGCGACCATCGACTCGCGCTCGTTGTCCAGCAACAGCGCGCCATGCACCAGCACCACCGGGCGCTTGCCGCCCAGCCCCTGGCGCCAGCGCTGGGCAGTGCCGACCAGCTTGCGACCATTGAGGTTGACGTTGTAGCGGCCATCGCAGAAGGCGCCGTCGATCTCCCCCACCGAGGCTACACCGCCCCATTCACGCAGCACGTCGCACAGTGGCAGGCACAGGCGTTCATAGGCATTTTCGATACGGCCATGGTCGCCTTCGCTGCGCGGCGCCACATAGACCAGCGCGACGTTCACCGTCGCGTGGGATTGCGGCACCGGCTCACCGCCGGTTTCACGCAACAGCACCGGCCAGCCGGCAATCGCCAGCTCGGCGCAGGCGGCTTCGAAGTTGTCCAGCCGGCTCATGCGGCGCGGCATCACCAGCGCATGGTCGGTCGGGCGCCAGAACAGCACGCCAGCGTCACGCTCGCCACGGCACACCGCGGCCAGCAGCTCCTGCTCGGCATGCAGGCCCTGTTCGACGGTGAGGGCCAAGGGTTGGTTGGTCATTGAGCCACCTAAGATGTTGGATTTATCGGCCTCTTCGCGGGCAAGCCCGCTCCCACAAATGCAAACCCTGTGGGAGCGGGCTTGCCCGCGAAGAGGCCAGAACAGGCCTACAAAAAAGCCGGCAACGAATGCCGGCTTGCTGTTCGATCAGTCCAGTGCCTGAACGGTCTTCTTCATCTGGTCAGGGAAGAAAAGCCGCTGCAACTCCAACCCCGGCTGCTCGGCGCGCATGAATGCCTCGCCGACCAGGAACGAATACACCTCGTTGATTTCCATCAGTTCGACATCGGCGCGATTGAGGATGCCACTCTCGGTGATGGCCAGGCGATCACGAGGGATGCGCGGCAGCAGGTCGAGGGTGGTTTCCAGGCTGACTTCGAAGGTGTGCAGGTTGCGGTTGTTGACGCCGACCAACGGCGTGTCGAGGGTTTTCAACGCACGCTCCAGCTCATCGCCGTCGTGCACTTCCACCAGCACGTCGAGGCCGACATCCTTGGCGGTGGCGGCCAGCTCGGCCATCTTCACGTCGTCCAGCGCCGAGACGATCAACAGCACACAGTCGGCACCCAGGGCGCGAGCCTCGACGATCTGGTACGGGTCGACCATGAAGTCCTTGCGGATCACCGGCAGCGATACCGCGGCGCGAGCCTGTTGCAGATAGAGGTCGGCACCCTGGAAGTAATCCACGTCGGTGAGCACCGACAGGCAGGTCGCCCCACCCTTTTCGTAGCTGACGGCAATGTCCGCTGGCACGAAGTCCTCGCGGATCACGCCCTTGCTCGGCGACGCTTTCTTGATCTCGGCGATCACTGCCGGTTTCTTGCGCCCGGCCTGCTCGATCAGCGCCTTGGCAAAGCCGCGAGGGGCATCGGCGGCCTTCGCCAGGCGCTCCAGTTCGGCCAGGCTGACCCGCGCGCTGCGCTCGGCCACTTCCTGGAACTTGCGAGCGATGATTCTTTCCAGCACCGTCGGCACGCTCATGCTTCGTTCTCCACCTTGAATACCGCGGTAAATGCGCCCAGCTCCTGCAATTTCTCCCAGGCCAGCCCGGTGTGCAGCACGTCGTGAGCCAACTCCACGCCCTGCGCCAGGGTCATGGCGTGATCGGCGGCATACAGTGCCGCGCCGGCATTGAGCACGATCATTTCGGCAGCCTTCTGGCCGTTCTCGGTCTTGCGCCGCCCCAACGCATCGCGGATCAGTTCCAGCGACGCCTGCGGCCCTTCGACCGCCAGGCCGTGCAGGCTCTGGCTCTTCATGCCGAGGTCTTCGGGCTCGACCCAGTACTCGGTGATCTGGTCATTCTTCAGCTCGGCGACGAAGGTCGGCGCGGCCAGGCTGAACTCGTCCAGGCCATCCTTCGAATGCACCACCAGCACATGCTTGCTGCCCAGGCGCTGTAGCACCTCGGCCAACGGGCGGCACAGGGCCTGGGTGAACACCCCGACCACCTGGTGCTTCACACCGGCCGGATTCGTAAGCGGGCCGAGCATGTTGAACAGGGTACGCAGCCCCAGGTCACGACGCGGACCCGCGGCATATTTCATCGCCTTGTGATGGCTCTGGGCGAACATGAAGCCGATCCCCAGGCTGTCGATGCAGCGTGCCACTTGCACCGGCGTCAGGTTCAGGTAGATGCCGGCAGCCTCCAGCAGGTCGGCGCTGCCGCTCTTGCCGGACACCGCACGGTTGCCATGCTTGGCCACGGTGCAGCCCGCCGCCGCCAGGACAAAGGCCGACGCGGTGGAAACATTGAAGATGTTGGCGCCGTCGCCACCGGTGCCGACGATGTCGACCACGCCGTCGAGGGTCTGCAGTTCGACCTTGTCGGCCAGCTCACGCATCACCGACACCGCGCCGACGATCTCGTCGATGCTCTCGCTCTTCATGCGCATGCCCATCAGGAAAGCGCCGATCTGCGCCTCGCTGCACTGGCCGGTCATGATCTGGTGCATGACGTCGCGCATTTCCTCGGTGGACAGGTCCAGATGGCCGACGATACGGCTCAACGCACTCTTGATATCCATGGTCGATCCTTAGCGGCGGCCGCCGGTCTGCTTGAGGAAGTTGGCGAACAGCTCGTGGCCCTGCTCGGTGAGGATGGACTCAGGGTGGAACTGCACCCCTTCGATGTTCAGGGTCTTGTGCCGCAGGCCCATGATCTCGTCGACCGCGCCGTCTTCGTGGGCGGTCCAGGCGGTGACTTCCAGGCACTCGGGCAGGGTTTCGCGCTTGACCACCAGCGAGTGGTAGCGGGTGACGGTAAGCGGGTTGTTCAGGCCCGCGAATACGCCCAGGTCCCGGTGCAGCACAGGGCTGGTCTTGCCGTGCATCACCTGGCGCGCACGCACCACATCGCCGCCGAAGGCCTGGCCGATGGACTGATGGCCCAGGCATACGCCAAGAATCGGCAGTTTGCCGGCGAAGTGCAGGATGGCCTCGATGGACACGCCGGCTTCGCTCGGGGTGCAGGGGCCTGGGGATACCACGATGCGCTCGGGGTTGAGGGCTTCGATTTGTTGGATAGTCATTTCGTCATTGCGAATGACCTTGACTTCGGCACCCAGCTCGCCGAGGTACTGCACGACGTTGTAGGTGAAGGAGTCGTAGTTGTCGATCATCAGTAACATCTGGAACGAACCTCTTGAATACTGACTTTTGATTCGAGCCTTGCGCTGCCAGCCATGGGCGCGGGCGATCCCGCACGAGGCGACGATTGAAGCGAAAGGAAGGGAAGCAAGCGGGCCGGGCGAGCCGGCAGGGGAAAAGTCAGGCGCGCCAACGCCAACGGGCGTGGGCCTTGATAACGCGCATCAAGAGTTTGCTGACGATCAACACGGGATAGGTCTCGTTCATACGTCTGGGCACAGTAGCCTACCGACGCGGCGGGTGCAATACGCCCGTAAACACGGGGTAACGAATGCAACGGCAGACAAAGCCCCTGTATCTGCTAGGGTCATGCGGCTGGCCACGATAAAAACAAAGAAAAGGATATCTTCATGTACAAAGCTGCGTCCTTGCGCACGACCTTCGCCATCCTGGCCCTCGCTTGCGGCCAGGCCATGGCCTCCCCCGCTCCTTATTCATCACTCATCGTCTTCGGCGACAGCCTCAGCGACGCCGGGCAGTTTCCCGACCTCACCGGCGCCAGTGCAGGCATGCGCTTCACCAACCGCGACGCCAACGGCAATTTCGCGCCAGTTTCACCGATGATTCTTGGCGGCAAGCTGGGTGTCTCGGCCACCGACCTCAACCCCTCCACATCGCTTGGCGTTCGTCCCGACGGTAACAACTGGGCGGTCGGCGGCTACACCACACAACAGATCCTGGACTCGATCACCGGCACTTCACGGCTGGTCATCCCACCCGGAAACCCCGGCGCCGGCACGGTGCTGCGCGAGCGCCCCGGCTACCTGGCCAACGGCCTGCGGGCCGACCCCAACGCCCTCTATTACTTGACCGGCGGCGGCAACGACTTCCTCCAGGGCCTGGTCAACAGCCCCACCGATGCCGCAGCCGCTGGCGCGCGGCTGGCGGCGAGCGCCCAGGCGCTGCAACACGGGGGTGCCCGCTACATCATGGTCTGGCTGCTACCAGACCTGGGGCAGACGCCCAACTTCAGCGGCACCCCGCAGCAGGGACCGTTGTCGCAGTTGTCCACCGTGTTCAACCAGGCACTGGTCAGCCGGCTCGCCACCGTCGATGCCGAAATCATCCCGCTGAACGTACCCGTTCTGTTGCGCGAGGCCATCGCCAGCCCAGCACAGTTCGGCCTCGCCACCGACCAGAACTTGATCGGCACCTGCTATAGCGGCAACAGCTGCGTGGGCAACCCGGTGTATGGCCTGAACGGCAGCAATCCCGACCCCACCCGCCTGCTGTTCAACGATGCGGTGCACCCCACCATCGCCGGCCAACGCCTGATCGCCGACTACGCCTATTCCATCCTCGCCGCCCCCTGGGAGCTCACGCTACTGCCGGAAATCGCCCATGCCAGCATTCGCGCGCACCAGGACGAGCTGCGCAATCAGTGGCAAACGCCCTGGCAGGCGACCGGGCAGTGGCAGGCGTTCGTCGCCACCGGCGCCCAGGACCTGGACTTCGATAGCCAGCGCAGCAGCGCCAGCGGCGATGGGCGCGGCTATAACCTCACCCTCGGTGGCAGCTATCGGCTGGATGACGCCTGGCGCCTTGGCCTGGCTGGGGGGGTCTACCGGCAGAAGCTGGAGGCCGGCCAGCAGGACTCGGACTACAAGCTCGACAGCTACCTGGCCAGCGCCTTCGCCCAGTTCCGCCAGGACCGCTGGTGGGCAGACGCGGCGCTTTCCGTCGGGCACCTGGACTTCCACGACCTCAAGCGCACCTTCGCCCTGGGGGTGAACGAGCGTAGCGAGAAAGGCGACACCGACGGCGAGGCCTGGGCCATTACCAGCCGCCTTGGCTACAACCTGGCCGCAGAGGGCAGCACCTGGCAACTGGCGCCGTTCATCAGCGCCGACTATGCACGGGTCAAGGTCGATGGCTACGACGAGAAGAGCGGCCGTGCCACTGCACTTGGCTACGATGACCAGGAGCGTACATCCCGACGCCTGGGGGCCGGGTTGCTGGGTAGCGTGCAGGTTTTGCCGAGCACCCGGCTGTTCGCCGAGGTTGCGCGCGAGCATGAGTTCGAGGATGACCAACAGGATGTGAACATACGCCTGACCACGTTGCCGGCGAACGACTTCACCCTGACCGGCTATACGCCGGACAGCAACCTGACCCGCGCCAGCCTGGGGGTGGTGCACGAGCTGACGCCGGGCGTGAATCTGCGGGGGAACTACAACTGGCGTAAAAGCGATGAGCTGAGGCAGCAGGGGGTGAGCGTGGCGCTCAGCGTCGATTTCTGAGTTACGGGGGCCGCTTTGCGGCCCTTTCCGGCCCCTACAAGTTTACGCACGTAACTGTCTTGCACGGCTTTCCTGTAGGAGCGGCCTTGTGTCGCGAACGGGGTGCGCAGCGCCCCCAGGATCTCGAGTACTCCCAAGATCACTGGGGCCGCCCTGCGGCCCATTCGCGACACAAGGCCGCTCCTGCACGGGCCGTGCAAGGTTTTGGGCGAAAGGACTGCGCAGCAGCCCCTGCCCCATCAATCCTTAACCGGCTTCTGCTCAGCCAATGCCACCGCGCGGAACATCGCGCGGCGCTTGTTGATGGTTTCTTCCCACTCCAGCGCTGGCACCGAGTCGGCGACGATACCGCCACCGGCCTGCACATGCAGCTCGCCATCCTTGATCACCGCAGTGCGAATGGCGATAGCGGTGTCCATGTTGCCGTTCCAGGCGAAGTAGCCCACGGCACCGCCGTAGACACCGCGCTTGACCGGCTCCAGCTCATCGATGATTTCCATCGCACGGATTTTCGGCGCACCCGACAAGGTCCCGGCCGGCAGGATCGCGCGCAGCGCATCCATGGCGGTCAGGCCTTCGCGCAATTGCCCGGTGACGTTGGACACGATGTGCATGACGTTGGAATAGCGCTCGATCACCATCTTCTCGGTCAGGCGCACACTACCAGTGGACGACACACGCCCCACGTCGTTGCGCCCCAGGTCGATCAGCATCAGGTGCTCGGCGATTTCCTTGTCGTCCGACAGCAGGTCGTCTTCCAGGGCGCGGTCGGCCTCTTCGGTAGCACCACGCGGACGGGTACCGGCAATCGGGCGCACCGTGACCAGATTGTCCTCGACCCGCACCAGCACTTCCGGCGAACTGCCGACCACGTGGAAGTCGCCGAAGTTGAAGAAGTACATGTACGGCGTCGGGTTGAAGCAACGCAGGGCGCGGTACAGGTCGATGGGCGCGGCCGCAAAATCGATGGACATGCGCTGCGACGGCACCACCTGCATACAGTCGCCCGCCAGGATGTACTCCTTGACGGTGTCCACCGCACGTTCGTAATCCGCCTGGGTGAAGCTGGAGCGGAACGCAGGTTCGGCGGCCATCGGGCCGCTCAGGTCCAAGCCCCGACGCGGCGTGATCGGCTGGCGCAACTTGTCCAGCAGCGCCTCCAGCCGGGCCTGGCCTTGCTCGAAGGCCTGCTCGTCGCTCGGGTCGACCAGCACGATGGCGTGCATCTTGCCGGCCAGGTTGTCGAACACCACCACCGCATCGGAGACCATCAGCAGGATGTCCGGCACCCCCAGCGGGTCCGGGTTCGGGCAGGCACCCAGGCGCTTTTCCACATAACGCACGCAGTCGTAGCCAAAGTATCCGACCAGGCCGCCATTGAAACGCGGCAGGCCCGGGATGTCGGCCACCTTGTAGCGGTCCTTGAAGGTTTCGACAAAGGCCAGCGGATCCTCGACGTCATGGCTTTCCACCTCGACGCCATCCTGCAGGATGCTGACGTGGTAGCCGTGTACCCGCATCACGGTGCGCGACGGCAGGCCGATCATCGAATAACGCCCCCATTTCTCGCCGCCCTGCACCGATTCGAGCAGGTAGGAGTTGGGTTGGTCAGCCAGCTTCAGGTAGATCGACAGCGGCGTGTCGAAGTCGGCCAGGGTTTCGCGGGCCAGGGGGATACGGTTGTAGCCGGCAGTGGCCAGGCGCAGGAATTCTTCGCGGGTCATGTTTAGCCTCGTGGCAAGCAGCAATGGGGTCGGGCAAGCGGACGGGCCGGCAGGCGCCGGCGGGCAGGAGTCAGGCGCGCCAGCGCCAGCGGGCCAGGGCCTTGATGACTTTCATCCAGAATTTGCCGGTAACCACCACGTCGTTGTCTCTGCTGTGCGGGGCTTGAAGGTCCGCCAACGTTATCCCAGTGTCAGTGACTAAGCAACCGGGCAGCAGCAGGCGCAGGTCGCTGAGCACCAGGCTGGGAGATTCCTCATCGATGGGGCGACCATGGTTGTAACCGTAGGTCAGGCCGACGCACTGCACCCCGGCCGCCTTGGCCGCCAGCACATCGCTGCGCGAGTCGCCGACGAACAGCGCCTGCTGCGGCGCGACGCCAGCCATCTTCATGACGAACAGCAGCGCCGCCGGGTCAGGCTTTTTCTGCGGCAGCGTGTCGCCACCGATGATCCAGCGGAAGTAACGGCCAATCTTCATCTGGTCGAGCAAGGGGGCGACGAAGCGTTCGGGCTTGTTGGTGATCAGCGCCATCTCCACCCCCTGCTTGCGCAGCCAGCGCAGGGTGTCGCGTACACCGGGGTAGACCACAGTCAGTTCATGGCTGTCGGCATAGGCCTCCATGAACAGCGCCAGCGCACGCTCGGCCAGCGCATCGTCCACCGCTTCATGGTCGATGCCGCCGGCCAGCGCCCGGCGCACCAGCACCTGGGCGCCGTTGCCGACCCAGTGGCGCACGGCCTCGAGCCCGGCGGGCTTGCGCCCAAGTTCGAGCAGCATGCGGTCGACGGCTGCGGCCAGGTCCGGTACCGAGTCGATCAGGGTGCCATCCAGATCGAACATCACCAGCCTGGGCAGCGTCCCCGGGAACAGCTGCTCGAAGCCGCTCATGCGCGTGCCAGCGCCATTTCGGCACGCATCTTGTCGATCACTTCCTTGTAGTCCGGGGCATTGAAGATCGCCGAACCGGCCACGAAGGTATCGGCGCCAGCGGCGGTGATCTCGCGGATGTTGTTGACGTTGACGCCGCCGTCGATCTCCAGGCGGATGTCACGGCCGCTGGCGTCGATCAGCGCGCGGGCCTCGCGCAGCTTGTCGAGGGTGCCGGGGATGAACTTCTGCCCGCCGAAGCCTGGGTTGACGCTCATCAGCAGGACCATGTCGATCTTGTCCATCACGTACTTCAGCGCATCCAGGCTGGTGGCCGGGTTGAACACCAGGCCGGCCTTGCAACCGCCGTCCTTGATCAGTTGCAGCGAACGGTCGATGTGCTGCGACGCTTCCGGGTGGAAGGTGATGTAGGTGGCACCGGCTTCGATGAAGTCGCCGATGATGCGGTCGACCGGGCTGACCATCAGGTGCACGTCGATCGGCGCGGTCACGCCGTACTTGCGCAGGGCGCTGCAGACCATCGGGCCGATGGTCAGGTTGGGTACGTAGTGGTTGTCCATGACATCGAAGTGGACGATGTCGGCCCCGGCGGCCAGGACCTTGTCCACATCCTCGCCCAGGCGGGCGAAATCGGCGGACAGAATGGAGGGGGCAATAGCGTAGGGCTGCATGGCGCACCTGTTGGGCAGAATCACGGTGGCGCGCATTGTAACTCAGGGAAGCGAATCGGGGCTGATTGGTGTCAATCGGTGTCGACCACCGCACCTTCGATCGCTTTACCGGCCCTTTCGCGGGCAAGCCCGCTGCCACAGGTTCAGCGCTGCCCTCAGAGGCAACGGTAATCCTGTGGGAGCGGGCTTGCCCGCGAAGGGGCCGGTACAGGCAATCAACATCAGCCCGGCTGCTGGGTCCTCAGCTTCTCACTGCGCCCACGCAGCCACTCAAGCGTCAGCAACAAGACCACCGAAAACGCGATCAACAGGGTCGCCGCCGCCGCGATGGTCGGGCTCAGGTTCTCGCGGATACCGCTGAACATCTGCCGCGGCAGGGTGGCCTGCTCGGGCCCGGCGAGGAACAGCGTCACCACCACTTCGTCGAACGAGGTGGCAAAGGCGAACAGTGCACCAGAGATGACCCCAGGCGCGATCAGCGGCAAGGTCACCCGACGGAAGGTCAGCAATGGCGAGGCACCCAGGCTGGCCGCTGCACGCACCAGGTTGTAGTTGAAACCTTGCAACGTGGCCGACACGGTGATGATGACGAACGGCACACCCAGCACCGCATGCACCAGGATCAGCGAAATGAAGCTGTTGCCCATCCCCAGCGGGGCGAAGAACAGGTAGCTGGCCACGCCAATGATCACCACCGGCACCACCATCGGTGAAATGACCAGCGCCATCACCAGCGACTTGCCGGGGAAGTCGCCCCGGGTCAAGCCGATGGAGGCCAGGGTGCCGAACACCATGGCCAGCACCGTCGCCGCCGGGGCGACGATGATGCTGTTCTTCAGCGAGCGCATCCACTCGGCCGAGGCGAAGAAGTCCTGGTACCAGTGCAGCGAGAAGCCCTGCAGCGGATAGACCAGAAAGCTCCCGCTATTGAACGACAACGGCACGATCACCAGTACCGGCAACACCAGGAACAGCAGCACCAGCCCGCAGAGAATGCGCAAGGTGTAGAACCACACCCGCTCCACGGGCGACATGTAGGGGCTCAGCATGACAAGGCTCCTCAGCTCAGGCGCAGGCGGCTGGCGCCGACCAGCCAGCTATAGATCAGGTACAACACCACGGTGGCCAGCAGCAGCAACCCGCCCAGGGCGGTGGCCATGCCCCAGTTGATGCTGGTGTTGGTAAAGAAGGCGACGAAGTAGCTGACCATCTGGTCGTTCGGGCTGCCCAGCAGCGCCGGGGTGATGTAGTAGCCGATGGAGATGATGAACACCAGCAGACAACCAGCACCTACGCCGGCGTAGGTCTGCGGGAAGTACACTTTCCAGAAGCTGGCGAACGGGTGGCAACCCAGCGAGATCGCCGCGCGCATGTAGCTGGGCGAGATGCCCTTCATCACGCTGTACAGCGGCAGGATCATGAACGGCAGCAGGATGTGCACCATCGCGATGTACACGCCGGTGCGGTTGAACACCAGTTCCAGCGGCTGGTCGATGAAGCCCATGGCCATCAGCGCACTGTTGATCAACCCGCCCGATTGCAGCAACACGATCCACGCCGCCACCCTCACCAGGATCGAGGTCCAGAACGGCAGCAGCACCAGGATCATCAACAGGTTGCTCTGCCGGGTCGGCAGGTTGGCCAGCAAGTAGGCCAGCGGGTAAGCCAGCACCAGGCAGATCACGGTGATCACCACGCCCATCCACAGGGTGCGGGCGAAGATGTCGAGGTAGATGGCCTGGTCAGGGGTGGCCTTGGCCAGCTCACCGAGGTCGTCGATACGGTGGTCGAGGGCCGCCAGCAGGTAGAACGGCGTGACGTTGCTGGTGTTGCGGCGAATCGCCTGCCAGTAGGCCGGGTCGCCCCAGCGCTCGTCCAGCGTTTGCAGGGCATCTTTATAAGAAGCAGGTTCTGCCTTGAACGGCAGCGCCCGCGCAGTCTTGGCCAGCAGGCTGCGGTAGCCGGCCAGCTCCATGTTCAGGCGCTTGGACAAATCGCCCAGGGTCTGGTTCTTGCGCGACTCGGCCAGGTCCTGGCTCAGCGCCTTGTAGGCGTCCTCGCCGGGCAGGCTCTTGCCGTCCCACTGGCTGATCACCTCGACCGTGCGCGGCAGCCCCCCGACCACTTCCGGGTTGCCGACGCTCTTGAACAGCAGCGCCGCGATCGGCACCAGGAACACCAGCAGGAGAAACAGCGCCAGCGGCGCGATCAACGCCTGCGCCTTCCAGCGGTTGACCCGCTCGGCATGCTTGAGGCGCTGTTTGAGGCTTGGGCCTGCGCCTTCGTTGAGTGGCACTGCAATGGCCATGGCGAACTCCGAGAAAACAGGGAAACTTTGAGGCTTGACGCGGTGCCTGTAGGAGCGGCCTCGTGTCGCGAAAGGGCCGCGAAGCGGCCCCAGGATCTCAGCCGTGATGCAAATAATGCCGGGGCTGCTTTGCAGCCCTTTCGCGACACAAGGCCGCTCCTACAGGCTTCACGGACTGAGCGGCTTCACGTCGTTTACTTCTTCGCCGCCCAGGCATTGAAGCGTTGCTCGAGCTGCTCGCTGTTGTCGGCCCAGAACGCCACGTCGATCTGCACCTGGTTGGCGATGTTCTCAGGCGTGGTCGGCATGTCCTTCTTCACCTCGGCCGAGAGCAGGTCCACGGCCTTGCTGTTGGCCGGGCCGTAGGCAATGTTCTCGGAGTAGGTCTTCTGCTGCTGGGGCTGGACGGTATAGGCGATGAACTTCTTCGCCTCTTCCACATCCTTGGCGCCTTTCGGGATGGCCCAGGCGTCGAAGTCGTAGATGCCGCCGTTCCACACCACCTTCAGGTTGCTCTCTTTCTGCACGGCGGCGATGCGGCCGTTGTAGGCCGAGCTCATGACCACGTCACCCGAGGCCAGGTACTGCGGTGGCTGGGCACCGGCTTCCCACCACTGGATGCTCGGCTTGAGCTCATCGAGCTTCTTGAAGGCGCGGTCCTGGCCTTCCTTGGTGGCCAGCACGGTGTACACCTCTTTGGGGGCGACACCGTCAGCCATCAGGGCGAATTCGAGGGTGTACTTGGCGCCTTTGCGCAGGCCGCGCTTGCCCGGGAATTTCTTCGTGTCCCAGAAATCGGCCCAGCTGGTGGGCGCGGTCTTGAGCTTGTCGGCGTTGTAGGCCATGACCGTGGACCAGACGAAGAAGCCCACACCGCAAGGCTGGATGGCACCCGGCACGTAATCGCTTTCGTTGCCGAACAGGGCCGGGTCGAGCTCCTCGAACATACCCTCGTCGCAACCGCGCGCCAGCTCAGGGGACTCGACCTCCACCAGGTTCCAGCTCACGCTCTTGGTGTCGACCATTGCTTTGACCTTGGCCATCTCGCCGTTGTACTCACCGGCGACGATCTTGCCCTTGCCTGCCTTCTCCCACGGCTCGTAGAACGCCTTGACCTGGGCCGCCTTGTTCGCGCCCCCGAACGACACCACGGTCAGGTCCGCGGCCATGGCTTGGCCGGCGGCGAACAGCCCCAGGGCCAGGGCGGTCAGTTTCAACTGCTTGCGCATTATTATTCTCTCCACAGTACAGGGTTGGTGAAGCAATCCATCAGTGGGCGTGTGCAATCGGATCGAGCGCGCGAGCGTGCTCCACCTCCCAGCCCAGCGGTACCACATCGCCCACGGCCAGGGCCGGGTCGAGTTCGGCGATCGGCTGCTTGACGAAGAAGTCGGCCTTGCCGCAAACCTCCAGGCGCACCCGTACGTGGTCACCCAGGTAGATGAACTCGGCCACCCGGCCGGAGAACCGATTCACGCAGCTTTCGCTGTGGCCGTTGAGGCGCACGCGCTCGGGGCGGATCGACAGGGTGACCGGCTCGCCGGGTTGGCCAACATTCACCGCCAGCGCCTCCACCCGTTCGCCGCGGCCCAGTTGCACCTGGCAACGCTTGCCATCGCTGGCCAGCAGGGTGCCGTTGATGCGGTTGTTCTCACCGATGAAGTTGGCGACGAAGGTGTTGCACGGCTCTTCGTAGAGGGTGCGCGGGTCGGCGATCTGCTGGATCTCGCCTTGGTGGAACACTGCCACCCGGTCGGACATGGTCAGCGCCTCGCCCTGGTCGTGGGTCACGTACACCACGGTCACGCCCAGGCGCTGGTGGATGTGCTTGATCTCCATCTGCATGTGTTCGCGCAGTTGCTTGTCCAGGGCCCCGAGGGGTTCGTCCATCAGCACCAGTTGCGGCTCGAACACCAGGGCACGGGCCAGGGCCACACGCTGCTGCTGGCCACCGGACAGCTGACCGGGGTAGCGCTTGGCGAAGGCATCGAGCTGGACCATGTTGAGTACCCGCTTGACCCGCTCGCTGACGTCGGTCTTGCTCAGGTTGCGCACGGTCAGCGGGAAGGCCAGGTTCTCGGCCACTGTCATGTGCGGGAACAACGCGTAGTTCTGGAACACCATGCCGATGTCGCGCTTGTGCGGCGGCACGTTGTTGATCGAGCGCCCGGCCAGCTGGATTTCGCCGGCGGTGGGGGTCTCGAAGCCGGCCAGCATCATCAGGCTGGTGGTCTTGCCCGAACCGGAAGGGCCGAGCAGGGTGAGGAACTCGCCCTTGCGAATGTCCAGGTTGAGGTCTTTGACGATCAGCGATTCGCCGTCGTAGCTCTTCTGTACACCACGGAAGCTGACCAGCGTCTCGTTCGAATTCGCCTCGCTCATGCCCTGCACCTTCTTGTTGGAATGACTGCGTGGGCAACAGCGTAGAAGAGGCGAAAGCCCCCGCAAATCGGGGCTGCTGAGAGAATGCCATCATCCGGATGGAAGACTTGCTGTAGGGATCGCCCTACAAGGATGGCGTTTTCAGGACACACCCAAATCTCTGTGGGAGCGGGCTTGCCCGCGAAGAGGCCAGCCCAGGCACCGCTAACGGCAGGCCAGGCCCATTCGCGGGCAAGCCCGCTCCCACAGGGTTCTTCGGTGTCCTGAAGATGGCAGCTGTCGCAACCAGAACAGTCACACCAGCTTGTGCTCCATGGCGTACTTCACCAGCTCCGCCAACGAATTGACCTTGAGCTTCTGCATCAACCGCGCCTTGTGGGTACTGATGGTCTTGCTCGACAGCGCCAGTTGCTGGGCGATGTCGTTGACGTTGGCACCCTGGGCCAGGCGCTCGAACACCGAGAATTCGCGCTCCGAGAGCAGTGTGTGCAAGGGCCGGGTCTCGGTCAGGCCCACCTCGAACACCATGCGGTCGGCCAACGCCGGGTCGATATAGCGCCCACCCCCGGCCACCCGGCGAATAGCGGTGAGCAGCAGCGCCGGGTCGCTGTCCTTGGTGGCATAGCCCGCCGCCCCGGCTTTCAACGCCCGCGCCGCCATCTGCGCCTCGTCGTGCATCGACAGCATCAGGATCGCCGGCGGGTTGTTCAGTGCGCGAATCCGCGGGATCGCCTCCAGGCCGTTCACTCCAGGCATGGAGATATCCAGCAGCACCACCTCGCAAGGGGTGTGGCGCAGGGACTCGAGCAATTGCTCACCGTTACCGGCCTCCCCTGCCACCTGCATGTCCTTGGCCAGGCCGATCAACTGCTTGATCCCTTCCCGGACAATGGTGTGGTCTTCGGCCACCAGCACTCGAATCACGTTTGTTTCTCCTGCATCAATGGAATCGCCACGCTCAGGCTGGTGCCCTCGCCCGGCTCGCTGTCCAGGTTCATGCTGCCACCGAGCATCAGCACCCGCTCACGTACACCCACCAGGCCGAACGATGTCGGCCGCGCCGCGTCCACGGTAAACCCCGCACCGTCGTCGATCACGGTCATGCGCAACTGCCCGGCCTCGCGCAGCAGTTCGATCTGCACCGTGTGCGCCTGGGCATGGCGCATGACGTTGGTCAGCGCCTCCTGCAGGATACGGAACAGGCCGATGGCCTTGGCATCACTCAAGGGTGGCAGATTGTCCGGCACCTGCACCAGGCAGGGGATCTGCGTGCGTGCCTCGAAACGCCGGGCCTGCCATTCGATCGCCGAGGCGATACCTGCGTCGAGAATCGGCGGGCGCAAGGCGGTGGCCACATCGCGCACCAGCTGGAACAGCTGGGCGATCAGGCGCTTCATGCTGGTCAGGCGTTCATTGAGCCCTGGGTCCAATTCGGCGAACGCCAGCTCGCACATCGACACCTCCAGCTTGAGCACGGTCAGCATCTGCCCCAGTTCATCGTGCACTTCACGGGCGATGCGGGCCTTTTCCTCCTCGCGCACGCTTTCCAGGTGCGCCGACAGCTCGCGCAACTGCTCCTGGGACCCCGCCAGCGCCAACTCGGCCTGCTTGCCCTGGGTAATGTCCCAGACCACACCGTCCCACACCACCCGGCCATCGGCCAGGCGGCGGGTGGTGGCCTTGATATCGGCCCAGCGCTGCTCGCCCTGGCGCGTGACAATACGGCCCTGCCACGACCAGTCCTGGTCGCTGGCCAACGCCATGTCCTGGACCCGGTGATAGTCCGCGCGGTCCAGGGGGTGGACCAGGTTGCGCAGGCCCATGTCAGGGTGCTGGATCGCCGCCGGGCTGTAGCCCACCAGTGCCTCGCTGCCTTCACTGATGTAGGGAAACTCCAGTTCGCCCTCGGCGACGTCGCGCTCCAGGCGAAAGACCAACCCCGGCACGTTGCCGGCAATCCCCTTGAGCCGCGCCTCGCTTTCGCGCAAGGCCGCCAGCGCCCGGCGGCGCTCGGTGACATCGGTGAGGAATACCACCAGGTATTCGGCATCACGAAAACGCAGGAACGACAACGACAAGTCGACCGGCAGCAGGCTGCCGTCGACGCAGCGACACTGGCTCTCGAACTGCAGCTCGCCGCCGTCACCGCTGCGGGCACGCTTCCACAGCTCCAGCCAGCGGTCCATGTTCAGGTTGGGCTCGATGTCGATCAGCGGGCGCTCCAGCAATGCGCCCTCGGCAAAGCCGAGCATGCGTGCGATGGCATGATTGGCGTAACGGATGTGGCTGTCCCAGTTGACCCAAAGGATACCGACCGTGCTCTGGTCGATGGAGAACTGGCTCAGGCGCAGTGCCTGCTCGCGGGTCTGGCGCTCGGCCAGGCTCTCCCGGGCCGCCAGCAGCCCACGCTCGAGCCCGCGCTGCTGGCGGCGCTGCCACACCAGCGTGGCCAGCGCGCACAACAGCAACAGGCCAAACAGCATGGCCAGGTTCTGCCAGAAACCGGCCGACTCGGAGAAGCGCGGGTACTTCGGTTGCAGCCAGCGCTGGTGCATTTGCTCCAGGCTTTTGGCCGGCATGGCCTGCAAACCACGCTCGAGCACGTCGGCCAGCAGCGGCCAATCGCGCCGCGACCCCACCCGCAGCAACTGCGGCAGGCCGATATCACCGACCACGGCCAGGTCACCGAACTCGCTTTCGCGGGACAGGCGGCTGAGCTGCGCCTCATCCAGCACAGCGAAGCCTGCCTGCCCGCCAAGCACCAGTTGCAAGGCTTCACGCTCGTTGGGTACGCCCTGCAAGTTGAGGTTGCCGTAGTTGCCGCGCAGGTAGTCGGCGAGCCTGGACGGCATGCGCACCGCCACCCGGTCATTGGCACCGAGGGTTTCCAGCTCCACCGCCACCGCACCGCTGCGCATCCCCACCACCAGCTGCGGGACGCGCATGTAGGGGTCGCTGAACAGCCAGTTGCGCAGGCTCGCGGGGGTTTGGGTGAGGCCTGGGGCAAAGTCGATCTCGCCGGCCTGCAAGGCATGCTCGAGCGCGGCTTCGTCGCTGAAGCCGCGCCAGGTCAGGTCAAGCCTGAGCGACTGGGCCAAGGCGCTGACCAACTCGACGTTGGCGCCATAGAACTGCTGCAGGCGCCGGTCGAACTGGGCATAGGGTGCTTGCAGCACCAGGCCCACACGCAGGCTGCGATGGCTGTCCAGCCATTGCTGCTGGGCGGGTTCCAGCACAACGGCAGGCGGTGCATCGGGACGCGCCAAGGCGATCAAGGGTAGACACAACCAGCCGATAACCCACAGGCAACGCACTCGCTTCATCTATACGCTCGTCTTGGCAAGGGCGGCCACCTGGCGTGGCCGTCGCGGACAAATACTATTAGGCTGCCGGTATCTTTCTGGCCTTGGACCGATTCATGTTCACACTTTATCGCACGACGCTGGCCATGTTCTGCATGGCGTCGCTACTGCCGCTCGGTGCTCAGGCCGCCGAGCCTGAAAAACCGCAGGAGGCCACCGAGGCCGCCGCGCCCGTCGCCACGCCGCGCCCGGCAATGGTCGAGCGCAGCCAGGACGACGCCCTGGCACTTGAGCGCCAGGTACCAAAAGCCGAGCAGCAATCGTTGCAAGCCAATGGCGAACCCTTCCTGGCGCTGTGGAAACCGGCCAACGACAGCGACCCGCAAGGCGCGCTGATCATCGTCCCCGGCGCTGGCGAAAGCGCCGACTGGCCCACCACCGTCGGCCCGTTGCGCCGCGGCTTCCCCGATGTCGGCTGGGGCACCCTGAGCCTGAGCCTGCCCGACCTGCTGGCCGAGCGCCCGCAGGCGCGCGTCGAAGCCAAGCCTGCGGCCGAACCGAAGCCGCAAGAGGGTGAAACCGCGCCGGCCAAGGATACCCCAGCCGATGCCAACGCCAACGTAGCCCAGGCGACCGCCCCCGACGCGGACGCCGCCGAGAGCACCGACGCGGTCGCGGCTGATGAACACGGCAGCGAAGCGGATGCCGAGCGCATCTTTGCCCGCCTCGACGCTGCCGTGGCCTACGCCCAGCAGCAGAACGCGCGCAGCATCGTGCTGCTGGGCAACGGTAGCGGCGCCTATTGGGCCGCGCGCTATCTCAGCGAGAAACAACCGCCCCAGGTGCAGAAGCTGGTGATGGTCGCCGCACAGACGCCAGCGCGGGTCGAACACGACCTGCTGAGCCTGACCCCAACGCTGAAAGTGCCGACCGCCGACATCTACTACGCCACCCGCACCCAGGACCGTCTGGCCGCACAACAGCGGTTGCAGGCCAGCAAGCGGCAGAAGGACAGCCAGTACCGCCAGCTGTCGCTGATCGCCATGCCAGGCAACAAGGCAGCCGAGCAGGAGCAGTTGCTGCGCCGGGTGCGTGGCTGGTTGTCGCCGCAGGAATAACCCCGGCACACCGCGTTCCGCAGGAGCCAGCCTTGCTGGCTCCTGCGGATTCAGCGCGGGCCTAGAGGCCGCGCCGCTTGCGAATCATGGCGTAAGCCTGGTGCAGTTCACGGGTATGCTCGGTCGCCTCGCGCACCTTGGCCTCGCTGGCGCCGCTGCCCACCAGCTTGTCCGGGTGATGGCGGCTGACCAGCCGACGGTAGGCCTGCTTGACCTTGTCGACCTCGGTGTCCGGTTCGACCCCCAGCAAACGCAGCGCCGCCGCATAGGTCATGGTGCCGTTCTCGACTGCCGACTTGCGCGGCTCGTACTCCAGCGACAACGCGTGCACCTGTTTGCGGCTCAGCCCCAACTGCTCACCCCACCTGAGCAGCAGGTCGCGCTCATGGCGCCCGGCCTTGCCGTCGGCCCAGACCATCCGCCAGCAGGCGCGCAAGGTGCCTTCGGCGGCGTGGGGTTGCAGTTTGATGCGTCGCAGGTGATGGCTCAGCCGGTCCTTGCCGGCCTTGCCCCGGTTGAACGCGGCAATCGCCCGCAAGCGGGCAGGCTCGGCCAGGTCCAGGCGCGTCATCTCCTGACGAGCCTGCTGGATATGCCCATCGACCACCCGCCCATCGCTCTTGGCCAAGCGCCCGAGCAGCACGAACAGCAGTTCGTCATCACGCAGCGCCGGGCGCCCACCCAGGCGCTCGCGCATATCGTCCCATCCTTGCAGACGCAATCGCCGATCCATGGCCTGGCCCAGCAACGCCCCGAGCAATGCGCCGGGGATGCTGGCCATGGCAAAACCGGCCCCGGCACCAATCACTGTGCTTGGCCACCACATATCAGGCTCGCTCGCCGATCAGGCGCTCGACATCGGCCAGGCGCTCCAGGGTGCCGACATCCACCCAGCGCCCGTTGAAGTGCTCACCGCTGACCCGGCCTTCGGCCATCGCCTGGCGCAGCAGCGGCGCCAGCTTGAACGCACCGGCCTGGCAGCCGTCGAACAGCGCCGGGTCGAGGACCGAAATGCCGCTGAAGGTCAGCGTGCCCGGTGCCTCGTCGCCATCGGTCACTTGCCCGCCCCGCAGGCGGAAGTCACCGTGCCCGTGATGCCCGGGATTGTCCACCAGCACCAGATGGGCCAGGCCCTGCACAGGGCTGCGCAACTGGGTGAAGTCGTAATCGGTCCAGATATCACCGTTGACCAGCAGGAACGGCGCATCACCCAACAGCGGCAATGCCTGGAAGATGCCACCACCTGTCTCCAACGGCTCGCCTTCTGGCGAGTAGCGGATGCTCAAGCCGAAACGGTGGCCATCGCCCAGGTGGTTTTCAATCTGCTGGCCCAGCCAGGCGTGGTTGATCACCACCTCTTTGAAACCGGCCTTAGCCAGCGCCTCCAGGTGGTATTCGATCAACGGCTTGCCCGCGGCCGGCACCAGCGGTTTTGGGGTATGCAGGGTCAGCGGGCGCATTCGCTCGCCCTTGCCCGCTGCGAGGATCATTGCCTTCATGAACGTGCCTCGGCCTTGAGTGCTGCGATCAGCTCGCCGAGTTCGGCCAATTCCGGACGACGACCAATCACTTCATCTATATAGGCGAAGAATCGCGGTACGTCGGTGAGATAGCGTGGTTTGCCATCACGGTGGCAGATACGGGCGAAGATGCCGATGACCTTCAAGTGCCGTTGCACCCCCATCAGGTCACTGGCGCGCTGGAATTCCTCGAACGTCGCCTGCACCGGGATACCGGCGGCGCGCGCCTTGTCCCAATAACTGCGCAGCCAACCTTCGACCCGCGCCTGCGGCCAGCTGAGGAAGGCATCCTTGAACAGGCAGGTGATGTCGTAGGTGACCGGGCCGTAGACCGCGTCCTGGAAATCCAGCACCCCGGGGTTGGGGGTGCTGTGCATCAAGTTGCGCGGCATGTAGTCGCGGTGCACCACTACCTTCGGTTGCGCCAGCGCGCTGTCGATCAGCAGTTGGCTGACCCGTTGCCAGCTCGCCTTCTGCGCGTCGCTGAACGTCAGGCCCAGCTCACGCCCCACGTACCACTCGGGGAACAGTTCGACTTCCCGGCGCAGCAGGGCATCGTCGTAGCTGGGCAACGGCGCCGCCATAGGCAGGCGCTGGAAGGCCAGCAGCGCATCGATGGCGTCGGTGAAAAGTGGGTCGGCGTTGTCCTGATCGATGATGTCCAGATACGTCTGGCGCCCCAGGTCACCCAGCAGCAGGAAGCCACGCTCCAGGTCCTGCCCATGGATGACCGGCACGTTCACACTGGCCGTGGCCAGCAGGTGGTCGATAGCGACGAATGGGCGGCAATTTTCCTGGGGAGGCGGCGCATCCATGATCACAAAGCTGTGGCCAGCGCCTTCCCAGCGGAAGTAACGACGGAAACTCGCATCGCTGCTGGCGGCGGTCAGGCTGCCTGTGGGCACATCGCCCCAAGCGTTGTCTTGGAATAGTTTCTCGAGTTGCTCATCAAGCCAGGCAGTCAGTTGTTGCAGGCGTACATCGTGATCAGGCATTACAAGGGTCTCCGACGGCCCTAGCCGTCAAGCGGGTCATGCTTTATTATCCAGCATCTTTTTCAGACCATCGAGAGGCGTGCGGCCCCCACACGCGGGCAGATGGCACGCAGGAAGCCCGGACTAATAAGATGGCATTGAAATCCCCCGCGTTTCGTAGAAAGTTTCCATTGCTGGTGACTGGCGGTCTGCTGGCCCTGCAACCTCTGGCCACGTCCTACGTGGTGGCGGCCGAACAGTTCGACTGCCAAGTGTCCGCCTCCGGCGGCTGGGACTGCAAGCCCAAGACCGCAGACAACCTGCCACCGCGCCCGGTCCATCCGGGCGCTGCCGCTGCCGGCACGGGTGCCGAGACATCGGCTGAAGTCGCCGAGGCACAGGCCGACAAGCCTGTGCTGGTCACCGAGAGCAAGGGCCGCGGCCTGAAATCGCGCAGCGAAGACTACAGTCACCTCGACTGGGTCCCACGCGAGAAGCTCACGGCTGCGCAGCTGGCCGAGACCGGCCCGTATTGCGGCGGCGCCTACATTGAGCCCGCTCGCCCTGGCATGGACGACACCACGCCCAAGGACGAAGCGCCGACCTACATCAACGCCAAGGTCTCCAAGTACCAGCAGGAGCAGCAGATCGCCACGCTGGCCGGTGACGTGGTCATGCGCCAGGGCAGCATGCAGGCCGAGGCCGACGAAGCCAACCTGTACCAGGCCGAGAACCGCGGCGAGCTCAAGGGCAACGTCAAGATTCGCGACAACGGCTCACTGGTAGTCGGCGATCAGGCCGAGATCCAGCTCGACACCGGCGAAGCCCGGGTCGACAACGCCGAATACGTGATGCACAAGTCGCACATCCGCGGCAACGCGCTGTACGCCAAGCGTGCGGAAAACGCCATCATCCGCCTCAAGGACGGTACCTATACCACCTGTGAGCCGGGCAGCAACGCGTGGCAGCTCAAGGGCAACAACATCACCCTTAACCCGGCCACCGGCTTCGGTACCGCGACCAACGTCACCCTGCGTGTGAAAGACTTCCCGGTCTTCTACACGCCGTACATCTATTTCCCGATCGACGACCGTCGCCAGTCCGGCTTCCTGCCGCCGTCGTTCAGCAGCACCAGCGACACCGGCTTCATGCTGGTCACCCCGTATTACTTCAACCTGGCACCGAACTACGACGCCACGTTGTACCCGCGCTACATGGCCAAGCGCGGCATGCTCATGGAAGGCGAGTTCCGCTACCTGACCAAGTCCAGCGAAGGCCAGTTCGGCGGCGCCTACCTGAGCGACCAAGACGACGATCGCAAGCTGCAGACGGACTACAAGAAAGAACGCTGGATGGTCAACTGGCAGCACAAGGGTGGCCTGGACGAGCGCCTGATGACCGAGGTGAACTACACCGACATCAGCGATCCGTTCTACTTCCAGGACCTGGAATCCGACCAGATCGGCGTCGAGAGCCGAGACTACATCGACCAGCAGGGTGCCCTGACGTATCGCGGCGAAGGCTACACCGCGCGCTTCAACGTGCACGCCTATGAGCTGGCCACGCTGTCGCAGATCACCCCGTACGACCGCCTGCCGCAGATCACCTTCAACGGCACGCTGCCCTACAGCCCGAACGGTTTCAAGTTCGACTATGAAACCGAAGCAGTACGTTTCGAACGTGACCTGAAGAACGACTTCGTCACCACCGAGGACGGCACCCCCGACTTCACCGCAGGCGCCGCAGGCCGTCGCCTGGACGAGAACGTATTCGGCATCGCCCGCGCCAACGGCACGCGCCTGAACGTCGCCCCGTCGATCAGCCTGCCGATGGAGGCCAGCTACGGCTACATCACGCCGAAGGTGAAATACGCCTACACCCACTACGACCTCGACCTCGACAGCCAGGGCAAGGCCCAGGCCATTGTCCAGTCGTCGCAGCCAGGTTATGGCAGCTACAACAGTGCGCTGAACCGCGACATCCCGATCTTCAGCGTCGACAGTGGCCTGTACTTCGACCGCAACACCCAGCTGTTCGGGACGAACTATCGCCAGACCCTCGAACCACGGTTGTTCTACCTCTACGTCCCGTACAAGGACCAGAAGGACATCCCGATCTTCGATTCCGGCGAAACGCTGTTCAACTACAATTCGCTGTTCCGCGACAACCGCTTCTCCAGCATCGACCGCATTGGCGACGAGAACAAACTGTCGCTGGGCGTGACCAACCGCTGGATCGAAGACAACGGCTTCCAACGCCAGCGTTTCAGCATCGGCCAGGCGTACTACTTCAAGGATCGCAAGGTCCAACTGCCAGGCATCGACTACCGTACCCGCGCCGACAGCCAATCGGATGTCTCGCCTTACGCGCTGGAATACGAATACGCCTTCAACCGCGACTGGCGCTTCAATTCGGACTTCAACTGGGACCCGGACAGCCGCAGCACCCGCTCGGGGAGCGCGATGTTCCACTACCAGCCTGAAGACAACCCGAACAAGATCGTCAACCTCGGTTATCGCTACCGTAACGACCTGATCACCTATGACTCGCTGACCGGTACCTGGAAAGTGGGCGGTGGCGACTATGGCACACCAGGCAACCCGAACTACATCAAGGATTACTACAAGATCCAGCAGCACGACTTCTCGGTCATCTGGCCGATCGTGCCGCAATGGAGCGTGATCGCCCGCTGGCAGCACGACTACAACCGCAACCGCACACTGGAAGCAATGGGTGGTTTCGAGTACGACAACTGCTGCTGGAAGCTGCGCCTGATCAACCGTTACTGGATGGATTACGACGACTTCAGCCAAGCCGCCCCGACCAACGAAAAAGGCGACCACGGCATCTTCCTGCAAGTCGTGCTCAAGGGCCTCGGCGGTGTAGTGGGCAACAAGGTCGAATCGTTCCTGGACAAAGGCATTCAAGGTTACCGTCAACGTGAAGACCAAGCTTATTGATCGACTGCGCCCGCTGATGCTGGGCGCAGCACTGCTGAGTAGCGCGGTGCATGCCGCTGTACAACCGATTGACCGCGTGGTGGCCATCGTCGACAACGACGTGGTCATGCAAAGCCAACTGGACCAACGCGTGCACGAAGTGCAGCAGACCATCGCCAAGCGCGGTGGTGGTGGCGGCGTACCGCCCACCAGCGTGCTGGAACAGCAAGTGCTGGAGCGCCTGATCGTCGAGAACCTGCAGCTGCAGATCGGCGAACGCTCGGGCATCCGCATCACCGATGAAGAGCTGAACCAGGCCGTCGGCACCATTGCCCAGCGCAATGGCATGTCGCTGGAACAGTTCCGCGCCGCCCTCGCCCACGACGGTCTGTCGTACGACGACGCCCGCGAGCAGATCAAGCGCGAGATGATCATCAGCCGCGTGCGTCAGCGTCGTGTTGCCGAGCGTATCCAGGTGTCCGAGCAGGAGGTGAAGAACTTCCTCAACTCCGACCTTGGCAAAATGCAGCTCTCGGAAGAGTACCGCCTGGCCAACATCCTCATCCCGACCCCGGAAAGCGCCAATTCCACGGCCATCCAGGCAGCGGCGCAACAGGCTGGCGACGTTTACCAGCAGCTCAGGCAAGGTGCCGACTTCGGCCGCCTGGCCATCGCCCGCTCAGCCAGCGAGAACGCCCTGGAAGGCGGCGAGATGGGCTGGCGCAAAGCCGGCCAGTTGCCGCCCCAGCTCGCCGACAAGCTCAGCGGCATGGCCGTCGGCGAAGTGACCGAGCCACTGCGCATTCCCAACGGTTTCCTGATCCTCAAGTTGCAGGAAAAGCGTGGCGGCAGCGAAAGCATCCTGCGTGACGAAGTTCACGTGCGCCACATCCTGATCAAGCCAAGCGAAGTGCGCAGCGAAGCGGCCACCGAGCAGCTGGCGGAACGACTCTACGAGCGGATCAGCAACGGCGAAGACTTTGCCACCCTGGCCAAGAGCTTCTCGGAAGACCCGGGCTCCGCGCTTAACGGCGGCGACCTCAACTGGGTCGACCCGAACAGCCTGGTGCCGGAGTTCCGCGAGCAGATGGCCAACGCCCAGCAAGGCCAGGTGACCAAGCCGTTCAAGACCCAGTACGGCTGGCACGTACTGGAAGTGATGGGTCGCCGCGCCACCGACAGCACCGACCAGGCCCGCGAACAGCAGGCCATGAACGTGCTGCGCAACCGCAAGTACGACGAAGAGCTGCAGACCTGGCTGCGCCAGATCCGCGACGAAGCCTACGTCGAGATCAAGCTGCCTGGCGCCGACCAGGCCGCCCAGTGAAGCCCCTGCGCTTCGCCGTTACCCCTGGCGAACCAGCCGGCATAGGCCCCGACCTGTGCCTGCTGCTCGCCGCCGAGGCCCAGCCTCACCCCCTGATCGCCATCACCAGCCGTGACCTGCTCGCCGAGCGGGCCGCGCAGCTGGGGCTGGCGGTCAGCCTGATTTCGGTCGCGCCAGGCCAGTTTCCCGAGCAGCCCGCCCCCGCCGGCAGCCTGTACGTCTGGGACACGCCGCTGGCCAAGCCGGTGAGCGCCGGGCAGCTGGACAAAGCCAACGCCGCGTTCGTGCTGGAAACCCTCACCCGTGCCGGCAACGGCTGCCTGACCGGCGATTTCGCCGGCATGATCACCGCACCGGTGCACAAGGGCGTGATCAACGAGAGTGGCATTGCCTTCTCCGGGCATACCGAGTTCCTCGCCGAGCTCACCCATACCGCACAGGTGGTCATGATGCTGGCCACCCATGGCCTGCGCGTGGCCCTGGTGACCACCCACCTGCCCCTGCGTGATATCGCCGACGCCATCACGGGTGAACGCCTGGAGCGCGTGACCCGCATCCTGCATGCGGACATGCGCGACAAATTCGGCATTCCCAACCCACGCATCCTGGTCTGCGGCCTCAACCCGCATGCCGGTGAAGGCGGCCACCTGGGCCGCGAAGAAATCGACATCATCGAGCCCGCGCTCGAGCGCCTGCGCGCCGAGGGCATGGACCTGCGCGGTCCACTGCCGGCCGATACCCTCTTTACCCCCAAATATCTGGAGCACTGCGATGCAGTGCTGGCGATGTACCACGACCAAGGCCTGCCCGTGCTCAAGTACAAGGGCTTTGGCGCTGCGGTCAACGTGACGCTGGGCCTGCCGATCATCCGCACCTCGGTCGACCATGGCACCGCCCTGGACCTGGCCGGCAGCGGCAAGGTCGACACCGGCAGCCTGCGCGTCGCCCTGCAAACCGCCTACCAGATGGCCGAGAACCGACCATGAACGAGCAATACCAACACCGGGCGCGCAAGCGCTTCGGCCAGAACTTCCTGCACGACGCCGGAATCATCGACCGCATCCTGCGGGCGATCAACGCCAAGGCCGGCGAACACCTGCTGGAAATCGGCCCTGGCCAGGGTGCCCTCACCGAGGGCCTGCTGGGCAGCGGCGCACAGCTGGACGTGGTGGAGCTGGACAAGGACCTGGTGCCGATCCTGCAGCACAAGTTCGCCGGGCGCGGCAATTTCCGCCTGCACCAGGGCGATGCGCTGAAATTCGACTTCAACCAGCTGGGCGTGCCCGAGCGCAGCCTCAAGGTGGTGGGCAACCTGCCCTACAACATCTCCACCCCGCTGATCTTCCACTTGCTGGCCCACGCCAACCTGATCCGCGACATGCACTTCATGCTGCAGAAGGAAGTGGTCGAGCGCATGGCCGCAGGCCCTGGTGGCGGTGACTGGGGCCGCCTGTCGATCATGGTGCAGTACCACTGCCGTGTGGAGCACCTGTTCAATGTCGGCCCGGGTGCCTTCAACCCGCCACCGAAGGTCGACTCGGCCATCGTGCGCCTGGTGCCGCACGAGGTGCTGCCGCACCCGGCGAAAAACCCGAAACTGCTGGAGCACGTGGTGCGCGAAGCCTTCAACCAGCGCCGCAAAACCCTGCGCAACACCCTCAAGGGCCTGCTCGACAGCCAGGCCATCGAAGCCGCGGGTGTCGACGGCAGCCTGCGCCCCGAGCAGTTGGACCTGGCCGCCTTCGTGCGCCTGGCCGACAAGCTGGCCGAACAGCAGGGCGCATAACACCCATCGCTGGCAAGCCAGCTCCCCCAGGGTACGATTCAAACTGTGGGAGCCGGCTTGCCGGCGATAACGCCAGTGCAAACACACGCCTACCTCCACACTGGCCCTTCCCCCCGCCAATGGCCTAGACTGCATTATTGCGTCAGCTCGCCCAAGGCCCTTGCATGTCCGACCCCCGCTACCAGATCGACGTCAGCGTCGTGACCCGCTACCTCAAAGACCAATCCGACCCCGATAACAGTCGTTTCGCCTTCGCCTACACCATCACCGTGCAGAACAACGGTACGGTCAAGGCCAAGCTGATGTCCCGCCACTGGCTGATCACCAATGGTGATGGCGAAGTGGAAGAGGTGCGCGGCGCCGGTGTGGTCGGCCAGCAACCGCTGATCGAACCCGGCCAGAGCCACACCTACAGCAGTGGCGCAGTGATCAGCACCCGCGTCGGCACCATGCAGGGCAGCTACCAGATGTTCGCCGAAGACGGCAAACGCTTCGACGCCCAGATCGCCCCCTTCCGCCTCGCCGTGCCCGGAGCACTGCACTGATGGCCACCTACGCCGTCGGTGACCTGCAAGGCTGCCTGCAACCCCTCAAGTGCCTGCTCGAACGGGTACGCTTCGACCCGGCCGTCGACCGCCTGTGGCTGGTGGGCGACCTGGTCAACCGCGGCCCGGAGTCGCTGGAGACCCTGCGCTACCTGTACTCGATCCGCCACGCCCTGGTATGCGTGCTGGGCAACCACGACCTGCACCTGCTGGCCGCCTGGCACAACGTCGAACGCCTGAAGAAAAGCGACACCCTGCGCGAGATCATCGAGGCGCCCGACGCCGACCAACTGTTCGACTGGCTGCGCCAGCAGAAGCTGCTGCACTATGACGAGGCGCGAGGCATTGCCATGGCCCATGCCGGCATCCCACCGCAATGGACCTTGGGCAGGGCACTGGAGCTGGCGGCCGAAGTCGAGGAAGTGCTGCGCGACGACAACCGCTTCAAGCTGTATCTCGACGGCATGTACGGCAACGAGCCGAACAAGTGGAGCAAGGACCTCGCCGGTGTCGAGCGCCTGCGGGTTATCACCAACTATTTCACCCGCATGCGTTTCTGCACCGCCGCCGGCAAGCTCGACCTCAAGAGCAAGGAAGGCCTGGACAGCGCGCCCAAAGGCTACAAGCCCTGGTTCGACCACCCGGACCGTCGCTCACGCCATGTGAAGATCATCTTCGGCCACTGGGCCGCCCTAGAAGGCCGCGTCGACGTGCCGGGCGTGATCGCCCTGGACACCGGCTGCGTGTGGGGCGGCGCGATGACCCTGTACAACGTCGACAGCGGCCAATACCACCGCTGCGACTGCACCCGCGAGGGCACCCCTCGCCTGGCGGCACCCGCGGCCGCCCCAACGATCAGCCCTGAAGGAAACGCCCCATGAGCGAATTCAAGCGCATCCCCCCCGAGCAGGCCCTCGCCCTGCGTGCAAAAGGTGCGGTCGTGGTCGACATTCGCGACCCGCAAGCCTTTGCCGCCGGCCACATCACCGGCGCCACCCACCTGGATAACCATTCGGTCGCCGAGTTCATCCGCAACGCCGACCTCGACGCCCCGACCCTGGTGGTCTGCTACCACGGCAACTCCAGCCAGAGCGCCGCCGCCTACCTGGTTGGCCAAGGCTTCTCCGATGTCTACAGCATCGACGGCGGCTTCGAGCTGTGGCGTAGCACCTACCCGGCCGAAACCGCCCAGGGCAACGCCGAATAATTTTTTCATTTTTCCTGCAGCCCACGCTCTGCGTGGGCTCCCGCCCGACCTGACGAACGGTCGCAAGCGTCTTCTTCGCCCCCCGCACTTGACCTCTCGTATAACCAACTATCCTTAAGCGCAGGCCATCCAAAAAAAGGGGAGAGCCGGTACACCGGCGTGCGGGTCATCGGTAGCGTTTCAGGGTGTTCTGGGGGGTATACAGCAATCGGCAAAACCGGTTGCATGCCAGCATCGGCTGACTGATCCGGCGTCGTCTCCACGTATCGAGCGAGGTGACGTCATGAGCATTTTTAGCCACTTCCAACAACGTTTCGAGTCCACCCGCCAGGAAGAACTTTCGCTGCAGGAGTACCTCGAGCTGTGCAAAGAGGATCGCAGCGCCTACGCCTCGGCGGCCGAACGGCTGTTGCTGGCCATCGGCGAACCGGAGCTGATCGACACCTCAAGCAACTCCAGGCTGTCGCGGATCTTCTCCAACAAGGTGATCCGCCGCTATCCGGCCTTTGCCGACTTCCACGGGATGGAAGAGTGCATCGACCAGATCGTCTCCTACTTCCGCCACGCCGCCCAAGGCCTGGAAGAGAAGAAACAGATCCTCTATCTGCTGGGCCCGGTGGGCGGTGGTAAATCGTCGCTGGCCGAAAAACTCAAGCAGCTGATGGAGAAAGTACCCTTCTATGCCATCAAGGGATCACCGGTATTCGAGTCCCCCCTGGGGCTGTTCAATGCCACTGAGGATGGGGCGATCCTCGAAGAAGAGTTCGGTATCTCGCGGCGCTACCTGAACACCATCATGTCGCCCTGGGCCACCAAGCGCCTGCAGGAGTTCGGCGGTGACATCAGCAAGTTCAAGGTGGTCAAGCTGTATCCGTCCATCCTCAACCAGATCGCCATCGCCAAGACCGAACCGGGCGACGAGAACAACCAGGACATCTCTGCCCTGGTCGGCAAGGTGGATATCCGCAAGCTCGAGGAGTTCCCGCAGAACGACGCCGACGCCTACAGCTACTCGGGCGCGCTGTGCCGGGCCAACCAGGGCCTGATGGAATTCGTCGAGATGTTCAAGGCACCCATCAAGGTCCTGCATCCGCTGCTGACGGCCACCCAGGAAGGCAACTACAACAGCACCGAAGGTCTCGGCGCGATCCCCTACTCCGGGATCCTGCTGGCCCACTCCAACGAATCGGAATGGCACACCTTCCGCAACAACAAGAACAACGAGGCGTTCATCGACCGGATCTACATCGTCAAGGTGCCGTACTGCCTGCGCGTCAGCGACGAGATCAAGATCTACGACAAGCTGCTGGTCAACAGCTCGCTGGCCAAGGCGCATTGCGCGCCAGACACGCTGAAGATGCTCGCCCAGTTCACCGTGCTGTCACGCCTGAAAGAGCCGGAGAACTCCAACATCTACTCCAAGATGCGGGTGTACGACGGCGAAAACCTCAAGGATACCGACCCGAAAGCCAAGTCGATCCAGGAGTACCGTGACGCCGCGGGCGTCGACGAAGGCATGAACGGCCTGTCGACCCGCTTCGCCTTCAAGATCCTCTCCAAGGTGTTCAACTTCGACCCGCACGAGGTGGCGGCCAACCCGGTGCACCTGCTGTACGTGCTGGAGCAGCAGATCGAGCAGGAGCAGTTCCCCGCCGAGGTGCGCGAGCGCTACCTGCGTTATCTGAAAGAGTATCTCGCACCGCGCTACATCGAGTTCATCGGCAAGGAAATCCAGACCGCCTACCTGGAGTCCTACAGCGAATACGGCCAGAACATCTTCGACCGCTACGTGCTGTACGCCGATTTCTGGATCCAGGACCAGGAGTACCGCGACCCGGAAACCGGCGAGATCCTCAACCGCATTGCCCTCAACGAGGAACTGGAGAAGATCGAGAAGCCGGCCGGCATCAGCAACCCGAAAGACTTCCGCAACGAGATCGTCAACTTCGTGCTGCGCGCCCGGGCCAACAACAATGGCAAGAACCCCAGCTGGCTCAGCTATGAGAAGCTGCGAGTGGTGATCGAGAAGAAAATGTTCTCCAACACCGAAGACCTGCTGCCGGTCATCAGCTTCAACGCCAAGGCCAGCAAGGAGGATCAACAGAAGCACAACGACTTCGTCACCCGGATGGTCGAGCGTGGCTACACCGACAAGCAGGTGCGCCTGCTCTCGGAATGGTACCTGCGGGTCCGCAAATCGCAGTAAAGCGGCAAGCGACAAGCCGCAAGCTGCAAGCCGTGAGGCGCCACGCCCAGCGTTGGCGCCCTGGCTTGCAGCCGCGGTGGCTGCTCTATCTTGCAGCTTGAAGCTCAAGGCTTGTAGCTCAAAGGCTTGTAGCTGCATCCAGTCACCGGAGGGATCATGAGCTACGTAATCGACCGACGCCTGAACGGCAAGAACAAGAGCACGGTCAACCGCCAGCGTTTCCTGCGGCGGTACCGCGAGCACATCAAGAAAGCCGTCGAAGAGGCCGTGAGCCGCCGCTCCATCATGGACATGGAGCATGGCGAACAGATCAGCATCCCAGGCCGTGACATCGACGAACCCGTGCTGCACCACGGTCGCGGCGGCAAGCAGACCATCGTGCATCCCGGCAACAAGGAATTCACCGCTGGCGAACACATCGCCCGACCTCAGGGCGGTGGTGGCGGTGGCGGCCGTGGCAAGGCCGGCAACTCCGGCGAAGGCATGGACGACTTCGTGTTCCAGATCACCCAGGAAGAATTCCTCGAGTTCATGTTCGAGGACCTGGAGCTGCCCAACCTGGTCAAACGCCACCTCACCGGGGCCGACACCTTCAAGACCGTGCGCGCCGGCATCGCCAACGAAGGCAACCCGTCGCGCATCAACATCGTGCGCACCCTGCGCTCGGCCCACGCCCGACGTATCGCCCTGACCGGCAGCAGCCGGGCGTTGCTGCGCGAGGCGCAAAAAGAGCTGGAGCGTTTGAAAGTCGAGGAGCCGGACAACTTCACCGACATCCAGGACACCGAAGCCGAGATCGAGCGGCTCAAGGCGCGCATCAACCGCCTGCCGTTCCTCGACACCTTCGACCTCAAGTACAACCTGCTGGTCAAGCAGCCCAACCCCAGCTCCAAGGCGGTGATGTTCTGCCTGATGGACGTCTCCGGCTCCATGACCCAGGCCACCAAGGACATCGCCAAGCGCTTCTTCATCCTTTTGTACCTGTTCCTCAAGCGCAACTACGACCGCATCGAGGTGGTATTCATTCGCCACCACACCAGTGCCCGCGAAGTCGACGAGGAAGAGTTCTTCTATTCCCGCGAGACCGGCGGCACCATCGTCTCCAGCGCGCTCAAGCTGATGCAGGAGGTCATGGCCGATCGCTACCCGGCCAGCGACTGGAACATCTACGCAGCGCAAGCCTCGGACGGCGACAACTGGAACGACGACTCGCCGATCTGCCGCGACATCCTGGCCAACCAGATCATGCCCCACGTGCAGTACTACACTTACGTCGAGATCACCCCCCGTGAGCATCAGGCGCTGTGGTACGAGTACGAACGCATCGGCGAAGCCTACCCCGACACATTCGCCCAGCAGCAGTTGGTATCGGCCGGCGACATCTACCCGGTCTTCCGTGAACTCTTCCAGCGCAGGTTAGCCACATGACCGCCAGAGAGCAGAGACGCCAACCCATTTCCACCGGTTCCGAGTGGACCTTCGAGCTGATCCAGACGTACGACCGCGAGATCAGCCGCCTGGCCGCCCGCTACGCGCTGGACACCTACCCCAACCAGATCGAGGTGATCACTGCCGAGCAGATGATGGACGCCTACGCCTCGGTGGGCATGCCGCTGGGTTATCACCACTGGTCCTACGGCAAGCAGTTCCTCAGCACCGAGAAGTCCTACAGCCGCGGCCAGATGGGCCTTGCCTACGAGATCGTGATCAATTCCGATCCGTGCATCGCCTATCTCATGGAAGAGAACACCATGTGCATGCAGGCACTGGTGATCGCCCACGCCTGCTATGGCCACAACAGCTTCTTCAAAGGCAACTACCTGTTCCGCACCTGGACCGACGCCAGCTCGATCATCGACTACCTGGTGTTCGCCAAGCAGTACATCGCCCAGTGCGAGGAGCGCCACGGCATCGATGCGGTGGAAGACCTGATCGACTCCTGCCATGCCCTGATGAACTATGGCGTGGACCGCTACAAGCGCCCCTACCCCATCTCCGCGGAAGAGGAGCGACGCCGGCAGAAAGAGCGTGAGGAGCACCTGCAACGGCAGATCAACGATTTGTGGCGCACCATCCCCAAAGGCTCGGAAAAGGGCGGCGAACGGGATGATGCACGGTTCCCCGCCGAACCCCAGGAGAACATCCTCTACTTCATCGAGAAACACGCGCCGTTGCTGGAACCCTGGCAGCGTGAAGTGGTGCGCATCGTGCGCAAGATCGCCCAGTACTTCTACCCACAGCGCCAGACCCAGGTGATGAACGAAGGCTGGGCGACGTTCTGGCACTACACGCTGATGAACGACCTGTACGACGAAGGGCTGATCACCGAAGGCTTCATGATGGAGTTTCTCCAGTCGCACACCAGCGTGGTGTTCCAGCCAGGCTTCGACAGCCCCTATTACAGCGGCATCAACCCCTACGCACTGGGGTTCGCCATGTACACCGACATCCGCCGCATGTGCGAAAACCCCACCGACGAGGACCGCCGCTGGTTCCCCGACATCGCCGGCAGTGATTGGCTGTCGACCATCAAGTTCGCCATGAGCAGCTTCAAGGACGAGAGTTTCATCCTGCAGTACCTGTCACCGAAGGTGATCCGCGACCTCAAGCTTTTCAGCATCCTCGACGACGACCAGCGCGACGACCTGCTGGTCCCGGCGATCCACGACGAAGACGGCTATCGCACCATCCGTGAGCAGCTGGCCGCGCAATACAATCTCGGCAACCGTGAACCCAACGTGCAGATCTTCAGCATCGATCGACGCGGCGACCGCTCGCTGACCCTGCGTCACCTGCAGCACAACCGCAAACCGCTGGGCGATTCGACGGAAGAAGTGCTCAAGCACCTGCACCGCCTGTGGGGTTTCGATATCCACCTGGAGACCGTGCAAGGCGACCAGGTGGTCAAGACCCACCACATGCCACCGCGCAGCGAGCATGGCGAAGCCAGCGACTATGGGCGCATGGACTTGGCGGTGGTGCACCATCTCTGAACCACACCATTACTGGCGACAGGGTATCCTGTGGCCAGTAATGGAGGTTTCACATGCAGATCTACAAGGTTGGCGGCGCCGTGCGCGATCGCCTGCTCGGCCGCCAGGTCAGTGATATCGACTGGTTGGTGGTGGGCGCCACGGTCGAACAGATGCAAGCCCAAGGCTTTCGCCCGGTCGGCGCTGATTTCCCGGTTTTCCTTCACCCTAAAACCGGTGAGGAGTACGCCCTGGCCCGCACCGAACGCAAGAGCGGGCGCGGCTATGGCGGTTTCACATTCCACGCCAGCCCCGATGTCACCCTCGAAGACGACCTGATCCGCCGCGACCTGACCATCAACGCCATGGCCGAGGATGAACAGGGCACGCTGTACGACCCCTACCACGGCAAGCACGATCTGGATGAGCGGATTTTGCGCCATGTTTCTCCGGCGTTCGCCGAAGATCCCTTGCGTGTCCTCCGGGTCGCCCGCTTTGCCGCTCGTTATGCACCCTTGGGTTTCCGCGTAGCCGAAGAGACCCTCGCCCTGATGCGCCAGATCGCCGAGTCGGGCGAGTTGCAGGCACTGACCGCCGAACGCAGTTGGAAGGAAATCGAGCGGGCGCTGATGGAAAGCCAGCCGCAGGTATTCATCGAGGTGCTGCGCAGTTGCGGCGCGCTCCAGGAGTTGATGCCGGAGCTGGAGCGCGGCACCGATACCCTGGCAGCACTGCACCAGGCCGCCACGCACCAGCAGTCGCTGCCAGTGCGCTGGGCGTGCCTGCTGCGTGGGCTGGAGCCTGCGGCCATCAAGGCGCTCAACCAGCGCTTCAAGGCCCCGCGGGAATGCCAGGAACTGGCGGTGCTGGTGGGCGAATTTGCCGAACGAGCGGATGACGCCCCGGCGCTGGAGCCGCCAGCGCTGTTGGAAATGCTGCAGAAGTTCGATGTATACCGACGCCCGCAGCGTTTCGAAGACTTCATCGCTGTATGCAAGATGGCGGCGCAGGGGGCCGCTTATCCACAGGGCGAGTACTTGCGCGGTGCGGCTGAAGCGGTGCGGGCGGTAGATGTTAAACCCTTGATCGAACAAGGCCTGACCGGCCAGCAGCTGGGCGAGGCGCTCAAAGCGCAGCGGCTGAAAACGCTGGAAGCGTACAAGCCGGGCTGAGTCATCGCGGGGCAAGCCCGCTCCCACAGAGCCGTGGGAGCGGGCTTGCCCCGCGATATGGCCTTGAACTTACACCTGAATCAGCTGCAATCCCCGCCACTCGAACGGCACCGGCGCCAGTACCTGGTCGATGCTCGCCTCCTGCCACAACTGCGCCATCGGCTTGCCCACCCCCGGGTGCACCAGCTCCGGCGCCAACAACGACAAGGGCCACAATACAAAGGCGTTCTTCAGGATTTCCGCCCGTGGCAGCACCAGTCCGTCGAACGTGCCGTGCAGGTCGTCATACAGCAGCACATCGATATCCAGCGGCAGCCCCTTGCGGTCCGGCGCATAGCGGCCATTGTCGGCCTCGATGAACTTGAGCCGGCGGTCCAGCTCCAGCAGCGGCAATTCGGTCTTGCCGGCCACCACGAAATTGATGAACGGCCCGCTCTTGATCCCCACCGCCTGGCTCTCGAAGGCCGGCGAGCAGCGCATGTCGGTGAGTATCGCCGCCAGCGCGTCGAGCCCCGCGCACAGGTGCCGCTCGCGGTCGATGTTGCTGCCCAGCCCGAGGTAAACCGTGCTCAGAGACATCCGCGCTCGATCTCCACACCCACACCACCGCGGGCCGCAGGCACCGCACCCGGCTTGGTGAGTTTCAGGCGTACCCAGGGGATGTTGAACTCGGCCATCAGCACCGCCACCAGGCGCTCGGCGAAGGTTTCGACCAGTTCGAAGCGCGCCTGCTCGGCAAAGGCCTGGATGCGTGCCGAAACGCTGGCGTAGTCCAGCGCCAGGGACAGGTCATCCCCGGCAGCGGCCGGCCGATTGTCCCAGGCGAAACTCAGGTCCAGGCGCAGGCATTGGCGGATATCCCGCTCCCAGTCATAGGCACCGATGACGGTATCGACTTCCAGGCCTTCGATGAACACTCTGTCCAAGCACTTCTCTCCACAACACGACAAGGGCGACGGGCGCCGTTAGAATCGGGGCAACCTCGCCCGGAATAGTTAGCATGTTTTGGTCACTGGCGCTGCTTGCCTACCTGCTTGGCTCTCTGTCCTTCGCCATCGTCCTGAGCCGCCTCAGTGGCAGCCCCGACCCACGCTCCAGTGGCTCGGGCAATGCCGGTGCGACCAACATGCTGCGCCTGGCTGGGCGCAAGCTGGCGATCCTGACGCTGCTGGGCGACCTGTGCAAGGGCATGTTGCCGGTGCTGCTGGCACGGGCCGCCGGGCTGGACGTGCAAGAGCAGGCCTGGGTGGGCATCTGCGCAGTGCTGGGGCATCTGTTCCCGATCTACTTCCGCTTCCAGGGCGGCAAGGGCGTGGCCACTGCCGCCGGCATGCTCATGGCCCTGTACTTCCCGGCCGCACTGCTGGCCATCGGCGCCTGGCTACTGACCTTCTACCTGACCCGCACCAGCTCGCTCGCCGCCCTGATCGCCACGCCACTCACCTTACCGCTACTGGCCTGGCGCGAGCCCGGGGCCCTGCTGCCGATGACCGTACTGACGGTGATGATCGTGTGGCGTCACCGCAGCAACCTGCGGGACCTGTTCGCCGGGCGCGAACGGCACTTCTGAAACGCCACCCTCACACCGCGGGCAATTGCTCCATCGGCCAGCGCGCCTGCACGCTGATTGCCAGGTCCTGCTGCTGCCCGGCCAACAGACGCTGACAGCCCGCGTAGGCGATCATCGCGCCATTGTCGGTACAGAAACGGGGACGCGCGTAATAGACGTTGCCCTTGATGCTGGCCAGCATCTCTTCCAGCGAAGCACGCAGGGCCTGGTTGGCACTCACGCCACCGGCGATGACCAGCCGCTTGAGGCCCGTCTGCTTGAGGGCGCGCTTGCACTTGAAGGTCAGAGTCTCCACCACCGCCTGCTGGAACGCCAGCGACACGTCGCAACGGGTTTGCTCGTTGTCGTCTCCGGCCTCACGGCACTGCTGCCAGGTGTTGAGGGCGAAGGTCTTCAGGCCGCTGAAGCTGAACTGCAGGCCCGGCCGATCGCACATCGGGCGTGGGAACACGAAGCGCCCAGGGGTGCCCCGTTCGGCCAGGCGCGCGATCTCGGGGCCGCCCGGGTAGTTGAGGCCGATCAGCTTGGCCGTTTTGTCGAACGCCTCGCCGGCGGCATCGTCCAGGCTCTCACCAAGCAGCTCGTATTGGCCGATGCCATCGACCCGCACCAGCTGCGTGTGACCACCCGACACCAACAAGGCGACGAACGGAAATTCCGGCGGCTGCTCTTCGAGCATCGGCGCCAGCAGATGGCCTTCCATATGGTGCACACCGATCGTCGGAATATCCCAGGCAAACGCCAGGGCCTGGGCGCACGAAGCGCCCACCAGCAATGCGCCGACCAGGCCAGGGCCTGCGGTGTAGGCGATGGCGTCGATCTCGGTGGCGACACAGTCGGCCTCCTCCAGCACCTGGCGAATCAGCGGCAGCATGCGCTTGACGTGATCACGCGAGGCGAGCTCGGGCACCACGCCGCCATAGGCGCGGTGCAGGTCGATCTGGCTGAACAGCGCGTCGGCCAGCAGGCCGCGTTCACTGTCGTATAATGCGACGCCAGTTTCGTCGCAGGATGTTTCCAATCCCAGTACTAGCATGGGTCCGTGCCTTGTGGAGGCTGAATTCGAAGGCGCGCATGATAGTCCCCGCACCCAGTGCCGACCAGCGGTTTTCGATCAGAGGCTTTGCATTCCGGCCAGCTAAGGGTTAACATCCGCAACCCTTGAAAACCGACGTTCTCCAGCACACCTTATGTTTTGCCAGGAGCACGTCTACCCCGGTAATGAATTAAGGTAGCCCTGGATGCCAGCCGTCAAAGTTAAAGAGAACGAACCCTTCGACGTAGCTCTGCGTCGTTTCAAGCGCTCCTGCGAAAAAGCCGGTGTACTGGCTGAAGTTCGTAGCCGCGAGTTTTACGAGAAGCCGACCGCCGAGCGTAAGCGCAAAGCAGCTGCTGCTGTTAAGCGTCACGCCAAGAAAGTTCAGCGCGAACAGCGCCGCGCCGTTCGTCTGTACTAATACAGGCGTTCTACGCAAAGCTTCTGCCCCGCCCGGCCTCGTGCCGGGCTGATGGCAGCGGTCGCTTCAAGCCCTTGGCCATGCGCCATGGGCGCCCCGGCACAAGCCATGGGCAACCTGCCTCAATGCGTCAGAACTGGTCTTTGGCCAGGTGTGCACGTCCTTGCTGACGAGCCCTTACGGGCTGCGACGCGCACAACACCTCTTCCTGCTATACCCCACCAGAACCCGCGCACCAGCGTTTAGACTTGCCAGTTGCCAGATGACGAGGCTGCCATGGCCGGGCTGATTCCCCAAAGCTTTATCGATGACCTTCTCAACCGCACCGACATCGTCGACGTGGTGAGTTCGCGCGTTCAGCTGAAAAAGACCGGTAAGAATCTTTCCGCCTGCTGCCCGTTTCACAAGGAGAAGTCGCCCTCCTTCACCGTCAGCCCCGACAAGCAGTTCTATTACTGCTTCGGCTGTGGTGCCGGCGGCAACGCGCTGGGTTTCATCATGGACCACGACAACCTGGACTTCCCCCAGGCGGTAGAGGAACTGGCCCGCGCCGCTGGCATGGAAGTGCCACGCGAAGAGGGCCGGCGCGGGCAAAAGCCGCGCCAGCCGGTGGATTCGCCACTGTACCCGCTGCTCGAGGCGGCCAGTGAATTCTATCGCCAGGCCCTGCGCAGCCACCCAACCCGCAAGGCGGCGGTGGAGTATTTGAAAGGCCGCGGCCTGTCCGGCGAAATCGCCCGCGACTTCGGCCTGGGTTTCGCCCCACCCGGCTGGGACAACCTGCTCAAGCACCTGGGCGCCGACGCACTGCAGCAGAAAGTGATGATCGATGCCGGCCTGCTGATCGAGAACGCCGAAAGCGGCAAGCGCTATGACCGCTTCCGCGACCGGGTAATGTTCCCCATCCGCGACAGTCGCGGCCGGGTGATCGCGTTCGGTGGCCGGGTGCTGGGCGACGATAAGCCCAAGTACCTGAACTCACCGGAAACCCCGGTATTTCACAAAGGCCAGGAACTCTACGGCCTGTTCGAAGCGCGCAAACACAACCGCAACCTCGACGAGATCATCGTGGTCGAGGGCTACATGGATGTGATCGCGCTCGCCCAGCAGGGGTTGCGCAATGCGGTGGCAACCCTGGGCACAGCGACCAGCGAGGAGCACCTCAAGCGCCTGTTCCGCGTAGTGCCCAGCGTACTGTTCTGCTTCGACGGCGACCAGGCTGGGCGCAAGGCCGCCTGGCGCGCCCTGGAGTCGACCTTGTCGAGCCTGCAGGACGGCCGCCGCGCACGCTTCCTGTTCCTGCCCGAAGGCGAGGATCCGGACAGCCTGGTCCGCGCCGAAGGCACCGACGCCTTCCATGCCCGCATCAACCAGCACGCCCAGCCGCTGGCCGACTACTTCTTCGAGCAGCTGAGCAACGAGGCCGACCCACGCTCGCTGGAAGGCAAGGCGCACCTGGCCACGCTGGCCGCGCCGCTGATCGAGCAGATCCCCGGCGCCAACCTGCGCCAGCTGATGCGCAATCGCCTGCGCGAGATTACCGGCCTCGATCCACAGCAGATGGAGCAGCTGGCACAGCAAGCGCCTGCCGCCAGCGTGCCAGACTACGACCCCGGCTACGATTACGACGCCATGGCCAGCTACACGCCGGACTATGCCGACACCTATCAGCCCGACCACGCCCCCGTGCACCAGGAGCAACGCCCCTGGACGCCGAACAAGGGCGGTGGCAAGAAACAGTGGGAAGGCAAGCCCTGGGACAAGAAGGGTGGCAAACCCTGGCAGCGCGATGGCCAGCGGGGCGAGGCGCCACCGCGCGTACCCGCACCGGTCGAACCTCCGACGCTGTCGGCCCTGCGCACCCTGCTGCATCACCCGCCGCTGGCCGGCAAGGTCGAGGACGCCAGCCACTTTGCCGGCGAAGACCAGCTCTACAGCCAACTGCTGGTGGCGCTGATCGAGGCCGCACAGAAGAATCCTAAGCTAAGCTCAATGCAGTTGATTGCACGCTGGCACGGAACGGAGCAAGGCCGCCTGCTGAGGGCCCTTGCCGAAAAGGAATGGCTGATCCAGGTCGAGAACCTTGAACAACAGTTTTTCGACACTATAACTAGCTTGTCCGCCCGCCAACGCGAGCGCAGCCTGGAACAACTGCTCAGGAAATCACGTCAAAGCGAATTGACCAGCGAGGAAAAATCTCAGCTCCTCGTGCTGCTGAGCCGGAATGTTCCCGCACAAAACCCGACCTCATCTGGCGCGTGAGGTCCATGCTCGGGTATAATCCTCGGCTTGTTTTTTGCCCGCCAAGACCTTCAGTGGATAGGGTGTTATGTCCGGAAAAGCGCAACAGCAGTCTCGTATCAAAGAGTTGATCACCCGCGGTCGTGAGCAGGGCTACCTGACTTACGCGGAGGTCAACGACCACCTGCCAGAGGATATTTCAGATCCGGAGCAGGTGGAAGACATCATCCGCATGATCAACGACATGGGGATCAACGTATTCGAGAGTGCTCCGGATGCGGATGCCCTGTTGTTGGCGGAAGCCGACACCGACGAAGCCGCAGCCGAAGAAGCCGCCGCAGCGTTGGCGGCCGTTGAGACCGATATCGGCCGTACGACCGACCCGGTGCGCATGTACATGCGCGAAATGGGTACCGTCGAGCTGCTGACCCGCGAAGGCGAGATCGAAATCGCCAAACGCATCGAGGAAGGCATCCGTGAAGTCATGGGCGCCATCGCTCACTTCCCGGGCACTGTCGACCACATACTCAGCGAATATGATCGTGTGACCACCGAAGGTGGCCGCCTCTCCGACGTTCTCAGCGGTTACATCGACCCTGACGACAACATCGCCGCGCCGACCGAAGAAGTACCGATTCCAGGTGCCAAAACCGCCGCCGCGAAGGAAGAAGAGGACGAGGAAGAAGAGAGCGAAGAGAGCAGCGACGACGAGGAAGAGGGCGAAAGCGGCCCCGATCCGGAAATCGCCCGCCAGCGCTTCGGTGCCGTGTCCGACCAGCTTGTCATCACCCTCAAGGTGCTGAAGAAGCACGGCCGCGCCCACGCCGACAGCGTCGCGGCCATGCAGACCCTGGCCGATCTGTTCATGCCGATCAAGCTGGTACCTAAACAGTTTGACGTGCTGGTGGAACGCGTGCGCGGTGCACTGGATCGCCTGCGCCAGCAAGAGCGCGCAATCATGCAGCTGTGCGTGCGTGATGCGCGCATGCCGCGTGCCGACTTCCTGCGCCTGTTCCCAAGCAACGAAACCGACCAGACCTGGTCCGGTGACCTGGCCAAGCGCAGCACCAAGTGGGCCGCCGCCCTGGGTGAGAAAGACGCCGCGATCGTCGCCTGCCAGCAGAAACTGATCGACCTCGAGACCGAGACCGGCCTGACCGTCTCCGAAATCAAGGACATCAACCGTCGCATGTCCATCGGCGAGGCCAAGGCCCGCCGCGCCAAGAAGGAAATGGTCGAGGCGAACCTGCGTCTGGTGATCTCCATCGCCAAGAAGTACACCAACCGTGGCCTGCAATTCCTCGATCTGATCCAGGAAGGCAACATCGGCTTGATGAAAGCGGTGGACAAGTTCGAATACCGCCGCGGCTACAAGTTCTCGACCTACGCCACCTGGTGGATCCGCCAGGCGATCACCCGTTCGATCGCCGACCAGGCGCGCACCATCCGTATTCCGGTGCACATGATCGAGACGATCAACAAGCTCAACCGTATTTCCCGGCAGATGCTGCAGGAAATGGGCCGTGAACCGACCCCGGAAGAGCTGGGTGAGCGCATGGAAATGCCTGAGGACAAGATCCGCAAGGTATTGAAGATCGCCAAAGAGCCGATCTCCATGGAAACCCCGATCGGTGACGACGAAGATTCGCACCTGGGCGACTTCATCGAGGACTCCACCATGCAGTCCCCGATCGACGTGGCCACGGTCGAAAGCCTCAAGGAAGCGACTCGCGACGTGCTCTCGGGCCTGACCGCACGCGAAGCCAAGGTGCTGCGCATGCGTTTCGGTATCGACATGAACACCGACCACACCCTCGAAGAAGTCGGCAAGCAGTTCGACGTGACCCGCGAGCGGATCCGTCAGATCGAAGCCAAGGCGCTGCGCAAGCTGCGCCACCCGACGCGAAGCGAGCACTTGCGCTCCTTCCTCGACGAGTGATGACGAACCCCGGCCCAGGCCGGGGTTTTTCTTATGTGACAAAAGGTCGTGGCCCGCACCACCCTGCGCCCGGGATGCCCGTCTACACTCGTTGCAGACATCCTGATCCAGAGGCCACTATGCCCGTGATGCCGGCCTTCCTGTTGCTGCTCCTGCTCGCCTGGAACACAACGGCCGGCGCCCTGACCCTGACCGACGAGGAACAAGCCTGGCTCAGCGCGCACCCGCAGCTGCGCCTGGGCGTCGACGCTTCTTGGCCGCCGTTCGAATTTCGCGATCAGGAAGGCCGCTACCAGGGATTGGCCGCCGATTACATTGCCCTTATTCAGGAACGCCTGGGCGTCAAGCTGCAGCCAATCGAGCCCAGCAGCTGGACCGAGGTACTGGAACAGGCACGCCACAACCGTATCGACCTGCTGCCCGGGATCATGTCCACTCCGGAACGGCAGAGCTATCTCGCGTTCACCCGCCCCTATCTCGACTTCCCGATCGTCATCCTCGCCCACGCCGGTGGTGCGCAACCGCGTAGCCTCAAGGACCTGTACGGGCTGAAGATCGCCGTGGTAGAGAACTACGCCCCCCACGAACTGCTGCGCACCCATCACCCGGACCTCAACCTGGTGGCGATGCCCAACGTCAGTTCGGCGTTGCAGGCCCTGGCCACCGACGCGGTGGACGCGGTGGTCGGCGATCTCGCCTCGAGCATCTGGAGCCTGCGCCAGCTCAAGCTCGATGGCCTGTATGTCAGCGGCGAGACGCCCTACCGCTACCAGCTGGCCATGGCGGCGCCACAAGGCCAGAAGATCCTCGTCAGCATCCTCGACAAGGTCATGGCCGACATGAGCAGCGGCGAAATCAGCAAAATCCAGCAGCGCTGGGTGGGCAACGTCGTCGATCAACGCACTTTCTGGCACGACCTGCTGATCTATGGCCTGCCCGGCGTCCTGCTGCTGGTGGCCATCCTCGCCGTGGTGATCCGCATCAACCGCCGGCTGAGCTCGGAAATCTCCCGGCGCATCGCCCTGGAACAGGAACTGCGCAGCAGCGAATACCACTACCGCGGCCTGGTCGAGAGCCTGTCAGCCATCGCCTGGCAAGCCGACGCCAACGACTTCACCTACAACTACGTGTCGCCCCACGCCGAGGACCTGCTCGGCTACCCCCTGGGCGAGTGGCTCAAGCCCGGGTTCTGGCGCAGCATCCTGCACCCCGAGGACGCACTCTGGGCCCAGGCCTACTGCGACAGTGAAACCGCCGCCGGGCGCGACCACAGCCTCGACTACCGGGTAATCCGTGCCGACGGCCACACCTTGTGGGTACGCAACATCGTCAGCATGATCGAGCACGGCCACAAGCCGCTGATGCGCGGCCTGATGATCGATATCAGCGAAACCAAGCACACCGAGGACGCCCTGCGCCTGTCGGAACAGAAGTTCGCCTCGGTGTTCCAGCAATGCCCGGACATCCTGGTCATCGCCCGGCAAAGCGACGGCTGCCTGCTGGAGGTCAACGAAGCCTTCGAGGAACAGATTGGCTACAGCCCGAATCAGGTGGTGGGCCGCACCGCCACCGAACTCGACGTCTGGGGTGTCACCGGCAGCGGCCCGGCCCTGCTCGAACGCTTGCAGCGCGGCGGCATCCGCAACATGGAGATGACCTTCCGCCGCAGCAATGGCCAGCTGTTCACCGGCCTGACCTCCGCCGAAACCTTCGACCTCGACGGCACCAAGGCCCTGGTGGTGGCGGTGCGCGACATCAGCCAGCTTAAAGAAACCCAGCAACAGCTGCAAACCTCCGAAGAGAAGTTCGCCAAGGCCTTCCACGCCTCGCCCGATGGCCTGCTGTTGTCACGCCAGAGCGACGGCCTGCTGCTGGAAGTGAACGAAGGCTTCTGCCGCCTGACCGGGTACGACATCAGCACCACCGTTGACCAGACCTCGCTGGACCTGGGCATCTGGGTCGACCTCAACGAACGCCAGCGCCTGGTCGAACGCCTCCAGCGCGACGGTTTCGTACGCGACTTCAGCTGCCATATCCGCCGCAGCGACGGGCAGATCCGCCTGTGCGAGCTGTCCGCCCGGCCACTGCCCATCGGCGGCGTCGACTGCATGCTGACCATTGCCCGCGACATCACCGAGCGCCACCTGATGCAGGAAAAACTGCAACTGGCCGCCACGGTGTTCGAAAACACCGCCGAAGGGGTACTGATCACCGACATCGACCAGCGCATCAGTGCGGTAAACCGCGCCTTCAGCGAGATCACCGGCTACAGCGAGATCGAAGCCCTCGGTCAAACCCCGCGCCTGCTCGCCTCCGGCCAGCACGACAGCGCCTTCTACGCCGCCATGTGGCACCAGCTCACCGCCGAAGGCCACTGGCAAGGCGAGATCCACAACAAGCGCAAGAACGGCGAGCTCTACCCCGGCTGGCTGACCATCAGCGCCGTGCGCAACAGCGAGCGCGAGATTACCCACTTCGTCGCCGTGTTCGCCGACATCTCCAGCCTCAAGCACGCCCAGGCCAAGCTCGACTACCAGGCCCACCACGACCCCCTCACCGGTCTGCCCAACCGCGCGCTGTTCGAAAGCCGCCTGCAAGCCGCCCTCACCTGCGCCCAGGTGTCCAACCGCCAGGGGGCGGTGCTGTTCCTCGACCTGGACCGCTTCAAGCACATCAACGACAGCCTCGGCCACCCAGTCGGCGACCTGCTGCTCAAGGGCATCGCCCAACGTCTCAAGGAGCAGGTGCGCGATGTCGATACCGTGGCCCGCCTGGGCGGCGACGAGTTCATCATCCTGCTGCCCGGCCTGCACAAGCCCAGCGACGCCAGCGCCATCGCCAGCAAGCTGTTGGCCTGCTTCCACGCACCCTTCCAGGCCGGCGAGCACGAGTTCTTCACCAGCGCCAGCATTGGCATCAGCCTTTATCCACAGGACGGCAGCGACGTCGCCACGCTGATCCGCAACGCCGACGCCGCCATGTACCGCTCCAAGGCCAAGGGCCGTAACCGCGTCGAGGCCTACACCCGCGACCTCACCGCCCAGGCCAGCGAGCGCATCGCCCTGGAGCACGAGCTGCGCCGTGCCATCGAGCGCAACGAACTGAGCCTGTGCTACCAGCCCAAGTTCAGCCTCAAGACCCAGAGCCTGGTGGGTGCCGAAGCGCTGATCCGCTGGACCCACCCCACCTTCGGCGAAGTCCCGCCCGAGCAGTTCATTCACCTAGCCGAAGAGAACGGCACCATCCTCCAGCTCGGCGACTGGGTGCTGGAGCAGACCTGCCGGCAGATGCACGCCTGGAAGAAGGCCTACCACGCCTTCGGCCCGCTCTCGATCAACCTGGCCGGCGCCCAGCTGCGCCAGCCCAACCTGGCCCGGCGCATCGAGCAGTTGCTGCGCACCTACCAGCTCAAGGCCGGCGACCTGCAACTGGAGATCACCGAGAACTTCATCATGAGCCAGGCCGAAGAGGCCCTGAGCGTGCTGCACCAGCTCAAGCACCTGGGCGTACAGCTGGCCATCGACGACTTCGGCACCGGCTATTCGTCGCTGAGCTACCTCAAGCGCCTACCGCTGGACATCCTCAAGATCGACCAGTCGTTCATCCGCGGCCTGCCGGACGACCCCCACGACGCCGCCATCGCCCGCGCGATCATCGCCCTGGGCCGCAGCATGCAATTGACCATCATCGCCGAGGGTGTGGAGAACCAGGCCCAGCAACGCTTCCTCGCCGCCGAAGGCTGCGAGCAGATCCAGGGCTACATCGTCAGCCTGCCCCTGCCCCCCGATGAATTCGCCGCGACGTTTCTTCGCATAGCACTATCGGATCTTTCGGATGGCACGGTATCGAAACCCTCGTTATAATCCGGCGCACCTGCTGAGGGCCTATAGCTCAGTCGGTTAGAGCAGAGGACTCATAATCCTTTGGTCCACGGTTCGAGTCCGTGTGGGCCCACCAGAAATAAAAAAAGCCGCGCTGATGCGCGGCTTTTTCGTATCCGATGCCTTTCCGGTCACTCAGACTTACCCAGCACTTCACCGCCCTTGCGGCTCATCCTGACCTTCCCGTAGTGCGCCACCGGCAGCGGCTCGACAAGCTCCAGGCAAGCCTCCGGATCATTCAGCGGCAAACGCTGCAACGCCGTTACATCGCGCTCCCACCAACGGCTGGCGAGCAGGCGTTCGATCATCTCTGGCGGGTAGCGGTAGCGGATCACCCGAGCAGGCACGCCAGCCACCACGGCATAAGGCGGCACATCGCGAGTGACCACAGCGCGGGTGGCGATGATCGCCCCGGTGCCCACCTTGACCCCCTCCATCACCATCGCGCTGTGCCCGACCCAGACATCGTGGCCGATGCTGGCCATGTCGACGCGGGCTTCATACGTCAGCGCTGTGTCGGTGTACTGGAACGGGTGGGTGCTGAGCCAATCCACGGGGTGGGTGTTCTTCTCCTGGCCGATCACCGCGCCACTGCCAATCGAGCAGAAGCGGCCAATCGAATCGACCAGTTGCAGCAGGCACTCGCTGCGGATGTAGGTGTGGGCACCAATCGACAGCGCCCGGCAGTCGAGGATCACGTCGCCAAGGCGCACTTCCTCTTCAAGCTCGAGCACGGCGCGCTTGCCGAACTTCGACACGCCAAGGCTGACCTTACAGCCATTGCGACGGCTCCAGCGCTTCCAGTACCAGTCCCTGAGACTCATCCCCAACCCCACCTGCGTAAGTGGCCACCCGGTCCTGGCCGGGTGGCATAGGGCCGCAATAGTAACGGCTCGGGCTGCAAAATTCAGCGGATGCTGCCAGTGTCATACGGCCCATGTGGCTAAAGTGCACAGGGCGCTTTCTCATCCAGCGCAGTCTGGCTAGGCTAGCGGCTCCACTGATGAGACCCACCATGTCCGATACCCGCGCCATTGCCCTCGATGAAATCGACCGTCAGCTGATCGCCCTGCTGCAGATCAACGCTCGCGAAAGCGTCGCCACCCTCGCCCGCCACCTGGGCATTGCCCGCACCACGGTGAACTCGCGCCTGGCGCGGCTGGAGAAGAGCAAGGTCATCACCGGCTACGGCGTGCGCCTCGGCCAGCGCCTGATCGGCGGCGGGTTACAGGCTTATGTGGGGATCAAGGTGCAGCCGCGTGCGGGCAAGGACGTGGTGCGACGGCTGTCGGCCATGGGCCAGGTGCAGCAGTTGTGCGCGGTCAGTGGCGAGTTCGACTATGTGGCCTGGCTGCACAGCGACTCGCCCGAACAGCTGGACCAGTTGCTCGACCAGATCGGCAGCCTCGACGGGGTGGAGAAGACCACCACGTCGATCATCCTCAGCAGCAAGGTGGACCGCGGGCAGCCGGGCTGACTGCCCTGCGGCCGGCCGTCAGGCCTCCATCGCGTCGAGCAGGCCCTCCACCAGTGCCCTGAGGGTTTGCGCCGAATGCTCGATCGACCAGATCATCGCCCGGTAGGCTTCAGGGGCGTGGAGCTGGGCGTAGTTGTCGGCGATTTCCTGGATCGCCCGCGCCAGCATACTGGCATGGACCAGGGCGTCGGCGGCGTCGATGCCGGGGCGGACGGTGAAAAGGGGGGGATGGCTGGACTTACAGGTGCAGAAGCACTGTTCGGTGG
>NZ_JACAFQ010000031.1 GCF_015354575.1 Pseudomonas sp. UFMG81
GGTGATGGTTTTACGCTCGGGAGAGCTCAGCGGCAGGCCTTTACGCGTAGCATCAACCCAGTTGTCGAGCGTTTTGACGGACATCTCAAGCTGACGTGCAGCTTCAGTTCTGCCAACGCTTTCGGCTAGAGCTACGGCTTGCGTTTTGAACTCATCGGTGTAGTTGCGGCGAGTACGTGGGTACATGGCGACCTCCAAGAGAACGATGTAAGTATCGCTTCTTGGCGTCCGTTGTCAGGGGACAGGCCCACCAAAAAATGCTCGCTCCATTCATACGGCCCCTGCGCTGCGCTCCGGGGTTCCCTCACTCCGGTCTTGCTCCCGGGAGTACGCACCGAAGGGCCATCCATGGCCCATCGGTGCTCGACGGGCATCCATGCCCGTCGCCTCCCTCCGCAAGCCCTCCGATCGGCCTCCTGAAGTCGCGAAGTTAGGGGCGGCGCCTATATTGGCGCAGCTGTCGCTGGTTGATTGTTTTGTTGAACTTCAAACTGCAATCGCTGGCAAGTCGCAGCGGCGAACCGCAGCTCCCACAGGTACTGTGCTGAACTCGAAACTTACGCGAACACTGTGGGAGCCGGCTTGCCGGCGATGAGGCCATTTCAAACAACAGATCAAGAACTATTTAACACTCGCCGCTCTTGCTCTTGCTCTTGCTCTTGCTCTTGCTTCTAAGCGCGCGATAGTCCAGTCACCGCCAAACGCGACTTCAGGAGGCCGAACGTAGGACTTGCGGAGCGGGGCGATGGGCATGGATGCCCATCGAGCACTGATGGGCCATGGATGGCCCTTCAGTGCGTCCACGCGGGAGCAAGGCCGGAGTGAGGGAACCCCGGAGCGAAGCGTAGGGGCCGGATGATGGAGCAAGGATTTTTTGGTGACTTTTTGATCCTTCAAAAAGTTACCCGCCGTAAGGGCGGAAAGGTAAATGAGCGTCTCCATCGCCAATGGATACTCACTCAATACCAATACCCACACACTACATGCTCGACCTCGACCTCGACCTCGACCTCGACCTCGACCTAGCCCCCATCTTCAATCCCGCGCCAGCCCCTTAGAACCGCACATCCATCGCCACCTCAAACGTCCTAGGCGCCCCCATGTAGTACTGGGTGTTGTACGCCTGCTTGGCATACACCTCATCCGTCAAATTACGCACCCGCGCAGTAAGCGTGGTATGCGCATCCACCCGATAACGCGCAAAAGCCCCGAACAACGTATAGCCAGGCGCCTTGAGCGTATTGGCGTTGTCGGCATACACCGAATCGACGTAACGCGCATCCACGCCCGCCGTCCAGTCCGGGGTAAAACTGTAGGTCAGCCACAGGTTGCCCACGTTGGCCGGCACGTTGACCGGCGCATTGCCCTTGCGCGACACCGACTTGCCGGCCACCGCTTCATTGAACTCGTCATACCGCGCCTCGACGTAGGCATAGTTGGCTTCGGCCAGCAGCTGGGGCGTGACCTGCAACCGCCCCGACAGCTCCACCCCGCGCGAAGTCTGCTGCCCAGCCTGCACGGTCTGGTTGGGGTTGTTCGAATCGGCCACGGCAAAGTCCTTGCGCACGATCTGGTACACCGCCAGCGTCGCCGCGCCCCGGCCATCGAGGAAGTCGAACTTGCTGCCGGCCTCCCATTGCTCGCCCTTGGACAAATCGAACAGACCGACGTTGGAGTAAGTCGCCGCGGCCAGCGAACCTGCCGGCAGGTCAGCCGCAGTGCTGTATTGCACGTAGACATTGGCCGATGGGGTCAGCGCGTAGGTCAGGCCGATACGCCCGGACAGCGGCTCCCAGCGGCGCTCAAAGAAGGCCGGTGCAGTGGGGGTGACGGCACCGTAGTTGGTCACCTCCATGTCCAGGTAGTCGTAGCGCAACGCCGTCAGCAGGGCCAGGCGGTCAGTCAGTTGCAGGCGGTTCTCGGCGAACAGTGCGCGGTTGGTCGTCACATGGCGGCGCTGTTTGCTGAGCCCGGTGTTCACCCCCGGGATGTCGTAGAAGCTGCCTGGGTCGAAGTGGTCCGGGTCGACCGTGTCGCTCCAGCTGCCCGATTTGGGGTAGAGGCTCTGGCGCATCTGCGACCAGTCCAGCCCCGCCGACCACTGGCTGGCCAGGCCAAACAGCGTGTTGTCGTGGCGCAGTTCGAGGCGGTTGCCCAGCACGCTCTGCTGGTGGCGTTGCAGGTACGGGCTGGAGCGCACCACGTTGCCGGCGCCGTTGTAGCGGTAGCGCTCCAGGTTGCGGTAGTCGCGCTGGGCTTCGTACTGGTACAGGGTGTTGTGCAGGCTGGTGCGGTCGCTGACCTGGTAGTCGAGCATCGAGCGCAACCAGCGCACCCGCTGTTCGTAGCGGCCATCGGCGACGTTGTAGTTTTCGAAGCGCCGGCTCTTGTCGATCTTCATGGTGCTGCGCCCGGGCAGGATCGGCGAACCCCAGTAAGGGCTGTCCTCCTTGTCCTCCTGGTATTCGATGGCCAGGGTGTGGGTCAGGTCGGGGGTCAGGTCGCTGAGCAGCGAGAAGGCCAGGCTGTCGGTCTGGCGCTCGTTGCGGTCGATGTAGCCGTTGCCCTGGCTGCGGCTGAAATCCAGACGGGCGAAATGGCGAGCGTCGGCGGGGTTGTCGGCCAGCGCCTGGTTGATGCCGAAGGCGTATTCGGCGTCGTCGTAGCTGCCATAGCGGATGCGCCCGTCAACGGTCTGCTGGTCGCGGCTGGCCAGTTTGCTGATGTAGTTGATCGAGCCGCCCACGGCGCCGGCACCGTGCAGGAACGACGACGGCCCACCCAACAGCTCGACGCGGTCGATCACCCAGGCATCCACCGGGCGGGTGGCGCTGCTGTAGCCCAGGTTGATGCCGTTGTACAGCTGGGTCACCTGGTTCTGGGTGAAGCCGCGGTAGGTGACGAAACCACCATAACCAGGGTTGGCCGAGGCGTTCACGCCGGTCATGGCGTTGATCACTTCCTGGGTGTCGCGGGCATCGCGCTGCTCGATCACCCGGCGGTCCGAGACGCTCACCGAGGCGGGGGTTTCCCGGGCGGTGAGGCCCAGGCGCGAGCCGGTGGCGATGGGTTCGTCCAGCTGCACGCCGCTGGGTGCTTCGCGTTCGCCATCGACGGTGGTGGCGGTCAGTTCGACAGGCGCGCCTTGCGCCCAGGCACAGTGGCAGGTGGCACTCAGCACGAGCACCAGAGAGGAGTTGCGGATCATGTTGTAAGGGTTCCACGCAAAGGTCTTGGCGTGCCTGGCCCACAGGCGCACACACGAGCGTGCTGGCCAGGGTCAGGCGAAGTGAAGGGCTGCGGGGAACGGGGGAGGGGAGGCGCGGGGGTNGGTTGATGGCGTGGCGCAGGTAGCGTGGCGGTGGTTGTGCCCAGCTGCGGGTGACGATGGGCGCCGGGGCCTGGCCATGTGCGGCGGTGAAGGTCCAGCCGGCACTGCTCAGCGGTACGGCCATGGCGAACGAGGAGCACACCGGGCAGTCCAGCTGCGCCATGTGCTGGTCGCCGCCGGTACCGTCCAGGTCGATGGCCGGGCCGTGGCCGCTGTCCATGCTGCAGTAGCCGCCTTCCAGGCCCGACAGGCGCAGGCCAGTCATCTGGCCATGGTGCAAACCACACAGCAACAGGCTGAACAGGACGCTGGCGTAGAGCGTCCATGCGGTCAGCGAGCGTGTCCGACGAGTGGTTTTCATGGCGGCGAATCTACCATTTGAAGGGTTTCACCGGGCTTTGGGTTGGTGTGGTGGATTGTCGCAGGGCGTAGCGTTTGCCTGCACCGGCCCTATCGCCGGCAAGCCGGCTCCCACAGATGTTGCGCTGATCCTGGCTTAGCGCTGTACCTGTGGGAGCCGGCTTGCCGGCGATAGGGCCCTGGAGGCGAACTCAGCTGTTGCCCAGCGCCTTCACCACCTGCTCCACGCTGGCCTTGAGCCCGGCCACGGTGTCCTGCGGGTCGCTCTCCACCACCAGCAACCGGGCACCTCCGGCCTCGATCGCGGCGGCAACCTTGGCGTCCGGCTGATGGTGGTGCAGCACCAACGCCACGTCCTGCTGCTTGAGGTTGTCGGTCAGCGCCTTGAGCGTGGCGTCGTCCCACTGCTCGCCAGCCGGCAGCGGCTGTTCCACCACATCCAGGTTCAACCCGCTGGCCAGGTAGCCCAGCCGCTCGGACAGGCTCACCACGCTGAGGTTATCGACCTCGGCCAGCTGCGCCTGGCTGCTGGCACTGAGCTCCAGCATCTGCCGCTTCAGGCCAGCCAGGTTGCCCTGGATCTTGGTCTTGTCCGCCGGCGACAGGCGCTCCAGGTCATTGGCCACCACATCGGCCATACGCCCGAGGTTGGTCGGGTTCAGCCACGGGTACGCGGCGAAGGCCTCGTCGCCCTTCACCGCGATACCGGGCAGGGCGCCGTCCACCGGGCGTGCGGCATCGATCTCGACGATGCGGATATTGCTGCGCCGAGCCATCGGATACAGCGGGTCGTCACGCCAGATCGAACGTACACCGATCACCGCGTCGGCCTGCTGCGCGGCCTTTTGCAGGCTGGCGCCGCCACGGCCCTCGAAGTAGGACGGCTGGCGGCTGGCCGGCAGATTGCCCGGCACGGCGCTTTTCAGCTGCACCGAGGTACCGTCGAGCAGCACTACCGCCAGGCTATGGGTCACCGGCAAGGTGGTCAGCACTTGCGTGGCGTTGGCCAGCACCGGCAGGCCGGCCAGAGCCAGCGCCAGGGTGAGTTTTTTCAGGGTCATGCCGGGTTTCCTTGCAGGCGGGGGACGAGGGCGCGGGCCAGGGCGCAGAGGGCGAAGCAGCTGCCGGCGACCAGGATGATCGCCGCGCCCGACGGCACCGGCAGGTCGAACACTATCGGCAGCAGGATGCCGAGCAGCGTGCTGACGGTGGCGATCAGCACCGAGATGAAGAAGAAGCCCTTGAGCGATTGGCTGACCAGGCGCGCGGCAGCGGCCGGGATCACCAGCAGGGCACCCACCAGGATCGCCCCGATCACCTTCACCGCCGCCACCGTGACCAGGGTCACCAGCACCACGAACAGGTAGTCCAGGGTCTTCACCGCCACCCCGCGCACCGCCGCCAGCTGCGGGTTGAAGCTGGCCAGCATGATGCGGTTGTACAGCGGCAGCGCCAGGGCCAGCACCAACACCGCGACGATGCCCAGCACCACCAGGTCCTGGCCACTGACGGTGAGCACCGAGCCGAACAGCACGTTCTCGAGGATGTGCACGTTGATCTTGCCGGCCAGCATCAGCAGCAGGCTCGCCCCCAGTGCCAGCGACACCGAGAGGAACACCCCGATCAGGGTGTCTGGCGACAGCCCCGTGCGGTTGCGCAGGAAGTTGAGCAGGATGCCGAACAGCAGGCAGTAGCCGAACAAGCTGCCATAAGGGCCGGTGTAGGGCTCGCCGAGCAGGATGCCGATGGCCACGCCGGTGAGCGCGGCATGGCCGACCGCCTCGGAGAAGAAGGCGAAGCGCTTGACCACTACCAGGGTGCCCAGCCCGCCCAGCACCGGGCCGATCATCAGGCCGGCGAGCAGGGCGTTGACCACGAAGCCGTAGGCCAGCGCCTCGGGCAGGTAACCCGCGCCGGCCCACTCCTGGACCAGCTGGCGGAAGGTTTCGAAACTCATGCAAGGCTCTCGCTGCGAGGGTGGACGGAGAACAGGCTGAGCAGGCGCTCGGGGGTGAGCGCCTCGGCCGGCGGGGCGTCGAACAGCACCTGGCGGCTCAACCCGGTGACCCGGTCGGCCAGGCGCAGTACCGCCTGCAGGTCGTGCTCGATCCACAGCACCGTGGTGCCGGCCTGGCGCCAGCCCTGCAGCAGTTGCTCGAACACCTGGATACCGGCCTCGTCGAGGGCCGACATCGGCTCGTCGAGCACCAGCAATTGCGGCTCAGGGATCAGCCCCTGGGCCAACAGCACCCGCTGGCGCTCGCCACCGGACAGCGCGCCCATGCGCCGCTTGCGCTTGTCGAGCATGCCGACCTTGGCCAGCGCCGCATCGATGGCCGGGCGCACGCGGCGCGACAGCCCCAGGAACGCCGGACGGCGCTGGCACATGGCGGCCATGAAGTCGTCGACGGTCATCGGCAGGCCACGGTCGAACTCCAGCGCCTGGGGCACATAGCCGATCACCTCGCGCTCGCCTGGCCAGTGCAGGGTCAGCTGGCCCTGGTGCGGCATCTGCCCGAGCAGGGTCTTGATCAGCGAACTCTTGCCGCCGCCATTGGGGCCGACGATGGCGTGCACGCTGCCGGCGGCGACGTTGAAGCGCACGCCTTCGAGGATGCGCGTGCGGCCCAGCGTGAGGTCGATGCCGTCGAAGTCGATGCGCGGCCCGCTGGCGGCGCTCAGGTTGGCGGCGGCGGTCACGCGCGGTTCTCCTGGATGGCGCGGACCACGGTGTCGAGGTTGCGCTTCATCTCCACCTCGTACTTGTCCTTGGTGTACTCGCCGTAGGAGATGTGGGTGAGCGGGTACAGGCGCACGCCCGATTCGCGCTGGATGGTCTCGACATAGGCCGACGGGAAGTCCATCTCCGAGAAGATCACCTTCACGTCCAGCGCCTTGAGCTGGTCGATGGTCTTTTTCAGCTGCGCCGGGCTCGGCTCGATGCCATGGGCCGGCTCGACCACCGCGGTGACTTCCAGGCCGAAATCACGCACCAGGTAGTCGTAGGCGGCGTGGATGGTGGCCACGCGGAAGGTCGCGTCCGGCGCCTGGGTGACCTTGGCCAGCGCCTCGGCACGCAGGGCACGCAGGCGCTTGGCGTAAGCGCGGGCGTTCTGCAGGTAGAACTTGGCGTTGTCCGGGTCGAGCTTGCCCAGCTCGCGGGCGATGTTGTTGACCTGGGCGATGGTGGCGCTGATCGACAGGAAGGTGTGCGGGTTGACCACCTTGCCGGCACCCCGGGCGGCGATGCCGGTGGCCGCCAGCAGCGGCACGTTGGCGTTGGCTTCGATGGTCTTGATGTCGGGTTTTTCGCTGGCGGCGATCATGCGGTCGGCGAAGTCATCGTGGCCGACGCCATTGAGCACCACCACGTCGAGGCTGCCGATGCGCTTGATGTCCTCGGCGCGCGGCTCGTAGGCGTGGGGGTTGAAACCGGCTGGGATCAGCGGCACCACTTCGGCCTTGTCGCCGACGATGTTGCTCACGTAGCTGTAGTAGGGGTGCAGGGTGATGCCGATGCGCAGCGGCTTGCCGTTGTCGGCCAGGGCCAGGGCGGGCAGGGCGCAGGCCAGGAGCAGCGCCAGGGTGCGGCGGGCGAAGCGGAACATGGGCAGGTCCTTAATGACGGTGTTGGCGGGTGACCCCGGCGTCGTAGTGGGTGACGACCTGCCGCCAGCCGGCGGCGATCAGCGTGTCGTGGTCCAGCGCGTCGGGGGCGAGCGCGCTGCTGTCGCGGCGCAGCCAGATATCGGGCTGGGCGTCGGCGGCGCTGGGCAGGATCAGCAGGAAGCTGCCGGCCACCTGCGCGTCCTGGCTGCGGCCCAGGTAGGCACCGTTGCCCAGCAGGGTCCATTGCGGGTTGCCACGGCTCTGGCTGCTGGCATCGGCCACGAACGGCGGTAGGCCTTCTTCGGCCAGGGCCTGGGCGTCGGGGGCGACGCCGGTGTCCTCGTGCAGCGCGCGAATCTCCTCCACGGCCACCCACAGGTCGGTGTGGATGCCCTGCTCGGCGGCGTTGAGGTCGCGGCGGGCGTCGAGCTGGTGGGCGGCGATGGCCTGCTCGTCCTCGCGCTCGCCGCGCAGCGCCACTACGCTTGCGGCCAGCAGCACGATCAGCGCGGCGGCCAGCAGTACATAGAGGGTTTCATGCCCGGCGCCGGCCGGGCGTACCACCTGTGCGCGGCTCATGGCGCACCGATGTCGGCGTGGTCCACTTCCACCACGTGGCCGGGGCCGGCGTCGAACAGCACGTAGAACTCGCCGTCGGGGCGCTTGAAGGTCAGGGTGGAATCGTCACCGAGCTTGCTGGCCAGCAGCACCTGCTCGTCGTAGCCGATCACATCCAGGGTCACCCCCGGTGCGCCGCTGCCATCGGAGAAGCCGCCCTTGCAGGTGATCTGCTCGCCGGCTTCGGTGCATTCGCACATCGGGTTGTGCGCCAGCGCCGGGGTGGCGGCCAGCAGCAGGAAGGGCAGGGCGAGCCTGCGCAGCTGCGAAATCATCATTTGCCTCCTTGTTTCTCGAGCCAGGCCACGGTGGCCGGCGATGCCTTGGCCAGCGGGATCGAAGTCTGGTGCATCTGCCCGTCCCAACCCTCGAAGGTGAGCCACAGCTCGGCGTCGGGCTTGGTCTTGGCCGGGATGTTGACCACCCCGGTCATGCGGTACGGGGTGCCGGAGAACAACGCCCCGGCGGCGCGCAGGCTGCGCGGCTTGCCCACCCGCAGGTACACCGCCTTGACGTCGTTGCATTGCGCGCACAGGGCGATCTTGAACTGCTTGAAGTAGCCGGCCGGGCCGTCGGAGCGCGGCGCCTCGTCGAAGCGCTCGGCGATACGCACGCTCCACGGGCCGGCCTGCAGCTCGCCGAGCTCGCGCTCGCCCAGGCCGATTTCGCCACGGTTCATCGAGGCTTCGTGCAGGTACTTGGGCATCAACCCGAGCGGGATCAGCACCAGCAGGATGTTCAGGTGGAAGCGCCATTTCAGCCACAGGCGGCGCGCGGGGGATTGGGGCAGGGCAGTGCGCGTGCTCACAGGCTGGCCTCCGAAGGGGTGTCGAGGGTGGCGCGCGGCTGGCGCTTGAGCGCGGCGGCGGTGGCCTGGGCAGTGCGCTTGGTCCAGATCAGCAGGCCGCTGAGCACCATCAGGGTGAGGATCAGGCCGAAGAAGGCCCAGATCAGCTTGACCCAGATGCCGCCGAAATCACCGGTGTGCAGCGGGCGCATCGACTCGGTGACGAACTCCAGGGCAGTGCGGTCGCCGACCATGAACGAAGCCTCGACCTTGTTGTTGTAGGGGTTGACGTTGACCGTCTCGAACATCAGCGGGTACCAGCCGCGCCCGCCCATGTAGTAGTGGCTGTAGGCGTTGCCGGGCAGGGTGATGAAGGTCACCTCGAAGCCGGGGAAGCGTTCGTGGGCGGCGCGCTCGGCATCGTCCAGGCTGACCGGCTGCGGAACCTGCCCGTCGCTGCCGCGCGGCACGTCCTCGCGGGCGATGGCCGGCACGATCGGTTCGCTGGAAATGGTCACGTGGTTGTCGGCCAGGGTCGCCTGGATCAGGAACCAGGTGCCGGTGATGGAGATGGTGGCGATGAACCAGATCGACCACACCCCGCTCAGGCGGTGCAGGTCGCCCCAGAAGATCCGCGAACCGTGGCCCAGGCGTGGCAGCTTGAAGAAGCCCTTCCAGAAGCGCTTGTACACCACCAGCCCCGTGACCAGCGACGCCAGCATCGGCAAGCCCAGCAGCGACACCAGGTACCAGCCCCAGCTGTAGCCATTGGTGAACGGCACCAGCCACCAGCCGTGCAGGGCGCGGGTGAAGGCCTCGAAGTCGAAGGTCGGGCTCTGGCCCTGGATCACCCCGGTGTAGGGGTTGACGTAGAGGATCGGCGAGGTGCCGTCGGGGTAGGTGACGCTGGCGGTCAGGGCGAAATGCGACTCGCCCGGCTTGCTGATGTAGTTCACCGCAATGGCCGGGTCGGCCTTGTGGATGGCGTCCAGCACCTGCTGGTAGCTCAGCAGCGCGGCGTCGTCGTGGGGTTTGCTGGCGCGCACATCGGGGTTGGCCAGCCATACGATTTCCTGGCTGAGCACGGCCAGGGTGCCGGTGAAGGAGACGATCAGGACGAAGAACCAGATGGGCAGCGCCAGCCAGCTGTGCACCAGGAACCACAGTTTGGAGCGGGACTTTTTCGACATGGGGACCGGTCTTTTTGCGCAAATAGGGTACGACAGCGCGCAGTGTCGCTTGGGCGACTGGTCGCAACTGAATCGCATTCGTTTCTATTTAGGACGGATGAGATGGAAAAACCTGCCAAAGAAAATGCAAACAAATGTTTCAAAGTGCGCCGAGGTGCGCCGCGCGGGTGGCCTAAATCCGTTCATTTGAGTTTCGTTCCTAACTGCATGCGTGTGCCCCGGCACCACGAACGAACCTGAAGGAAGACGCCCAGCATGAAACCCGAAGACGCCGAGAAGCTTGCCCGTCGCTTTATTGCCCTGCCGCTGGAGAAGCGCCAGCTGTTTCTCCAGGTGCTGGGCCGCGAAGGGGTGGAATTCTCGCAGTTGCCCATCCCCGCCCGGGTCGAGGGTGTCGAGCGCGCCAAGCCGTCCTACGCCCAGCAGCGCATGGGCCTGCTCTGGCTGCTCGACCCGCAGGGCGCGGCCTACAACCTGCCGGGCGCCGTGCGCTTGCAGGGCCGTTTGGATGTGGCGGCGCTGACGCTCGCCTTCGAGGCGCTGGTAGCCCGCCACGAGCCGCTGCGCACGCTGTTCCGCCTGGAGGAGGGTGTCTGGTACCCCGACGTGCAGGCGCCAGCGCCACTGCCGCTCGAGTTTCATGACTTCGCCGCTGGCGAAGAGCGCGAGCAGCGCCTGGCGGCCTGCGCCCGCGAGCAGGCGAGCCTGCCGTTCGACCTGGAGCGCGGCCCGCTGCTGCGCGTGTGCCTGGTGCGCATGGCCGAGCAAGAGCATGTGCTGCTGGTGACCCTGCACCATATCGTCGCCGACGGTTGGTCGATGAACGTGCTGATCGACGAGTTCAGCCGCCTGTACGCCCAGTGCCTGGCCGGCCAGGCGCCGCAGCTGCCGGCGCTGCCGATCCAGTACGCCGACTACGCCCTGTGGCAGCGCAGCTGGCTGGAGGCCGGCGAATTGCAACGCCAGCTCGACTACTGGTGCGCGCAGTTGGGCGACGAGCAGCCGGTGCTGGAGCTGCCCACCGATTTCCCGCGCCCGGCGGCGCCGAGCTACCAGGGCGTGCGCCTCGAATTTGCAATCGACCCGGCGCTGACCGCGCGCCTGCGCAGCCTGGCCCAGCAGCAGGGAGTGACCCTGTTCATGCTGCTGCTGGCCTCGTTCCAGGTGCTGCTGCACCGCTACACCGGCCAGCAGGACATCCGCGTCGGCGTACCCGTGGCCGGGCGCGGCAAAAGTGAAACCGAGGGCCTGATCGGCCTGTTCGTCAACACCCAGGTGCTGCGTGGCCAGCCCCGTGGCGACCAGCCGTTCAGCGCGCTGCTGGCCGAGGTGCGCAGCGCCGTGCTGGGTGCCCAGGCGCACCAGGAGTTGCCGTTCGAGCGCCTGGTCAACACCTTGCAACCCTCGCGCGATACCGCCCACTCGCCGCTGTTCCAGGTGCTGTACAACCACCAGCCACTGATCACCGACGTCGAGCAGTTGCAGATTGCCGACGGCCTGAAGGCCTCGCGCCTGGAGCTGGGCGGGCGCACCACCCAGTTCGACCTGGCCCTGGACACCCTGGAGAAGTCCGGCGCGCTGCATGCGGCCTTGACCTACGCCTGCGACTTGTTCGAGCAGGCCAGCATCGAGCGCCTGCGCCAGCACTGGCTGAACCTGCTGCAAGGGATCGTCGAGGCGCCCGATGCGCGCCTGGGCGACCTGCCGCTGCTGGCGGCGGATGAGCGCCAGCACATGCTGCTCGACTGGAATGCCACGGCCCAGCACTACCCAGGCGGCCCCTGCGTGCACACCCTGATCGAAGCCCAGGCCCGCCTGACGCCGGATGCCCCGGCGCTGGCCTTCGCCGACCAGCAGCTCAGCTACGCCCAGCTCAACGCCCGGGCCAACCGCCTGGCCCATCGCCTGATCGAGGCCGGCGTCGGCCCCGAGGTGTTGGTGGGCATCGCCGTGGAGCGCTCGCTGGAGATGGTCGTCGGCCTGCTGGCGGTGCTCAAGGCCGGCGGCGCCTACGTGCCGATGGACCCGGACTACCCGAGCGAGCGCCTGGCCTACATGCTCGAAGACAGCGGCGTGCGCCTGCTGCTCAGCCAGGCGGCGCTGCTGCCGCGCCTGCCGGTACCTGACGGGTTGACGACCCTGTGCCTGGACGCCGCCGACGGCGACTGCGCCGGCTACCCCGCGCACGACCCGGTTTGCCGCGTCAGCGGCCACAGCCTGGCCTACATGATCTACACCTCCGGCTCCACCGGCCGGCCCAAGGGCGCCGGCAACAGCCACCAGGCGCTGTTCAACCGCCTGGCCTGGATGCAGCAGGCCTATGGCCTGGGCGCTGCCGACAGCGTGCTGCAAAAGACCCCGTTCAGTTTCGACGTGTCGGTGTGGGAGTTCTTCTGGCCGTTGATGGTCGGTGCCCGCCTGGTGGTGGCCCGCCCCGGCGCGCACCGCGACCCCGCGCAGCTGATCGAGGTGATCCGCGCCCAGGGCATCACCACGCTGCACTTCGTGCCGTCGATGCTCCAGGCGTTCATCCATGAGCCGGGCGTCGAAGCCTGCGTCAGCCTGCAACGCATCGTCTGCAGCGGCGAGGCGCTGCCCGCCGAGGCCCAGGCCCAGGTGTTCGCGCGCCTGCCCGGCGCCGGGCTGTACAACCTCTATGGCCCCACCGAGGCGGCCATCGACGTCACCCACTGGACCTGCGTCGAGGACGGTCGCCACAGCGTGCCGATCGGCCGCCCGATCGCCAACCTGCGCACCCATATCCTCGATGCCGAGCTCAACCCGGTGCCGGCCGGCGCCGCCGGTGAGCTGTACCTGGGGGGCGTGGGCCTGGCTCGTGGCTACCACCGCCGCCCGGCGCTGACCGCCGAACGCTTCGTGGTCGACCCGTTCGGCTCGGGCGAGCGCCTGTACCGCACTGGTGACCTGGCGCGCTACCGCGAAGACGGGGTGATCGACTACCTCGGACGCCTGGACCACCAGGTTAAGATCCGTGGCCTGCGCATCGAGCTGGGCGAGATCGAGGCCGGGTTGATGGCCCATGCCGCGGTGAAGGAAGCCGTGGTGCTGGCCCAGGACAACAAGCAGCTGGTGGCCTACCTGGTGGCCCCGGTGACCGATACCACCGCGCTGGAGGCTGAGCTGCGCGCGCAGCTGCAACAGAGCCTTCCACTGTTCATGGTGCCGGAGTTCTTCATCCACCTGGCGCAACTGCCGGTAACCGCCAACGGCAAGCTCGACCGCAAGGCGCTGCCCCGCGCCGGTGCCGAGCGCCAGCAGCACGCAGCGCCGCAGAGTGAGCGCGAACAGGCCCTGGCGCAGATCTGGCAGCAGCTGCTGGGCGTCGAGCAGGTCGGCCTGGACGACAATTTCTTCGCCCTGGGCGGCGATTCGATCATCGCCATCCAGGTGGTCAGCCGCGCCCGTCAGGCCGGCCTGCGCCTGAACCCGGCGGATGTATTCAAGCACCAGAGCCTGCGCGCCCTGGCCGAGGCCGTCGAGCAGGCGCCGGTGCTGAATATCGAGCAAGGGCCGCTGCACGGCGCGGTGGCCCTGACGCCGATCCAGCACTGGTTCTTCGCGCAAGCCATCCCCCAGCGCCAGCACTGGAACCAGGGCGTGCTGCTGACCCCGCGCGAGCCCTTGCAGGCCGAGCGCCTGCACGCCGCGCTGGAGCGCCTGGTGCAGCAACACGATGCCCTGCGCCTGCGCTTCCGCGAGGTGGCGGGCGTGTGGCAGCAGGCCCACGCCGACGCCGCCCCCGTGCAGCTCTGGCAGCGCGAGGCCAACAACGCCGAAACCCTGCGCCGGCATTGCGACGAAGCCCAGGCCAGCCTCGACCTGGCCGACGGCCCGCTGCTGCGCGCGCTGCTGGTGCAGATGAGTGACGGCAGCCAGCGCCTGCTGCTGGCGGTGCACCACCTGGTGGTCGATGGCGTGTCCTGGCGCGTGCTGCTCGAAGATGTGCAACAGGCCTACCGCCAGCAGGCGCTGCCGGCCAAGACCACCGGTTACCAGCAATGGGCCGCGCGCCTGGGCGACTACCTGCCACACGCCCGCCAGCAACTGCCGTTCTGGCTGGCGCAACGGGCCGCCGCCGAGCTGCCCCAGGACCACCCCCAGGGGCGCAGGGTCAATGCCACCGAGGCTTCGCGCCGCTGGCGCCTGGATGCCACGCGCACCCGCCAGCTGCTGCAAGGCGCAAGCACCGCCTACCGCACCCAGGTGAACGACCTGCTGCTGGCCGCCCTGGCGCGCAGCGTGACCCAGTGGAGCGGGCAGCCGGACTGCCTGGTGCTGCTCGAAGGCCATGGCCGCGAAGCGCTGTTCGACGACCTCGACCTGTCGCGCAGCGTCGGCTGGTTCACCAGCCTGTTCCCGGTGCGCCTGAACGCGGCCGAGGCGCCGCAGGCGCTGATCAAGGGCGTGAAGGAGCAATTGCGTGCGGTGCCGGACAAGGGCGTCGGCTACGGCGTGCTGCGCTACCTCGATGCCGAGGCGGGTGCACAACTGGCGGCCCAGGCGCAGCAGGGCATCCTGTTCAACTACCTCGGCCAGCTCGATCAGCAGTTCGGCGACGACGCACTGTTCGGCCCCGCCGGCGAGGGCAGTGGCCAGGCCCAGGACCCGCAGGCACCGCTGGCCAGCGCCCTGAGCCTGGAAGGCCAGGTGTACGAAGGCGAGCTGATGCTGGAGTGGCGCTACTGCCGCGAGCGCTTCGACGCCGCCACCATCGAGCGCCTGGCCGAAGGCTATGGCGTGGCGCTGAACGCGCTGCTCGACCACTGCCTGGCGGGCAACACCGGGGTGACCCCATCGGACTTCCCGCTGGCCCGGCTTGACCAGGCGCAGCTCGACGGCCTGGGCCTGGACTGGGCCCAGGTGGAAGACCTGCTGCCGCTGTCGCCCCTGCAACAGGGCATGCTGTTCCACAGCCTCTACGAACCCCAGGCCGGCGCCTATATCAACCAGTTGCAAGTGCGCATCGACGGCCTCGACGTGGCGCGCCTGACCGCCAGCTGGCAGGCCGCCATCGAGCGCCACGCCGTGCTGCGCAGCCGTTACCACTGGGAAGGCCTGGCGCGGCCGCTGCAATCCATCGCCCGCCAGGCAACGCTGCCGGTGCACGTGGTGCAGGGCGATCCCGAAGCGCTGGCCCGCGCCGAACGCGAGCAGGCCTTCGCCCTCGACCATGCGCCGTTGCTGCGCCTGCTGCTGGTGCAACTGGGCGGCGACAGCTACCAGCTGATCTACACCAGCCACCACATCCTCATGGACGGCTGGAGCAACGCCCAACTGCTGGGCGAGGTGCTGCAACGCTACGCAGGTGGGCAACCCGCCGTCAGCGCCGGCCAGTACGCCGACTACCTGGCCTGGCTGGAACAGCGCGACCCGGCCCGCGACGAGGCGTTCTGGCGCGAACAACTGGCACCGCTGGAAGCACCGACCCTGCTGGCCGAGCTGCTGCCCAACGAGCGGGCAGCAGCCGGGCAGGGCGAACTGCTGCACGTGCTGGACGCAGGCTTCAGCCAGCGCCTGGCGGCCTTCGCCCGCGCGCGCCAGGTTACCGTCAGCGTGCTGTTCCAGGCGGCCTGGGCGCTGCTGCTGCAACGCTACGCCAACCAGGCCAGCGTGGCCTTCGGCGCCACCGTGGCCGGGCGCCCGGCGCAGCTGCCGGGGATCGAGCAGCAGGTGGGCCTGTTCATCAACACCGTGCCGGTGGTCTGCGCGCCGCGCCCGACCCTGAGCGTCGGCGACTGGCTGGCCGAGGTGCAGGCGCAGAACCTGGCCCTGCGCGAATACGAATACACCCCGCTGGTGGATATCCAGCGCTGGGCCGGCCAGCAGGGCGCGCTGTTCGACAGCCTGCTGGTGTTCGAGAACTTCCCGGTGGCCGAGGCCCTGCGCCAGGGCGCGCCGGGCGGCCTGCGCTTCGGTGCGGTGAGCAACCATGAACAGACCAGCTACCCGCTGACCCTGGGCATCGAGCAGCACGCGGGTCTTGAGCTGACCTTCAGCCATGACCGCACCCGCTTCGCCGACGCCCAGGTCAAGCAGCTGCGCGATGGGCTGGTGTGGCTGCTGGAGCAGTTCGTCGCCGATCCGGCCCAGCCATTGGCCAACCTTGGCCTGCTCGATGCCCATCAGCATGCCGAGCGCCTGGCCCTGGGTGGCCAACCGCGCCTGGCCCTGGACAGCCCGCTGCTGGCGCACCAGCGCTTCGAGCGCCAGGCGGCGCTGACCCCGGACGCGCTGGCGCTGATCGCCGGTGACCAGCAGCTGACCTACGCCCAGCTCAACGCCCAGGCCAACCGCCTGGCCCACCGCCTGCGCGACTGCGGTGTCGGCCCCGGCCAGCGCGTCGGCCTGTCGGTTCGCCGGGGGCCGGCGATGATCGCCAGCCTGCTGGCGGTGCTCAAGGCCGGCGCCGCCTACGTGCCGCTGGACCCGGACTACCCGGCCGAGCGCCTGGCCTACATGATCGAGGACAGCGCCCTGAGCCTGCTGCTGATGCAGCCGGGCCTATTGCAGGTGCCAGAGGGCATGCCGTGCCTGTTGCTGGAGGAGGGCGAACAGTGGCTGCAAGGCTACAGCGCCGCCAACCTGGCCAACCTGGCCCGCGCCCAGGACCTCGCCTACCTGATCTACACCTCCGGCTCCACCGGCCAGCCCAAGGGCGTGTCGATCGAGCACGGGGCGCTGCGCGAGTTCTGCGTGATCGCCGCCGATTATTCGCAACTGGTGCCCGAAGACCGGGTGCTGCAATTCGCCACCTTCAGCTTCGACGGCTTCGTCGAGCAGTGCTACCCGCCGCTGTGCGTCGGCGCCTGCCTGGTGCTGCGCGGCGACGAGCTGTGGGACACCGCCACGCTGTACGAGCAGATCATCAGCCACGGCGTGAGCCTGGCCGACCTGCCGGCCGCCTACTGGTTCCTGCTGGCCCAGGAATGGGCCGCCAGCGCCCCGCGCAGCGCCGGGCGCCTGCGCCAGGTGCATGTGGGTGGCGAGGCGATGTCGGCCGAAGGCCTGAAGCTCTGGCACGCCGCAGGGCTGGGCCATGTGCGCCTGGTCAACACCTATGGCCCGACCGAGGCCACGGTGGTGTCCAGCACCCACCTGTGCCAGCTGGCCGACAGCGCCGGCGCCATCCCCATCGGCCGTGCGCTGCCCGGGCGCGGCCTGTATATCCTCGACGGCCACGGCAACCTGGCCCCGGCGGGCCTGGCCGGCGAGCTGTGCCTGGCCGGCGGTGCGGGCCTGGCGCGCAACTACCATGGCCGCGCGGCATTGACCGCCGAGCGCTTCGTGCCCGACCCGTTCGCCGACGCACCGGGCCAGCGCCTGTACCGCAGCGGCGACCTGGCGCGAGCGCGGGTCGATGGCGTGGTGGAGTACATCGGCCGTGCCGACCACCAGGTGAAGATCCGCGGTTTCCGTGTCGAGCTGGGCGAGCTGGAGGCCCACTTGCAGGCGCTGCCGATGATCCGCGAGGCGGTGGTGCTGGTGCACGAGGCGGCCACCGGCAAGCAGTTGATCGGTTATGCCGTGGCCACTGACCCGGCGCAGAGCAGCGCCGAGCTGACCCGCGCCGTGCGCCATGCGCTCAAGGCCAGCCTGCCCGACTACATGCTGCCGGCCCAGGTGATCGCCCTGGCGGCGTTGCCGCTGAACCGCAACGGCAAGCTCGACCGCAAGGCCCTGCCAGCGCCCGAAGTGCAGCAGGCCAGCGCCAGCGAACCGCTGCGCGAAGGCCTGGAGCAGCGCCTCGGGCAGATCTGGCAGCAGGTGCTGGGCATCGACGGCCTGGGCCGCGACGACAACTTCTTCGAGCTCGGCGGCCACTCGCTGCTGGCCACCCAGATCGTCTCCCAGGTGCGCCTGCAACTGGGGCAGGTGGTCAGCCTGCGCGCACTGTTCGAACACCCACGCCTGTGCGACTTCGCTGAACAGGTGCAAGCCGCCAGCGGCCAGGCCGCCCCTGAGCGCCCGGCGATGGTCCGTGGCGCGACGGGCGACCGGCCGCTGTCGTTTGCCCAGCAGCGCCTGTGGTTCCTCTGGAGCCTGGAGCCGCACAGCTCGATGTACAACATGCCTGGTGCGCTGCGCCTGCGCGGCCCGCTGGACCCTGACGCCCTGCAACGCACCTTCGAGGCGCTGCTGGCACGCCACGAAGTGTTGCGCAGCACCTACCACGAAGCCGACGGCGCCACCTGGCAACGGGTGCGTGACGACCTGCCGCTGGCCCTGCGCCACAGCGACCTGCGCGGCCAGGCCGACGCCGAGGCTCGCGCCCAGTTGCTGGCCCGCGAGGAAGTGGCGCAGCCGTTCGACCTGGTCAACGGCCCGCTGCTGCGCGTGCACCTGCTGCAGCTGGACGCGCAGGACCATGTGCTGCTGATGACCCTGCACCACATCGTCGCCGACGACGGCTCGTTCCGCGTGCTGATCGACGAGTTCGTCAGCCTCTACGGCGCCTTCGTCGCCGGGCAGCCGCAGCCGCTGCCGGCCCTGGCCCTGCAATACGCTGACTTCGCCGGCTGGCAGCGCCAGTGGCTGGAGCAGGGCGGCGAGTTGCAGCGCCAGCTGGACTGGTGGCAAGCGCGCCTGGGCGAGCGCCACGAGGTGCTGGAACTGCCCCTGGACCCAACCGCCGAAGCCGCCGTGGACGGGCAGGGCGGCAGCCTGCACTTCACCCTGGCGGCCGAGCAGAGCGCGGCCCTGCGCCAGTTTGCCCAGCAGCGCCGGCAATCGTTGTTCAGCGTGCTGCTGGCGGCATTCAACGTGGTGTTGCAGCAGCGCACCGGGCACACCCGCGTGCGCATCGGCACCGACATCGCCAACCGCAACCATGCCGAGCTTGAGCGCATGGTCGGCTTCTTCGTCAACCAGCTGGTGCTGCAGGTCGACCTCGACGCCGAGCTTTCCAGCGACCAGCTGCTGGCCCGTTGCAGCGAGAGCCTGATCGGCGCCGCCGAACACCAGGACCTGCCGTTCGAGCGCCTGGTCGAGGCCCTGCGCCTGCCACGGCGCAGCGGCCGCTCGCCGCTGTTCTCGGTCAAGCTGATCCACCAGGAGGGGGTTGGCCGCCTGCCGTCGATGGGCGCGCTGAGTGTCGAAGACTTCCCGTCCGGGCGCCAGGCCGCCGAGCTGGACCTGGTGGCGGCGTTCTACAACGACGACGCCCACATCCACCTGAGTTTCGAATACCCCGCCGAGCGCTTCGCCCCAGCCACCCTGGAGGCGATGTTCGAGCAGGTCCGCGCGGTATTGCAGGCCCTGCTCGATGGCGCCACTTCCCTGCGCGAACTGACCGCGCAGGCCGAGCGGGTCTGGCGTGAATGCCAGGACCGGCAGAACAGCCAGCGTGCCGCACGCCTGAAAGGGCTGCACCCGATCCGCCGACGCCGCTCCAGCGCCGTCGAATGAACCCCTTATCCAACGCTTCTCGCGGCGGCGGGTCACCCGCCGCCCCGGCCCAGTTCCAGGAGGAGTCATGTCTGTAACCCCATTGTCCTCGCGCCCCATGCGCGGCGCGCGCAAGAGCATCTCGAGCGACACGTCGAGCCTGGTCAGTTTCCGCCCGCTGTTCGACGAAGGCTTCCCGCTGCTGTGCACCCCCAACGTGCCGGGCGTCGACCTGGTGGCCTGGGCGGCGCAGAACCGCGCGCTGATCCAGCAGCAGATGCACAAGGGCGCGGCGATCCTGTTCCGCGGCTTCGACGTGCCCGGCATCGATGCCTTCAACCAGTGCATCGACGCCATTTCCGGCGGTGCCTTGCAGTACCTGTTCCGCGCCTCGCCACGCACGCAGATCACCGGCCAGTTCAATATCTACAGCTCCACCGACTACCCGTCCGGCGAGCGCATCTTCCCGCACAACGAGCACTCCTACTCGCCAGTGTTCCCGCTGCACCTGTACTTCTACTGCGACACCCCGTCCGAGACCGGCGGCGAAACGCCGCTGGGCGACACCCGGCTGATCCTCGAGCGCGTCGACCCCCAGGTGCGCGAGGAATTCGCCCGCAAGGGCATCCTCTACGTGCGCAACTACGGCGACGGCATGGGCCTGCCCTGGCAGACCGTGTTCCAGAGCGAGGTTCGCAGCGAGGTCGAGGCGTACTGCGCACAGATCGGCGTGGAGGCCGAGTGGAAATCCGGCAACCGCCTGCGCACCCGCCAGCGCGGCCCGGCCATCGTCCGCCACCCGCAGACCGGCGAGCGCATCTGGTTCAACCACGGCACCTTCTTCAACGCCTTGACCCTGCCCGACAGCATCCGCGACAACCTGCTGCGCGAGTTCGGCCCGCTGGACCTGCCGCAGAACACCTTCTTCGGCGACGGCACCGCCATCGACGACGACGTGGTGCGCCACCTGCAACAGATCTACCGCGACGTGATGGTCGAGTTCGCCTGGCAGAAGGGCGATGTGGTGCTGCTGGACAACATCCTCACCGTGCACGCGCGCAACGCCTTCACCGGCCGCCGGAAAATCCTCACCGCCATGGCGATCGCGCAGAAAAGCGCCGACCTGGCCCTCGATTAAGGAGCTTCATACATGACCACTCAACACCAACCCGGCCATGGCGAAGCGCCAAGCGGTGAACTGTTCCAGACCTCGGCCCAGCAGGCACTGAGCCTGCAGCAGGCCGGCCATGCCTGGGTGCACCTGGCGCTGGCGCGCCTGCCCGAGGCCGCCGAGCTGAGCGTGCACCTGGCCACCCTGGGCGCGCGCCACGAAGTACTGCGCACCCTGTACCGCCGCCTGCCGGGCATGACCTGGCCGCTGCAGGAGGTGCTGGAGCAGCTGCCGCTGGCCCTGCATGCGCAGGCCGACCGCGACCTCGACCAGGCCCTGGCCTGGGCCCGCGAACACGTCGCGGGCGCCAGCCAGTTCAGCCTGGCCGTGAGCGCCGTGGCCGGCGCGCAACCGAGCCTGCTGCTGCTGGGCAGCGCCGCCAGCCTGGACCGCGCCACACTGGTGGCGCTGGCCGATGAGCTGGCCACGCTGTGTGCCGGCGGCACCCTGGCCGACAACGAGGAAGAGTTGCAGTACGTCGATTTTGCCGCCTGGCAACAGGAGCTGCGCGACGACGAACTGGGCCGCCAGGGCGCGGCGTTCTGGCAGGAGCGCTTGCGCGGCTACCAGGTCGCGCACCGCCTGGCCTTCGAAACCGCCGGCGCGGCGAGCACCGCGCGTCATCAGGCCAGCCGTGCCGGCGACAGCCTGTTGGCGGCCGTGGCAGGCGAGGGCGGTGAAGCCCGGGTACTGGCGCTGTGGGCAGCCTTCCTGGCCCGCATCAGCCAGCAGGACCGCCTGCTGATCGGCGTTGCGGTCGATGGCCGCAACGAAGAGCTGGCCTCGGCCTGGGGCCGCTACAGCCGCGCGCTGCCGGTGGCCTTCGACAACCGCCGCAGCGCCAGCCTGGATGAGCTGGCCGGCGAAGTGGCGGCCAGTATCGAGCAATCGCGCTCGTGGCTGGACTGCCTGAACGAATTCGAGCTGGGCCTGTGCAGCTATGGCTTCGCCCATCAGCCGTCCACCGCCCTGGCACTCGACGCCGAAGGCCCGGCCGAGCGCCTGCGCCTGGTGCTGGGCACGGGCAAGGCCTGCCTGGATGGCGATGCCGAGGCGTTCAGCGTCGCGGCATTGGAGGCACTGCTGGGCCAGTTCCTGCACTTCGCCGAGCAGGCCCTGGCGGCGCCCGCGCAGGACCTGGGCCACGCCGGGCTGCTGGATGCCGCCGGCCGTGAGCAGGTGCTGCATGGCTTCAACCCGCAGGCCGCATCGCTGCGCCAGGCCCGCACCCTGCAATCGCTGTTCGCCGAGCAGGCCGCGCGCAACCCCCAGGCCATCGCCCTGAGCGTTGGCGGCGAGCGCCTGAGCTACGCCGAGCTGGACCGCCAGTCCAACCAGGTGGCCAACACCCTGCGCGCCCAGGGCGCCGGCCCCGACCAGGTGGTGGCGGTGTACGGCCAGCGCAGCCGCGAGCTGGTGGTGGCCCTGCTGGGCATCCTCAAGGCCGGCGCCGCCTACCTGCCGCTGGACCCCAACTACCCGGCCGAGCGCCTGGCCTTCATGCTCGCCGACGCCGGTGCCCGCCAGGTGCTGGCCGGGCTGCCGCTGCCCGAGGGCTGGGCGCAGGATGCGCAGTTGCAGGTGACCGAGCTGGCCGCCGGCGCGCCGGTCTGGTCGGCCAGCGAACAGGCCCCGGCCGAGCTCGGCAGCGCCGACAACCTGGCCTATGTGATCTACACCTCCGGCTCCACCGGCAAGCCCAAGGGGGTGATGGTCAGCCACGCCAACGCCGTGGCCTCGACCCTGGCCCGTGGCCAGTTCTACCGCGAGCCGCTGGGCAACTTCCTGATGCTTTCGTCGTTCTCCTTCGACAGCTCCGTGGCCGGTGTCTTCTGGGCCCTGAGCCAGGGCGCCACGCTGACCCTGCCCGACGAGCACAGCCACAAGGACCCGCAGGCCCTGGCCGCGCTGATCGCCCGCGAAGGCGTGACCCACTACCTGACCCTGCCGTCGTTCCACGGGCAGATCCTCGAACAGCTCGACGCCCCGGCCCTGCGCTGCGTGATCGTTGCCGGCGAAGCCTGCGCCAGCGAGGTGCTGCAACGCCACGGCGAGCGCCTGCCGGGCGTGGCGCTGGTCAACGAGTACGGCCCCAGCGAAGCCACCGTGTGGTCCACCGCCACCTACCTGGACCTGGCCGACCGTCACGGCATCGCCATCGGCAAGCCGGTGCCGGGCCTGCGTGTGCACGTGCTGGACGCCGACCTGGAGCCGGTCGCGCCGGGCCAGGAAGGCGAGCTGCACGTGGCCGGCGACGGCCTGTGCCGTGGCTACCTGCAACGCCCGTCGCTGACCGCCGAACGCTTCCTCCCCGACCCGTTCGCCAGCGCCCCGGGCCAGCGCCTGTACCGCAGCGGCGACCTGGCGCGCTACCGCGTGGACGGCAACCTCGACTACCTCGGGCGCCTGGACCACCAGGTGAAGATCCGCGGTTTCCGCATCGAGCTGGGCGAAATCGAGAACGCCCTGCGTGGCGGCCGGGGGGTCGACGATGCCCTGGTGATCGCCCGCGACACACCGGCGGGTAAACAATTGCTGGGCTTCGTCGTTTCTACACAGGAAGGTCACGAGCAACTGGGTCTGGACCTGCACAGCCACCTGTCCCAGGTGCTGCCCGAGCACATGCTGCCGGCGCGCATCCGGGTTCTGGAACGCTTCCCGCAGACCCCCAATGGCAAGCTCGACCGCAATGCTTTGCTCGCCCTGGACAGCCGCCGCAGCCAGTACATCGCGCCGCGCACGGAGCTGGAGCAGACCCTCGCCGCGATCTGGGCCGATGCCCTGCAAGTGGAGAAGGTCGGTGTGCTGGACAGCTTCTTCGAGCTGGGCGGCCACTCGCTGCTGGCAACCGGTATCCGCACGCGGATCCAGGAAGCCCTGGGCCTGAGCATCCCGCTGCGGGTGTTCTTCGAGGGCGAGACCCTCGAGCGCCTGGCGCAGGAGATCGAAGCATTGCGCGAGCAAGCCGGTAATCAGCAAAACACAGTGGACTCCCTGGAGGCGCTGTTCGACGAGGTTGAAGCTCTATGAATGCGGTACCGGACAGAATGCTGGCGCTGGCGCAACGTTTTGCAGGCATGTCGGGCGAAGCCCGCCAGGCCCTGCAAGGCAAGATGCGCGAGCAGGGCCTGACCCTGGAAGCACTGCCGATCCCGCCGCGCGCGGCGGGTGTCGATGTGCTGCCGGCGTCCTACGCCCAGCAACGGCTGTGGTTCATCTGGCAACTCGAACCCCAGGCGCACGCCTACAACCTGACCGGTGCCTTCCGCCTGCGCGGCCAACTGGACCGCGCGGCCCTGGAGCAAACCCTCGGCGCGCTGCTGGCGCGCCATGAAGTACTGCGCACCACCTTCCGCCTGGAAGGTGGCAGCGTGCAGCAAGTGATCCATTCGCGCATGGCCTGCCCGCTGGAGCAGGTCGATGCCGACCCATCGCGCCTGGAGGCCGCCCTTGCCGAGGCGGCCCAGGCACCCTTCGACCTCGAGCATGGCCCGCTGCTGCGGGCGCGCCTGATTCGCCTGGCCGAGCAGGACCATGTGCTGGTGCTGACCCTGCACCACATCGTCACCGACGGTGCGTCGCTGCCGATCCTGATCGAGGAGTTCACCCGCCATTACGCCGCCTTCGCCAGCGGCCAGCAGCCTGACGTCCAGGCGCTGCCGATCCAGTACGCCGACTTCGCCCAGTGGCAACGGCTGTGGCTGGAAGCCGGCGAGGGCGAGCGCCAGTTGCACTACTGGCGCGAACAGCTGGGCGACCAGCACCCGGTATTGAGCCTGCCGCTGGACCGCAAGCGCCCGGCGGTGTCCAGCCAGCAGGGCGACAGCGTCAGCCTGCAAGTGCCCGCCGAGGTGCTCGAAGGCTTGCGCCAACTGGCCCGGGAGCAGGGCTGCACGCTGTTCGTGGTGCTGATGGCCGCGCTGCATGCGCTGCTGCACCGCTACAGCGGCGAAAGCGATATCCGCGTCGGCGTGCCGGTGGCCAACCGCACCCGCAAGGACGTGCAGGACCTGCTGGGCTTCTTCATCAACACCCAGGTGTTGCGCAGCCAGCCTGTGCCGGAGCAATCCTTCGCCAGCCTGCTCGACGCCCTCAAGCGCGCGGCAGTGGATGCCCAGAGCCACCAGGACGTGCCCTTCGACCAGCTGGTCGATGCCCTGCAACCGGAGCGCAGCCTCAACCACAGCCCGCTGTTCCAGGTGATGCTCAACCACCAGCAGGCCGCCGCCGAGGGCAATGCCCGCTGGGCACTGCAAGGGCTGGAGGTCGAGGTGCTGGGCGTGGACGAACGCAGCACCAAGTTCGACCTGATGCTCGACACCGTCGAAGCTGCCGACAGCCTGAGCGCGGCCTTCACCTACGCCACCGAGCTGTTCGACGCCAGCACCATCGAGCGCCTGGCCGGCCACTGGCTGAGCCTGCTGCGCGCCATCGTGCGTGACCCGCGCCAGGCCCTGGGCGACCTGCCGATGCTCGATAGCGCCGAACAGGCCGCCGCCCTGGCCGAGTGGAACCCGGCGCCGGCGCTGTATGAAAGCGACGACTGCCTGCACCAGCGCATCGAGCGCCAGGCCGCCCTGCGCCCGCAGGCCACCGCCGTGGTGTGCGATGGCCAGCGCCTGAGCTATGGCGAACTCAACCGCCGCGCCAACCGCCTGGCCTGGCACCTGCGCGCCCAGGGCGTGGGCCCGGACGTGATGGTCGGCATCGCCATGCCGCGCTCGCTGGACATGCTGGTGGGCCTGCTGGCCATCCTCAAGGCCGGCGGCGCCTACGTGCCGCTGGACCCGGAATACCCCGAGGAGCGCCTGGCCTACCTGCTCGAAGACAGCGGCACGCGCCTGCTGCTCAGCCAGGCCGAACTGGCCGCGCGCCTGCCATTGCCCGAAGGCATCAGCACGGTGCTGCTCGACGGCGAGCCGGCCTGGCTGGCCGAATGCCCCGAGCATGACCTGCCCAACCTGACCGGCCCGGACAACCTGGCCTACGCCATCTACACCTCCGGCTCCACCGGCAAGCCCAAGGGCACCTTGCTGCCGCACCGCAACGTGCTGCGCCTGTTCGATGCCACCCAGGGCTGGTTCGCCTTCGACGAGCGCGACGTGTGGACGCTGTTCCACTCCTATGCCTTCGACTTCTCGGTGTGGGAGATCTTCGGTGCGCTGCTGTACGGCGGCACCCTGGTGGTGGTGCCGTTCGCCACCAGCCGTTCGCCCCAGGACTTCCATCGCCTGCTGCGCGAGGAAGGGGTGACGGTGCTCAACCAGACCCCGTCGGCGTTCCGCCCGCTGATCGAGGTGGCCTGCGCCGCCCGCGACCAGGGCCCGCTGGCCCTGCGCACGGTGATCTTCGGTGGCGAGGCGCTGGACGTGGCCGACCTGCGCCCATGGTTCGACGCCTTCGGCGACCGCCAGCCGCAGCTGGTGAACATGTACGGCATCACCGAGACCACGGTGCACGTGAGCTACCGCCCGCTGAGCCGGGCCGACCTCGATGCGAGCAACAGCAGCCCGCTGGGCGCGCCGATCGGCGACCTGAGCTGGTACGTGCTGGACAGCCGCCTGAACCCGGTGGCCAAGGGCTGCGTCGGTGAGCTGTATGTCGGTGGCGCGGGCTCGGCCCGTGGCTACCACCAGCGCCCCGACCTGACCGCCACGCGCTTCATCGCCGACCCGTTCAGCCCGCAACCCGGCGCGCGCCTGTACCGCACCGGCGACCTGGCGCGCTACAGCGCCGACGGCAGCCTGGAATACATCGGCCGGATCGACCACCAGGTGAAGATCCGTGGTTTCCGCATCGAGCTGGGCGAGATCCAGCGCTGCCTGCAAAACCACCCGCAGGTGGCCCAGGCCCTGGTGCTGGTGGACGAAAGCGGCCCGAGCAAGCAATTGGTGGGCTACCTGGTGGCCAAGGCTGGCGTCGAGGCCGGTGGCAGCACCTTCCGCCAGGGCCTGCGCGACTACCTGCGCAGCGAACTGCCCGACTACATGGTGCCGGCGCACCTGATGGCACTCGATGCCTGGCCCTTGACCAGCAACGGCAAGCTCGACCGCAAGGCGCTGCCGAAACCCGACGCCAGCCTGTCCCGTGGTGCCTGGGTGGCACCGCAGGATGCCTTGCAGGCCGAGCTGGTGGCGCTGTGGGAAGAAGTGCTCAAGCGCCAGCCGATCAGCATCGACGACAACTTCTTCGAACTGGGCGGCGACTCGATCATCTCCATCCAGCTGGTCAGCCGCGCGCGCCAGGCGGGCATCCGCTTCAGCGCCAAGGACCTGTTCCAGCACCAGACCGTGCAGAGCCTGGCGCGGGTCGCCCAGCGCAGCGAAGTGCTCGCCCAGGACCTGGGCCCGGTGGTTGGCGAGGCGCCGCTGACGCCGATCCAGCACTGGTTCTTCGAACAACCGGTGGCGCACCGCGCGCACTGGAACCAGTCGGTGCTGCTCGACCTGCGCAGCCCGATCGACCCGCTGCACCTGCGCGGCGCGCTGGCCAGCGTGCTGCGCCAGCACGACGCGCTGCGCCTGCGCTTCACCGAACAGGCTGGCCAATGGCAGCAGCACCACGCCGCCGAGGGTGCCGAGCAAGCCGTGCTGCACCTGGCGACTGCCAGCGATGAAACCGAACTGCTGGCGCTGTGCAACCAGGCCCAGGCCAGCCTCGACCTGAGTGCAGGCCCGCTGCTGCGCGCCTTGCTGGTGGACCTGGCCGACGGCGGCCAGCGCCTGCTGCTGGTGGTGCACCACCTGGTGGTCGATGGCGTGTCCTGGCGCGTGCTGCTCGAAGACCTGCAACAGGCCGCCCGGCAACTGGCCGCCGGCCAGCAACCGAACCTGCCGGCTAAGACCTGCGCCTACCAGCACTGGGCCCAGCGCCTGCAACAGTACGCCACCAGCCCCGCGCTGCTGGCCGAGGCCGGCTACTGGCAGGCCCAGTACGAGGGTGTCGAGCCAGGTCTGCCTGGCCAGGCGGAGCAGGGCGCCACTGCCGGCGAAGTCCGCGCCGTGGAAACCCGCCTGGACGCCGAGGCCACCCGCCAGCTGCTGCAACAGGCCCCGGCGGCCTACCGCACCCAGGTCAACGACCTGCTGCTGACCGCCCTGGCCCAGGTGATCTGCGCCTGGACCGGCCAGGCCTCGACCCTGGTACAGCTGGAAGGCCATGGCCGTGAAGAACTGTTCGACGAGATCGACCTGAGCCGCACAGTGGGTTGGTTCACTTCGATCTTCCCGGTCAAGCTCACCCCCGCCAGCGACGCCGCCGGCAGCATCAAGGGCATCAAGGAGCAGCTGCGCGCGGTGCCGAACAAGGGCATCGGCTTCGCCATCCTGCGCTACCTGGCCGATGCCGGCCTCAACGGGCTGCCGGCCCCGGCGATCACCTTCAACTACATGGGCCAGTTCGACGCCAGCTTCGACGCCCAGGCGGCCTGGCAGCCGGCCCGCGAGAGCGGCGGCGACGAGCAGGCGCCGGGCGGCAGCGTGCTCGATGGCCTGAGCATCAACGGCCAGGTGTATGACGGCGAGCTGTGCCTGAGCTGGTCGTTCGCTGCGCAGCACTTCACCGAGGCGCAAGTGCAGGCCTTGGCCGATGCCTACGGCCAGGCCCTGCGTGCGCTGGTCGCCCACTGTCTGGCCAGCGAAGGCGGGCTGACCCCGGCGGATGTGCCGCTGGCGCAACTGCAACAGCCGCAACTGGATGCCCTGGGCCTGCTGGCGCGGGATATCGAAGACCTCTACCCGCTGTCGCCGATGCAGCAGGGCATGCTGTTCCACAGCCTCTACGACGACGAGCCCGGGGCCTATGTGCACCAGCTGCGCCTGGACGTCGAGGGGCTGGATGTGGAGGCCCTGCGTGGCGCCTGGCAAGGTGCACTGGACGCCCACGACACCCTGCGTGCGCGCTTCCTCTGGGGCGACGAACTGCGCCAGCCGTTGCAGGCCATCCAGCGCCAGGTGCGCCTGCCGCTGGACTGCGTCGACCTGCGTGGGCAACCGCGCGCGGCGCTGGACGCCTTCGCCGAGGCCGACCGCCAGCGCGGTTTCGACCTGGCCCAGGCACCGCTGCTGCGGGTCAGCGTGCTGGACAGCGGCGAAGGCCGTCAGCACCTGATCGTCACCCACCACCACATCCTGCTCGACGGCTGGAGCACCTCGCAGCTGCTGGGCGAGGTGATGCAGCGCTACGCCGGCATCGTTCCGGCCGTGGGCGCCAGCCGCTACCACGACTACATGGCCTGGCTGGCGCGCCAGGACGCCCAGACCGCCCAGGCCTTCTGGAACGGCCAGCTGGCCGAGCTGCAAGAGCCGACCCTGCTGGCCGGCTGCACCCTGGGTGACGCGGCGCAGGCGGGCTTCGGCGAGTACTTCCAGGTGCTCGACCAGGCCGCCAGCGACCGCCTGGCGGCGTTCGCCCGCCAGCACAAGGTGACCCTCAACAGCCTGGTGCAGGCCGCCTGGCTGCTGCTGTTGCAGCGCTACAGCGGGCAAGCCTGCGTGGCCTTCGGCGCCACCGTGGCCGGGCGCCCGGTGGAGCTGCCGGGTATCCAGCAGCAGCTGGGGTTGTTCATCAACACCTTGCCGGTGATCGCCAGCCCGCAGCCGGCGCAGTCGGTGGCCCAGTGGGTGCAGGCGGTGCAGGCGTTGAACCTGGACCTGCGCGAATACGAGCACACGCCATTGGCCGAGGTGCAGCGCCTGGCCGGGCTGGGCAACCTGTTCGACACCTTGCTGGTGTTCGAGAACTACCCGCTGGCCGAAGCCCTGCAACAGGGGCCGGACACTGGCCTGCGCATCCTCGATGTCGAGGGCCGCGAGCAGACCCACTTCCCGCTGACCGTGTCGGCCGACTTCGGCGCGCGCCTGTCGCTGCGCTACAACTATGCGCGCAGTGCCTTCGCCGACGCGTTCATCGAGCGCCTGCACCAGCACCTGGGCAACCTGCTGCTGGGCATGGTCGAGGACGCCGAGCGCGCCTTGGGCCGCCTCGACCTGCTGGCCGCCCCTGAGCGCGACCGGCAACTGCTGGCCTGGAACGACACTTCGGTGGCATTCGCGCCGATGCAACCGGTGCAGCGCCTGTTCGAGTGGCAGGCCGAGCGTGCGCCGCATGCCCCGGCGCTGGTGTTCGGCGAACAGCAACTGGACTACGCCGAGCTCAACCGCCGCGCCAACCGCCTGGCCCACCTGCTGCGCGCCGAAGGCGTGGGGTCGGAGGTGCTGGTGGGTATCGCCGCCGAGCGTTCGCTGGAGCTGGTGATCGGCTTGCTGGCGATTCTCAAGGCTGGCGGCGCCTACGTGCCGATGGACCCGGACTACCCGGCCGACCGCCTGCACTACATGCTCGAAGACAGCGGCGTGAAGCTGCTGCTGACCCAGGCCGGGCTGCGCGAACGCCTGCCGCTGGCGGACGGGGTGCAGGTGCTGTGTCTCGACCAGCTCGACCTGACGGTTGGCCCGGACCACAACCTGGGCTTGAACTGCGACGGCGCCGCGCTGGCCTACATGATCTACACCTCCGGCTCCACCGGACGCCCGAAAGGCGCCGGCAACCGCCACGACGCGCTGTACAACCGCCTGGCCTGGATGCAGGAAGCCTACCCGCTGGGCGCGGGCGACACGGTGTTGCAGAAGACCCCGTTCAGCTTCGACGTGTCGGTGTGGGAGTTCTTCTGGCCGCTGATGACCGGCGCCCGCCTGGCCATCGCCGAGCCGGGGGCGCACCGCGACCCGGCGCAGCTGGTGGCGCTGATCAACCGCCATCAGGTGCACACGCTGCACTTCGTGCCGTCGATGCTGCAGGCCTTCGTCCGCGACGAGGGCGTGGCCAGCTGCCACAGCCTGCGCCAGGTCATCTGCAGCGGCGAGGCGTTGCCGGCCGAGTTGCAGCGCCAGGTGCTGCGCACCCTGCCCAAGGCCGGCCTGTACAACCTGTACGGCCCCACCGAGGCGGCCATCGACGTGACCCACTGGACCTGCCGCGACGACGGCGGGCACAGCGTGCCGATCGGCCAGCCGATCGCCAACCTGCACACCTTCATCCTCGACAACAGCCTGCAATTGCAGGCCGCCGGTTGCGTCGGCGAGTTGTACCTGGGGGGCGTGGGCCTGGCGCGTGGCTATCACCAGCGCCCGGGCCTGACCGCCGAACGCTTCGTCGCCTCGCCGTTCAATGCCGGCGAGCGCCTGTACCGCACCGGTGACCTGGCGCGCTACCGGGCCGACGGGGTGATCGAGTACGTCGGCCGTATCGACCACCAGGTGAAGATCCGCGGCCTGCGTATCGAACTGGGCGAGATCGAGGCGGCGCTGGTCGAGCAGCCAGGGGTCGCCGAAGCGGTGGTGCTGGCGCTGGACATCGGCAAGAGCAAACAGCTGGTCGCCTACCTGGTGGCCGACGGCGGTGCCATTGACCAGGGCGTGCTTAAAGCCGCGCTGGGCGAGCGCCTGCCGGAGCATATGCAACCGGCGCAGTTGATCGAGCTGGACAGCATGCCGGTGACCGCCAACGGCAAGCTCGACCGCCGCCGCCTGCCGGCGCCGCAGGCACGCACCTCACTGGGCCGCGCCCCGCGCAGCGTGGAAGAGGCCAGCCTGCTGGCGATCTGGCAGGCGCTGTTCGAGCGTGACGATATCGGTATCGAGGATGACTTCTTCGAGCTCGGTGGCGACTCCATCGTGTCGATCCAGGCCGTGGGCCTGGCGCGCAAGGCGGGGCTTGCGATCAGCCCGAAAGACCTGTTCAGCCACCCGACCATCGCCGCCCTGGCGCAGGTTGCCACCGGCGTGGCGCCGGTCACTGCGGCCGTACCGGAATTGGCCTCGGTGGTGCTGTCCGAGGCGCAGCTGGCCACACTTGGCCTGACGGCCGGGCAAGTGGCGGACGCCTACCCGCTGTCGCCGATGCAGCAGGGCATGCTGTTCCACTCGCTGCAGGACGGCGACGACGGGCTGTACGTCAACCAGATCGAAGTGGGCGTGGTCGGTGTCGATCCGCAGCGCATGCTCGCGGCCTGGGCGGCCGTAGCCGAGCAGCACGCGATCCTGCGTACCGCGTTCCTCTGGGAAGGCGAGAAAGAGCCGCTGCAAGTGGTGCTGCGCGAGGCGCCGGCGCTGCTCGAGGTGCTCGACTGGCGTGACCGCCCGGATGCCCGCGATGCCGTGCGCGCCCTGGCCGACGCCGAGCGCGAGCGTGGTTTCGCCCTGGGCCGCGCGCCGCTGCTGCGGGTGCTGCTGGTGCGCACCGAGGAACAGCGTTACCGGTTGATCTGGACCTACCACCACATCCTCATGGACGGCTGGAGCGTGTCGCGCCTGATCGGCGATGTGCTGCGCCACTACACCGGCGAACAACTGCCGGCCGTGGCCGAGTACCGCCACTACATCGGCTGGCTGCAACAGCAGGACCCGGCTACCAGCGAGGCATTCTGGAAAACCGCATTAGCCGAACTGGAGGGGCCGACCCACCTGGCCCGCGCCTTGCCGGTCAAGCAACCGCAGAGTGGCTACCACGCACTGTACAGCCACCTGGACGCCGCGCAGACCGGGCGCCTGCAACAGTTCGCGCAAAGCCAGCGGGTCACCCTCAACACCCTGGTGCAGGCTGCCTGGCTGCTGCTGTTGCAGCGTTACAGCGGGCAGCCCACGGTGACCTTCGGTGCCACGGTGTCCGGCCGCCCGGAAAGCCTGGACGGCTCCGAGCAGATGCTCGGGCTGTTCATCAACACCCTGCCGGTGGTCAACACGGTGCCCACCGAACAGCCGGTCGGCGACTGGCTGCGTGAGGTGCAGGCCTACAACCTGCGTATCCGCGACCACCAGCACACCCCGCTCAGCGATATCCAGCGCTGGGCCGGGCAGGGTGGCCAGGCGCTGTTCGACAGCATCATCGTGTTCGAGAACCAGCCGGTGGACCGCACCCTGCGCGAGTGGGACGGCGAGTCGCTGCGCTTCGAGGACGTGTCGGACTTCGGCCTGACCAGCTTCGCCATGGACCTGATGGTCAGCGTCGACGACGGCGGCCTGCGCATCGAGTACATGCACCAGCGCGAGCAGTTCGACCTGGCCACGGTCGAGCAACTGCGCGCGCATATGGAGAGCCTGCTGAGCCGCCTGTGCGACGACGCCGCGCAGCCGGTCGGCCGCCTCGGCCTGGTCGAGGGCACGCCGCGTCAGTTGCAGGCGCCGTTCACGCCCGTGGTGAATACGCCGGTGCACGAACTGATCGCCCGCCGCGCCAAGGAACAACCGGAGCACCCGGCCCTGGTGCTGGGCGACGAGGCGCTCGACTACGCCACACTGGACCGCCGCGCCACCGCGCTGGCCGTGCGCCTGCGCGAGATGGGCGTGGGCCCGGAAACCGTGGTCGGGGTGTTCATGGAGCGGTCGCTGGAACTGGTGGTGTCGCTGCTGGCGGTGCTCAAGAGCGGCGGCGCCTACGTGCCGCTGGACCCGGAATACCCGGCCGAGCGCCTGCGCTACATGATGGGCGACGCCGGCATGGCGGTGCTGCTGACCCAGCAGCGCTTGCTGGGCCGGGTGGACACCGCGCTGAATTGCCTGGCGGTGGACACCCTGGACCTCGACGCGCCGGTGGCCGACACGACCCTGCCGGCCGCCCGTGACCTGGGCCTGGCCTACCTGATCTACACCTCCGGTTCCACCGGCAAGCCCAAGAGCGTGGCGGTGGCCCATGGCGCCATCAGCATGCACGTGCAGGCCATCGCCCGGCTGTACGAGATGGACAGCAGCAGCCGCGAGCTGCACTTCATGTCGTTCGCCTTCGACGGTGCCCACGAGCGTTGGATCACCACCCTGATCAGCGGCGGCACCCTGGTGATCCGTGACAACAGCCTGTGGACCGCTGAGCAGACCCTGCAGGTGCTCAAGGCCCAGCGCATCAGCATCGCCTGTTTCCCGCCGGCCTACCTGCTGGAGCTGGCCGAACAGGCCGAGGCGCTGGGCGAGGCGCCGCCGGTGCGCATCTACTGCTTCGGCGGCGATGCGGTACCGGACGCCAGCTTCGAGCGGGTCAAGCGCAGCCTCGCGCCGCAGTACCTGGTCAACGGCTACGGCCCGACCGAGACGGTGGTCACGCCATTGCTGTGGACGACCCCGGTGAGCGGGCACTGCGAGGCGATGTATGCGCCGATCGGCCTGGCCGTGGGGGCGCGCACGCTGTATGTGCTGGATGGCGACCTCAACCCGCTGCCGCCGGGCTTCGTCGGTGAGCTGTACATCGGTGGCGAGGGCGTTGCCCGTGGCTACCATGGGCATGCGCAGCAGACCGCCGAGCGCTTCGTCGCCGACCCGTTCGGCGCGCCGGGGGCGCGGCTGTACCGCACCGGCGACCTGGTGCGCATGCGTGCCGATGGCGTGGTCGACTATGTGGGCCGGGTCGATCACCAGGTCAAGGTGCGGGGCTTCCGTATCGAGCTGGGCGAGATCGAAGCGCGCCTACGTGAGCAGGCAGGGATCAAGGATGCCCTGGTGGTGGTGCGCGACACCCCGCAAGGCCGTCAGTTGATCGGTTATGTGGTGGCGGCGGCCGAGGAGGGGTTGGCCCAGCGCCTGCTGGCGGCCCTGCGCGAGCGCCTGCCGGACTACATGGTGCCGGCCCAGGTGGTGGTGTTGGCACAGTTCCCGCTGACCCCCAACGGCAAGCTCGACCGCAAGGCATTGCCCGACCCGGACTTCGCCAGCCGCCGCCACGTGGCGCCGCGCACGCCGTTGCAGGCAAGCCTGGCGCAGATCTGGCAGCAGGTGCTGGGGGTCGAGCAGGTGGGCATCACCGACAACTTCTTCGAGCTGGGCGGCGATTCGCTGCGCACCCTCAAGGTGATCTCCAAGGTGCGGGCGATACCAGCGCTGGGCTTCGAGCTGAAGCTGCGCGACATGATGGCCAACCCGACCATCGAAGGGCTGACCGCAGGCCAGGCCCAGGCGCCGGAGCCGCTGTTGCTGCTCAACCAGCAGGTGGCCGACAGCGCACCGCTGTTCTGCCTGCACGCAGGCTTTGGCACGGTGTTCGACTACGAGCCGCTGGCACGCCGCCTGGAAGGGCTGCGCACGGTGTATGGCGTGCAGTGCCGGATGCTGCTGGACCGACAGTGGCAGGACAGCTCGCTGGAACAGATGGCGGTCGACTATGCCGCGGCCATCCGCGCCAAGCAGCCGGAAGGGCCGTATCACCTGGTCGGCTGGTCGCTTGGTGGCGCCCTGGCGTTGCTGGTCAGCCGTGAGCTGGAGGGCCAGGGGCAGGCGGTGCGTTGGTTGGGCCTGGTGGACAGCTATGTGCCGTTGGATGTGGAGCCGGTTGCCGACGAGGCGCGTGAGGACTTGCAGGAATTCCTTTGTGCCACCCTGGGAATGGACCCGGCGGCGGTGCAGCCGGTGCTTGCAGGGTGCCAGGTGGTCGAGCCGGCGCAGGTGGCTGGGTTGATCGACGGGGTGATCCAGGCGCTGCCGGAGCAGGCTGATGGCTTGGCGCTGCTGGGTGCCGACGAGCTGGCGCACACCTTTATCGTCAGCCAGCGGCTCAAGCAGTTGTCGCGGGAGTTGCCGGTGTTGCCGGTGCCAAAGGCGGCGCTGCGCTGCTGGTGGGCCAGCGGTAATGTGACGGGGGAGCGGGCGGCGTTGTTGGCGCAGCAGCCGCGGGTTGTCGCCAGTGAAGTGGTGCAGGCCAGTCACTATGACATCCTGCACCGGGTTGAATGCCTGGATGGGTTGATTGCCACTTTGCAGGGGGAAATGGTGGGGCAGGTGTAGGGTCAGGCGATGGTCTTGCAGCGATCTTGAGATCGAGCGCCGCCCGCGCGGCGCATCGCTGGCAAGCCAGCTCCCACATCTGTTTCGGGCCAGTTATTTCTGGTCCATCTCCACTGTCCGCCCTGTTTGTACGACGCGGTTTCAGCGTTGGCGCTGATGCCGCCCCACCAGACTTGAGTCATGCACCAAGGCGGACAGTGGAGACNTCACAGGATGGATTGGCCCGAAACAAATGTGGGAGCTGGCTTGCCAGCGATGCGCCGCGCGGGCGGCGCTCGATCTCAAGGGCGCCACAACCCTCTCGCCAAACACCTCGAAAACCCACCTCGAAAACCCACCTCGAAAACCCCTCACTCAGCCCCCGCGACTAAATACCCACGCTCGACTTACGTCAGTGAGTCGAGCGTGATTTTTTCTGGAGGCCGAACGATGCCGCTGCACCCCGATATTGAAGGATTCCTCGAACTGGTCGAGTTCGGTCGCCTGACCGGCAAGAGCCAGCCCATGCACGAACTGACCCCCCAAGAAGCACGGCGCCAGTTCGAGGCGGCCTCGCTGCTGCTGGACAGCGCCCCGGCCGGCAACCTCGAAGTCACCCAGCTGAGCATCGCCACCCGCGATGGCGCGCAGCTGGCGGCGCGCGCCTATCAGCGGGCGCAACCGAGTGCGCAGGCACGCCCGGTGCTGCTGTATTTCCACGGAGGCGGCTACGTGGTCGGCAGCCTCGACTCCCACGACACCCTGTGCCGGCGCCTGGCGCTGGCCGGGGATTTCGTGGTGCTGGCAGCCGACTATCGCCTGGCCCCGGAGCACAAGTTCCCCACCGCCTTCAACGACGCCGAGGATGTAGCGCTTTGGCTGCTGGCCGAAGGCGCACGGCATGGCCTGGACGCCGGGCGGGTAGCACTGGCCGGTGACAGTGTCGGCGGCAGCCTGGTGGCGGCGCTGGCCATCCGCGCAGCTTCGGCGCCGGAGCAGTTGCCGTTGCAGCCACGGGTGCAGGTGCTGCTGTACCCGGTACTGGACGCAGCCGTGGAGCGTGCCTCGCTGGAGCGCTTCGCCGAAGGCTATCTGCTGGAAAAGGACTCGCTGCGCTGGTTCTACCGCCAGTACGAACGCGAAACGGCGGACCGGCTGGACTGGCGTTTCTCGCCGATCTACGCCGAGCTGCCGGCGCAACTGGCGCCAACCGTACTGTGGCTGGCTGAGTTCGACCCGTTGCTGGACGAAGGACTGGCCTACGCCGAGCGCGTGCGCGCGGCGGGCCTGGCGATCGATTGCGAGGTCAAGGCCGGCATGACCCACGACTTCGCCCGCATGGGCGAGGTGGTCGCCGAGGTGCCGGGTATGCTCGAGGCCCTGGCGCAACGCATCGGCCAGGCGCTGGCGGGCTGAGCCTCAGGCGGCCCGCTCCAGCACGTCGAGCAGCTCGACGAATTCCTGCGCCAGGCGGTGCCGGGGTGCCAGGTGCACCAGCGGCACTGCGGCTTCGTGGGACTCGCGCATCTTGATCGAGCTGCTCAGGTACACCGGCAGCACCGGCAGCCCTTCACTGCGCAACTGCTCGACCAGGGTCTGGTGCAGGGCGGTGCGGTTGGCGAACTGGTTGACCACCACGCCTTCCACCTGCAACGCCGGGTTATGGTCCTGGCGCAGTTCCTCGACCTCGGCCATCACGCTGAGCAGCGCCTGGCGCGAGAAGCTGTCGCAGTCGTAGGGGATCAGCAGCCGCTCGGCCGCCACCAGGGCGCTGAACGTGTAGAAGTTCAGCGCTGGCGGGGTGTCGATGTAGATGCGCTCGTAGTCCGCCGACAGCGCCACCAGCAGCTTGCGCAGTTTGTTGATCTTGAACTTGCTCTCCAGCTTGCCTTGCAGGTCGGCAAGGTCGTGGCTGGCGGTGACCAGGTGCAGGTTGGCGTAGCGGGTTTCGGTGATCGCCACCCGGTGCTGCTTGCCGGTGGCCGGGGCGGGGGCGAGGGTCTGGCGGAAGAAGTCGGCGATGCCCGACGGGATTGCATCGCCGGTGAGCCCGGTGAGGTAGAAGGTGGCGTTGGCCTGCGGGTCGAGGTCCACCAGCAGCGTGCGATAGCCCTCGGCGGCACTGGCGGCGGCGAGGTTGCAGGCGATGCTGGACTTGCCGACTCCGCCTTTCTGGTTGAACACGACGCGACGCATGGCTGGGTCATCCTTGAGGAAAATGTCAGGTTTGGGTCAATCCTATGACCGCAACATGACAATTTTAAGACAAGGTTTGTTACATGTAGGCCTTGTTGGCGGACAGGGGTGATCTCACAGGCATCGCTGGCCCGAAACAGATGTGGGAGCCGGCTTGCCGGCGATGCGCCGCGCGGGCGGCGCTCGATCTTGAGGGCGCTGCAAAGCTGTCGGCAGGCACTTGGTGGCCCTCATGCGATCTAAAGACAGGCGCATGGGTGTCACACCGCTGGACTTGGATAAGCAGTATTGCGCGCTGGCCTGCGGGTGCATGTCTGGGTATCGCTTGAGGGCCACCAGGTGCTAGCCGGTGCTCTTGCAGCGTTCTTGAGATCGAGCGCCGCCCGCGCGGCGCATCGCCGGCAAGCCGGCTCCCACATCTGTTTCGGGCCAGTTTTGCCTGTGAGGTCACCGCCGTCCGCCTTGCTGGCATGACATGGCATCACGGGGCGGCCTGTTGCAGACCTCGCAGCTCCTTCTCGACCTGCTGCATCCGTTCTTCGGCCACCGCCTGCACCTGCGGGTCGCGGGCGCTTTCGCGCATGAAACCGGTGAGTTTCTCACTCAGGCGCTTGCCTTCCTCGGTCTCGCCCAGCGCCTTGGCCTTGGCCGGGTCGCGGGTGGCGGCGACGATGGTGTCGAACTCGGCGTCGCTGAAGTGCTGCTCGCTGTAGAGCTTGAACAGGTCCTGGCGCTGGTCCTCGACGGTGAGGTGCTTGCGCAGCACCGTCTTGATCTGTTCTTCGGGCACTTGCGGGTGGGTCATGGCCAGCAACTGCGCCATGCGCCCGATGTTGTGCTCGTAGGCCTCCTGCAAAGGCAGGTTGGCGAGGATCTGTTCTTCGCGGCTGGGCTTTTGGTCGCAGGCGGCGAGGGCGGCGAGCAGCAGGAAGGGGAGCAGCAGGTTCGGCAAACGGGGCATGGGGTGGGGCCTTGGGCACGGTCAGGCTGGCGAGTGTACTGCATGCGCTTGGCGCCTGTGCGTGGCAAATGGCCTGATCAAGGCCTGGGTCAAACATGACGTTGTTTGACGGCGCTTGTACCGTCATCTAGTTATGTCCTGCCGACTCACCAATCCCACCAATGCATGACAGGACAAGGCCATGTACGACAACGAAGTGATCGAGTATGCCAAGGAGCAGGAAGCGCAGGCCGCAGTCCTGGAGTACCGTGTCCACGCGGTGGACCATGGGCGCTCCATGGGGCGTCAGGCACTGATGCGGGACTATGCACGGATCTTGTACTCCTCCTCGTTCCGCCGCTTGCAAGGCAAGATGCAGTTGCTGGGTATCGACGCGGGGCGCTTCAATCGTAATCGCCTGACCCATAGCCTTGAGGTGGCACAGATCGCCCGCTCCATTGCCAGTGACCTGAACATGAGGGAAACCGTAGTCGTCGAGGCGGCCGCGCTGGCCCACGACATTGGCAACCCGCCGTTCGGCCACCATGGCGAAACCGTGCTAAACGAGCTGTGCGGCGGGTGTGGCGGCTATGAGGGCAACGCCCAGGCGTTTCGCATCCTGCGCACGCTTGAGCGCAAGCACCATGCCTACGACGGGCTGAACCTGAACGTACGCACGCTGATGGCGGTGACCAAGTATTTCCACCTGCGCCAGAACAATCCGAAGAAATTCCTCTACGACGATGACCACGCGTTCCTCAGCGCCGAGCTGGACAAGAAGGAACTGCACATCAGCAAGAGCATCGACGCCGAAATCATGGACCTGGCCGACGAGATTGCCTATGCCGCCCACGACCTTGAGGATGCCTTGAGTTTTGGCCTGATCAGCCTTGGCGAGATCCTCCACGAGTTCAAGATCAGCGCGCGCTTCAGCGAGGCCTACCCGGTCATCGAGACCTTGGCCAAGGAGGTTCAGGCCGATGCCATGCAGGCCAAACGGTTAGGCACTTCGGAAGAGTACGCCATGGTGCTGAAGAAGGAGCTGACCTCCAAGATCGTGCACATTCTGTGTTCCGATATCGGCTTGGTCGACGGCAAGCTGGGTTACAAGGCGCACGCCAAGTTGGCCGAGGGCCTGAAAAAACTGCTGTTCAAGGCAATCCTGCGCAAGAAGGACGTGCAGTTGTACGAAAAGAAGGGCGAGCAGGTCATCAGGAAGTTGTTCGAAGTCTACAGCGACCCGCAGTACAACAAGGGCAACATGCTCCTGCCGCCGGAGCTACGGTCGATCAATGACTGCCAGCAACGCCTGGTGACCGACTACATCGCCGGGATGATGGACCTGTATGCCATCCAGGAGTACGAGCGTTACTTCGGCAAGGGCAGCCTTGATCGTTACTACTTTGGCTGAGCGCTCCTGGCCAAGCGGGCGTTACACCAGCAGCGCCGACCAGGCTGTCACCAGCAGCAACTCGCCCAGGCCCAGGCCGATGTCCTGGTCGACGTGCGCGTGCAGGTAATCGCGAGCCACCTGGGCGCTCAGTGGCAGGCGCGGGTGTTTAGAACGATTGTGCAGTCCTTAGCGCTGAGCGAACGCCAGGTTGATACCCAGCCCGGCGAACGAGGCGGCAAAGCCCCGGCGCAACCAGGCCTGAACCTTGGGCGAGTCGATCACCGCGCGACGGAACAGGTGGGCGAGCAGGCCGTAGAGCACGAAGACGATGAAGGTCATCAGCATGAACACTGCGCTCAGGCCGAGCATCTGCACGGTGGCCGAGCCTGCCTGCGGGGCGATGAACTGCGGCAGGAAGGCGAGGAAGAACAGCGTCAGCTTGGGGTTGAGGATGTTCAGCAGGCAGGCCTTGAGCACCCGCTGGCTGGCGGCGGCTGGCGGGGCTTTTTCGTCCACGGCGAAGGCTGCGCGATCACGCCAGGTGGCATAGGCCAGGTACAGCAGGTAGGCCACCCCGGCGAACTTCAGGCCCTGGAACGCCAGGGCGCTGGCGTGCAGCAGTGCCGACAGGCCGAGCACCGAGGCCAGCAGGTGCGGGACGATGCCCAGGGTGCAGCCCAGCGCGGTCCACAGGCAGGCACGGCGCCCGGCAACCAATGCGCTGGAGACGGTGAGGATGACCCCGCTGCCGGGGATCAGCACGATGATCAGGGCGGTGATCAGAAACTCCAGGCTAGGCATGAATGACAGCTCCTTGCAGTCGGGGGAAACGCCACTATACGCCGGGGCCGACGGGCTGCAACACGCCCTCCGGGCGCAACGCGTCGAAGCGTTCGCGCAGCCAGCCATGCAACTGCGCCACCGCCGGGGTGAGCTGCTTGCGGTGCGGGCACACCAACGTGACCGGGGTGGATTCGCCGGGGTATTCGGGCAGCACGATCTCCAGGGCACCGGCGGCGATGTCGGCGCTGACGTCCAGCCATGACTTGTAGACGATGCCTTCGCCTTCCAGGGCCCAGCGCCGTACCACGTCGGCGTCGTCGCTGAACAGCGGGCCGCGTACCTGCACGGTGCGGTTGCCCAGGCGCCATTTGTCGTACACCCGGCTTTGCTGCGAGTACAGCAGGCAGTCGTGCTGCTGCAGTGCTTCGGGCGTTAGCGGCCGGCCGTGGCGGGCCAGGTAGTCGGGGGCGGCGACCACCACCCGACGGTTCCAGGGGGCCAGGGGCAGGGCGATGTAGTTGGCGTCTTCGTTGAGGCCGTAGCGGATGGCGACATCCACCGGGTCGCGGTACAGGTCGGCCATCTGGTCGGAGAGCAGGAAACGCAGGCTCAGGCCGGGGTGCTCGCGGCGGAACGCGCTCAACCACGGGCGCAGCAGGTTGCGCCCCAGGTCCGAGGGCGCCGCCACCTGCAATACACCGCGCAGGCTGCTGTGGTCACCGTGCAAGTCTTCGCGGCCCTGGCGCAGGGTGTCGAGCACGCGTTGCGCGGTGGGCAGGTACAGCTCGCCCTCGGCGGTCAGGCGCAGGCTGCGGGTGGTACGGGCGAACAGGCGCACGTCGAGTTCGCGCTCCAGGCGCTTGATCGCCGCGGCCACCTGGCCGGGCAGCAGGTCGGCCTCGTGGGCGGCGGCGGTGAAGCTGCCCAGCGCAGCGGCGCGGGTGAACAGTTCGAGGTCGGCGAGGCGCAGCATTTTCACTCCAGGGATGAAAGTGTTGCTGCATTGTGCTGGTTTTTCTTTGCGGTGGCGAAGATAAGATGCGCCTCAATCCCGATCATCCAAGGAGTCACCGCTGATGGACACCGTTGCCCTGGCCAAGCGCCGCTACACCACCAAAGCCTACGATGCCAGCCGTCGCATCCCCCAGGCCACCATCGACGCGTTGCTCGAACAGCTGCGCCACAGCCCTTCGTCGGTCAACTCGCAGCCCTGGCACTTCATCGTCGCCGACACCGCCGAAGGCAAGGCGCGCCTGGCCAAGAGCACCGAGGTGGGCTTCACCTACAACACAGCGAAGATCCTCAATGCGTCCCACGTGATCGTGTTCGCCACCCGCACCGACATGACCGAGGCGCACCTGCACGCGGTGCTGGAGCAGGAAGGCAAGGACGGTCGTTTCCGCAGTGACGAGGCCAAGGCGGGCCAGGACCAGAGCCGGCGCTTCTACGTCAACCTGCACCGTCACGACAACAAGGACTTGCAGCACTGGATGGAGAAGCAGACCTACCTGGCTTTGGGCACCGCGCTGCTGGGGGCCGCGGCGTATGGTCTGGACGCCACGCCGATCGAAGGTTTCGACCCCAAGGTGATGGATGCTGAACTGGGCCTGCGCGAGCGCGGCTACACCAGCGTGGTGGTGCTGAGCCTGGGCTACCACAGTGAAGAGGACTTCAACGCCGGGCTGGGCAAGTCGCGCCTGCCAGCGGCCGAGGTGTTCACCTTCCTGTAAGCGCATCACCTCGCCCCTGGGGGATCCGCCTGCCCATCCCCAGGGGCAGCCTTGCGCGGGGTGTTGATCCGGCCACGATAAAACCGGTCAGTGAGTACCTGCCCGCGCAGGGCCGCCATGCCAGGACGATGTACATCACCTGACCAGGCGAAGTTAGTTCCCGTGCTGTTTCCCCGCCAATGCTGCTATTCCTACGAGACCGCAGGAAACTTCCCAAGCTGTTTGGCCTGACATGATTGGTTTCAAGTTCAGAGACGTCCTACATATCGGCAGCTGTTCTTCTGCAAGACGGTTCTGAAAGCGTCCGCCAACGGGCTGACTGACAGGCAGGGCGTGGTCAATACTCACGCCTTCATTGCAGAAGGATATTGCCGTGCCGAACCCCACCGCCTCGCAGATGATCGATGCCCGTATCGCCGCCCTGACCGACTGGCGCGGGCGCCGTCTGGCCCACATACGCGCCCTGATCCGCAAGGCCGACCCGGTGGTGCGCGAAGAAATCAAGTGGCTGGGTACGCCGGTGTGGTGCCATGCCGGCATCATCTGCACCGGGGAATGCTACAAGGACAAGCTCAAGCTGACCTTCCTCAATGGCGCGCACCTGGACGACCCGGCCGGGCTGTTCAACGCCAGCCTCGATGGCGGCAAGCGGCGTGCCATCGACCTGTTCGAAGGCGACCGGCTCAATGAGCGGGCCTTCATCGCGCTGATACGGGCGACGGTGGTGTTCAACCTGGGCTGAGGCTTTACCGCGCAGCGTGAACGTCTACTACCAGAGTGCAGCGGCTGCGGCGCCGATTACCCGCGTGAACACCTCGATCGCCTTTTCCACCTCTGCCTCACTGGTGTAGCGGCCAATGCTCAGGCGCACGCTGTTTCGCGCCTGTTGCTCGCTCAGCCCGAGCGCCAGCAGCACGTGGGAGGCCGCATTGCTCGCCGAATTACACGCCGAAGTGGTGGACAGCGCCAGCTCGCTGGCCAGCAGACGGCTGTTGAAGCCGCTGGCCTCGATTCGCAGGTTGAGGGTGTGGGGAATGCGCTGTGCCGCACAGCCATTGAGCGACACCCCAGGCAGCGCCAGCAGGCCGTCGCGCAGGCGTCGGGCGAGCTGCTCCAGGCGCTGGTGTTCGGCATCGCCTGGTTGGCCGGCGAGCTCGAAGGCACTGCCCATACCAACGATCTGGTGGGTGGCCAGGGTGCCGGAGCGCAAGCCGCGCTCATGGCCACCACCGTGCATCTGCGCGCGCAGGCCGTTGCGGGCGCGGGGGCCGACGTACAGCGCGCCGATGCCCTTGGGGCCATACACCTTGTGCGCTGAGAACGACATCAGGTCGACCGCCTGGGCGGCCAGGTCGATGCGCACCTTGCCCACCGCCTGGGCGGCGTCCACGTGCAGCAGGGCGCCGTGCGCGCGCACCAGGGCGCCGATGGCGGCGAAGTCGGTGAGGGTGCCGAGTTCGTTGTTCACCGCCATCAGCGACACCAGGCGGGTGTCCGTGCGCAGTGCTGCGCGCACGGTTTCGGGTTGGATCAGGCCGTTGGCATCGGGGGCCAGGCGGGTCACCGCCCAACCTTGGCGCTCCAGTTCTGCCACGGTGTCCAGCACCGCCTTGTGCTCGAGTTGGCTGGTGACCAGGTGGCCGGGCTGTTCGAACGCTTGGGCGATGCCCTTGAGCGCGAGGTTGTTGGACTCGGTGGCGCCGGAGGTCCAGACCACGTCGTCTGGGTGCGCGCCGATGCGCTCGGCCACCTGGCGTCGGGCGTGGTCCACCACCTGGCGGGCAGCCTGGCCGTGGAAGTGGCCGCTGGAGGCGGGGTTGCCGAACGTGGCCGCGCGCCCCAGGCAACCGAGCATGGCCTCGATGACCCGGTCGTCGACGGGGGTGGTGGCGGCGTAATCGAAGTAGAGGGGCGTGGCGTGGGTCATCGTGGGCTTGTCCGTGCGGGACGCCGCCAGTCGGCATCCATGAACGGCATGTTACGGGGCCTGGGGAATGAAGGTTTTTCCTTCTGTCCCAGCGCTTTAATGTCTTTTGTTTGTTAATTCTCTATTTGTGCTGGGCTGGAGAAAAATTTTCTCCAGCTGGTGACGTGAGTGTCAGAACCATTGCCAGGGCGCTGGTTTGCCCACCATCACCAGCGCCATCAGGCACATCCCGGCAAAGCCGACCACGCCCATTGCCGGCCCGGGCGCGAGGAAGGGTTACTTCTGGCAGAGGTAATCCTGGGTGATGGTGGTTTGCAGGCAGTTGTATTGGCCCATGGTGCGGCAGATGTTCTTTTCGCTGCCGGTGATCTCGGCGCCCTTGTAGCCCCAGGTCTTGCAGCGTGCGGTGGCGACGGCCAGGCCCTGGCCGGCGTCGGTCTGGCCGCTTTCGAACTGGCCGAGTTCATAGGAGGTCTGGACCACGCCATCATTCTTGCTGCCGCCGGTGGCCTCCCACTGCTTGGGGGTGGCGCAGCCGGTCAGGAACAGGGCGGCGAGGGTGAGGGTGGCGAGGGTAGTCTTCATGTCGGCAGGGTCCTTTGCAGGGCCCCGCAGCCGCTGGAGGTGGCGGTGCGGAGCCTGTTTTTACTTGAGGAGAACGCTGTCGACGGTAGCACGGGACCCGACGCCGGCCGATAGCACGGGTGTGCTAATGGCGCGCTGGCATCATGCACTTTCCAGGGCTTGTTGTTCTTGCACCACCACCCGTTCGCACAGCTCGATGATCTGCTCGCGCATCCAGCGGTTGGCCGGGTCCTGGTCGGTGCTCTCGTGCCAGTACAAGTGGGTTTCCAGGGCCGGGACCTCCACTGGCAGCGGCTGGTGCGGCAACTGGTGGCGACGGGCGAAGCGCTCGGGCACGGTCATCACCATGTCGGTCTGCTGCAGCACCAGCGAGGCCATCAGGTAATGCTGCGAGCGCAGCGCCACGCGGCGCTGCACGCCCATCTTGCCCAGGGCCAGGTCGACATAGCCCAGGCCGTTGCGGCGGCTGGAGATATGGATATGGGTCATGCCCAGGTAGCTGTCGAGGGTGAGCTTGCTGTCGGCCAGCGGGTGGCCGGGGCGCATGGCGCAGACGTAGCGGTCTTGCATCAGCTTGACGTGGCGCACCTGCGGGTCGGTGTTCAGCGGCGCGTCGACGGCGAAATCCAGGCGCCCGGCGGCCAGCTCCTTGGTGGTCTCGCGGCGCTTGCACGGGAAGCTCTCGATCACCAGTGCCGGAGCCAGGCGGCGCAGGCGCTGGAACAGCGGCGGCAGGATCACCGCCTCGGTGAGGTCGGTCATGCTGATGCGGAAGGTCTTGCTGGCCTGCAGCGGGTTGAAGATGCGGCTTTCCTGCACCGAGGTGCGCAGCAGCGACAGGGCGTTGCGCACCGGGCCGATGATGTTCTGCGCCATGGGCGTGGGCACCATGCCTTGCGCGGTGCGCACGAACAGCGGGTCGTTGAAGGTTTCGCGCAGGCGCGACAGGGCGTTGGACACTGCCGGCTGGGTGATGCCGACGATCTGCCCGGCGCGGGTCAGGTTGGCTTCGGTGTAGATGGCGTCGAAGACGATGAACAGGTTGAGGTCGACCTTGCTGAGGTTCATGGGCGCCGCTCTTTGTTGGAGTTATTGGCCGATCATATATCGGTTATGAATGTTTATACACGTAGAAAATAGACTAGGTGGATGAAGGGCGGCTGTTCTAGGCTCTGCCCATGTTCTTCATTGACGGAAGGTAGCCCCGATGGATTTCGCCTATTCGCCCAAGGTCCAAGCGCTGCGCGAGCGTGTCAGCGCATTCATGGACGCATACGTGTACCCGGCCGAGCCGGTGTTCGAGCGCCAGGTTGCCGAGGGCGACCGCTGGCAGCCCACCGCGATCATGGAAGAACTCAAGGCCAAGGCCCGCGCCGAGGGCCTGTGGAACCTGTTCCTGCCCGAGTCGGAGTACGGCGCGGGGCTGACCAACCTTGAATATGCGCCGCTGGCCGAGATCATGGGCCGCTCGCTGCTGGGGCCGGAGCCGTTCAACTGCTCGGCGCCCGACACCGGCAACATGGAAGTGCTGGTGCGTTACGGCAGCGAGGCACAGAAGGCCCAGTGGCTGGAGCCGCTGCTGCGCGGCGAGATCCGCTCGGCGTTCGCCATGACCGAACCCGACGTGGCCTCGTCGGACGCCACCAACATGGCCGCCACGGCTGTGCGCGATGGCGACGAGTGGGTGATCAACGGCCGCAAGTGGTGGACCTCCGGTGCCTGCGACCCGCGCTGCAAGGTGATGATCTTCATGGGCCTGTCCAACCCGGACGGCCAGCGCCACCAGCAACACTCGATGATCCTGGTGCCCACCGACGCGCCCGGGGTGAAGATCGTCCGCCCGCTGCCAGTGTTCGGCTACGACGATGCGCCCCACGGCCATGCCGAGGTGCTGTTCGAGAATGTGCGCGTGCCCTACGAGAACGTGCTCCTCGGTGAGGGCCGTGGCTTCGAGATCGCCCAGGGCCGCCTTGGCCCTGGCCGCATTCACCATTGCATGCGCTCGATCGGCATGGCCGAACGCGCCCTGGAGCTGATGTGCAAACGCTCGGTAGAGCGCACTGCCTTCGGCCGGCCGCTGGCGCGCCTGGGTGGCAACGTCGACAAGATCGCCGATTCGCGCATGGAGATCGACATGGCCCGGCTGCTGACGCTCAAGGCCGCGTACATGATGGACACCGTGGGTAACAAGGTGGCGCGCAGCGAGATCGCGCAGATCAAGGTGGTGGCGCCGAACGTGGCGCTGAAGGTGATCGACCGGGCGATCCAGATCCACGGTGGCGCGGGCGTGAGCGGCGATTTCCCGCTGGCTTATATGTACGCGATGCAGCGCACCCTGCGCCTGGCCGACGGCCCGGACGAGGTGCACCGGGCGGCCATTGGCAAGTATGAGATAGGCAAGTATGTGCCCAGGGAGATGTTGCGCAGCGGGCATTGAATGGCGCTAGCGTCCATGCAGAAACCGCGTCGTACCAACAAGGCGGACAGTGAAGACCTCACAGGCAAAACTGGCCCGAAACAGATGTGGGAGCAACTGTCTTGCGCAGGATCTTGTAGGAGCGGCCTTGTGTCGCGAACGGGGTGCGCAGCGCCCCCAGGATCTCGGGTACGCCCAAGATCGCCGGGGCCGCTCTGCGGCCCTTTCCGACCGGTCCGGCGCCCCGGCAAGGCCGCTCCTACAGAGACCGCGCAAGATGTGGGAGCCGGCTTGCCGGCGATGCGCCGCGCGGGCGGCGCTCGATCTTGAGAGCGCTGCGAACCTGTCGGCAGGCACTTGGTGGCCGTCATGCGATCCCAAGACAGGCATCTGGGCGCCACACCGCTGGACTTGGATAAGCAGAATTACGCGGGGGCCTGGGTGTGCATGTCTGGATATCGAGTGAGGGCCACCAGGTGCCTGCCGGTGTTTTTGCAGCGCTCTTGAGATCGAGCGCCGCCCGCGCGGCGCATCGCTGGCAAGTCGCAGCGGCGAACCGCAGCTCCCACGTTTGTTTCGGGCCAATTATGCCTGTGAGGTCTCCACCGTCCGCCTTGTTGGCACGACCCGGCATCGCGTTGGCGCTGCTGGTGCTGCATATGGCGTGTGAATGCGGCGCAAGGTGGTTCCATCCTTCTGACAGATCACAACTCGAGGATGTTTGTTGTTCAGGGCAAGCCATGGCCGAGTGAGCATTCCGCCTTTGCTGTAGGACGTTTCCTGATCTGCTTCCGGCGCCGCCGGAGGCGTCATCGAGCTGCTAGCGTTCGGCGTTTTCTGCGCACAAGGAAAGGCCGCATGATCAGCAACCACTTCAAGGGCATCGCCGCAGGTGAGCGCCCATGACCTATCGCATCGTAATCTACGGCAAGGGCCAAGGCCTGGTGGGCGACCGCACCACCACCGGCGCCACCTGCATCGGTGACCGCGCAGCGGGTAACGTGAATGGCCGCGCCTGGCTGCTCGAAGGCGACCAGACCACCGCCTGCCCGAAGTGCGGACAGGTGGGCACCCTCATCGATGGCGAACAGCGCTTCCTCCAGGATGGCGTGCCCACCGTCGTCGATGGCGCCCGCGTACGCTGTGGCTGCCCGCTGGGCAGCAACCGCCTGATCGCAGCGTCGGATGCCGCCCCGGCCAATGCTCCTGCATCCTCATCTGTGGCTGCCCAGCATGCCGCCCCCTCCCCACAGGCCGCCGTGGCGACCCCTGCCGCGCTGCAACCCGGCTTCTACATCGTGCCGCGCAGCATGACCGGCGAGCAGGTGCTGCAACAGCTGGCTGCGCTGCCGGGCAACCTGCCGCTGTCGCTGGTGCGCCGGCTCAACCCCACCTTCGACCTGGGCTTCAAGGCGGGCGAGCTGTTCGTGCTCGGCGCCCCCGAGCGCAGCTACGCCTGCACCCGCGAAGAAGCCGAGCTGATGGCCGCGGCGCGCAGTGCCCGGGCGTCGCTGGCGCTGCTCAGTACCGAGGAAGCCGACTTCATGATGCGGCACATGGCCGAGATCGCCGGCGTGCTCAACGGCGCGAGCCAGTCGATGGGGGTAGGCAAGGACATGCTGTCGCGAGGGCTGGGGCAGGTGACGGACACGCTCAACGGCATCGAGCGCTTGCACCAGCGCGAGTTCATCGCACATCGGCACCTGAACAGCCCGCAGTTTTTCGCCGAGCGCAAGGCGCTGTATGGCCAGCTGAACGCGCAACTGCGCAGCGCGTTTCTCGGCAAGTACCTGAACCTGGGGCAACACGAGGACCTGCGCCGTGGGCTGGGGATCTCGACCAAGAGCCTGGTGCATCACTGGTCGAAGGCCGGTGCGCCGGGGGCTATTCCAGGGTATGCGACGCACCTGGATGAGGTGGCGAAGATGACCAAGTACCTGAAATACGGCGGGCATGTGGCGGTGGGGTTGGGGGCGACTTCGTCGTACATGAAGATCTACGAGGCGTGCCGGGCGGGGGAGACCGAAGAGTGCAAACGGATTAGGTTCACTGAGACAGGCAGCTTTGCGGGTGGGTTGGCCGGAGGAACAGCTGGCGCTTTGGCCGGGCAGTCGGCAATCAAGTACGTTTGCTACTTCGGTCCCTGGGGGCGAGCAGTCTGCGGAATAGCGATGGTCGGCACTGGCTCTTATGCGGGTGCAACACTGATCGGCAAAGGTGGCGAAATGTTCGGAGAAGGAATATATGAGCGCGTTTATGATCGATCTGAGTGACTGGCCGCCAGATTTCAAGATCGTCGCTTTGTTGATTCCATTTGTTGTGATGTTCGCAGGCATGGCGATCCATGTGCATATTGCAGCCTCTCGGCACTATGAGGTGATGTGCGTGGCCTTGCAACGCAGTCAATGCCTGTATGAGGAACTGAGAAAGGGAGGGAGTGTCACCCTGAAGTTTCGCTGCATGACGGTCAGCGCAATGACAGACGCATTGATTTGGCCAACACTATCGATCCGCATGGGGGCGCTGGATCCGGAGGATTATCGAGCATTTCCGGCTTACTTGAAGAAGCGTATGAAAACTGCCTTGTATTGCATGGTCATTGGTATGTGCTGGATAGCATTTATTGTTCTTTTCGTTAAATTCAAGCGCACCGAGGCCGCGTTTGGATAGAGACTGAACGCGATATCGCGGGCTTTGGATAATCAGGTTTACGCGGTTCCTGCAGTTGCATGTCGGGATGTCGGGTGATCGCCACCAAGTGCTTGCCGGCTTTTTTGCAGCGTTCTCAAGATCGAGCGCCACCCGCGTGGTGCATTGCACGCAGTCCGGCGCCCCGGCAAGCCCACTCCCACATCGGTTTCGGGCAATTTGTACCTGTGAGGGTAACGCCGCCCTGCCTGGCAACGACCGCCAGCACTGACCAACGGTTGCGCTGGCGCCGAACAGCCAGTGCCTGTGGGCATCAAACGCTGTGTAGACCATCCTCCAAGGGAGGAACGCACCATGCGCACTCATCACTATGGGCTCTGCGCGGCGCTGCTGGTGGCGCTGGCCATGCCCTGGACACTGGCGGCAGCCGCCGACCTCAATGCCCCCATCGACGCGCAAGCCGTGCAGTTGCAGGAACAGCAGCAGAACGGGATCCGCTACCTGCAAGGCGGCATCGGCCAGGATGAAGCCAACGCCTTGCGCCGCACCCCCGGCTATGACCTGCACATCACCCTGTCCACCGGGCCGGAGGGCAAGTTCCAGAGCGGCGCGGCGCTGGACATCCAGTCGGCCCAGGGCCAGCCGGTGCTGGCGCTTCAGGATGTCGGGCCGTTGATCCTCGTGCAGTTGCCCCCGGGGCATTACCGCGTGACCGGCAATGCCGACGGCCAGACCGTGCAGCAGCAGGTGACCGTGGACGGCAAGTCCCCGGCGCGGGTTGACCTGAACTGGCGCTGAGCCTGGTAGAGGAGGGATGTCGTGGACAGCCTGCAAACCCTCGACGAGCAGGGTTATGTGTTGATCCGCGGCGTGCTCGAGCCGCTGCAAGTCGCCTTGCTGCGCTGCGCCATCGACGACTTGCAGCCGTTGCATTGGGACTATCAAGGCTTGTTGGAACACTACAAGTGCGTGTTCAACCGCGATCCGCTGTGGCTGCCGTTCCTCGACCTGCCACCCTTGATCGAGCTGGCGGAGACCGTGCTCGGCAGTGATTGCCATGTGATCGGGCAGACCGCCTGGCGCAGCCATCCCGGCTACCCCGGCATAGCGCTGCACCTGGATCATCTGTCCATGGAACTGCCAGAGCAACTGCGCGGGCAGTTGAGCCTGCCTGCGCAAATCCTCACTGCCCAGTTGTACCTGTGCGACATCGACCCGGCGCTGGGGCCGACCACCGTGGTGCCGGGCAGCCACCGCGCCAGCCGCCCGCCACGCGCGGGCGAGGACAGCTGGCAAGGGCAGAGCGTGTGGCCGCTACTGTGCCAGGCGGGGGATGCCCTGGTGTTCCGTAGCGATCTCTGGCACGGCGGCGGTGCCAACCACAGCAACGGCCAGGTGCGCGACATGCTCCAGGTGCACTATGGCCGGCGCATGGTGGCGCAGAAGTTCTCGCCGTACCTGCACTGGCGCTTCAACCCCGAAGTGCTGGCGGCGGCCACGCCACGCCAGCGTCGGTTGCTGGGTGAACACGAAGAGTCGGTGTACGACTGATTTCGCTCGTTCAAAACAGCGCTCCTGGCCAATAGTGGCAAAGCACTTTCAACTTTCCGACTGTTCGGTCGATAATCGAGAAATTATTACCACTTGTGACCTGGTTGGATGTGCCAGGCCGCCGGTGCATAACGAGGGGCATAGCCCCCGCTTGCCACAGCCCGCGCGCCATACGTGCGGGCTGTTCGTGAAGACCATCAGGAGAAGTCGTCGATGAGAACCCGTCTTGCCAGCTCGCTGGCCGCTGTCGTGCTGGCTTTCGCCGGGGCCAACCTGGCCCAGGCCGCGCAGGTAACCGGTGCCGTGGGCGCCACCGGCCAGGGCGACATGACCTACCGTATCGGCCTGTCGTTCGACTGGGACAAGCAATGGTGGCAAAGCAGCACCGGCCACCTGACCGGATACTGGGATGCGGCCTACACCTACTGGGAAGGTGGCGACTACAGCGGTGCCCATTCGCTGTCGGTCAGCCCAGTGTTCGTCTATGAGTTCAGCGGCTTCACCTACACCCCGTACATCGAGGCCGGCATCGGCCTGGCGGCGTTCTCCAAGACCGATGTGGGTAACCAGCGCCTGGGCTCCTCGGTCAACTTCGAGGACCGCATCGGCTTCGGCCTGAAGCTGCCGGCCGAGCAGAAGATCGGCATTCGCGCCATCCACTACTCCAACGCCGGCCTCAAGCAGCCCAACGACGGCATCGAGTCGTACTCGCTGTTCTACAGCAAGGCCTTCTGACCGCGGTTCGCCCGCCTAGCGCACGGCCTTGATCGCCAGCACGTTGCACAGGGGATGCTCCAGTACATGGGCGGTGGTGCCGCCCAGGAAGGTCTGCAGGGCATCGTGGCGATGATTGCCCATGACGATCACATCGACCCGACTGTGGCCGATGTACTGGGCGATCGCCTTGATCGCCGGGCCTTCCAGAAAGTGCCGGCGTTCCAGATCGATCTGGTGATGGTCGCCCAGACGGTTGAACGCCGCGCGCTGGGCGGTGCGCACGCTGCCATCGAAGCCGGGCATGGTCACGGTGCCCGCACCGAAATCGGCGATGTGGGTCTTGGCGGCGTCGCACACATGCAGCAGGTGCAGCTCGGCATTGCATTGCAGAGCCAGGGCATGGGCGGTATGGATCACCTGTTCGTCCAGATGTTCGCCAGCACCATGGCTGTTGAGGTCCACCGCAGCGGCGATCTGCCGGGGCAGGGGCAGGCGGATGTCGCTGACCAGGTGCACGGCCACCGGGCTGTCCTTGAGCAGTTGCCAGTCCAGCGGGGTCACCAGCAGGCGCTTGAGCACCGGCTCGTGCTGTACATCCTTGACCACCAGGTCGCACTCCAGCCGCTCGACCTGTTCCAGCACCGTGCCCAGCGGGTCGCGGGTCAGCAGCAGTTCGGTGGAGACATCCAGCCCGCTGTCGCGTAGCTGCTGCGCGGCGTCAGCCAGCCACTGGCGATTGTCATCAAGCTGGCGTTCGCGCTCGCGGCTGTCGCTCATCAGGCCAAAGGTGTCGACATCATCGACGAACACATTGATATCCAGCAACGCGCCGCTGGATTCGGCCAGTGCTGCGGCCCGCTGCAGGGCAGGGCTGTAGCGCATCTGCGGGCCGAGCATGACCAACAATCGCTTGAACTGGCTCATCGCACACCTCCACGTGTGGCAGCCCCCCGCTTGACGCTGGTTGCCCCGGGCCGTGCGCTGCGGCCGGGCGTCGTTCATTGAGTCTAGACCCTTGCCGGTGCGCGTCTGGCAAGTCGACAAAGCGCACTGACCCTGCATGAATTTTCAGTTAGCCAGCTAATCAAAGCTTTGACATTCACTGCCTAGGCAGTAATATTTTCACACAATTACCCGAGCAGACCCCGATGTCCCATTTCACCCCGGAAAATTTCCAGACCTGCGCCATCGGCATGCTGCTCGGCCGCGCCGCGTTGTTGAAGGACCGCATCCTCGACTGGCACCTGGAGGCCGACGGTGTCACCGCCGCGCAGTTCAAGGTGCTGATCATCGTCACCCAGTACCAGGTCGACACCCCGGCTGAGCTGTGCCGCTACCTGGGCCTGGACAGCGGTTCGATGACCCGCATGCTCGACCGCCTCGAGCAGAAGGGCCTGATCCTGCGCAATCGCTGCCCGGATGACCGCCGCCAGGTGCGCCTGGCCCTTACCGCCGACGGCCAGCGCCTGGCCGATCGCCTGCCGCAGGTGGGCGCGGCGGCGATGAACGAGCTGGTCGGCGTGTTGCAGCCCGAGGAGCTCAAGACCCTCGAAGGCCTGTTGGCGAAAATCCTGCTCGGCGCCGGCGACCCCCTGACGATCCGCCGTTTCGGCGACCGTTGATCCCTGTCACGCATTTTCCAAGGTACTGTCATGGCCACTCCCGCTGACACCTCCATCCCTGCCGCACCGGACAGCACACGCAAGCGCAAGGCCTGGCTGCTTGCCCTGCTGTTGCTGCTGATCCTCGCCGGGGCCGCCACGTGGGCCTGGTACAGCCTGGTCGGGCGCTGGCACGAAAGCACCGACGACGCCTACGTCAATGGCAATGTGGTCGAGATCACCCCGCTGGTGACCGGCACCGTCACCAGCATCGGCGCCGACGACGGCGACCTGGTGCATGCCGGCCAAGTGCTGCTGCAATTCGACCCGGCCGACAGCGAGGTGGCCTTGCAGGCCGCCGAAGCGAAGCTTGCGCGCAGCGTGCGCCAGGTGCGCGGGCTGTACAGCAACGTCGATGCGCTCAAGGCCCAGCTGCAAACCCGCCAGGCCGAATTGCAGAAGGCCCAGCAGAACTACAACCGGCGCAAGGTGCTGGCCGACAGCGGCGCCATTGCCCTGGAAGAAATCTCCCATGCGCGCGATGACCTGACCGTGGCCCAGGCCGCCGTCAACAGCGCGCGCCAGCAGCTCAACACCAGCACCGCGCTGGTCGACGACACGGTGGTGTCTTCGCACCCCGACGTCATGGCGGCCGCCGCCGACCTGCGCCAGGCGTACCTGGACCATGCCCGCACCACCCTGGTGGCGCCGGTTACCGGCTACGTGGCCAAGCGCACCGTGCAGCTGGGCCAGCGCCTGCAGCCGGGCACCGCGACCATGGCGGTGATCCCGCTGGACGAGGTGTGGATCGACGCCAACTTCAAGGAAACCCAGCTGCGCGACATGCGCATCGGCCAGCCGGTGCAGATCACCGCCGACCTGTACGGCAGCGAGGTGACGTACAGCGGCACCGTCGACAGCCTCGGCGCCGGCACGGGTAGCGCCTTCGCCCTGTTGCCGGCGCAGAACGCCACCGGCAACTGGATCAAGATCGTCCAGCGCGTGCCGGTGCGTATCCACCTCAGCCCCGAGCAGCTCAAGGACCACCCGTTGCGCATCGGCTTGTCCACCGTCGCCGAAGTCGACCTGCACGACCAGAGTGGCCCGGCCCTGGCCCAGCAGCCGCCACAGCAGGCCAGCTACACCACCCAGGTGTATGACCGCCAGTTGGTGGAGGCCGACGACCTGATCGCCCGGCTGATCCACGCCAATAGCGCCAACGGCAAGACGGCGCAGCGATGAGCCAGGCGGCCCCCGCACAGTTCACCCCGCCGAGCCTGCTGCTGACCACTATCGGCCTGTCGCTGGCGACCTTCATGCAGGTGCTCGACACCACCATCGCCAACGTGGCGCTGCCGACCATCTCTGGCAACCTCGGCGTCAGTTACGAGCAGGGCACCTGGGTGATCACCTCGTTCGCGGTGAGCAACGCCATCGCCTTGCCGCTCACCGGCTGGCTGAGCCGTCGGTTCGGCGAGGTGAAGCTGTTCATCTGGGCCACGCTGCTGTTCGTGCTGGCCTCGTTCCTCTGCGGCGTGGCCCAGTCGATGCCTGAGCTGGTGGGTTTCCGGGTGTTGCAGGGGGTGGTCGCCGGGCCGTTGTACCCGATGACCCAGACCTTGCTGATTGCGGTGTATCCGCCGGCGAAGCGGGGCATGGCCCTGGCCTTGCTGGCGATGGTCACGGTGGTGGCGCCGATCGCCGGGCCGATATTGGGCGGCTGGATCACCGACAGCTACAGCTGGCCATGGATCTTCTTCATCAACGTGCCGATCGGCCTGTTCGCCGCCGCCGTGGTGCGTCAGCAGATGCGTGCACGGCCAGTGGTGACCAGCCGCCAGCCGATGGACTATATAGGCCTGTTGACCTTGATCGTCGGCGTGGGCGCGTTACAGGTGGTGCTGGACAAGGGCAACGACCTGGACTGGTTCGAGTCGTCGTTCATCGTCATCGGCTCGATCATCTCGGTGGTGTTCCTGGCGATCTTCATCATCTGGGAACTCACCGACCGCCACCCGGTAGTCAACCTGCGGCTGTTCGTGCACCGCAATTTCCGCGTAGGCACCATCGTGCTGGTGGGCGGCTACTCAGGCTTTTTCGGTATCAACCTGATCCTGCCGCAGTGGTTGCAGACGCAGATGGGCTACACCGCCACCTGGGCGGGCCTGGCGGTGGCGCCGATCGGCCTGCTGCCAGTGATCATGTCGCCGTTCGTGGGCAAGTACGCGCACCGTTTCGACCTGCGCCTGCTGGCGGGCATCGCCTTTCTGGCGATTGGCACCAGCTGCTACATGCGTGCGGGTTTCACCAATGAGGTGGACTTTACCCATATCGCCCTGGTGCAGCTGTTCATGGGCATCGGCGTGGCGCTGTTCTTCATGCCGACCCTGAGCATCCTGCTGTCGGACCTGCCCCCCCAGCAGATCGCCGACGGCTCGGGCCTGGCTACGTTCCTGCGTACCTTGGGCGGCAGCTTCGCCGCGTCGCTGACCACCTGGATCTGGATCCGGCGCGCCGATCAGCATCATGCCTACCTGAGCGAGCACATCAGCAGCTTCGACCCGGCAACCCGTCACGCACTGGAGCAGCTGGGTGGCGCCAACCCGCAGAGCTACGCGCAGCTGGAGCAGATGCTCAATGGCCAGGCCTACATGATGTCGACAGTGGACTATTTCACCCTGCTGACCTGGGTGTTTGCCGGCTTGATTTTGCTGGTGTGGTTCGCCAAGCCACCGTTCACGGCCAAGGCGGGGCCTGCGTCGGCAGGGCACTGAGCAAGGCGTTGCAGCGGCCGGCGCCCGATCAGTGCCGCGTCAGCCGCTGCTTTACACACGCCTTGGCGTGCGCCGTCAGCTCGTCCAGCCGCTCATCGCGCAGCCGCTCCGCCTCGATCATCACCTCTTCGCCCTGCTGTTTGAGCAGGTAGGCGTGGATCTGCCGGACTTCGACGGTCTGGTAGATCGGCGCGATATCCAGCCGCCCGATCAATGCCCCGCTGGCGCGCCCGGTGCTGCTCATCAGCACCTGCGGCCCGGCGCTGGCCACCACTTGCAGCCCCATGCCCTCGAACCACGGCACCTGCTCGGCGAATGCGCTCAGCTCGACGCAGGCGTAGCGGCCGCGCAGGTCACCTAGCAATGCCCGGGCAATACCCTGCCGGCGGTGCGCTTGATGCACGGCGAGGAACGCCAGGCTGCAGGCCTGCGCATCATCCTGGGCCGGCAGTGCCAGGGCGAAGCCCAGCAGTTGGTCCGGTGCGTCGGCATCCAGTGCCAGGGTCAGTTCCACGGCCAGGCCACGGGTGCCGTCCAGGGCCATCAGGTACTGGTGCACCTCCAGACCCACGCCGTATTGGTACAGCGGGTAGAGCGGGTTGTCCGCGCTGATGGCGACGCTGCTGAGCTGGCCGACATGGTCGATCACCAACTGGCGGATCTGGTTCTGGAAGGACTCAGGCGGCACGCCGTCGAGGCGGCGGAGGATGAACATCGCGGGCAGGGCTCCGAGGGGAACGAGACGGGGCGCTCATTCTACCCGATCGCCGGCAAGCCGGCTCCCACAGGTACAGCGCAGGCCTTGAGCGTGTCACGTTCAGGAAGGGAGCAACTGCCTTGCGCAGGCTTCTGTAGGAGCGGCCTTGTGTCGCGAAAGGGGGGCGCAGCGCCCCCAGGATCTCGAGTACGCCCAAGATCGCCGGGGCCGCTCTGCGGCCCATTCCGGCCGGTCCGGCGCCCCGGCAAGGCCGCTCCTACAGGTGACGTGCAAGGCGCAGCCTTGCCAATTGACCTACAGCGCGGCCAGCAGCAGGTCGAGGTTCTGCACAGCCGCCCCCGAGGCACCCTTGCCAAGGTTGTCGAATACCGCCGTCAGCAACACCTGGCCGTGCTCGGGGTTGGCGAACAGCGCCAGGCGCAGGTCGTTGCTGTCGTTCAAGGCCTGCGGGTCCAGCGCCGGCGCCGCGCCCGCCTGGTGCAGCGGCATCACCTTCACATGGCGTGCCCCCTGGTAGTGCTGCTCCAGGCAGGCTTGCAGCTGTTCGGCGCGCACACCGGGCAGCAGCCGCAGTTGCAGCGGGATGCTCAGCACGATGCCCTGGCGGTAGGCGCCATAGCCCGGCACGAACACCGGCCGGGCGCCCAGGCCTGCGTGCTGCTGGATTTCCGGCACATGCTTGTGCGCCAGTTCCAGGCCATAGAGCTGAAGCGTCGGCAGATAATCTTCGCCAGGTTGTTCGTGGCGTTCCACCGCCGCCCGGCCGCCGCCGGAATACCCGGAAATGGCATGGATGCTCAAGGGGTAGTCGGCCGGCAACAAACCGGCCTTGACCAGCGGATGCAGCAGGGCGATGGCGCCGGTGGGGTAGCAGCCTGGGTTGCTCACCCGGGTGCTGCGGGCGATGCGCTCGGCCTGCTGTTCGTCCAGCTCCGGCAGCCCATAGACCCAGCCTGGGGTGGTGCGGTGCGCGGAGCTGGCGTCGATCACCCGCACCGCCGGGTTGTGGATCGTCGCCACGGCCTCGCGGGCGGCGTCATCGGGCAGGCACAGCAGGGCGATGTCGGCGCTGTTGATGGCCTCGGCCCGGCGCGCCGGGTTTTTGCGCTCGGCAGCGGGCAGGGTGAGCAGGCGCAGGTCCTGGCGGCCGTGCAGGCGTGCATGGATCTGAAGGCCGGTGGTGCCTTGATCGCCGTCGATGAAAACCAGTGGCTGGTGCATGTGAAGTGTCCGGTTGCAAGAAGAGTGGGCCTATCCTCGCTGATGGCTTTGCCAAAGAAAATTTGAATATCATGATCGCAAGATTCATTAAATCTGAATGATCGAGCGATAGATTCAACCTTCACCCTGTGGGAGCGGCTTGCCCCGCGATTGCATCAGGCGAGCGTCATCGCCGGGCAAGCCCGCTGCCACGGCAACTGTTCAGCTTGTTCGGGAGTTCCATGCGCGAAATCAGCCTCGACCGCCTGCGCACCCTGGTGGTCATCGTCGAACACGGCTCGTTCGCCGAAGCCGCCCGCCAGCTCAATCTGGCACCGCCGACCATCAGCCTGCACGTGGCCGAACTGGAGGCGCGCATCGGCGCCCCCTTGCTCACCCGTACCCGTGGCCAGGTGCGCCCGACCGCCATTGGCGAAACCTTGCTGGCCCGTGCCCGCCGGCTGCTGGCCGATGCCGACCAGGCGCTGGACGAGGTGCGCCGCCAGGTACAAGGGTTGACCGGGCGGGTGCGCCTCGGTGCTTCGACGGGGGCCATCGCCCATTTGCTGCCACAGGCGTTGGAAGCGTTGCGGGTGGAGCACCCCGGTATCGACGTGCACGTCCAGGTGCTCACCTCGCAGGCTTCGCTGACGCGGCTGCGCGAAGGCACCCTCGATATCGGTCTGGTGGCGCTGCCACAAGTGGCAGGCAAGGGGCTGAAACTGACGCCCTGGCGGCGTGACCCGATCATGGCCTACGTACCCGCCGATTGGCGTCCGCCAGCGCGGGTCACCCCGGCCTGGCTGGCCGGGCGGGCGTTGATCCTCAATGACAGCACTACCCAGCTTTCACGCGTCACCTCGGAGTGGTTCGCCAACGCCGGGCTGTACCCCGAGCCGCGCATCGAGCTGAATTTCAACGATGCGATCAAGAGCCTGGTGGGGGCGGGCTACGGGGCGACCTTGTTGCCGCAGGAGGGCGAGGGGCCGCAGCACGATCCGCGGATCGTCAGGCGCCCGCTGCGGCCGGGGTTGTGGCGCCAGCTGGGCATCGCCTGCCGTGAGGACGAGCCTGAACGCGCCACCGGGCATGTGCTGGATGCGCTACGCCGGATCTGACCCAGGCTCAGCGCCGGTAGATCCGTTTCCCGGCAAACCAGGTCTGTAGCACCTGGGTGTCGCGCAGTGCTTCGGGGGAGACCGTCAGCACATCACGGTCGAGCACGATCATGTCGGCCTGCTTGCCGACCTTGAGCGAGCCGACCTGATGTTCCAGGCGCATGGCCCTGGCGGCATTGAGGGTGTAGGCCTGGAACATGGCCTGGCGGTCGATGGCTTCGTCGGCATTGAGTACGCCATTGGGTCCCTTGCGGGTGATGGCCTGGTAGATGGCTTTCCAGGGTTCGGGTGTGCTGATCGGCCAGTCGCTGGCACCGGCGATGGTCGCGCCGTTGCGCAGCAGAGAGTGGGCCGGGAAGGTGTGCAGGAAGGCCATGGCGCTGACATAGGGCTTGACCAGTTCTAGGTTGGCGTCATCGGCGCTGGCCCAGTACAGCTGCATCGAGGCGATCACGTCGAGCTTCTTGAAGCGCGCGTACTCCTTGGGGCTGACCAGCTGCAGGTGGGTAATCGAGTGAGGGATGCCACTGTCGCGTTCACGCCGGGCCTGTTCGATGCCATTGAGGGCCTCGCGTACCGCACGGTCGCCGATGGCATGCACATGCACCAGCCAGCCACGGGCATCGGCGGCGCTGACCAGCTCGCCGAAGTGTGCCGGGTCCAGCAGCAGTTCACCGCGGTGCCCGGTGTTGCGGTAGGGTTCGAGCAGCGCCGCGCTCTGCGCCGGGGCCTCGGCGACACCGTCGGCGAACACCTTGATGCCTGGCAGGGTCAGGTTGGGCAGGCCGAGGAACTGCTGGCGGACCTTGTCCAGCTCATCGAGGTCGGCAGGGCGGGCCTTGGCGTCGGCCATCAGCAGGGCCGCGACGTGGGCGTTGAGTTCGCCGTTTTCGGCCAGCGCCTTGTACACCGGCAGCACGCCGAGCGAGCGGTTGTTCACATCGGCGCCGGGTAGTTCGTTGGCCAGTGGGTCCATCCAGCCGGTGATGCCCAGTTGCTTGTAGTAGTCGAGGGCCATGCGCCCGGCGCTGACCAGGGTGTCCTGGCTCAGCGCCGGCAGCAGGTCGGTGACCGGGTACAGGCCGGCATCGACGAGGAAACCGTTTGGGCTGCCGTCCGGGTGCTGGCCGATGGTGTTGCGGGCCTCGCTTGGCAGCGCGGCGATCTTCGCCGCATCCACCCCGGCACGGCGGAGCATGGCCTGGTTGGCCCAGCCGGTGTGCATGTCGTTGGCGGCGAGCAGGAGTGGCTGGTTGGCCCATTCGCCATGGTTGAAGCGCTGCTCCAGCGCCGCGATGTCGTCCCAGTAGCTGGGCGGCAGGCCGCCGACGCTGAGGAACTCGCCGCGTCGGGCCTTGCCGTCGGCGCGCCACTGGCGCAGGCGTTGCTCCAGGGTGTCGAGGGGGAGCTGTTCACCGGCAAGGTCTGCCAGTTTCAGTTGCAGGCCGCCCTTGATGGCGTGGGCGTGGGAGTCGAGCATACCTGGCATCAGCACCTTGCCGTCGAGGTCGATGACCTGCGTACCGTTGGCCTTCAGGCGCAACACCGCCTGGTCGGCGCCTACCGCGACGATCTTGTCGCCTGCGACCGCTACCGCCTGTTGCAGCGGCTGGCCGGGCTCGGCGGTGTAGACCTTGGCGTTGTACAGGATCAGGTCCACGGCGGCCAGGCCGGGCAGGGCGGAGCAGGCCAGGCCGACGCCAAGGGCGATGTTGAGGAGCCGCTTCATCGAAAACCTCGTTGTTGTTGTGATGAAGGGGCAGCGTAGCGAGGGCGCAGAGGCGGTTAAACGCGTCCTTGGGCACAACTTTTTTCGCTGTTGGGAAACAATGGCTGGCCTATGATTGCCGCCATGCAAGCATCGTGGCACGCGTTGCCTATTCAAATTCGCCTGCAATGTCGCCTCAATGGCGCTTTCATCTGTGCCCGACAGGAAGCAACCATGGACAAAATGACGGCCCTGACGATCTTCGTCGCCGCCGCCGAGCACGGCAGTTTCAGCCGCGCCGCCGAGCACCTGGGCAAGACGCCGTCGGCCATCACCAAGGCGGTCGCCCACCTGGAGGCCGAGCTTGGCGTGCGTCTGTTCGAGCGCACCACCCGGCGCATGGCCCTCACCGAGGCGGGCTTGCTGTACCTGGAGGGCGCGCGTCAGGCGCTGATGCATCTGCAGTTGGTCACTGAGGAGGTGGAGCAACTGCAACATGCCTTGCGTGGCACCTTGCGCATCACCGCGCCACCGTCGTTCGGCCCGGCGTTCCTGAACCAGGTGTGCTGCCGTTTCATGCGCGAACATCCGCAGGTGCGATTGGAGGTCGATTTCAACGACGCCAACGATGACCTGATCGATGGTGGCTACGACTTGTCGCTGCGCGATGGTCCCACCGACCAGCCCGAGCTGATCGCCCAGCCGTTGCTGGAGAACCGTGTGACCCTATGTGCCAGCCCCGTTTATCTGGCCAGCCGGGGCGATGTCATCACCCTGGACAATTACGCTCAGCACGATTGGTTGCTGCTGCGTCACCCTCTGCTCAACCGTAGCTTCTGGTGGGTCGAGCACGGCGGCGAGACCCTGCGTGTGCGCCAACCTACGCCGCGGTTGGTGAGCGACAGCTTCGACTTTTTGCTGGCTTGTCTGTTGGATGGCCAGGGGCTGCAGTTCGTGCCGACCTGGTGTGCCAGGCCCTACCTGGCTTCGGGTGAGTTGGTGGAGGTGATGCCTGAGTATTGGCGTGCCTTGAGTGCCTTTGGGCCTTGGGTGCATGTGCTGTACCTGCCGCATCGGCGTAACACGCGCAAGGTGCAGGCCTTTATTACCTTGCTGCATGGGTACTTGCGGGAGAAGGGGCTGGTGGGGTGAATAGTTCTGGGTGGGGCTGGGTTGTGCGCGATAATGATTCGAGCCGTTTTGGGTGGTGGCTGATATTGTCGTTGGTTAATTGGTTGATTGGTTGATTGGTTAATTAGTTAATTGGCTAGTGGTTTTAAAGTTGTGTGAATATCCATTTGCTTTGGTGACTTTTATTCACCTTTCCGCCCTTACGGCGGGTCACTTTTTGAAGCATCAAAAAGTAACCAAAAAATGCTCGCTCCATTCATACGGCCCCTGCGCTGCGCTCCGGGGTTCCCTCACTCCGGTCTTGCTCCCGGGAGTACGCACCGAAGGGCCATCCATGGCCCATCGGTGCTCGACGGGCATCCATGCCCGTCGCCTCCCTCCGCAAGCCCTCCGATCGGCCTCCTGAAGTCGCGAAGTTAGGGGCGGCGCCTATATTGGCGCAGCTGTCGCTAGTTGATTGTTTTGTTGAACTTCAAACTGCAATCGCTGGCAAGTCGCAGCGGCGAACCGCAGCTCCCACAGGGTGGCGCTGAACTCGAAACTCACGCGGTCACTGTGGGAGCCGGCTTGCCGGCGATGAGGCCNTCCCTCACTCCGGTCTTGCTCCCGGGAGTACGCACCGAAGGGCCATCCATGGCCCATCGGTGCTCGACGGGCATCCATGCCCGTCGCCTCCCTCCGCAAGCCCTCCGATCGGCCTCCTGAAGTCGCGAAGTTAGGGGCGGCGCCTATATTGGCGCAGCTGTCGCTAGTTGATTGTTTTGTTGAACTTCAAACTGCAATCGCTGGCAAGTCGCAGCGGCGAACCGCAGCTCCCACAGGGTGGCGCTGAACTCGAAACTCACGCGGTCACTGTGGGAGCCGGCTTGCCGGCGATGAGGCCATTACAAACAATACATCAATAACAATTGAACACTCACTGCTCTTGCTCTTGCTCTTGCTCTTGCTTCTAAGCGCGCGATAGTCCAGTCACCGCCAAACGCGACTTCAGGAGGCCGAACGTAGGACTTGCGGAGCGGGGCGATGGGCATGGATGCCCATCGAGCACTGATGGGCCATGGATGGCCCTTCAGTGCGTCCACGCGGGAGCAAGGCCGGAGTGAGGGAACCCCGGAGCGAAGCGTAGGGGCCGGATGATGGAGCAGACGGTTTTGCTTACTTTTGCCACGACAAAAGTAAGCCGCCGTAAAGGCGGAAAGGTGAATCAGCGTCTCCATCGCCAATGGATATTCACCCAATACCAACACCCACACGCTAAAAATCGACCTCGACCTCGACCCCATAAAAAAAGGGACCGCATTGCGGCCCCTGGTCCATCACGCGACGATCGGGATCAGCGGATCAGCCGCCGCCAATGCCGCAGCACGGTCGGCCGCCGGCGGGTAGATCCACACAGTGTTGATCTGGCGCTTGAGCTCCTTGCCCTCCTGACCCTGCAGGTGCAGTTGGCGCTCCCAACCTTCGCTGTAGGCCGCACCCCATTCGCCAAGGTCCAGGCAGGTGACGTACTTGGGTTGGCGATAGATCACCGGGGCCACGCCCAGCAGATCGGCCATGGCGTTGTTGCCCGAGTGGCGACCCATGGGGATGGCGTGCTGGCAGGTCATCAGCGCATGGTTGCCGAGGTCGTCGACCGCCGCCCAGGCGACATCGCCGGTGGCGTAGATATGCGCCTGCCCAACCACCTTCAGGTGCGGGTCGACCCGCAGCCGGCCCAGGGCGTCACGCTCGCCCTCGATTTGCGCGGTCAGCGGGCTGGCCTTGACCCCGACCGTCCAGATCACGGTCTTGCTGGCGATGTAGTCGCCGTTGTCGAGCGTCACGCCGCCAGCATCCACGGCCACCACCGAGGTGCCGGTGCGCCACTCGACGCCCGCCTGTTCGCTGGCGGCAACGATGGCGGGGGTGATGCCGGCACCCAGCGCCGCGCCGATGGTCGTGCCACGGTCGACCAGCACCACGCGAAGGTTGCCTTCACCGAGGATGGCACGCAGACGGGCTGGCATTTCGGTGGCGGTTTCGATGCCGGTGAAGCCACCGCCGCAGACCACGACGGTGTTGCGCGCGGGGCTCGCCGGCTCTGCGGCGAGGCTGTGCAGGTGCTGCTCCAGGCGCATGGCCGACTCCATCTGGTCGACATCGAAAGTGTGCTCGGCCAGGCCAGGTACGGCGGGGCGGGCCACCTGGCTCCCGGCCGCGAGGATCAGGCGATCGTAGCCAAGCAGTTGCTGCTGGCCGTCGGCGTCGACATAGCCAACCTGGCGCGCGGCGCTGTCGATGGTCTGGGCGTGGCCGTGAATGAAGTCCACCCCGACCACGTCGAGCAGGGCATCTACCGGAGCCTGCAGGGTATGGGCATCGGCTTCGTAGAAGCGCGGGCGGATGCGCAACTGCGGCTGCGGGGCCAGCACGCTGATACGTACATCGCCGCGTTGGGCCTGGTCGAGCAGGCGGGCGGCGCTCAGGGCGCTCCAGACACCAGCAAAGCCGGCACCGATGATCAGGATGTGAGAGGACATGTAGGTACTCCGCTGGGTGAGAAAAGAGGCTTCGACACGGTGTGCTGTGCTTGTCGAATAACTACGACTGTATTGATCGTAGTTTGAATCGGCAAGCGTTTTTTTCAAGCGCGCGCACGAACGCTCCTCTGCAGAAGCGGTACTGTCCGCGTAAAATGTGGCTTCCATCGAAATTCAAGCTTTTCTGGCGGGCGACGGACGGCGGCGACAGCCTTTGCCTGCACCGTTCATTCAGCGTACTATTTACGACAAACTTAGTCGGAGATTGACATGTCGCTTTACAGTGCCGGCGTCGAGTACGGCATCCATTGCCTGCTGTTCCTGGTGGACGAGCGCGGCGACAGCCGCGAAGCCAGCGTGCGCGACCTTGCCGAGTTACAGGGCGTACCCCAGGAGTACCTGGCCAAGGTATTCACCAAGCTTGCCCGCGCCGGGCTGGTGGCCGCCACCGAGGGCGTGCGTGGTGGTTTCCGCCTGGCGCGCCCGTCCGACGAGATCACTGTGCTGGATATCGTCACCGCCATCGACGGGGTGAAGAAGATCTTCGACTGCCGCGAGATCCGCGAACGCTGTGCGGTGTTCGAGGGCTCGGCACCGGGCTGGGCGACCGAAGGCACGTGCGCGATCCACGCGGTGATGCTGGGGGCGCAGAAGCGCATGGAGGAAGCACTGGCGCAGCAGACCATCCTCGACCTGGCGCGGCGCTTCGGGCGCAAGGCACCGGCCGCGTTCGGGCAGCAGGTCAATGACTGGATGAGCGAGCGACGGGACGGGAAGGGCGGCGATATCGTGCTGGTGACGGTTTAAGTGGGGTTGCCTCAGGCGCTTTAGGCCAACCCTTGCGAAGTGTTCGCATGAAGGCTGTCAGGTGTTTGCCGAAAGTCTTTTGGCGCCTATGAGATCGAGCGCCGCCCGCGCGGCGCATCGCCGGCAAGCCGGCTCCCACATCTGTTTCGGGCCAGTTATGTCTGCGCCGCCGCAGCTGTACGCCTTGTTTGTACGACGCGGTTCCAGCGTTGGCGCTGATGCCGCACCACCAGACTTGAGGCATGCACCAAGGCGGACAGTGGAGATAGCCCAGGAGTAGCTGGCCCGAAACAAATGTGGGAGCCGGCTTGCCGGCGATGCGCCGCGCGGGCGGCGCTCGATCTCAAGCACGCTGCAAGACCTTCGGCGAGCACCTGCCAGCTACGCCATTCAGTGCGCGCCAGCGCCCTTGCTCAGGTCGCTCTCGGCCCATTCGGTGTAGATGCAGGCATCGGCCACCGCCCAGCGTACCTTGACCTTGTCCCCCGGCTGCATCGGCATGCCGGCGGCGGACAGCGCCTTTACGGTCAGTTCGGTGCCACCCTGGGTGACCACGTGGCAGGTCTGGCTTTCACCGAGGAACAGCACCTCGCCCACGGTCGCACTCACTTCGTTCCAGCCCCCCGGCAGCGGTTCGCGCGTGGCCTGTTCGGCGGTGAGCGCCAGGGCTTTTTCCGGGCGCACCATGATCAGCGCGTCCTGGCCGTTGGCCAGCCCCGGGGTCAGGCGGATTGCCACGGGTTGCCCCTCGAAGCTGCCTGCGCCATTGCCGTTGGCCTGGATGCGCAGGAAGTTGGAGTTGCCCAGGAACGAGGCGACGAAGGCGTTCGGCGGGTTCTGGTAGAGGTCGTAGCCGGTGCCCAGGCCGACGATCTTGCCGTGGCTGAAGATGGCAATGCGCTGGGACAGGCGCATGGCTTCTTCCTGGTCGTGGGTCACGTAGACAATGGTGATACCCAGCCGGCGGTGCAGTTGGCGCAACTCGTCCTGCAGGTCTTCACGCAGCTTCTTGTCCAGCGCGCCGAGCGGTTCGTCCATCAGCAGGATGCGGGGTTCGTACACCAGCGCCCGGGCGATGGCCACGCGCTGCTGCTGCCCACCGGACATCTGCGACGGTTTGCGGTGGGCGAACTTCTCCAGTTGCACCAACTTGAGCATGGCATCGACGCGCTTGGCGGTTTCGCTCGCGCCGAGCTTGCGGATGGCCAGGGGGAAGCCGATGTTGTCGCGCACGTTCAGGTGCGGGAACAGCGAGTAGCGCTGGAACACCATGCCGATGTCGCGCTTGTGCGGCGGCACGTTGACCAGTGACTGGCCTTCAACCAGGATCTCACCGCTGCTGGGGGTTTCGAAGCCGGCCAGCATCGACAGCGTGGTCGACTTGCCCGAGCCGCTGGACCCCAGGAAGGTGAGGAATTCGCCGTCCTGGATCTCGAGGTCGAGGTTGTCCACGGCGGTGAAGTCGCCGTAGTGCTTGTTCAGGCCGCGCAGGCTGACCAGGGTCTTGTTGCGCGCGTCGTCTTTGATCACTGCACTCATTGTTGTTGTCTCCGGGCACTCAGGCGTTTTCGGCGCGCCGGCGCAGGGCGGCGGCAATGAACATCACAAGCAGGGACAGGCCGATCAGCAGCGTGGACGCCACCGCGATCACCGGGCTCAGGTCCTGGCGCAGGGTGGTCCACATCTTCACCGGCAGGGTCTGCAGGTCGGGGCTGGCCATCATCACGCTGAGCACCACTTCGTCCCACGAGACGAGGAAGGCGAACAGGCCGCCGGCGATCATCCCCGGGCGGATCGCCGGGAAGGTCACCTTGACGATCGCTTGCAGGCGCGAGGCGCCGCAGATCACTGCGGCGTCCTCGATCGACTGGTCGAACAGCTTCAGCGAGTTGATGATCGAGATGATGGTGAAGGGCAGGGCGACGATCACGTGGCTGACCACGAAGGCGAACAGCGTGCCGGTGTAGCCGAGCTTGAGAAACAGCGCGTACACCGCCACGGCGATGATCACCAGCGGCACGATCATCGGCATGGTAAACAGCCCGTACAGCAGCTCTCGGCCCGGGAAGCGGCCACGCACCAGGGCAAAGGCGGTGGGCAGGCCCAGGGCCACGGCGGCGATGGTGGTCAGCACCGCCACCTTGAGGCTGGCCAGCGCCGCGTCCATCCACTCGGGGTTGGAGAAGAACTGGGCATACCACTTCAAGGTCCAGCCGGGTGGTGGGAACACCAGCCACTGCGAGGAGCCGAACGACAGCAGGATGATGAACACCACCGGCAGCAGCAGGAATGCGGCAATGACCCCGGTGGTCAGGTACAGGCCCGTTCGCAGCGGGCGGCTCATGGCATTGGGTGACAGCAGCATGGCGGATTACCTCGCGTTACCGACCGGGGATTCCGGCTGCAGTTTCAGGTACAGGTAGAAGAGCACCAGGGTGATCACCACCAGCAGCGCGGCGGCGGCGCTGGCCAGGCCCCAGTTGAGGAACGACTGCACCTGCTGGATGATGAACTCGGGCAGCATCATGTTCTGCGCGCCACCGAGCAGCGCGGGGGTCACGTAGTAACCCAGCGACATCACGAACACCATCAGCGCCCCGGAGAACAGCCCCGAGCGGCACAGCGGCAGGAACACCTTCCAGAAATTGGTCCAGGGGCTGGCGCCGCAGATGGAGCCGGCCTGCAGCACCATCGGGTCGATGGCGTGCATGGTCGCCTGCAACGGCAGCACGATGAACGGGATCATGATGTAGCTCATGCCGATCACCACGCCGGTGAGGTTGTGCACCATCTCCAGCGGCGCATCGATGATGCCCAGCGCCATCAGCAGCTTGTTCACCACCCCCGAGCTTTGCAGCAGCACCAGCCAGGAGTAGGTGCGTGCCAGCAGGCTGGTCCACATCGACAGCAGCACGATGTTCAGCAGCCAGCGGCCCCAGCCCTTGGGCACCAGGGTGATCGCCCAGGCCAGCGGGAAACCGAGCAGCACGCTGATCAGGGTGACCAGGCCGGCCACCGAGAAGGTATTGAACAGCACCCGGGCGTAGGCCGAGTTGGCGAACAGCTGGGCATAGTTGCCAAGGCCAGGCTCTGGCTCCAGCACCCCGCGCAGCAGCAAACCAACCAGCGGAGCAAAGAAGAACAAGCCAAGGAACAGCAGGGCCGGCAGCAGGTTGCGGCTGCCGCGCCAGCGTTGGCTCATGGGTGGGCGGCGCTCGGCCGCCCCCGGCGCGCCGGTGCCGGTGGGGGCACCTTGCGCATTGTGCAGGGCGTTGATGGCGACTTTCATTTGACCAGCCACTCATTCCAGCGGGCGGCGATGGCCTGGCCGTTCTTCGCCCAGTAGGCGAAGTCGAGGGTCACCTGGTCCTGGGCATAGGCGGTCGGCAGGTTGGGCGCCAGGTCCTTGTCGAGCTTGGCGACGCTGTCGAGGTTCACCGGGGCGTAGGCGGTCTTGTTGGCGAACGCGGCCTGGCCTTCGGCGCTGCTGGCGTTGGCCAGGAACTTCATGGCCGCGTCCTTGTTCTTGGCACCCTTGGGGATGACCAGGAAGTCGGCCATGACCAGGTTCTGCTTCCAGCTCACGCCGACCGGTGCGCCATCTTGCTGCAGGGCGTAGACACGGCCATTCCAGAACTGGCCGAGCGATGCTTCACCCGAGGCCAGCAGTTGCTGCGACTGGGCGCCGCCGCCCCACCAGACAATGTCTTTCTTGATGGTGTCGAGCTTCTTGAAGGCGCGGTCCAGGTCCAGCGGGTAGAGCTTGTCGGGGGCTACGCCGTCGGCCAGCAGGGCCAGTTCGAGCACGCCGGGGCTTGGCCACTTGTACAGCGCGCGTTTGCCGGGGTAGGTCTTGGTGTCGAACAGTGCGGTCCAGTCCACCGGTTTGTTGGCGCCGAGCTTGCCCTCGTTGTAGCCGAGCACGAAGGAGAAGAAGAACGAGCCGACGCCATGGTCGGAGACGAAGCGCGGGTCGATCCTGTCGCGTTTGATCTGGTTGAAATCGAGGGGTTCGAGCAGGCCTTCGCTGGCGGCGCGCAGGGCGAAGTCGGCTTCGACGTCGACCACATCCCACTGCACGTTGCCGCTCTCGACCATGGCCTTGAGCTTGCCGTAGTCGGTGGGGCCGTCCTGCACGACCTTGATGTCGGTCGCTTTGCTGAAGGGCACCGCCCATGCTTCTTTCTGCGCGTCCTGGGTGGTGCCGCCCCAGCTGACGAAGCTCAGGCTGTCGGCCGCCTGGGTGGCCTGGCAGGCCAGGGTCAGCAGGCTGGCGGACAGCACTGCGGTTACTCGTTTGCTCAACAGCATGGTTACGCCCTCGTTGCTTTTGTTATTCGAGGCGGGCTGGTGGTGCGCCCGCCAACAGTATTCGGGGAGCAGCTATCAACAGGTGTCGCGTGGCCGTTGTGTGATTGTAGGTGCGGCCGGCAGATTCAAGGTCTACGGGATATCATATTATGGTATTCCAAACTTTTCGCAAGGGGGATGGGCGACCGGCCATCACTTCGCTCCGGCAGAAACGACGCAGGCCCTTGTAGGAGCGGCCTTGTGTCGCGAAAGGGCCGCAAAGCGGCCCCAGCAATCCCGAGGTGCACTCAAGATCCTGGGGGCGCTGCGCACCCCTTTCGCGACACAAGGCCGCTCCTGCAAGGGCCTGCGTCGTTATCCACTTACAGAAGCATCAGATCATCCCCGGCTCGAACGGAATGCTCTGCACCACCTCCAGTTCATACCCGGCCAGGCCTGCATACTTCAGCGGTGGCCCCAGGTGGCGCAGCTTGCCCACGCCCAGGTCCTGGAGGATCTGCGCGCCGGTGCCGACTTCGGAGTACACCTTCGACTGGCCACGCTGGTAGGGGCGCAGCGGTTGCGTGAGCTGCGGCACGCGCTCCAGCAAGGCCTGGGAGGACTCGTGGTTGGCGAGGATCACCACCACGCCAGTACCTTCCTCGGCCACCTTCTGCAGCGCCGCCCACAAGGTCCAGTTGGCGGGCCCGGCGTACTCGGCGCCGACCAGGTCACGCAGCGGGTCGATCACGTGCACCCGCACCAGCGTTGGCTGCTCGCGGCGAATGTCGCCCATCACCATGGCCATGTGCACGCCGCCCTCGATACGGTCTTCATAGGTGACCAGGCGGAAGGTGCCATGCACCGTGGGCAGCTCGCGCTCGCCGATGCGCTTGATGGTCTGCTCAGTGCTCAGCCGGTAGTGGATCAGGTCGGCGATGGTGCCGATCTTGATGCCGTGGCGGGCGGCGAACACTTCAAGGTCCGGGCGGCGGGCCATGGTACCGTCGTCGTTGAGCACCTCGACGATCACCGAGGCCGGGGTGAAACCGGCCAGGCGCGCCAGGTCGCAGCCGGCCTCGGTGTGGCCGGCGCGGGTGAGCACGCCGCCTTCACGGGCGCGCAGGGGGAAAATGTGGCCGGGCTGCACCAGGTCTTCGGGGCGGGCATTGGGGGCCATGGCGGCGGCCACGGTACGCGCCCGGTCGGCGGCGGAAATGCCGGTGGTCACGCCCGTGGCGGCTTCGATCGAGACGGTGAAGGCGGTGCTGAACACGCTGCCGTTGGCCGGCACCATCTGCTCGAGGCCCAGGCGCTGGCAGTGCTCGTCGGTCAGGGTCAGGCAGATCAGGCCGCGCGCCTCGCGGGCCATGAAGTTGATGGCCTGGGCGTCGCAACGCTCGGCGGCGATCAGCAAGTCGCCTTCGTTTTCGCGGTCTTCATCATCCACCAGCAGGACCATCTTGCCCTGCCGGTAGTCCTCAAGGAGTTCTTCGATGCGGTTGAATGCCATGCTGCACGCTCACGGTGAAAGGGTGATTATTATGGTATACCATAATACACAAATATCCCTGAAGCAGGAGTACGACGGATGAAGGCCTACTGGATCGCCCATGTGGATGTCAGTGACCCCGAGCAGTACCAGCAGTACACCCAGCGCGCCCCGGCGGCGTTCGTTGCCTTCGGTGGGCGCTTTCTTGCCCGCGGCGGGCGCAGCGAGGCGCTGGAAGGGCGGCCCACTCCTCAGCGTAGCGTGGTGATCGAGTTCGACTCGTATGAGCAGGCGCTGGCGTGTTATCGCTCGGACCTGTATCAGGAGGCCTGCCGCCATCGCCAGGGGGTGGCGAAGGCGGAGGTGATCATTGTCGAGGGGTTCGAGCCCTGAAGATTGGACCGGGGCGTTGGGGCCGCAAGGCGGCCCCATTCACACGTCTTCTTTCGCCTGCCCGCGGGTACGCAGCAGCGACAGCAACACCCCACCCAACAGCAGCCCGAACGTCACCCCCAGCGACACACCCGCCGGGACCTTGCCCACCAGCCCGTGCCAGAAGATCTTGCAGCCGATGAAGATCAGCACCAGCGCCAGCGCGTACTTGAGGTAGACGAAGCGGTGCATCAGCGCCGCCAGGGCGAAGTACAGCGAACGCAGGCCGAGGATGGCGAAGATGTTCGAGGTGTAGACGATGAAGGGGTCCTGGGTGATGGCGAAGATCGCCGGCACGCTGTCGACGGCAAACACCAGGTCGGCCAGTTCGATCAGCACCAGGGCCAGGAACAGCGGTGTGGCATAGCGGATGGCCTGGCTCTCGCCCGGTGGTGTCAGGTGCACGAAGAATCGCGGGCCATGAATCTGTTCGGTCACCCGCATGTGCCGGCGTACGAAACGCAGCACCGGGTTGTTGGCCAGGTCGGGGTGGCTGTCATCCTTGGACAGCGCCATCTTCACCCCGGTGAAAAGCAGGAACGCGCCGAAGATATACAGCACCCAGGCAAAGTGCTGCACCAGCGCCGCGCCGACGCCGATCATGATTGCGCGCAGCACTACCACCCCGAGGATGCCCCAGAACAGCACCCGGTGCTGGTAGCTGCGGGGGATGGCGAAGAAGCTGAAGATCATCGCCATGACGAACACGTTGTCCATCGACAGCGACTGCTCGACCAGGAACCCGGTGTAGAACTCCAGCGCCGACTGCGCGCCCAGTTCATGCCAGACCCACACCCCGAACAGCACCCCGACGCTGAAGTAGCCGGAATACAGCAGCAGGCTTTCGCGCATCTCGATCTCCCGCTCCTGGCGGTGCAGCACGCCGAGATCGAGGACCAGCAAGGCGATGACGATCGCGATGAACACCAGCCACAACCAGGTGCTGGTGCCGAGGAATGGATCAACGAGAAATGCATGCAGAGCTGTCATGAGCCCCTCCTTGATTGTCGACGTTGCATGGCAACAGTGATTCCGACATGGCGGCGCAAACCGTCAGAGGGGCCCGGCATCACATGGGCTTGAGCCTAGTCCTGATGGACGGGGATGCCGATGGTAGCGCTGTTACATTTCGTTTCAGTAACGCCTCGTTATTACGAGTCAATCGCAATTGTAAAGGATTCGTAAAGGCCCTAGGATGCGCCGCAGCCGCAGCCGCAGCCGCCGCAGAGCGGTCGCGCCTGCCGGCGTAGAGAACGTACAACCACAACAACAACCTGTGATTGGCCCCACTCGTAGCAAGCGACACGACAAGCAGGGGTTCACCAACGTGCATCAGCAGTACTCTACCAACACGTTTCAAGGGCTACACGGCGCCCCCACCGCCCGCCAGCGTCATCCACTGGCTCTGGCCATTCTCACCGCGAGCCTCGTGCAACCGGGCGGCCTGGTCTGGGCTGAGCAGGCCGCTGGCAACGGCACCTTGGAGCTGGGCGCCATCGCCATCACCGACACGGCCCTGGGCGAGACCACCGAAGGCACGGGCTCCTACACCACCGGGGCCACCCGCACCGCCACGCGCATGGCGTTGTCGCCACGCGAGACACCGCAATCGGTGAGCGTGATCACCCGCCAGCAGATGGACGACCAGAACCTCACCAGCATCAGCGATGTGTTGAGCAAGACCCCAGGCATTACCGTCAACCCGCTCGACAGCAGCCGTGCCACTTTCAAGGCCCGGGGCTTTGACATCGACAACTTCCAGCTCGATGGCATTCCGGCGGCATTCCGCTTCGGCAATGGTATCGACCAGACCGACATGGTCATCTTCGATCGGGTAGAGGTGCTGCGTGGCGCCACGGGCCTGCTCAGCGGTTTCGGCAGCCCCTCGGCGACCGTCAACCTGGTGCGCAAGCGGCCCAGCCGCGAGCTGCACGGCTACGTGTCGCTGGGCGCCGGTAGCTGGGACACCTACCGCGGCGAGTTCGATATTGGCGGCGCGCTGACCCCTGAAGGCAATGTGCGCGGGCGTTTTGTCACCGCCTATGAAGACGGCCAGTCCTCCATGGACCACCTGTCCGAGAAGAAACAGGTGGTGTACGGCATCGTCGAGGCCGACCTCAGTGACGACACCGTGCTCGGTGTCGGCCTGAGTCGCCAGAGCAACCGCCCGGAGGGCTCGTCCTGGGGGCCGTCGACCCCGCTGCTGGACAACCAGGGCAATCGTTTTGGCATGCCGCGCTCGTTCAACCCCGGGGCCAAGTGGAGCGCCTGGGACAACACCGTCGACAACCTGTTCGTCACCCTCGAGCAGCGCCTGGCCAATGACTGGATTGTCAAGGCATCGGCCACCCGCAGCGAAACCGATGCGCCGATGAAGCTGGGCTCGGCGGCCAGCGGTTATCCGGATGCGGCAACCGGCGATGGCGTGGGCGTGTGGTTGGGGCGCTACCGCTACCAGACCGACCAGAACGCCTACGACCTCTATGCCAGTGGCCCTTTCCAGTTGCTGGGCCGCGAGCATGAGCTGGTACTTGGGGTATCGCATCGCGACACCCGTGCCCACGAATCCATCTGGCCGTTCCTGTCCGCCAGCGCCAACATCTACCAGTGGAACGGCGATTTCGCCGAGCCCGACTGGGGCCGCCCGACCTCCAAGGTCGATACTCGCCTGCGCGAGGACGCCGCCTACCTGACGGGGCGCTTCAAACCCACCGACCAGCTGTCGATCATCCTTGGCAGCCGCCTGTCCAACTGGCAGCTCGACAGTTCCAGCCTGAACACCGCCAGTGGCCAGCGCAGCCAGCAGCAGGACCTGCAGGAGACCGGCGTGGTGGTGCCTTATGCCGGCGTGGTCTACGACCTGGACGACACCTGGTCGGTGTATGGCAGCTACACCAGCATCTTCAAACCCCACGAGAGTGCGCAGGACGCCAGTGGCAAGATGATCGAGCCGGAGGAGGGCGATGCCTACGAGCTGGGCCTGAAGGGTGAGTTCTTCGATGGCCGCCTGAATGCCAGCCTGGCGTTGTTCGAGGTGCACCAGGACAACCTGGCCGAAGTCGTGCGTACCGACCCGATCACCAATCGCACCGTGTACCGCGCCATCCAGGGCGCCAAGACCCGTGGTTTCGAACTGGAGGTGGCCGGCGAACTGACCGCGGACTGGCATGTGCAGGGCGGCTTCACCCATCGCGTCACCCGCGATGGCGAAGGTGACAAGATCTCCACCATCGAACCGCAGGACCTGCTGCGGCTGTCCACCACCTACCGCCTGCCGGGGGTATGGAACAAGCTCACCGTGGGCGGCTCGGCCAATTGGCAGAGCAAGGTGTGGAAGGACCTCGCCAGCCCGGTGGCGGACGACCAGACCATTCGCTACACCCAGTCGGACTACCTGACCCTGGACGCCATGGCCCGCTACCAGGTCAGCGAGCAGCTGTCGGTGACGCTCAACGGCAACAACCTCACCGACCGCAAGTACTTCAGCAACCTGGGCTTCTTCAATGGCGGTTTTTATGGCGAGCCGCGTAACTACATGCTGACCACGCGCTACGCGTTCTGACGCCAAGCCGTGTCGACAGGGCATTCCCGGCGTATCCCGGGAATGCCGCAGCCTTACCGGTATTTCACCGCATAGGCCTGACGCAGGTCGGTTGCCCAGCCATCGAGCACGCCTTTGAGGTTGGCGGCGGTCAGGGTCTGCTGGTCGTTTTCCAGCGGCACCCCAGTGCCGGTGAGCAGCGCCGCGCCGATCACCCGGCCACTGGTGCCCGCTTCGAAGCGCAGTTCGCTGGCAATCTCGCTGTCCAGGTCGCGCCAGCCTGCGGCGGTGCTGACGCCGGCCGCGACCAGGGTGACGGGCAGCCATTCGTACACGTGCAGCGGTTGGGTGTAGGCGTCGACCCGGGTGATCACCGGGCGCACCACCAGGGTGTTCGGCCCGGGCCGATCGACCACTTTCATCACCTTGCCCAGTTCGTTGCGCAGGGCCGCATCGTAGTAGCCGGTGATACCGACCAGCGTGCTCTGCGGGATCCGCGGGGTTGGCGTGGGGGCCGGGTAGAGCCGGCTCGGGGCCAGGTACACCTGGATGTAGCGGCCTTTGGGCAAGTTGGGATCGAACCAGCTCAGCAGCGTGCCCCCTGAAGGTGTGGGCTGCGGGCTGAGCACGCTGTAGTCCGGCAGGAAGCCCGTTGGGGCAGGCGCCTTGCTGCTGCAGGCGGACAAGCCCAGTACGCAGGTCAACAGCAGCGCGCGTGCATGCGGGTGGTTCATGGCCGCTCCCCTTGCGCCGCCGGTGCAGCGCCTTGCGCTGAATGCTCGATGTGCAGGCGCCCCTTGGCCATCATCCAGTGGATCAGCTCGCTGGCGGTGACCGTATGGCTGTATTCGACCCATTCGCTGTGGGCCGGGCTGTAATGTTCGAAGTAGCGGCGCAGGACCAGTTGGCCCTGCTCATCGCCCTTCGCCAGGCTCGCCTGCTCGACGATCAACCCCGCGCCGTTGCCACGGATGCTGGTGCGCTGGTTGAGGATCAGGGCAGGGCCCTCGGTGGTGTTGCTGCGGTGCGAAACGTTCATCGTTGCCCCCCGGGGTTATGGATGGCCCGCAGGGTGCCCGAGGTGTTTTGCCGGCGGATGTCCGCTTGATGTCGCTGCCGACGCAATGTTGCACGCCTGAAATAAATGACCTGCGCCGCGCAATGGTTTTAGATACGCGTTTTTGACCTGGACCCCTGACCGTGAGCAGACTGCTGATCGTCGACGACGACGTGGAAATCCTGGCCCTGCTGAAGCAGTTCTTCCTGCGTCATGGCTACGAGGTTGACCTGGCCACCGATGGCCAGGCCATGTGGGCGGCCATCGCCGGGCAGCGCCCGGACGCCATCGTCCTGGACCTGATGCTGCCGGGCGAGGGCGGCCTGAGCCTGTGCCAGAAGGTGCGCGCGCAGACCGGCATCCCCATCGTCATGCTCACGGCCATGGCCGAGTTGAGCGACCGCATCGTTGGCCTGGAGCTGGGTGCGGACGACTACCTGACCAAACCCTTCGACCCCCGCGAACTGCTCGCCCGCCTGCGCGCCGTGCAGCGCCGCGCCGGCAACCCGCAACCCCAGGTGGAGGCGGCGCGGCCGGTGATCGGCTTTGCCGGTTGGCACCTGGACATCACTTGCCGCGAACTGCGCTCGCCAGAGAACGTGATGATTCCGTTGTCCGGCGCCGAGTTCGACCTGCTGGTGGTGTTCCTCGAGCACCCGCAGCGCATTCTCACCCGCGAGCAGCTGATCGACCTGACCCGTGGCCAGGGGCATGACGCCTTCGACCGCAGCATCGACGTGCAGGTCAGCCGGCTGCGACGCAAGATCGAGCCGGACAGCAAGCGCCCAGACCTGATCCGTACGGTGCGCAACGGCGGCTACCTGTTCAGCGCCAAGGTCACCCGCTCATGATCGCCGGTGTGCTGCGCCGCGACACCCTGAGGCGGCGGATTGCCCTGACCATCTTCGCCGCCTTGCTGGCATCGCTGGCGCTCAACGCCCTGTTCGTGCAACTGGCTGGCAGTTGGGGGCGACCGCCGATCGAGCGCACCGGCCTGCTCGAGCAGATCGCCGTGGCCACGCGCATGGTCGAGACGGCGCCGACGCCGCTGCGTGAACAGCTGGCCCGGGCGGCGAGCAACCCGACCTTGCAGGTGCACTGGAGCCATGATCGGCAAACCCTCGGCCTGCCTGGCCCAGGGGCGTCGATTGCGGTTGATGACATCCCTGCATTACAGGCGCTGCTGGGGCAGGGCCGGGTCGTCGAGACGTTCAAACCCTCGGACTGGCCCGAGGGTGACAGCCAGGCGCACTACGGCGCGCTGGTACGCCTGGCCGATGGCAGCTGGTTGCTGTTCGTCCCGCCCGAGCGCAGCTGGGGGCTCAGTGCCTCGGCGCGGATCGCGGTGATCCTCGGGCTGGGGCTGGTCGCCACGCTGCTGGTGGCCTGGCTGGCCACGCGGCAGTTGGCCAACCCTCTGCAACGCTTCGCCAGCGCCGCGCGGCGTTTTGGTGGCGACCTGCAGGCGCCGCCCATCGAGCTCGAAGGGCCGGTGGAAATTCGCCAGGCGATCGTCGCGTTCAACACCATGCAGGCGCAGATCCAGCACTTCGTTCGCGAGCGCACGCAGATGCTCGCCGCCATCTCCCATGACCTGCGCGCGCCGCTGACGCGCATGCGCCTGCGCAGCGAGTTCATGGAAGACCTGGACCACCAGCGCAAGCTGGTGCGTGACGTCGACGAGATGCAGTCGATGATCAACGCCGCGTTGGCGTTCTTCCGCGAAGGCACGCAACTGGAGCAGGCGACCCGCTTCGATCTGTCCGAGCTGTTGCAGACCATCGTCGACGACTACCGCGACCAGCATATCGCCGTCGGTTTTGCTGGCCCCGCGCACCTGGTGCACGATGGCCGCCCACTGGCGCTCAAACGGGTGGTGGTCAACCTGCTGGAGAACGCGGTGAAGTACGCGGGCAACCCGCGCATTGCCCTGCGCCGTGAGGAGCATTGCCTGCTGATCGAGATCAGCGACGACGGGCCCGGGATTCCCGAGGCGGCGCTGCAACAGGTATTCGCGCCGTTCTTCCGCCTGGAGGGTTCGCGCAACCGCGACACCGGTGGGGTCGGGCTGGGCCTTTCTGCGGCGCGTGCGATCGTGCGCGAGCAGGGTGGCGAGCTGACCTTGCATAACCGTCGCAGCGGCGGGTTGCTGGCGCGGATCGAATTGCCGGCTGGGTACTAGGGTTTGTACGAAAAGTCGCCGAGCGGCGATCAGGCAAGGCGAAAACAGGCGAGGAACGGTCGGAGTCGCGCTCGACTTTACGGGTTGTAAATGAGCATTCCGACCGGGCTGGCGCACCAGCCTGTTTTCAACGCAGCATGATCGTCGCGCAGGCACTTTTCGTACAAAGCCTAGTACACCCACACCTCGACCCGGCGATTGCGCAGGCGGCCCTGTTCCAGGTCATTGTCCGCCACGGGCAGCTCGTCGCCCATGCCACTCACTTCCTTGAATTCCACCCCCTGGCGGGCCAGTTCCCGGCGTACCGCCATGGCCCGCAGGCGCGAGAGCAGGGCGGCCCGGCCAGGGGTCTCCTTGGGGTCGCCGAAGCCTACCAGCACGGCCTTGCCTTGCAGCTTGCCCGCCTGGCGCAGGTAGGCGCCGACCCGCTGCACATCGCGCAAGGCCTTGTTGTCGAGGCTGGCGCTGCCTTCTTGAAAACGGAAATTGACGGTCAGGCGATTGGCCTCCTGTACGAGCGTGCGGTAGCGCGCGGGCATGTCGGCCTGTGCCGGCACTGGCAGTGCCTTGATCTGCTGGGCGACAAAGCCTTGCTGCGCAACGATCGCCTGGCCGGCAGGGCTCTGGGCGAATTCGCTCAGCGCCCGGGCCTGTGGCGTGGCGTTGCTCGGCAGGTAGAAGAACAGGCGCCGTGACAGTGGGTAGTCCTCACTGGCCACCAGTGCGTTGCTGGGCGGCAAGGCCGGAGCGTCGCCATCGGCCACCGCCAGCACCTTGGCCCCGTGCACCGTGGCCAGGCCACTGAAACCGATGGCGTGAGGGTCGGCCTTGACCCTTTCGGCCAGGGCGTCGGCCGATTCGAAGCGCTGTGCCTGCACGGCCAGCCTGTCGCGCTGTGGGTCCAGTACCAGCGCCTTGAAGGTGTCGAAAGTACCAGAGCGGTCGTCGCGGGCGTACAGGTGGATCGCGCCGCCGGCCACGCCCAGTTGTTCCCAGCGCGAGATCTGCCCGGAAAACACCTGCGCCAGCTGCGCGGTGGTCAGGTGCGCCAGTGGGTTGTCGGGGTGGACGATCACTGCCACGCCGTCGAGGCCGATCACCTGTTCCGAGCCCGCTCCACGCAGGTCGCCCAGGGCTTGCAGCTGTTGGGTTTCGGCGTCGCTGATCGGCCGCGAGGCGGCGGCCAGGTCGGCCTCGCCTCGGGCCAGGGCGGCGAAGCCGGTGCTCGAACCGTGGGCGGCGATGTCGATGCGCAGGGGCTGGCCGTTGTGGTCACGGGCGTGGATCACGGTTTCGTTGGCCACTGCGCCGGGCTGGCTGTCGATGGCGCTGGCACCTTGGGCTTGCAGCAGGCCACGGACCAGCGCAGGGCCCAACACCGCACCGATGGTGTTGGAGCCTTGAATGCGCAGTTGCGCGGGCTCGGCCACGGCAAGAGCGGGGAGCAGGCAGAACAGGAGGGTTAGCAGGCGGGGCATGCCGGGGACCTTTGGCACAAAGTTGCGCCGCAGATTACGACAGTGGCGTGACTGTCACATGACAGCGGGCTTCCACCCGATGTTTTTGCACGCACCTTGGAGCGGCCTTGTGTTGCGAATGGGGGTGCGCAGCGCCCCCAGGATTCTGAGTACACCTCAGGATTGCTGGGGCCGCTTTGCGGCCCATTCGCGACACAAGGCCGCTCCTACAAGGCCGGGGCGAAGACTCAACGCGCCTCGGGCACGATGATATGGCTTGGCGCCTCGCTCGCCCGGCGCCGGGCGACCCAGTAATACAGCACGCTGGGCACCACCAGCCCGATCAGCCACGACACATCTACGCCACCCAGGTGCGCAACCATGGGCCCGGTGTACAGCTTGGTGTCGATGAACGGCATCTGCACCAGCACGCCGAAGGTGTACACCCAGATGCCCGGCCAGTTCCAGCGCCCGTACCGGCCGTTGGGGTCGGCCAGCGCCGGGATGTCGTAGCGCTCCTTGGTGATGAAGTAGTAATCCACCAGGTTCACCGCGCTCCACGGCACGAAGAAGGTCAGCAGGAACAGGATGAACGACTTGAACGCGCTGAGGAACGAATGTTGGCCGAGCAACGCCACCAGGGTGGCGGCGCCGACGATGCCCAGTACGAACACCAGGCGTTGTGCGCGGCTGATCGACAGATGGCCACGGAACCCGCTGATGATCGTGGCGATGCACATGAAGCTGCCGTAGCTGTTGAGGGTGGAGATGGTCACCTTGCCGAAGGCGATGCAGAAGTACAGAAGCGCCGCGGTGGTGCCCGCGCCACCTAGGCCGACGATGTAGGCCACTTCACGTCCGGAGAACTGCCCACCGGCGATGGCGGCGGCGAACACGCCGAGGATCATCGATGCCTGGGCGCCGAGCACCGAGCCCAGGCCGGCGGCGAGGAAAGTCTTGACCGGTGAGGTGTTGCTCGGCAGGTAGCGCGAGTAGTCGGCCACATAAGGGCCGAAGGCGATCTGCCAGGAGGCCGCCAGCGACACCGCGAGCAGGAAGGTCGCCCAGCTGAAGTGGCGGTTTTCGAGCAACTGGCCGATGTCGGCCAGCAGCAGGATGCGGCTGAACAGGTAGACGAAGGCGATGATGCCCAGCACGCTGGCCACCCGGCCGATCCAGTGGATCACCCGATAGCCGGCCAGGGTGGCCAGCACGATCACCCCGGCGAAGATCAGGATGCCGGTGCTGTCGCTGACGCTGAGCAACTGGCCGATGGCCTGGCCCGAGAGCACCGTGCCGGTGGCGGTGAAGCCCATGTACATCAGGCACACCAGCACCATGGGGATGGCCGCGCCGTACACGCCGAACTGCACGCGGCTGGAGATCATCTGCGGCAGCCCCAGGCGCGGGCCCTGGGCGGCATGCAGGGCCATCACCGCGCCGCCGATCACCTGGCCGATGAACAGGCCGATCAGCGACCAGAACACATCGCCGCCGAGCACCACGGCCAGGGCGCCGGTGACGATCGCGGTAATTTGCAGGTTGGCACCCAGCCACAGGGTGAACTGGCTGTAGACGCGTCCATGGCGTTCGGATTCGGGGATGTAGTCGATCGAGCGCTGTTCGATCACAGGTTTGCTGGACATCGGTGGAGGGCTCCGCATCGTTGTTTTTGTGAAGGCGGCGGCTATCGGCGGGACGCTGGGCGGATGGCCGAGTCAAGATATGAGCATGTATATACAAGTAAGGTCAAGTGAAGCTTGCACGGATTCCCCTCACATCCAAATGGCTATCACAGCGCACTGTTGCGCAAGGGTTCTGCGCAACTGTGCTGGTCCATGGCCGGGCAATGACCTTATGCTGTTACGAAATATGTCTAGAACAAGCCTGAAGAAGGAATGCGTGCCATGCCACTCAAGGACCTGCTGATCGCCCTGGTGGTGATCATCGCCTGGGGCGTCAATTTCGTGGTCATCAAGGTGGGCCTCGACGGCCTGCCGCCGATGCTGCTGGGCGCCTTGCGTTTCCTGCTGGTGGCCTTCCCGGCGATCTTCCTGGTGCGGCGCCCGAACCTGCCGTGGCGCTGGTTGATCGCCTACGGCGCGTCCATATCGCTGGGGCAGTTCGCCTTCCTGTTCCAGGCCATGTACAGCGGCATGCCGCCGGGGCTGGCATCGTTGGTGCTGCAGTCGCAGGCGTTCTTCACCCTTGGCTTCGCCGCGTTGTTCCTCGGTGAGCGGCTGCGCCTGGCCAGCGTGCTGGGGCTGCTGGTGGCGGCTGGCGGGCTTGCGGTGATTGGTAGCGAGAACAGCAGCCATGTGCCGCTGATCGCCCTGGTGCTGACCCTGTGCGCCGGCGCTATGTGGGGCATGGGCAACATCATCACCCGACGCTTTGGCAAGGTCGACCTGGTGGCCCTGGTGATCTGGGGCGGGTTGATCCCGCCGCTGCCGTTCCTGGCGCTGTCGTGGTGGCTGGAAGGGCCCGAGCGTATCGGCCATGCGCTGCTGAACCTCGGCTGGAGTTCGGTGCTGGCCCTGGTGTATCTGGCCTTTGTTGCCACCATGCTCGGCTACAGCCTGTGGAGCACGTTGCTGTCACGTCACCCGGCAGGCAAGGTGGCGCCGTTTTCGCTGCTGGTGCCGGTGATTGGCTTGAGCTCGTCGGCGTTGCTGTTGGGCGAGCGGCTGACGGAGGCGCAAGGTTGGGGCGCGCTGCTGGTCATGCTGGGGCTTTTGATCAATGTGTTCGGGCCCCGGCTGGGGCAGCGCTTGAAAGCGGCCTGCGCGCAATAGCCTCCCTGGCTTGATAGACTCGGCCTCTTTTGCCAGGCAGATGGAGGCCACCATGATCATCTCTACCACCAGCCACCTCGAGGGGCGCCCGGTTGCGGAATACCTTGGCGTGGTCAGCGCCGAGTCGGTGCAGGGGATCAACTTCGTGCGCGATTTCTTCGCACGTTTTCGTGATGTGTTCGGAGGCCGTTCGCAGACGCTGGAGGGCGCGTTGAAGCTGGCCCGTGAGCAGGCGACCGAAGAATTGCTGGCGCGGGCACGGCAGTTGCAGGCCGATGCGGTGCTGGGCGTGGACTTCGAAATCAGCATGCCGTCGGTGCAGGGCGGCATGGTCGTGGTCTTCGCTACCGGCACGGCGGTGCGCCTGAAGTAGCGAAGTGCCATTGGTCGGGCTCAGGGGAATTTGTCCGACTGGTCTGCAAATGACCGGCTAGTCTCACTTCATCAGGCCGCCGCTACATCAGGCAGACACGCTGTCTGCCGGCACGGTCAGCATTGGAGGGAGTCAAGGGCATGAGCGAATCCTATTTCGAAGACATGAACGATGCGTTTCCGATCAACAGCCAGGTGCGGTGTGGGCAGTCGGCGTTTCGCCTGGGGTTTGCCAACATGACCCTGGATGAGTCGGAGCAGTTGCAGCCGGCGCATTTGCAGCGCAGCAAGAAGGGGCGGTTTATGCCTCGGGTTCCTTCCAAGAAATAGACCGGTGTAGACCCCGTTTGGACCAAGGGCGGGGTTTTCTGGTTGATGCTGTTAGTTGGTTGGTTAGTTGGTCTTGAGAGTTGTGGGTATATCCATTTGCTTTATTGACGCTTATTCACCTTTCCGCCCTTACGGCGGGTCACTTTTTGAAGCATCAAAAAGTAACCAAAAAATGCTCGCTCCATTCATACGGCCCCTGCGCTTCGCTCCGGGGTTCCCTCACTCCGGTCTTGCTCCCGGGAGTACGCACCGAAGGGCCATCCATGGCCCATCGGTGCTCGACGGGCATCCATGCCCGTCGCCTCCCTCCGCAAGCCCTCCGATCGGCCTCCTGAAGTCGCGAAGTTAGGGGCGGCGCCTATATTGGCGTAGCTGTCGCTAGTTGATTGTTTTGTTGAACTTCAAACTGCAATCGCTGGCAAGTCGCAGCGGCGAACCGCAGCTCCCACAGGGTGGCGCTGAACTCGAAACTCACGCGGTCACTGTGGGAGCCGGCTTGCCGGCGATGAGGCTATTACAAACAACACATCAATAACGGTTAAACACTATCTGCTCTTGCTCTTGCTCTTGCTCTTGCTCTTGCTCTTGCTCTTGCTCTTGCTCTTGCTCTTGCTCTTGCTCTTGCTCTTGCTTCTAAGCGCGCGATAGTCCAGTCACCGCCAAACGCGACTTCAGGAGGCCGAACGTAGGACTTGCGGAGCGGGGCGATGGGCATGGATGCCCATCGAGCACTGATGGGCCATGGATGGCCCTTCAGTGCGTCCACGCGGGAGCAAGGCCGGAGTGAGGGAACCCCGAAGCGAAGCGTAGGGGCCGGATGATGGAGCAGGCGGTTTTGCTGGGCCTGTCCCGTGACAACGGACGCCAAAAAGCTGGTTA
>NZ_JACAFQ010000032.1 GCF_015354575.1 Pseudomonas sp. UFMG81
GTACTGGCCAGGAAAGACTTCACGCAAAGCATGAGCCGAAAGGGAAACTGCTGGGACAACGCAGTGGCTGAGAGCTTCTTCGCTACGCTGAAAAGGGAAGAAGCATTCAGTGCATATCCCAGTAAACGACATGCTCAACTAGCCATCGCCAGCTATGTTCATGGTTTTTACAACAGCTGTCGGCTGCACTCCGCCCTTGGCTACCGTTCTCCGAACGAATATGCCAAGAGCTTAAGGCAGAAGGCTAAATAGCCAGCTTTTTGGCGTCCGTTGTCACGGGACAGGCCCACCAAAAAATGCTCGCTCCATTCATACGGCCCCTACGCTGCGCTCCGGGGTTCCCTCACTCCGGTCTTGCTCCCGGGAGTACGCACCGAAGGGCCATCCATGGCCCATCGGTGCTCGACGGGCATCCATGCCCGTCGCCTCCCTCCGCAAGCCCTCCGATCGGCCTCCTGAAGTCGCGAAGTTAGGGGCGGCGCCTATATTGGCGCAGCTGTCGCTAGTTGTTTGTTTTGTTGAACTTCAAATTGAAGTCGCTGGCAAGTCGCAGCGGCGAACCGCAGCTCCCACAGGGACTGCGCTGAACTCGAAACTTACGCGGTCATTGTGGGAGCCGGCTTGCCGGCGATGAGGCCATTACAAACAACACATCAATAACAATTGAACACTCGCTGCTCTTGCTCTTGCTCTTGCTCTTGCTTCTAAGCGCGCAATAGTCCAGTCACCGCCAAACGCGACTTCAGGAGGCCGAACGTAGGACTTGCGGAGCGGGGCGATGGGCATGGATGCCCATCGAGCACTGACCGGGCCATGGATGGCCCGTCAGTGCGTCCACGCGGGAGCAAGGCCGGAGTGAGGGAACCCCGGAGCGAAGCGTAGGGGCCGGATGATGGAGCAGGCGGTTTTGCCTACTTTTTCCAAGAAAAAAGTAGGCCGCCGTAAGGGCGGAAAGGTGACGAAAAGTCGCTATCGTGAATGGATATGCACCGAAATCTAAAAACCAGCACACTAGCCCCGAGCCCCGAGCCCCGAGCCCCGAGCCCCGAGCCCGAACCCCAATCACTCCGCTATCTGCAACTTCCGCGCCTGCGTATACACATACCGCACCTTCTCATACTCAAACGGCGAGTTGGTCTGCCCATACCGGAAATTGGTGGTATAGCGCTTGTCCACCGCCCGCAGCACGATGATCTCCGGGTGATCCTCAGCCGTGTCGGCAACATCAAGGAAATTGACCGCCTGCTCACCCGCGTAGTCCACCACCAACCCCGTGGTATCCCGCAGGTTCGAAGGCCCCAGGATCGGCAGCATGATGTAAGGCCCCTCCGGCACCCCATAGACCCCCAGGGTCTGGCCAAAGTCCTCGCTCTGGCGCGGCAACCCCATCTTCGTCGCCGGGTCCCACAACCCACCCACCCCGATGATGGTGTTGAACATCAGTCGCGCGGTGATCTGCGCCGATCGCTTGGCCTTGAGCTGCAATACGCTGTTGAACAGGTTCGGCACATCACCCAGGTTGTTGAAGAAGTTGCTCACCCCGGTACGCACGAACCCAGGGGTGATATAGCGGTAACCATCGACCACCGGCAGGAACACCCACTGGTCGAAGCGGTAGTTGAAGTGGTAGATGCGCCGGTTCATCGACTCCAGCGGGTCGTAGATGTTCAACGCCTCGAGGGTAGAGCGCTCGAACTCGCGCTGGTCCAGCCCCGGGTTGAATTTCAGCGCCCGCAGCGGGTCGACAAAGCCGTCCGGCTCCACCGTGAGGGTGGCAGGCTGGTCGGCCTCGATCACGCTGGCGCGGGGCGCGACTTCGTCGGCCAGGGCGCAGCCGCTAGCGAGCAGGGCGGTGACGAGCAGCAGTCGGTTAACCACGGAAAAACTCCAGCATGGCGTCGCTGTTGACGCGGTAATTGAGGTTGCCGCAGTGGCCGCCGTGGGGGTACAGGGTAAGGCGCTCGCCGAATACACGGCGCAGGAAACCGATATCGCCAGGGCCCAGGATCACGTCGTCGGCATTGTGCATCACGGCAATTTTCGGGCTGTCACGCAGGTAGTCCTCCAGCGCATACAGGCTCACCTGGTCGATCAGTTGCAAGATGCTGTTGCCATCGGTGCGCGCCCGCCACATCGGGATCACCTGCTCGGTCATGTAGCAGTCGAAGTCGCACTGCAGGGCGCGCTTGAAGAACGGCGTGAGGCTGCTGCCCTCGGTGATCGGGTACTTCGGCGGGATGATCAGGCCACGACGGTTGATCAGGTCGGAGGTGAAGGCGATATCGGCCGCCGAGAAGCGGAACGAGGTGCCGATCAGCATGGCCATCTGCTCGTTGGACAGGTGCTGGCGTGATTGCTGGAAGTCGTACAGCAGGGCCTCGTTGAGGTCGATGTAGCCCTTGTCCTGGAAGTAGCGGGTGAGTTTCTCCAGCATCAACTCATAGAACGTGGTGCTCTTGTCGATGCCCTTGACCCGGGTCTGCACCAGTTTGTCGAGGTTGCTGATCGAGGTGTACAGGTTGACCGGCGGGTTGAGCAGCAGCACCCGCTTGAAGTTGAAGCTGCGCCGGGTTTCATCCAGCTTGCTGACGAACGCCGCATCCAGCGCGCCCAGGCTGTAGCCGGTGAGGTAGTAGTCGCTGACCGGCAGGCGAGGGTGCTGGGCACGCACTGCCTGCATGACCCGGTACAGGTCCTTGGCGTCCTCGCTCGACACCCCGGGGGTAGCGAAGCGCGAAGCGGCGCTCATGAAGTCATAGCTGGTGGGCGAGGACAGCTGCACCACGTGATAGCCGGCCTGGTAGAACAGCTTTTTCAGGTATTCATTGATCGAGCTGTGGTAGGGCGCGCCAGTGCCTGCGATCAGGAAGATCAGCGGCGCCTCGTGGTCTTGCTGGGCCAGGCGGTAGCGCAGCTTCTTCACTGACCAGAAATTGTCCGGCAGGGTGAACTCGCGCTCCGGGCGCAGGTTCAGGCTGTAGTCGGCCTGGTCGATGTCGTCGTCCTCCGGCAGCGTCGGGCGCTGGTCCGGCGGCGTGGTGGCGATGGTCGCCTCGAACGGGTTGGTCAACGGGTAGCCGTAGCTTGCGGCATCGATATCCCGCGCCGAAGCGGCCGCAGCCATGAGCAAGCCGCCGAGCAGGGCGGCGAGGCGCAAAGATCGAAGCATGTAGTCCCCCAGAAAAACGCAAGGTGGTGCAGTCGGTACGCAGGCTAGGACCATGACGGGCAAGGCAAAGTTGCCTGCCGTTCATGCCTTTGTCGCGCCAGATGTTGTTGTGCATGGTAATGCGTGTCTTGTGCAACATAGCCGCAGGGCCATGATTTTGCCTTACATCGGCCTGTGAGCGATCATTCACGCATTCGATTACCGCTATTGGAGAACCGGATGTCCCGTTCGTGGCCGGTCATTGTTCTGCTGCTGTTCCTGCCCCTGTGGCTGGCCGCCAGTTATGGCGTGCGTTATGGGCTGATGGAGGATGCCCAGTGGGTGGGCTCGTGCGTGGTACCGACCGATCTCTGGCAGTGCCAGGTACGTTCGCTGCTGGGGCTGGGGATTCATTTCCAGGTGATCGCCTGGAGTGCACTGGCGCTGGCGTTGCTCGCCCAGTTGATTCCGAAACGCCCAGGCTGGTGGCTGGCGGTGCTGGCGCTGGTATTCGGCTTGCCAGCGCTGGTGCTGTATACCGCCAGCATCGCGGTGTTCGCAGTAGTGCTGGCAGGGTTACGGTTGGTGCGGCGCAAGGCGTGACACCCTATCGTGGGGCAAGCCCGCTCCCACCAGCGTGGGAGCAACTGTCTTGCGCAGGCCTCTGTAGGAGCGGCCTTGTGCCGCGAAAGGGGTGCGCAGCGCCCCCAGGATCTCGAGTACGCCCAAGATCGCCGGGGCCGCTTTGCGGCCCTTTCGCGGCACAAGGCCGCTCCTACAGAGAATGCGCAAGCCGGTCGGGGTGGGAGCGGGCTTGCCCCGCGATGGGGGCCTCAGTGCTTACGCAAACTGCGCCACAACGCCCCCACCATCAGCACGCTGACCAGCGCCCAGCCCCACGCCTGCCGATTCGCCCACCCTTCCTGGAACAACTGCGGCGCCACCCCCGCACCGACGATGAACGCCAGCAACGCCACCTCCGCCCGTGGCGCCGGCACCGGCCGCAGCAGGTACACCACCGCCGGCAGCAACAACGCCGCACTGGGGAAGCTGCGATAACGCGGATCGAAGACCATCGCCAGCATGCTCACCGCCGCCGCGAAGCCTGCCGCCAGCAACCACTTGCCGGCATGCCGCTCAAGCCAGGTGAACAGCCGCTGCCGCCAGCCATCGCGCTGGGCCATGGCCAGTGCTGCGTGAGCCAGCACCACTAGATTGAGCCCCGCCAGCAGCACGGCCCACAGCCACTCCCCGGCGAACCGCGCATTGGTACGCATCAGTTCCCCCCACAGCCCCAGGCTGCCGGCACCGAGCGCGGTCAGCAGCGGCAGCAGCAGGGCGGCGCGTTGGTTAACTGGGCGACCGGCCAGCAGCAAGGCCATCAGCCAGAGGCCCGTCGACGCCAGCAACCACTGCGGCCACAGCGCCAGGTTGCTCACCGGCCCTTCGAGCACGCCCTTGTCCTGGCGGTCGGCGTCGTACAGCCCCCAGTAACCGCCCACGGCGCCCTCGCTGGCGCGCTTCCAGGGCTGGTCAAAGGCCTCGATCAGGTTGTAGCGCCAGCCGTTGGCCTCGGCCAGTGCCACGAAACCACGAATGAATCGCGCCTCGTTGACCCGGCTCGGTACTGCCGTTTCGCGCTGGCGCCCCTCGCTGGGCCAGCCGGTTTCGCCGATCAGGATGTCCTTTGGGGCGAAGCGGTTGCCGAACACCTGGCGCACGCCGGCCACATGGGCCAGGGCCGCGTCGATGCCGCGCGGGTCGTCCTCCCAGTAGGGCAGCAGGTGGATCGTGAGGAAGTCCACCGCCGGCGCCACCTGCGGGTGCTGCAACCAGAACTCCCAGACATCGGCGTAGGTCACCGGCACCTGGACCTGGCGCTTCACCTTGCCGATCAGCGCGGCCAGGCGCTCGCCGGTGACCTCTTTGCGCAGCAGCGCTTCGTTGCCGACGATCACCGCGCTGACCACGTCCGGGTTGGCATTGGCGGCGGCAATCAGCAGCTCGACCTCCTTGTCGGTGTCCACCGGGTTGGCATTGACCCAGGCCCCGAGCATTACCTTCAGGCCATGTTTGCGCGCCAGTGCCGGGATCGCCTCGAGGCCGGTCATCGAGTAGGTGCGGATGCACTGGAAGCGCTGGGCCAGCAGTGCCAGGTCGGCGTCCATGCGCGCCGGGCGCAGGCGAAATGGCTGGTCGAACGGTGATTGGTCCTTGTCGAACGGGGTGTAGGAGGCGCACTGCAACTTGTGCGTGGGGCTGGCGGCGTCGGGCAGGTTCACCGGCTTGCCGAGGCCATACCAGAGGGCGCCGAGACCGAGGAGGGCGAGCAGGCAGGCGAACAGGTAAAGCGTGCGGGGCATTGGGCGGTCCATCGTCAGGTTCATGGGCGGGGCCGCCTCGCGGACCTACGCCTGCAAGCCGGCTCCCACAGAGAATCGCATGAACCCTGTGCGAGCAACTGTCTTGCGCATGAATCTGTAGGAGCGGCCTTGTGTCGCGAAAGGGGTGCGCAGCGCCCCCAGGATCTCGATTACACCTCAAGATCGCCGGGGCCGCTTTGCGGCCCTTTCGCGACACAAGGCCGCTCCTCCAGGATTTATGCGAGCCGCCAACACGTTAGCCGGTTTGCAGGCGTAGGGCCCGTGCGGGCTAACCAGTGATAGTAGCCCGGCGCCAAGTCTTTGGCATGCAAGGATCGCGCAGGCCGCCACCCACCGATGGCGCTAATGGCACAGTGCTGTCGCGGATCGTTCGTTGAAGGTCGCGCACAGAGCAGGTCGCCTTATGTGTCAGGTCGATGATGCAATCTCCAAGACCTGACGAGGGGATGCTTTGATGGCGACTATTACAAGAATGCGACGTTTCCTGGGCGTGGGCACCGCCCTGGTATTGGCCATGAGCGCTGCGCAGGCCATGGCCAAGGAAGTCAGCATCGGCTACGTGGATGGTTGGTCCGACAGCGTGGCGACCACCAACGTCGCCGCCGAAGTGATCAGGCAGAAGCTCGGCTACGACGTGAAACTGCAGGCTGTGGCCACCGGCATCATGTGGCAGGGCGTGGCCACCGGCAAGCTCGACGCCATGCTCTCGGCCTGGCTGCCGGTCACCCACGGTGAGTACTGGACCAAGAACAAGGATAACGTGGTCGACTACGGCCCCAACTTCAAGGATGCCAAGATCGGTCTGATCGTCCCCGAGTACGTCAAGGCCAGCAGCATCGAAGACCTCAAGACCGACCAGAGCTTCAAGCAGAAGATCGTCGGCATCGATGCAGGCTCGGGTGTGATGCTCAAGACCGAGCAGGCGATCAAGGACTACGACCTCACCGGCTACAAACTCACCGCCAGCTCCGGCGCGGCGATGACCGCCGAGCTCGGTCGCTCCTACGCCAAGCAGCAATCGATCGCGGTGACCGGCTGGGTGCCGCACTGGATGTTCGCCAAGTGGAAGCTCAAGTTCCTCGAAGACCCCAAAGGCGTGTACGGCGCGGCGGAGACGGTCAACAGCATCGGCAGCAAAGAGCTGGCGAGCAAGGCACCGGAAGTGGCCGAGTTCCTGAAAAAGTTCCAGTGGCAATCCAAGGATGAGATCGGCGAGGTGATGCTGGCGATCCAGGAAGGCGCCAAGCCTGAAGCCGCGGCCAAGGACTGGGTGGCCAAACACCCGGAGCGGGTCAAGGAGTGGACGGGCAAGTAACAGTCCCTTAGGGCCAGTTTTGCTTCTTCGCGGGTAAATCGCAGCGGCGAACCGCCGCTCCCACAAGCATCTCCACAATCTTCAAGCTTGTGGAGATGCTTGTGGGAGCGGCGGTTCGCCGCTGCGATTTACCCGCGAAGGCGCCGTCACTTTGTTACGCAATCTGTAAAACACCCTTGCATCTAAGACTAAGGTCGTCTGGTTGGCGTCCAACGGCAGCATAAAGTGGAGTCGGGTTCTCCCTACATCTGTGCTGCTAGGACAAAAACAATGAACGACAGCATTTACCGATCGATACAGAACAGTCCGCGCTTCAAGGAACTGGTCACCAAGCGCGAGCGTTTCGCCTGGATCCTCTCGGCGATCATGCTCGGCCTCTACTGCGCCTTCATCCTCCTCATCGCCTATGGCCCGCACCTGCTCGGTGCCAAGCTCAGCCCTGGTTCGTCGATCACCTGGGGTATCCCCCTGGGCGTCGGCCTGATCCTTTCGGCATTCGTGCTCACCGGCATCTACGTGCGCCGCGCCAACGGCGAGTTCGACCAGTTGAACAAGGCAATCCTCGAGGAGGCCAAGCAATGAGCCGTCACTTGAAAACCCTGGCCGCTTTGGCCTGCGGTGCGTTCGCACCCGCCGTGTGGGCCGCCGACGCGCTCACCGGCGAGGTGCAGAAACAACCGCTTAACGTGGCCGCCATCGCCATGTTCGTGGCGTTCGTCGCCTTCACCCTCGGCATCACCTACTGGGCGTCCAAGCGTAACAAGTCGGCCGCTGACTATTATGCGGCCGGCGGCAAGATCACCGGCTTCCAGAATGGCCTGGCGATTGCCGGCGACTACATGTCGGCCGCCTCGTTCCTGGGTATTTCCGCGCTGGTGTTCACCTCCGGCTACGACGGCCTGATCTACTCCATCGGCTTCCTGGTCGGCTGGCCGATCATCCTGTTCCTGATCGCCGAGCGCCTGCGCAACCTGGGCAAGTACACCTTCGCCGACGTGGCCTCGTACCGCCTCGGGCAAAAAGAGATCCGCACCCTGTCGGCCTCAGGTTCGCTGGTGGTGGTGGCGTTCTACCTGATCGCCCAGATGGTGGGCGCCGGCAAGCTCATCGAGCTGCTGTTCGGCCTGGACTACCACGTCGCGGTGATCCTGGTCGGTATCCTGATGTGCCTGTACGTGCTGTTCGGCGGCATGCTCGCCACCACCTGGGTACAGATCATCAAGGCGGTGCTGCTGCTGTCGGGTGCCAGCTTCATGGCGCTGATGGTGATGAAGCACGTGGGCTTCGACTTCAACACCCTGTTCTCCGAGGCGATCAAGGTGCACGCCAAGGGCGAGGCGATCATGAGCCCGGGCGGTCTGGTCAAGGATCCGATCTCGGCGTTCTCGCTGGGCCTGGCGCTGATGTTCGGTACCGCCGGCCTGCCGCACATCCTGATGCGCTTCTTCACCGTCAGCGACGCTAAAGAAGCCCGCAAGAGCGTGCTCTACGCCACCGGCTTCATCGGTTACTTCTACATCCTGACCTTCATCATCGGCTTCGGCGCGATCCTGCTGGTCAGCACCAACCCCGACTTCAAGGATGCCGCTGGTGCCCTGATCGGCGGCAACAACATGGCGGCGGTGCACCTGGCCGATGCCGTGGGTGGCAGCGTGTTCCTCGGCTTCATCTCGGCGGTGGCCTTCGCCACCATCCTGGCGGTGGTCGCCGGCCTCACGCTCGCCGGTGCCTCGGCGGTGTCCCACGACCTGTACGCCAGCGTCTGGCGCAAGGGCAAGGCCAACGACAAGGACGAGATCCGCGTGTCGAAGATCACCACCATCGCCCTGGGCGTGCTGGCGATCGGCCTGGGCATCCTGTTCGAGAAACAGAACATCGCCTTCATGGTCGGCCTGGCCTTCTCCATCGCCGCCAGCTGCAACTTCCCGGTGCTGCTGCTCTCGATGTACTGGAAGAAACTGACCACCCGCGGCGCCATGATCGGCGGCTGGATGGGCCTGGTCAGCGCGGTTGGCCTGATGATCCTCGGCCCGACCATCTGGGTGCAGATCCTCGGTCACGAGAAAGCCATCTACCCGTACGAGTACCCGGCGCTGTTCTCGATGATCATCGCCTTCGCCGGCATCTGGTTCTTCTCGGTCACCGACAAGTCCAAGGCTGCGGATGATGAACGCGCGCTGTTCTACCCACAGTTCGTCCGTTCGCAGACCGGCCTGGGTGCCAGCGGAGCGGTTTCCCACTAATCCATTCGGCCCCATGAAAGACGCCCCGCTTGCGGGGCGTCTTCGTTTCTGCTCATTGCCTGGGAATTTTCCACAAGACGTTCGGAGCGCTCCTAACTGCCCGCCCTCAGGGTTTACGAATAATCCATGTGCCAACGCTGAAAACCCTTGGCGCGTTTTCCTGCGGCGCCAATTCGCAGGCAATCATGGAGATTCGTTACGTGAGAAAACCCTTGCTGGCCCTTCCTGTCGCAGCCCTGGTCGCCAGTTCGGCCTTTGCCGCCGACCCGATCGAAAAGCAGGTCATGGTCACCGCTACCGTGCCGACCGCAGCGTTCTATGTCGAACCGGTGGGCGACTGGATGAATGACCCTCAAGACCTCACCTGGATGCCTGTCAGCGGCAGCTTCCGCCCGCTCACCAAGCAGCTGCAGGCCAAGAGCACCATCGGCCCGATCACGGCGCACCTGCTCACCCCGCCGGCCATTGTCAGTGGCATCGACACCATCGGGCTCGCCGTCAAGGTTGGCAGCACCACGCTGGACACCACCCCCAAGGAAGTCCTCTCGGCCACCCAGGCAGCCCCAGGCACGTTGGTCGGTTTCGAAGTTGCCACCATCGAGCCCAGCGGCGGCTACAAGCCCGGCACCTACCGCGGCCTGGTCAACATGATGTTCGAGACCAAGGCGCCCTGAGCACCGCTGCGTTCATTCCTTCATCCGTCGTCGCTCTCCCTGCACCTTGGCCATTGAGCCAGGGCGGGGAGGGTCGTACTTGCAGATCAGGCCAAGGTCGGGATTCAGTTGAAAACACATTCACACCGCTGGTGGCTGGTCTGGGCTGCCGGTTTTGCGTCTTTACCTGCCTGGGCCCAGGAACCTTCCGCGCCCCTGGCGGCGGTTACCCAGGCACAGGGCTTGCCGCGCGAATTCGAAACCCATTTTTTCGACGTGCCCCTGGCGGTCCGGGTCGACCTGGATGGCCGTTACCTGGGTGATGCGATGGTCGTGCTCGGGCGCGACGACCGGGTTCAACTGCTTGAGTTCACCGATGTACAGGACAGTCGTGAGGCACCTGCTGTCCGCCGTCGCTGGCTGGAACGGCTTGCCGATGGCCGGCCACTGGGTGATTGCCTGCGCGATTGCGTCGATGGTTTGCGGGCGATCCATTACAGCCTGGTCAATTCGCAACTGTCACTGCTGACCGGCAACGCCGAGCACCAGGCCGACCTGCCTCGTTTTCACAGCTTGCCGGAACACGCCGGGCATGGCGTGCTGCTGCGCAATCAGCTCAACGTGGTGAACGATGGGCATGACACCAGTGGCCATTTCAGCTTGCAAGGGCTGGGAAGCATCGGTCATTGGACCACCCTGGCCGATGCCCAGCTGGATCGCGGCAGCGACACCCATGACGGTACTCGCCACCGCATGAGCCAGCTGTATGGCGAACGCCTGAATGAGCAGCATTTCTTCCGCCTGGGCTACTTCACCCCGGGTGCCCAGGGTTTGACGCGCCAGCCCCGCCTGCTCGGCAGCAGCCCCGACACCACGCTGGGTTTGATGTTCGGCAGCAGCGACAGCCTGCTGGTCGATGATGGCCAGCCCAGCGCCACACCGATCTACGTCACGCCCAATCGTCCGGGTATTGCCGAGTTCCACCGCAATGGCGTGTTGATCAACAGCCAACCGGTGCAACCCGGGCTGCAGGCCCTGGACACCCGAGTGCTGCCGGGTGGCATCTACGAGGTGGAGGTGCGCCTGCTGGAGGATGGCCAGGAAACGTCGCGAACCCAGGCGTTCGTCTACAAACCCAGCAACTGGCGCAACCCCGGGAACCCGTGGCGCTACAACCTGTATGCCGGCCAGCAACGCTCGGTGCTGAGCAACTGGGCCGACGACCATGATGGCAGCCTCAGTGCCGGTGTGCTGGCCAACTACCTGCTTCATCCCCGCGCGATCATGGGCATGTCCGTCCAGCAGGTGGACCAGGCCATGCAATACGGCACATCACTGGACTGGGATGTGCGCGATCGTTTCAAGGTCTACGGCAACCTCTACCACACCAATGGGCAAGGCAATGGCTACGACTTGCAGTTGATTCGCAGCCACGACTCGGGCTCGCTGGTGTTCAGCCACAGCCGCTCGCGGGTGGACAGCCAACGTTACAGTCACCGCGACAGGCGTGCTACCGAGCAGGTCACACAAACCTCCCTTTCCGCCAGCCATCGCCTGGACCTGCGCAGCACCGCCACCGTGCGCCTGTCGCATGGCAGCGGTGCCGCCGAGGGTATGGGTATCGACCTGGGCTGGTCGTATTACGGCAAGCTGGCTGGCACCGATACCACCTGGCGCTTGTCGCTGTTCGACCGGCCAGGCACGACCAGCAGCGGCGAGTCGCGCAATCGGGGTGTCAACCTGAGCTTGAGCATGAACCTCGGCGGCCCGGGGCGCAGGGTTTCAGCCAGCATCGGCAGCCGCACTTCGCGCGACGGCGGCCGTGACCAGAACGCTTCGCTGGCCTACCAGCAGGATGTCGACCTGGGTGTGGTGCGCACCTTGGGCAGTACCCTCACGCTCGATCGGTACGGCGCCGGGTTTGCTGGCAATGCCCGGTTCCAGGGCCAGATGATGCATGGCGATGCCTATGCCCAGAGTTCTTCATACAACGACCGGCTCAGCGCCGGGGTGAACCTGCAGAGCGTCATGGCGGCCGGGGATGGCGAGCTGGCCTTGAGCGGGCAGCTGTTGCCCCGGGATGCGGGGCTGATCGTCGATATCGAGACTGACCTGGACCACGTCGAGCTGCGTGCCGATGATCACCGTGGCCTGGGCGCGACCCTGCGACCAGGGCGCAACGTGATCCCGGTGGGCGCTTATCAGGCTGGCCATGTACAACTCGACTTCGTCGGCGACCACGATCCGGCGGCCGTCATTCAGCCAGCCAGCCTGGACTATCACCTCAATCGGGGCGGGGTTGGTTATCGCAAACTGAGGGTGCTGCGCACGGTCACCGTCCTGGGGCGGCTGCTCGACACGCATGGCCAGCCATTGGCTGGTGCCCAGGTGATCAACCATGCCAGCCGCAGCGTGAGCGAGGCCGGCGGGCACTTCGCCGTGGAGCTGAGCGAGTCGACGCCCACCCTCGAAATTCGCCGCCAGGGGCAGCTCGCCTGCCTGTTCGAGCTCGACATGCAGCGCCTCGAGCGTGAAGGCAGCATCGTGCTGGCAGGCGATCAGGCCTGTGTTGCGGCGGGCGTGGCCGAGGTTACCCACACACGCACAGGAGACGAATCATGAGCCTGACAGGGCAGGTTGCCCGGCTGTTGTTCGGCCCGCTGCTGCTGATCGCGGCCATCAACGACAGCCTGCTGGCCGCAGAGGTGACCGTCACCGCGCGCTATCGCGGGCAGAGCAATGGCCAGTTCGAAAACACCACGCCACCGGCCGGATACTGCACCGAGTGGCCGTGGGCTTGCCGTGACAGTTGGTCGGTAGCGTTGCCGCTCAGCTACAGCAAGCAAGTAAGCCATGGTGCCGCGGATGTCCGCGATCGGCATTACTTGCAAACGCCTACGGCGCGTCCAGTCGATGTGTTCCATGACGGCACTGGCGAGCACTTTCAGATGAGATTCGAGGTTGTTGCCGTAGGCTACGGCCATCGCGCGGCAAGGGAGAGTGAGCATCCTGTGGCTGGATGGGTTCGCGGTGGTTGTACTTGGCTTGAAGGCTGGAACTTCGAGGAAGCAGGGCCCATCGAGGGTTTCGACCTGCTGGGCATCACCAACCCCGCGGCCCCCTCACCCTGTTACAGGGACCCCTACGCGGGGGAGCAGGGTAAGCGCCAGGACGTCGACATCTATAACCTGGGGATTTCCTACCGCCTCTACATGCCCAGCCCCACCCGTATACGCCAGGGGCTTTATCGTGGGCGCTTGCAGCTGCGAATCGGGGCCGGTGGCGATTTCGACTTCGGCAATCAGGTCAGCAACCTCAGCAGCGATACCCTGACGATCAATTTCGAGCTCGATGTGCAGCATCAGTTCGACCTGTGGTTTCCACCGGGTTCGGAGCGAGCGGTGTTGGAGCCGCCCGGCGGCTGGGTAGGCTGGCTCGGTGGCCGTGGCGCGCCGCAGCGGTTGTACCGCGACCTGCCGTTTCACCTGTGGTCCACCGGGCCGTTCAAGGTCTATGCCCGCTGTCAGCTCGATGTCGCGGGGCAATGCGGCATGCGCAACCCGGCGGGTCACCAGGTGCCTGTGAATATCGCGTTGACCCTGCCGGCCGGTGTCGAGTACCAGGGCGGGGCGGTCAATCGCCTGCCTGTTCCAGTCGGGCGCCACGCGGCGCTGTTGTTCGACCAGGTGACGGTTGTCAGCAACCGCCCGGGACAGATGCACTTCGACGTCAGCGGCGAGCCGCTCAGGCAGATGTTGCAGCAGGCGGGCAGCAAGTATGAGGGTGAAGTCACGGTTGTCTTCGACGCAGAGCTGTAGCGGGTATGTCTTTAGGAATTTTCTCGTTTCTTCTGGGATCGGTCTGACGTTGTGGTGGCGAATAACGGTGAACAATGGACACCCGCTATTGCGTCAGGCCCTGAGGTCAATCATGAAAACGATGAAAATGCTGTGTCTGCCCCTGCTCCTGATACCCCTTACGCTGCACGCCGCTCCGGAGCTGAATGTCGGCGGCCTTCACGACTACCTGCCGGGGGAGCGTAGCACCCTGCTCAAGCGCGTACGCAATGGCGGTGACATGACCGCCTTCGTCAAGGTCAGCGTCGCCGAACTGGTCTATGACGCAGACGGCGTGGCGCGTGAGGTGGCCATCGAGGATCTGCCCCTCGAGCAGCGTGGGTTGGTCGCCAGCCCGGCGCGCCTGATCATCCCGGCCCGCGGCATGCAGGGGGTGCGCCTGCTGTATCGCGGCGAGCGGGACCGGGAGCGCTATTTTCGGCTGCGCTTCATCCCGGTGCTGCCCGAGCACGGCGATGGCTTTGCGATTGGCGATGAGCAGGCCAAGGAGTACCGCGACGACCTGACGGCGGGGGTGAACGTGTTGGCGGGCTACGGCACGCTACTGTTCGTGCGCCCGAACCAAAGCCGGTTCGCGACACCGGTCAGGGGTGAGCAGGGGCGCCTGGTCATCGCCAACGAGGGCAACAGCACGGTGATTCTCGATCACTTCCGCCACTGCTCACCGGACGGGCGCGACTGTGTCGCGGCCACCAAGCACCACCTGCTGCCAGGGAGGATGCGCGAGTTTGCCCAACAGCCCGGCCGTCACTACCGCTTCGACCTGATCGAAGGTGACAAGCGCCAGGAAATGACGTTCAAGGGTTGAGTCGCAGGAGGACCTATGCAAAATGCCCTGGTGGTCGACGATCACCCCTTTATCCGCGCCAGTGTGTGCCTGCAACTGCGCCAGGAGCGCATCGAAATCATCGGCCAGACCGACAACGGCGTCGACGCCGTGCAACTGGCACGTGAGCACGCCCCCGACCTGGTCATCCTCGACATCGTCATGCCCGGCCTCGATGGCCTGCAGGTCATGAGCCGACTGCGGGCGCTGGAGCGGCCGCCGAAGATCCTGGTGCTCACCTCGCAGCTGGCCGAGTGCTTCTCGTTGCGCTGCATGCGCGCCGGCGCCGCGGGGTTCGTGTCCAAGGCCGACGACCTCTGCGAGCTGAGCAAGGCGGTGTTGGCCCTGCGTTCGGGCTACAGCTATTTCCCCGAAGTTTCCTTGGGGACGGTGCACCGCAAGGACCTCCACGCCAGTGAGGGGCAACGCCTGGCCTCGCTCAGCGATCGCGAAGTGATCATCCTCCAGCACCTGTCCCGGGGCCTGGGTAACAAGGCCATCGGCGAGGCCATGCTGCTCAGCAACAAGACGGTCAGCACCTACAAGGCGCGGCTGCTGGATAAGCTGCGGGTGGGCTCGGTGGTCGAACTGGCCGACCTGGCACGTCGCAACCAGCTGATCTAGCGCCCGGTCATGAAGGTGTCGCGCATGCTGCTGGCTTTTTTGCTGTGCTACGCGTCGCTCGTGGCGGGCAACGAGTCGCCGCGCCTGTATGGTCGCTCGGTCGTCGACGGCCCGCGGCTGGTGCCGGATGAAACGCAACTGCGCTGGTTGTGGCAGCGACGCCAGTTGCACCTGGCGGTCGTGCGGCCAGACAACCCACCCTTGGACATCCTCGGTACCGGGCGCGAGTACGAAGGCATCGGCGCAGACTACGCCGGGCTGCTGGGCGATCATCTGCAGGTGCCCGTGCAGGTCCATGTGTTCAGCTCGCTCAACGTCGCGATCAGTGCCCTGCGCGCCCGGGAAGTCGACTTGGTGGCCAGCGTCAGCGCCCGGCAAGCCGTGGATGCCGGCCTGCACCTGTCGCAACCCTATGCCCAGGACCAGCCGGTGATGGTATTGCGAGAGGATGAACCCGCCGCCAGCGTGCCCTTGCGTGTGGCCATGCGCGAAGGCTATCGGCCGCTGGGCAGCATCCTCGCGCGCTTCCCCCAGGCACAAGTCCAGGTCTTCCCATCGACCCGCACCGCCATGGGCGCCCTGGCCTTCGGCCAGGCTGACCTGTTCCTGGGCGGCGCGCTGGAAAGCCAGTACCTGATTGGCAAGGGGCTGGTCGGCGCGGTCGAGGCCATCGAAAGCCCCGATCTCGACAGCCAGCCATTGGGTTTTGCCATGCACCCGGCGGATGCCCCCCTGCACGCGCTGGTCGATGCCGTGCTGGCCAGCATCGAGCCCCAGGAACATACCCGCATCCGCCGGCGCTGGGGTGGCCAGGGCTTGGTCGAGCGCGGCCCGTTGCAGTTGAGCGAAGAGGAGCAGCGTTGGTTGCAGGGCCAGGGGCCGGTACGGGTGCTGCTCAACGATCAGTACCCGCCCATCAGCTACCGCGACGGCGAAGGGCGTATGCGCGGCCTGGCGGTAGACGTGTTGCAGCGCATCGGCCGGCGCACCGGCCTTGAGTTCGAACTGGTCGCCGGAGGCACGCTGGAGCGCATGGTCGAGCGCGCCACGCGCGGTGAGGCCGACCTCATCGGCGGCCTTACCCTGAGCCCCGAGCGCGAGCGTTGGCTGACGTTCAGCCGCAGCTTTGCCAGTTCCGCCCGGGTGCTGGTCACCAATGACAATGAGCAGGCACCGTCGAGCCTGGAGCAACTGGCCGGCCAGCGCCTGGCGGTGACCCGTAGCGGCTACCCCAACGCCTACCTGCGTCAGCATCATCCGGCGATCCAGCTGGTCGAGGCCGACGGGCCGGTGGATGCCGTCTGGCGCGTGGCCAGCGGCCGCGCCGACGCCGCGCTGGTGCCCTTGATCGGCGCCCGCGCGCTGACCGAGCGCATGTACCCCACGCGCCTGAAGATCAGCGCCAGCCTGCCATTGGAGCCTGCCTACTTCGCCTTCGCCAGCCCACGCGGCGCGTTGGAGTTGCAGGCCATCCTTAACAAGGCGCTGCTCAGCCTCTCGCCGCAAGAGATGGATGCCCTGGCCCGGCGCTGGCGCAGCGAGGTGATCGTTGCCGACAGCTTCTGGCAACGCTACCGCGTTCAGGTATTGCAGGGGTTTGCCGCCGTCGCCGTGCTGCTGTTGCTGGCGTTGGCCTGGGTTCGTTACCTGCGTCGGCTGATCCGCGTGCGTGAGCAGGCCGAACGCGAGCTGGCCGACCAACTGGCGTTCATGCGCGTGATGATCGACGGCACACCGCACCCGATCTATGTCTGTGACCAGCAGGGGCGCCTGCTCACCTGCAACAGCAGCTATCTGCAGGCCTTGCAGCTCAAGCGTGAGGCGGTCATTGGCCAGCCGCTCGGCGAGGCGTTGGCCTGGCAGGGCGGCTGGCGCCAGGTGCTGGCCAGCGGTCGGGTGCAGATCGAGGACCTGCAAGTCAGCCTGCACGATGGCCGGCAGCAAACCCTGTACCACTGGATGTTGCCCTACCGTGGCCTGCGTGACGGCCAGGCCGGGGTGATCGCCGGCTGGATCGATGTCACCGAACGCCAGCACTTGCAGGCACAATTGCGCGCGGCCAAGGACGAGGCCGACAGCGCCAACCAGGCCAAGACCCAGTTCCTCGCCACCATGAGCCATGAGATCCGCACACCGCTCAATGCCGTGCTGGGGATGCTCGAGCTGGCATTGCGCAAGGCCGAGCAGGGCATGCTCGACCGGCTGTCGATCGAAGTCGCCTCGGATGCGGCGCGCAGCCTGCTCGAACTGATCGGCGACATCCTCGACGTCACCCGCATCGAGACCGGGCACTTGCAACTGGCGCCCCAACCCGTGCCGTTGTGCCAGCACGTGGCCACGGTGGTGCAGCTGTTCGAGCAACAGGCCCGCGGCAAGGGCCTGCAATTGGCGCTGGAGATGGAAGGGCAGAGCGATGTCGAGGTACTGCTCGACCCGCTGCGATTCAAGCAGATCCTCGCCAACCTGTTGAGCAACGCCATCAAGTTCACTCACCGCGGCAGTGTCCGCGTGGGCCTGCGTTGTACGCCCCAAGCCCAGGCGGTGGCAGTGGAACTGACAGTCGAGGACACCGGTATCGGCATCCCCGAGGCCGAGCTTTCGAGGCTCGGCGGGCTGTTCTGGCAGGCCAGCAACAACGGCCAGTCGGCCCGGCGCGGTGCCGGGCTGGGGTTGTCGATCAGCCGCACCCTGTGCCAGCTGATGGGCGGGCAAATGGACTTGCGCAGTACCCAGGGCGTGGGCACACGGATCGACATGGTGCTGAGCCTGGAGCGTGCCGACGCCGGTGCGGCAACAACGCAGGTGCCGGCACCCAGCGGGGCCGCGAGCAAGGCCGCGAGCCTGCGCGTGCTGGTGGTCGACGACTACCCGGCCAACCGCCTGCTACTGGCCAACCAGCTGGGTTACCTGGGCCATCGCGCCAGTGTCGCCGAGGACGGCGCCCAGGGGCTGCGGGCCTGGTTGCGCGGCGATTTCGACGTGGTGCTCAGCGACTGCAACATGCCTGTGCTCGACGGCTACACCCTGGCCCGGGCGATTCGCCTGCACGAACGCAGGCAGGGGCGCCAGCGTTGTCGAGTGCTGGGCCTGACCGCCAATGCGCAGGTTGAAGAGCGCCAGCGCTGCCGAGAGGCCGGCATGGACGACTGCCACTTCAAACCGTTGGGGCTCAAGACGCTGGCCCAGGCGTTGGCCTGCGAGGAGCGAAGTGGGGATGACGGGAGGGTGCAGGCGGCCATTGGCTTCGACCTGAGCAGCCTGGAGCGCCTCACCGGTGGTGATCGGCAGGCACTGGACGCGTTGCTCGCCGACTTGCTGGCCAGCAACCACAAGGATCTCGACCAGTTGCTCGGCCACCAGGCGGATGACGACCTGGCCGCCCTTGGCGTGCTGGCTCACCGCATCAAGGGTGGGGCGCGGATTATCCGTGCCCGTCAAGTGATCGAGGCGTGCGAACAGGTCGAACGCAGTTGCGCCGGCGGGGCGCTGCCGGCCGTGCAACTGCAGGCGCTGTGCCAGGCATTGAGTGAGTTGGAGCAAGAACTGCGGCGCCACAGTACGGCTGTCAGGGTAGTGCCTGCGGGGCTTGTGGAGGGACGCTGAGGTGAGGGAAACGAACGTGGAGGCATACGGGATGCGCGTGCTGGTGGTCGAGGAGCACCGCTTTCAGCGGGTGGTCGCGGCAAAGACATTCACTTACCTGGGCTGCGTGGAGGTGTTCCAGGCCATTGATCGCGAAGAGGCCATGGCGCGGTTGCAGCAGATCGGCAGGGTTGACTTGGTGGTTTGCGCATTGACTGCCAGTGGGCAGGGCATGGACAGCCTTGAGTTCCTCCATCGGCTGGGCAAGGCCAGGCTGTCGGGCGCCGTGTTGCTGACCTGCAGCCTGAGCCCAAGCATGCGCCGCGGCGTGCAGCAACTGGTGGAGCGGCTGGGCATGCGCTATGTCGCCGACATGGAGCACCCACTGTCGGTAGAGAGCCTTGGCCAGTACCTGCGCGAGCCCTTGGCGAGCGCTAACGCGACTCCGCGCCACCCGCTGTTCTGGCCGGGGGAGGAGCAGATCCGCCGGGGTATGCGCGATGAACAGTTCAACGCGTTCTACCTGCCCAGCTTCGATTTGCGCGACGGGCGCATCATCGGTATCGACCTGCTGCCGTTCTGGAATCACCCGTTGATGGGGGTGCTGGCGCCGGAAACGTTCCTGCCGGCACTGGAGCGCTGCGGCCTGCTCGATGAGCTGGCGCTGTTGATGCTTGAGCAGGGCCTGGCGTTGTACCGCGAGCTGCCGGAGCATGGCCGACGCCTGCGCATCACCCTGCGCTTGATGGGACCGCAATTGCTCGACCGCTCGCTGGTGCTGCGCATCCGCGCGCTGCTGCAAGGGCAGCGTTTCGATGTGCGTCACCTGTGTTTCGAACTCACCGGGCGCAGCCTCTATCACATCACCCTGGTCGAGCTGGAGAACCTGCTGCGCCTGCGCGCCCTGGGCTGCGAGCTGAGCCTGGCCGAGTTCGGCAGCGACCAGGCGGGCAGCCAGCTGCTGTGCCAGCTGCCGTTCACCCGCATCAAGCTGGCCGAGCGTTTCATTCGTGGCCTACCCCACGAGGCCCGTTGCCGGGCCGTGGTACAGAACTGCGTGGGCCTGGCCCTGGCGCTCGACCAGCACTTGACGGTGGTCGGGGTGGTCAGCGCCGAGCAGCACCTGGCGCTGCTCGGCATGGGCTGCGAAAGCGCCCAGGGTGACTACCTGGCGCTACCGCTTGACCGCGACGAGCTGCTGCGCCGGGTGCGTTCAGACCAGCGCCTGGTGCCACCGCCGTGCTGAGCGCAGGTTCATATGTGCCCCAGCAACACCAGGATCAGCAGCACTACCAGCACCACGCCGACGATGCCGGAAGGGCCATAGCCCCAACTGCGCGAGTGAGGGAAGACCGGTAAGCCACCAATCAGCAGCAGGATCAGGATGATGATGAGGATCGTGGTCATGGCGGAGTCCTTGCGTGGTTGAGGGTCAAGGGGCTCGGAATGCTGGCCGCTTACAGTGTCCGACCGGCGCGTGTGGGCAAAGATTCCATCGTGAGGACGCTGATCACGCCGCGACTAGCCGATAGCCCCACATTCAGCACCCTGATGCCGCACCGCGGCCCTTCGGCTTGTCGCTAGACTCCTGCCCATTCCACTGTTCAGGACAAGGGCTGCGAGCATGCACAACCGAATGATGATCACTGGGGCCGGTTCCGGCCTTGGCCGCGAGATTGCCCTGCGTTGGGCCCGCGATGGCTGGCGGCTGGCGCTGGCCGACGTCAATGAGGCCGGCCTGCGCGAAACCCTGGAGCAGGTGCGCACCGCTGGGGGCGACGGTTTCGTCCAGCGTTGCGATGTGCGCGACTACAGCCAGCTCACTGCCCTGGCCCAAGCCTGCGAGGAGCGGTTCGGCGGCTGTGACGTGATCGTCAACAACGCCGGGGTGGCGTCGGGCGGTTTCTTTGCCGAGCTGTCGCTGGAGGACTGGGACTGGCAGATCGCGGTCAACCTGATGGGCGTGGTCAAGGGCTGCAAGGCGTTCCTGCCGCTGCTCGAGCGCAGCCGCGGGCGGATCATCAACATCGCCTCGATGGCCGCGTTGATGCAGGGGCCGGGCATGAGCAACTACAACGTGGCCAAGGCCGGGGTGCTGGCGCTGTCCGAGAGCCTGCTGGTGGAGCTGCGCCAGGTGGAGGTGGCGGTGCACGTGGTTTGCCCGTCGTTCTTCCAGACCAACCTGCTGGACTCGTTCCGCGGGCCGACCCCGGCGATGAAGGCCCAGATCGGCAAGCTGCTGGAAGGCTCGCCCATCAGTGCCGCTGAAATCGCCGAGCATATCCATGCCCAGGTGGCGGCGGGCGAGTTCCTGATCCTGCCCCACGAAGCCGGGCGCGAGGCCTGGCAGCTCAAGTGCAAGGCGCCGCAGCGGCTGTATGACGACATGGCGGAAATGGCGGTGAAGATGCGCGCCAAGGCCCGCAGGAGTGTGGGTTGAGTCGGTGTTTTATGTAGGACTTTTCATCGTTCGAGGTAGGTCTTGTCTATTTCTCTGCTGACCGATTGAGTAGGAGAAAGTTACCGAGGCAGTCTCCGGTTTTACCTTTGGCTGGAGGAACGGAGCATGCTGGTAATCGGACGCGAGCTGGGCGAGGTGATCGTCATCGGTGATGACATCCGGATCACGGTGGTGGCGATAGAAAATGGCCAGGTGCGCTTCGGCATCAGCGCGCCACGGCATGTCGAGGTGCACCGGGTGGAAGTCTACAAGCGCATCAAGGAAGAGCAGCGGCTCAAAGCACAGGCGTGAGGCCTGTCGTCGCCTACTCCAGCAACTCCCGGGGCACTTCATGACGGGCCAGCAGCTGGCACTGCTGGCTCTCCATGTCGAACAGGATGAATGCCTGGCCCTTGGCCAGGGCTTGTCGCACACGCAGTACCCGGGTTTCCAGCGGGGTGTCATCGCCGTTGTCGGTGCCGTCGCGGGTGACGAAATCCTCGATCAGGCGGGTGAGGGTTTCGGCTTCGAGGTGGTCGTGGGGGATCAGCATGGTCATGGGCCCTGGCGTGAGACGGGCATGCTACGTGGCACGCCCATCGCCGGCAAGCCGGCCCATCGGCAGCCTTGCTTGGTCTTTGTAGGAGCGGCCTTGCGTCGCGATGGGCTGCAGAGCAGCCCCGGCAATTGAGCGTGATGCCGAGATCCTGGGGCCGCTGCGCAGCCCATCGCGACACAAGGCCGCTCCTACAGGCGCTGCGCAGGCTATCGACTCAGCCTTTGTTCCCCACCAGGCTGTCCACCGCCGGCACCCGGGTTTCGCTCTCCATCTGTGCATCGTGCTCCAGCTGGTGGCTGAAGCGTTCGAGCGAGGCATTGGCCGGTTGCGAGTCGCTGGCGAACACCGGCGGGCTGAGCAGGTAGCCGCAGAGCAGGCGGCTGAGGGCCGCCAGGCTGTCGATATGGGTGCGCTCGTAACCATGGGTGGCGTCGCAGCCGAAGGCCACCAGGGCGGTCCGGATATCGTGGCCGGCGGTTACCGCCGAATGAGCGTCGCTGAAGTAGTAGCGGAACAGGTCACGGCGCACCGGCAGGCCCTGGTCGCCGGCCAGCTTCAACAGGTGCCGCGACAGGTGGTAGTCGTAGGGCCCGGACGAGTCCTGCATGGCCACGCTCACCGCATGTTCGCTGGAGGCCTGGCCGGGGGCCACCGGGGCGATGTCGATGCCGACGAACTCGCTGACGTCCCAGGGCAGGGCGGCGGCGGCGCCGGAACCGGTCTCCTCGGTGATGGTGAATAACGGGTGGCAGTCGATCAGCGGCGTCTGGCCGCTTTCCACCACGGCCTTGAGCGCCGCCAGCAGCGCCGCCACGCCCGCCTTGTCGTCCAGGTGGCGGGCGCTGATATGGCCGCTTTCGGTGAACTCCGGCAACGGGTCGAAGGCGACGAAGTCGCCGATGGCGATCCCCAGTGCCTCGCAATCGGCGCGGGTGGTGCAGTAGGCGTCCAGCCGAACCTCGACATGTTCCCAACTGATCGGCATCTGGTCGATGGCGGTGTTGAAGGCGTGCCCGCTGGCCATCAGCGGTAGCACGCTGCCGCGGTAGACGCCGGTGTCGGTGAACACGCTGACCCGGCTGCCCTCGGCGAAGCGGCTCGACCAGCAGCCCACCGGCGCCAGGGCCAGGCGGCCGTTGTCCTGCAACTGGCGCACGCTGGCGCCGATGGTGTCCAGGTGCGCCGAGACGGCGCGGTCCGGCGAGCTTTGCCGGCCCTTTAGGGTGGCGCGGATGGTGCCGCGGCGGGTCAGTTCGTAGGGGATGCCCAGCTCGTCCAGGCGTTCGGCCACATAGCGCACGATGGTGTCGGTAAAGCCGGTGGGGCTGGGGATGGCGAGCATCTCCAGCAGGACTCTTTTCAGGTAGTCGAGGTCGGGTTCGGGGTGTTTCTCAGGCATCAGGATTTCTCCTTTGTTTCGAGGGGCCTTCGCGGGGCAAGCCCGCTCCCACGCCAGGTTTGTGGGAGCGGGCTTGCCCCGCGATAGGTTTCAGGCCAGCGCCCGGCTATGGGGGAACAGCAAATCGACAAAGCGCTCGGCCGTCGGTTGTGGCTCATGGTTGGCCAACCCCGCTCGCTCGTTGGCCTCAATGATCACGTAGTCCGGGTGTTCGGCATCGCGCACCATGAAATCCAGGCCCACCACCGGTATCTCCAGGGCCCGGGCAGCACGCACCGCCGCATCCGCCAGCACCGGGTGCAGGCGTTCGGTGACGTCCTCCAGGGTGCCGCCAGTGTGCAGGTTGGCGGTGCGCCGCACGGCCAGGCGCTGGCCGGCTGGCAATACGTGGTCGTAGCCCAGGCCACAGGCCTTGAGCGTGCGTTCGGTCTCGTCATCCAGCGGAATGCGGCTTTCGCCGCCGGTGGCGGCCTGGCGCCGGCGGCTCTGGGCTTCGATCAGTGCGCGCAGGCTGTGCTTGCCATCGCCGATCACCTGGGCCGGGTGGCGAATCGCCGCGGCCACCACCTCGTAGCCGATCACCAGGATGCGCAGGTCGCTGCCGGGGTGGAAACTTTCCAGCAGCACGCGGCTGTCGAAGCGCCGCGCCTGCTCCACCGCCTGGCCGATGTCGTCGATGCAGGTCAGGTTCACGGCTACGCCCTGGCCCTGTTCGCCGTCCACCGGCTTGACCACCACCGCGCCGTGTTCGTCGAGAAACGCCAGGTTGTCGTCAGCGTTGCCCGCCAACTGCTGTGCCGGCACTTGCAGCCCGGCGTCGTGCAGCGCTTTGCGGGTCAGGCGCTTGTCCTGGCACAGGGTCATGGTCACCGCGCTGGTGAGGTCGCTGAGCGATTCACGGCAGCGGATGCGCCGGCCGCCCAGGCTCAGGGTGAACAGGCCGGCCTCGGCATCGTCCACTTGCACCTCGATACCGCGACGCAGCGCTTCGTCGACGATGATCCGCGCATAGGGGTTGAGCCCGGCCTCGGGGCCGGGCCCCAGGAACAGCGGCTGGTTGATGCCGTTGCGGCGCTTGACCGCGAAGGTCGGCAGGTTGCGAAACCCCAGCTTCTGGTACAGGCGCTTGGCCTGGCGGTTGTCGTGCAGCACCGACAAATCGAGGCAGGCCAGCCCGCGGCTCATGAAGTGCTCGATCAGGTGGCGCACCAGCACCTCGCCTACACCGGGGCGGGTGCAGTGCGGGTCCACCGCCAGGCACCACAGGCTGCTGCCGTGCTCGGGGTCGTCGAAGGCCTTGCTGTGGTTCAGGCCCATCACGCTGCCGATCACCGCGTGGCTGTCTTCGTCCTCGGCCAGCCAGTACACCGGGCCACCGAGATGGCGCGGGGTCAGCCGCTCGGGGTCGACCGGCAGCATGCCGCGGGCCTGGTATAGCGTGTTGACCGCCTGCCAGTCGGCCGGGCTCTGCGCGCGGCGGATGCGAAAACCACGGAACACCCGCTGCGCTGGGCGATAGTCGGTGAACCACAGGCGCAGGGTATCGGACGGGTCGAGGAACAGCTGTTGCGGTGCCTGTGCCAGCACCTGCTGCGGCGCCGCCACGTACAGGGCGATGTCACGCTCGCCGGCGCGCTCTTCGAGCAGCGCATCGGCGAGGCTGACCGGGTCGGGGTAGGTGTGCCCGATCAGCAGCCTGCCCCAGCCGCAGTGCACCGCGCGCGGCTGGTCATGGGGCTCGCTGCCGTCGCCGGCCAGGCGCGCCTGCAAGCGTTCGTAGGAGGGCGCCTGGCCGCGCAGCAGGCGCTGGCCATAGGCGATTTCGTGGGCTTTCATCGGTCAGATTCCTTGTTCGCTGAGCCACAGGTTCAGCGCCGCCAGCTGCCACAGCTTGGAGCCGCGCAACGGGGTGAGCTGGCCGTGGGGGTTGCTCAGCAAGCGGTCGAGCATCGCCGGGTTGAACAGGCCACGGTCCTGGCTCGGGTCGGTGAGCAACTCGCGCACCCAGCCCAGCGTTGCGCCTTCCAGGTGTTTGAGGCCGGGTACCGGGAAGTAACCCTTCTTGCGGTCGATCACCTCATGGGGGATGACCCGCCGCGCGGCCTGTTTGAGCACCTGCTTGCCGCCGTCGGGCAGCTTGAAGCGGGCCGGGATGCGTGCCGACAACTCGACCAGGCGGTAGTCGAGGAACGGTGTGCGCGCCTCCAGGCCCCAGGCCATGGTCATGTTGTCCACCCGTTTGACCGGGTCGTCGACCAGCATCACCGTGCTGTCCAGGCGCAATGCCTTGTTCACCGCATCCGGCGCGCCGGGGCGGGCGAAGTGCTCGCGAACGAAGTCGCCGGCGGCGTCGTTGTCCAGCAGCCAGGGGGCCTGCACAGTGTCGCGGTACTCGGCGTGGCTACGGTCGAAGAAGGCCTCGCGGTAGGCCGCGAACGGGTCCTGCGCACCGTCCACCTGCGGGTACCAGTGGTAGCCGGCGAACAGCTCGTCGGCGCCCTGGCCGCTTTGTACGCCCTTGCAGTGCTTGGCCACTTCCCGCGACAGCAGGTAGAAGGCGATGCAGTCGTGGCTGACCATCGGCTCGCTCATGGCGCGGAAGGCCGCCGGCAGCTGCTCGATGATTTCGTGCTCGGCGATGCGCAGCTGGTGATGGCGGGTGCCGTAGTGGCGGGCGATCAGGTCGGAGTACTGGAACTCGTCGCCGCGCTCGCCGCCGGCATCTTCGAAGCCGATGGAGAAGGTCGACAGCTCGTCCACCCCGGCTTCGCGCAGCAGGCCGACCAGCAGGCTCGAGTCGACCCCGCCGGACAGCAGCACGCCGACATCCACCGCCGCGCGCTGGCGGATCGCCACGGCGTCGCGGGTGGCGTCGAGCACGCGGCTGGTCCAGCCTTCCAGGTCCAGCTCCTGCTCGTCGGGGCGGGCCCCGTAGTGCAGTTGCCACCAGGTCTGGCGCTCGACTTCACCGTGGCGGTCGATGCGCATCCAGGTGCCGGGTTCGAGCTTTTGCACGTTGGCCAGCAAGGTACGTGGCGCGGGCACCACGGCGTGGAAGTTGAGGTAGTGATTGAGCGCCACCGGGTCGAGCATCGGGTCGATATCGCCGCCCTTGAGCAGTGCCGGCAGCGTCGAGGCGAAGCGCAGGCGCTCGCCGTTGCGCGACAGGTACAGCGGCTTGACGCCGAGGCGGTCGCGGGCCAGGAACAGACGCTGGTTGTCGCGCTCCCAGATGGCCAGGGCGAACATGCCGTTGAGCTTGGGCAGCAGCGCCGCGCCCCAGGCGTGGTAACCCTTGAGCAGCACCTCGGTGTCGCCGTCGGAGTGGAAGCTGTAGCCCAGGTCCAGCAGCTCCTGGCGCAGCTCGGGGAAGTTGTAGATGGCGCCGTTGAACGCCAGCGCCAGGCCTAGGGGCGTGTCGACCATCGGCTGTGCCGAGGCGTCGGACAGGTCCATGATCTTCAGGCGGCGATGGCCGAGGGCGATCGGGCCCTGGCTATGGAAGCCCCAGGCGTCCGGGCCGCGGGGCGCCAGGTGGTGGGTGATGCGCTCCACCGCGGCGAGGTCCGCCGGGCGAGGGGCTTGGTCGAGGGGGGTGAAACGTAACTCTCCTGCTAATCCGCACATAAGTCCTTACCGGTTTTGCCGTTGGGGAAGGTGCCCGCAAGGTGGGGCACTTAGGTAAGGACCGGGGTGGCTTGTGAGAGTTTTAGATCAATCTGTTATATGCATTTGGCGGCCTTGGGACCGCTGCGCGGCCCTTTCGCGACACAAGGCCGCTCCTACAGGGGGATCGCGTACCTCTGTAGGAGCGGCCTTGCGTCGCGAAAGGGGCGCAAAGCGCCCCCCCAGCGATCTCGCTACTTACCACGAATCAACCGGCGCAACGCAAACCGGTTCGGGTGGCAAGCCTCGGCCACCGCCCTGGCCACCGGCAACGGCTCACCACTGACCCACGCCGCAATCAGTTCCCCCGACAGCGGCGCAGTGATCAAACCACGTGACCCATGCCCACTGTTCACGTACAGCCCCGCAAGCCACGGGCAGTCGATGCCCGGCACCTGCCGCGCATCCTTGCCCAGTACCGCATAGGCCTCGTTGAATGCCGCCTCGTCGGCCAGCGGCCCGACGATGGGCAGGTAATCCGGGCTGGTGCAGCGAAACGCCGCGCGCCCTTCGAGTTGCTCGGCATCGAGCTCAGCGACGGCCAACCGCTGGGCCAGGTCGGTGGAAATCTCGTCCAGCAACGCCAGGTTGCCTTGGTGCTCGGCGACGGTGGGCGTGGTGTCCTGGTTGTGGAAGTCGAAGCTGGCACCCAGGGTGTGCTCATCCTCGCGGGGCGGCGCCACATAGCCTTCGGCGCACACCACCGTTTGCAATGCCCGGCTGGCCGCGGTGGCCGGCAAGCGGGTGATCTGCCCGCGGATGCGTTTGAGCGGCAGCCCGGCGCAGGCGGGGAAGCTGCGCACTTCGGCGGCGCCGGCCAGCACCACCAGCGGCGCGCTGGCCAGCAGGCGTTCGCCGTCCCAGGCCTGCCACAGACCATCGGCCTTGCGCAGTTCCAGCACATTGGCGTGGCTCAGCAGGCGGATGCGCGGATGGTGCAGTTGCGCCTGGCACAGCGCGGGCGGATGCACCCAGCCACCCTCGGGGTAGAACAGGCCGCCGGCAGTCAGGGCAACGCCGGCGATGGCTTCGGCCTGGTCGCGGTCCAGCAGGTGCAGCAGGCTGCTGTCGAATGCACTCGCCAGTTTCGCCTGGCGCTCGTGTTCTTTGTCATCGAAGGCCAGTTGCAGCACGCCGCAGCCGTCCCAATCGAGCCCGCGTTGCAGACGTTCGAGCCAGCGGCGGGTGTAGCCGAAGCCGGCGAGGATCATCTGCGACAACGCCGTGCCATGGGCCGACAGCTTGAGGTAGAGCACGCCCTGCGGGTTGCCCGAGGCTTCCCGGGCCGGGCCGTCGTGGCGCTCCAGTACCGTGACCTGCCAGCCGCGGGCGGCCAGGCTCGCCGCCGTGGCGCTACCCGCAAGGCCCGCGCCGATCACCAGCGCTTCACGTGGGCCGGGCAGGGCGGCAGGGCGGGCGTACCAAGGGGCAGGCCCAGTGGCGGGCGTGCCGGTGAAGACGCCATGCATCACCTCCCATTTCTTGCCCAGCCCCGGCACCTTTTTCATGGTGAAACCGGCTTCGACCAGCGAGCGGCGCACCCAACCGGTGGTGGTGAAGGTGCCCAGGGTGGTGCCGGGGTGTGACAGGCGCGCCAGCTGGGTGAACAGCTCCGGGGTCCACATGTCCGGGTTCTTGGCTGGCGCGAAGCCGTCGAGGAACCAGGCATCGATGCGCGCGTCGAGTTGCGGCAACTGCTCCAGGGCGTCACCGATCATCAGTGTCAGGGTGACCCGGCCGCCGTCGAGGCTGAACTGCTGGAAACCGGGGTGAATCGCCACGTACTGTTCGAGCAGTGGCCCGGTGAATGCCGCGAACGCTGGCCACAGCTGCATGGCCCGCGCGAGGTCGTCGCGGGTCAGCGGGTATTTCTCGACGCTGACGAAGTGCAGGCGTGCATCTGGATGGGCCAGTTCGCTGAACAGCTGCCAGGCGCAGAAGAAGTTCATGCCGGTGCCGAAACCGGTCTCGCCGATCACCAGGCAGGCGTGTGGCGCCAGTTCGGCGAAGCGCTGGCGCAGGTGGTTCTGTTCGATGAACACATGCACGGTTTCGTCGATGCCGTCTTCCCTGGAGAAATAGACATCGTCGTACTGGCGCGAATGGGGGCGGCCCTGGTCGTCCCAGTCGACCTGGGCGTTTTGATGAGGGGTGGACATGGTGGGCTCGGTTGCGGCGGATCGGCGGATTTTATGCCATCTGCGGGTTTTGCGCAGGCTGTACCGGCGATAGGTCCGGTACAGGCAAAGCCCAATTCCGCTAATCTTGCTAATCCAATGAAGGAGCCCAGCATGTTCGAATCCGCGGAAATCGGTCACAGCATCGACAAGGACACCTACGAGGCCGAGGTGCCCGCGCTGCGCGAGGCGTTGCTCGAAGCCCAGTACGAGCTCAAGCAGCAGGCGCGCTTCCCGGTGATCGTGCTGATCAACGGCATCGAAGGCGCGGGCAAGGGCGAGACGGTCAAGCTGCTCAACGAATGGATGGACCCGCGCCTGATCGAGGTGCGCACCTTCGACCAGCAGACCGACGAAGAGCTGGCCCGCCCGCCCGCCTGGCGCTACTGGCGGGCGCTGCCACCGAAAGGGCGCATGGGGGTGTTCTTCGGCAACTGGTACAGCCAGATGCTCCAGGGCCGGGTGCACGGCGAGTTCAAGGACGCGGTGCTCGACCAGGCCATCACCGGTGCCGAACGCCTGGAGCAGATGCTTTGCGACGAGGGGGCGCTGATCATCAAGTTCTGGTTCCACCTGTCCAAGAAGCAGATGAAGGCGCGGCTCAAGGCGCTGGAGAAAGACCCCTTGCACAGCTGGCGCATCAGCCCGCTGGACTGGCAGCAGTCGCAAACCTACGACCGCTTCGTGCGCTTTGGTGAGCGCGTGTTGCGCCGCACCAGCCGCGATTACGCGCCGTGGCACGTGATCGAAGGCGTCGACCCGCACTACCGCAGCCTGGCGGTCGGGCGCATCCTGCTGGAGAGCTTGCAGGCGGCGCTGGCCATCAACCCCAAGGGCAAGCACCAGGGCAACGTTGCGCCGTTGGGGCGCAGCATCGACCAGAAGAGCCTGCTGGGTGCCCTGGATTTGACCCTGCGCCTGGACAAGCGCGACTACGAGGAGCAACTGGTCACCGAGCAGGCGCGCCTGGCCGGCCTGCTGCGCGACAAGCGCATGCGCCGGCACGCGCTGGTGGCGGTGTTCGAGGGCAACGACGCCGCCGGCAAGGGCGGGGCGATCCGCCGCGTGGCGGCGGCGCTGGACCCACGCCAGTACCGTATCGTGCCGGTGGCCGCGCCCACCGAGGAAGAGCGTGCCCAACCGTACCTGTGGCGCTTCTGGCGGCACATCCCGGCGCGCGGCAAGTTCACTATCTTCGACCGCTCCTGGTATGGCCGGGTGCTGGTGGAGCGGGTCGAGGGCTTCTGCAGCCCGGCCGACTGGATGCGGGCATACGGCGAGATCAACGACTTTGAGGAGCAACTGCGCAACGCCGGGGTGGTGGTGGTCAAGTTCTGGCTGTCCATCGACCAGCAGACCCAGCTGCAACGGTTCGAGGAACGCGAGCAGATTCCGTTCAAGCGCTACAAGATCACCGAGGAAGACTGGCGTAACCGCGAAAAGTGGGACGTCTACAGCGAAGCAGTGGGTGATATGGTCGACCGCACCAGCACCGAGATCGCGCCGTGGACGCTGGTGGAGGCCAATGACAAGCGCTGGGCGCGGGTGAAGGTGCTGCGTACCCTCAACGAAGCGCTGGAAGCGGCGTTCGCCAAGCACAAGAAGTAGCGGCACCCCTCTTTGTAGGAGCGGCCTTGTGTCGCGAAAGGGGTGCGAAGCGCCCCCAGTATTTTGATCAATCCTAAGAATGCCGGGGCCGCTGCGCGGCCCATTCGCGACACAAGGCCGCTCCTACACAGACACAGGCTCCCATGCCAGCGGGGAATGACCTGATGAATTCTTTTCCCGCGACCCGTCCTCGGCCCGGCGCTGCAACCCCTTAGAATCCAGTTTCCCCCACCACGGGCCTGATCGAGGACACCATGCATATCACTTCCGGCCGTTGGGTCTTCGGCCTGCTGCTCGCCCTGTTGACCGCGCTGCTCTGGGGCATTCTGCCGATCAAGCTCAAGCAGGTGCTGCAAGTGATGGACCCGGTCACCGTTACCTGGTTTCGCCTTGCCGTCTCCGGCGTGTTGCTGTTCGTCTGGCTGACGGCCAATCGGCGGCTGCCCTCGTTCAGCCGACTGGGCGGCAAGGGCAAGGGGTTGATCGTGGTGGCCATCTTTGGGCTGCTGGGCAACTACGTGCTGTACCTGATCGGCCTCAAGCTGCTCAGCCCCGGCACCGCGCAACTGGTGGTGCAGCTGGGACCGGTGTTGTTGCTGGTGGCCAGCGTGTTTGTGTTCAAGGAACGCTTCAGCCTGGGGCAGGGACTCGGTCTGCTGGTGCTGCTGGCGGGCTTCGGGTTGTTTTTCAACCAGCGCCTGGAAGAGTTGCTCACATCGCTGGGGACCTATACCACCGGGGTGCTGACCGTGGTGCTGGCCACCAGCATCTGGGTGTTCTATGCCCTGAGCCAGAAGCAACTGCTGACGGTGTGGGGCTCGCAGCAGGTGATGATGGTGATGTACCTGGGCTGCGCACTGTTGCTCACGCCTTGGGTGCATCCGCTGGAGGCCCTGCAACTGAGCCCGCTGCAAGGCTGGCTGCTGCTGGCGTGTTGCTTGAACACTTTGGTCGCCTACGGCGCGTTCGCGGAAGCCTTGGCGCACTGGGAGGCGTCGCGGGTGAGCGCGACCCTGGCATTGACGCCGCTGGTGACGTTCGTGGCGGTGGCGATCGCGGCCTGGGCGTGGCCTGAGTATGTGCAGGCCGAGGAGATCAATGCGCTGGGGTATGTCGGGGCAATTACCGTAGTGCTCGGGTCGGCGCTGGTGGCGCTGGGGCCATCGCTGGTGGCTGGGTGGAAGGCGCGGCGCGGGCGGCTGGTGCAAGTTCGCTGAACACCTGTGGTGTCCCCATCGCTGGCAAGCCAGCTCCCACAGAGGCTGGCAGCGCATCTGTGGGAGCCGGCTTGCCGGCGATGAAGCCGACACCGCAAACAGTCAGCCCTTGCCCCCCGGCGCCAGCATGTTCTCCGGCCTTACCCACTGGTCGAACTGCTCGTTGGTCAGGTACTTCAATTCCAGCGCCGCCTCGCGCAGGGTCTTGCCCTCGCTGTAGGCCTTCTTGGCAATCTCCGCCGCCTTGTCATACCCAATATGCGGGTTCAGCGCCGTCACAAGCATCAGGCCGCGCTCCAGGTGCTCGGCCATCTGCGCGGCATCCGGTTCGATCCCCGCCACGCAATGCTGCTGGAAGTTGCGACAGCCGTCGGCCAGCAGCTCGATCGACTGCAACAGGTTGTGGATGATCACCGGCTTGAACACGTTCAGTTGCAGGTGGCCTTGGCTGGCGGCAAAGCCGATTGCCGCGTCGTTGCCCAGCACCTGGCAGGCCAGCATCGACAGGGCCTCGCACTGGGTCGGGTTGACCTTGCCGGGCATGATCGAGCTGCCCGGCTCGTTGGCCGGCAGTCGTACTTCGGCCAGCCCCGCGCGCGGGCCGGAGCCGAGCAGGCGCAGGTCGTTGGCGATCTTCATCAGGGCCACGGCCAGGGTTTTCAGCGCGCCAGCCAGGCTGGTCAGTGGCTCATGGCCGGCGAGGGCGGCGAACTTGTTGGGGGCGGTGACGAATGGCAGGCCGGAGAGCGCGGCCAGTTCGGCGGCGATGGCTTCGGCGAAACCGTGCGGGGCGTTGAGCCCGGTGCCCACCGCGGTGCCGCCCTGGGCCAGCTCGCACACCGCCGGCAGGGTGGCGCGAATGGCGCGCTGGGCGTAGTCGAGCTGGGCGACGAAGGCCGACACTTCCTGGCCGAAGGTGATCGGCGTGGCGTCCATCATGTGCGTACGCCCAGTCTTGACCAGCTTGTGGTGGCGCGCCGAAAGCTCGGCCAGGCCGGACGACAGCTCGGCAATGGCCGGCAGCAGCTGCTCATGCACCGCCTGGGCGGCGGCGATGTGCATGGCGGTGGGGAAGCAGTCATTGGAGCTCTGCGAGCGGTTGACGTGATCGTTGGGGTGCACCGGTACCTTGCCGCCGCGGCCCTTGCCGGCCAGCTCGTTGGCGCGCCCGGCGATCACTTCGTTGACGTTCATGTTGCTTTGCGTGCCGCTGCCGGTCTGCCAGACCACCAGCGGGAACTGGTCGTCGTGCTCGCCATCGAGCACTTCGTCGGCGGCCTGTTCGATCAGCCGGGCGATGTCAGCGGGCAAATCGCCGTTGCGGTCGTTGACCCGCGCCGCGGCTTTCTTGACCAGCGCCAGGGCGTGCAGCACCGCGAGCGGCATGCGTTCCTTGCCAATGGCGAAGTTGATCAGCGAACGCTGGGTCTGTGCACCCCAGTAGGCGTCAGCCGGAACTTCCACCGGGCCCAGGCTGTCTGTCTCGATACGGCTCATGCTGCGCTCACTCCTTTGTAGTCCGAATTCGCAGTTTAGGCCCTGATTCGACCCAGCGGTTCACACGCTCGTCGTCCCCCTTGAGCACTTCGCCACCACAGCGCAGAATGCTCTACTCTGAGGTACCCGCCTCCCTTTCTTGAAGGAAATGCAATGACCCGTCTCCGTGTCCTCTGTGCCGCCGTAGCCCTGGTCTGTGCCAGTGGCCAGGTACTCGCTGCCACCCCTGGCCACAACGCTGCCGCCGAGAAATTCCTGACCCTGGCCAATGCCGACAAGCTGGGTACCCCGGTGTACATGCAGGTCCAGCAGATGTTCGCCCAGCGTTTCGAACAGACCAAGGCGCCGGCCTCCAAGAAAGGCGTGCTCGACAGCTACCAGGCCAAGGCCAACGCCGCCCTGGACAACGCCATCGGCTGGAAGAAGATCAAGCCGAAGATGGTCGACCTGTACACCGCCACCTTCACCGAGGCCGAGCTGAACGACCTGGTCAAGTTCTACGAGTCGCCGCTGGGCAAGAAGGTCCTGCGCGAAATGCCGAAAGTCACGCAGCAGTCGGCCCAGCTCACCCAGCAGAGCCTCGAGCCTGCGGTACCGGTGGTCAACAAGCTGCTCGACGACATGACCAAGGAACTCGACCCGAGCGCCGGCAAGGCCCCGGCGAAGAAGTGAGTTGATTGCCATGAGCATGCAGCAACGTATCGAGCAGCAACTGGCCGCGCTGGGTGACCAGCACCTCGAAGTGCACAACGAAAGCCACATGCACAGCCGTGGCCAGGAGACGCACTACAAGGCGGTGCTGGTCAGCGAGCAGTTCGCCGGGCTGAACAGCGTCAAGCGCCACCAGAAGGTCTACGCCACCATGGGCGAGCTGATGGGCGAGATCCATGCCCTGGCCATTCACACCTACACCCCTGAGGAGTGGGCGCAGGTGGGGGCGGCGCCGGCCTCGCCGGTGTGCGCGGGCGGCGGGCACTGAATCCCGTCCGGCGTTCTGATACAATCCGCGACATTCCCTTGGGGCCGTTTTGCGGCCCATCGCCGGCAAGCCGGCTCCCACAGGTGCAGCGCAGTGCTTGAGCATTGCGCCGACCTTGTGGGAGCCGGCTTGCCGGCGATGGGCTGCGAAGCGGCCCCCTGCTTTTGTCAAACCTGGTACGCCCCTTACGAGGGCAGCCACCTGGAGATTCAACGCAATGACCCAACCGATCGTCGTGGCGGCGCTGTACAAGTTCGTCACCCTGGAAGACTACCTCGACCTGCGCGAGCCGCTGCTCGACGCCATGCTCGACAACGGCGTCAAAGGCACCCTGCTGCTGGCCCATGAAGGCATCAACGGCACCGTGTCGGCCAGCCGCGAAGGCATCGACGGCCTGCTGGCCTGGCTGCGCAACGACCCGCGGCTGGTGGATGTCGACCATAAAGAGTCGTACTGCGACGAGCAGCCGTTCTACCGGACCAAGGTCAAGCTCAAGAAAGAGATCGTCACCCTGGGTGTGCCGGGCGTTGACCCGAACCAGGCGGTCGGCCAGTACGTCGAGCCGAAAGACTGGAACGCGCTGATCAGCGACCCCGAAGTGCTGCTGATCGATACCCGCAACGACTACGAAGTGGCCATCGGCACCTTCAAGGGCGCCATCGACCCCAAGACCGAAACCTTCCGTGAGTTCCCGGAGTACATCAAGGCCAACTTCGACCCGAGCAAGCACAAGAAAGTGGCCATGTTCTGCACCGGCGGCATCCGTTGCGAAAAAGCGTCCAGCTACATGCTCGGTGAAGGCTTCGAAGCCGTCTATCATCTCAAGGGCGGCATCCTGAAATACTTCGAGGAAGTACCTCAGGAACAAAGCCTGTGGGACGGTGACTGCTTCGTCTTCGACAACCGGGTCACGGTGCGCCACGACCTGACCGAAGGCGAGTACGACCAGTGCCACGCCTGCCGCCACCCGATCGATGTGAAGGACCGCGAGTCCGAGCACTATTCGCCAGGGGTGAGCTGCCCGCACTGCTGGGACAGCCTGAGCGAGAAGACCCGGCGCAGTGCCATCGACCGCCAGAAGCAGATCGAGCTGGCCAAGGCGCGCAACCAGCCACACCCGATCGGTTTCAACTACAAAGCAGAGGCTTGATCGATGTCCGCACGCCTGCTCTATGTGATGGACCCGATGTGCTCCTGGTGCTGGGGCTTCGCCCCGGTGGCCGAGGCGCTGATCGCCCAGGCGCGCGAGGCCGGTATCGCCACCCACCTGGTGCCAGGTGGCCTGCGCAGTGGCGGCAGCGCCCTGGATGCCTCTACCCGCAAATACATCCTCGAACACTGGCAGGCGGTGCATGACGCCACCGGGCAGCCGTTTGCTTTCGACGGCGCGATGCCCGATGGCTTCGTCTACGACACCGAGCCGGCTTGCCGTGCCCTGGTGGCGGCGCGCGAGCTGGACGGGCAGCGCATGTGGGGCCTGCTCAAGCTGATCCAGGCCTCCTTCTACGAGCACGGGGTGGACGTCACCCGGGCCCCGCAACTGGTGGAACTGGCCGTGCAAGCCGGTTTCGACCGCGACGGGTTCGCCCAGCGCTTCGCCAGCCACGACACCCGCGTCGCGACAACCGCCGATTTTGCCTGGGTGCAGGACCTGGGGATCGCAGGCTTCCCCACGTTGCTGGCTGAGCGCAATGGCCAACTGGCGTTGCTGACCAACGGCTACCAGCCGCTGGGCAACCTGCAACCCTTGCTCGGCCGCTGGCTGCAGCAGGCCGCCTGTGCTTGATCTGCCCGGGTCGCCAGACCCTGTGCCAGGGAAGTCCCCCGCTGCGCCCGATCGCCTGAGCTGGGCGGAAATCCGCCGCCTGGCCCTGCACCACAAGAAAGCCCTGTGGTCGGCCAACCTGGTGGCGGTGCTCGCCGCCCTGTGCAGTGTGCCCATCCCCTTGCTGTTACCGCTGCTGGTGGACGAAGTGCTGCTCGGCCACGGCGATTCCGCGCTGAAATGGATGAACAACTTCCTGCCCAGCGGCTGGCAGGTCGCCGCGGGCTATATCGGCCTGATGCTGTGCGCCACCCTGGGGCTGCGCCTGGCCGCGCTGGCCTTCAACGTGGTGCAGGCCAAGCTGTTCGCGGGGCTGGCCAAGGACATCGTCTACCGCCTGCGCATCCGCCTGATCGAGCGGCTCAAGCGTATTTCGCTCAAAGAGTACGAAAGCCTCGGCAGCGGCACGGTGACCACCCACCTGGTCACCGACCTGGACACCCTCGACAAGTTCGTCGGCGAAACCCTCAGCCGCTTCCTGGTGGCGGTACTCACGCTCACCGGTACCGCGGCGATCCTGATCTGGATGCACTGGCAACTGGCGCTGCTGATCCTGCTGTTCAACCCACTGGTGATCTACTTCACGGTGCAGTTGGGCAAGCGCGTCAAGCACCTGAAGAAGCTGGAGAACGACAGCACCGCGCGGTTCACCCAGGCGCTGACCGAAACCCTCGACGCCATCCAGGAAATCCGCGCCGGCAACCGCCAGGGCTATTTTCTTGGCCGATTGGGCCTGCGTGCCCGGGAAGTGCGCGACTATGCCGTGGCCTCGCAGTGGAAGAGCGACGCCAGCGGCCGGGCCAGCGGGCTGTTGTTCCAGTTCGGTATCGATATCTTCCGCGCTGCGGCCATGCTCACGGTGCTGTTCTCCGACCTGTCGATCGGGCAGATGCTGGCGGTGTTCAGCTACCTGTGGTTCATGATCGGGCCAGTGGAGCAGCTACTGAACCTGCAATATGCCTACTACGCTGCTGGCGGGGCGCTGAGTCGGCTCAACGAGCTGCTGGCGCGGGACGACGAGCCGCAGTACCCGGCGGCCAGCGACCCGTTCGCCGGGCGTGAGACGGTGGGTATCGAGGTGCGCGACCTGCGTTTCGCCTACGCCGACGAGCCAGTGCTGGACCAGTTGAACCTGTCCATCGCCCCAGGCGAGAAGGTCGCCATCGTCGGTGCCAGCGGCGGCGGCAAGAGCACCCTGGTGCAACTGCTGCTGGGGTTGTACAGCGCCCAGGCCGGGACTATCCGCTTTGGCGGTGCCAGCGTGCAGGAAATCGGCTTGGAGACCCTGCGCGAGAACGTCGCGGTGGTGTTGCAGCACCCGTCGCTGTTCAACGACAGCGTGCGCGCCAACCTGACCATGGGCCGTGATTGCAGCGACGACGCCTGCTGGCAGGCGCTGCGCATTGCCCAGCTGGACGCCACCATCGCCGCGCTGCCCCAGGGCCTGGACAGCGTGGTCGGGCGCTCCGGCGTGCGTCTGTCCGGCGGCCAGCGCCAGCGCCTGGCCATTGCGCGCATGGTGCTGGCCGAGCCCAAGGTAGTGATCCTCGACGAGGCTACCTCTGCGTTGGACGCCGCCACCGAGTACAACCTGCACCAGGCGTTGGCGCGCTTTCTCAGTGGCCGCACCACGCTGATCATCGCCCACCGGCTGTCGGCCGTTAAGCAGGCCGACCGGGTGCTGGTGTTCGACGGCGGGCACGTGGCCGAGGATGGCGGTCACCAGCAACTGATCGCCGAAGGCGGGTTGTATGCCAAGCTGTATGGGCACCTGCAACAGACCTGAGCAGCGTTGACATTGCGCACGGCCTCATCGCCGGCAAGCCGGCTCCCACATAGACCGCGCCATGCTCAAGGCTTGCGCTGTACCTGTGGGAGCTGCGGTTCGCCGCCGCGACTTGCCAGCGATGAGGGCTGCGCAGGCAGTACAAGAAGGTAGGGCCGTGGCTGTGCGCCATGGCAACTGCAAAGCGCATTCCCCGTCAGCAAAAAGCACGTCGCAGGCATGGCAAATGGCCTACGCTGTGCTTTGTCTAGGTCGATTCGTGCCTTATCTGCCGTCGTGACAGGGATTACATGAAGGGAAATCGGACTCTCGAGGCGCCAAGGCTGTTGGGGATCATCTGGCCCTTTGTCGCCGTGGTGGTGTTCCAGGTGCTGCTGGGCGCTGCCAGCCTTTATGCATTGTCCGCGGTTCGTGCCTACGTGGCGGGCGAAAGCCTGTGGTCCAAGGCGCAGAAGGACGCCATCTACTACCTCAGCCTGTACGCCGAAGACCGCCAGCCGCTCACCTACCAGCGCTACCGCCAGGCCATCCTCGTGCCCAAGGGCGATTACGACCTGCGCCTGGCCCTGGACCAGCCCGAGCCCGACCTGGATGCCGCGCGCAAGGGCATCCTGCAGGGTGGCAACCACCCCGACGACGTGGCGCGGATCATCTGGTTCTACCGCAACTTTCGCCATATCAGCTACATGCAGACCGCCATCGACTATTGGGATATCGGCGACGACTACCTGCGCCAGCTCGATGTGCTGGCTGGCGAGATGCGCCAGGGTTTCGCCGGCGGGGCGGTCACAGCCAATCGGGTCGCTGAATGGAAGGCGCGCATCGTCGCCATCAACGATGGCGTAACCCCGGCGGCCAAGGCCTTCAGCGACGCCCTGGGCGAAGGTTCGCGGATGCTGCTCAAGGTGCTGATGCTGACCAACCTGGCCACCGCGCTGTTCCTCATCGCCATGGCCTGGCTGCGTTCGAGCAAGCTGCTGGCCCAGCGCCAGGCTTTCGCCATGGCCTTGCAGGACGAGAAGGAGCGGGCGCAGGTCACCCTGGAGTCGATTGGCGATGCGGTGATCACCACCGATGTCGACGGCTGCATCACCTACATGAACCCTGCCGCCGAACAGCTGACCCACTGGCAGGCCGCCCAGGCCGAGGGCCTGCCGCTGGCGGCGCTGTTCAGCCTGCTTGACGAGAACGCCGAGAAAGACAGCCGCACCCTGGTCGAGCAGGTGCTCAGTGGCAGCCTCAAGGGCTGCGACGAGCACGCCCGGCTGATCCAGCGCCTGGACGGCAGCACGGTGTCGGTCAATCTGGTCGGGTCGCCGATCCGCAGCGAAGGTCAGGTCAGTGGCATCGTCGTGGTGCTCCACGATATGACCCAGGAGCGCCAGTACATCGCCAACCTGTCGTGGCAGGCGACCCACGACGCGCTTACCGGGCTGGCCAACCGCCGCGAGTTCGAATACCGCCTGGAGCAGGCGCTCAACGCCCTGGCACGCCAGCCGGGGCGCCATTCGCTGATGTTCCTCGACCTCGATCAGTTCAAGCTGGTCAACGACACCTGCGGCCACGCCGCCGGGGATGAGCTGCTGCGGCATATCTGCGCGGTGCTGCAGTCGGGCCTGCGCGAGGGCGACACGCTGGCCCGTCTGGGTGGCGACGAATTCGGCGTACTGCTGGAGAACTGCCCGGCGGAGCAGGCCGAGCGTATTGCCGAGCAGTTGCGCCAGGTGGTGCAGAGCCTGCATTTCGTCTGGAAAGGCCGGCCCTTCGTCACCACCGTCAGCATTGGCCTGGTGCATATCGCCCAGGCGCCGAGCACCCTGGAAGCGTCGCTGCGGGCCGCCGACATGGCCTGCTACATGGCCAAGGAGAAAGGCCGCAATCGGGTCCAGGTGTACCACGCCGACGACAGCGAACTGTCCATGCGCTTTGGCGAGATGGCCTGGATCCAGCGCCTGCACGTGGCCCTCGAAGAAAACCGCTTCTGCCTGTACGCCCAGGAAATCGCCCCGTTGCAGGGCCAGGAGAGTGCCGCTCACATCGAGATTCTGCTGCGCCTGCACGATGAAAGCGGTCGCACCATCCTGCCCGACAGTTTCATCCCCGCCGCCGAACGCTACGGCTTGATGACCGCCCTCGACCGTTGGGTGGTGCGCAATGTGTTCCAGGTGATTCGCCAATGCCTGGACGAAGGGCGTGAAGGGCCGCTGGCCATGTGCGCAATCAACCTTTCCGGGGCGAGCATCGGCGACGACAAGTTCCTCGAGTATCTGCAACGGTTGTTCGGTGAGTACCAGATCCCGCCACGCTTAATCTGTTTTGAAATAACCGAGACCAGCGCTATAGCCAATTTGGGAAGTGCAATTCGTTTCATCAATGAATTGAAAGGGCTGGGTTGCAAGTTCTCCCTCGACGACTTTTGCGCCGGAATGTCGTCATTCGCCTATTTGAAACATTTGCCAGTAGACTTCCTGAAGATCGACGGAAGTTTCGTCAAAGACATGCTCGACGACCCGATCAACCGGGCGATGGTCGAAGTGATCAATCACATCGGCCACGTCATGGGCAAGCGGACCATCGCCGAGTTTGTCGAGACACCGTTGATCGAGCAGGCGTTGCAGGAAATCGGTGTGGATTTTGCCCAGGGCTACCTCATAGAACGCCCGCAGGTCTTCACCTGCGACAGCCTGCAGCGTCAAAGGATTGCGGCGAGGCCCCTCTTGCACCGGGCGCCAGGGACCTTTCGCTGAGTAGCGCCCGGAATCACAAGGAATCAAGGAGCTGACAGTGATCGACGCGTTCATTCGGATCGGACCATTGATGGATCCGGCCAGTTATCCTGATTGGGCCCAGCAACTCATCGAAGATTGTCGCGAAAGCAAGCGCAGGGTGGTGGAGCATGAGTTCTACCAGCGGCTGCGCGACGGCCAACTGCGGCCGGCGACTATCCGCCAGTACCTCATCGGTGGCTGGCCGGTGGTCGAGCAGTTTTCGTTGTACATGGCCCACAACCTCACCAAGACCCGCTACGGGCGCCATCAAGGCGAAGACATGGCGCGGCGCTGGCTGATGCGCAACATCCGCGTCGAGCTCAACCATGCCGACTACTGGGTGCAGTGGTGCCAGGCCCACGGCATCCACCTGCACGAGTTGCAGGCGCAGGAAGTGCCGCCCGAGCTCAACGGCCTCAACGACTGGTGCTGGCGGGTCTGCGCCACCGAGTCGCTGGCCATTGCCATGGCGGCCACCAACTACGCCATCGAAGGTGCCACGGGCGAGTGGTCGGCGGTGGTCTGCTCGGCCGACACCTATGCCCAGGGCTTCCCCGAGGAGACCCGCAAGCGCGCCATGAAGTGGTTGAAGATGCATGCCCAGTACGATGACGAGCACCCGTGGGAGGCGCTGGAGATCATCTGCACCCTGGCCGGCGAGAATCCGACGCTGGGGCTGCGCACCGAGTTGCGCCGGGCGATCTGCAAGAGCTACGACTGCATGTTCCTGTTCCTGGAACGCTGCATGCAGCTGGAGGGGCGCCAGCAAGGGCGTCTGCGCCCGGCGCTGGCAGCGGGCTGAAGCAGGCCCCATCGCCGGCAAGCCGGCTCCTACAGTGGACAGCCTCACATCAACACTGTGGGAGCCGGCTTGCCGGCGATGGGCCGCGGTGCGGCCCCGGCGATCTGGAACGTTACTGGGCGTTCAAGGCCTGCCCGTTCACATCCTTGCTGTCCGGCCCCATGAGGTAGAGGTACACCGGCATGATCTCTTCGGGCAGCGGGTTGTTCTGTGGGTTCTCGCTCGGGTAGGCCTGGGCCCGCATCGCCGTGCGCGTGGCGCCGGGGTTGATGCTGTTGGCCCGCACCGGTGCCACGCCTTCCAGCTCGTCGGCCAGGGTCTGCATCAGGCCCTCGGTGGCGAACTTCGACACGCCATAGGCACCCCAGTTGATGTGCATCACGCGCATGAAGTTGTCGCCCGACAACTGCTCCAGCGGCGTGCGCGGGCCGATGATTGATGCGTTGTTGAGTAGGCCGTCGAGGCGGCCGAACTGGTCCTCGATCATCACCGCCAGTTCGTCGTACTGGTGGGGCAGGGCGGTTTCCAGGTTGAACGGGATCACCACCGGTTGCGGGTGGCCGGCGGCCTCGATCTGGTCGTAGACCTCGTTCAGGTTCGCTTCGGTCTTGCCCAGCAGCAGCACGGTGGCGCCCAGGGCGGCGTAGGCCTTGGCGGCGGCGGCACCAATGCCGCGGCCGGCACCGGTGACCAGGATGACCCGGCCCTTGAGCAGGTCGGGGCGGGGAGTGTAGTCGAACATTGAAGTTTCCCTTCTTTCTAGAGCTGTCGCGGTCCCTGTGGGAGCGGGTTTACCCGCGAACACGGGCGAAGCCCGTGCCATGCACCGAGGTGGATTCATCGCGGGCAAGCCCGCTCCCACAGTAGGGACGCGTCGCTATCCTGTGGATCTCAGCAGCCGCACAGCGCGCTGTCGATTACCTTGCGCAGCTCCAGCGGGTGGTCCACCACCACGTCGGCGCCCCAGTTGTTGGGGTTGTCCTCTGGATGAATATAGCCATAGCGCACGGCGGCGGTACGGGTGCCGGCATCGCGGCCGGACTCGATGTCGCGCAGGTCGTCGCCGACGAACAGCACGCTGGCCGGGTCCAGATTCAGCGTCTTGCAGGCCAGGATCAGCGGCTCGGGGTCAGGCTTGCTGTGCTTCACGTGGTCCGGGCAGATCAGCAGCGCCGAGCGTTCGGCCAGGCCCAGCCGCTGCATGATCGGCTCGGCGAAGCGCACCGGCTTGTTGGTGACCACGCCCCACAGCAGGTTGCCTTTCTCGATGTCGGCCAGCAGTTCCGGCATGCCGTCGAACAGCTTGCTGTGCACCGCGCAGTCGCGCTGGTAGCGCTCGAGGAACTCCAGGCGCAGGGCCTCGAAGCCTTCGGCCTCCGGGTCCATGGCGAAGGTCGCGGCAACCATGGCGCGGGCGCCGCCGGAAATCACGTCGCGAATGCGCGCGTCGTCGATGGTCGGCAGGCCGCGTTCGGCGAGCATCGCCTGGCAGATGGCGATGAAGTCCGGCGCCGTGTCCAGCAGGGTGCCGTCCATGTCGAAGAGTACTGCTCGCAGGCGCATGCTTATTCCTCGCGCAGGGTCTGGATCATGTAGTTGACGTCGACGTCGTTGCACAGCTTGTAGTGCTTGGTCAGCGGGTTGTAGGTGAGGCCGATGATGTCCTTCACTTCCAGGCCCGCGGCACGGCTCCAGGCGCCCAGCTCGGAGGGGCGGATGAACTTCTTGAAGTCGTGGGTACCGCGCGGCAGCATCTTGAGCACGTACTCGGCGCCGATGATCGCCAGCAGGTAGGCCTTGGGGTTGCGGTTGATGGTCGAGAAGAACACCTGGCCGCCGGGCTTGACCATGCGGTAGCAGGCACGGATCACCGACGAAGGGTCGGGCACGTGCTCGAGCATCTCCAGGCAGGTGACCACGTCGAACTGGCCGGGCATCTCCTCGGCCAGCGCTTCGGCGGTGATCTGCCGGTATTCCACCGCCACGCCCGACTCCAGCTGGTGCAGCTGGGCCACCGCCAGCGGTGCCTCGCCCATGTCGATACCGGTGACCGTGGCGCCGCGCTGGGCCATGGCTTCGCTGAGGATGCCGCCGCCGCAGCCGACGTCGAGCACCTTCTTGCCGGCGAGGCTGACGCGTTCGTCGATCCAGTTGACCCGCAGCGGGTTGATGTCGTGCAGTGGCTTGAACTCGCTCTCGCGGTCCCACCAGCGGTGGGCCAGGGCTTCGAACTTGGCGATTTCGGCGTGGTCGACGTTGCTCATCTGAACAATCCTCTGAAGCTTCGATAAAGAGTGTCACGGGGCGCCAGCCATGGCTGGCGCCCGGTCATTCGTTGCGCCCGCCGATGCGGGCTCCCCAGGCGCGGGCAGTGGCGACCAGCGCCTGCTCGTCCATTTGCGTCAGGCGGCGGTCCTGCACCAGGGGGTGGCCGGCGACCCAGACGTCCTTGACGCAGTCGCGGCCGGTGGCATAGATCAGTTGCGAGACCGGGTCGTGCACCGGTTGCTGCGCCAGGCCCGACAGGTCGAACACCACCAGGTCGGCGGCCTTGCCCACTTCCAGCGAGCCGGTCACGGCCGCAAGGCCCAGGGCGCGCGCGCCATTGAGCGTGGCCATGCGCAGCGCCCGGTGGGCGTCCAGGGCCGTGGCGTTGCCGGCCACGGCCTTGGCCAGCAGGGCAGCGGTACGGGTTTCGCCAAGCAGGTCGAGGTCGTTGTTGCTGGCCGCGCCATCGGTGCCGATGGCCACGTTGACCCCGGCCTGCCACAGGCGTTCAACCGGGCAGAAACCGCTGGCCAGCTTGAGGTTGGATTCCGGGCAGTGGACCACGCTGGTGTTGCTTTCTACCAGCAGCGCCAGGTCTTCGTCGCTGACCTGGGTCATGTGCACCGCCTGCAGGTTGGGGCCCAGCAGGCCCAGGCGGGCGAGGCGGGCCAAGGGGCGTTCGCCGGTGTCGCTGACGGCCTGCTCGACTTCGCTGGCAGTCTCGTGGATGTGCATGTGCAGCGGCGCGTCGAGCTGGTCGGCGATGATGCGGATCTTCTCGAGGTTGGCATCGCTGACGGTATAGGGGGCGTGCGGGCCGAGGGCGACGGTGATGCGCGGGTGGTGGCGCAGGTCGCCGAACAGCTCGATGGCCAGGTGCAGGCCTTCTTCCGGGGTGCGCGCGCCTGGGATGGGGAAATCCAGCAGGGGTACCGCGACTTGCGCACGGATGCCGCTGCGGTGCACGCGGTCGCAGGCTTCGCGGGGGAAGAAGTACATGTCGGCGAAGCAGGTGATGCCACCCTTGAGCTGTTCGGCGATGGCCAGGTCGGTGCCGTCACGCACGAACGCTTCGTCGACCCAGCGCCCTTCGGCGGGCCAGATATGCTCTTTTAACCAGGTCATCAACGGCAGGTCGTCGGCCAGGCCGCGGAACAGGCTCATGGCGGCGTGGCCATGGGCGTTGACCAGGCCGGGAGTGAGCAGGCCGTCGGGCAGTTCGCGTACTTCAAGCGCCTGGGGGGCGCGCTCGAGCGGTCCAAGCCAGGCGATCACGCCGTCACGGATACCCAGTGCATGTCCTTCGAGCACCACCCCGGCCGGCTCCACGGGCACCAGCCAGCGGGGTACCAGCAGCAAGTCGAGAGGAGGCGTGGTGGTGGGCATGCGCGGCATAGACCTGGATTGATTCGGCGAAACGCGCAGTATACCCGAGCGTCCTGGGCTGAGGGTCGCTATAATCGCCGGCTTTTGATGCCTGGGCGACGGGGAGATGCGATGCGCGAGCAATTGATGGCGGCGGAGACGGTGACGGGCATCGAGTGGCGCGATGGCGCGTTGCACGTGCTTGACCAGCGCCTGCTGCCGCTCGAGCAATGCTGGCTGACCTGCGCCGATGTGGCGGCGGTGGCCGAGGCCATTGGTGACATGGCTGTGCGTGGCGCCCCGGCGATCGGCATTTGCGCAGCCTACGGGCTGGTGCTGGCGCTGCGTCAGCGCCTGGCCGAGGGCGAGGGCTGGGAAGAGGCGCTGGAAGAAGACTTCCTGATGCTGGGCGAGGCGCGCCCGACGCCGGCCAACCTGTTCTGGGCGCTCAATCGCATGCGTGAGCGCTTGCAGCGCCTGCGCCCAGGCGAAGATGTGCTGGCGGTGATGGAGGCCGAAGCGGTCGCCATCCACGAAAGCGACCGAGAGGCCAACCTGACCATGGCCCAGTTCGGCGTCGAGCAGATCCGCCGGCATCAGGGCAGCGAGCAGGCGTTGCTCACCCATGGGAATGCCGGAGCCCTGGCTACCGGTGGTTTTGGCACCGCATTGGGGGTTATTCGTGCAGCCACCCTGGAAGGCATGGTCGAGCAGGTGTATGCCTGCGAATCGCGCCCCTGGTTGCAGGGCTCGCGCCTGACCGCCTGGGAGTTGGCCGCTGACGGTGTGCCGGTGACCGTGGTCGCCGACGCAGCGGCGGGGCACCTGATGAAGACCAAGGGCATCACCTGGGTGGTGGTCGGGGCCGACTGCATCGCCGCCAATGGCGACGTGGCGGCGAAGATCGGTACCTACCAGATGGCGGTGGCGGCCATGCACCACGGTTTGCGCTTCATGGTCGTGGCGCCAAGCAGCAGCATCGACCTGAACCTGGCCACGGGCGAGGATATTCCGCTGGAAGTGCGCGGGGTGGAAGAGTTGCTGGAGGTGGATGGCATCCAGGTGACGGCCGATGTCGAGGCGTATAACCCGGTGGTGGATGTCACCCCGGCCGACCTGATCGATGTGATCGTCACCGAGAAAGGCGTCGTCGAGCGCCCGGATACGGCGAAAATCGCCCAGCTGATGTGCCGCAAGCGCCTGCATTGAGACGGTCGGCTCCCAGCTCCTGCAGGCTTGCACATCTTCTGTAGGAGCGGCCTTGTGTCGCGAAAGGGCTGCGGAGCAGCCCCGGCAATCTCGTGACAACCATGGATCCTGGGGCCGCTGCGCACCCCTTTCGCGGCACAAGGCCGCTCCTACAGGGTTCGTGTGCGTCATCGGTGGGTGGGGAAATGCCCTCCGGCGGCATCCTGCCATATCTCCCATGCGCCCAGCCTTTGTGATAACATCCGGCAGTTTCCAAGGCTGCTCGTCATGGCGGCCTTCATTGCGCAGATCCATGGCACAACTCATTGATTTGTCGTAAGTCGTCGCATTGCTTCGCGCTGCGGCGGCGAGCTTCGTTCGTCCTCCGAGGGATCAGGCGAAGTTTCACCAGAAAAAGGAATCAGGCTTCTCATGGGCGAACTGGCCAAAGAAATCCTCCCGGTCAATATCGAAGACGAACTGAGACAGTCTTACCTCGACTACGCGATGAGCGTGATTGTCGGGCGAGCGCTGCCCGATGCGCGTGACGGCTTGAAGCCCGTGCATCGTCGCGTTCTGTATGCGATGAGCGAACTGGGCAACGACTGGAACAAGCCGTACAAGAAATCCGCCCGTGTGGTCGGTGACGTGATCGGTAAGTACCACCCGCACGGCGACACCGCCGTGTACGACACCATCGTGCGTATGGCGCAGCCCTTCTCGCTGCGCTACCTGCTGGTCGATGGTCAGGGCAACTTCGGTTCGGTGGACGGCGACAACGCCGCGGCCATGCGATACACCGAAGTGCGCATGTCCAAGCTGGCCCACGAGCTGCTGGCCGACCTGCACAAAGAGACCGTCGACTGGGTGCCCAACTACGATGGCACCGAGCAGATCCCGGCAGTCATGCCGACCAAGATCCCCAATTTGCTGGTCAACGGCTCCAGCGGTATCGCCGTGGGCATGGCCACCAACATCCCGCCGCACAACCTGGGCGAAGTGATCGATGGTTGCCTGGCATTGATCGACAACTCCGACATCACGGTCGATGAGCTGATGCAGTTCATCCCGGGGCCGGACTTCCCCACGGCCGGCCAGATCAATGGCCGCCAGGGCATCATCGAGGCCTACCGCACCGGCCGTGGCCGCATTTATATGCGCGCACGGTCCGAGATCGAAGACATCGACAAGGTCGGTGGCCGCCAGCAGATCGTCGTCACCGAGCTCCCTTACCAGCTGAACAAGGCGCGTCTGATCGAAAAGATCGCCGAGCTGGTGAAAGAGAAGAAGATCGAAGGCATCACCGAGCTGCGCGACGAGTCCGACAAGGACGGCATGCGCATCGTCATCGAGCTGCGTCGCGGCGAGGTGCCGGAGGTGGTGCTCAACAACCTCTACCAGCAGACTCAACTGCAGAGTGTGTTCGGTATCAACATCGTCGCCCTGATCGACGGTCGTCCGCGCCTGCTCAATCTCAAGGACCTGCTCGAAGCGTTCGTCCGTCACCGCCGTGAAGTGGTGACTCGTCGTACCGTGTTCGAGCTGCGCAAGGCCCGCGAGCGTGGCCACATCCTTGAAGGCCAGGCGGTCGCGCTGTCCAACATCGACCCGGTCATCGCCCTGATCAAGGCCTCGCCGACCCCGGGCGAGGCTAAAGAGGCCCTGGTCAGCACCGCCTGGGAGTCCAGCGCCGTGCAGGTCATGGTCGAGCGCGCCGGCGCCGATTCCTGCCGCCCGGAAGACCTGCCGGAGCAGTATGGCCTGCGTGACGGCAAGTACTACCTGTCGCCGGAGCAGGCCCAGGCCATCCTCGACCTGCGCCTGCACCGCCTGACTGGCCTTGAGCACGAGAAGCTGCTGGCCGAGTACCAGGAGATCCTCGAGCAGATCGGCGAGCTGATCCGCATCCTCAGCAGCGCCGAGCGCCTGATGGAAGTGATCCGCGAAGAGCTGGAGGCGATCCGCGCCGAATACGGCGATGCCCGTCGCACCGAGATCCTCAACGCCACCCACGACCTCAACTACGGCGACATGATCCCGGAAGAAGAGCGCGTGGTGACCATTTCCCACGGCGGCTACGCCAAAACGCAACCGCTGGCCGCCTACCAGGCCCAGCGCCGTGGCGGCAAGGGCAAGTCGGCGACTGGCGTCAAGGACGAGGACTACATCGAGCACCTGCTGGTCGCCAACAGCCATGCGACGCTGCTGCTGTTCTCCAGCAAGGGCAAGGTGTACTGGAAGAAGACCTACGAAATCCCCGAGGCTTCCCGTGCCGCCCGTGGTCGTCCGCTGGTCAACCTGCTGCCGCTGGAAGAAGGTGAACGCATCACCGCCATGCTGCAGATCGACCTGGAGGCCCTGCAGCAAAGCGCAGGCGCCGAGGAAGAGCTGGAGGACGCGGAGGACACCGTACTCGAAGGTGAAGTGATCGAGGCCGAGGAAGTCGACGAAGAAGACGGCGACACCGCGGAGTGGGTGGCCGATGCAACCGGCGCCTACATCTTCATGGCTACCGCCTCCGGTACCGTGAAGAAGACCCCGCTGGTGCAGTTCGCCCGTCCGCGCTCCAATGGCCTGATCGCCCTGAAGCTCAAGGAAGGTGACACCCTGATCGCTGCGGCCATCACCGACGGCGCCAAGGAAGTCATGATGTTCTCCGACGCCGGCAAGGTGATCCGCTTCGCCGAGAGCGTGGTGCGCGAGATGGGCCGTAACGCCCGTGGCGTGCGCGGCATGAAGTTGGGCAAGGGCCAGCGCATCATCTCGATGCTGATCCCCGAGTCCGGCGCGCAGATCCTCACCGCCTCCGAGCGTGGCTTCGGCAAGCGCACCCCGCTGTCCAAGTTCCCGCGCCGCGGCCGTGGTGGCCAGGGCGTGATCGCCATGGGTACCAAAGGGCGCAACGGTCTGCTGATCGGCGCGATCCAGGTGCAGGAAGGCGAAGAGATCATGCTGATCTCCGACCAGGGCACCCTGGTGCGCACGCGGGTCGGCGAAGTGTCCAGCCTGGGTCGTAACACGCAAGGCGTGACGCTGATCAAGCTGGCCAGCGATGAAACGCTGGTGGGCCTGGAGCGGGTGCAGGAGCCATCCGAGGAAGAGCTCGACGACCTCGTCGAGACGGACGAGGAGGGCGCCCCGCTGGATGCGACGGAGGCCGCTGACGAGAACGGTGCCGGCGCTGAAGAGGCGCCACAGGAATAAGCAAGTGCTACAACCCGAACGGGGCGACCAAGGTCGCCCCGTTTGACTGATTACGGATGGCAAAGCCCCCGAGGGCAATGCAAAACCCTGTGGGAGCGGGTTTACCCGCGAAGAAGGCACTGCGGTGCATGGCAAGGGCTTCGCCCTTGTTCGCGGGTAAACCCGCTCCCACAAGTTCTATTTGGCAGAGCGAGAGTGGATGTGAGCAAACGAGCCTTTAACTTCTGCGCAGGCCCGGCCGCGCTTCCCGATGCTGTCCTGCAGCGTGCCCAGGCCGAGATGCTGGACTGGCACGGCAAGGGCTTGTCCGTGATGGAAATGAGCCATCGCAGCGACGACTATGTGGCCATCGCCGAAAAGGCCGAGCAGGACCTGCGCGACCTGCTGTCCGTCCCCTCCAACTACAAGGTGCTGTTCCTGCAAGGTGGCGCCAGCCAGCAGTTCGCCGAGATCCCGCTGAACCTGCTGCCGGAAAACGGCACCGCCGACTACATCGAGACGGGCATCTGGTCGAAGAAGGCCATCGAGGAGGCGCGCCGCTTCGGCAACGTCAACGTCGCCGCCAGCGCCAAGCCCTACGACTACCTGGCCATCCCTGGCCAGAACGAGTGGAAGCTGAGCAAGAACGCGGCCTACGTCCACTATGCGTCCAACGAGACCATCGGCGGCCTGCAGTTCGACTGGGTGCCGGAGACCGGTGATGTACCGCTGGTGGTCGACATGTCCTCCGACATCCTCTCGCGCCCGATCGACGTTTCGCAGTACGGCCTGATCTACGCCGGCGCGCAGAAGAACATCGGCCCGAGCGGCCTGGTGGTAGTGGTCGTGCGTGAAGACCTGCTGGGCCACGCCCGCAGCAGCTGCCCGACCATGCTCGACTATAAGGTCTCGGCCGACAACGGTTCGATGTACAACACCCCGGCCACTTACTCCTGGTACCTCTCGGGCCTGGTGTTCGAGTGGCTCAAGGAGCAGGGCGGCGTCGAGGCCATGGAGCAGCGTAACCGGGCGAAGAAAGACCGCCTGTACGGTTACATCGACAACAGCGAGTTCTACACCAACCCCATCAGCCACAACGCCCGTTCGTGGATGAACGTACCGTTCCGCCTGGCCGACGAGCGCCTGGACAAGGCCTTCCTGGCCGGTGCCGACGCCCGTGGCCTGCTCAACCTCAAAGGCCACCGTTCGGTCGGCGGCATGCGCGCCTCGATCTACAACGCCCTGGGCCTGGAAGCCGTCGAAGCGCTGGTGGGCTACATGGCTGAATTCGAGAAGGAGCACGGCTGATGGCCGAACAGGAACTCAAGGCGCTGCGCGTACGCATCGACAGCCTCGACGAGAAGATCCTCGAGCTGATCAGTGAGCGCGCCCGTTGCGCCCAGGAAGTGGCCAAGGTCAAGACCGCCTCGCTGGCCGAAGGCGAGAAGCCGGTGTTCTACCGCCCCGAGCGGGAAGCCGCCGTGCTCAAGCGCGTGATGGAACGCAACAAGGGTCCGCTGGACAACGAAGAGATGGCGCGGTTGTTCCGCGAGATCATGTCGTCGTGCCTGGCCCTGGAAGAGCCGCTGAAGATCGCCTACCTCGGCCCTGAGGGCACCTTCACCCAAGCGGCGGCCATGAAGCACTTCGGCCATGCCGTGGTCAGCCGCCCGATGGCGGCCATCGACGAAGTGTTCCGTGAAGTGGCGGCCGGTGCCGTCAACTTTGGCGTGGTGCCGGTGGAAAATTCCACCGAGGGTGCGGTCAGCCACACCCTGGACAGCTTCCTCGAGCACGACATGGTGATCTGTGGCGAAGTCGAGCTGCGCATCCACCACCACTTGCTGGTGGGCGAGAACACCAAGACCGACAGCATCACCCGCATCTATTCCCACGCCCAGTCGCTGGCCCAGTGCCGCAAGTGGCTGGACGCGCACTACCCGAACGTCGAGCGCGTGGCGGTGTCGAGCAACGCCGAGGCGGCCAAGCGGGTCAAGGGTGAGTGGAATTCGGCGGCGATCGCCGGCGACATGGCGGCCAACCTGTATGGTTTGACCCGCCTGGCCGAGAAGATCGAGGACCGTCCGGACAACTCCACGCGCTTCCTGATGATCGGCAGCCAGGAAGTGCCGCCGACCGGCGACGACAAGACCTCGATCATCGTCTCGATGAGCAACAAGCCGGGCGCGCTGCACGAGCTGCTGGTGCCGTTCCACGAGAACGGCATCGACCTGACCCGCATCGAGACCCGTCCGTCGCGCAGCGGCAAGTGGACCTACGTGTTCTTCATTGACTTCGTCGGGCATCACCGCGATCCGCTGATCAAGGCAGTGCTCGAGCAGATCAGTCAGGAGGCCGTGGCGCTGAAGGTGCTGGGGTCGTATCCGAAGGCGGTGCTCTGAGGGCTGTTCAAGCCCCATCGCGGGGCAAGCCCACTGCCACATCTGAATTGTGGGAGCGGGCTTGCCCCGCGATGGGCCTCACAGACTGTCTTGATTTCTGAACAGGGTTCGCACTCGTGGTTAATGCTGTAACAAACAAACCCGCTCCGCTCATCGGCCGCCTGGTCGTCGTCGGTCTGGGCCTGATCGGTGGCTCCTTCGCCAAGGGTCTGCGCGAAAGCGGCCTGTGCCGCGAAGTGGTGGGCGTCGACCTGGATGCCGAATCGCGCAAGCAAGCCGTGGCGCTGGGCGTGGTCGACCGCTGCGAGGCGGACTTGGCCGATGCCTGCGTGGGTGCCGACGTGATCCAGCTGGCCGTACCCATCCTGGCGATGGAGAAGGTGTTGGCGCGCCTGGCGCAACTGGACCTTGGCAGCGCGGTGATCACCGATGTCGGCAGCGCCAAGGGCAATGTCGTGCGCGCCGCCCGTGAAGCCTTCGCCGAGCGCTTGCCGCGCTTCGTCCCAGGCCACCCGATCGCCGGTTCCGAGCAGAGCGGGGTGGAGGCCTCCAACGCCGCACTGTTCCGGCGGCACAAGGTCATCCTCACGCCATTGGCCGAAACCGACCCGGCGGCACTGGCCCTGGTCGATCGCCTGTGGCGGGCGCTGGACGCCGATGTCGAGCACATGCCGGTGGAGCGCCACGACGAAGTGCTGGCGGCCACCAGCCACCTGCCGCACCTGCTGGCGTTCGGCCTGGTCGATTCGCTGGCCAAGCGCAATGAAAACCTGGATATCTTCCGGTACGCTGCGGGGGGCTTTCGCGATTTCACGAGAATCGCCGGCAGCGACCCGATCATGTGGCACGACATCTTCCTCGCCAACCGGGAAGCGGTCCTGCGCACCCTCGATACATTTCGCAGCGACCTCGACGCCTTGCGCGACGCGGTCGATGCTGGGGACGGGCACCAGTTGCTGGGTGTGTTCACCCGCGCTCGGGTTGCCCGCGAGCATTTCAGTAAAATCCTGGCCCGCCGGGCCTATGTGGACGCTATGAACGCCAACGACCTGATTTTCCTGGCCCAACCTGGTGGCCGCGTGTCCGGACGGATTCGCGTACCGGGCGACAAATCGATTTCCCACCGCTCGATCATGCTCGGCTCGCTGGCCGAAGGCACCACCGAAGTCGAAGGCTTCCTCGAGGGTGAAGATGCGCTTGCCACGCTGCAGGCGTTCCGCGACATGGGCGTGGTCATCGAAGGTCCGCAGCATGGCCGCGTGACCATTCATGGCGTTGGCCTGCATGGCCTGAAGCCACCACCTGGCCCGCTGTATGTCGGTAACTCCGGCACCTCGATGCGTCTGCTCTCTGGCCTGTTGGCCGGCCAGCCGTTCGACGTCACCATGACGGGTGACGCGTCGCTGTCCAAGCGCCCGATGAACCGTGTGGCCAATCCGCTGCGCGAAATGGGCGCCGTGGTCGAGACCGGCCCTGAGGGTCGTCCGCCGCTGACCATCCGCGGTGGGAGCAAGCTGAAGGCACTGACCTACACGCTGCCGATGGCCAGTGCCCAGGTCAAATCCTGCCTGCTTCTGGCCGGTTTGTACGCCGAAGGCACCACCACCGTCACCGAGCCTGCACCGACCCGCGACCATACCGAGCGCATGCTGCGTGGCTTCGGCTATGCGGTCGAGACGAACGGCCCGGTCGCCTCCCTGCAATCGGGTGGCAAGCTCACTGCCACGCGTATCGAAGTGCCGGCGGATATCTCGTCCGCAGCGTTCTTCCTGGTGGCCGCGTCGATTGCCGAAGGCTCCGAACTGGTCCTGGAGCATGTTGGTATCAACCCGACCCGTACTGGCGTGATCGACATCCTGCGCCTGATGGGCGGCGACATCACCCTGGAGAACCAGCGTGAAGTCGGCGGTGAGCCGGTGGCTGACCTGCGCGTGCGTGGCGCCAAGCTCAAGGGTATCGACATCCCGGAAGCGCTGGTGCCGCTGGCCATTGACGAATTCCCGGTGCTGTTCGTTGCCGCTGCCTGCGCCGAAGGGCGTACCGTGCTGCGTGGTGCCGAGGAGCTGCGGGTGAAGGAATCGGACCGCATCCAGGTCATGGCCGATGGCCTGATCACCCTGGGCATCAAGTGCGAACCGACCCCGGACGGGATCATCATCGATGGCGGCCAGATCGGCGGCGGCGAAGTGCATGGCCACGGCGACCACCGTATCGCCATGGCCTTCAGTGTCGCCTCGCTGCGCGCCAGCGCACCAATCGTCATCCATGACTGCGCCAACGTCGCCACCTCTTTCCCCAACTTCCTGGCCCTGTGCAAGGAAGTCGGCATCCGCGTCGCAGAAGAGGGCAAGTCGTGAATTCGCAAGCGCCGGTCATCACCATCGACGGGCCGAGCGGCTCGGGCAAAGGTACCGTCGCAGGGCTTTTGGCTCGCGAACTGGGCTGGCGTCTGCTCGACTCTGGCGCCCTGTACCGTCTGCTGGCCTTCAACGCCAGCAACCACGGTGTTGACCTGACCAACGAAGAGCTGCTCAAGGCCCTGGCCGCGCACCTGGACGTGCAGTTCATCGCCGCCGAGCCCGGCAAGCTTCAACAGATCATTCTCGAGGGTGAGGACGTCAGCAACGTCATCCGCACCGAGACGGTCGGTGCTGGCGCCTCGATGGTGGCCTCGCTGCCGGCGGTGCGTGAGGCGCTGCTGCAGCGCCAGCGCGCGTTCCGCGAAGCCCCTGGGTTGATCGCCGACGGCCGCGACATGGGTACCGTGGTGTTCCCGGACGCGCCGTTGAAGGTGTTCCTCACCGCCAGCGCCGAGGAGCGTGCTCGTCGCCGTTACCTGCAGTTGAAGGGCAAGGGTGAAGATGTTAGTCTGTCAAGTCTGCTAGATGAGATCCGTGCGCGCGATGAGCGTGATACCCAGCGTGCAGTGGCCCCGCTAAAGCCGGCGGCCGATGCCATTCAGCTGGATTCCACGGAGTTGTCCATCGAGCAGGTGCTGCAACGCATCAGAAGCGAGCTCGCCCTGCGCGACTTGGTCTGATGGAGAGGAGGGCCGGCAGGGGCACCAGTCAACGTCCTGTCAGCGCTTCTTAACTTAACGAAACCCACATTGTCTGGAATGTGGCTATGGGCGTTTTTATCGCCCGAATCTACAGGAATTAAAATGAGCGAAAGCTTTGCAGAACTCTTTGAAGAAAGCCTGAAAACCCTCAATCTTCAGCCGGGTGCAATCATCACCGGTATCGTTGTCGACATCGACGGCGACTGGGTTACCGTACACGCTGGCCTGAAGTCCGAGGGTGTCATCCCGCTCGAGCAGTTCTACAACGAAACCGGCGAACTGACCATCAAGGTCGGTGACGAAGTTCACGTTGCGCTGGACGCGGTCGAAGACGGCTTTGGCGAAACCAAGCTGTCCCGTGAAAAAGCCAAGCGCGCCGAGTGCTGGATTGTTCTGGAAGCTGCTTTCGCTGCTGAAGAAGTGGTCAAGGGCGTTATCAACGGTAAGGTTAAGGGCGGCTTCACTGTCGACGTTAACGGCATCCGTGCGTTCCTGCCGGGCTCCCTGGTTGATGTCCGCCCAGTGCGCGACACCACCCACCTCGAAGGCAAAGAGCTGGAATTCAAGGTCATCAAGCTGGACCAGAAGCGCAACAACGTTGTCGTTTCCCGTCGCAGCGTCCTGGAAGCCGAAAACAGCGCCGAGCGCGAAGCTCTGCTGGAATCGCTGCAGGAAGGCCAGCAGGTCAAAGGTATCGTCAAGAACCTCACCGACTACGGTGCGTTCGTTGACCTGGGCGGCGTCGATGGTCTGCTGCACATCACCGACATGGCCTGGAAGCGTATCAAGCACCCGTCCGAGATCGTCAACGTTGGTGACGAGATCGACGTCAAGGTCCTGAAGTACGATCGCGAGCGCAACCGCGTTTCGCTGGGCCTGAAGCAACTGGGCGAAGACCCATGGGTTGCTATCAAAGCCCGTTACCCAGAGAGCACCCGCGTCACTGCTCGCGTTACCAACCTGACCGACTACGGCTGCTTCGCTGAGCTGGAAGAAGGCGTTGAAGGTCTGGTACACGTTTCCGAAATGGACTGGACCAACAAGAACATCCACCCGTCGAAAGTCGTTCAGGTTGGCGACGAAGTGGAAGTCATGGTTCTGGACATCGACGAAGAGCGTCGTCGTATCTCCCTGGGCATCAAGCAGTGCAAGTCGAACCCATGGGAAGACTTCTCCGGCCAGTTCAACAAGGGTGACAAGATCACCGGTACCATCAAGTCGATCACCGACTTCGGTATCTTCATCGGCCTGGACGGCGGCATCGACGGTCTGGTTCACCTGTCCGACATCTCCTGGAACGAAGCCGGCGAAGAAGCCGTGCGTCGCTTCAAGAAGGGCGACGAGCTGGAAACCGTCATCCTGTCGGTTGACCCAGAGCGCGAGCGTATCTCCCTGGGCATCAAGCAGCTGGAAGACGATCCGTTCTCCAACTTCGTTTCGATCAACGACAAGGGCGCTATCGTCAAAGGTATCGTCAAGGAAGTTGATGCCAAGGGCGCTATCGTGACCCTGGCCGACGACATCGAAGCCACTCTGAAAGCTTCCGAAATCAGCCGTGACCGCGTTGAAGACGCTCGTAACGTGCTGAAGGAAGGCGAAGAGATCGAAGCCAAGATCATCAGCGTCGACCGCAAGTCCCGCGTTATCAGCCTGTCCATCAAGTCGAAGGACGATGCTGAAGAGCGCGAAGCCATCCAGAGCCTGAAAAACGCTCCGGAAGCGGCTGCCGACACCACCATGGCTGCGCTGCTGCGCGAAGCAATGGCCAAGCAGAACTGAGTTCTGTTTGATCGGTAGAAAAAGGGCGACCCTCGGGTCGCCCTTTTTTGTGCCTGCAATTCAGGGCGCTTGAGAATAGCTCGGCACGTCAGGGCTTTCCTGTCCGGCTGAACGCTATTCTTGAATTTTTTTGTTTAGTCAAGAACCACACTGTTCAAATCTGCCGGAGCGTGCTACAAACTGCTTAAGCAATGATCTAGCTGCTTGATAACGAAGGGAAAAATATGACGAAGTCGGAGCTGATCGAACGTATTGTCACCCATCAGGGGCTGCTCTCGTCCAAGGACGTGGAGCTGGCCATCAAGACCATGCTTGAGCAGATGTCGCAGTGCCTGGCGACAGGGGATCGTATCGAGATCCGTGGCTTTGGCAGCTTCTCCTTGCACTACCGCGCGCCGCGGTTGGGTCGCAACCCTAAGACCGGCCAGTCGGTCAGCCTCGAAGGCAAATATGTGCCGCACTTCAAGCCGGGCAAGGAACTGCGGGACCGGGTGAACGAAGACGAGCACGAGACCACCTGAGCGAAGGAGCAGACTGATGCGTAACCTCAAGCGCGCCGTGGCGGTGCTGTTCATGCTGCTGCTGGCGGCAGTGGTGTTGTTCTTCGTGCTGGAGAACCAGCAACCGGTGGCATTGGTGCTGTTTGGTTGGGCTGCGCCTCAAGTGCCAGTCGCGGTGGTGGTAGTGGCTGCGCTGGTCGTAGGGCTGGCCATCGGTCCCTTGCTCGGTGCCTATGGGCTGATGCGGGGCAAGCGCAAGATTCGTGCAGCGGCACGCCGATCGGCACTCGCTGAAAGCTAAGGAAGTTTCCTGCACGAGCCAGGGGCTTCATGCCCTTTGTTGGCCTTTGGGAGGGTGAGTTAATGACCCCTTCTTCGAGTTGGCTGACAGAGGGTTTACTACATGGATTTTCCTTCAATTTCCCATCATGGCGGGGTTCGCGGTGTCACCGGTTCCTGCCATCAGTTGCACCTCGACGATGTGACCAGCCTGCTGATCGATTGTGGGCTGGAGCAAGGGCGCGATGTCCGTCCCGGGGCGCAGCCCGGTGAACTCGGTTTCGATATTGCCGGCATCCAGGCGCTGATCGTCACGCACGTTCATCTCGATCATGTCGGTCGTATCCCTGCCTTGTTCGCCGCCGGCTTTCGCGGCCCGATCCTCTGTAGCGAGCCCTCTGCCAAGCTGCTGCCGCTGGTGCTCGAGGATGCCTATCGGCTGGACATCAGTAGTGAGCCAGCACAGGTTGCCCGGTACATCGAGTTCCTAGAGCAGCATATCGTGGCGCTGCCTTTCGAGTGCTGGCATGCGCTTGTGGATCGCCCTGGCGTGCATTGCGCGATTCGCCTCCAGCGCGCCGGCCATCTGCTCGGCTCAGCCTATGTCGAATGCGAAGTGAAGCGCGGTGATGACGCTGTTCGCGTGGTCTTTTCCGGTGACCTGGGTGCGCCCAGCAACCCATTATTGAGGCCGGTGCTGCCGCCGGAACGCGCCGATGTATTGGTGCTCGAAAGCACCTATGGCGACCGGCTGCACGCAGACCGTACTGATCGCCTCCAGCAGTTGGAAACCGCCATCGACCGGGCCTTGGCGGATCACGGCACCATATTGATCCCGGCCTTCAGTCTGGGGCGAACCCAGGAGTTGCTCTACGAAATCGAAGACATCCTGCATCGCAAGGCGCTGCAGGATCATCCAGGTGATGCGCCGACAGGCGAGTTCGCGCAGTGGGGCCAGCTGCCGGTCATTCTCGACTCGCCTTTGGCACAGCGCATCACCAGCGCCTACAGGGAGCTGCACCGTTACTGGCGAGATGAAGCCAGGGTGCGCATGGGGCAGGGCCGCGACCCGCTCGCCTTTCACCAGTTGGTGACCATCGACTCCCATGCGCAGCATCAGCGGGTGGTGAATTACCTCAAGAGCACGGGCAGGCCGGCGATCGTGATTGCGGGCAATGGCATGTGCTCGGGTGGGCGGATCGTCAATTACCTCAAGGCTATGTTGGGGGATCCGCGGCATGAGGTGATGTTCGTGGGGTATCAGGCGAAAGGGACGCCGGGTGCGGTGATACAGGCCGCAGAACGTGCCGAAGGCTTTGTCCAGATCGATCTGGATGGGCGCATGTATGAGATTCGCGCCAAAGTCATGACCCTGGGTGGGTATTCGGGGCATGCGGACCAGGAGGGGTTGGTGCGGTTCGCGCTTGGGCAGGGCGAGCCAGCAAGAAGGGTGGCGCTTGTGCATGGGGATAAGGATGTGAAACGGGTCTTGGCCGAAGTGCTTCGGCGACGCTACGCAGGATTGGGAGTTGAAGCGGTCATTACGATTGCAGGGCAGTGCCAGGCAATTGATGGCACACGGGGACGCCAATGATAGGCAGGTCGATAGTGGTATGGCCTGTTCACGACTGCGGTATGAAAGTTGTGCCGACAGGATGATGATTTAATGTCGCCTGTTGCGGGAAAGGCTTGCAAGGTAAAGGGGTAGGGGGGGGCACTGTGGAC
>NZ_JACAFQ010000033.1 GCF_015354575.1 Pseudomonas sp. UFMG81
TTCCAATCGGTACTGGCCAGGAAAGACTTCACGCAAAGCATGAGCCGAAAGGGAAACTGCTGGGACAACGCAGTGGCTGAGAGCTTCTTCGCTACGCTGAAAAGGGAAGAAGCATTCAGTGCATATCCCAGTAAACGACATGCTCAACTAGCCATCGCCAGCTATGTTCATGGTTTTTACAACAGCTGTCGGCTGCACTCCGCCCTTGGCTACCGTTCTCCGAACGAATATGCCAAGAGCTTAAGGCAGAAGGCTAAATANCCAGCTTTTTGGCGTCCGTTGTCACGGGACAGGCCCAGCAAAACCGCCTGCTCCCATCATCCGGCCCCTACGCTNCGCTTCGGGGTTCCCTCACTCCGGCCTTGCTCCCGCGTGGACGCACCGAAGGGCCATCCATGGCCCATCNGTGCTCGATGGGCATCCATGCCCATCGCCCCGCTCCGCAAGTCCTACGTTCGGCCTCCTGAAGTCGCGTTTGGCGGTGACTGGACTATCGCGCGCTTAGAAGCAAGAGCAAGAGCAAGAGCAGCGAGTGTTTAATTGCTATTGATGTGTTGTTTGTAATGGCCTCATCGCCGGCAAGCCGGCTCCCACAGTGACCGCGAAAATTTCGAGTTCAGCACAGTACCTGTGGGAGCTGCGGTTCGTCGCTGCGACTTGCCAGCGATTGCAATTTGAAGTTCAACAAAGCAATCAACTAGCGACAGCTGCGCCAATACAGGCGCCGCCCCTAACTTCGCGACTTCAGGAGGCCGATCGGAGGGCTTGCGGAGGGAGGCGACGGGCAAGGATGCCCGTCGAGCACCGATGGGCCATGGATGGCCCTTCGGTGCGTACTCCCGGGAGCAAGACCGGAGTGAGGGAACCCCGGAGCGCAGCGCAGGGGCCGTATGAATGGAGCGAGCATTTTTTGGTTACTTTTTGATGCTTCAAAAAGTGACCCGCCGTAAGGGCGGAAAGGTGAATAAGCGTCACCCTCGTAAATAGATATGCTTACAACTTCAAAAACCAACTAACCAACTAACCAACTAACCAACTAACCAACTAACCTCGACACTGAATCGCACCAACTCCGCACCGCAAGTACATAAAAAAAGGGGCGCCGACCAAGCGCCCCACAAGCCGTGTAACACACAACGAAACAGGTCAGTCCAACAGCGCCATCGCCTCAGCACTGCACGCCTCGATCCGCGCCCAGTCGCCGTTCTTGATCCAGCTACTGTCGAGCATCCAGGTCCCCCCCACGCACATCACATTAGGCAAGGCCATGTAGTTACGCACGTTAGCCGGGTTGACCCCCCCAGTCGGGCAGAAACGAATATCGCCGAACGGCCCGGCAAAGGCCTTGATCGCCGCCACACCGCCACTGATCTCCGCCGGGAACAGCTTGAAGCGCCGGTAACCAAGCGCGTACCCCATCATGATCTCCGACGGCGTGCTGATCCCAGGCAGCAGTGGAATGTCACTCTCCACACCCGCTTCGAGAATGTCCTGGGTAATCCCCGGCGTAACGACAAACTGCGCACCAGCAGCCTCGACGGCGGCAAACATGCCCCGGTCGAGCACCGTGCCGGCACCGACACACAGCTCCGGCCGCTGCTCGCGCAGCACCTGGATGGCCTTCAGGCCGTGCTGCGAACGCAGGGTCACTTCCAGGGTACGGATGCCACCAGCGGCCAGGGCATCGGCCAGGGGCAGGATATCTTCCTCACGGGCGATAGTGATCACCGGCAAGATGCGCGCCTTGTCGCAGATCGCATCGATGCGTGCGGCTTTCTCGGCCATCGAGAGCAAAGGCTGTGGGCGTTCGAGGGTGGTCATGACAATGGATCCTTGGCTCATGGGCACCAGTAGATGCTCAGGGGGTCGTGAAGAAAGGCGCGAATCGGCATTTCGGAAAGGTCGTCGCCCGCCAACGCGGCGCGCAGGGTAGCGAGTTTGCTCGCGCCTTGCACGGACAGGGCGGTAAACGCGGCGCTGCCCAGCAGGGCGCGGGTCATGCTCAGGCGTTGGTACGGCACGCTGGGGGCAAGCATCGGCAGGCAGCGGCGCTCACCCACCTTGGCCAAGCCCTGGCGCAGGTTGGGGCTGGCCGGGAACAGCGAGGCGGTGTGGCCATCGTCGCCCATGCCCAGCACCAGCACATCGATCGGCGGCAGGTCGGCGAGCACCTGGTCGGCCTGCTCGGCGGCGGCCTCCAGATTGGCGGCGCCCTGGTAGAGGCCGATGAGGCGTGCCTTGGCCGCCGCGCCCTTGAGCAGGTGGCGGGCCAGCAGGCCGGCGTTGCTGTCGGCATGCTCCACTGGCACCCAGCGTTCGTCGGCCAGGCTCACGGTCACCTTCGACCAGTCCAGCGCCTGTGCGGCCAGTTGCTCAAGGAACGGCACCGGGCTGCGCCCGCCGGACAGCACCACGCAGGCCTGGCCCTTGCTGGCGATGGCCTGGCGCAGGCGCTCGGCCACGTCATGGGCCAGGGTCGCCGCCAGGGTGTTCGAATCGGCCAGCGCATGCGCCTTCACGCTCGCCGGCAGTTGCAGTTCAGATATCGCCATACCAGGCCCTCCCATCACGTGTGATCAGTGCAATCGAGCTCATCGGCCCCCAGGAGCCGGCCGCGTACGGTTTGGGCGCATCGCCGCTGCTCTTCCAGCCGGCAATCAGCTGGTCGCACCACTTCCAGGCGTACTCGATTTCATCCTTGCGCACGAACAGGTTCTGGTTGCCACGCATCACTTCGAGCAACAAACGCTCGTAGGCATCCGGAATCCGCGCACTGCGCCAGGTGTCGGAGAAATTCAGCTGCAATGGGCCGCTGCGCAGTTGCATGCCTTTGTCCAGCCCCTGCTCCTTGGTCATCACCCGCAGCGAGATGCCTTCGTCCGGTTGCAGGCGGATGATCAGCTTGTTGCCGATCTGCAAACGCTGTTCCGGGGCGAAGATGTAGTGCGGTGTCTCTTTGAAGTGGATGACGATCTGCGACAGCTTCTGCGGCATGCGCTTGCCGGTGCGCAGGTAGAACGGTACGCCCGACCAGCGCCAGTTGCGGATGTCGGCACGCAGGGCGACGAAGGTTTCGGTGTCGCTCTGGGCGTTGGCGTTGTCTTCTTCCAGATAGCCCGGCACCGGCTTGCCGTCGCTGTAGCCCGCGATGTACTGGCCACGCACCACGCGGGTGCTCAAACCCTCGCCGGTGATCGGGGCCAGGGCCTTGAGCACCTTGACCTTCTCGTCGCGGATACTGTCGGCCGAAAGGTCGCTGGGCGGGTCCATGGCAATCAGGCAGAGCAACTGCAGCAAGTGGTTCTGGATCATGTCGCGCAGCTGGCCGGCCTTGTCGAAATAGCCCCAGCGGCCTTCGATACCGACCTTCTCGGCGACGGTGATCTCCACGTGGGAGATAGAATTCTGGTTCCACTGGGTTTCGAACAGACTGTTGGCGAACCGCAGGGCGATCAGGTTCTGGACGGTCTCTTTACCGAGATAGTGGTCGATGCGGTAGACGCGGTTCTCGGGGAAGAAACGCGCCACGGCGTCGTTGACCCGCCGCGACGACTCCAGGTCGTGGCCGATGGGCTTTTCCAGCACCACCCGGGTGCGCGGCGCCAGGCCGGCCTTGTCGAGGTTTTCGCAGATGGCGCCATAGACCGCCGCCGCCGTGGCGAAGTAGGCGATCAGCGGTTGATCGGCCGGTGCCTGTTCGGCCAGGGTTTGATAGCCCTCGGGTTCGACGAAGTCCAGGTGCAGGTAGCTCAGGCGCCCGAGGAAGCGCCCCAGGGATGGCGCGTCGATTTCCGTCTCGGGGACGTGGCGACGCAGATGGGCCTCGATGGCGTTCAGGTGCTCCTGCGCAGTGCCCGGCTCGCGGGCCAGGGCCAGCAAGCGGGTATTGGGGTGCAGCAGGTCGGCCCGGTCGAGCTGGTAAAGCGCGGGGAACAGCTTGCGCAAGGCCAGGTCGCCGAGGGCGCCGAAGAGGGCGAAGGTGCAAGGTTCGACACTGATCGCAGCCATGATGTTGGTTCTTTTATAAAGTTGAGCTAGAAATACCGCTTTCAAACCCGCTTTTCAAGGGTCAATGTAGTAAAAACCACAACATTACCCACATCTATTACAGACGAGTGGTGTGACAATCCTACCGACAGTACGATACACGCCACCGCAACACGCCAGCTTTTCGACCCAAGGACACCCCATGGACCGCGTGCGCAACCTCCTGGAACAGATCCAGGGCCGCCTGGACGAGCTGAACAAGGCCGAACGCAAAGTCGCCGAAGTCATCCTGCTCAACCCACAACAGGCCACCCGTTTCAGCATCGCCGCCCTGGCCCAGGCGGCCTCGGTCAGCGAACCGACCGTCAACCGCTTCTGCCGCTCGTTCGGCGTCAGCGGCTACCCCGAGCTCAAGTTGCAGCTGGCGCAAAGCCTGGCCAGCGGTGCGGCCTACGTCAGCCGCGCGGTGGAGGCCGACGACGATCCGGCCGCCTACACCCAGAAGATCTTCGGCAGCGCCATCGCCTCGCTCGACAGCGCCTGCCAGCAGCTCGACCCACAACAGGTCAGCCGCGCCGTGGACATGATGATCCAGGCCCGGCAGATCCACTTCTTCGGCCTGGGGGCTTCCGCCCCGGTGGCCCTGGATGCCCAGCACAAGTTCTTCCGCTTCAACCTCGCCGTGTCGGCCCACGCCGATGTGCTGATGCAACGCATGCTGGCCTCGGTGGCGCACACCGGCGATCTGTTCGTGATCATCTCCTACACCGGGCGTACCCGCGAACTGGTCGAGGTGGCGCGCCTGGCGCGGGAGAACGGCGCCTCGGTGCTCGGCCTCACCGCCGCCGGCTCGCCGCTGGCCCAGGCGTGCAGCCTGAGCCTGCACATCCCGCTGCCGGAAGACACCGACATCTACATGCCGATGACTTCGCGAATCATCCAGCTGACCGTGCTCGACGTGCTGGCCACCGGCATGACCCTGCGCCGCGGCGTGGACTTCCAGCCACACCTGCGCAAGATCAAGGAAAGCCTCAACGCCAGCCGTTACCCGATCGAGGACGACGACCTCAACTGAGCCGATGCGCCTGCAACCGCAGGTGCGCGCGCTGGCCCGGGGCCAGGCTCAGGCCCTCGTCGCTGCCGCTGGCGGCCTCGACGCAGACGAAACCCTGGCACTCACGGCCACTGACGCCCATCAACGGGCGATTACCGGGGTGCCACACCACGGTGTCGTCACTGTCGCCGGTGTCGATGCACAACTCGCGCTGCCAGGCCGGGTCCTGCAACTGCACCCTGGGCGTGCCGGGGTAGACCTTCTGGCAACCGCCCTTGAGGGTGAGCGCCCCGTCTTCACGGCACGCCTGGCGGTTGAGGCGATCATAGCCGTCGATATCCTCGAGCCCAGACAGCGCTATCTTTGACACGTCGCTGATCCGCCAGTAGGCCAGCAGCGCATGGCTCAGCTGGCAAGGCTCGCTGTCCTGGTGCTCGGTACTCAAGCTCAACTCCATGCTCGCGCCCAGCCGGGCGTGCAGGTCGACCTGCCAGTCGCACAGGTCCAGGCGCCACTTGAGCGTGACCCCCTCCTCGTCCTCCTGGCTGTCCATCAGCTTCCAGTCCAGCAGCCGCGCCCAGCCATGGGCCGGCCACAAGTCTTCGCTGGGATGGCGCCCGTACCAGGGCCAGCACACCGGCACCCCGCCACGAATGGCGCCCACCTGCGGCCACTGCTCGGCGCACCACAGCCAGGGCTTTTCGCCGGTCGGCTGGAAATGCAGCAATTGCCCGCCCTGGCGGCTGAACACCGCCTGGCAACGTGGGTGGTCGATGATCAACACATCGCGCTGCTGGTAACGCTCCCACTCGAAAGTTGGCCTGGGCCGTTGCGAGGTGAAAAAGCGATGTAGCGGATGTTCAGGCATGGTTCCAAGCTCTTTTGTTGTTCGAGATAGCGCTGTCTTAGCCCATTCCCGCGAACCACTGCAGAACAGTGGTTCGCGGAAGGCCAAAATGGATGGCGTAAATTTACAACAATTTTTCTCAGAATGACGACTGAATCTTCAACCCCGCGACCAGCGCGTTGTCCACTTCGTCCACCCCGCCCGGGCTCTTGATGTATTGCAAGTTCGGCCGCACGGTCAGCCAGTTGGTGACGTGGAAGCCGTAGTAGAGCTCGGCGTTGTACTCGGTGCGCTGCAGTGGCACGAAGCCTGGGTTGTCGTAGTCATTGATGCCCGACTGGGCGTTGAGCAGTTCGGCGCGCTTCTTCACATCGTCGTTGACGTGGATGCGTGCCACGCCGAAGCCGATGTCATCCTTGGGCCGTGCGTCGAAGGCGCCCTTGTAGACCAGCCCCACCTGCTGGTAGTTGTCCACCACGTTGGTGGCCTTGTCGTGCACGGTGAAGTTGGCGAACAGGCTCAGGCCGCGGTTGACGTCGCCGGCATGGGCGGTCACCTGCTGTTGGGCCACCACCCACCAGCCATGCTTGCTGGAGTGCGACTTGAAGTCCTGGCCGGTCAGCGCCTGCGGGTTGCCGTTGATGTCGTCATACACATCGTCGGCCTTGGCGGTGCTGTAGTAGTAGCCCAGGCGATACTCGCCCGGCAGGCCATTGACCTTGGGCGACCACACCGCTTCCACCGGCAGGATCGCCCCCTTGGTGCCGCTGCCACTGAGCTTGAAGCCGTTGCCGGTCTCCAGGTTCGAGGGGTTCTGCTCGTAGGCGCCGACCTGGACGAAGAATTCCGGGGTGATGTTGTATTTCACTCGCAGGGCCCACTGGCTGACCGGCCAGTTGTACCAGATGCCGCCCACCCAGTTGCCCACCTGCGAGCCGCAGAACGCCAGGTTCTGGAAGTCGCAGGGGAAGCTGTTGAAGTCCTCGCCCTCGCCGAAGCGGCCGACTTTGACGTCCAGCGCGCCATCGAAGTACTTCTGCTTGACCCACATCTGGGTCAGGCGCCAGGTCTGGCCGCGGCCCCAGACTTCCTGCACCGAGCTGAACTGCCCGGCGCGCGGGTCGCTGATGCGGTCGTTGGACAGGTTGCGGCCGCTGCGCTCGGTGATCGCCAGTTTGAACTCGGTGTCCTTCCAGCCGAAGATCTTCTCCAGGTCCAGGTGCGCGCCCAGGGCGAACTGGTCGCTGTAGCGGGCAGTCTTGTCGTCGTTGTAGCCACCGTGCAGGTTGCCGGCCACTTCACCGACGTAGTCGAGGGTGAAGTCGTAGCCCTTGTCCAGCAGCTCGGTGCGGGTACCGCCCCAATCGCCGGTCATCCATTTCGACTCTGACGAAAAAGCCTCGGCAGCCTGGGCCCCGCTGCTGCCGACCACGGCCAGCAGTGCCAATGAGCCCAGTGTCCTGATGCGATTGCGATGTTCCATTCCTTTGCGTCCTCTTTTCTTGTTATTAACAGAACGGTTTAACGGCGGCCGCCTGTAGGAGCGGCCTTGTGTCGCGAAAGGGCTGCGGAGCAGCCCCAGGGTCGGAGCAGCCTGCAACATCGCCGGGGCTGCTCTGCAGCCCTTTCGCGACACAAGGCCGCTCCTACAGGTTCAGCGACCTTTGAAGCGCGTCACGTTGTCCTTCACGGCGGTAGCGGCCAGGTCGAGCCGCTCGCCGCTGGCAGCGTCGAACAGCAGCACCCGCGCCGGGTCGAACTGCAAGTTCAGGCTGTCGCCTACCCGGCACGCCACATCGGGGGCCAGGCGGCAGCAGACCTTGGTCTGGTTGAGGGTGACGAACACCAGCAGGTCCGGCCCGGTGGGCTCGGTCACCTGTACCTCGGCGCGGATGCCCGGCAGGCCATTGCCCTCGGCTGCCCCCAGTGAAATCTGCTCCGGGCGAATGCCAAGGATGACCTCGCGCCCTTCCAGCACATCGATGTCCACCCCCAACGGCAGCTCACAGCGCGCCTGGCCGCTGTCGAGCAGCGCCAGCACCCGGCCATCCTGGCGGGTCAGGCGCACAGGGATGAAATTCATCGGTGGCGAACCAATGAAACTGGCGACGAACAGGTTGGCCGGGTCGTTGTAGATCTGCTGCGGAGTGCCGAACTGCTGGATGATGCCGTCCTTCATCACCGCCACCTTGTCACCCAGGGTCATGGCCTCGATCTGGTCGTGGGTGACGTACACCGTGGTGGTCTTCAGGCGCTGGTGCATCAGCTTGATCTCGGTGCGCATCTCCACCCGCAGCTTGGCGTCGAGGTTCGACAGCGGCTCGTCGAACAGGTAGATCTTCGGCCGCCGCGCCAGCGCCCGGCCCATGGCCACGCGCTGCTGCTGGCCACCGGACAGCTGGCCGGGCTTGCGGCTCAGCAGGTGCTCGATCTGCAGCAACTTCGAAACCCGCGCCACCTCCTCGTCGATGGCCGCCTGGGGCAGCTTGCGGATCTTCAGGCCGAAGGCAATGTTGTCGCGCACGTTCATGGTCGGGTACAGCGCGTAGGACTGGAACACCATGGCGATGTCGCGATCCTTCGGGCTCATGCCGCTGACGTCCTCGTCATCGATCAGGATCGCCCCACCGCTGATGCTTTCCAGCCCTGCGATGCAGTTCATCAGCGTGGACTTGCCGCAGCCCGAGGGACCGACCAGGATCAGGAACTCACCGTCCTTGATCGCCAGCTGGATATCCTTGAGCGTGTCCGGCAAACCGGCGCCGTAGGTCTTGTGCACATTGCGAAGTTCGAGTGTTGCCATGACTTACCCCTTGACCGCGCCGGCGGTCAGCCCGCGCACGAAATACTTGCCCGCAATCACGTAGACCAGCAGCGTCGGCAGCCCGGCGATCATCGCCGCGGCCATGTCGACGTTGTATTCCTTGGCCCCGGTGCTGGTGTTGACCAGGTTGTTCAGGGCCACGGTGATCGGTTGCGAGTCGCCACTGGAGAACACCACCCCAAACAGGAAGTCGTTCCAGATCTGGGTGAACTGCCAGATCAGGCAGACCATGATGATCGGCGTCGACATCGGCAAGATGATCCGCCCGAAGATGGTGAAGAACCCGGCGCCGTCCAGGCGCGCAGCCTTGACCAGCGCCTCGGGGATACTCACGTAGTAGTTGCGGAAGAACAGCGTGGTGAAGGCCAGGCCATACACCACGTGCACCAGCACCAGGCCGCTGGTGGTGCTGGCCAGGCCAAGCTTGCCGAGGGTGAACGAGGCCGGCAGCAGCACGGTCTGGAACGGCAGGAAGCAACCGAACAGCAGCAAGCCGAAGAACAGCTGCGAGCCACGGAAGCGCCACATCGACAGCACATAGCCGTTGAGCGCGCCGATGGTGGTGGAGATCAGCACCGCCGGCACGGTGATCAGGATCGAGTTGACGAAGTAGCCGTTGACCGTGGCCCAGGCCTTGGCCCAGCCAATGCCGCTGAACACCGTCGGCCAGCTCAGCAGGTTGCCGGTGCTGATGTCCTCGGGGGTCTTGAAGCTGGTCAGCAGCATCACCACCAGCGGCACCAGGTACAGCAGCACGGCGAGCAGCAGCACGGCATGGATGGCGATACGGCTGAAGCTCAATGCAGGTTTGTCGACAGGGCTAGTCATGGCGTTTACCCCGTAGCTCCGAATACAGGTAAGGGACGATGATCGCCAGCACCGCGCCGAGCATCAGGATCGCGCTGGCCGAGCCCATGCCCATCTGCCCGCGGCTGAAGGTGAACGCGTACATGAACATCGCCGGTAGGTCCGAGGAGTAGCCCGGGCCGCCCGCGGTCATCGCCGCCACTAGGTCGAAACTCTTGATGGCGATGTGCGCAAGGATCATCAGCGAGCTGAAGAACACCGGGCGCAGGCTCGGCAGCACCACGGTCCAGTAGATGCGCGGCAGGCTGGCGCCATCGAGCTGGGCGGCGCGGATGATCGACTGATCGACACCGCGCAGCCCGGCGAGGAACATCGCCATGATGAAGCCCGAGGCCTGCCACACCGCAGCGATCACCAGGCAGTAGACCACCCGGTCGGGGTCGATCAGCCAGTCCAGGCGAAAACCCTCCCAGCCCCAGTCGCGCAGCAACTTGTCCAGGCCCATGCCGGGGTTGAGCAGCCACTTCCAGGCGGTGCCGGTGACGATCATCGACAGTGCCATGGGATAGAGGTAGATGGTGCGGATGAAGCCCTCGCGGCGGATGCGCTGATCGAGCAGCACGGCGAGGAACACGCCGATGGCCAGGGTGATGCCGATGAACAGGCCACCGAACAGCAGCAGGTTCTTGCTCGCCACCCACCAGCGGTCGTTGTCGAACAGCCGGGCGTACTGGGCCAGCCCGGCCCACTTGTAGGTGGGCAGGAAGGTCGAGGTGGTGAACGAGAGGACAAAGGTCCACAGGATGTAGCCGTAGAAGCCCACCAGCACGATGAACATGCTCGGCGCCAGTACCAGCTTGGGTAGCCAGCGCTGGAGCGCGTCCAGGGGTGAGGCCCGCAGGCGGGCGGTTGCAGTAGTCATGGTCTGGATTCCCGATGCGAGGTTGCCTGCGCAGGCCTCATCGCTGGCAAGCCAGCTCCCACAGGTATACGTGCCCTCAGCTGATCGCTGTTCCTGTGGGAGCCGGCTTGCCGGCGATAGGTCCGTCAGATCCTTACTTGGCTGCTTTGACGGCCGCGTACAGCTTCTTCGCCGCATCGGCCGGCTCAGCCTTGGGGTCGTTGATGTAGTTGGTCACCACATCGAAGAACGCCCCCTGCACCGCCAGCGTGGTGGCCATGTTGTGCGCCATGCTCGGTTGCAGGCCGCCGGTCTTGGCATCGGCCAGGAAGTCCTTGGCGGCGGTCTGGGCGCAGGCGTCGAAGCCATGCTTGGCCATGTCGGCGAGCATGTCGTTGCGCACCGGGATCGAGCCTTTGTTGGTGCTGAACACCTTCTGGAAGTCCTCGCCCAGCACCTTGCGGGCGATGTCCTGCTGGCCGGCCGCCGTGCCCTTGTCCTTCTGCTTGAACACCACCAGCGAGTCGATGTTGTAGAGGAAGGCTTTTTCGGTGCCGGGGAACGCCACGCACTGGTAGTCCTTGCCAGCGGTCTTCTTCGCCAGGGTCCATTCACTCTTGGCCCAGTCGCCCATGATCTGCATGCCGGCCTTGCCGTTGATCACCTTGGCGGCTTCGAGGTTCCAGTCCTGGCCCTTGCCGTCAGGGTCCATGTAGGTGGCGACTTTCTTCAGTTCGGTGAGTGCCTTGACCATCTCGGGGCCGGTCAGGGCGTTTTCGTCCAGGTCGACCAGCGCTTTCTTGTAGCCGTCGACGCCCATCACCGAAAGCACCACGCTTTCGAACACGGTGCTGTCCTGCCACGGCTGGCCACCGTGGGCGAGCGGGATGAAGCCGGCGGCCTTGAGCTTGTCGGCGGCGGCGTAGAATTCGTCGAGGGTGGTCGGCGCCTTGTCGATGCCGGCCTTCTTGAACACCTCGGGGTTGATCCACAGCCAGTTGATGCGGTGGATGTTCACCGGCACGGCCACGTAGTCACCGTCGTACTTCACGGTGTCGGCGACCTTCTTGTCGAGCAGACTGTCCCAATTCTCTTGCTTGGCGACGTCCTTGAGCACGTCGGGATCGAGCAGGCCGGTGGCGGCCCAGTCCTGGATGTCCGGGCCCTTGATCTGCGCCACGCCTGGCGGGTTGCCGGCCACGGCGCGGCTCTTGAGCACGGTCATCGCGGTGGCGCCACCGCCACCGGCCACGGCGCCGTCCTTCCAGGTGAAGCCATCTTTCTCGACCTGGGCCTTGAGTACATCCACCGCAGCCTTCTCGCCACCGGAGGTCCACCAATGGACGACTTCCACGCTGCCTTTGGAATCGGCGGCCTGGGCGCTGAGGGAGAACAGGGAGGCGAGCGAGATCGCGGCGGCGAGACGAAGCGTCGAATGCATGGGGAATACCTTTCTTGTTGTTATGCGTGGCAAGACTGTCGCTTGCATTGCAGGTGAGTGTAAGGAGCCCGCGCCCGGCACCAGGTAACGAACGGATGCGCGAATGTCATCGTTTGGTTACAAAGCCAGGGCGCAGGCCACGCTCGGTGCCAGCGGCAGGCGCGGCAGCAACAGGGCCTGGTAGGCGTGGTAGAGATCGGGCTTGCCGCCCCAGATACGCGCGCTGGGCTGATTGGTTGGGTCGAGTTCGTGGTGCCAGCTGCCGTGAGCGCGGTCGATAAAGTGCGCGCCGATGAAGTCCCAGAAACAGCGGTACCAGCGCTCGTACTGCGCCTCGCCGGTGCGTCGCAGCAGCACGGCGGCGGTGGCACAGGCCTCGGCGTGCACCCAGTGCAGGCGCTCGCGCACCACCGGGCGGTCGCGCCAGTCGAGGGTGTAGACCAGGCCCGGGGCGCCATCGACGTGCCAGGCATGGCGGCAGGCGCTGTCGAACAGGCCCCTGGCCGCCGTCAGCAGCCCCTTTGGCACGGGCATCTCGGCACGTAGCAGCGCCGCTTCCAGGTGCAACAGCAGGCGCGCCCATTCGAAGGCATGGCCGGGGGTGGTGCCATATGGGCGAAAGCCATCGGCGGGGTTGTCACGGTTGTAGTCCGGCAGCGCTTGCCAGTGCGGGTCGAAATGCTCGGTGACGCGGAATCCGTCGTTGGCGGCCTGGCCGAGGATCAACCGTTCGACCATCCGCACGGCACGCTCCAGCCACAGCGGGTTGCCCGTCACGTCGGCCAGGGCGAGGAACGCCTCGACGCCATGCATGTTGCTGTTGGCGCCACGGTAGGCCTCGGGCTGCTGCCAGTCGCGGCTGAAGGACTCGCGCAACGCCCCCTCCTCTTCGCTCCAGAAGCGGGATTGGATGACCTCGATCGCTTGCCCCAGCAACGCGGGCGCAGCAGCGACGCCCGCCATCACCGCGGAACTGGCGGCCAGGGCGACGAACGCATGCAGGTAGGCGGCCTTGCCACTGCCGCCCTGGCCCTCGGGATGGGCGAACCAGCCGCCATGCTCGGCATCGCGCAATGGCCCTTGCAGCGCGGCAACGCCGTGCTCGACCAAGTGCAGGCAGCCCGGCACGCCTTGCAGGTGCGCCAGGGCGAAGCTGTGGGTCATGCGCGCGGTGTTCATGGTTTCGGCGAGGGCGCCACGCGGCAGGCGGCCGTCGTCGTCGAGGTTGCCGAAGCCCTGGGGCAGGCGTGCGGCCCTGGCGAAGTCGAGCAGGCGCAGCGACTCCTGGGTGAGCCAGGCGTGGTGAGTGGGGGAATCGAGCCAGCGGTGGGTCATGGGCGTCATCCTTGTTGTTGTCAGGCGATTCTAGCCAGCCGTCCTGGGTGGCATGTCACGAAGGCCAATGCGATTGTCACCGCTTGGTGACATCGCTCTTGTGTAGGAGCGGCCTTGCGTCGCGAAAGGGTCGCGTAGCGGCCCCAGAATCTCGGCGTCAATGCAGAGATTGCCGGGGCCGCTTTGCGGCCCTTTCGCGACACAAGGCCGCTCCTACAGAAAGCATCTCAATCAGGTGTGCGCGGCAGGTACAGGGTCACCCGCAAGCCCCCTTCGCGCAGGTTCAACAGGCTCACTTCGCCGCCATGGCTATGGGCGATGTTGCGCGCGATCCCGAGGCCTAACCCATACCCCTGCTGCTGCCCGGCCAGGCGGAAGTGCGGCTCGAACACCTGCTCCAGGCGCTGCTCCGGCACCCCCGGCCCCTGGTCGTCCACCTGCAGCACAAAGCTCTCGGCACTGTCGATGATGCGCAACTGCGCACGTTCGCCGTACTTGATGGCGTTGTCGATCAGGTTGCCGATACAACGGCGCAACGCCAGCGACTTGCCCGGATACGGCGCCAGCGCCCTGCCTTCGAGGGTGATGCGGCCGTCACGCAGATAGGGTTCGGCCAGCAGCTCCAGCACCTGGTTGAGGTCGATCGGCTCGATGTTCTCGTGAATATCTGTGTCCTTCACGCACTGCAACGCGCCCTTGACCAGCAGCTCCAGCTCATCGAGGTCACGGCTGAACTTGGCCTGCAAGGCCTCATCCTCCAACAGCTCGACACGCAGCCGCAGGCGGGTGATCGGTGTGCGCAGGTCATGGGAGATGGCGCTGAACAGCTGCGAGCGCTCGGTGAGGTAGCGGCTGATGCGCTCGCGCATGCTGTTGAACGCCCGCCCCACCTCGACCACCTCGCTGCCACCGCCCTCGGCCACCGGTGCCACGTCGGCGCCCAGCGACAACTCCCGCGCCGCCCGTGCCAGGCGCTTGAGCGGCCGGCTCTGCCAGTGCACCAGCAAGCCGATGAACAGCAACAGCAGCAGCGTGGTCAGGGCGATGAAACCGATCTGCTGACGCGGCAGGCGCTCGGCTTCAAGGCCCGTGTAAGGCTCGGGCAGCAACGAAGCGATGTACAGCCATTCCCCCTCGCCCAGGCGGATCTGGGTGACCAGTACCGGCGGATTGAGTGGCTCCAGGGTCAGCGAATAATGCGCCCACGAGCGCGGCAGCTCGTCGAGCTTCAGGCCGCTGTTGAAGATGCGCAGGTCGTCGGGGCTTACGAACTCCACCGAGATATCCATCTGTTGGCCCAGGCGCTCATGCAACACCTGCTGGAACACCTCGATCACCGCCTGCTTGCGCGGGGTCACCGGCAGCACCGGCATGTCCAGCGGCTTGACGTTCAGCGACACGAAGAAACGTGTGCCACCCATGCTGCGCAGTTGGTCGAGCACCATCGGCCGGTAGGCCACCGGCAGCGAACGGAAGTAGCTGACGCTGGCGCTCATCGAATGCGCCAGGCTGCTGGCGCTGGCGCGCAGGCCCTGCAACTGGCTGGCACGCAGCTGCGCGACCCAGATCACGCTGGACAGGCTCTGGGCCAGTACCACCACCACCAGGGTGAGCAGCAGCATACGCCCCAGCAACGAGCGTGGCAGCAGGCGCCAGTGGCGCTCCCTAGGCCGGGTTGACATGGGCCGCCAGCAGGTAGCCGCTGCCGCGTACGGTGCGGATCAGCCGCGGCGGCTTGTCGGTGTCGCGCAGGCGCTGGCGCAGGCGGCTGACGGCCATGTCGACGATACGGTCCAGCGGCATCGGCTCGCGGCCACGGGTGGCATTGCCGATGGTGTCACGGTCGAGGATCTGCTGCGGGTGATCGAGGAACAGCTTGAGCAGGGCGAAGTCGGCGCCCGAGAGGATCACCTCTTCACCGTCGCGGTGGAACAGGCGGTGGCTGACCGTGTCCAGCCGCCAGTCATCGAACGCCAGCACCGCGCTGGCGGGTGCCGCCTGGCCGAAATCGGCACGGCGCAGCAGGGCCTTGATCCGCGCCTGCAATTCGCGCGGGCTGAACGGTTTGCCGAGGTAGTCGTCGGCGCCCAGCTCCAGGCCGATGACCCGGTCGGCCTCGTCGGAGCTGGCGGTGAGCATGATGATCGGCACCCGCGCCTGGCGCGGATGTTGACGCACCCAACGGCACAGGCTGAAGCCATCTTCATCGGGCAGCATCACATCGAGGATCACCAGGTCGTAGGTGCTCGCCTCCAGCGCGCGGCGAAAGCCCTGGCCGTCGGGCTCGGCATGCACCCGCAGGCCGCAGCGGCCGAGGTAGGTTTGCAGCAGTTCGCGAATGTCCTGGTCGTCGTCGACCATCAGGATCGATTTGCCGGCAGTGGTCACAATGGTCCGTCCTCTGGTGGTCGCAGATCTTTGTGTCTGCTGTGAAGGCCAATCGCGGGGCAACCCCGCTCCCACAACTACCTGTGGGAGCGGGCTTGCCCCGCGATGATCATCATTGTTCCAACGCTTGCTGCAAAGCCACCCCGGCCCCCAGCAACCCGGAAAACTCCGCCGTCACCAGCCATACCGGCACCCCGGCGAAATACCCGCTCATGCAGCCCTTGTCGGCAAAGCTCGCGGCAAACCCACTGCGCAGGAACAGCTCGGCAAAGCGCGGAATCACCCCACCGACGATATACACCCCACCCCGCGCGCCCAGGGTGAGCACATTGTTGCCCGCCACTCGGCCAAGGAACCGGCAGAACTGCTCGACCACCGCCAGCGCCCGCGGCTCGTTGGCCAGGGCGGCATCGGTGATCTGCGCCGGGGTCTTGTGCCGGGGCGTGTCGCCATCCAGTGCGCAGATGGCCTGGTACAGGCGCACCAGCCCACCACCGCTGAGCACGGTCTCGGCGCTGACATGGCCGATCTGCCGGTGGATCTCCTGGTGGATCGCCGCCTCGCGGGCATTGCCCACCGGCAGGTCCACATGCCCGCCCTCGCCCGGCAGCGCCAGCCAGTGCTCGCCGTGCCGCACAAGGCTGCCAACGCCGAGCCCGGTGCCGGGGCCAATCACCAGCACTGGGCGCGAAGGGTCGGCATGGCCTGCGCAGACTGCTCGATACTCGCCTTCACGCAGGCGGGTCATGCCCAGCGCCATGGCGGAGAAATCATTGATCAGTTGCAGCCGCTCGACCTGCAAGGTCTGACAGAACGCCTTTCGGCTCAGTCGCCAGTGATTGTTGGTAAACCGAAACTCATCGCCGTCCACAGGGCCTGCCACCGACAGACACACCGCCGCCAGGCCGCCACGGCCGATACCCTGCTCGCGCAGGTAGGCCTCGATCGCCTGCTCGGGACTGCTGTAGTCCGCAGTCGCCAGCACCTGGATCGCGTGCAGCTGGTTGTCGCGCCACAGGGCAAACCGTGCGTTGGTACCACCAATGTCGCCAACCAGCAGGTCTTTCACTTGAGGTTCTCCAGGCCAGAGGTGAAGGCACTGGCGCCCTTTTCTGCCGAGCTGAACGCCACGCGCATGAAGCCGAACAGCTCGCGCCCGCAGCCCAGGTCGTTGCCCTGGGGTGGTTCGGGCAGCTCACGGCTGGCCAGTTCCTCGGCCGAAACCATGATCCGCAGTGTGCCTTCGACGCCATCGACGCGCACGATATCACCATCGCGCACCCGCGCCAGCGGGCCACCGTCGAACGCTTCCGGGCACACATGGATGGCCGCCGGGATCTTGCCCGAGGCGCCGGACATGCGCCCGTCGGTGACCAGCGCCACCTTGAAGCCACGGTCCTGCAACACCCCAAGGAACGGCGTCAGCTTGTGCAGCTCGGGCATGCCGTTGCAGCGCGGGCCCTGGAAGCGCACCACGGCGACGAAGTCGCACTCGAGCTCCCCGGCCTTGAACGCATCGGCCAGCGACTGCTGGTCCTGGAACACCCGCGCCGGGGCTTCCACCACCTGGTGCTCGGGGGCCACGGCGGACACCTTCATCACCCCGCGGCCAAGGTTGCCCTCCATCACCCGCAGGCCGCCCTCGGCCGAGAACGGCCGCGCCACCGGGCGCAGGATGCTTTCGTCGAGGCTCTGTCGCGGCCCGTCGCGCCACACCAGTTGGCCGTCCTCGAGGAACGGCTCCTGGGTGTAGCGGCGCAGGCCGTGACCGGCGACGGTATTGACGTCCTCGTGCAGCAGGCCGGCGTCGAGCAGCTCGCGGATGAGGAAGGCCATGCCGCCAGAGGCCTGGAAGTGGTTGATGTCGGCTTTGCCGTTGGGGTAGACGTGGGACAGCGTCGGCACCACCTCGGACAGGTCGGCCATGTCCTGCCAGGTCAGCTGGATGCCGGCGGCCTGGGCGATGGCCGGGATGTGCAGGGTGTGGTTGGTCGAGCCACCGGTGGCGTGCAGGGCGACGATCGAGTTGACCAGCGCCTTCTCGTCGACGATCTCGCCGATGGGCATGAAGCTGCCGCTGGCCTTGGTCATGCGCGTGACCTGGCGCGCCGCCTCGGCGGTGAGCGCATCGCGCAGCGGCGTGTACGGGTTGACGAACGAGGCGCCCGGCAGGTGCAGGCCCATCACTTCCATCACCAGCTGGTTGGTGTTGGCGGTGCCGTAGAAGGTGCAGGTGCCCGGGCCGTGGTAGCTCTTCATCTCCGATTCGAGCAGCTGTTCGCGGGTGGCCTTGCCCTCGGCATAGCGCTGGCGCACATCGGCTTTCTCCTTGTTGGAGATACCCGAAACCATCGGCCCACCGGGCACGAAAATGGTCGGCAGGTGGCCAAAGCGCAGCGCGCCCATCATCAGGCCGGGGACGATCTTGTCGCAGATGCCCAGCATCAGCGCGCCATCGAACATGTTGTGCGACAGGGCAATGGCGGTGGACATGGCGATCACTTCGCGGCTGGCGATGGCCAGCTCCATGCCGGGCTCGCCCTGGGTCACGCCATCGCACATGGCCGGTACGCCACCGGCGAACTGGCCGACCGAGCCGACCTCGCGCAGGGCCTGCTTGATCTGTTCGGGGAAGTGCTGGTACGGCTGGTGCGCCGAAAGCATGTCGTTGTAGGCCGAGACGATGGCCACGTTGGCGGCGTTCATCAGGCGCAGGGTCTGCTTGTCGTCGCCACCGCAGGCGGCCACGCCATGGGCGAAGTTGGCGCATTGCAGGCTGGCGCGCATGGGTCCGTCACTGGCCGCGCCGCGGATCAGCTCAAGGTAGCGTTCACGGGTAGGGCGGCTGCGTTCGATCAGCCGTGCGGTGACCTCAAGGATGCGCGGATGCATGTACTGGACTCCAGGCTAACGGTGGGGCGGTTTTACCGGGCATTTTCCCTCCAAACGATTGCGGCCTAGGCTCTTCAGAGAGATGCCTGGCACGTTCGACGGAGGGTCACCTGACCGCTCGTTGTATGTTTAAACAAAATACTGCCAGCAAAAAGGCTTGTTTTCTATCTCTCGGTGAATAATCTTGTTATTCCAACAACAAAACCGTTTCAGTGAAGGTGCTCTTTGTGCCACAGCCTTCACCCGACTGCCAGAGGTAACGCCATGACCCTACGCATCGCCATCAACGGATTCGGCCGCATCGGACGCAACGTCCTGCGCGCACTCTACACGCACGGCTACCGCCAGGACCTGCAGGTCGTCGCCATCAACGACCTGGGCGACAGCGCGATGAACGCCCACCTGCTCAAGTTCGACAGCGTCCACGGCATTTTCGATGCAACCGTCGACGCCGACCATGAAAGCCTCACCGTCAATGGCGACCGCATTGCCGTCAGCGCCATCCGCAACCCCGCCGAGCTGCCGTGGAAGGCCCTGGCCATCGACGTGGTGTTCGAGTGCACCGGCTTGTTCACCGAACGTGCCAAGGCCGCCGCGCACCTTGCCGCCGGCGCCGGCAAGGTGATCGTCAGCGCGCCGGCCAAGGGCGCCGACGCCACCGTGGTGTACGGGGTCAACCACGATGTGCTGCGCGCTTCGCACCAGATCATTTCCAACGCCTCGTGCACCACCAACTGCCTGGCACCGATCGCCCAGGTGCTGCACCGCGAGTTCGGCATCGAACAGGGGCTGATGACCACCATCCACGCCTATACCAACGACCAGGTGCTCACCGACGTCTACCACAGCGACCCGTACCGCGCCCGCTCGGCCACCCAGTCGATGATCCCCAGCAAGACCGGCGCCGCCGAAGCCGTGGGCCTGGTGCTGCCGGAACTGGCCGGCAAGCTCACCGGCATGGCCGTGCGGGTGCCGGTGATCAACGTGTCGCTGGTCGACCTCACCGTCAACCTGCAACGCGAGGCCAGCGCCGATGAAGTGAACCAGCTGTTCCTGGAGGCCAGCCGCCATTCCCGGGTGCTGGGCTACAACGCCTTGCCGCTGGTGTCGTGCGACTTCAACCACAACCCGCTGTCGTCGATCTTCGACGCCAACCACACCCGCGCCAACGGCCGCATGCTCAAGGTACTGGCCTGGTACGACAACGAGTGGGGCTTCTCCAACCGCATGCTGGACAACTGCCTGGCGTTGTTCAACGCCAAGTAGCCTGTAGGAGCGGCCTTGTGCCGCGAATGGGCCGCACAGCGGCCCCAGCAAACTTGTGGCATGCACAGATCCTGGGGCCGCCTTGCGGCCCTTTCGCGGCACAAGGCCGCTCCTACAGGGACCGCACAAACAGTGATCTTTACTCGATCATGACATTTCCCTGCTTGACCAGACCACGTGATGATAAGCATTATCATTCACCCCTACAGTGGCCAGGTTTCCCCGTGAGTCAGTCCCGGTTCAACTCCGTTTTCCTCAGCCAGCGCCTCAGCCTGCTGCGCACCTTGCAGCGCATGGTCGGCAACCCCAGCACCGCCGAGGACCTGTTGCAGGAAACCTACCTGCGGGTCACCCGCGCCCTCGGCGAGCGGCCCATCGAACACCTCGAGCCGTTCGTGTTCCAGACCGCGCGCAACCTTGCCCTGGACCACCTGCGTGCGCGTCGCGTGCAAGCCCGCATGTTGGTGGACGACGTGCCCGAACAGGTGCTGCACAACGTCGCCGCGCCCGTGGGCAGCAGCGAGGATGCCGCCCATGCCGAGCAGCTGCTCAAGCACCTGAGCGTCAGCCTCGGCCAACTGACCGAGCGCCAGCAACGCATCTTCATCCAGAGCCGCCTGCATGGCGCCAGCTACCTGGAAATCGCCGAGCAATTGAAGGTGTCGGCGAGCACGGTACAGAAGGAGCTGAAACTGATCATGGCCATCTGCATGGGCGTGGCCGACCGTCACCAGTGACGCGACCACTCGCCGCGCCATGACGCAAGGCGCTTGCCATGTGCCGGGCCTGCGTCGATCATGCGCAGAAAACGCCCCTCGCAAGGACCCTCAGTGACTGACCAGCCCTCCCCTCGCCCGACACCCGCCGAGCCTGACGCCCGTGCCCGTGCCCGCGCGCAGGCGATGGACTGGCTGATCCGCCTGCAATGCGCCGACGACAACGACACCCAGGCCTTCGAACAGTGGCTGGGCGCCGAGCCGGAAAACGCCGAGGCCTACGTCGAAGCCGAAGCCCTGTGGAACGGGGCCGCGCTGCGCCAGGCCGCCGGCCAGATGCACCAACAGCGCCGACGCTCGTTCGGCGGACGCCTGCGTAGCCACTGGAAACCACTGGCCACCGCCGCCATGCTTTTGGTGGGGCTGTTCACCTTCGGCAACCTGCCGGTGCGCCTGCAGGCTGACCACCTCACCGTGGTCGGCGAGCGCCAGCGCCTGCAACTGGACGATGGCGCGAAAGTACTGCTCAACACCGACTCGGCATTCGCCAGCGACGTGCGCGACGGGCGCCAGGTGGCCCGCCTGCTCCAGGGCGAGGCGTATTTCCAGGTGTCCGGCGCCAACCAACGGCCACTTGAGGTGCAGGCCGGCCCATTGCGGGCCAGCGTGCGCGACACCGACTTCGCCGTGCGCTACCTCAACGGTGAAGCGCAGGTGCGGGTGCAACGCGGCGACGTCGACCTGCGCGCGGCCAGCGACCAGCGCATCCGCCTGCAAGCCGGCGACAGCATCAGCGTCGGCCCCGACGGCTTCGGCCAGCCCCAGCGCCCCGACCTGAACAAGGAACTGGCCTGGATCGAGGGCCGCCTGGTGTTCGAGAACTGCCCGCTGAGCCAGGTGCTGGCCGAGCTGCAACGCTACTACCCGGGCTGGATCATCAACCGCAATGCGCAGCTGGAGCAGGTCGCGGTGACCGGCAACTACCGCCTCGACCAACCCCTGGAAACCCTGCGCGCCCTGGCCCACATCACCTCGGCGCAGCTGCACGAATACCCCGCCCTGGTCATCCTCAACTAAAAACCAAAGTTTTTTTACGCGATCAGCGCACCCCGTCCGTCTCGTTATAGCCAATACGATTGATTCTCGTTCGACAAATCGAAATCGAGAACAGCCTACGCCTATAACTTCGCGCGACAGGGAGCGCTCTCGATGTCCACAGGTCCAACCCGCCCGTCCACCTCATCCCGCCGCCGTGGCCAGCTGTCGCTGCTGACCCTGGCCCTGCTGGCCAGTGGCGCCTGCAGCCTGCCGGCGCTGGCCGCCGAGCCCGCCCAGGCCAGCAGCCCGCGCATGGGCGACTACCGCTTCGCCATCGCCCAGCAGCCCTTGGTCGAGGCGATCAACGCGTTCAGCCGGGTCACCGGCTGGCAGGTCGGTTTCAGCGCCGAGCTGGCCGAAGGCGTGGCCTCGCCCGGCGTGCAAGGCTCGCTGGCACCGGAAGCGGCCTTGCAGCGCCTGCTGCACGGCACGGGCCTGTCATACCGCAAGATCGGTAACGGCAACGTAGTGCTGGAGCGCCAGGCAGCCGGCAACGCCATCGCCCTGCAACAGGTGACCGTCAGCGCCACCCGCAGCGCCCAGGACGTAAGCCAAGTCCCCAGCACCGTCAGCGTGCAGACCCGCGAACAGCTGGACCGGCAGAACGTCAACGACATCAAGGACCTGGTGCGCTACGAACCGGGCGTGTCGGTGGGCGGCGTCGGCCAGCGCAGCGGCCTGAATGGCTACAACATCCGCGGCATCGACGGCGAGCGCATCCTCACCCAGGTCGACGGCGTGTCGATTCCCGACAGCTTCTTCTACGGCCCCTACGCCCAGACCCAGCGCAACTATGTCGACCCTGAAATCGTCAAGCGCGTGGAGATCCTGCGTGGGCCGGCCTCGGTGCTGTACGGCAGCAATGCCATCGGCGGCGCGGTCAGCTATTTCACCCTCGACCCCGAAGACATCATCAAGCCCGGCAAGGACGTCGGCGCGCGCCTGAAGACCGGCTACAGCTCCGCCGACGAGAGCTGGCTGACCTCCGCCACCGTCGCCGGCCGCCAGGGCGACTTCGACGGCCTGCTGCACCTGAGCCAGCGCAACGGCCACGAGACCGACTCCTACGGCGAGCACGGCGGCACCGGCCTGGCCCGCAGCGAGGCCAACCCGGAAGACGTGCGCACCACCAACGTGCTGGCCAAGCTGGGTTGGAACTACGCCGACGACGCGCGCCTGGGGCTGACCTACGAGCGCTACAAGGACGACCGCGACCAGAACATCCTCAGCGCCGTGGGTGGCCCGTTCACCAATGGCGCCGGCCTGGGGATGTACCGCGGCCGCACCGGCAACGACACCGTCACCCGCGAACGCTTCGGCATCAACCACGAGTTCGGCCTCGACTCGCTGGTGGCCGACCACGTGAAGTGGAGCCTGAACTACCAGATCGCCAAGACCGACCAGAGCACCGAGGAAGTCTACTTCCCGTTCAGCCGCACCGTGCTGCGTACCCGCGACACCACCTACAAGGATCGCCAGTGGGTGTTCGACGCCCAGCTGGACAAGGCCTTCAGCATTGGCGCCACCGAGCACCTGCTGACCTACGGCACCACCCTCAAGCACGAAAAGGTCACCGGCTCGCGCAGCGGCACCGGTACTTGCCTGCGAATCGGCGGCAGCTGCCGCGCCGTCGGCCAGAACAGCGCCAGCGACGGCCAGGCGCTGGTGAGCGACTTCCCGGACCCGACCGTGAACACCTACAGCCTGTTCGTGCAGGATGAGATCCGCTGGAACGACTGGACCTTCCTGCCCGGCGCGCGCTACGACTACACGCGCATGGAGCCGAAGATGACCGCCGAGTTCCTGCGCGGCATCCAGGGCACCGGCGCGGCACCTGGCAGCATCGACGACTCGGACAAGACGTGGCACCGCGTCTCGCCCAAGCTCGGCGTGACCTATGCCTTCAACGACAACTACACCTGGTACGGCCAGTACGCCGAAGGCTTCCGCACCCCGACCGCCAAGGCCATGTACGGGCGCTTCGACAACCCGACCCTGGGCTACAGCGTCGAGCCCAACCCCAACCTGGAGCCGGAGAAGAGCAAGAGCTACGAAACCGGCCTGCGCGGCAACTTCGAGGCCGGCAACTTCGACGTGGCGGTGTTCTACAACAAGTACCGCGACTTCATCAACGAAGACGCCGTGCAGTCGGCCAACCTGGGTTCGACCTTCCAGGCCAACAACATCAAGCACGCCACCATCAAGGGCGCGGAGTTCAAGGGCCGCCTGAACCTCGACCACTTCGGTGCGGCGCAGGGCCTGTATACCCAGGGCTCGGTGGCCTACGCCCGCGGCCGCAACGATGACAACGGCCAGCCGTTGAACAGCGTCAACCCGCTGACCGCGGTGCTGGGGCTGGGCTACGAGCAGCAGAACTACGGCGGCCTGCTGAGCTGGACGCTGGTCAAGCGCAAGGACCGTGTCGACGACACCACCTTCTTCGCCCCCGATGGCGCCAGCAAGCAGTTCCGCACCCCGGGCTACGGCGTGCTGGACCTGACCGGCTACTACAAGGTGACCGACGACATCACCGTCAACGCCGGCCTGTACAACCTGACCGACAAGAAGTACTGGCAGTGGGATGACGTGCGCGGCTACGACGCCCTGGGCGAGGCCGGCGTGACCCAGCCGGCCAACCTCGACCGCCTGACCATGCCGGGGCGCAACTTCGCCATCAACCTGGTGTGGGATATCTAACGCCGCAAAAGCCCATCGACTGGCGGTGACTGCTTCGCGGGTAAACCCGCTCCCACAGGTACTGGGCCGTTCTCAGGAACAGCGCAGAATCTGTGGGAGCGGGTTTACCCGCGAATGGAGCACCACAACAGACGAGTTTTTTTACTGTCCAGCGTCATCCGTTTCGTCTTGTCACTAGACAGCCCATCTCCAAGGATCATTGCGATGACCACCCCTTCCTCCGAACGCCACGCCCTGCGCTCCCAGCGCCTGAACCAGGTCACCCACGCCCCGCACACCGAGCTGGACGCCCTGGTCAAGTCGCACAAGCCGTTCGACAGCCGCGAAAGCTTCGCCCGCTTCGTGGTCGCCCAGTACCTGTTCCAGTCCGAACTGCAGGCGCTGTATACCGACCCGCAACTGATCGCCATCGTCCCCGACCTGGCCGCGCGCTGCCGCGCCGAACAGGCCCGCCTGGACCTGGCCGACCTGGACACCGAAGTGCCCGCCCCCGTGACCGGCGCCCTCGGCGCGCCAAGCCTGGGTGAAGCACTGGGCTGGATCTTCGTCTCCGAAGGCTCCAAACTGGGCGCCGCGTTCCTGATCAAGCGTGCCGCGGCACTGGAGCTGAGCGACAGCTTCGGCGCCCGTCACCTCGGTGAGCCGGAAGGTGGCCGCGCCGAAGGCTGGAAGCAGTTCACCCGGATTCTCGACAGCCTCGAGCTGTCGCCTGAAGAGGACGCTGCCGCCGAACGCGGCGCGGTGGCCGCCTTCGAGCGTTTCACCGAGCTGCTCAAGCATGCCTACGCCGCCGATGCGGCCCTGGCCTGACACGCTTCACCCGGCCGCCCACAAGGCGGCCGCACCGCTGCAGTGAGACCATGACCCGAATCGCCCGCTCGAAAATCTCCCGCCTGCTGTACGCGATCCTGGCCTATGTCAGCCTGGGGATCGGCCTGGTCGCCATCGTCATCCCCGGCCTACCCACTACCGAATTCATCCTCCTCGCCACCTGGGCCGCTACCCGCAGCTCGCCGCGCCTGTCGGCCTGGCTGGAAAACCACCGGCTGTTCGGCCCGATCCTGCGCAATTGGCGCGACGGCAAGGTGATCCAGCGCCGCGCCAAGGTCAGCGCAACCCTGAGCATGCTGCTGTGCGCTGGCGTGATGCTGACCTTCCTCGAGCACCACTGGCCGGTCTATCTCGCCATCGCCGGCATGGCCCTGGGCAACCTGTGGATCTGGTCGCGCCCGGAAAGCCCGCGCGCGACTTGCGACTCACAGGCTCAACAATCCTGAGTACAAGGCGTAGGCCGCCAGCCCCGCGCCTACCAGCACCCCTGCGAAGATCAGTTTCTCGACCCCGGTGAACAACGCCTGCCCCTGCTCGTGCTTGGCCCGGGCGAACAGGATCACCCCCGGGGCGTACAGCAAAGCCGACAGCAGTATGTATTTGAGGCCGCCGGCGTACAGCAGCCAGACCGCGTACAACAGGGCGACCAGCGCGATCAGCAGGTCCTTGCGCCGCAACCCCGGCTGGCCCTGGTAGCTATCGCCACGCAGCGCCAACAGCACCGCGTAGGCCGCCGACCAGAAGTACGGCACCAGGATCATCGACGAGGCCAGGTAGATCAGGCTGGTGTAGGTACCCGCCGAGAACAACGTGATCAGCAAGAAGCCCTGAATCATCACATTGGTCAGCCACAGCGCGTTGGACGGCACCTGGTTGGCGTTCTCATGGGCGAGAAAGCGCGGCATGGTCTTGTCGCGGGCGGTGGCGAACAAAATCTCGGCGCACAGCAGCGCCCACGACAGCAGCGCCCCGAGCAGCGACACCGCCAGCCCGATACTGATCAACAGTGCCCCCCAGGGCCCGACGATATGTTCCAGCACCGAAGCCAGCGACGGGTTCTGCAACCCTGCCAGCTCCGGCTGGGTCATCACCCCCAGCGACAGCACGTTGACCAGCACCAGCAGCGCCAGCACGCCGAGAAAGCCCACCACCGTGGCCTTGCCCACGTCCGAGCGGTGCAACGCGCGCCCCGAGTACACGCTGGCGCCCTCGATACCGATGAACACGAACACCGTCACCAGCATCATGTTGCGCACCTGCTCCAGCACACTGCCGAACTTGGGGTTGCTCAGCCCCCAGATGTCGCGGGTGAAGATGTCGGCGCGAAAGGCGAAGGCGGCGATGACGATGAAGATCAGCAGTGGCACCACCTTGGCCACCGTGGTCACCTGGTTGATGAACGCCGCCTCCTTGATGCCGCGCAGCACCAAAAAGTGCACCGCCCACAGCAGCAACGAGGCGCAGCCGATGGCCAACGGCGTGTTGCCCTCGCCGAATGCCGGGAAGTAGAAGCCCAGGGTGCTGAACAGCAGCACGAAATAACCGACGTTGCCCAGCCAGGCGCTTATCCAGTAGCCCCATGCGGAAGAAAAGCCCATGTAATCGCCGAAGCCGGCCTTGGCGTAGGCGTACACCCCCGAGTCCAGCTCGGGTTTGCGGTTGGCCAAGGTCTGGAACACGAAGGCCAGCGCCAGCATACCCACCGCGGTGATACCCCAGCCGATCAGCACAGCCCCCACGTCGGCGCGGGCGGCCATGTTCTGTGGCAGCGAGAAGATCCCGCCGCCGATCATCGAACCGACCACCAGCGCGATCAGCGCGCCAAGGCGCAGTTTCTGTCCCGGTTCGCTCATGGCGCTTCTCCCCGATGGCCCGTTTTACACATGAATTTTCGATCTAACGCATATAAATGTTACAGCATATTTATATTAGTCCAGGTAATCAAAGCTAGTTCACTCATAACCATGCTGTCTAACTAAAACAACTAATAGTCATCGTTTTGCGGTCGCCATCGCACTCGTGGCTTTTCGCCATCAGCGGTTCATGTCAAAAATTTGCGAAATATCCAGAAGCGACTAGCTTCAAAGTTCGCAGGCGAGCGGAGCGTTTGCTCTAGAAGGACATGGAGGTGCCAGCGCACAAGGCCTGCAGCTGAGCTGTCGGCATCCTCCAGGAGTACATGTGGGGTTTTTCCGCCCCGTCATGTTGGCATGAACTGATCTAAATCAGCGAATGATCCAGGCGTCAGATTTATTCTGAGGTCAACTTTCTCCTGGTACGGAGTCGTTAAATGTCTGATTCTCCCGGAAAACTAAAATTGGGTGCACTGGTTGCACTTGTCGTCGGTTCGATGATTGGCGGCGGGATCTTCTCGTTGCCGCAAAACATGGCCGCCAGCGCTGGCGTGGGGGCCGTGCTGATCGGCTGGGCCATCACCGCGGTGGGCATGCTCACCCTCGCCTTTGTGTTCCAGACCCTGGCCAACCGCAAACCTGACCTCGACGGCGGCGTGTACGCCTATGCCAAGGCCGGCTTCGGCGACTACATGGGCTTTTCTTCCGCCTGGGGCTACTGGATCAGCGCCTGGCTGGGCAACGTCGGTTACTTCGTGCTGTTGTTCAGCACCCTGGGTTATTTCTTCCCGGTGTTCGGCGAGGGCAATACCCCGGCAGCGGTGATCGGCGCCTCGATCCTGCTGTGGGCAGTGCACTTTTTGGTGCTGCGCGGCATCAAGGAAGCGGCGTTCATCAACCTGGTCACCACCGTGGCCAAGGTGGTGCCGCTGGCGCTGTTCGCGCTGATCTGCCTGTTCGCCTTCAAGCTCGACATCTTCACCGCGGATATCTGGGCGGTCGGTACGCCGGAGCTCGGCGGGGTGATGGACCAGGTGCGCAACATGATGCTGGTCACCGTATGGGTGTTCATCGGCATCGAGGGTGCGAGCATCTTCTCCTCCCGTGCTGAAAAACGCTCCGACGTGGGCAAGGCCACGGTCATCGGCTTCGTCACCGTGCTGCTGTTCCTGGTGCTGGTCAACGTGCTGTCGCTGGGGGTGATGACCCAGCCGGAACTGGCCAAGCTGCAGAACCCCTCGATGGCCGCAGTGCTCGAGCATGTGGTCGGTCACTGGGGCGCGGTGCTGATCAGCGTTGGCTTGATCATCTCGCTGCTGGGGGCGCTGCTGTCGTGGGTGCTGCTGTGCGCCGAGATCATGTTCGCCGCCGCCAAGGACCACACCATGCCGGAGTTCCTGCGCCGCGAGAACGCCAACCACGTGCCGGCCAACGCCCTGTGGCTGACCAACGCCATGGTGCAGATCTTCCTGGTGATCACGCTGTTCTCCAACAGCACCTACCTGTCGCTGATCTACCTCGCCACCTCGATGATCCTGGTGCCCTACCTGTGGTCGGCGGCCTATGCCTTCCTGCTGGCCTGGCGCAGCGAAACCTACGAACAGGCCCTGGCCGAACGCAAGAAGGACCTGATCATCGGCGGCATCGCCCTGATCTATGCGCTCTGGCTGCTGTACGCCGGTGGCGTGAAATACCTGCTGCTCTCGGCCCTGCTGTATGCCCCCGGCGCGATCCTGTTCGCCAAGGCCAAGCGCGAGGTGGGCCAACCGATCTTCACAAACGTCGAAAAACTGATCTTCGCCGCCGTGGTGGTGGGTGCCCTGGTGGCCGCCTACGGGCTCTACGACGGCTTCCTGACTCTCTGAACCCCACAGCTTTGCTTTACAGGAGGATTCACCATGTCCACTGAGAAACAGAAATACGGCGTCCATTCCGAAGCCGGCAAACTGCGCAAAGTGATGGTCTGCAGCCCGGGCCTGGCGCACAAGCGCCTGACCCCGAGCAACTGCGATGAGCTGCTGTTCGACGACGTGATCTGGGTCGACCAGGCCAAGCGCGACCACTTCGACTTCGTCACCAAGATGCGTGAGCGCGGGGTCGACGTGCTGGAAATGCACAACCTGCTCACCGACATCGTCCAGCAGCCCGAAGCGCTGAAGTGGATTCTCGACCGCAAGATCACCCCGGACAGCGTCGGCGTGGGCCTCACCAACGAAGTGCGCAGCTGGCTCGAAGGCCTCGACCCGCGCCACCTGGCCGAATTCCTGATCGGCGGCGTAGCCGGCCAGGACCTGCCGGAAAGCGAAGGCGCCAGCGTGGTCAAGATGTACAACGACTACCTCGGCCACTCCAGCTTCATCCTGCCGCCGCTGCCCAACACCCAGTTCACCCGCGACACCACCTGCTGGATCTACGGTGGGGTGACGCTCAACCCGATGTACTGGCCGGCGCGCCGCCAGGAAACCCTGCTGGCCACTGCCATCTACAAGTTCCACAAGGAGTTCACCGGCGCCGACTTCCAGGTCTGGTATGGCGACCCGGACAAGGACCACGGCTCGGCCACCCTCGAAGGCGGTGACGTGATGCCGATCGGCAAGGGCATCGTGCTGATCGGCATGGGCGAGCGCACCTCGCGCCAGGCCATCGGCCAGCTGGCGCAGAGCCTGTTCGCCAAGGGCGCGGTGGACAAAGTCATCGTCGCCGGGCTGCCCAAGTCACGCGCCGCGATGCACCTGGACACCGTGTTCAGCTTCTGCGACCGCGACCTGGTCACGGTCTTCCCGGAAGTGGTGCGCGAGATCGTGCCGTTCATCATCCGCCCGGACGAAAGCAAGCCCTACGGCATGGATGTGCGCCGCGAGAACAAGTCGTTCATCGAGGTGGTCGGCGAGCAGCTTGGGGTCAAGCTGCGGGTGGTCGAGACCGGCGGCAACAGCTTCGCCGCCGAGCGCGAACAGTGGGATGACGGCAACAACGTGGTGGCCGTGGAGCCCGGCGTGGTCATCGGCTACGACCGCAATACCTACACCAACACCCTGCTGCGCAAAGCCGGCATCGAGGTCATCACCATCAGCGCCGGCGAACTGGGCCGGGGCCGCGGCGGCGGCCACTGCATGACCTGCCCGATCCTGCGCGACCCAGTCGACTACTAAACGCCCATTACACCCGGCCGCACCCACGAAGTGGCGGCCGGGCTACCTACCGAACTCAAGGAGAACCGTCATGGCGTTCAACATCCACAACCGCAACCTGCTCAGCCTCGAGCACCACACCACCCGTGAGCTGCGCTACCTGCTGGACCTGTCCCGCGACCTCAAGCGTGCCAAATACACCGGTACCGAACAGCAGCACCTGAAGGGCAACAACATCGCCCTGATTTTCGAGAAGACCTCGACCCGCACCCGCTGCGCCTTCGAAGTCGCCGCCTACGACCAGGGCGCCAACGTCACCTACATCGACCCCAACTCCTCGCAGATCGGCCACAAGGAGAGCATGAAGGACACCGCCCGCGTGCTCGGGCGCATGTACGACGCCATCGAGTACCGTGGCTTCAAGCAGGAAATCGTCGAAGAGCTGGCCAAGTTTGCCGGCGTGCCGGTGTTCAACGGCCTGACCGACGAGTACCACCCGACCCAGATGATCGCCGACGTGCTGACCATGCGTGAACACAGCGACAAGCCGCTGCACGACATCAGCTACGCCTACCTGGGCGATGCCCGCAACAACATGGGCAACTCGCTGCTGCTGATCGGCGCCAAGCTCGGCATGGACGTGCGCATCGCCGCGCCCAAGGCGCTGTGGCCCCATGACGACCTGGTCGAGCGCTGCCAGAAGTACGCCGAGGAAAGCGGCGCACGCATCACCCTGACCGAAGACCCGAAAGCCGCGGTCAAGGGCGTGGACTTCGTGCACACCGACGTCTGGGTGTCGATGGGCGAGCCGGTGGAGGCCTGGGGCGAGCGCATCAAGCAGTTGCTGCCCTACCAGGTGAACAAGGAGCTGATGAAGGCCACCGGCAACCCGCGCACCAAGTTCATGCACTGCCTGCCGGCGTTCCACAACTCCGATACCAAGGTCGGCAAGCAGATCGCCGAGCAGTACCCGAACCTGGCCAACGGTATCGAAGTGACCGATGACGTGTTCGAGTCGCCGGCGTGCATCGCCTTCGAGCAGGCGGAAAACCGCATGCACACGATCAAGGCGATCCTGGTGTCGACCCTGGCTGACCTGTAAGCCTCGTCAACTTTAGGGAGGGCCGCACTGCATCTGTGGGAGCGGGCTTGCCCGCGAATGCGTCAGCCGCAGCATCGATGCTGCTTGATCTGGCCTCATCGCGGGCAAGCCCGCTCCCACAGGGACCTTGTCCGCCCCTTGACCCATTTTTCTGAAGGACATTCCCCATGCGTATCGTTGTTGCATTGGGCGGCAACGCCCTGCTGCGTCGCGGCGAGCCGATGACCGCTGACAACCAGCGCGCCAATATCCGCACCGCCACCGAACAGATCGCCAAGATCCACCCCGGCAACGAGTTGGTCATCGCCCACGGCAACGGCCCGCAGGTCGGCCTGCTGTCGCTCCAGGGCATGGCCTACAAACCCGACGAGGCCTACCCGCTGGACGTGCTCGGCGCCGAAACCGAAGGCATGATCGGCTACATGATCGAACAGGAGCTGGGCAACCTGCTGGCCTTCGAAGTGCCATTCGCCACGTTGCTCACGCAGGTCGAAGTGGACGCCAACGACCCGGCATTCAAGGACCCGACCAAGTTCATCGGCCCGGTCTACGCCAAGGACGAGGCCGAGCGCCTGGCCAAGGAGAAAGGCTGGGTGGTCAAGCCCGACGGCGACAAGTACCGCCGCGTGGTGGCCAGCCCCAAACCCAAGCGCATCTTCGAGATCCGCCCGATCAAGTGGCTGCTGGAAAAGAGCAGCATCGTGATCTGCGCCGGTGGTGGCGGCATCCCCACCATGTACGACGAAAACCGCAAGCTCAAGGGCATCGAGGCGGTGATCGACAAGGACCTGTGCTCCGCCCTGCTGGCAGAGCAACTGGAAGCCGACCTGCTGATCATCGCCACCGATGTCGACGCGGCGTACATCGACTTCGGCAAACCCACGCAAAAGGCCATCGCCCAGGCCCATCCCGACGAGTTGGAGAAGCTGGGCTTCGCCGCCGGCTCAATGGGGCCGAAGGTGCAGGCGGCCTGCGACTTCGCCCGCCACACCGGCAAGGTGGCGGTGATCAGCTCGCTGGAGAACATCGAGGAGATCGTCAAGGGCACCGCCGGGACTCGTGTGTCCACCGCCAAGCCGGGGATCAGCTACCGTTGAACGCAGTTGGCTGGTGTCAGGCACCGGCCGTTTTCAACCTTCCGGAGGACTCGCCATGGCCCAGTACCAACCCGGTCATGTACACATCATGCGCACCGCGCTGAACAAGAACGACCACAGCTACGACCTCGATATCGATTACGAGGCAACAACCGATCCCAAGGAAGGCAGAGGCATCCAGTTCCGCATGCATGGCAGCATCGAAGGCAAGACCGTCGATGAGAAGTTCTTCCTGGCCAAGGACCAGGTGCTGCCGAGTTTCTTGAGCATCGCCTCGCGCAAAGCGCAGTCGTACCTGGCCCCCCATCAGAAATTCGAAACCCTTGGCTCGCCGCACAAACTGTATGACGCGATGTTCGAGGACATCCGCCAGAAGCTGGACGTGAAGTCTGGCGATCCGATCAAGCCTGAACATCTGGAGTGATCCCAATCGCGGGGCAAGCCCGCTCCCACACACCACGTGGGAGCGGGCTTGCCCCGCGATTGGGTTTCCCCTGTAGCCGAGGCATACTGACGCCCTCCCCGGCCAGGCTCTTGCATCTCTCAATGCGCATCCACGTCAGCTTCATCGACCGCGTCGGCATCACCCAGGAAGTCCTGGCCCTGCTCGGCGCCCGCAACCTCAACCTCGATGCCGTGGAGATGGTCCCGCCGAACGTCTACATCGATGCCCCGACCCTCAGCCCCGCCGTGCTCGAAGAGCTGCACGACGCGCTGTTCGAGGTACGTGGCGTGCAGTCGGTGGAAGTGGTCGACATCCTCCCCGGCCAGCGCCGCCACCTGCAGCTCGACGCCTTGCTCGCCGCCATGAGCGACCCGGTGCTGGCGGTGGACAGCGCAGGCCAGGTGCTGCTGGCCAACCCGGCGCTGATCGCCCTGTGCGGGCGCGAGTCGGCCGGGCGCTCGGTGGGTGAGCTGTTCGGCGACGCCGACCTGTTGCAGGCCCTGCTGGACAACAACTTCCACCTGCCCATGCGCGAGATGCAGCTCAATGGCCAGAGCCTGCTGCTCGACGCCACGCCGATCACCAACGCCGGCGGCTTGCTGACGCTGTACCCGCCCAACCGCATGGGCGAGCGGCTGTCGGCCCTGCACCACGACCACGCCGAGGGCTTCGACGCGATGCTCGGCGACTCCCCGGCAATCCGCACCCTCAAGGCCCGGGCCCTGCGCGTGGCGGCCCTCGACGCGCCGCTGCTGGTGCATGGCGAAACCGGCACCGGCAAGGAGCTGGTGGCCCGTGCCTGCCACGCCATCAGCAGCCGCCATGCCGCGCCGTTCCTGGCGCTGAACTGCGCAGCACTGCCCGAGAGCCTGGCCGAGAGCGAACTGTTCGGCTATGCCCCCGGCGCCTTCACCGGCGCCCAGCGTGGCGGCAAGCCGGGGCTGATGGAGCTGGCCAACCAGGGCACGGTGTTCCTCGACGAGATCGGCGAGATGTCGCCGTACCTGCAAGCCAAGCTGCTGCGTTTTCTCAGCGATGGCAGTTTCCGCCGGGTGGGGGGCGACCGCGAGGTGAAGGTGGACGTGCGCATCATCAGCGCCACCCACCGCAACCTGGAGCAGATGGTCGCTGACGGCACCTTCCGCGAAGACCTGTTCTACCGCCTCAACGTGCTTAACCTGCAAGTGCCGCCACTGCGCGAGCGTGGCCAGGACATCCTGTCGCTGGCGCACTTCTTCATGCAGCAGGCATGCACCCAGATCCAGCGCCCGCCATGCCGCCTGGCCCCGGCCACCCACCCGGCGCTGCTGGGCAACCCCTGGCCAGGCAATGTGCGCCAGTTGCAGAACGTGATCTTCCGCGCCGCGGCCATCTGCGAGGGCAATGTGGTGGATATCGGCGACCTGGACATCGCCGGCACCTCGGTGGCGCGTGGCGTGGATGGCGAAGTGGCGAGCCTGGAGCAGGCAGTGGGGGATTTCGAACGGGAGCTGTTGCAACGCTTGTATGCCAGCTATCCGTCCACTCGCCAGCTGGCCGGCCGGCTGCAGACCTCGCATACCGCCATCGCCCAGCGTTTGCGCAAATACGGTATCCCCGGCAAGGCCTGATCGGCCAGGCGGAACTTTCTGTCCGCCTTTGCCTATTGCCGCAGCCAGCCATTCACCCAGGCGCGGCGAAGACATTGCCCGAACCCCATCGATATCAAGCCACTGCCCACACTACTGGCCACCCGCCATCCCAGGCAGTCAAAGCGCCGACATTTGAAGCCTGCCAACGCTGCTCCATGCTTGCTCCCTGACGACCAAGGGCACCGGCAAGTCAGGTCGTCATCATGATCATCCAATCAGGAGCGACACCATGTCTGGAACGACTCAAACCATCGATGTGCTGATCACCGTCGATGCCGACTACCTGCAAAGCCACCCCAGCGACGTGCACGGCGCCATCTCCATGATCAGCCGTCGCGACGTGGTCGATGCCCATGCTTCGGGCGACAGCGCCGACGGTGGCGCCGAACTGTGGATCGATGCCAACTCCGGCGACAACATCCGCTGGCGCGCCACCACGCTGTCGCGCAACTTCGACCGCATCGCCCTGATCACCAAGGTCACCCAGGGCGACCCGCACCAGGGCGGCAACTACCCCGGCAGCATGTCCACCCCGCTTTCCTACAACATTCCGAACATCCCGGTGCCCTACCTGGATAGCGGCGCCGCCCACGGCATCAGCAAGACCGATGTCACCTACACCTTCTGGCAGGCCGTCGCCGAGGCGCCGGGCAAGCTTTGGTACAAGGTCACCTTCGTGCTGCTGGACCGCAACCTGAACCAGATCGGCCCAGCGTACACCTGGGACCCCTATATCACCGTCAACTGAGCCACTCCATGCACCCTGGCCGGCCACGGCCAGGGTTCTGATACAGCGCTCGCCACCCTCCTTGTAATGAATCAGCTACACCGTAGCGAATTCAATACACACCCGTTCGAATGCGTCTGCGCAAGGGTTTGATCCCACAACGCTTTTGAATCCTTCTCTATCTGTATCGATTTCATTCCATCTCAATCTGAAATGATCACCCTATAAATCATAAACATATGATTTTAAAAGGTTTTTTATTACTGGCCGCATATTTGCTAAGGGAATTCCAATCCCAAGAGCGCGGAGCTACCGCGCCCAACGCCCCTGCTTCCCGAGGAATTCCCATGAGCGAGTTGCGTTTCACCGAAGATCACGAATGGCTGCGCGTCGAAAATGACGGCAGCGTCACCGTGGGCATCACCGCCTACGCCCAGAACGCCCTTGGCGACGTGGTCTACGTGCAACTGCCGGAGCTGCAGCAGTACGACAAAGGCGCCGAAGCCTCCACCGTGGAATCGGTCAAGGCTGCCAGTGGCGTGTACATGCCGCTGAACGGTGAAGTGGTCGCCATCAACGAAGGCCTCAACGACAGCCCCGAGCTGGTCAACGAAGACCCGCTGGGCGAAGGCTGGTTCTTCCGCTTCGTCCCCGCCGACATGAACGAAGTAACCGCCCTGCTCGACCAGGACGCCTACGACCGCCTGCTCAAAGCCAACGACGACGCCTGAGGAACCTGCCATGACCATCAACCTCGGCACCGCCAACGAATTCATCGCCCGTCATATCGGCCCACGCGCCGACGACGAGCAAGCCATGCTCGCCAGCCTCGGTTTCGACTCGCTCGAGGCCATGACCGCCGCGGTCATCCCCGACAGCATCAAGGGCACCAGCGTGCTGGGCAGCGAAGACGGCCAGAGCGAGGCCGACGCCCTCGCCGCGCTGAAAGCCATCGCCAGCAACAACCAGCTGTTCAAGAGCTACATCGGCCAGGGCTACTACAACACCCACACCCCGGCGCCGATCCTGCGCAACCTGCTGGAAAACCCGGCCTGGTACACCGCCTACACCCCGTACCAGCCCGAGATTTCCCAAGGCCGCCTGGAAGCGCTGCTGAACTTCCAGACCCTGATCAGCGACCTCACCGGCCTGCCGATCGCCAACGCCTCGCTGCTCGACGAAGCCACCGCCGCCGCCGAGGCCATGACCTTCTGCAAGCGCCTGTCGAAGAACAAGGCCGCTCACGCCTTCTTCGCCTCCGTGCACTGCCACCCACAAACCCTCGACGTGCTGCGCACCCGCGCCGAACCGCTGGGCATCGAGGTGGTGGTGGGCGACGAGCGTGAGCTGAGCGACGCCAGCCCCTATTTCGGTGCATTGCTGCAGTACCCGGCCAGCAATGGCGACGTGTTCGACTACCGCGCGGTGGTCGAGCGCTTCCACGCCGCCGGCGCCCTGGTGGCCGTGGCCGCCGACCTGCTGGCCCTGACCCTGCTGACCCCACCCGGCGAGTTCGACGCCGACGTGGCCATCGGCAGCGCCCAACGCTTCGGTGTGCCGCTGGGCTTCGGTGGCCCGCACGCGGCCTACTTCGCCACCCGCGACGCGTTCAAGCGCGACATGCCGGGGCGCCTGGTCGGTGTGTCGATCGACCGCTTCGGCAAGCCGGCCCTGCGCCTGGCCATGCAGACCCGCGAGCAGCACATCCGCCGCGAGAAGGCCACCAGCAACATCTGCACCGCCCAGGTGCTGCTGGCCAACATCGCCAGCATGTACGCCGTGTACCACGGTCCGGCCGGCCTCAAGCGCATCGCCGAACGCACCCACGCGCTGACCGCGATCCTGGCCACCGGCCTAGTGAAGCTGGGCATGAAAGTGGTCACCCGCGAGTTCTTCGATACCGTCACCCTGAACACGGGCAGCGCTACCGCAGCCCTGCACGACAAGGCCCGCGCCCAAGGCATCAACCTGCGCCAGATCGACGCCGCCCACCTGGGCCTGTCGCTGGATGAAACCAGCAGCCAGGCCGATGTCGAAGCCCTGTGGCAGCTGTTCGCCGAAGGCCAGGCTACCCCCGGTTTCACCGCCCTGGCCGACACCATCGTCGGGCGCCTGCCGGTCGGCCTGCTGCGTCAGTCCGCCATCCTCGAACACCCGGTGTTCAACCGCTACCACAGCGAAACCGAGCTGATGCGCTACCTGCGCCGCCTGGCCGACAAGGACCTGGCGCTGGACCGCACCATGATCCCGCTGGGCTCGTGCACCATGAAGCTCAACGCCGCCAGCGAGATGATCCCGGTGACCTGGGCCGAGTTCGGCAACCTGCACCCGTTCGCCCCGGCCGCACAAAGCCAGGGCTACCTGCAGATGACCACCGAGCTCGAAGCCATGCTATGCGCCGCCACTGGCTACGACGCCGTGTCGCTGCAGCCCAACGCCGGTTCGCAAGGCGAGTACGCAGGCCTGTTGGCGATCCGCGCCTACCACCGCAGCCGTGGCGACAGCCACCGCGACATCTGCCTGATCCCGTCCTCGGCCCACGGCACCAACCCGGCTACCGCCCACATGGCCGGCATGCGCGTGGTGGTCACTGCCTGTGACGCCCGTGGCAACGTCGACATCGACGACCTGCGCGCCAAGGCCCTGGAGCACCGCGAGCGCCTGGCCGCGATCATGATCACCTACCCGTCGACCCACGGGGTGTTCGAAGAGGCCATCGGCGAGATCTGCGCGATCATCCACGACAACGGCGGCCAGGTGTACATCGACGGCGCCAACATGAACGCCATGGTCGGCCTGTGCGCCCCGGGCAAGTTCGGCGGCGACGTATCGCACCTGAACCTGCACAAGACCTTCTGCATCCCCCACGGCGGTGGCGGCCCGGGCGTCGGCCCGATCGGCGTGAAATCGCACCTGGCGCCGTTCCTGCCGGGCCACGCGACGCTTGAAAACACCGCCGGCGCGGTGTGCGCCGCACCGTTCGGCAGCGCCAGCATCCTGCCGATCACCTGGATGTACATTCGCATGATGGGTGGCGCCGGCCTCAAGCGTGCCTCGCAGATGGCGATCCTCAACGCCAACTACATCGCCCGTCGCCTGGAAGAGCACTATCCTGTGCTGTACACCGGCGGCAACGGCCTGGTGGCGCACGAGTGCATCCTCGACCTGCGCCCGCTCAAGGACACCAGCGGCATCAGCGTCGACGACGTGGCCAAGCGCCTGATCGACTTCGGCTTCCATGCCCCGACCATGTCCTTCCCGGTGGCCGGCACGCTGATGATCGAACCGACCGAAAGCGAGTCGAAAGAGGAACTGGACCGCTTCTGCAACGCCATGATCCAGATCCGCGAAGAGATCCGCGCCGTGGAGAACGGCAGCCTGGACAAGGACGACAACCCGCTGAAGAACGCCCCGCACACCGCGGCGGAGTTGGCCGGCGAGTGGGCCCACGGCTACAGCCGCGAGCAGGCGGTATATCCGCTGCCGAGCCTGGTGGAAGGCAAGTACTGGCCACCGGTCGGCCGTGTCGACAACGTGTTCGGCGACCGCAACCTGGTCTGCGCCTGCCCGTCGATCGAGAGCTATCAGGACGTCTAAGCACGCTTGCTGGCCTCATCGCTGGCAAGCCAGCTCCCACAGGACCTGCGGCAACCGCCCTTCCTGTGGGAGCCGGCTTGCCGGCGATCGGGTGCAAAGCACCCGCCATCAAACTTCATGAGGGTACGAGCTATGTCTTTGAGCGTCTTCGACCTGTTCAAGATCGGCATCGGCCCCTCCAGCTCGCACACCGTCGGCCCGATGCGCGCCGCCGCGCGCTTCGCCGAAGGCCTGCGCCGTGACGGCCTACTGGCCGCCACGGTCAGCGTCAAGGCCGAGCTGTACGGCTCGCTCGGTGCTACCGGCAAGGGCCACGGCAGCGACAAGGCCGTGCTGCTCGGGCTCGAAGGCGAGCACCCGGACACCATCGACACCGACACCATCCCCGCCCGCCTGCAAGCGATCCGCGACAGCGGCCACCTGCGCCTGCTCGGCGAGCACGACATCGCCTTCGTCGAAAAGCAGCACCTGGCGATGATCCGCAAGCCACTGGCCTACCACCCCAACGGCATGATCTTCCGTGCCTTCGATGCTGCCGGGTTGCAGATCCGCAGCCGCGAATACTACTCGGTGGGCGGCGGTTTCGTGGTCGATGAAGAGGCCGCCGGCCATGACCGCATCGTCGAGGACAGCACCGTGCTGCCCTACCCGTTCAAGACCGGCAAGGCGCTGCTCGCTCATTGCACAGCGCAGCAACTGTCATTCAGCCAGGTGATGCTGGCCAACGAAGCGGCCTGGCGCCCCGAGGCTGAAACCCGTGCCGGGCTGCTGCGTATCTGGCAGGTGATGCAGGACTGCGTCGAGGCCGGCTGCCGCCATGAAGGTATCCTGCCGGGTGGCTTGAAGGTCAAGCGTCGTGCACCGGCGCTGTACCGCCAGCTCAGCCAACACCCGGAAGCCAGCCTGCGCGATGCGCTGTCGGTACTCGACTGGGTCAACCTCTACGCCTTGGCGGTGAACGAAGAAAACGCCCACGGCGGGCGCGTGGTCACCGCGCCCACCAACGGTGCGGCAGGCATCGTCCCGGCGGTGCTGCACTACTACATGCGTTTCGTTCCCGGCGCCAATGACGACGGCGTGGTGCGCTTCCTGCTCACCGCCGCAGCCATCGGCATTCTGTACAAGGAGAACGCGTCGATTTCCGGCGCCGAGGTGGGCTGCCAGGGTGAGGTCGGCGTGGCCTGCTCGATGGCCGCCGGCGCCTTGTGCGAAGTGATGGGCGGCACCCCGCAACAGGTGGAGAACGCCGCCGAGATCGGCATGGAACACAACCTGGGCCTGACCTGCGACCCCATCGGCGGGCTGGTCCAGGTGCCCTGCATCGAGCGCAACGCCATGGGCTCGGTGAAGGCGATCAACGCGGTGCGCATGGCCTTGCGCGGCGACGGGCAGCACTACGTCTCCCTCGACAAGGTCATCCGCACCATGCGCCAGACCGGCGCCGACATGAAAAGCAAGTACAAGGAGACCGCCCGCGGCGGTCTGGCCGTCAACATCATCGAATGTTGACCCGAACAAAAAACAAGGAGTCACCGATGTCCGAAACACTGCTCAAGACCCCGCTGCACGCCCTGCACCTCGAACTGGGCGCGCGCATGGTGCCCTTCGCCGGCTACGACATGCCGGTGCAATACCCGCTGGGCGTGCTCAAGGAGCACCTGCATACCCGCGAGCAGGCCGGCCTGTTCGACGTCTCGCACATGGGCCAGATCATCCTGCGCGGCAGCGATGCCGCCCGCGCGCTGGAAACCCTGGTGCCGGTGGACATCATCGACCTGCCGGTGGGCATGCAGCGCTACGCCATGTTCACCAACGAACAGGGCGGCATCCTCGACGATCTGATGGTCGCCAACCTGGGTGACGACACCCTGTTCCTGGTGGTCAACGCCGCCTGCAAGGACCAGGACCTGGCCCACCTGCGCCAGCACATCGGCAGCCGCTGCGAGATCCAGCCGCTGTTCGAGGAGCGCGCGCTGCTGGCCCTGCAAGGCCCGGCGGCAGTCAAGGTGCTGGAGCGCCTGGCCCCGGAAGTGGCCGGCATGACCTTCATGCAGTTCCGCCCGGTCAGCCTGCTGGGCCATGACTGCTTCGTCAGCCGCTCGGGCTACACCGGAGAAGACGGCTACGAAATCTCGGTGCCGGCGGCCGCCGCCGAAGCCCTGGCCCGTCGCCTGCTGACCGAGCCGGAAGTCCAGCCGATCGGCCTGGGCGCGCGCGACTCGCTGCGCCTGGAAGCCGGCCTGTGCCTGTACGGCCACGACATGAACACCGCCACCACGCCAATCGAGGCCAGCCTGCTGTGGGCGATCTCCAAGGTGCGCCGTGCCGACGGTGCCCGTGCCGGTGGTTTCCCCGGTGCCGACACGGTGTTCGCCCAGCAACAGGCTGGCGTGGCACGCAAGCGTGTCGGCCTGCTGCCCCAAGAGCGCACCCCAGTGCGTGAAGGTGCCGAGATCGTCGACCAGACCGGCAAGGTCGTCGGCCAGGTGTGCAGCGGCGGCTTCGGCCCGACGCTCGGTGCACCGGTGGCGATGGGTTATGTCGATACCGAACACGCCGCACTGGATACACCGCTGTTCGCCGTGGTCCGAGGCAAGCAAGTTGCCCTTAAAGTCAGCAAAATGCCTTTCGTGGCACAGCGTTACTACCGTGGCTGAATGAGTGTGTCGGACGGGTTCGACATATTCGTTTTCGAACCTGTCCAATAACTTCTGAACATGGCGCCAGGCCAGGCGCCACGCCGTTTCCAAGAAATCTCGAGGCAATTGAGAAAAGCCTGATTTTCCCCCGCTGCGAGGGCTTGTTTTTCGCTCGGCAGTTGGCGTAGAGTCACTTCACTGTGTTTGCATGGGTCGCAACAGTTCGTGACCTGGGCCAGTAGCCGCAATCTGCTACAACCCGTTCGACGTCTCTTACTTTCCTGCAACCCAGCCCAGTACTCTTTCACCCTTTCGATGTGAAAGAAACTGTCATCAAAATTCAAGTTTCATAGGAAATAAGACAATGGCTGAGCGTCAGAACGGTACCGTCAAGTGGTTCAATGACGAGAAAGGTTACGGCTTCATCACCCCTGAGAGCGGTCCGGATCTGTTCGTGCACTTCCGCGCCATCGAAGGCAACGGCTTCAAGAGCCTGAAAGAAGGCCAGAAGGTCACCTTCGAAGCCGTGCAGGGCCAGAAAGGCATGCAGGCAGACAAGGTTCAGCCTGTCTGATCCAAGTCGGCAAAAAAGCCCCTGCCAAGTGCAGGGGCTTTTTTTTGCCCGTAGAATACCCGCTTCGTCATTCGGAGCTGTCCTGCATGTCCAAGCCCCTGCTCTCACCCCAGGGTGAATTCCCGCCCGTTGGCCTGGGTCGCCGGCTGGCGGCGATGTTCTATGACTTCCTGCTGTGCACCGCGTTGCTGATCGTCACCGCCGGCGCCTACAAGATGATCCAGATGGCAATCATTGGCGAGGTGCGCATGCGCGAACTCACAGAGGCCGGCGCGCTGGACGGCGACCCGCTGCTGTCGACGATCCTGCTGTTCGCGCTGTTCGGTTTCTTCGCCAAGTTCTGGACCCATGGCGGCCAGACCCTTGGCATGCAAGTGTGGGGCGTGCGCGTGCAGAACGCCGATGGCAGCGCCATCACCCTCTGGCAGGCGTTGTTGCGTTTTGTGGTGTCGATCGCTTCCTGGCTGTGCCTGGGGCTGGGTTTTGTCTGGTCGTTGATCGACAAGCGCAAGCGCAGCTGGCACGACATCTATTCCGAGACCCAACTGGTGCGCCTGCCCAAGCGCAACAGCAAACAGTAACCTGGGTTGGCGATTACCCTGTGGGAGCGGCCTTGTGTCGCGAAAGGGCTGCGCAGCGGCCCCAGGATCCATCTGTGGCCGCAAAGAATGCTGGGGGCTGCTGCCGCAGCCCTTTCGCGACACAAGGCCGCTCCTACAGCAAGGCTGCCGCGTTTCATCCGCACAAAAAAGCCGACCCTGAGGTCGGCTTTTTCATGCGCTTAACCGTCACCCGGCTCGGCGCATCAACCACAGCCCCGCCAGCGCACAGATCGCAGCCGGGATCACCACCGCCAGCAGCGGCGGGAAGCCGAACACCTGGCTCGATGGCCCCAGCAGGTCACCGGCGATGCGGAACACGAAGCCCACCAGCACACCGGTGAACACGCGCTGGCCAAGAGTGACCGAACGCAGCGGGCCGAAGATGAAGGAGATCGCCATCAACACCAGCGCCGCGGTCACCACCGGCTGCAGGACCTTGGTCCAGAACGCCAGCCAGTAACGCGAGTTGTTCAGGCCCTGGTCGGCCAGGTAGTGGATGTAGTCCCACAGCCCGGTGATCGACAGTGACTCCGGCGCCAGCACCACGGTGTTGAGCAGCTCCGGGGTCACCGAGACATCCCAGGCCTCCTGCTCGGCCTTGACCACTTCGGTGTGGTCGCCGCGGAAGAAGGTGGTGGAGACATCGCTGAGCATCCACTTGCCGTCGACGTACTGCGCACGGCGGGCGAAGCTCGATGTCTGGATCTTGCGCTGATCATCGAAACGGTAGCGGGTCACGCCCAGCAGCAGGCCGTTGGGCTGCACCGAGTTGATGTGCACGAACTCTTCGCCCTGGCGGTGCCACATGCCGCGCTTGGAGCTCTGCGCCTCGCCACCACCCTGTGCCAGGGAGCGGTCGGCCTGGGCCTTGTTCTCGGTCACCGGGGCCACGTACTCGCCGATCAGCAGGCCGACCAGCATCAGCACCAGCATTGGTTTCATCACCGCCCAGACGATGCGGCCGATGGATACGCCGGCGGCGCGCATGATGGTCAGCTCGCTGCTGCTGGCCAGGCTGCCCAGGCCGATCAGGCAGCCGATCAGCGCGGCCATCGGCAGCATGTCGTAGAGGCGCCGAGGTGCGGTCAACAGCACGTAGATGCCGGCGTCGGTCACCGTGTAGGTGTTGCTCAGGTCGCTCATCTCGTCGATGAAGGCGAACAGCGAGGCCAGGCCGAGGATGATGCCCAGCACGGCGAGAATTGCCAGCAATACGCTCTTGCCGATGTAGCCGTCGAGTTTAACCACGGGCCACCTCCGCACGACGCGCGGCACGCTTCAGACGTAGCGGCTCCCAGTACATCAGCCCCAGGCCGATCAGCAGGAACAGGCCATGGACCCACCAGATACCCAGCGAAATGGGCAGTTTGCCCTTCTCCAGGGCGCCGCGAACGGAAATCAGCATCGTCAGATAAGCCATGTACAGGAGGATGGCCGGCAGCAGCTTGAGGAAGCGGCCCTGGCGCGGGTTGACCCGGGCCAGCGGCACCGCCAGCAGGGTCACGACGAACACCAGCAGCGGCAGCGACAGGCGCCATTGCAGTTCGGCGCGATGAGGGATGCCCTCGTGGCCAAGCAGGACCGAGGTGGGGATCGCTTCACGATCGGTCACTTCCTCGGCCACCTCGGGCTTGGGCAGCAACACGCCGTAGGTGTCGTACTTGATCGCGCGGTAGTCGGCCTGGCCGGGGTTGCCGTCGTAACGGTAGCCATTCTGCAGCACCAGATAGCGGTTGCCGTCGGCCTGCACTTCCTGGTGGCCCTTCTCGGCGACCAGCACCGACGGTGCGCGGTCCTTGGTCTTGTCCTGGTTGAAGCGCTTCTCGGAGATGAACACCCCGGCCAGGTTGATGCGATCGTCCGACAACTGCTCGGTGTAGGTGACCCGCGAGCCATCGCGCAGGGTCTGGAAGCGCCCCGGCACCAGGGTGTCGAACTCGGTCAGGGCGTCCTGTTGGGCGATGATCTTCTGCACCTGGGCCACCCCCAGCGGAGCCAGGCTCAGGCTCAGCCAGGCCACCAGCACGGCGACCAGCGCCGCAGGGGCCATGGTCATCGCCAGCAGGCGCTGTTGGCTCATGCCGGTGGCCGAGAGCACGGTCATCTCGCTTTCGAGATAGAGCCGGCCATAGGCGAGCAGGATGCCGAGGAACAACCCCAGCGGCAGGATCAGTTGCAAAAAGCCCGGCAGACGGAAGCCCATGATCATGAACAGCACGCTCGGGTCGAGCACGCCCTGGGCGGCCTGCGCCAGGTACTTGATGAAGCGCCCGCTCATGATGATCACCAACAGCACGGCGCTGACGGCGCTCAAGGTCACCAGGACCTCGCGGGACAGATAACGAAAGACGATCAAACCAGACACTCCTGGGTTGTCAGGGGCGGACAGCCAAACGAACGATTCGCAAAGCCAGGGCATTGCCGGTTCGCCAAGGCGAACCTCCATGTAAAGTGCGCGCATTATCCTGTGATTGATGGCGCCTGTCACTTGGCCGCGCATGACGCTTCATCTCGGGGTTGTCATCAAGGTCGCGGCAGGCTCAAACTGGCAGCTTTTCCGCTGGCAGGCTTTGCCCCGTCAGCCCCGTATTCCGAGCGCTCGGCCAAGGCCGCGCCAACCCACAGATCATTCGGGGACCCCACATGGAACTGGTTGTAAAAAGCGTAGCCGCAGTATCCGTCAAGACCGCCACCCTGGTGGTGCCGGTCGGTGAAGGCCGCAAGCTTGGTGCTGTCGCCAAGGCCGTCGACCAGGCCACCGAGGGTGCCATCAGCGCCCTGCTCAAGCGCGGCGACCTGGCCGGCAAGCCAGGCCAGACCCTGCTGCTGCACAGCCTGCCCAACCTCAAGGCCGAACGCGTGTTGCTGGTAGGCAGCGGCAAGGACGAAGCCCTGGGCGACCGCGCCTGGCGCAAGCTGGTCGCCAGCGTTGCCGGTGTACTCAAGGGCCTGGGCGGCAGCGATGCGGTGCTGGCCCTGGACGATATCGCCGTCACCGGCCGCGATGGCCACTACGGCAAGTACCGCCTGCTGGCCGAAACCCTGCTCGACGGCACCTACGTTTTCGACCGTTTCAAGAGCCAGAAGGCCGAAGCCCGCGCCCTGAAAAAAGTCACCCTGCTGACCGACAAGGCCGGCCAGGGCGAAGCCGAGCGCGCCGTCAAGCATGCCAGCGCCATCGCCAACGGCATGGCCTTCACCCGCGACCTGGGTAACCTGCCGCCCAACATCTGCCACCCAAGCTTCCTCGCCGAGCAGGCCAAGGACCTGGGCAAGGCAAACAAGGGCCTCAAGGTCGACGTGCTGGACGAGAAGAAGATCAAGGACCTGGGCATGGGCGCGTTCTACGCCGTGGGCCAGGGCAGCGACCAGCCACCGCGCCTGATCGTCATGAACTATCAAGGCGGCAAGAAGAGCGAAAAACCGTTCGTGCTGGTCGGCAAGGGCATCACCTTCGACACCGGTGGCATCAGCCTCAAGCCGGGCGCCGGCATGGACGAGATGAAGTACGACATGTGCGGCGCCGCCAGCGTGTTCGGTACGCTCAAGGCGGTGCTGGAACTGCAACTGCCGATCAACCTGGTGTGCCTGCTGGCCTGCGCCGAGAACATGCCCAGCGGCGGCGCTACTCGCCCAGGCGACATCGTCACCACCATGAGCGGCCAGACCGTTGAAATCCTCAACACCGACGCCGAAGGCCGCCTGGTGCTGTGCGATGTACTGACCTATGCCGAGCGCTTCAAGCCCCAGGCGGTGATCGACCTCGCCACCCTGACCGGCGCCTGCATCGTCGCCCTGGGCAGCCACACCTCGGGCCTGATGGGCAACAACGACGAGCTGATCAGCCAACTGCTGGACGCCGGCAAGCGTGCCGACGACCGTGCCTGGCAACTGCCGCTGTTCGACGAGTACCAGGAGCAGCTGGACAGCCCGTTCGCTGACATCGCCAACATCGGCGGCCCGAAAGCCGGCACCATCACGGCCGGTTGCTTCCTGTCGCGCTTCGCCAAAGCGTACGACTGGGCGCACCTGGACATCGCCGGCACCGCCTGGATCAGCGGCGGCAAGGACAAGGGCGCCTCGGGCCGCCCGGTCCCGCTGCTGACCCAGTACCTGCTGGACCGCGCCGGCGCCTGATGGCGCACGGCCAGTGGCGCCCCCGCGGCGCCACTGGCCGGCGATGCGAACCATGAGCAAAGTCGATTTCTACATCCTGCCCACCGACTCGCTGTCGGCGCGGCTGGATTTCGCCTGCAAGTTGTGCGAGAAGGCCTGGCGCCTCGGCCACCGGGTTTACCTGCACTGCCAGGACGACGCGCAGCGCAATGAGCTGGATGAACGGTTGTGGCGGTTCAAGGGCGAGGCCTTCGTGCCCCATGACCACCATGAACGGTACGCCGACGCCAGCGTCGCGCTGGGTATCGGCGGCGATGCCGGCGAGCATCGTGACCTGCTGATCAACCTGGGCGGCGATGTGCCCGGGTTCGTCAAACAGTTCGAGCGCGTCGCCGAGATCGTCGTGGAAGACCCGGCGATCCGCCTGGCCGCCCGCGAGCGATTCCGTTTCTACCGTGAACAGGGCTATGCTCTGCAAGACCACCGCTTACAGCGACTCTGACGACGATGGACAAGCAGCTGAACTCCCTCACCCATTCCGCCCACCTGCTCGACGATCTCGAATCGATCCGCGAGCTGTTGGGTGACGCCGACCTGCAACCGCCGCTGCTCACCGAGACGGTGGAGCAGATCCCGCTGTTGCTCGAAGAGCCCGCCGGCAGCCCGCCGCCGGTCGCCGAGCCGGCCCCGGCACCCGCCCCGCAAGAGGATGCCCAGGCCCGCCGCCAGGACACCCTGCTGCACCTGGATGCCGAACTGCGCGCCGCGGCGCAGTTGATCATGCAGGACGTGATCAACGACTTCACCCCGCACATCGAGACCGAGATCAAACGCCGCCTCGATGCGCGCCTGGAGCGCTTGCTCAAGCGTTCAGAGTGACCCTTTGGGGCCGCTATGCGGCCCTTTCGCGACACAAGGCCGCTCCTACAGGGAATAGTGATCTCCTGTAGGAGCGGCCTTGTGTCGCGAAAGGGCTGCAAAGCAGCCCCAGCGCCTGTCGCCTCAACCCCCTACCTTGGTTATACTGCCCGGCTTTCCTGAACAAATGCCATAGGGTCCCGCCGCGCATGGACAAGACCTACCAGCCGCACGCCATCGAAACTTCCTGGTACAACACCTGGGAGTCCGAGAACTATTTCGCTCCACAAGGTGCAGGCGAGTCCTACACCATCATGATCCCGCCGCCGAACGTCACCGGCAGCCTGCACATGGGCCATGGCTTCAACAACGCGATCATGGATGCCCTGATCCGCTTCCGCCGCATGCAGGGCCGCGACACCCTGTGGCAGCCAGGCACCGACCACGCCGGTATCGCCACCCAGATGCTGGTCGAGCGCCAGCTCGAAGCCAAAGGCCAGAACCGCCACGACCTGGGCCGCGACAAGTTCCTGGAAAAAGTCTGGGAATGGAAGGATCAGTCCGGTGGCAACATCAGCCGCCAGATCCGCCGCCTGGGCTCGTCGGTGGACTGGAGCCGCGAGCGCTTCACCATGGACGACGGCCTGTCGGACGCGGTCAAGGAAGCCTTCGTGCGCCTGCACGAAGACGGCCTGATCTACCGCGGCAAGCGCCTGGTCAACTGGGACACCAAGCTGCACACGGCGATCTCCGACCTCGAAGTGGAAAACCACGACGAGAAGGGCCACCTGTGGAACCTGCGCTACCCGCTGGCCGATGGCGCCAAGACTGCCGAAGGCAAGGACTACCTGGTGGTTGCCACCACCCGTCCGGAAACCCTGCTGGGTGACGCCGCCGTGGCCGTCAACCCGAACGACGAGCGCTACCAGGCGCTGATCGGCAAGTTCGTCAAGCTGCCGCTGGTCGGCCGCCTGATCCCGATCATCGCCGACGACTACTGCGACCCTGAATTCGGCACCGGCTGCGTGAAGATCACCCCGGCCCACGACTTCAACGACTACGAAGTCGGCAAGCGCCACAACCTGCCGCTGCTGAACATCTTCGACAAGAACGCGATGGTGCTGGCCAGTGCCCAGGCGTTCAACCTCGACGGCAGCGTCAACGAGCAGATCGATACCAGCCTGCCCGCCCAATACGCCAGCCTCGACCGCTTCGTCGCGCGCAAACAGATCGTTGCCGACCTCGACGCCCAGGGCCTGCTGGTCAGCATCGACGACCATGCGCTGAAAGTCCCGAAAGGCGACCGCTCCGGCACCGTCATCGAGCCGTGGTTGACCGACCAGTGGTACGTGTCCACCAAGCCGCTGGCCGAACCCGCCATCGCCGCCGTGGAAGACGGGCGCATTCAGTTCGTGCCGAAACAGTACGAGAACATGTACTTCTCCTGGATGCGCGATATCCAGGACTGGTGCATCAGCCGCCAGCTGTGGTGGGGCCACCGCATCCCGGCCTGGTACGACGAAGCCGGCCAGGTCTACGTCGGCCGCGACGAAGCCGAAGTGCGCGCCAAGCACAACCTGGGCAGCGACGTGAAACTGCGCCAGGACGACGACGTGCTCGACACCTGGTTCAGCTCGGGCCTGTGGACCTTCTCCACCCTGGGCTGGCCGGAGCAGACCGAGTTCCTGAAGAAATTCCACAGCACCGATGTGCTGGTGACGGGCTTCGACATCATCTTCTTCTGGGTTGCGCGCATGATCATGCTGACCATGCACCTGATCAAGAACGAGGACGGCACCCCGCAGGTACCGTTCAAGACCGTGTACGTGCACGGCCTGGTGCGCGATGGCCAGGGCCAGAAGATGTCCAAGTCCAAGGGCAACGTGCTTGACCCGCTGGACATCGTCGACGGCATCACCCTCGACGCCCTGCTGGAAAAACGCACCAGCGGCATGATGCAACCGAAGCTGGCCGAGAAGATCGCCAAGCAGACCAAGGCCGAGTTCCCGGAAGGCATCGCCAGCTACGGCACCGACGCCCTGCGCTTCACCTTCTGCTCGCTGGCCTCCACCGGCCGCGACATCAAGTTCGACATGGGCCGCGTCGAGGGCTACCGCAACTTCTGCAACAAGATCTGGAACGCCGCCCGCTACGTGCTGGACAAGGGTGAGGACTGCGGCCAGAACGGCGAGGCCTACGAGCTGTCGCTGGCCGACCGCTGGATCATCTCGCAGTTGCAGCGCACCGAAGCCGAAGTGACCCGCCAGCTCGAGCAGTTCCGCTTCGACCTGGCCAGCCAGGCCCTGTACGAGTTCATCTGGAACCAGTACTGCGACTGGTACCTGGAGCTGTCCAAGCCGGTATTGTGGGACGAGAACGCCCCGGTCGAACGCGCCCGTGGCACCCGTCGCACCCTGGTACGCGTACTGGAAGTGGCGCTGCGCCTGGCCCACCCGTTCATGCCGTTCATCACCGAAGAAATCTGGCAGCGCATCGCGCCGCTGGCCGGCATCGACGGCAAGACCATCATGCTGCAACCATGGCCTGAAGCGAACGAAAGCCGCATCGACGCCGCCGCCGAAGGCGACATCGAATGGCTCAAGGAGTTGATGGTCGGCCTGCGCAACATCCGCGCCGAGATGAACATCGGCCCGGGCAAGCCGCTGCCGCTGTTCCTCAAGAACGCCAACGCCGACGACCAGCGTCGCCTGCAAGAGAACGAAGCCCTGCTCAAGAAGCTGGCCAAGGTCGAGTCGTTCACCGTACTGGGCGAGCAGGACGAAGCACCGCTGTCGGCCACCGCGCTGGTGGGTGACCTGCAAGTCCTGGTGCCAATGGCCGGCCTGATCGACAAGGACGCGGAACTGGCACGCCTGAGCAAGGAGATCCAGCGCTTGCAGGGCGAAGTGCAGCGCGTGGGTGGCAAGCTGTCCAACGCCGCGTTCGTCGACAAGGCCCCGCCTGCGGTGATCGAGAAGGAACGTGCCAAGCTGGCCGAGTCGGAACAGGCCCTGGCCAACTTCACCGAGCAGCACGCGCGCATCGCTGCGCTGTAACAACTAGGAAGACCGCTGGGGCCGCTATGCGGCCCTTTCGCGACACAAGGCCGCTCCTACAGTAACGGCGCCGGATGCAAAGGCGCCGAAATCCTGTAGGAGCGGCCTTGTGTCGCGAAAGGGCTGCATAGCAGCCCCAAGATCTACATGACACCGCTCGTCTAGGGCTGGACTCACCATGACCCAGAATAAACCCACCCTGCACCCTCGCAACCGCCACCAGGGCCGCTATGACTTCCCAGCCCTGATCAAGGCCCACCCGGACCTGGCCCGCTTCACCATCACCAACCCCTACGGCAAACCCAGCATCGACTTCGCCAACCCCGAGGCCGTGCGGGTGTTCAACCGCGCGCTGCTCAAGGCCCAATACGGTATCCAGCACTGGGACATCCCCGCCGACTACCTGTGCCCGCCTATCCCCGGCCGTGCCGACTACATCCACGTGCTGGCCGACCTGCTGGCCGAGGACAACGCTGGCGAGATCCCCCGGGGGGCCAGCGTGCGTGCGCTGGACATCGGCGTAGGCGCCAACTGCATCTACCCGCTGCTGGGCCACAGCGACTACCGCTGGCGCTTCCTCGGCTCGGACATCGACAAGACCGCCCTGGCCTCGGCCAAGGCCATCGTCCAGGCCAACACGCTGGACAAGGCCATCACCCTGCGCCAGCAGCCCGAGCCCAAGCACATCCTCAGCGGCCTGTTGCAGGCCGACGAGCGCTTCGACCTGACCCTGTGCAACCCGCCCTTCCATGCCTCGCGCGAGGAAGCCACGCGCGGCAGCCAGCGCAAGTGGAAGAACCTCGGCAAGCAGGACCCGAAACGCAAGCTACCAGTGCTGAACTTCGGTGGGCAGAACAACGAGCTGTGGTGCGACGGCGGCGAGATTCGCTTCGTCAGCCAGCTGGTGAGCGAAAGCGTGCAGTACGCGGCGCAGGTGCTTTGGTTCACCAGCCTGGTGTCCAAGGCCAGCAACCTGCCGGGCATTGAAGCTGCGCTGAAGAAGGCTGGAGTGAAAGCCCTGCGCATCGTGGAGATGGGCCAGGGGCAGAAGCAGAGCCGCATGGTCGCCTGGAGCTTCCACGACGATGAGGCACGCAAGGCCTGGCTGGCCAAGCGCTGAGGGCTTCGTGGGAGCGGGCTTGCCCCGCGATAGCGACGGCGAATTTGATACCGCCATCGCGGGGCAAGCCCGCTCCCACAACGTTCACAGCAACGGATCAGCTGGAACGCAGGCACAAAAAAACCGCGCCCGGGCAAGCCGGGCGCGGTTTCGTCAACGCAACAACAATTACTTGTTGATGGAGTCGGTCAGGGCCTTGGCCGGGACGAACTTGACGACTTTCTTGGCAGCGATTTCGATGGCAGCGCCAGTCGAAGGGTTGCGGCCGGTACGGGCAGGACGCTCGGAGACTTTCAGCTTGCCGATGCCTGGCAGGGTGATTTCGGCGCCGTTTTCCAGTTGGTCGGCGACGATCTGGCCCAGTTGCTCCAGGGCGTTGCGCGCGGTGGTTTTCGGCGCGTCGATGGCTTCAGCGATATCGGCAATCAGTTGGTCTTTGGTCAGTGCCATGGTGGTGTTCCTTCCCTATCAAATCAGAGGTTGTGCAGCGTGCTTGGTCGGTGGTCGGGCCAGCCCGGGACAATCCAGAGGCCGCGTCGAACGCGCATGTAGATGCGTAAATCGACGTTTGGTTCGACACCGCGCAAGCGATCTGCCAGCAATGCGCCACACAAGGGGCGCAAGACCGCGCAAAGCTACCACAGGAATTGATAAATATCCGCTACCGACCTTCATTTTGTGCAGGTTTTTCGGGGGTTTAAGGAAAAAACGCACCATTTTGAACAAAAAACGAACAACCGCCATTTGCGCCAACATCTGGCCACTGCATCACACCCGCACTGGGGTAAACTGAGCGCCTTTTGCAGCGCGGCCACCAACCGCCCCACCACAGAGAATTCCATGCCCATCCGTCATTGCATCGTTCACCTGATCGACAAGAAGCCCGATGGCAGCCCCGCCGTGCTCCATGCGCGCGACAGCGAACTGGCTGCATCGGACGCCATCGAAAACCTGCTGGCCGACCTCAACGACAGCTACAACGCCAAGCAAGGCAAGGCCTGGGGCTTGTTCCACGGCGAATCCGGCGCCTACCCGTTCAGCGGCTGGCTCAAGCAGTACCTGGATGACGAAAAGGACTTCGCCGCCTTCAGCCGCGTCGCCGTCGAGCACCTGCAGAAGCTGATGGAAGAGTCCAACCTGTCCACCGGTGGCCATGTGCTGTTCGCCCATTACCAGCAGGGCATGACCGAGTACCTGGCGATCGCCCTCTTGCACCACAGCGAAGGCGTGGCGGTGAACGCCGAACTCGACGTGACCCCTTCGCGCCACCTCGATCTGGGCCAGTTGCACCTGGCGGCGCGGGTCAACCTGTCCGAGTGGAAGAACAACCAGAACTCGAAACAGTACATTTCGTTCATCAAGGGCAAGAACGGCAAGAAGGTATCGGATTACTTCCGCGACTTCATCGGCTGCCAGGAAGGCGTCGACGGCCCGGGCGAGACCCGCACCCTGCTCAAGGCCTTCAGTGATTTCGTCGAGAAAGAGGACTTGCCGGAAGAGGCCGCCCGCGAAAAGACCCAGACCCTGGTCGACTACGCTACCTCCCAGACCAAGATGGGTGAGCCGATGGCGCTCGAAGAGCTGTCGAGCCTGATCGACGAGGACCGCCCGGAGGCGTTCTTCGATCACATCCGCAACAGTGACTACGGGCTGTCACCGGAGATTCCCGCCGACAAGCGCACCCTCAACCAGTTCCGCCGCTTCACCGGGCGCGCCGAAGGGCTGTCGATCAGCTTCGAGTCGCACCTGCTGGGCTCGAAGATCGAGTATGACGAGGAAGCGGGGACGCTGGTGATCAAGGGCCTGCCGACGCAGCTGGTCGACCAGCTCAAGCGACGCAAGGACTGACCAGCCCCCCAATCACCTGTAGGAGCCAGCCTTGCTGGCGAGGCTTTGCATGCGGGTTCGCCAGCAAGGCTGGCTCCTACAAGCATTCGTGTTCACAAGCGAAAGCGGCCACCAGCGCCTCTTTCGCGGCCTTGCGCAACTTCTTCACCAGCCGTTCCTGGCGCAGCGCCTCGCCCTTGTCCGGCCACTGCTCCATATACACCAGCGCCTGCGCCGGGCTGGTCTTGAAATAGCGTGCGCCCTGCCCCTTCTGGTGCTTGATGAACCGCCGCAGCGGATCGTCGCTGATGCCGCAGTACAGCGAACCATTGGCGGCGCGCACCAGGTAGACGTACCAGGGTTTGCATTCGAGGGGGCTGGGTGTGTCGCTCACGGCTGGCTTCGATACGGCTGAGGTTGGTCGCCAGCTTACCCGCTCAACGCCCTTGCTGGAATGCACGCAAGCCTTTGAAGGCCTGCTGGCGCACCTTGTTCTGCAGCATCGGTGACCAGCCCAGCAACAGCCCCGGCATGCCCAGCGCCTGCCGCGCCCAGCGCCACAGGTCAAAGCGGTCGTCGTGCTGGCAGATCAGGCCATCGCGAATCACGAACCGCGCCTGGATATCATTGATCACAATGCGCCCGGTCTGGCTGAACAGGTAGGTCGCCACCCAGTGCGCGGCACCGCTGTCGGCGTCGCTGCGCACGTTGTCGAAGCTCAGGGTGAAGTCTTTGGCGCGGGTGGTGAGCATGCGCCACATGTCCCCGGCATCCTGACCACGCAGGGTGCCGAACACCGGGTCGCTGAAGACGATATCGGCGCTGTAGCAGGCCACCATGGCCTCGGCGTCGAGGCGCTGGAAGGCCTCGTAGAAACGGGTGATCAGGGCGCTGTTGGCGTCGCTCATGGGGTGCTCCTGCGCGAATACGGAACCCGCAAGATACTGCCTGAGCGCCGCCGGCACCATGCCCATTCGCGCCATGAATGATGAGCGCGGGCGGGGGGGCTACAACCGCTCGCTACGCACCTGTACATGCCGTGCGCGCCCGGCGCCCAGCCCAAATACGATCGCCCCCACACCCAGCACCGCGAAGATCCAGCCCACCGCGTTCCAGCCACCGGTGAGGTCATGCACCAGACCCACGGCAAACGGCCCCATGGAGGCCAGCGTGTAGCCCACGCCCTGGGCCATGCTCGACAGGTTGGCGGCAACGTGGGCGTCGCTTGAGCGCAGCACGATCAGCGTGAGCGCCAGGGCGAAGGTACCGCCCTGACCCAGGCCCAGCACCACCGCCCAGCCCCACAGCCCATCGATAGGCGCGTACAGGCAGCCGAACAACCCGGCCAGGGTCACCAGCATCACCACCACGATGGCCAGGCGCTGGTCCTTGCCGCGGGTGGCCAGCCACGGCGCGGTCAGCGAGCTGATGAGTTGCACGATGACCGAGCCGGACAGCACCAACCCAGCCTCGGTAGGGCTCAGGCCGCGCCCGATGAGCATCGACGGCAGCCAGCCGAAGACGATATAGGCCAGCGACGATTGCAGGCCCATGTACAGGGTCACTTGCCACGCCAGCGGGTCACGCCACAGCCCGTGCACGCGGTAGGCGATCTTGTGCAGGCCGTGGCCCTGGCGGGCCTGGGGCAGCCATACCAGCATCGCCAGCAGCGCGGGCAGCAGCCAGAAGCCCAGGCCCAGCGCCCAGCTGCCGTCGAAGTGCTGGCTCAGTGGCACGGTGGCCCCGGCGGCCATGGCCGCGCCCAGGCACAAGGCCATGGTGTAGACGCCGGTCAGGGTGCCGGCGTGCTGCGGGAAGTCGCGCTTGACGATACCTGGCAGCAGCACACCAATGATGCCGATGCTTGCGCCTGCCATCAGGCTGCCGAGGAACACCCCGGCGGCCCCGAGGGTACTGCGCACGAGGATGCCCAGTGCCAGGGTCAGGAGAATGCCGAGGATCACCCGCTCGCTGCCGAAGCGCCGGGCGAGGATCGGCGCCAACGGCGCGAACAAGCCCAGGCACAGTACCGGCAGGGTGGTCAGCAGCCCAGCCTGCGAGGCGTTGAGCCCAAGCCCGTCGCTGACCTGGCCGAGCACGGGTGCCATGCTCGACAGCGCCGGGCGCAGGTTCAGTGCCACCAGCACCAGGCCCAGCAACAACAGCCAGGGGCGATGCAATTGCACGGACTGCTGCTGGACTTGTTCGTCGTCGGCCTCGGCGTCGATCAGCAGTTCGTCGAGTTCGGCCTCGCGTGGCGGGGTTTCGCGTGTCACGTGGTCAACCATGGTGGGGTCCGTCAGGATTCGATCAGGGTGCGGCTCAGGGCTTTGGCCCGCTCCGGATCGCGTTGCTCGAGGGCGTCGAGGATCTGGCCATGCAGGTCGAACACGGCCTGGCAGCGTGGCGTAGCGGTCATGTTGTGCTGCAGGGCGGCACCTGCCACGCCGGAGAAGTAGCGGTACAGCTCGCTGAGCGCGGGGTTGTGGGCGGCGTCCACCAGGCGTTGATGGAAGCGGATGTCGCAGGCGACGTAGGTATGCACATCGCCATGGAAGTGTTCGGCGCTGCGTTGCAGGGCTTCGCGCAATTCCCGCAGGTCCTGCTCGGTGTGGCGCAGCGCGGCCAGGCCGATGGCTTCGGCTTCGAGGATGTGGCGGGTTTCGCGGGCGTGTTCGACGGTGCAATGGGACATGGCCTGCACGGCTTGCAGGGGGTCCTGGGCGGTACGCAGGTAGCTGCCATCGCCCTGGCGGATTTCCACCAGGCCGCTGAAGGCCAGTACGCGCATGGCTTCACGTACGGTGTTGCGGCTGATGCCCAGGTCGGTGGCCAGCTCCGGTTCCGTGGGGAGGCGCTGGCCTACTGACCAGGTGCCGGTGGCGATACGGGCGCGGAGGTGGTCTACGGCTTGTTCTACCAGGGAGCGTTTGGTTAGCGGGGGCACTGGGGGTTACGTCCAGTCATCGGATGAATTTGGGGTTGGGGGACGATAGCGTTTTGTGGGGGTGGGGGCAAGGGTTCGGGTTCGGGTTCGGGTTCGGGTTCGGGTTCGGGTTCGGGTTCGGGTTCGGGGTCGGGTTCGGGGT
>NZ_JACAFQ010000034.1 GCF_015354575.1 Pseudomonas sp. UFMG81
CCCCCCAACCCTCCCCTAAAACGCCGCCTTGAAGATCGCCTCGATCTCCACCTGGCTGGCCACCCGTGGGTTGGTCAGCCCACAGGCATCCTTCAGCGCATTCGCGGCCAGCACCGGCACATCCTCAACCTTGGCCCCCAGTTCGGCCAACCCAGCCGGAATGCCGATCGCCACCGCCAAATGCTCGATGGCGGAAATGGCCGCCCCCGCGCCCTGCTCGGCATCCAGCCCACACACCTTCACCCCCATGGCCTTGGCCACATCGCGCAGGCGCGCAGCACTGACCTTGGCGTTGAAGCGTTGCACATGGGGCAGCAGCACCGCGTTGCACACCCCATGCGGCAGGTTGTAGTAGCCCCCCAATTGGTGCGCCATGGCATGCACATAACCCAGCGAGGCGTTGTTGAAAGCCATGCCGGCGAGGAACTGGGCATAGGCCATGTTCTCCCGGGCCTGCAAATCACCACCGTCGGCCACCGCCTGGCGCAGGTTGTCGCTGATCAGGCTGATGGCCTTGAGCGCGCAGGCGTCGGTGATGGGCGTGGCCGCAGTGGACACATAGGCCTCGATGGCATGGGTCAGCGCGTCCATGCCGGTGGCAGCAGTCAGCGCCTTGGGCATGCCGACCATCAGCGCCGGGTCGTTGACCGACAGGATCGGCGTGACGTTGCGGTCGACGATGGCCATTTTCACGTGGCGCGCCTCGTCGGTGATGATGCAGAAGCGGGTCATCTCGCTGGCGGTGCCGGCGGTGGTGTTGATGGCGATCAGCGGCAGCTGCGGCTTGCTCGAGCGGTCGACGCCCTCGTAGTCGCTGATATGCCCGCCGTTGGTGGCGCACAGGGCAATGCCCTTGGCGCAGTCGTGGGGCGAGCCGCCACCCAGCGACACCACGCAGTCGCAGCGTTCGCGCTGGAGCATGGCCAGCCCCGCCTCGACGTTGGCGATGCTCGGGTTGGGCTTGGCGCCATCGAATACCACCGAGTCGATATCGCGCATGGCCAGCATGCCGGCGATGCGCTCGGCCACACCGGCGCGCGCCAAACCTTGGTCGGTCACGATAAGTGCTTTGCGCAGGCCGTAGCCGGCAATGGCGGCCATGGCCTCGTCCAGGCAGTCGATGCCCATGATGTTCACGGCGGGGATGAAGAAGGTGCTGCTCATGGCCGGGTCCTCTCAAGCGGTCGGTATGGCTTGAGGATCCGCCCGATGGGCCGGCCTGGTGTTGATCCAGCGCAAGTGCGCCTGAGGTTCAGCGGATCTGGTGCTTGTGCAGCAGGCGGTAGAAGGTCGGGCGGGAAATCCCCAGCACCTTGGCCGCGTTGCTCAAGTTGTCGCTGTGGCGGTTGAGCACATCGCACAGGGCCTGGCGCTCGGCGCGGTGCTTGTAGTCCTCCAGCGTGCCGAGCAGCGGCTCAAGGTCTGCCTGGTCCTGCAAGCCCAGGTCCTTCGCCTCGATCTGCCGGCCTTCGGCCAGCACCAGGCCACGACGCACCCGGTTGGCCAGCTCGCGCACGTTGCCAGGCCAGTCGTGGCGGCCCATGGCGGCCAGGGCACCATCGCTGAACGAGCGCGGCCTGCGCCCGGTCTCCAGGCTGTAGAAGCGCGCGAAATGGCTGGCCAGCATCGACAGGTCGCCATGTCGGTCGCGCAGCGGCGCGGTCACCACCTGCAGGACGTTGAGCCGATAGTAGAGGTCTTCGCGAAAACGCCCCTGCTCAATGGCTTTTTCCAGGTCGACATGGGTCGCCGCTAATACCCGCACGTCCACTGTAATCGGCTGGTTGCCGCCGACCCGCTCGATGTGCCGCTCCTGCAGGAAGCGCAGCAGGTTGGCCTGCAGTTCCAACGGCAGGTCGCCGATCTCGTCGAGGAACAACGTGCCGCCATTGGCGGCCTCGATGCGCCCGATCTTGCGTTGATGGGCACCGGTAAAGGCGCCCTTCTCATGCCCGAACAGCTCGGACTGGATCAGGTTTTCCGGGATGGCCCCGCAGTTGATGGGGATGAACGGTTGGTCGTGGCGCTGGGACTGGCGGTGCAGCGTGCGCGCCACCAGCTCCTTGCCGGTACCGCTTTCGCCGCGGATCAGCACCGGCGACTCGGTGGGCGCCAGTTTGCCGAGCAGCTTGCGCAGCTCGCGAATCGGCCGGCTGTCGCCCAGCAGTTCGTGCTCGGGCTCATCCACCGCCGGCGTACCCCTGCCGCGCAGGCGCGCCATGCCGAAGGCGCGGCCGAGGGTGACCTGCACCCGCGACACATCGAACGGCAGCGTGTGGAAGTCGAAGAACCATTCGCAGACGAAGTCGCCGACATTCTGCATGCGCAGTTCTTCGGCACTGAGCACCGCGATCCATTCGGTGTTGCTGCGCTTGATCATGTCCTTGACCGCGTCCGGGCGGCGCAGGTGTGACGCCTGCAAGCGCAGCAAGCCGACATCGCAGGGGTGTTCCAGGGCAACGTCGAGGGCACAGCTGTGTACATCCCAACCGACGCTGCGCAGCCCGGGCAACAGGCGGTGGCAGTCATCACAGGGGTCGACGATCAATAGACGGCGGTGGCTGGCAGGTTCAGACATGACCTTTCCTTGGCGCCGGTAATTAGTTTTCCATCTATAAACAGTATGTTGCAGCGCCAAAAGTAACAGTAGCAATGAAGTTGACGCCGCCCCCTACCGTTGGTCAGCCCACAGCTGTTGCAATGCTGATACGGGAATTTTCCCAAACGTTTGCCGTCACAGGCGACGCGGCAAAAGGTTATTGCAATGCACGCCGTAAAAAAATTTGCAGTTCCTTGTGACTCATCCCCTGACTTGGAGCATCAGTACGAATAACCCCGCGCTGTACCCTACGCCGGAACAACACCGCGGAACCTAATTTTAGTTGTTTGGGACCATAGAGAGACCGAACCCATGAACGCCCCGCTCCGTGTCAACGAAGCACTGCTGATTGCCGACCACGCCTTCGAACCCTTCCAGTGCGTAGCCTGGGATGCACCCAACGGTACTGGTGAACTGACCCTGGCAGTGATCGACCGGACCAGCACCCGTATTGGTGCCAAGCAAGTCTCTTCGCGGGTGTATTCCGACCCTGCGCAATGGGCGAGCCTGATCGAGGAAGTGCGTGCCGAACTGTGCCAGAAAGGTTATGACCTGCAACCCTGGTCGATGCCCAAGTAAACAGGTGGCTGTTACACGTGCGTGCCTGTCACGCACTTGTATAACTTCCACCGTGTTCGCCCGATAACTTTCTGCGCCTGCGGCATTACGCCGCAGTTATTCACATTATTTGACCAAGTCGAACTGCTCGATATGCCGATAATCGGCTTGCAGTTGTTCGGCCAGTTGCCGTGCGCGGCCGATACGCACCGCCGCCAATTCCATGTCAACCAGCACTGTGTCGCACGGCAATGGCCGCAGCGCCGCTTGCCGTTGCAGGCGACCGTCGGTCAGCACCAGGCAGCGCCGCTGTTCATTGGGCAGCCGCTTGGCCCGAGCCAGCAACCACTGCCGCGCTTGTTCCAGCGCGGCGAACAAGGGTGTGCCACCGCCCGCCCCAAGATCGCGCAACCACGGCTGCAAGGCCGCCGAGGCCTTCAGCCCATGGCGCTGCCAGTGCGGCCGGTTGCCGCTGGCGGTGAGCAACGCCAGGCGCGCGCGCTGCCGGTAGGCTTGATCGAACAGTTCGGCCAACAACCCCTTGGCCTGGGCCAGCGCCTGGTGGCGGCGGGTGGAAGCCGAGGCATCGACGATCACCAACCACAGCTGCGGCGCCTGGGCCTGACGCTGCTGCCAGCACAAGTCGCGGCGCTGCCGCGGGCGCCCCTTGAGCAAGGTCGGCAGCCAAGCCACCCGCCCACTGTCCGTCGCCTGTGGGCGGCCGCGGCTGCCACCTTGCAGCTGGCCGGCGCGGAGCCTGGCATCCGCCGCTGGCCCTGTTCGGCGGATGCTCAGGGCTTTTTTGCCCAGTTCGGTACCTCACGTCGGGCGCCGCTGACCACCGGCTGCGCTGGCAACGCCCCCCAGTCGCCCTGACCTCGTTGCGAGTCCGATGCCTGCCCTTGCCGGTCGGTGTTGGCGCAAAATTGCTCAGGTTGCGGTGTTTCGACCCGGCGACGGTGGCGCAAGGCAAACTCGGCTACGGCCTCGACATCGGCCTCCTCGATGGCCGAATGCCCGCGCCAGGCCGCGTGGGCGCGGGCCGCGCGCAACCAGACCAGGTCGGCGCGCAGGCCATCGACCCCGGCGGCGAAGCAGCGTTCGGTGATCCAGCCCAGCGCCTGGTCGTCCAGGGCGATCGCCGGCAAACGCTCACGCGCCGTGTTGCAGCGTTCGCGCAACGCTGCCTGTTCAGCGGCCCACTGCGCGCAGAACGCTTGCGGGTCGCTGTCGAAGGCCAGCCGACGGCGAATGATCTGCTGGCGTGCCGCTGGCGCCGGCAAGCCGTCGAGGGCGACATTCAGGCCAAAACGGTCCAGCAGTTGCGGACGCAACTCCCCTTCTTCAGGGTTCATGGTGCCGATCAGCACGAAGCGCGCGGCATGGCGATGGGAGATGCCGTCACGCTCGATGCGGTTGGTACCACTGGCGGCGACGTCCAGCAACAGGTCCACCAGCGGATCGGGCAGCAGGTTGACCTCGTCGACGTACAGCACGCCGCCGTCGGCCTGGGCTAGCACACCCGGGGCGAACCGCGCCTGGCCTTGGCCCAACGCAGCGTCGAGGTCGAGGGTACCGACCAGGCGCTCTTCGGTGGCGCCCAGTGGCAGGGTAACGAACGGCCCGTCGCCCAGCAGGTCAGCCAGGCCCCGGGCCAGGGTGCTCTTGGCCATGCCGCGCGGGCCCTCGATCAGCACACCGCCGATCTTCGGGTCGATGGCGGTCAGGCACAGCGCCAGCTTCAGTTCGTCGGCGCCGACCACGGCGGCCAGGGGGAATTGCACGGGTTCGCTCATGTTCAGCTGTCTTCCTCGCCTTCGAGCAACTGCTGCTCGAGGCTGTCGCGGTAGTCGCCCGGATCCTGCCAGAGGCCACGCTGCTGGGCTTCCAGCAGGCGCTCAGTGAGGTCGCGCAGGGCTTCGGGGTTGTGCTCACGCATGAAATCACGGGTGGCCGGGTCGAGCACGTAGGCGTCGGCCAGGCCCTGGTAATGGTGGTCGTCGATCAGGTGGGTGGTGGCGTCGAAGGCGAACAGATTGTCGACCGTCGCCGCCAGCTCGAACGCCCCCTTGTAGCCATGGCGCTTGGCGCCGTCGATCCACTTGGGGTTGAGCGCGCGGGCGCGGATCACCCGGTTCAGCTCTTCCTTCAGGGTGCGGATACGCGGCCGGTCGGCCTGGCTGTGGTCACCGTGGTAGCTGGCACGGGCGCTGCCGGCCAGGGTTTCGGCGGCGGCCAGCATGCCGCCCTGGAACTGGTAGTAGTCGTTGGAATCGAGCAGGTCGTGCTCGTGGTTGTCCTGGTTCTGCAGCACCGCCTGCACCTGGCTCAGGCGCTGGGCGAAGCGCTCGCGGGCCGGGGTGCCTTCGTCGCTGACGCCGTAGGCGTAGCCACCGTGGTTGAGGTACACCTCGGCGAGGTCGTCGCGGCTCTGCCACAGGCGCCCGTCGATGGCGTTCTGCACACCTGCGCCATAGGCACCGGGCTTGGCGCCGAATACCCGCCAGCCAGCCTGGCGCGTCGCCTGCTCCTGCTCCATGCCCTCGTCGAGCAGCGCCTGGCGCTCGGTGCGCACCCGCGCGGCCAACGGGTTGAGATCGTCCGGTTCGTCCAGCGCGGCCACCGCCTGCACTGCGGCGTCGAACAGCCGGATCAGGTTGCCGAAGGCATCGCGGAAGAAGCCCGAGACCCGCAAGGTGACATCGACGCGCGGACGGTCGAGCAAGCTCAGTGGCAGGATCTCGAAATCGTCGACCCGCTGGCTGCCGGTCGCCCACACCGGGCGCACGCCCATCAGCGCCATGGCCTGGGCGATGTCATCGCCACCGGTGCGCATGGTCGCCGTGCCCCACACCGACAGGCCCAGCTGACGCAGATGGTCGCCGTGGTCCTGCAAGTGGCGCTCGAGAATCAGGTTGGCCGACGCAAAGCCCAGGCGCCAGGCGGTGGTGGTGGGCAGGTTGCGCACATCGACGGTATAGAAGTTGCGGCCGGTGGGCAGTACGTCGAGGCGCCCGCGACTCGGGGCACCGCTGGGCCCGGCGGGCACGAAGCGCCCGGCCAGTGCGGCCAGCAGGCCGTCGATCTCGGCGGCGCCGCAAGCATCCAGGTCGGGGGCGATCCGTTCGACCAGCGCTTGCAGTACCTCATGCACTGGCTGCCAGCCTGCCTGCCCGGCGAAGGCACACTCGCCTGCGAGGGCCTGCTCGATCAGCGCCAGTGCCAACCGTTCGAGCCGTTCGCGGGTATCGCCGGCGGTACGCCACAGCGCCTTGTCGAGGTTCGCCAATACTTCAGGGCGCGGCCCTTCCCAGGCCTGGCCCAAGTCGCAATCGAGCGGGTCGAAGCCCAGCGCCAGCGCCCGGGCCAGCGCGCGGATCACGCTGGCATTGCCGCCCTTGCCGTCGCCCCGCTCCACCCGCAGCAGCGCCAGCAGCGTGTCACTGCGCAGCCTGCCGCTTGGCGACTGACCGAACACGTGCAAGCCGTCGCGAATCTGCGACTCCTTGAGGTCGCACAGGTAGGTGTCCAGGCGCGGCAACCACACGGCGGCGTCGTCGAGCTGGCCTTCGAGCTGCAGCTCGCGGTCGATATGGTTGGCCTTGAGCAGTTCGAGGATATCGCGCTGCAATTCGCGGGCGCGGCGTGGGTCGAGCAACTGCGCTTCGTAGTATTCGTCGGCCAGTTGCTCCAGGTGGCGCAGCGGGCCGTAGGTCTCGGCGCGGGTCAAAGGTGGCATCAGGTGATCGATGATCACCGCCTGGGTGCGACGCTTGGCCTGGGCGCCCTCGCCCGGGTCGTTGACGATGAACGGGTAGATGTTCGGCAGCGGGCCAAGTAGCGCGTCCGGCCAGCATTCATTCGACAGCCCCACGCCTTTGCCCGGCAGCCACTCCAGGTTGCCGTGCTTGCCGACATGGATCACGGCATCGGCGGCATAGCCGTTGCGCAGCCAGAAGTGAAACGCCAGGTAGCCATGCGGCGGCACCAGGTCGGGGTCGTGGTACACCGCACTGTGGTCGACCTGGTAGCCGCGCGCCGGCTGGATGCCGACGAAGGTCAGGCCGTAGCGCAACCCCGCCACCATCAGGCGCCCGCTACGGTACATCGGGTCCTGCTCGGGTGCGCCCCAGCGCTCGAGCACGGCACGCTGATTGGCCTCGGGCAACGCGGCGAAGGCCGCCTGGTAGTCGGCCAGGCTCAGGCTTTGCGCGCAGGGGCGCTGGTCGAGGTGGTCGAGGTCGTTGGTCACCCCGCCCAGTAGCTGATGGATCAGCTCGGTGCCGCTGTCAGGCAGGCCGGCCACCGGGTAGCCCTGTGCTTGCAGGGCCTTGAGGATATTAAGCGCCGCCCCGGGCGTATCCAGGCCGACGCCATTGCCGATGCGCCCGTCGCGGGTCGGGTAATTGGCCAGTACCAGCGCCACGCGCTTTTCCGGGTTGTCCAGGCGTGCCAGCTCGACCCAGCGCCGCGCCAGTTCGGCGACGAAGTCCATGCGTTCGGGGTGGGCGCGGTAGCAGACCACGTCGGACTGGCTGCGCTCGCTGCGCCAGGCCAGGTCCTTGAAGCTCACCGGGCGGGTGATGATGCGCCCGTCCAGTTCCGGCAGGGCGATATGCATCGCCAGGTCGCGGGCGCCCAAGCCCTGCTCGCTCTGCTCCCAGGCCGGCTGGTTGTCCTGAGCGCAGATCGCCTGCAACACCGGCACGTCGCGGCGCAGTGGCCGCAGGTTGGGCTGCTCGGGGCTGGACAGGGCGAAGCCGGTGGTGTTGATCACCACTTCGGCCTGCACCTCGTCGAGCCAGGCTTCGACCTGCTCGAGGCAGGCACGCTCCTTGAGGCTGGCCACCGCGATTGGCAGCGGGTTCAGCCCGCAGGCCTGGAGGCGCTGGCAGAACACATCGATGAACGCCGTGTTGGCCGCCTGCAGGTGCGAGCGGTAGAACAGCAGCGGCGCCACCGGCCACTCGGGGTTCCACTCGCCGTACCAGTCCTGCAACGCGGCGCTGGGTTTGCTTGGGTGATACACCGCGGTGCGCGGCAACGGCTGGGGTTCGTCCCAGGCATAGTCGCGGCCCAGCCACTGGCTGGCCAGGCAGTTGAACAGGTTGACGGCATTGGCCTTGCCGCCCTGGCGCAGGTAATGCCAGAGGCGCTCGGCCTGCGCGCCGCGCACCGTGCCCAGGTCGGTCAGTTCGGGGTCGGGGCGGTCGTCGCCAGGCACCAGGATCAACTGCACGCCACGCTGGGCGAGCTCGACCAGTTGCTCCACGCCATAACGCCAGTAACCGACACCGCCATGCAGCGATACCAGGATGACCTTGGCGTGGCGCAGCACCTCGTCGACATACAGGTCGACCGAGGCGTGGTTCTGCACCTGCATAGGGTTGGCCAGGCGCACGCTGGGGAAATCATCTGGCAACTGCTCGGCGGTTTCGGCGAGCAGCGCCAGGTGTGAATCGCCGCTGCAGAGGATCACCAGCTCGGCCGGGGTCTGGCCGAGGTCGGCGATGCTGTCGTCCGGCACGAAGCCGCCGGGCTGGGTCCGCAGCAGGTGCATGGGTCAGGCGCCCAGGGCTTGGCGCAGGCGCGCTTCCAGTTGCTCGGCGTCGAGGTCCTGGCCGATCAGCACCAGGCGGGTGATGCGCGGCTCGTCGGTGCGCCAGGCGCGGTCGAAGTGCTTGTCGAAGCGCGTGCCCACGCCCTGGATCAGCAGGCGCATCGGCTTGCCGGGGATGGCGGCGAAGCCTTTGGCGCGCAGAATGCCGAACTCGGTGACCAGTTGCGTCAGGGCATCGAGCAGCAGGCTTTCGTCGGCCTCGGGCAGGTCGATGGAGATCGAGTCGAAGGCGTCATGGTCGTGATCGTCGTGATCATCGCCGTCATGGTGCGAATCATGGTGGGTACGGCGGCCATCGATATGCGCCTCGGACTCGGCGCCCACGCCCAGCAACACCTCCAGCGGCAGGCGGCCGCTGCTGGCCTCGATCACCTTGACTGCCGGTGGCAGCTCTTCGGCGACTTCGGCACGGACCTTGGCCAAGCCTTCGGCGTCGATCAGGTCGGCCTTGTTCAGTACCACCAGGTCGGCGCTGGCCAGCTGGTCGGCGAACAGTTCGTGCAGCGGCGATTCGTGATCGAGGTTGGGGTCAAGCTTGCGCTGGGCGTCCACCTGGTCGGGATAGGCAGCGAAGGTGCCAGCGGCTACGGCTGGGCTGTCGACCACGGTGATGACCGCATCGACGGTGCAGGCGTTGCGAATTTCCGGCCACTGGAAGGCCTGAACCAGGGGCTTGGGCAGGGCCAGGCCGCTGGTTTCGATGAGGATGTGGTCGAGGTCGCCGCGCCGGGCCACCAGTTCGCGCATCACCGGGAAGAACTCTTCCTGCACGGTGCAGCACAGGCAACCGTTAGCCAGCTCGTAGACCCGGCCGTTGGCTTCTTCTTCGGTGCAACCGATGCTGCACTGCTTGAGGATTTCGCCATCGATGCCCAGCTCGCCGAACTCGTTGACGATGACCGCGATGCGGCGGCCCTGAGCGTTGTCGAGCATATGCCGCAAAAGCGTGGTTTTACCCGAGCCGAGGAAGCCGGTGACGATGGTGACGGGGAGCTTGGCCAGTGTTTTCATGTCGCGGTGCCCTTGGCTGCAGTGGCGCGGGCATGCGGGACGACAGCCACGGGCACTGCCGCCCGGGCGCGTTCGCCACCGGATCACCCCGCCCGGTTGAAAGTCGAAAACGTTGCGAGGCAGGTCTCCTGGCTTGCACCGCTGGCCGTCAAAGCCAATAGGAAGGCGCCTTCCCGCGCGTACGCAGTGGCTGTGCCATTCCTGTTCGGTGCCTACAGTTGCGGGGGCAGCCGCGGCTTGTACCGCGTTCCCGTCTTAGCTCCGGCCAGTGCCGGAGAACCTCGAACCGGCAAGGCTACGCATCCCCCCGACGGCGGTCAACCGCCGCCGCGATTGACGCAAGCCCTGCCCCGTGATTTGCTAGCGCACTGCGTTCAGGTGCCCCCTTTGGGGGTGAAACGGGAAACCGGTGCGTCGCGCGTCTTTAATAGACAGCAGACAAAGCCGGTGCTGCCCCCGCAACGGTAAGCGAGTGAAGCGTCTTGACCACTGTGCCGGATCATCCAGCATGGGAAGGTGACGCCAACGACGGAGCCCTGCTCCGCCTCGCCAGCCCGGAGACCGGCCTGACGTCACATCTACACCCCGCGGTGGGCGGGCGCTGTCGTATCCCCTGGGCTGTCGCGCCCGGGAGCGCCGCGCCTGCCCGTTGCCCCAATAAAAGCAGCAGAGGAACGCGTCATGCCGATCACCACCAGCAAACACAGCATCGCCACCCCCGCCACCTTGAGCCAGCGCATGGTCATTGCCATCGGCGCCAGCCTGCTGGGCCTGTGCCTGGTGTACTTCGCCGGTTTCTCGCACATCGAAGCGGTGCACAACGCAGCCCACGACACCCGCCACAGCGCCGCCTTCCCCTGCCACTGAGTAAACCTGCATGATTACCCGTATCGCCCGTACTGCGGGCTTCAGCGGCTTGCTCGCTGCCCTGCTGCTCACCCTGTTGCAGAGTTTCTGGGTCGCCCCGTTGATTCTCCAGGCAGAAACCTATGAAAGCGCGGCCCCGGTGGCCGAACACCATGAACACGGCGAGGCCGCCGCCCCCCATGAGCATGAACACAGTGCCGAAGCCTGGGCGCCGGAAGATGGCTGGCAGCGCGTGCTGTCTACTACCGGGGGCAATCTGGTGGTCGCGGTCGGCTTCGCGCTGATCCTTGTCGCCCTGTATAGCCTGCGTGAGCCAGGCCGAGTAGGCACTGGCGCCCTGTGGGGCCTGGCCGGCTTCGCAGTGTTCTGCCTGGCGCCAACCCTGGGCCTGCCCCCGGAGTTGCCGGGCACTGCCGCTGCCGACCTGGGTCAACGCCAGACGTGGTGGATCGGTACCGCCGCCGCCACTGCCGCCGGTCTGGCGCTGCTGGTATTCGCCCATCACTGGCTGTTCAAGGTGCTGGGCGTGGCCCTGCTGGTCATCCCTCATGTGATCGGTGCGCCGCAACCCGAAGTGCATGAAAGCCTGGCACCCGAAGCCCTGGAGACCCAGTTCAAGATCGCTTCGTGGCTGACCAACGCCGCGTTCTGGGTGGCCCTGGGCCTGCTCAGCGCCTGGTTCTACCGTCGCTCCAGCCAGGCTTGATGCCTTCGCCAGCCCTGCCGGCGTTGTACGCCGGCCTTGGCTGCCGCCGTGGCTGCCCGGTCGAGACCCTGGCGGTGCTGCTGCGCCAGACCCTGACCGACCACGGCCTGGCCCTGGGCGCGCTGCGCGGTATCGCCAGCATCACGCCCAAGGCACGCGAGCCCGGGCTGCTGGCATTGGCCGACCGCCTGGGGTTGCCGTTGATCTGCTTCGACGCCCCGCAACTGCTGGTGTTCGAGCCGCTGCTCAGCCTGCGCTCGGCCAGCGCCTTTGCCCAAACCGGTTGCTGGGGCGTCGCCGAAAGCAGCGCCCTGGCGCTCGCCGGACGCGACGGGCTGCAGCCACGCCTGCACATCCCCCGCCAGGCCCTCGGCGGCGCTACCCTGGCGCTGGCCATCGGCGGATAATCCGCTTTTTTACCTGCAAGGACTTGCCATGACGGTCTATTTCATCGGCGCCGGCCCCGGCGACCCCGAGCTGATCACGGTCAAGGGCCAGCGCCTGATTCGCCAGTGCCCGGTGATCATCTACGCCGGCTCCCTGGTCCCCCCGGCCGTGCTCGAAGGCCACCGCGCCCTTACCGTGATCAACAGTGCCGAGCTGCACCTGGAACAGATCGTCGAGGCCATGCGCCAGGCCCACATCAATGGGCAGGACGTGGCCCGGGTACACAGCGGCGACCCCAGCCTGTACGGCGCCATCGGCGAGCAGATCCGCCACCTGCGCGAACTGGGCATCGACTACCAGATCATCCCCGGGGTCACCGCCACCGCCGCCAGCGCCGCCCTGCTGGGCTGCGAGCTGACCCTGCCGGACGTGGCCCAAACGGTGATCCTCACTCGCTACGGCGACAGCTCGCCGATGCCGGCCGGCGAACAACTGGCCGACCTGGCGCGCCACGGCAGCACCTTGGCCATCCACTTGGGTATCAAGAACCTCGCGCGTATCGTCGAAGAGCTGCTCCCGCACTATGGCGCCGACTGCCCGATCGCGGTGGTGCACCGCGCTACCTGGCCGGACCAGGACTGGGCCAGGGGTACCCTGGCGGATATCGTCGAACGTGTGGCCAGCAAGGGTTTCCGACGTACCGCGCTGATCCTGGTCGGCCATGTGCTGGGGGATGCCCCCTTCGCCGACTCGGCGCTGTACCGCGCCGGCCACGCCCACCTTTACCGCCCAGGCAGCTAAGGCGCACACTGGCCGCTCTCATGTGAAGGAGCCACCGCCATGCTCGAACTGCGCCCCAATTGCGAATGCTGCGATACCGATCTGCCGGGCGACTCACCGGATGCCTTGATCTGCTCGTTCGAATGCACTTTCTGCCGCACGTGCAACGAGCAGCATTTCCACGGCCGCTGCCCCAACTGCGGCGGCGTGCTGGTCAGCCGACCAACCCGGGTGGGCCAGGCCCTTGAAAACAACCCGGCCGTCGCCGAGCGGACGCTCAAGGCACATGTAAGCTGCGCCTGAAAAGTCCGTTCTAGAGCCTTCCATGAGGGGAATACTGCCCCATTTGTAGGGCTTTTCCTCAAAACTCCGTCGTTTATTCAACACGCCTATACTCGCCTATGTACCCAGGGTCGCGAATCGCCGTAAGGTGCGCTGCCCGACCGGTCCCCAGACATGCGACTGATGGATGACAGGACGTGGGCTTAATACGACAGGAGTTACACATGACATCCGTGCTGCTGGTCGATGACCATCACATTGTTCGCCTCGCCGTACGCATGCTGCTCGAGCGCGAACGTTTCACCGTCGTCGGCGAAACCGGTAAAGGCAAGGAGGCCGCGCGCCTGGCCACAGAAACCAAGGCGGACGTGGTCATCCTCGACATAGGCCTGCCCGACCTCGATGGCATGGAAGTCATCAAGCGCCTCAAGCTGCTTGATCCCCCACCGCGGATCATGGCCCTGACCGGCCAACCCGCCGATCTCTACGTGCGTCGCTGCATGGATGCCGGCATCTCGGCCTTCGTCAACAAGGACGAGGACCTCGACGCCCTGGTCTTCGCACTCAAGGCACTGGTCAAGGGTTACTCGACCTTCCCGCAGATGGCAGTGAACAGCAACACCCTGGAAAGCGAGGCCGAGCGCCTGGGCAGCCTGTCCAACCGCGAAATGGAAGTGCTGCGCCGCCTGAGCGCCGGGCAGAGCAACAAGCTGATCGGCGAACAGATGAACCTCAGCGCCAAGACCATCAGCACTTACCGTGGCCGGATCATGGAGAAGCTCAAGGTAGAGTCGCTGGTCGAGATGGTCGACCTGGCAAAACGCAACAACGTGGCTTGAACCATGATCAGGGGCGCCCTGTTGTGCCTGGTGCTGACCCTGCTGGCGTCATCGCCCGCGCTCGCCAGGGAAGACCGCGCACTGTTGGCGCGTTCACGCAGCGCCGCAGCGCCACTGGCATTCACCGAGGCCGACCGCCAGTGGCTGCGTGAGCATCGGGTGTTGATACTGGGAGGCTCGCACCCGGACTACCCGCCCTTCGACATCAATATCACCCACGCAGACTATGAGGGCTTGAGCGCCGACTACGCCGGCCTGGTTGGCGAGCTGCTGGGTTTGCCGGTCGAAGTACGACGCTTCCCTGACCGCGCACACGCCATCGCCGCCCTGCACCGTGGCGAAATCGACCTGCTGGGCACCTCGAACGCCTTTGAAGCCGCCGACGCTGGGCTTACCCTGAGCCTGCCCTATGCCGACGACCTGCCCGTCATCGTCTCCCGCCCAGGCCCGGCCCTGCTCCAAAGCGGCGAGCTGGCGGGCCAGCGCCTGGCCATGGTCGACCATTACCTACCCCTGCAGACTGTCCAGCAGCTCTACCCCAAGGCCCAGGTCAACCTGTACCGCTCGACCCTGGCCGGCGTCGCCGCAGTCGCCCTGGGCCAGGCCGATGCGTACTTGGGGGACGCCATCAGCACCGACTACGTGATCAGTCGCAATTACCAGGGCATGGTCAAAGTCGATCACTTCGTCAAAACCCCGGCTGGCACCTTCGCCTTCGCCCTGGACCGCGACAACCAGCGTTTGCACCGGCTGGTCGACCTGGCCTTGCAACGCATCGCCGACAGTGAACGGCTGAACATCCTGCGGCGCTGGACCAGCGGTAGCACCCATATCCTCCTCGACCGCCGCCTGGATGCGCTCAGCATGGAGGAACGCGCCTGGATCACCCAGCACCCCACGGTGAAGGTGATGATCAACACCCGTCTTGCCCCTTTGAGCTTCACCGACGAACAGCAACAGCCACGCGGCGTCGCCATCGAGCTGCTGGAACAGATCAGCCAGCGTACCGGCCTGCGCTTCGAAATCATCGGGGCACTGTCGTTCCACGAGATGATCGAAGCGGCGGCCCAAGGCCGTGTCGCCATGCTCGGCGCCATCGGTCGCGATCCGCGCTTGGCCAAGCGCCTGCGTTTTACCCGGCCGTACCTGGCCAGCCCACTGGTGCTGGTGACCCGCCAGGATGCCCTCCCCCTGCAGCAGCCCCTTGACCAGCAGCGGGTCGCCGTACTGCGTGGCTCGCCGCTGCTCGACAGGTTGATGCGCCAGGCACCCGGGGCACGCCCGATAGAAGTGGAGAATCCGTTGCAACTGATGGAGGCGGTGATCAAGCACGAGGCCGATGTCGCCCTCAGCCCGTACATCAACGCCAGCTACTTCATCAACCAAGGCTACAGCGGGCGCCTGCGCATTGCCGGGCAATTGGGCGACGAGCCGCTGCCCGCGTCGTTCGCCGTCGACCCAGCACTGCCGCAGCTACAGGCAATCCTCGACAAGGCACTGCTGAGTATCGCCCCCGACGAGCTGGAACAATTGGCCAACCGTTGGCGCACCAGCGCAGTGGTCAGCGACAGCCCCTGGCGCGACTATCGATCACTCACGCTGCAAGTGCTGGTGATGGCCGCTGTACTGCTGGCCGGCGTGGTGTTCTGGAACACCTACCTGCGCAAACTGATCCACCAGCGCACTGAAGCCCGCAATGCCCTGCAGGAGCAACTGGCGCTCAGCCGTGGGCTGCTGGAACAGTTGCGCCAGGCCAAGGAGGACGCCGAACAGGCCAACCAGGCGAAGAGCACCTTCCTCGCGGTCATGAGCCATGAAATCCGCACGCCAATGAACGCCGTCATCGGTTTGCTCGAACTGGCCCTGGAGGACAGTCGCCGGGGGCACATCGATAGCCACGCACTGGACACCGCCCACGACTCGGCGATCGGTCTGCTGGAGCTGATCGGCGACATTCTCGATATCTCGCGCATCGAGTCTGGCCACATGACCCTGCAACCGGTGGCCACCGACCTGGTTACCCTGGTACGCACCACGCTGCGCGTGTTCGAGGGCAATGCGCGGCTCAAGGGCATCCGCCTGCGCGCGACCCTGCCCAGCGCACCCTGCTGGGCGCTGGCCGACCCGCTGCGGCTCAAGCAGGTGCTGTCCAACCTGCTGAGCAATGCGATCAAGTTCACCGACGAAGGCCGCATCGACCTTGCGCTGTCGGTGGCGGCCCAGGCCGGCGGTGGACTGCAGGTTTCACTGAGGGTCAAGGACAGCGGCGTGGGCATCAGCCAGGCCGACCAGGCACGGTTGTTCGGCGCCTTCACCCAGGTCGACGGTCGTCGGGCCCGTCAGGGCGCAGGGCTGGGCCTGGTGATCAGTCGCAGCCTGTGCGAGCTGATGGGCGGCCAGCTGACCCTGCAGAGCCTGGAAGGGCTGGGCACCCAGGTCGATGTGCTGCTGCGCTTGCCAACCGCGCCAGCGCCCTGCGTGACCGCCACCCCGCCGCCAGCCCGTGAAGTCGGCAGCGGCCCGCTGCGGGTGTTGGTAGTGGACGACTACCCCGCCAACCTGTTGCTGCTGGACAAGCAGCTACGCTCGCTGGGCCACCAGGTGACGCTCGCCGAGCATGGCCAGGCGGCGTTGGCGCAGTGGCAACCCGCGCGTTTTGATGTGCTGATCACCGATTGCAGCATGCCGGTGATGGACGGCCACGCCCTGACCCGGCACATACGGGCTCTGGAACAGGTGCAGCAACTACCGGCCTGTCGCATCGTCGGGGTCACCGCCAATGCCCAGGCCGAGGAACGCCAGCGTTGCCTGGACAGTGGCATGGATGAGTGCCTGTTCAAGCCCATCGGCTTGCAGGCCCTGCGCGCCTGCCTGACGTTGCCCGGTTCGGCGCCAGCCGAAGCGCCCGCTCAACCGGCCAGCGGTTTTGCCCTGGCGCATCTGCGCCACCTCACCCAGGACGATGAACAACTGACCCTGCACCTGCTCGAACAACTGGCTGCCAGCACCGCCGAGGACTTGCAATCGCTGCGCGAACTGGGCACGCCACCGGCGCCCGCAGCCCTGGGCATGGCCGTGCACCGGATCAAGGGCGGCGCAAAGATGCTCAAGGTAAGGGGTGTGGTGCAGGACTGCGAAGCCATCGAACAGGCCATTGCCCAGGGCCAGCCGGTCGCGCAGGCACTCACCCGCCTGCTGGACAGCCTGCAAGCCCTGGAACAGGAGCTACGCGAAGGCCTCAGTGCAATTGAAGGGTCGAGTTGATCTGATCGATCGCATCCACCACATGCCGTGAGCCTTGCTGAATCTCCATGATCACCGTGCCGGCCTCGTTGGCCAGCTCCACCCCCAGCCCGGTGCGGGTCAGGCTCGATTGCATGCTGGCCACGGCGGTGAGGGACAGGTCGTGGTTCTGCTTGACCACCTCGACGATCTCCAGGGTCGCCTTGCTGGTGCGCGCGGCGAGGCTGCGCACTTCATCGGCGACCACGGCGAAGCCACGGCCATGCTCGCCGGCCCGCGCCGCCTCGATCGCCGCGTTGAGCGCCAGCAGGTTGGTCTGGTCGGCGATACCGCGGATGGTCAGCACGATCTGCCCGATCACTTCGGACTGGCGGCTCACCGCATCGAGGCTGCGCGCGGCCTGGTTGAGCTCGGCGGAAATCTGCTCGATCACCTCGACGGTCTGCTGCACCACCTGTGTGCCCTTGCGCGCGCAGGCGTCGGTCTGCACGGAGCTGGCGTGGGCGGCATCGGCGGCAGTCTGCTGGGTGCTGACCTGTTGGGTGATGTCACTGGCGAACTTCACCACCTTGTACAGCCGCCCCTTGTTGTCGAAGATCGGGTTGTAGGAGGCTTCCAGGTAGACCGTCTGCCCTTGCTTGTTGACCCGCTCGAAGCGGTGCGAGTGGTACTCGCCGCGATTGAGCGACGCCCAGAAATCGCGGTACTGCGCCGATTCGCGCTCATGGGGCAGGCAGAACAGCCCGTGATGACGACCCACCACTTCCTCCAGGCGATAGCCCATGGTGTCGAGGAAGTTCTGGTTGGCCTTGATCACCCGCCCGGCCGGGGTGAACTCGACCACCGCCATAGAGCGGCCGATGGCCTTGAGCAGGCTCTCGCTTTCATGCTCCTCGATCACATGGCGGGTGATGTCCGAGGCCACCTTGATCACGCTGGTGACCTGTTGGTGTTCGTCGAGCACCGGCATGTAGCTGGCTTCCAGCCACACTTCGCGCCCGGCCTTGTCCAGGCGTTCGAAGGTGCCGCTGATGGCCTTGCCCTGCCCCAGCTCGCGCCACAACTGCTGGTACTCGGCGCTCTTGGCGTAGCCTGGGTCGCAGAACAGCCGGTGGTGCTTGCCGCGGATCTCGTCGGCGCTGTAGCCCATCGTCTTGCAGAAGTGGTCGTTGGCTTCGAGGATGGTGCCGTCGGGGGCGAACTCGATCATCGCCATGGAGCGGCTGATCGCCGCGAGCTTCGCCTCCACACCCGCCAAGGCCTGGCGGCTACGCTGGATCTCGACCAGATCGGACTTGCGATGGTACTCGAACATGTGCCGGGCCTCCTGTGCCCCCCTGGATGTGCTGAGCATAGATGGGCCTTAACGCCATGCAAGCCATCTGCTATCACTTTTGGATTAGCTATTCGTGCCATTGGTCCGGCGGTTTACGCCAGGCGGATGGATGGTACGTTCGTCGCCCTGCAACCGCCGCGCTGAAAGCCGCTGACAGGCGACTGGTCAAACCCCGGGCAAGGTCTTTACTTGCAGGTACATCCCGCGCCTGGAGTGCGCCCATGAAGATCGTGGTCACCAGCATTCTCGTCGACGACCAGGCCAAGGCCCTGGCCTTCTATCACTATGTGCTGGGCTTCGAGCCCAAGCACGACATCCCCATGGGCCAGCACCGCTGGCTCACCCTCACCTCGCCCAACGACCCCAATGGCGTAGAGCTGCTGCTCGAACCCGACGCGCATCCGGCGGCGAAAACCTACAAGGCCGCGCTCAGGCAGGATGGCATCCCCGCCACCTCGTTTGGCGTGCGGGATATCCAGGCCGAATACGTCCGCCTGTGCAAAGCCGGGGTGAAGTTCACTCAGGCGCCCACAGCGATGGGGCCGGTGACCGTGGCGGTGTTCGACGACACCTGCGGCAACCTCATCCAGATCGCTCAAAAGCATTGATACCCGCCAGGACCAGGGTCGCCCGGATACCGTGGGGCTCGGTGTTGCGCAGCTGCACGCTACCACCCAGGCGGTCCATGATGGTGCCGACAATCGACAACCCCAGCCCGGCACCATTGGGGGCGTCCTTGCTGTAGAAGCGCTCGAACACGCGTTGCAGGTCCGCAGGAGGGATACCTGGCCCTTCATCCTCGACCTCCAGCAACAATGCCTGCCTCTCGCGCCGCAATGTCACCCGGATTTGCCCTCCCGGCGTTGAATGCTCCACCGCGTTGGTCACCAGGTTCTGCAAGGCGATGCCCAGGGCACCCGCATCGCTGGACAGGCAGTGGTCATCGCCTTCGACGATCTCCAGCGACGGTTCCAGGCCGCGTGCCAGGATCCAGGGGGTAAGCTCCGCCAGGGTCTCGGCCACCACTGCCGCGACATCCACCGGGGCCCAGTTACGCTGGGCCAGGCGCGGTTCCAGTCGCGCCAGGGTCAACAACTGGTTGACCACTCGGGTCAGGCGATCGACGCCGCCGATGAGAAACGCCAGCGCCTTGTCCCGCTCGGCATCCGAGGTCGTGGATTGGGCGTTCTGCGCGTGCAGGCGCAGGATCGCCAGCGGCGTGCGCATTTCATGGGCGGCGTCGGCAATGAAGCGGTGCTCGCGGCGCAGCAGTTCATCGATCTGCGCCAGCAGGCGGTTGATCGCCGCCTGCATAGGCTCCAGCTCCTTGGGCAGCGGGACCAGTTGCAGGGGCTCCAGCGACTCGGCATGACGGCCACGGATCACCCGGGCCATGTTCTGCAAGGGCTGCAAACCCCAGCCGATGGCGGCCCATACCAGCAGCGCCAGGGCCAGGCTGCCGAGCAGGAACGGCATCAGGGTATGGCGCACAATGCGCCCGACCAGGTCCAGGCGCACATCGTTGCGCTCACCCACCCAGATCACCCATCGCTTCTCCGGCACAGGCAGGACGAACCCCCGCCAGCGCTGGCCCTGCACCTGCACGTCGGCGAAACCCGGCGTGCTCGGCACAACGCTGAAGGCCGGGGCGCTGGGCGTATGCACCAGCAACCTGGCCTGATCGTCCCAAACCTGGAACGCCAGCTTGCTTTCGTAGGGGTGGCCGACCCGATGCCGGCCGGCCTTGCTCAATGCCTCGTCGAAGGCCTGGTACAGCGCTTGGCGGTTCTGCTCCTGCACCGGCAGGCTCATGACCCCCTGCAGCAAGCGAGCGTTCTGCGCCAGGTGGGCGTCGTAGACTTCGGTGATCTCGTGGCGGCTGTCATGGTAGTTGTACAGCGCCAGCAGGCCGCTGCCGACCAGCAGCAACAGCATGACCCGCCACAAGGTGCGCTGGCGCAACGAGGTCATGCCTTGCCTTCCACCAGATAGCCGATACCCCGCACGGTGCGGATCAGCCCGTTGAACAACTTCCTGCGCAGCTGGTAAACGTTGACCTCCAGGGTGTTGCTGTCCGGTTCCTCGTCCCAGCCATACAACAGCCGGGTCAGGCGTTCGCGGGTGAATACCTTGCCCGGCTGGGCCAGCAGCTCGTGCAGCAGCAGGTACTCCTTGGGCGTGAGTACCACCGGCTGACCGTTGTAGCGCACCTGCTGGGTAGCTGGGTCCAGGCTGACCCCGGCATGCTCGATCAGCAGTTGCGCGCGCCCGGCACTGCGCCGCAGCAAGGCACGCAGGCGAGCCTTGAGTTCGTTGAGGTCGAAGGGCTTGACCAGGTAGTCGTCGGCACCGGCATCGAGCCCGGCAATGCGGTCCTCGAGGGCGTCGCGCGCGGTGAGGATCAGCACCGGCAGTGCATCACCGCTGGCACGCAGGCGGCGCAGCAGCTCCAGGCCACCCAGTCGTGGCAGGCCCAGATCCAGCACCAGCAGGTCGAAGGCCTCGTGGCACAGGGCGTGCAGCGCAGCCTGCCCGTCCTGCAGCCAGTCGAGGGTGTAGCCTTCCAGACGCAGGCCGGCGCAGATGCCCTCCCCCAACGCAGTATCGTCTTCAACCAGCAGCAGGCGCATGCTCAGTCCTGTTTGTCCTCGATCGCCTTGAGTAAAGCACCGATTTCCCCGCGGCGGCCCTGGTCGGCCAGCTCTCGCCCTGGGCGTGGCGTGGCGTGCAGCGCCTTGTCCAGGGCTGCGCGAGCCTCGCTGTAGCGGTTGTGCCGGTACAGGTGGTCGGCCCAGAAATAGTTGCTGTCGATACCGTCGGGGTTGATCGCCAGTGCCTGGCGCAGCATGGTTTCGGCCTTGTCGCTGTCACCGAAGCCCAGGGGCCAGCCCGGCACCCGGTCATACAACGCCCCCAGGCTGGTGTAGGCCGACCCCTGCAGGGCCTTGGGGTCCATGGCCAAGGCCTTCTCCAGGCTGGCACGGGCGGCCTTGACCTTGCCCAGCGCTCCAAGCCCGCCCGTGGCACCGGCCCAGCTGCTGTTGACGATGCCATCCCAGATCAGTGGCTCGGCGGAGCCCGGGTACTGGCGCACGAAGGCCGCCGATTGCACGGCCAGTGCCTCGAACGCCGCAGCACGCTGGGGCTCAGGCAACCGGTACTGAATCTGCGCCCAGCGTTGCTGGACATCGCTCAGGCGTTGGCTGCCGGCCTGGTCCAGGGCCCAGGTGAGCGGGGCCATGGCCAGCAGGCCGATCACTAGCAGGCGTTTCATTTACTCGTCTCCTTGCCGGGGTGGGTGCTGTAGCGACGGATCAGCGGCAGTTGCTTGCGCAGCGCACGATCGACCAGGCCGGGGAGCATGCCGTTCAGGCGCACGAACAGTTTTTCCGGCCAGCCCAGGTACAGTTCGCTGCGCTCGGTCTGTACCGCATCGAGCACCGCCCGGGCGACATCCTGCGGATCGTCCACCCCAACCTTCAGCGCCTGGTTGAGCGCGTTGGCGGCACTGCTGTTCATCGCCGTGCGGGTCGCTCGAGGGGCTACGTAGAGCACGCTCACCGAGGTGTCGGCGAGCTCCCGGCGCAAAGCTTCGGAGAACCCGCGCAAGGCGAACTTGCTGGCGCAGTAGCTGGCGTAGCCGGGGTAGCCGATCGAGCCGTAGGTGGAACCGACATTCACCACCAGTGCCCGCGGCTGCTCGCGCAGCAGTGCCAGGCAGGTGCGGGTCAGTTGCAGCGGCGCCTTGAGGTTGATGTCCAGCAGCTCGTCGAGGGTGGCCTCGTCGAGTTGGTCAAGCAAGGCGAAGCGGTTGACCCCGGCAGCGTTGACCAGCACGTTCACCCCGCCCATTGCCCGGGCCGCCGCCAGCACCGCCTGGCGCCCCTGCGCCTCGCGCAGGTCGGCGGCCTGCCAGCGCAACTGTTGCGCATAGCGGTTCAGCAGCGGCGCCAGCCGCCCCATGCGACGGCTCACCGCCAGCACCCTGGCCCCGGCACCGCACAGCTGGTCGGCCAGGGCCAGGCCGATGCCACCGCTGGCGCCGGTAAGCACCACCACGCAGTCAGGCAAGCGCATGGCGCACCTCGCGCTGGCCGGCCTGGGGCAACTCCCGGAACATCTCGGTATACAGGCGGTACACCACCTTGGCGGCGTGGATGACCGCGTGCTGGTCGTCCGGGTCATCGAGCCGGTCCATCAGACCTCGGTAGGTGGCCATATGGTCCTGGTCCAGCGCGCCGTGGGAGCTGAGGTAGCTGAACGCCTTGTCCGGCAAGCCCAGGCTCTGCTGGATAGTGCCGGCGGCCTGGGTGGCCAGGGCGATGCTGGTGCCTTCCAGCACATTGACCATGCCGAACAGCCCCACCGGGTTGCCACGGGCGATCAGGTCGTAGAGAAACGCCACCATCAGTTCGATGGGCTGGCCCGGGCGCCCATCGCGCACAGGGGCGGGGTCGGCGCCACAGGCCGCGATGTCATCGAGGATCCAGCGCTCGTGGCCGTACTCCTCGTCGATGTACTCGCACACCGCGCCACGCAGCCATTCCAGACGCGTTGGCAGGCGCGCGCCACAGGCCATCATCAGCGGCACGGTATGGCGCACGTGGTGGTAAGCCTGGCCCAGGAAGGCCACATAGCCCTCCAGGCTGACCACGCCACCCAGCGCGTCGCGGATCACCGGCACGCCGAACAGCGCGTCGCGCTCCCCGGCGGTCTGTGCTTGCAGGGTCTGGAAGAAGGACATCACACACCTCACTGGGGCGGGTTGGCGGACAACAGCGTCCGGTAGTGATGGAGGATCGCGTCGCGGCGCGGGCGGCCATTGGCGGTCAAGGTGCCGGCGGCGACACAAAGGGGTTCGGGCAGGCGCTGCCAGGCGTGAACCTGGGCGTAATCCGGCAGCCCCCGGTTGGCCAAGGCGACGGCCTGCTCGAGCTGCGCATCGCTGGCCTGCGGGTCCAGCGGCCAGAGCAAGGCCAGGTTGGTGGGCTGCGCCTCGCCATGGACGAAGGCCTGGGCGATCACCCCGCCTTGGGTCAGCGCCGCCTCCACCCATTCAGGGTTGACGTTGCGTCCAAAGCTGGTGATGAACTGGTGCTTCTTGCGCCCGGCCAGGAACAGGTAACCATCGGCATCCAGGTGGCCAAGATCACCGGTTGGCCACCACGTGCCTGTGAACGGCGGATCGCCCAGGTAACCGAGCAGCGCCGAGCCTGCCACCAGCACCTCGCCGTCCTCGGCGATGCGCACCTGCACGTGCGGCAATGGCCGGCCGACGCTACCGGCCCGCGTCGCGCCGGGCCGATTGAGGCAGACCACCGACGCGCACTCGGACAACCCGTACCCTTCGTACACCGGCAACCCCACGGCTGCGGCGCGGGCCAGCAGACTGTGGTCCACCCGCGCACCGCCCACGGCGACGAAACGCAATGCACCAATCTGCATCAGGCCACGCTCGATGGCCGTGACCAACCCCAGCAGCAGCTGCGGCACCAGGATCAGGCTCTGGGCTTCGAACAACGCAAGGGTGCCGAGCAAGCGCTTGAAGTCCACCTGGCTGGCACCCCCGATGCCCAGCTGGGCCTGGGGGTAGAGCCCCACGCTCGCGCCGGCCAACAAGGCAGCGTACACCCCGAGATTTTCCAGCAGCACTGCCAGCGGCAATACCGCCAGATAGCGCCGTGGGGCCATAGCACGGCTGGCTGCTTCCAGCGCGAACGCGACCCGCAGCATGGCGCCAGCGCCCAGGCACACGCCTTTGGGCGCACCGGTACTGCCGGAGGTGTAGGTGATCTTGCCAGTGCCGGGCGGCAACGCATTGGCCTGCTGAGCCTGACGTGCCCAGAAGCGTGGCCCCTGGGTGAAGCCGCACGCGCGCAACTCCTCGACCAATCTGTCGTCGGCCAGTACCAGGCGGGCATCGCTCTGGACCAGGCAGTGGCGACGCTGGGCGGCACTGAAGAACGGCGGCAGCCACACGCTGGGCCTGCCGGCCCGCAGCGCCGCCAGGTCCCAGAACAGCGCCTCGGGACCATTCTCCAGGGCTAAGGCCAGGGTGCCGGGTGGTTGATCGCCCAACCAGGTCTCGCGCAGGCTCACTTCATTCAATAGCTGTGCGAAATTGAAGTTGCCCGTTGCGCCCTGCACCGCCAGCTGTTCGGGGAGGTGACGGGCATGCGCTTGCAACGTTTCGAAGAACGCCTGAACCTCATGCGGCATGGCCGGCCTCCTGGACAATCACGGGTAACCCAAGCCGTTCGAACACCCCGTCCCGGGCCAGGGCATCGTGGCCGTAGCCGATGTTGCCGACATACACCTGCGGATGCTGGGCGTAGTAGCTTCCCCAGTGGCCACCCTCGCCTGCCAGGCGCGCGGGGTCGGCCGCGGCGACGGCGGTAGGCACCAGGCCCAGGCGGTGGAAGCTGTTGACCAGGGTCGCCGCCCCCGTGAAGGCCACCCACTTCAGCCCGCGCGCTGCCAGCAGCCAGGTCACGGCGATGATCATCACCCGCGCGCTGCCGGCACTGAGCGCCGCCAGGTTGCCCACTTCCACCAACTGCTCGCGACCTGCCGGGCCGATGCCCAGGCACGCCATGGCGCCCTCCAGCGGTTGCTCCAGATAGCGTTCGAGAAACAGCGGGCCACTGCCGGCGAGGCGCACACCGACTGCGGCGATCAGCTTGCCGCGATGGTCGTGCAGTGCCAGCAGCTCGGGCAGGAAGTGCTGAATGTCGGCATGGTGCAATGCGGCGAAGCGGCCATGGATGAACCACTCGACTTCATCGCGCCCCGGTTCGTCCGCCAGCAGCAGGCTCATTTGCGCCCGATGCTCGGCGTGAGTGCCGATGGGCAGTGGGAACAAGGCATTCCAGTTCGGCTGGGTCATGACACTCCCCCGCAAGCGTGAGTGGGGGCAGTATCTGCCGTTAACCTGAAGGCAGTCTGAAGTCTGTCCGGCGTCCCGGCCTTGCGCTACATTGCCCTCTCCACAGGGCGCAGCCATAACAAGGAAAACCGATGCGCTACGAATTCAACGAAGTCCTCAACGACCTGATCGACTACTTCCTGCTCGGCGATATCCAGCTGCTGGAGCAGTTCAAAGAAGCAAACGGACTGCCCGACGACCTTGCCCGGGCGTTCACCCGTGGCGACAGCGGCGACCTGGCCGTGCGCCAGGGGGTGATCCTGCCGTTGGCCGGCATCGACAACCTGCCCTACCGCATCCTGTTCACCCTCGATGGGCGCACACCGGCCCTGCTCGAGCCCGGCTGCCGCCTCAAGCACCGCCGCGGCGGCCATGTGCTGCGGGTCGAGAACCGCGCGCTGATGCTGTTCACCTGGCGCGTCCTGCAGCACTTCACCAACAAGACCCTCGGTGACCTGCTGGCACGCTACCAGGAGCCGGGGCGACCGATCATCGAACTGGACAATGGCTGGTACGAGGTGGAGGTGCTGGCGGGGGCACTGGTGCGCGACGGGCTCTACGAGCCAGCGTTCGAGTTCGTGTTGAAGAAGACCAGCAGCCCTGGCAGCGACAACACTGTGGATACCGGCTACCGCTATACGTTGCGCGGGTATTTCGACTGATCTGATGTGAGCGCCGCCCCCTTGCCAGGCGCCGAGGCGGATAGCGCAGCCCTCACATGACTCAAGACATGCACCAAGGCGCACAGCCGCGGCGACGCAGGCAAAACTGGCCCGAAACAGATGTGGGAGCCGGCTTGCCGGCGATGCGCCGCGCGGGCGGCGCTCGGTTCAAAGGCGCTGCAACTGTGTCGGCGGACGCTTTGTGGCCCACGGAGGATCGCGTCAGGGCCTCCAGGTGTTCGCCTTAGCTTTTGTACAGGGGCGCAAATCGAGCGCCGCCCGCGCGGCGCATCGCCGGCAAGCCGGCTCCCACATCTGTTTCGGGCCAGTTTTGCCTGTGAGGGTACCGCTATCCGCCTTGGTGCATGTCTCAAGACAGGCATTTACGTGTGGTTGATATCACGGTCCTTGGTCTCGGGCAGGAAGAAGGTACCCAGCACCGCGGTCATCACCGCGATGACGATGGGGTACCACAGCCCGTAGTAGATGTCCCCGGTGGCCGCCACCATGGCGAATGCCACGGTCGGCAGGAAGCCGCCGAACCAGCCATTGCCGATGTGGTACGGCAGCGACATGGAGGTATAGCGGATGCGCGCCGGGAACAGCTCCACCAGCCAGGCGGCGATCGGCCCATAGACCATGGTCACGTAGATCACCAGGATGGTCAGCAGTAGCAACACCATCGGGTAGTGGATCTTCGCCGGGTCGGCTTTTTCCGGGTAGCCGGCCTCTTTCAGCGCGCCACCCAGGGTGGTGGTGAAGGCATCGTTCTGCGCCTTGAAGTCTGCCGCCGCCAGGCTGCTGCCATCGAAGCTTTGCAGCACCCGCTCACCGATACGCACCTGGGCCACGCTGCCGGGCTCGGCGGCCTGGTTCTCGTAGGGGATGGCGCGCTTGGCCAGCAGGGTCTTGGCGATATCGCAGGAGCTGGTGAAACGCGCCTTGCCCACTGGGTCGAACTGGAAGGAGCACTGAGCGGGGTCGGCCACCACCACCACGGGGTTTTGCTCCTGGGCGACGAACACGTCCGGGTTGCCGTACTCGGTCAGGCCCTTGAAGATCGGGAAATAGGTCAACGCCGCCAGGATGCAGCCGGCGATGATGATCGGCTTGCGGCCGATACGGTCGGACAGGCTGCCGAACAGGATGAAGAACGGCGTGCCGATCAGCAACGAGCCTGCGATCAGCAGGTTGGCGGTCTGCGGGTCGATCTTGAGCGTCTGCAACAGGAAGAACAGCGCGTAGAACTGCCCGGTGTACCACACCACCGCCTGCCCGGCGGTGCCGCCGAGCAGCGACATGATCACCACCTTCAAGTTCTCCCAGCGGCCGAACGACTCGGTCAGCGGCGCCTTCGACGCCTTGCCTTCGGCCTTCATCTTCATGAACACCGGCGACTCGTTCAGTTGCATGCGGATGTACACCGAAATCGCCAGCAGCAGGATCGACAGCAGGAAGGGTATGCGCCAGCCCCAGGCTTCGAATGCCTCGGTGCCCATGGCCGTGCGGCAGGCCAGGATCACCAGCAGCGACAGGAACAGCCCGAGGGTGGCAGTGGTCTGGATCCAGGCGGTGAAGAAACCGCGCTTGCCTTTGGGCGCATGCTCGGCCACATAGGTGGCCGCGCCGCCGTACTCGCCGCCCAGCGCCAGCCCCTGCAGCAACCTCAGGGTGATGAGAATCACCGGCGCAGCCACACCAATCGTCGCATAGCTCGGCAATAGCCCCACCACTGCGGTGGACAGGCCCATGATCACGATGGTGATGAGGAAGGTGTACTTGCGTCCGATCATGTCGCCCAGGCGGCCGAACACGATGGCCCCGAACGGCCTCACCGCGAAACCGGCGGCAAAGGCCAGCAGGGCGAAGATGAACGCGGTGGTTTCATTGACCCCGGTGAAGAAGTGCTTGGCGATGATCGCCGCCAGCGAGCCGTAGAGGTAGAAGTCGTACCATTCGAACACGGTACCCAGCGAGGAAGCGAAGATGACCTTGCGCTCCTCCTTGGTGATGCCACGTTGGGGCGCACTACTGCCCGTTGATGCACTGCTGTCCAGGACCGCCATGGGTCGCCTCCGTCTTGTCGATGTAGGCCGGAGTCGCTCAACAGGTGGTCACGCTCGCACCCAGGCCTTAGGGCTTGCAGGTTGCGGCGAAGCACGACGAGGCTGGGCCTCGGATCGCGGCAGGTAAGCAGAAGCATAATCGGCTTTGCCGGGATATCCATTCGCATGCATCGACACAGGTCCAGTGGCGGCAACGAACAGTTGGCCCGCCGGCGCCTGGATCGGGTCCGACAAGCGTCCGCCCCACGGCTTATTCGGGCCGGACGGTGTTGCTCGTCGCGGACGGCCCCTTGAGCTCGACGCGGTTGCCATCGGGGTCGAAGCAGTACAGTGACAATCCCTCGCCTTCGGCACCGTAGCGCGTTTCGGCAGGTTCAACTCGCACCTTGGCGGCGCCCAGGTAGTCGGCCAGCGCCTGCGCATCGAACGGTTCGATGCGCAGGCACAGGTGATCCAGGTTATGCCCCTGCCGACCAGGCGCCGGGCCGCCCTTGCTGCCCAGCGGTCCGTCCACCGCGACCAGGTCGATCAGGTGGCTGCCGGCGCTCAGGTGGATCATGCCCAGGTCCTCACGGCGACGGTTGACCGGACAACCCAGCACGTCACGGTAGAACGCCAGGCTGCGTTCCAGGTCGCTGACCCGTAGCACGATGTGGTCGATATGCAGGATGGTGAAATCAGGCACGGCGGTACTCCAAGCATGGATGTCACTGCACCTTAGCAGCACCGACGGCTACTCGTTGACCATCCGCTGCAACCCGCCCCTTTCGTGATGCCCCAGGGTGCGCAGGATCTGCGCTGCCAACGCGGCTCCCGGCGACTCCAGATGAAAATGATGACCGCCGGGGTGCCAGCTGACCCGTGTGTGCCTGGGCAGCGCCGACTGACGGCGAGCGAAGCCGTTATCGGCGAAGACACCCTGGCGCCCCAGCAACAGGTACAACGGGCAGCGCACCTGCCGCAACAGCTCGCAGGCCTCGCCTTCGGTCAATGGCATTGGCTCGGGCAGGTTCAGCCGAGGGTCGTGGCGCCAGCAATAGCCATCCCCCACCTGCAGCAGGTCGCGCAGCGCCAGCAGCCGCGTGGCCTCCACGGACAGCGTCAGGCGCTCGCGGTATTGGCCGAGGGCGTGCTCAAGGCTGGCGAAGCAGGCCAGCGGCGGTTCGACAACCCCTTGCTGGCGACTGCGCAGCACCAGGCGCTTGAGGCGAAACGCCCGGGCCATATGCTCGACCCGCTCACCGTCGGCCACGGTGAAGGGCGCTCCCATGCCGTCGAGGAACTGCATGCTGGCGATGGCGCTGGTCAACGCCGCGAGGATCGAGGCGATCCCGCTGCCCATGCCATGGGCCAGCACATGGAAGCGCCCCCAGCCAAGGCGCTCGACCACCGCCAGCATGTCCTCGGCGTGCTCCCACAGGTAGTAGCCGCTGTCGTCGCGGCGATGGTCGCTGCGGCCATGACCGATCAGGTCGGGGGCCACCACGAAGCAGCCCTCGAGCAATGGCGCCAGGCGCTCGAACGAGGCGGCGTTGTCCAGCCAACCATGCAGCGCCAGCACCGGAATACCGTCTTCACGGCCCCAGGTACGCACCGCGACCTCGATACCGTCGAGGTCGAGCAAATGGTCTTTCGCAGCGGTGGTCACAGCCATCGTTTCACTCCCTGGCAAGGCCCGGGGCTCCTGCCCCGCGACAGCTCACCATCGCCCAGCGCCGCTGCCCGCGCTGGCCCCTGGCCGACCGCGGCATGCACTTAACCGACCGCAACACAGCGCGGCAATATCTACCGCCAACGGCAAAGCCCGTTGCAGTTCGATAGCGGGCTCACCCATCAGGAGTTCGCCATGGACATCCCCGTTGCACCCTACCACCACCAGCAGATCCTCGACGCGCTGCCGGCCTGGACCAGACAGCTGCATCCTCGGCACATCGGCAAGGTGATACGCCGGGCACACCAGGAACATATCAAGCCCGACCGCCATGAGGCCGCGTGGTTCAGCAGCGCCTCGCACGATGACCGGCAGTTGCTGCGCTCGGCCATCCACGCCCGCACCGTGAGCCGAAAAGCATTCGCCAAGGCCATCGGCGACCTGCAACAGCTGCCTCAGTTCTGCGAGAGCTTGCTGCAACAGACGCTGGCCATCAGCACCGCCGTGGGCACAGCGCAGTACTGTTTCCAGCCCTTCGAGACGATCCAGACCGGGAACCTGGACCACGTACCGGACCTGGAGAACTATGGCCTGGGAGCGGGTACCTCACAGCCCGAGTGGACCTACCAGGCAACGGGCGAACCAACCCTGCGCAGCCTGCTGGAAGCGGCAATGCATAATTTCGAGGGTGTGAGCGAGGTGGGCCCGTTCAGCCGCCTGCAAGCCTCCGCCACGGATGGCGCGGCAGTGCCCGGCCTGAGCGTTACCCGGTTCGTCACGCAGTGTCGCGCCCTGGACCTGGGCAAGCGTTACCAGGCTCACCTGGACGGCATTTTTGCCGGTGAGCGCAAAGCCACGGTGAGCACCGCGTGGATCGCCGCGCGGCGCGCGGAGTTGACCGTGCAGGCGGTGAATGCCCGCCTACGTGGCCAGTTGACCGCCCTCGGCTATCAGGCCCTGCGCCACTTCTGCATCGATGGCCAGGTAGCGCGCTACGGCAAGCAGGACATCGCCGCCTACAGCCTCAAGTTCCTGGGCATGGAGATCCAGGACCTGTTGCTGCTCAAGGTGCCCGAAGGTCCGTCGGCACCGATTATCGTCCACCTGCCATTCGACGATGAGGGTCAGGTCAGGGAATTCGCCGACCAGAAGGCGCTGGAAAGCTACCTGTGCCAACGCTTGCAGGAGCCGGATTACTGCCAGCAGTTCCTCGAACATGTCGCCCAGGCCGACCGCCCCAAGATGGCCAGCGCGCTCCAGGGCGCGCTGTACAAGGAGGTCGACGATTTTCAGCTGCCGCCAGGCCTGGTGCCCTTGCAACCGCCGTCGCCCCCCCGCGACGGGCACCCGGCCCGCGAAACCAAGCCCAGGGACAAGCCCAGCCTCTACATACGTGAGCGCAAACTCGCCGAACCCTACTGGCCTGCGCTGTATGACGAACATGTACGTTGCCTCAAGGGCAATGCCAGGGCGATCGCCGTGCCCACCGCCGACGTTGATGCCAGGGCCCGCAAGGAGCGCCTGGAGCATTGGGAGGAGACCGGGATGAACCTGCTCAACGTGGCAGCGATGTTCGTCCCCGGGCTGGACGCGGTGATGTTTGCGGTATTCGCCTATCAGCTCCTGGACTCGGCCTTTCACGCCTACGAGGCCTGGTCCGAAGGCGACCATGCCGAGGTGGTGGCGCAACTCGAATCGCTGGGCGCCACGCTGGGCAGCGCGGCGGTGCTTGGCGCGGTCGCCGTGGGCGCCAAGGCTTCGGGCTTCGTCGACTGGATGGAGAGCATCTGGCTCGAGGGCAAGCAAAAGCTGTGGGATCCCCAGCTGGGCCCGTACCGCAGCCCAGTCGAGCTGCCTGCCGCCCTGGAAGCGGATACCGAGGGTGTGTACCACCACGACGGCAAGCACTACGTAAAACTCGATGGCGACACCTTTCAGGTGGAGCGTGACGCCGACGGCGATTGGCAAATGACCCATCCGAGCGAGCCAAAGGGTCATCGCCCCTACCTGCGGGGCAATGGCAAGGGGGCGTGGCGCCTGGCCCACGAACGGGTGCAGGGTTGGGATCGGCTGAAGCTGTTGCGTCGCCTTGGGTCCATCAGCGAGGGGCTGGGCGATGCCGACCTGCTGGCGGCGCTGGACAGCACCGGCCTGGAACGCGGTGCGCTGGAGGCGGTGTATATCGAAGGCGAGCAAACGCCGGGGCTGCTCGAGGATGCCCTGCTGCGGTTGCGCAAGGATACCGAAGCCGACCTGATCATCGACAACGTCCGGCATGCCCGCCCGTTGGCCGCCTACAAGAACTTCGCCGTGCCCACCCTGGGCGAACTGCCCGGCTGGCCCGAGGATGTGCTGCTGGAGGTCTTCGATGGCCCGGAGGCTTGGGGTAGCACCACCCGCTACGGGCGCAATTTGCCAGGCGACCTGAGCATCCTGCTGAGCCGCGACGACCTGGACAGTGGCAGGCTGGCCAGCGTGGTGCTGCAGGGCCTGGACGAGCACAGCATCAATGACCTGCTGCCCGTCGACACCCCACCGGCGCAACGCCAGCAGGCGTTGCAGGACTTGCTGGCCGACCGCCTGGACAGCAAGCGCGCAGGCCTGTTCGACAGCCTCTACAAGGGCCAGCGCACACCGTTGAGCCCAGCCGCCGAGGTGCTGGGCAGGCAGTTCCCGGCGCTGCCGGAACCGGTGCTCGAAGATATCGTCGCCAACGCCAACCGTGCCGAACGCCAGCGCTTGCTCGCCGGTCGTGTGCCGTTACGCGTTGGCGAAGAGGCACGCGTCCTGCAAGCTCGGCTGCGCCTGGACCGGGCGATCCTGGGGTTGCATCGGGCAAGCCTGGCCAATGCCGACAGCGCACTGATCCGCGATGGGCTGCTGGCCGAGCACCCGCAATGGACGACAGAGCAGGTATTCCACGCCGCGCAGGCCGATCGTGCCAAAGCCGCGCGATTGATTGGCCAGCAGCCGATTCGCCCGGGTTATCGCTCGCCCATGCGCCTGGCCGACGGGCGTTTTGGCTACCCCTTGAGCCCGGATGCTCGCCTTCCTCGGGAAGAGCAGGAGTTGCGAGCCCTGTACCCCGTCATGGATGCAGTCGAACGCCGGCAGTTGCTGGCCACCCTGCGTGCGCGAGGCAACGTGGCGGCGCAACTGCAGGGCTACCGCAGGGAGCTTGCAGCCTTGCAGGCGAGCCTGGACGACTGGGCCTCGCAACGCCCGCCAGCACTGCAGCGCCCTGCCCACCGTTTGGCCAGCACCTTGCTCCGGGCCTGGCACCGCGTGGATGGCGACCGCCTGGTCCTGGCGGACCTGGAACTGGACAGCCTGCCGCCGCTGACCACGCGCTTCGACCATATCAACGCGCTGCACCTGGAGCACCTCGACGTGCCGGCATTCCCTGCGGACTATCTGCAATCGTTTCCCTCGTTGACCCACCTGGAGGTACGCAGCAGTGGCAACCTGAGCATGCCATCGCTGTTCGAAGCGCTGCGGCATGCGCCAAGGCTGCAGGAGTTGCATATCGAAGCAAGCGGCCTGGCGAACCTTCCAGCCCAGGCCCACGACGTGCTACCTCTGCTCAACGAGCTGCATACGCTGGACCTGCGCGGCAACGGCCTGGCCTTGACCGAAGAAGGGCTGTCCCTACTCACCGAGCGCCACCACCTGCGAGAACTGGACCTGTCCGACAACCGCATCGAACTGGACGCGGGGATGGCGCAGCGCTTCAGCAACCTGGTCGAGCTGCGAAGCCTGGACCTGAGCCTCAACCCACTGGGTATCGGCCCGAACCTGCAAAACATGCGCTGCCTGGCCAACCTGTACCTGGAAAACTGCCAGTTGACGGCCTGGCCGCAGGGGCTGGAGGCATTGATGGGTAGTGAAAACCATGCGCTGCGCTTGCTCGGGCTGAGCCATAACCAGATCACCGCCGTGCCAGGCCTGGGCACATTGCTGAGCACACCTTTCATCGAGGCACTGTTGCTGCCCAACCGCGTCGAAGAGTGGCGTTTCAACTTCAACCCGCTGGATGTACCCACCCGCCGTCAATTGCGCGCGGCCGGTGTGGTGGTGGAGCGGCCGGTGGAACCACCGCTGCTGCCGGGGCAAGCGCCGGTAGACTGGCTGCAACCGGACACCCCTGCGCAACAGCGCCTGTGGGAAGCACTGTTCGCCGACGAGGCCAACAGTGCTCTGCGCCGCGCCGTGGAACAGGCGGGGCTGTCGAGCGCGGCCCACGCCGCCCCCGAGCGGCTGGCCAGGCAGGTCTGGCGACTGCTGGAAAGCGCTGCGGCAGACACCGAACTGCGCAACAGGCTGGACGAAGTGGCAGCGTTGTTCCCGGTCAGTTGCGGCGACGCCGGTGCCGACGTGTTGAGCACGCTGCAGATCGAGGTGCGGGTCTTCGAATTGACCCATGGCCAGCCGCGTGTAAACCCACGCCTGTTCAGCTACATGCGCAGCCTGTACCGCCGGGACCAAGTCAATGAACTGGCCCAGGAGCTCTACAGCGCGCGCTTCAACCGCCGTGCGGGCCTGCTGGATGCGCAGGCCTGGGAGGCGATGGTGCCTTCGGAGCGTGGCCCGCGACCGCGTATTGGCAGGTTGCACAGGTTCGACTACATCCCCGACCCTGCGTTGTTGGACGGTGAGGGGCTGGACCTGATCGAAATTCGCCTGACCCTGCGCATCAACCTGGCGGCGGACCTGGAGTTTCCCGAAACACAGACGCAGATGCTCTATCCAGACGCGGCCCGCATTATCGGGCCGACTGAATTCCAAGTCATGGAAGAAGTTCAGCGCCGCGATGGCGACCAGGTGGCGAGGCGCACCTGGGTATCGCGCCATCCCAGTTGGCGGCGGGTACTGCGAGGGCAATACTCGGCAAGCTTCGATGCGCTGAGGGCACGCTGGGACGCGGGCCTCGAATACCTCGAATGGTGCGTTGACAGTGACAGCGCAATGGAAGGCACCTTGCAGTCGCCCGTGGTCGATGCCCTGAGCGCAACGCTGGGCGCAAGCCCGCTGGACGGCCAAGGGCAACTCCAGCGCCTGGAGATCGACAGCAACCAGTACGTGGCCGGCATGAACCGTGTGGCCCGGGGCCTGGAGGATGACCAGGACGCGCTGTACCTTGAGCTGACCCGCCCACTGGACCGCAATAACTGACCCTCACCCCTGGCGCAGGTCTTCGAAGAAGGCCTGCTGCCCCTGCACCTGGCTCGACGCGCGCGGCTGGTTGACAGCCTCGCCGTTGGGCCTTTCCACATGCCAGTAGCAGTGGCGGATGGCGCGGGTCACACCGACGTAGGCCAGGCGCTGCACCTCTTCCTTCTGCGCCGTGTCGAACGCCTGGGCATCGCCTGGCTTGCCCAGGCCGGCCAGGCGATATACCTGGTTCTTGTAAGGCGAGGTGGTCAGGTACTGGCAGTCGCCGAGCATGAACACGGCATCGGCTTGCAGGCCCTTGGCGCTGTGGTAGGTCAGTTGCTTGAGCCGGCGCTGCCCGATCGGCAAGCTAGAATCAGCTTTAACTAGTGATGATAAATGCTGTTCTATCAATAACTTATCGCTACTTTTTCGAAACAGCATCATGACTGTTTCGCCCTGCTGGTAATGCTCTATCACGGTTTGCGCCAGGGCCGCCTCGTCACGCTCGAAGACCCGCACCGGTGCAAGAGGCAACGCGGCGGCAGGCCCGCTGGCCCTGGCTTTCTTGCCGCTGATGGCCGGTGTGCCCTTCACCAGATGCTCGGCGGCATCGATGATGTGCTGCTGGCTGCGGTAGTTGTCCACCAGCATCACCCGGGTATTGGCCGGCGACGGGAACGTCTTGGCGAACTCCATGAAGTACCTGGGCGAGCTGCCGCGCCAACCGTAGATCGATTGCCAGTCGTCACCCACGCACATCAACGAAGCGTGCTGCGCCACCCGGCCGCCATGCATGGACGGACCCCGCCGGCGGATCTCCTTGAGGCTGGCGCGCAGCCAGCTGACGATCTGTGGCGAGACATCCTGGAATTCGTCGATCATCAGGTGCGCCAACGGACGCAGCAGCGGGTCGGGCAGCAGCTGCAGGTTCTCCGGGTTGTTCTCGCCGAACAGGGCGAACATGCGGTTGTAGGTCATCACCGGTGGCGACTGCGCCAGCAAGTGCGCCTCGAAGGCTTTCCAGTACAACGCCAGCGCTTCGAAGAACGGCCCGTCGCTGTCGCCCGGCGGGAAGCGCATGGCCGCCACGGCGGCGTTGACGTCCAGCCCGAGGTTCTCAATGAAGCTGGCGGCGTTGACGAAGGCATCGAGCAAGGGTGCCGGGGCGAGCTCGCCCTTGACCTTGTACTCGAAGCCGGGACCGGCCACGGCATCCCCGGCCAGCGATGCGGCCAAACGCTTCGCTGTTGCGTAGTTATCGAGCCATATCAATGGCTTGTCGCAGAAAGCTTGAAGCAACGTGCGTTTCACCGCCCATTCCGCGCGCACCGCCAGCTTCGCCCCGGGGCGCTGGTACTGGGCGCTTTCGGTCGGGTCGAAGCCCAGCACCACCCAGGCATCCAGCCCCTGCAGCCGGCCATGCACATGGAAGCGGCTACCGCGGATCTGCACGGTGTCACGGCACGGCTCGATGCCCTTGATCGGCCAGGCGCCGGCGGCGAACCACAAGTCCTCGATCACATCGCACAGTTCTTCATCGCGCTGCGCCGCCAACTGCGTCACCTGCACGCGCTTCTGCACGTCGGGGTGGTCCGGGTCCAGCGGCTTGAGCAGCAGCGCCTCTTGGCGCAACTGGCCGATCAGCGTGGCGAAACGGGGATTGCCCTCCAGCAGCTCGCTGTAGCACAGGTTCAGTTGCTGGCGCTGGGCATCATTCAGGCGCAGGTCGAAGGGGTTGCTGTCGGCGCTGGCCTCGGCGCCAGCGGGCATCTCGCTGCCGAGCATCTCGAAGGCGCGCAGCTGGGCGAAGCCAGGCAGGCTGCGTACCAGCGGCAGAATGCGTGAATGGAAAGTGCGCACCAGTTCACGGCCCTGGGTTGGCGACAGCTCGACCTGCCACAGGGCGAACACCTGGAGCAGCCGCTGGATGAAGTCCTTGCGCGACTCGCGGGTGAAGGTCACCACGGTCATGGCGTCGAGCTCGAAACCCAGGTAGTGGCGCAGCAGCAGGATGCGCAACACCAATGAGGTCGACTTGCCCGCGCCCGCCCCGGCTACCACGCAGGTGGACGGCGTATCGCTGAAGATCAGCTTCCACTGCGCGACGCTGGGCTGGGCCTCGGCGGGCAGGCGCTGGGCGACATCGGCCTTGAAGCGCTTTTTCAGCTCGGCAGTCAACGGCAGGCGCCAGTCATCGAACAGGTTGTCGTCCTGGCCGGGGACGCTGGCATGGTCCGGGCGGGTGTCGCGAATTACCAGCACCTGGCGCCCGGCTTCGTAGCCATCGACCCGCCCACGCTCGTAACCTTCGCGCAGGCCATCGGCGTGGCCAGTGCGTTGGCCAGTGGCATGGCCGAGGAACCAGGAGTCGCGGTGCTGCGCCTGCAAGCGGCTCAGGCCACGGCCGAGCAGGCGCGCGGCCAGGCGGCGCAACCAGGGCAACTGGGCAGGCGGTGTGAGATTGGCCGGGGCCTGGGGCTGCTCGTGAGGCACGGTCACTCCATTGAAAATCGGAACAGCGGGCATGTTCGCCTCATCCGCCGCAAAGCGCCAGCGAATGCTTGTGAATCAGCCAATTAGGCGATGAATCGCACCCAGAATCAGAACAAACAAACATCTGCAAATTCGATCATATCAAGCCGATATTTACGCTTTTTTTCGATCTTTCAACCACGCATCATGGCTCCATTCCACCGATTCAGAGGAGCACCATCATGCTGCAACTGCGACCCTTCGAAAGCCTTGGCCACGCCAACCACGGCTGGCTCGACGCCCACCACCACTTCTCGTTCGCCGAGTATTACGACCCGGCGCGCATGCACTGGGGCAACCTGCGAGTGTGGAACGACGACCTGATCGCCGCCGGCAGTGGCTTCCCATCGCACCCGCACCGCGACATGGAGATCATCACCTACGTTCGCGAAGGTGCCATTACCCACCAGGACAGCCTGGGCAACAAGGGCCGCACCGAAGCCGGCGACGTGCAGGTGATGAGTGCCGGTAGCGGCATCGTGCACAGCGAATACAACCAGGAGAAGGTCGATACGCGGATCTTCCAGATCTGGATCATCCCGGAGAAGGTCGGTGACGCGCCGTCCTGGGGTACCCGGCCGTTCCCCAAGGGTGAACGTGGCGAAGGCTTCGTGACCCTGGCCAGCGGGCGTGAAGGCGACGAAGACAGCCTGCGCATCCGCACCGACGCCCGCCTGGTGGCCGCCACCCTGCGTGCCGGGGAAAGCGCCGAGTACCGCTTCGACGAAGGTCGCCGTGGCTACCTGGTACCGGCCAAGGGCCGTATCGAGGTCAACGGCCTGCAGGCCAAGGCCCGCGACGGCGTGGCGATCGAGCAGGAGCAGGTGCTCAAGGTGACCGCACTGGAAGACAGCGAGATCGTCCTGGTCGACGTAGCCTGACCCAAACGCCCCCAGGTGCAATGCCTGGGGGCGTCACGCTACAAACCGATACACAACCCCAACCCCATCGACACATCGCAGATACCCTGCATCTGCACACTCCCGGTCCATGACAGAGCGACGGCACCCTGCCGTCGTCGCACACACCGGGAACTACCAGATGAAGACCTTGCCCAGCGGTTGGAAGTTGTTCGTCGCCCTCGCCGCCTTTGTTTTGCTGATGACCGCCGCCGTGCTGGGCACCCATTCGCCAGGTGACGCCGAAGGCCTGCGCAGCGCCATCCGCGCTACCGCCCGCAGTTCGTTCGCGCTGTTTCTGTTGACCTTCCTCGCCTCTACCTTGGCCACCCTGCTGCCAGGCCCCACCAGCCGCCAACTGTTACGCGAGCGGCGTTACCTGGGCCTGGCCTTCGCCTTCTCGCACACGGTGCACGGCGTGCTGATCTACCTGTACGCGCAGCGCTTCCCCGACTTGTTCTGGGCCGGGCGCTCCACGCTGGCGAACCTGCCGGGCTCGCTGGGCTACCTGTTCATCCTGCTGCTTGCCCTGACCTCCTTCAAGGCGCCCACACAGCTGCTGGGCCCACGCCTGTGGAAGCGTTTGCACAGCACCGGCACCTGGGTGCTGGCCGGGGTGTTCTGCCTGTCGTTCTACAAGCGTATCCCCCTGGGCGGCGGTTACCCGCTGGGCTTCGCCCTGACGTTCGCTGCCATCACCCTGAAACTCATCGCCAAACAGGCCAATCGCCGCGTTGCGGCAAGTGCCCACTGAAAACAAAGGAGCTTCTTCATGCTGACGCAAACCTTCAGCCGTCCCTTCACTGCCCTCGACCGGATTGGTGGCTGGGGTGCCGACCTGCCGTTGCGGTTGTTCCTGGCCTGGGAGTTCTTCGAATCGGGGTTGGAGAAATTCAACGGGGCGAACTGGTTCGCCGATTTGCAGGCGAACTTCCCCTTCCCCTTCAACCTGCTGCCGGCCGATCTGAACTGGCAGCTGTCGATGTGGGCCGAGCTGATCTGCCCGCTGCTGTTGCTGTTGGGGTTGGGAACGCGGTTGGCCAGTGCCGTGCTGATGGTGATCACCGTGGTGGCAATTGCCGCGGTGCACTGGCCGGCAGAATGGTCGACCCTGGGGGAACTGGCCCGGGGGTATGCCATTAGCGACCAGGGGTATGGCAACTTCAAGCTGCCGCTGATCTACCTGGTGGCGCTGTTGCCGTTACTGCTCAAGGGTTCGGGGCGGTTGAGCCTGGATCATTGGCTGTGGCGTCGCTGAACACGACGACGGGGCCGCTTCAAGCTTGCAGGGTGGGAGCAACTGCCTTGCGCAGGCTTTCTGTAGGAGCGGCCTTGTGCCGCGAAAGGGCCGCAAAGCGGCCCCGGCGATCTTGAGGTGTAATCCAGATCCTGGGGGCGCTGCGCGCCCCTTTCGCGACACAAGGCCGCTCCTGCACAGACCGCGCAAGATGTGGGAGCCGGCTTGCCGGCGATGGGCCGCGCAGCGGCCCTTGTTGCTGTCGATCAGTGCGCAGGCCCCGACTCGACGCCGCCCACCTTACCGAAACGCCCGGCGTGGAAGTCGTCGAACGACTCGGCGATCTCCGCCTGGCTGTTCATCACGAACGGGCCGTAGCCGACGATAGGCTCGTCGATGGGCTCGCCGCTCAGCAACAGCACGCTGACGTCGTCCAGCGCTTCGATGTGCAGATCGTCACCGTCACGCTCGAACAGCACCAGGCTGGCCGGGCCAGCCTCGCGCTCGCCATTGACCCGCAATGTGCCGCGCAGCACCACCAACGCGGCGTTACGACCGCTGGCGACCGGCAGTTGCAGGCTGGCACCGGCTTTCAGGCGCAGGTCCCACACATCCATATCGGTGAAGGTGCGGGCCGGCCCCTGGTGTTGCAGGTAGCGGCCGGCGATCACCCGCAGGCTGCCCGCCTCGCCCTCCAGCGTCACCACCGGGATGTCGCTGGTCAGCAGGGTCTGGTAGCCAGCGGCAGCACGCTTGTCCTTGGCCGGCAGGTTGACCCACAACTGCACCATCTCCAGCGTGCCGCCGGTACGGGCGAACGCTGGCGAGTGGAACTCCTCATGGATGATGCCGCCGGCGGCGGTCATCCACTGCACGTCACCTGGGCCGATCAGGCCGCCAGCGCCGGTGGAATCGCGATGCTCCAGCTCGCCCTGGTAGACGATGGTCACGGTTTCGAAACCACGGTGCGGGTGCTGACCCACGCCACGGCGGGCGCTGGTCGGGGCGAAGTCGTGGGGGCCGGCGTAGTCCAGCAGCAGGAACGGGCTGATGTGCCGGGCCAGGTGGTCGTAGGTGAACAGGCTGCGCACCGGGAAGCCGTCGCCCACCCAGTGGGCGTGGGGGCTGCGGTGAATACCCTGGATCTGTTTCATGAGAAACCTCCTCTCGTAGATGGGTATCACCTTACCGATGAGACTAATAGCGCGGTAGCCCGGCAAAATGGCATGGAGCGTTCTATTTTCAGGACAGTGAAAGCAGCGCGGGGCAAGCCCACCCCCACCAAAGCCTACTCGGGCTTGTGGGAGCGGGCATGCCCCGCGCTAGCGTTTGCAACCGATCAGGCGATCGCCGCGTCCACCAGTACCTGCGCTTCGGCCACCAGGCGCTTGAGGTGCGCCTCGTCGATGAAGCTTTCGGCGTAGATCTTGTAGATGTCCTCGGTGCCGGACGGCCGCGCGGCGAACCAGCCGTTGGCGGTCATCACCTTCAGGCCGCCGATGGCCTGGTTGTTGCCCGGGGCATGGCTGAGGATCTGCTCGATCGGCTCACCGGCCAGCTCGGTGGACTTGACCTGCTCCGGCGCCAGCTTGCTCAATGCCGCCTTCTGCCGCGCATCGGCCTTGGCCTCGACGCGGGTGGCGTAGGGCTTGCCCAGCTTGGCGGTAAGGTCGGCGTAGATCTGGCTCGGGTTGCGCCCGGTACGGGCGGTCATCTCGGCGGCCAGCAGCGCTGGGATCAGGCCGTCCTTGTCGGTGGCCCAGACAGAGCCATCCTTGCGCAGGAACGAGGCGCCGGCGCTTTCTTCGCCGCCAAAGCCCAGCGAGCCGTCGAACAGGCCCTGGGCGAAGAACTTGAAGCCCACCGGCACTTCGTACAACTCACGGCCAAGACCTTGGGTGACGCGGTCGATCAGGCCGCTGGACACCACGGTCTTGCCCACCGCCGCATCGCTGCGCCATTGCGGGCGGTTGCGGTACAGGTAGTCGATGGCCACAGCCAGATAGTTGTTCGGTTGCAGCAGGCCGTCGGCGGTGACGATGCCATGGCGGTCATGGTCCGGGTCGCAGGCGAAGGCCACGTCGAAGCGCTCGCGCAGGCCGATCAGGCCCTGCATTGCGTAGGGCGAGGATGGGTCCATGCGGATCTGCCCGTCCCAGTCGACGCACATGAAGCGGAAGGTCGGGTCGACCTCGGTGTTCACCACTTCCAGGTTCAGTTGGTAGCGCTCGGCGATGGCCGACCAGTAGCGCACCCCGGCGCCGCCCAGCGGGTCGACGCCCAGGCGCAGCTTGGCCGCACGGATCACGTCGAAGTCGATGACGTTTTCCAAGTCAGCGACGTAGTTGCTGACATAGTCATGGCGGTGGGTGGTCGGGGCTGCCAGCGCCTGCTGGTAGTCCATGCGCTTGACCCCGGCCAGGTTGGCCGCCAGCAGCTCGTTGGCCTTGGCCTCGATCCACTTGGTCACGTCGCTGTCGGCGGGGCCGCCGTTGGGTGGGTTGTACTTGAAACCACCGCTTTGTGGCGGGTTGTGTGAGGGGGTGATGACGATACCGTCGGCCAGTTGCTGCTGGCGGCCACGGTTGTGGCAGAGGATGGCGTGGGACACCGCTGGTGTAGGGGTGTATTCGTCATCTTTGCTCAGCATCACCTGCACGCCGTTGGCGGCCAGCACTTCCAGGGCACTGGCGGCGGCCGGGGCGGACAGCGCGTGGGTGTCGGCACCGATGAACAGCGGGCCGTCGATGCCCTTCTCCTGGCGGTACAGGCAGATGGCCTGGGTGATCGCCAGCACGTGGTACTCGTTGAAGCTCAGGTCGAACGAGCTGCCGCGGTGGCCCGAGGTGCCGAAGGCCACGCGCTGGGCCGACACGGCGGCGTCGGGGCGGCCGGTGTAGTAGGCGGTCAACAGGCGGGGGATATCGACCAGCACGCTGGCCGGAGCCGGCTTGCCTGCCAAAGGACTGAGCGTCATGCAGAACCTCGAATGCAACGAATGTTGGGGTTGGAACGCGCAGTGTACTGGGAGTTTCACGGCCAGGCGATGGGCATGTTCAGGCGCATTGCCACCAGCTGGGGAACATCTGCCGCACCCGGGGTTCGGTGAAACGCTCATCGATCAGGTACAGCACGCCACGGTCCTGGTCGCCGCGGATCACCCGGCCTGCGGCCTGGATCACCTTGCGCACGCCCGGGTAGAGATAGGCGTAGTCGAAACCGGCGCCGAACTGCCGGCCCAGGCGTTGCTTGAACTGTTCGTTGACCGGGTTGACCTGGGGCAGGCCCAGGGTGGCGACGAACGCACCGATCAGCCTTGTGCCCGGCAGGTCGACGCCCTCGCCGAAGGCGCCGCCGAGTACGGCAAAGCCGACCCCCTGCCCGTCTGCTACAAAGCGCGCCAGGAAAGCTTCGCGCCCGGCCTCGTCCATGCCCGGCGCCTGGCGCCATTGAGGCAGTTCGGGGTGGCGCTCGGCCAACAGCTGCGCCACTTGCTCGAGGTATTCGAAGCTGCTGAAGAACGCCAGGTAGTTGCCAGGCCGATCGACATACTGCGTGGCGATCAGCTCGACGATCGGTGCCAGCGAGGCCTGCCGCTGCTGGTAACGGGTGGACACCTGGCTGACGATGCGCACGTCCAGCTGCTCAGCGCGAAACGGTGCAGCCACCTCCAGCCAGGCGGTGTCGGCCGGCATGCCCAGCAAGTCGCTGTAGAAGTGCCGGGGGTTGAGCGTGGCGGAAAACAGCGTGACGCTGCGCGCCGCGCTGATCCGTGGCCCAAGCAAGCGCGCCGGCACCACGTTGCGCAGGCACAGGGTGGCCAGGCGCCGCCCGCGCGCGGCGTTGCGCTGGCTGATATCGAACAGGAAATGTTCGTCGAACAGGTCGGCGATGCGACTGAACTGCAACGCCTGGTAGAAGAACTCCAGCACCTTGGGTTCAATGTCGGCGGGTGCCTGATTCATCCGCTCCTGGATCAGCCCGATGCACTGTTGCAGCGCGCGCAGGAACGCTTCGGGCAACTGCTCGCTGGCCTGGTACGGCGCCACTTGGGCCTTGTACAGCGCATTCCACTGGCGGTTGAGGCGGTCCAGCGCGCTGACCAGCCCGGCCGGTTTGCTCTGGCGCAGCGCCTGCAACTGGCCTTGGTCGAGGCTGGCGCTGTACATCTGTCGGCCGCGCTCGACCAGGTTGTGTGCCTCGTCCACCAGCACGGCCGTGCGCCATTGGTTGGCCTGGGCCAGGCCAAACAGCAAGGCGTGGGCATCGAAGTAGTAGTTGTAGTCGGCCACCAGCAGGTCGACCCAGCGCGCCATTTCCTGGCCGAGGTAGTACGGGCACACCTGGTGCGCCAGGGCCACCTCGCGCAGGCTGGCGCGGTCGAGCAATGGCAGGGCCGCCGCCGCTTCACGGGCTGCGGGCAGGCGGTCGTAGAAGCCCTTGGCCAGCGGGCAGGACTCGCCGTGGCAGGCGTTTTCGGGGTATTCGCAGGCCTTGTCCCGAGCGATCAGCTCCAGCGCACGCAGGGCCGGTTGGCTGCCGTCGCGGGTGAGCTGGCGCAAGGCATCCAGGGCCAGGGCTCGCCCGGGGGTCTTGGCGGTGAGGAAGTAGAGTTTGTCCAGCTGCTGCGGCACCACGGCCTTGAGCAGCGGGAACAAGGTGCCGAGGGTCTTGCCGATGCCGGTGCTGGCCTGGGCCATCAGGCAACGGCCGGTGCTCACCGCCTTGTACAGGGTTTCGGCCAACTGGCGCTGCCCTTGTCGAAACGCGGGGTATGGGAAAGCCAGCGCTTGCAAGCCGAGGTCGCGCTCGGCCAGGCGCTGCGCTTGAGCCCTGGCCCACGCCAGGAAGCGTTGGCATTGAGTTTCAAAGAATTCTTGTAACGCAGTGGCACTGTGCTGCTCGCTGATGACGGTCTGGCTGTCGCTGTCGATGTCCAGGTAGACCAGCGCTACTTCGATGTCCGCGAGCTGGCGGGCCTGGCACAGCAGCCAGGCATAGACCTTGGCCTGGGCCCAGTGCAACTGGCGGTGGTTGTCGGGCTGGCGGGCCAGATCGCCCCGGTGGGTCTTGATCTCTTCCAGGCGGTTGTGCGCCGGGTCATAGCCGTCGGCGCGCCCGCGCACGCGTAATCCCTGATATTCCCCTTCCAGCGCCACCTCGGCCTCGTAGCCGGCAGCGCGCCGCGTCACCACCCGGCGATGACCGGCGATACCCTCCTGGGCCGTCGGTGACGGCGTGAAACGCAGGTCGAGGTCGCCCACCTTGGCGCTGAACTCGCACAGCGCGCGCACGGCCACCGTGTAGCTCATGGCTCGGCCTGCCAGCGCACATGGCAGACCACCACCGGCAGCCCGTGCTCATGACAGAACGCCAGCCAGCGCAGCTGGTTGTCCTGCAGGCGATCGCCCGGCCCCTTGACCTCGACCATGCGGTAGCGCCCCTCCTGCGGCCAGAACTGGATCAGGTCGGGCATGCCGGCGCGGTTGTTGCGAATATCCTGCAACAGGCGCACGAAACAGGCCTTCAGGTGTGCGGCCGGCAGGCACGCCAGGGCCTGGTCCAGCAGCACTTGGTCGAGCATCTGCCAGAACACGAACGGCGATTGCAGGCCTTGCTTGGCGGCATAGCAATCACGGATCGCCTGAGGGTGACTACCGTCATCGAGCCGTCCCAGGCAGCGTTCGAATTGCACCGCGCGACGCTGCTGGAAGTCGTCCTCGTGCAAGTCCTGGGGGCCTACCTGGAACGGGTGGAAAAACGCCCCCGGCAGCGGGACGAAGATCGCCTCCCAGCAAAGCAGACCGAACAGGCTGTTGAATAAAGTGTTCTCGACGTAGTGGGCAACCCCACCGTCCTGCTCCAGATACCGGCGCACCGCCTCCTCCACCCCGAGCACTGCCAGCTCCGCCGGCAATTCCAGCTCGATCACTTGCACCGCGTCACTGCGGCGGCGCGGTCGTGGCGGACCTCCGAGCTTGCGCGCCAGGCGTGGCAACATGCGCTCCAGGGCCTGGCGCTCGAGAGGGTTGGCCGGCGCCCCGGCCATTTCCGTAGCCAGTGCGTGTGCCAACTGCCATTGTTCGCTGCGTTCGTACACCCGCACCTGGCGAATGCGTGCTTCGGGGTGGCTGCTGCCGGCATACACCTGCAAGGCCAAGTCCCAGTCACCCAGGCGTTCACAGTGCTGCCCAAGACTGAACAGCAAGCGGGCACGCCGCCGGGCCAACCACGGGTTGTCACTGCCCAGCCCGTCAAGCGTGGCCAGCAGCGCGGCGGGTGCCTCGCCCTGCTCCAGCCGTTCGCCGCACTGGTGCAGGGCCATCGCCAGCGCCACGTCACTGCGCTGGCGCAAGGCCCGTGAATCATCGGCAAAGGCCACCTGCTCGTAGCGCAGCACCCCCAGGTCGGCGAGGACGAACTCCGACCAATCCTGGTACAGGTTGCCGAAGAACAACAGACGCAAGCGGTCGCAAAGCGGCTGCAAACGCCAGTGGACGATACGTGCGGGAAAATCAGGGAACCATGCCTCCAGCGGGCGTGGAGCAAGCTCCAAAGCCTGCAACTGCGCCAGCAGCTCGCCCTTGCCCGCCTTGGGCCGGCTGAGTTGTCCGGCAAAACAGCGCAACGCCTCTTCCTTGCGCAGCAGCGCCCATAGCTGCTCCAGCGTCAGTGGCGCCTGGGCATCGACCCAGCCCAACTCCAGCAAGGGTGCCAGGGCGGTATCGGTATCGCCGATCTCGTGGTAATCGAGCTTGTCGCTGCGAAACCACTCGCCCTTGCGCATGACCATGCGCACCAGCAAGGCCTGGGCAGGCGCTGGCAGGCGGGTGAAGGCACGGATGAAGCCATGCTCGCTGTCATCGAGCAGGTCGGCATAGCGTTGTTCGACCCAGTTCAGTACCTGGCGAAAGTTGTGCAGGTAGTAGAAAGGGTCATCGACGGAGTGAGCAATCACGGTGCGGGACGGGCGTAGGAAATGAGCACTGGTTATACATACAGAGGCTGGTACTCAGCAAGTGCCGTGGGTCGCATCAAGGGTCAGTGGGAAAATGCAGGTAGCCATGCATGAGGGGATGCTTTCGACCCGTCGTTACCGCTGAAAGAGAACGGGTTTCACAAGCGCGCCGCGCACGCTGTGGGTGCGGGTTCACCCGCGAAGCAAACGCCGCGGTGAATGGCACCGGCTGCTCCGGTGTTCGCGGGTAAACCCGCTCCCACAAAGATTACTGTTCGACTCAACGGCAGCCATGGGCCGCAAGCGCTCGCTAAGGGCCGATAGCGGCCGCTCGTCAGAGCGGCCCAAAGCCGATGCACCTTAGCTTTGCACAGCTATGCGCTCTGATTGCTGAATAGCTGGCTTTGGAAATGCCATGCGAAGGCTTTCACGGTACTGCTCTGCCGGCGCCTCATGGGTGACTTCGACAACAGCATCATAATTTTCCCGGATGATTCTCTCGATCTCAGCAATGTCAGCACGGAAGAATTCTTTGCGTCCATTGACCTTGTTGAGCCGGCCTGATGCAAAGTGGTCGTGCAACTTTGCTTCCAACGCGGGTGCATTATTAGAGAAAACCATGGCATGCACATCGAACCAGAATGGCACCGAGGCGTCACCCAGTTCGTCTACTCGATCCATAGGTTCCAAGCGGCGTGTCATGCCTATCTTGTAAACACCTTCACCGAATGCCCCAAGGTTAGAAATCACATACACATATCCGGCTTTGGCATTCTGCTCGCGATAATCTATGAGCTTTTCTTCGCTCTCTAACTCGGCTCGACCAGCTTCAATTTCGGCTAGTTTTACCAGTAGCGCTGAGCGCTCTTCATCAGTTTGTACTTGTTCAAGGCGAGTCTGAAGGTCGCGCATAGCAGTCGTAAAGTGCTTCCTCTCCTTGGCAATTTTCTCCCGCGCCGAGCGAATTTCCTGCTCCAGCTTTTGCTGCTCGCGAAGCTCTTCGCGGGCACGCTTTGCCTCTTCCTTTTCTTCTTGTTTCTTGATCTGGAACTCATGGGCAAGGTGAAGCTCGTCGAGCTTAAGATCGAGGTAAATACCAGAGATCTCTACACTCATGATCTTGCCGAGCCGATTGCAGGCTTCGAACGATTTAAGGATTCGTTTCTCCCCAAGCTCAACGTTGTCGAATTTTACGTTAGCTACACAAGCATCCGCTTCGTTGTTAAAGGAGCGAATCACCAGTTTGATCATGTCGTTCACAAGCTTGCGACCTTGCGCCTGGCTGTTGTTCACCGTCCAGTGCATATTGCCGGTTGCGGCCTGTGCATTCTTGACCATGACCTTCTGCCGATCGCGAACATTATCCAAGCGAGCCTTGTACTCTTGGCTACTGGTCAGCTTGAACCTCGGTTCGTAGAGCGCAAAACTCTCCAGGAGCAATGTCTCCTCCCAAACAAGTATCTGCTCTTGCAGATCAATGGAACGCTGCGCGAGCGCAGCCAGCTCCCGTTCTGAGCGTTGAGTTTCTTCGCGAACAGCCGCCAGTCTCACTTTTTCTTGCTCAACAAGTTTCTGAATCTCTACTACGTCCATGGCACCGATTTGCGTAATGAGCGCCTGTGACTGAGAATACTGGGTTTGAAGCTCCAGGAGCTGGGCTTCCAGAGCCTCCGCACGCTGCCGGTGTGCCGGGCCTTTCCAATAATCACTAAAAGACATGGATTCCTTCCTCGCATTGAGTCGAATTGCGTAGACCAGAAAAGCACGAGGCAGCTGTCGTAACGCTCTTTAAAGCACCGCAGTGCGAAGCTCAAAAGGAACAAGTTCATCGCACTTCCTCCCTGGTGCGATCGAGCCTAACCTGACTGAGATCACAAAGCCATCATTAGACCGCAAGGGTGAAGGGAGCCTGTGTGAGGATTATGCTGCGCATCTGGAACTGGTGCCTTGTATGTCCCAACTCATCCTCCGAGGGCGCGCTACACGAATGGCAGCTTTGGGTCGAAAGCAGTCATTCACGATGGACTGCTTACGACCCACCGTTGCCGTTGAGCCGAACTTGTGGGAGCGGGTTTACCCGCAAACACCGGCGCAGCCGGTGCCATTCACCACGGCGCCTGCTTCGCGGCGGTTCGGCGTCCCGATAAACCCGCTCCCACAGAGTGCTCGGCGCGCCCTTTGAACCCGTTATCTCTCAGCGGCAAAGCCTGGCACACCGCACCAGGCCCCCGCTCACCTCACGCCCCCATCAACCACTGCGCCGCACGCTCGGCGATCATGATCGACGCGGCATTGGTGTTGCCCCCGACCAGCGTCGGCATGATCGACGCATCGACCACCCGCAGCCCTTCCATACCCTGCACGCGCAACTGGCTGTCGACCACTGCGGCTTCGTCGTTGCCCATCTTGCAGGTGCCGACCGGGTGGTAGATGGTGTCGGTGCGCTGGCGCAGCACCTCGATCAGTTCCTCGTCGCCGTACAGCCCGTGGCTGTAAATGTCGCGCATGGCATAGCGGGCCATCGGCGCCTGCTCGAGAATGTCCCGGGTCATGCGGTAGCCCTTGAGCAAGGTGCGTACGTCATCGTCGTGGCTGAGCAGCTTCGGGTCGATGCGCGGCGCGGCGTGCGGGTCAGCCGAGTGCAACCCCACCGTGCCGATGCTCTTGGGCCGCAACACGCACACATGGCAGCTGTAGCCATGGCCCCAGTGCAGGCGGCGGTTGTGGTTGTCGACCAGGCTGATCACCGAGTGCAGCTGGATGTCCGGGCGCGACAGGCCGGGGTCGGTCTTGAGGAAAGCCCCGGCCTCCCCGCAGTTGCTGGCGAAGACACCGGTCTTTTTCCGGGTGTATTCGACGAACGCCTGGGTCATCTTCACCCCACCGGTCACCGAGAAACCGGGCAGCGAGGTGTCCTGGCTGCGATAGCAGAGCACCACGTCGGGGTGATCCTGCAGGTTCTGGCCGACCCCCGGCAGTTCGTGCTGCACGGCGATGCCGTGGGGCTTGAGCTCAGCCTCGGCACCGATGCCGGAGAGCATCAGCAACTGCGGGCTGCCGAAGGCTCCGGCACTGACCAGCACCTCGCGGCGCGCCTTGAGCGCTTCGCGCTTGCCCTTGATGCGCACCTGCACCCCCACTGCCCGCTTGCCCTGCAACAGGATGCGTTCGGCCTGGGCATTGGTGAACACCACCAGGTTGCTGCGCTGCTCGCGCACCGGTTTGAGGAAGGCGGTGGCGGTACTCCAGCGACGGCCTTCGCGGATGGTCACGTCGTACGGGCCAACGCCTTCCTGGTCGGCGCCATTGAAATCGGGGTTGTAAGGGTGCCCGGCCAACTGCGCGGCCTTGATGAAGGCTTGGCTGGCCGGGTGCGAAGGGGCGCGGCCGACGTACAGCTCGCCGTCGCCACCGTGATGTGCGCTGGCACCGCCGTGGTACATCTCGCTCTTGCGGAAGAACGGCAGCACGTCGGCATGGGACCAGCCGGGGTTGCCCAGGGCGGCCCAGTCGTCGAAGTCGCTCTGATGCCCGCGGATATAGATCATGCCGTTGATCGAGCTGCTGCCACCCAGGGTCTTGCCTCGCGGCTGGTAACCCAGGCGCCCGCCCAAGCCTGGTTGCGGCACGGTCTTGAACGCCCAGTTGACATGCCGGGTGGGCAGGATCGCGGCCACGCCGATGGGCGCATGGATCAGCGGCGAACGATCAGCGCCGCCTGCCTCGAGCAGGCACACGCGCACCGACGGGTCGGCACTCAGGCGGTTGGCCAGTACGCAACCGGCACTGCCGGCGCCGACAATGATGTAGTCGAATTCCATTTTTATTGTTCTCGGAGGGTGGAAGGTACTGGCATTGTTGGCCGCACGGGTGCAAATTTATTGATCCTTGCCGACTATTTTTTGACTTTCGACGACCATGACAGCACTGATCCGCTACAGCTCGCTCACCGGTTTTCGCGAGGTCGTCCAGCAGTTGGGCGGTGAGCCGGAGGCGTTTCTCAAGCGCTTCCGGATCGACCCGCAACGCTTGCTCGAGGACGATGCGCGGATGCCGCTGCGCGCGCTGGTCGGCCTGCTCGAATGCGCAGCCCTAGAGCTCGACTGCCCGGATTTCGGCCTGCGCATGGCCGACTACCAGGACCTTCACGTGCTCGGCCCGGTGGCGCTGATCGCCCGCAGTTCGGCGACGGTGGGCCTGGCCCTGGCGGACATCGTGCAGTTCATCGACTACCACAGCCCTGGCATTCACCTGGACCTGGAACGCGACGACGACGGCGCACCGCGGCTGGCCATCGACATCCGCCTGCCGGGCCTGGTGCAGCAACGGCAGATGATCGAGCTGGCGATGGGGGTGGGCCACAAGACCCTGCAACTGTTGTGCGGCGCCCATTTCAGCGCCCAGGCGATCCTGCTCAGTGGCCTGTCACCCTTGCCGGCGGCGCGCTACCGGCGCTTTTTCAACGCCGCCAGCTACTGCGGTCAGCCCTGCAATGCACTGGTGCTCAAGGCCGAACAGCTGGAGCAGCCCATCGCCCAGCAGGACCCGCTGCTGCACCGGACCCTGGCCCATTACCTGAGCCAGTTCGACGCCACCCAGCCACTGGGCCTGCTGCAGCAGGTCGAGCGCCTGATCCTGCGGCTGCTGCCCACCCAACGCTGCCGCCTGGCCCTGGTGGCCGAACAGTTGGGGCTGCATGAGCGGGTGCTGCAACGGCGCCTGGCCGAACAGGGCAGCGGTTTCGACAGCCTGCTCGAAGGCGTGCGCCGCGACCGTGCCGAGCACTACCTGGCCGAGCGCAACATGCCCTTCTCCCAGGTCGCCGGCCTGCTCGGCTACAGCGAGCAAAGCGTGTTCAACCGGGCCTGCCGACGCTGGTACGGGATGACGCCCCGGCAGCGCCGCCGGCAGTTGCTGGAAACGCCAGCGGGCTGATCAGTTCAGGCCCAGCTCCTTGGCCCGGGCAACCGCCTGAGTGCGGCGCTCGACCCCCAGCTTGAAGTTGATACGCTGGGCGTGGGTCTTGACCGTGTGCAGCGAGATGAACAGGCTCTCGGCGATCTGCTGGTTGGAACAGCCCTGGGCGATCAGCTTGAGCACGTCCAGTTCGCGCCGGCTCAGCAGTGCCACCGGCTCGCCTTCGTGGCTGCCAGGCTCCCCGGCCCAGCGCGCCATCGCCGGGTTGCGCCGGGTGAAGGCGCGCTCGACATTGACCAGGCCCATCTGCCGGGCCTGGCCGAGCGACTCCAACAACATCTGCTTGGCCTGGGCCGGCTTGTTGTCGGCATGCAGGGCTTCGCTCAGGCTGAAGCCGACTTCGCAGGCCAGCGCCCAGCGCCCTTGCCGCCCGGCCAGGGCATGCAACGCGGCCAGCCCCTCCAGTGCCGGCGCCAGCGCGCCCGTGGCAAGGGCGGCCTGCCCTTTGAGCAGTTGCAGGCGCAGGTGCAGGTCGGGCGAGCCGTAGGGCGAGAACGTCAGCGCCAGCGGCGGCAAGGCGTCCAGGGCCTTCAGGGCCTGCTCGGCACGGCCCTGGTGCAGCCACAGGCGCGCCTTGGCACGCAGGATCAGCCCCTGGTAGATGGTGTCATTGATGTGGTTGTACTGCATGGCCCGTTCGGCGTCGGCGATCCGCGAAAAGGCACTGGCCAGGTCACCCTGCACGGCGTCCAGCTCGGCCAGCCCCAGGTGCCCCCAGAAGGCGGCGGCATCGCCGCAGGTCTGGCACTCGAGCATGCCCGACTGATACGCCGCCTCGGCGTCCTGGTAACGCCCCTGCTGCAGCAGGATCGTCGCCCGGCGCAACTGCACCCGCCCACGCATCGGGCTGGATTCGGCACCCCAGGCGTTGGTCAGCTCGGTGTACAGGCGCTTGAGCAGGGTTTCGGCACGCAGCAGTTCGCCGCGAATTTCCAACAGCTTCACGTGCCCCAGGGCCATCACGCTTTCCATCGCCAGGCTTGCGTACTGGCGAGCTTCCTTGGTGGCCTGGCGATTGAGCGCCAGGGCCTGGTCCAGCTGGCCCTCGACCAGGGCCAGGTCGACCTGCAGCGCGAAGCAGAACAGGCGCTGCCCCCAGGCGCGTTCTGGCAGTTCGGCCACCGCCTCTGCCAGCCACTGGCGGGCCTGTTCGCCCTGGCCACGGTGGAACGCGATGTTGCCACACAGGGCCTTCCATTGGGCAATCAGTTCAAACTGACGCAACGGGTCGGCTTGCGGCATGAAGCGCGCCAGCTGTTCGGTCAGGCGCTGGGCTTCGTCGAGCCGCCCGCTGAGCATCAGCGCCCAGGCATTGAGCAACAACAGGCGGGGGGTACTGTTCAGCAGTTCCAGGGGCAATTCGCGGCGCCACTCCAGCACCTGGGCGAGGCTGCGGCCCTGCAACAGGTAGTCGCCGATAAAGCGCTGCATGAGGCTGGCGGCCATTTCCACCTGTTCGGCGCGCACCGCGAAGGCCAGGGCCATGCGCAGGTTGTCCTGGCTCACGTACCACTGGCAGGCCTTGCGGCACACCGCCTTGGCCAGGGCCTCGGGCAACTGCGCGGCCAGGATGTCGCGCACCACGGGCTGCACCCGCAGGGCCTGGTTATCGCCACCGGCGGGCTCGATGAACAGCCCGCAGGCGTTCAATTGCTCGAGCACCTCGGCGCCCTCGCCCACACCGAGCAGGTGCTCGCTCAGGCCAGCATCGAAGCAAGGCAATTGCGCCAGGGTAAACAGTGCCTGGTGCCAGTGTGCGGGCAGCCCGTCGAGCAGTTCCCGGCGCAGGTATTCGTACAAGAGGTTGTCCGCCACCTCGAAGCCCGGCGGCGTGGCCTGGCCCTTGAGGGCCAGCTGGTACAGGCGCAGGCCCGCACACCAGCCCTGGGTGTCGGCGTGCAGCTGCTTGAGCTGCGCCCTGGGCAGTTGCAGGCCCCGGGCCTGCAGCAGTTCGGCTATCTCCTGCTGGTTGAACGCCAGTTCGCTGCTGCCCAGTTCGAACAGCTCGCCATCGAGCAGCAAGCGCATCAATTGCAAGGCCGGCCGGCGACGCCCGGCCAGCCACCAGTGCACCTGCGCCGAGGCGGCGTGGATCAGCTCATTGAGCAGCTCGTCCAGGGCCGGGTCGGGAAAGCGCGGGTAGTCGTCGATAAACAGCCACAGGCCGCTGGTGGCTTCGGCCAGGGCGCGCCGGACCTGGTCCGTGTCGTTGCCTACCGCCAACGCGCTGGCCAGCTGTTGCAGGAACAGCTCGGTGCTCAGCGCCTTGCCGCGCAGGTTCAGGTAGACCGCGCGTACGCCCGGCGGGCAACTCTGGGCGCATTCGCCCAGCAACGCGCTCTTGCCACTGCCGGCAGGCGCGCACAACAGCCGCAGGCGGCAATCGGCCGCCAGCAGCGGCTCGCTCAGACGTTTGCGCCAGAGGTGGCCCGGCGCCAGTCGCGCAAGGCCGGAATGGGTGGATGCAGCGGTTTGCGGTTCAAACATTGGTACGTACGGCTTGTTGTTCTTTTGCAGCATGTTGCAGGGGAGTGCCCCCTCAACGCAAACGAATGCTGCGGAAAAAAAAGAGGCAACCTTGCAGTTGCCTGTAAGTGCAGCGTCGATCCCGGAGGGGTGTTGCTTTTTTGTGTGCCTTGGCGCCATCCCTTTCAAGGTGACCGCGTTAGGGCTGCCAGGTGTTTGGCGAGAGGCTTGTAGTGCTCTCAAGATCGAGCGCCGCCCNGGCCCGGCGCCAGTCGCGCAAGGCCGGAATGGGTGGATGCAGCGGTTTGCGGTTCAAACATTGGTACGTACGGCTTGTTGTTCTTTTGCAGCATGTTGCAGGGGAGTGCCCCCTCAACGCAAACGAATGCTGCGGAAAAAAAAGAGGCAACCTTGCAGTTGCCTGTAAGTGCAGCGTCGATCCCGGAGGGGTGTTGCTTTTTTGTGTGCCTTGGCGCCATCCCTTTCAAGGTGACCGCGTTAGGGCTGCCAGGTGTTTGGCGAGAGGCTTGTAGTGCTCTCAAGATCGAGCGCCGCCCGCGCGGCGCATCGCTGGCAAGCCAGCTCCCACATCTGTTTCGGGCCAGTTACTCCTGGTCCATCTCCCCTGTCCGCCCTGTTTGTACGACGCGGTTTTTGCATGGACGCTACCGCCGCCCCACATGACTCAAGGCATGCACCAAGGCGGACAGTAGAGACCTCACAGGATGGATTGGCCCGAAACAAATGTGGGCCGCCCTCACGCGCTAGTCACCTGCACCTCGAATGACATGACCCTCAGCGCACGCCGGCCTGGCGCAGCGCAGCGGTCGTGTAGTTGGCCGCCACGCTCTGGAAGCCAAACTCGATGCTGCGCTTTTCTTCGTTTTTCAGGCCCACCACCGAGTAGCGGCCCGCCACCAGGTCATACAGCGCCTCAGCGGTGTAACCCGGAACCTGCTTGTTGTAGTACTGCTGGATATGGCCCTCGCCCACACGCCACAACTGGCCGCGGCCATCGTAATGGTCGACTTCTGCCAGCTCCCAGCTGTCCTCGTCGAAGTACATGTGGCGGGTGGCATAGATGTGCCGCGCATTGGGCTTGAGGGTGGCCACCACCTCCCACACCCGGTGCAGCTCGTAACGGGTCAGGTCCTGGTTGATGTGGCCAGCCTTGAGGATGTCGCCATATTTCAGGTTCGGCGAGTCCAGCTTGTAGCTGTTGTAGGGGATGTACAGCTCCTTCTTGCCCACCAGCTTCCAGTCGTAACGGTCTGGCGCACCGTTGAACATGTCGTAGTTGTCGGAGGTCGCCAGGCCGTCGGCAGCGGTCGCCGGGCCGTCGTAGGCCACCTGCGGGGCACGCCGCACGCGGCGCTGGCCGGCGTTGTAGACCCACGCCATGCGCGGTTCCTTGACCTGGTCAATGGTCTCGTGCACCAGCAGCACGCTACCCGCCAGGCGCGACGGCGCGGTCACCCGCTGGAGGAAGTAGAACAGCACGTTGTCGGCCTTGCCCTTGTCCTGGTCGGCCAGTTCGTTGGGGTAGGAAATCTCGTCCTCGAACTTGACCACGCTGAAATCACCGTTGACCTGGGGCTGGACGCGGGTCATCAGGCGCTTGATGTTACCGCCGCGGTAACGGGTGGTGTGGTTCCACACCACTTCCACACCCGACGTCGGGATAGGGAAGGCGTAGTAGCGGCTTTCATTGAAGTTGACCAGGCCGTTGCCACCATCGATGCCCTCGGTGTTCAGCGCGCTCTGCTTGGCCGCGGCATAGATCTTGTCCGGCAGTGCGGCGCTGCGGTGGGTCTTGTACACCGGGATCTTGTAGGTCTGCGGGTAGCGTTCGAGCATCGCCAGCTGCCCGGCGGTGAGCTTGTCCTTGTACTGCGCGGCGTTCTGCGCGGTGATGGTGAACAGCGGCTTTTCGTCGGCAAACGGGTCGGCCAGGAAGCCCTTGCTGTCCACGGCGCCGGCGTTCACGGGCAGCCCGCCGGTCCAGGCCGGGATGCTGCCATCGGCGTTACCGGCCTTCTCGGCGCCCATCGGGGTCAGGGTGGTGCCCAGTTTTGCCGCTTCCTCGGGCGATACCTTGGCCATCACGCTGGTGGCCAACAGGCTGAGCATCAGGGCACCGGCGTGCATCAGGCATTGCTTGTCGATCTTCATGGAATCTTCCTCTCTCGGTGTCTGTGCTTAGAAGCTCATGCCCATGCTGAGCGCCACGAAATCACGGTCAGTGGTGGGGTTGTAATCGCCGCCAAAGAAGCTGGTGTAGGAAATGCCGGCGGTGTAGGTGTTCTTGAAGTCGGCATCCACGGCCAGGCTGACGGCCTTGGCGCCCTCGTTGAACAGGCCGTTGGGCCCGTAGCCGTCCACGTCGTGGGACCAGGCGATGCTCGGCTTGAGGTTGACCCCGGCGAACACGTTGGCGTAGTCCCAGATGGCGCGGGCGCGGTAACCCCAGGCGGTGGTGGTGACGAAGCCCTTGTCATTGCAGTACTTGGCACTGTTCACCGCTGCCGCGGTACCGGCGAAGGTGCCGGCGTTGATCGCCTGGCAAGACGCCCGGCCGCCGATGCTGCCCGGCAGCTCGCCGGGGCCGTACACCGGGTCGCGGCCATAGCGCGCCTCGGAGGTTTTCTCCAGGCCGCCGACATGCACCACACCCACCTCACCCACCAACGTCAGCCGCTCGGCGCCCATGATCTGGTCGAAGAAGTGGGTGAAGGTGGTCTGGAACTGGGTGATCTCCTTGCGGTTGTAGCCGTGCAGGGTGCTGCCCGGAATGCTCGCCGGGTTGCCGCCGAGCAGCGAGTACTGGCCGAACGGGGCGAATGCCGGGTTCAGGCCTGCCAGGCCACGCACCCCGGCATACAGCACGTCGGTGGAGTTGAGCTGCACCGGGGCGTTGGGCCGGTAGCTGAGCTCGCCCGACCAGGCGGTACCGGTGGGCAGCGTGGTGGAGAAGCTCAGGCCGTACAGGCGGATATCTTCGGGGTATTCGATGAAGTAGTTGCTGGCACCGGCCACGTTGGCGATGGCCGCGCCCTGGCGGGCCGCCGCCGGAATCGCCGGCACCCTGCCGCCCAGCACCTGGGCCGACTGCTGGTACTGGGCCAGGCCGCCGGCCTGACTGCTGAAGAATGGCGCCCGGCTGTGGTAGTTCATGAAGTAGGCGCCGAACTCGGTGTTCAGCGGCTCGAACATGTAGCGCAGCGCCGCGCCCCATTGCCCGCCGTCCCGCGCATCGCGGTCGGCCCCGCGCGGGATGATCACCCCTTCGGAGGTGGTCTGGTAGCCCAGCAGGCTACCGAACGGCGCGACCGCCGGGGTGAGCACGTTCAGGTTGTTGTTACAGCCGTCGGCGACCCCATCCACTTGCGAGAAGAAGGTGCCGCAGTTGTCGATCACCGTCTGGTCCCATTCCAGCTGGTAGAAGGCTTCGGCGGAGAGGTTGTCGGTCAGGCTCTGGGACACGTAGAACATGTTGACCGGGATCAGGCCCTCCTTGATCTCGGCACCCGGCCGGCGGAACGCCGACACATCGAGCGGGTTGATCGAGTTGATGCTGTTGAGGATGAAGGTGCTCTCCCCCCAGCTCACCACCTGCTTGCCCAGGCGCACCGAGCCCGGTTGATCGGCGAGGGTGTAGTTGTGGTAGACGAACGCATCGAGCAGCTGCGCGCCGGACGACTTGGCGCCTTCCTTGCGGCCATGGTCGTCGATGGCCTTGAATTCGCGGCTATCGTCCTTGAGCTCGAAGTCGTACCAGTACTTGCCGCGCAGGAATACGCCAGTGTCTGCGTACTTGAGCTCGAGGTCGTGAATGCCCTTGAAGATCTTCGAGAAGGTCTTGCCCTCTTTGAAGTTCAGGTGGCCGTCATCGGTGGTCTGGGATAACCCGGTGCCACCGTTGTGGCCGCCGATGTAGCCCTGGTGCGGGCTTTGCGTCGACCAACTGGCCCCGACGGACAACGAAGAGTCGAACTGCCCTTCGATTTCGCCGATGGAGAAATCCACGGCCTGGGCCTGGCCCACCACGCACAGGGCGATGGTGCTGGCCAGGGCGTTGCGTTGGAAGCGTGCACGTTTTGTTGTTGTAGTCATGCGACCATTCCCTGCTGTTATCAATCGGCATTGCGTTGGCATTGGCGGCCAAAACTAATGACTCGACCTGGCCGAGGTAACAGGCGAAGGAGTGATATTGGAAGTCATCCCAAAGAGTGAAGATTTTCAGGTGGGGCCCGGCAGGCCTGCGACCCTGAGGTGAGGGCAGGAATCATCCCTGCAGTCACTCTTTGTCGGTATTGGATGGCGCGGCACCTGTGCCTAAGGTGCAGGGCAGACCCATCGCGCCCCCATTGACAGGTGACCCATGCTTTCGATTCCTTCGTCCAGAGCCCTTGCCCTGGCTGCCGCCCTTCCCTGGCTCGCCACCGCCGCCGCTGCCGAACCGGTCGCCGCCAAGCCCGCCACCGAGGCCACCCGCCAGGCCAATGCCGCCGTGCTCAAGGCCCTGCCCTTCGCCGACCGCCAGGACTTCGAGGACGCCCAGCGCGGCCTGATCGCACGGCCGGACACCCTCAGCATCCGCGATGCCCAGGGCAACGTGGTGTGGGATCTGGAGTCCTACAAGCGCTACATCGGCCTGGACAAGGAGGCGCCCGACACGGTCAACCCGAGCCTCTGGCGCATGGCCCAGCTGAACGTGCAGTACGGCCTGTTCAAGGTCACCGAGCGGATCTACCAGGTGCGCGGCTATGACCTCTCCAACGTCACCTTCGTCGAGGGCGACAGTGGCTGGATCGTCATCGACCCGTTGCTCTCGGTCGAAACCGCCAAGGCCGCCTTCGACCTGGTGACCGAGCACCTGGGCAAGAAGCCCGTGGTCGCGGTGATCTTCAGCCATTCCCATGCCGACCACTTCGGCGGTGTGCGCGGTATCGTCGACGAAGCCGACGTGAAAGCCGGCAAGGTGCGCGTCATCGCACCGCCGCATTTTGCCGAGCATGCAGTGCGGGAGAACATCATCGCCGGCAACGCCATGTCGCGCCGGGCCGTGTACATGTATGGCGCCATGCTGCCGCGCTCGCCCCAGGGCGGTGTGACCGCAGGCCTGGGGCAGACGGTCTCGCTGGGCCGCATCTCGCTGATCAATGCCACCGAGGAAGTCACCCACACCGGCCAGGAACTGACCGTGGACGGTGTGAAGATGGTGTTCCAGATGACCCCGGGCTCCGAAGCGCCGACCGAGATGAACACCTATTTCCCGCAGTTCAAGGCCCTGTGGATGGCCGAGAACGTCACCCACAACATGCACAACATCTATACCCTGCGCGGCGCCGAGGTGCGTGATGCCCTGCAGTGGTCGAAGTTCATCGACCAGAGCCTGGCACTGTATGGCGGCGAGGCGCAGGTGGAGTTCCAGAGCCATCACTGGCCGACCTGGGGCAACGAGCGCGTCGGCCGCTTCCTGAGCAAGCAGCGCGACCTGTACAAGTACATCCACGACCAGACCGTGCGCCTGATGAACGAAGGCTACACCGCCGCTGAAATCGCCGACACGATCAAGCTGCCGCCGGAGCTGGACCAGGAATGGTTCAACCGTGGCTACTACGGCACCCTCAAGCACAATGCCCGTGCGGTATACCAGCGCTACATGGGCTGGTACGACGCCAACCCGTCCAACCTCGACAACCTGCCACCGGTGGAAGCGGCGCAGAAATACATCGCCTACATGGGGGGCGGTGCCGAAGTGCTGCGCAAGGCCCGCGTCGACTTCGCCAAAGGCGAATACCGCTGGGTGGCCGAGGTGCTCAAGCATGCCGTGTTCGCCGACCCGCAGGACAAGGCGGCCAAGGACCTGCTGGCCGACACCTACGAGCAGCTGGGCTACCAGGCCGAAGCCGGCCCGTGGCGTTCGGTGTACCTGCAAGGTGCCTTCGAACTGCGCAATGGCGTGCCGCAATCGGGCGGCGCCAAGACCGCCAGTGCCGACATGATCCGCGCCATGACGCCCGAGATGCTCTTCGACTACCTGGCCGTGCGCCTGAACGGCCCGGCGGCGGCGGGCAAGAAACTGTCGCTGAACATCGACTTCACCGACCTGGGCAAGCAGTACAACCTGCAGGTGGAGAACGGTGTGCTGCGCTATCAGGACAAGGCCGCCGAACAGGCCGATGCCAGCCTGACCTTGAAGATGAGCACGCTGATCGACATCCAGCTGGGCCAGGGCTCGCTGGAACAGAAGGTCAGCAGCGGCGAGGTGCAGCTCAAGGGCCGGGCGCAGGCTTTCAGCGAGTTCATGGGCCTGCTGGATACCTTCAAGTTCTGGTTCAACATCGTGACGCCCTGAGGCGTACAGCGCACACAACGTGCGGCTCAAGAGCCCCGCCTCCATTGGAGCGCGGGGCTTTTTTGCGGAGGGTGCCGGATGCGGTAACACGCCTTAAACACTGCTGTGACATGTTCCCCCTGCCTGTTCAACAGATGCCCGGGCACCCCTGCCGAGCCTCGGCAAGGGCGATGCCTGTACGGTTTCGTGCCATGGAGCTTGCAGATGAAGGTCACGGTTTTCGGGACGGGGTATGTTGGCCTGGTCCAGGCGGCATGCCTGGCCCAGGTGGGGCACACGGTGCTGTGCATGGATGTCGACGCCGAACGCATCGCCGCCTTGAGCCAGGGGCATTGCCCCTTCTTCGAGCCGGGCTTGATGCCCTTGCTGCAAAGCAACCTGGCCTGTGGGCGCCTGAGCTTCACCACCGACTGTGCCCAGGCGAGCAATTTCGCCCGGTTGCTGTTCATTGCCGTTGGCACCCCGCCCCAGGCCGATGGCAGCGCCGACCTGCGGCACGTATTCGCGGTGGTCGACAACATCCTCGAACACGCCGATGGCCCCAAGGTCATCGTCAACAAATCCACCTCACCGGTTGGGACGGTCGAGCGTATCAAGGCCCGCATCGGCCAGGCCGTGGCCGATGCCGAGCATTACCGCGTGATCAGTAACCCGGAGTTCCTCAAGGAAGGCTCGGCGGTCGACGACTGCATGCGCCCGCAGCGCATCATCATCGGCGGCGCCGGGCCGGCTGAACTTGCGCTGCTGCGCGAGCTGTACCAGCCCTTCAGCCGCAACCGGGAAAAATTCATGGCCATGGATGCGCGCAGCGCCGAACTGACCAAGTACGCCGCCAACTGCATGCTGGCGACCAAGATCTCGTTCATCAACGAAATGGCCAACCTGGCCGAACACCTGGGCGCCGATATCGAGATGGTGCGCCGCGGCATTGGCTCGGACCCGCGCATCGGCTACGACTTCATCTATGCCGGCTGCGGCTTTGGTGGTTCGTGCTTCCCCAAGGACTTGCAGGCCCTGAGCAGATGCGCCGAGGCCGAAGGCTACGAACCGCAGCTGCTGCGCGCGGTCGAGTCGGTGAACCAGCGCCAGAAGCACCGGCTGTTCGGCAAGATCACCCGGCACTACCCCGACGGCCTGCGCGGCAAGGTTTTCGCGCTGTGGGGGCTGTCGTTCAAGCCCAACACCAATGATATTCGCGAGGCTTCCAGCCGGGTTCTGCTCGAAGCCTTGTGGGCCGCCGGTGCCAGGGTGCAGGCCCACGACCCGCAAGCCATGGAGGAAATCCAGCGGCACTACGGCGAACGCCCGGACCTGCGCCTGATGCCGTGCAAGGAAGACGCACTGCAAGGCGCCGATGCGCTGGTGATCGTCACCGAATGGCAGGACTACCGGGTGTTGAACCTGGAGCGAGTGCCGCAGCAACTGGCCGACCGAGTAGTGTTCGACGGCCGCAACCTGTTCGAGCCCGAGCGCATGGCCGGCGCTGGCCTGACCTACTACGCCATCGGGCGTGGCCAGGTGCAGCCGCCAGGCCCGTTGCGAACGTGAGCCGCCGTTGATGCTGCTTGCCGCAACGCGGGTCAGAACCTGAAGTTGGCCGTCAGCTCCGCCGAGCGCCCTGGTGCGACCGTGGCGAACAGGCCGACGTGGGACGCATCGTAGATGGTCTCGTCGGTCAGGTTGAGCAGGTTCAGCTGCAGGTCGAGGTGCTTGTTGACCTTGTAGGCCACCATCGCGTCGTAGCGCCAGTAGTCATCGACGCTGATGGTATTGGCATCGTTCATGTAGCGCTGGTCCATGTAGTTAGCCCCACCGCCGACCGTCCAGCGGTCGGTGAGCGCATAGGATGACCACAGGCTGAAGCTGTTCGGCGCGATGAACTTGGACTGGTTGCCGTCGTTGCTGCCATCGCCGCCCGACTTCACCACTTCGGCATCCAGGTAGGTGTAGCCACCCCAGACCGCCCAGGCGTCGGTGATGCGGCCGGTGACACCCAGCTCGATCCCGGTCACCCGCTGGTCACCGTCCAGGGCCACCAGCCCGGTGATCGGGTCGGTCACCCGAGCGTTGGTCTTCTCGGTGCGGAACACCGCGGCGGTCAGCGACAGCTGTTCGTTGAACACATCCCACTTGGTCCCCAGCTCCAGGCTGCGCGACTTTTCCGGGTCGAGGTTGGCCTTGTTGCCATTGAGGTTGCCCGCCCCGGCACCGTCGGCGCCGCCAGACTGGGTGTTCTCGCCGGACGGGTTGGACGAGGTGCCATAGGACAGGTAGATGCTGCCATTGGGCATTGGCTTGAACACCACGCCTACCTGGTAGTTCCACAATTCGCTCGACGACGAGGCGCCGCCGGCGACGCGGTTCTTGACGTCGTAGTCGTCATAGCGCAGCCCCAGGTTCAAGTCCCACTGCTCATGCAATGCCAGGGTGTCGAAGGCGTACAGCGACTTCACCTCGGTCTGGCACTTGCTGGTGACTTGGCCGGTGCCTGGCAGCAAGGTCCAACCACCGTCGTGCGGGTTGGGGTTGTACAGGTTGCCTGGGCGACCGTTGTTGCCGGCGTGCTTGTCTTTGTCGGTAATGGTCTCGCGGCTCAGCTCAAGGCCTGCGGAATAGCTGTGCTTGATACCGCCGGTGTGGAAGGTGCCGAACAGGTCGGTCTGGTTGAGCAGCGAAGTGTTGACCACATTGCGTGGACGGAAACCCCGCCCTACCAGGCCGTTCTGCTCTTGGGCGACATTGGCGAACACCGGGCGGCTCATCACATAGTTCTGCATGCTGCGCCCACCGCGCAGGGTGTTGCGCAGGGTCAGCTCAGGCGTGAATTCATGCTCGATCTGCAAGGTGGCGAGGTCTGCGGAGGTCTTGCGGAAATCACGGTCCACCAGCCCATAGAAGTTGTCCCGGTCGACATCCGCCGGTTTTTGGGTGATCAACGAAATCGGGTGGCCCTGGTCGGGTATATCGTCGGTTTCCAGGTGGTAGTAGCTGGCCGTCACCCGTGTCGGGCCTTGCAGCCCCCAGGTGATGGTCGGGGCGATACCCCAGCGCTTGACCTCGACATCATCGCGGCCGGGCGTGTCGGCTTCGTGTTTCATGGCGTTCAGGCGAAACGCCAGGTCCTGTTCGGGCAGGTACTGGTTGATGTCCAGGGTGTTGCGCCACAGCTGGTCGGTGCCCATCGTGACGCTGCCGGCGATGAAGTCTTCGGCCTTGGCGGCCTTGCTCACCAGGTTGATCGAGCCACCGGTGGAACCCCTGCCGCTGTACGCCGAGCCCGGCCCTTTGACGATTTCGACCGATTCGACGTTGAACGCTTCGTGGGACATGCGCCCCAGGTCACGCAGGCCGTCGATCTGGATATCAGTGCTGGCTTCGAAGCCTCGAATGAATGGCCGGTCGCCCAGTGGCGTGCCGCCTTCGCCCGCGCCCAGGGTAATGCCGGGGGTGGTGCGCAGCACGTCGGTCAGCGAGGTGGCGCCGCGTTCCTTGATCAAGGCTTCGTTGATGATGGTGATCGACTTGGGCACTTCGCGCAGGGGCGCGGTGAACTTCGGCGACGACATTTCATCCACTTTGAAGGTGTCGGCGTGATGAACACCTTTTACATCGGTTGCATCCAGTTCGAGGATCGAGCCCGACGGGTTGCCGTTGGCGTCGGAGGTTTTCGCCAGGCTCGTTGTCGAGCAGGACGCCAGGGCCAGCCCCAAAGCCGTGTAGAGATGTGGAGATTGCGCGTAGCGGTTTGTTGTTGAAGTGCTTGCCATTTGATTGCCATCACCAGGAAATGATGCGCAATCCTATTTGCGAACAGTTATTGAACAAAGTGCATTTACAAAATTTACGCCAAGTAACATTGTATGTCTTAACTTAAGTTACATATTTTTGGTTACATATATTTAGTAGCACTTACGCGGTATAAAAGAGTATTGGCGGCAAGGCTTCAAACCAGTACCGCCAGGCCACCGCGTCAGCCCGCCACGAACGCCTCGTTCAACACTGGCCGCTACGCTTCTCGACCGCCGTCGCCGGCGCTATGTGCGGCAGCAGCCGCAGCCACTGGTCGCGCCGCGCCAGCCAGTGAACCAGCAGTGCCGCCTGCGGTGGCAGCGTACCGGCATAGAGCGCCCTGAGCTGCGCCATCTCCAGCCCACTCATGTTTACCAGCCAGCGGCTCACCGCCATCGGGCATGGGCGCCCCTGCAAGGCCCGGTGAAGGTACGGCAGCGCCACCCGCATGCGCGGGTGGCAACGTTGCAGGTAGCGCTCGAGGCCGCGCCCCTGTGCCTCGAAAGGGGTATGCAACAGGCACAGCAAATGGTCCTCGTTCACCCCATAGGCATCGGCGATACTGGCCTGCACCCGGGCGTGCTCGCACAGACTGTGCTCGAGGCTGCCCGCACTGTCGCGATAGCCATGCAGGTCGGCACGCCGCGCCCTGAGCTCATGCAGGTGCGCCATCGGCAACGGATCGAACAGCCCCGCCGGGCCCTGGGTTTCGCACGGCAGCGCCGCCTCGCGCCCCAGCATGTCATCGAGCGCCCCACCCTCTTGCAGATGCACAAGGTCCTCGACAGCGATCACCCGCAACGGTGTCACCGCCCGCTGCGCAGGTTCGCCGAGCGGCGCCAGGTGAGCGCCAACCAGCCATTGACGCAGTTGTGCCAGGCCGATCGCCAGGGTGTCAGCGCTCAGCGGCAGAACCGTGGGCGTGGCGTCGCCGTTCAGGCGCAGGCAACGTCGCGCCCACGCCAGCAGACGGCGGCGCTGCCGGGCCGGCGCCACCGTGACCAGGACATCGACTTCGCTTTCCATCACCAATGCCTCGACCAGCCCCGCCGCAAGCTCCAGGTACGCCCGCGCGCCCAGCAAACGTTCGGGCTGCCCGCCGCACAGATGCCCGAACAGCAGCCAGGCCTTGCCTGCCTCGTCCAACGGGCTTTGGGTTACGACCTGGCCGACGGCGAAGGGCTCCAGCCTGCCGCCATCGCCACGCAGCAACTCCACCCTGGGGTCATCGTGCAGGAACAAGGCGCTGAAACAGCGCTCGTGGCTGGCCAGCGTCGCACGGTCAAGCGCAGGCGACCTGGCTACTAGCACACGCAGGCAGAAGGTGTCCTGGTGGCGCTGTGCGAGGCTCAATTGCGTCGCGCGCAGGCATGCCAGCAAATGGGCGCTGCGCCGGTCGCCACCGTGCACCACCAGCAGGCGCAGGCTGCCAATCCGCGTGGGGCCACCGGCGACCACCAGCAGCCGTTGCATCAAGAGTTGTACCGAGGCGCGCTGCGCCTGCCCCATATGTTCCAAGAGGCGCTGCAATACTTGCTGATACACATAGCCCATGGCTTGGTCGTGTGTATTGTTCATAGAGTCACTCCACCTTTCCTGATCGGACCCGATCGAAGGCCCGAGTTTGGCAGATGAATATAGGACCGAACTTGAAGGAAACTTCCGAAAAACCTGACAGACAATGGAGCTGTAACATTCCCTTGCTACGGCAAACCTTGCAGAAACCCAGGTTGCGCTTGCCTTGCGACACTGTTTGCAGGGTGACGTACACCTTTGGCGATACACACCATCACGGTAATGAATGAGCGGACTGACGACCTACTTATTTAACGTTCAATCAAAGGTTTTGAAAGCAAGCAGGAACATGAAAGACATTTACCAAATAATTGTAGGAAACATCTGAAACTCTGAATGCCGGCTAATGCACATCGATGTTCAACAAGAACATCAACGGCAACAGTGCCATCCGTGCAAACGCCCCACCTGACTTCGCGACCTCAGGAAGACGATCACAGGGCTCGGCCTGCGGGTACAAAAAAGCCCGAGGCATTGCTCGGGCTTTTCTGCTGGGTTGGCCATCAGCCCTGCGCCAAGTCCAGCACCACGCGGCCACCGCACGGACACTCGTCCATATGGCGATGCGCCTCGACCACCTGCTCGAACGGGTACACCTTGATGATTTGCGGTGTCAGCAACTGATCGGCCGTGAACTGGTTGATGTCGCGCAGCGCGCGCTGCAAGGCGACCTGGTCCTGGGTGATGCCCAGCTCGGGCTTGCCGGTGAAGTTACCGATGCAGTGCACGTGGAACTGGATGTTCTTCTGGAACGCAGCGCAGGCCGGGAACGGCGTCTGGTTGCCACCCTGCAGGCCGTACAGCACCAGGCTGCCGCGCGGTGCCAACACGTCGCCGAGCAGCGACATCTGCGGCCCGCCCATGCCATCGAGGACCATGTCCACGCCACGTCCATCGGTGTACTTGCCAACCTGCAGCAGCAGGTCCTGCTCTTCGGTGACGATCACCTTGTCGGCACCCAAGCCTTTAAGGTACTCGCGCTGCTCGGGTTCCTTGGTAACGGCGAACACCTTCAACCCCAGGGCCTTGCCCAACTGCACGAAGGCAGGGCCGGCGCAATGACTGGCGTCGGTGACCAGGGCGGTCTGCCCGGCCTTGGCCCGCGCCAGGTCGACATAGGCGAAATAGGCGATCAGCAGCGGCGTGTAGTGCACGCTGGCCTCGATCGGGGTGAGCACGTCGGGGTAACGGGTGATGGCGCTGCGCGGCAGCACGATCACATCGCCATAGACAGGATGATCATTGGGGCTGGTGGCCGGGAAGCTGGCGACCCGGTCGCCCACCGCAATATCGTCCACCCCTTCGCCGACCGCCGTGACCACACCGGCCATCTCATGGCCGATGCCCGCTGGCAGGCGCGCCTGGGACGGGGCCAGGTTTTGCCGCCAGAGCACGTCGTACCAGCTGATGCCGATGGCCTCGACGCGGACCTGTACCTCGCCGGTGGCCGGGGACGGTTCGGCCTGCTCCTCGCAACGGAGCACATCGGCCTGGCCGAACTTGTGGAATCGGATCATGCGGGACATCGCATACCTCGCCTGTGTGAATCTCGTATTACCACGGACTTTATCCGGGCTTTGCACTTTGGACCATCAGTGGCCGTTAATAGTTGACATGCCTGTCATTGATTGGGCCCCTGGCAAATCTGTGCATTGGCCCCCACAAAACGATGCAGGGTAACAGCCTTTGGCCGTAAGATTCACCCCTGCCCCCTTTCAGGCGAGCCGCATCGAATGAATCGTAACGACTTGCGTCGCGTAGACCTCAACCTGCTGATCGTGTTCGAAACCCTCATGCACGAACGCAGCGTGACCCGCGCCGCGGAAAAGCTGTTCCTCGGCCAGCCGGCGATCAGCGCGGCACTGTCGCGCCTGCGCAACCTGTTCGACGACCCGCTGTTCGTGCGCACCGGCCGCAGCATGGAGCCCTCCGCCCGCGCCCACGAGATCTTCGCCCTGCTCTCCCCGGCGCTGGACTCGATCTCCACCGCGGTCAGCCGCGCCGCCGAGTTTGACCCGGCCACCAGCACCGCGGTGTTTCGCATCGGCCTGTCCGACGATGCCGAGTTCGCCCTGCTGCCGCAGCTGCTCAAGCGCATCCGCGCCGAGGCGCCGGGCATCGTCCTGGTGGTGCGCCGGGTCAACTACCTGCTGATGCCGACGCTGCTGGCCTCAGGCGAAATCTCGGTGGGCGTGAGCTACACCAACGAACTGCCGGCCAACGCCAAGCGCAAGGTGCTGCGCCGCAGCATGCCCAGGCTGCTGCGCGCCGACAGCATGCCCGGCAGCATCACCCTGGACGACTTCTGCGCCCGGCCCCATGCGCTGGTGTCGTTTGCTGGCGACTTGTCCGGGTTCATCGACGAAGCGCTGGACGAGATCGGCCGCAAGCGCCATGTGGTGCTGGCGGTGCCGCAGTTCAATGGGCTGGGGAGTTTGCTGGCGGGGACCGATATTGTCGCCACGGTGCCGGATTACACAGCCGATGCATTGACGGCGGCAGGTGGTTTGCGGGCTGAGGAGTTGCCGCTTGAGGTGCGCAGCTTCGAGTTGCACATGGCTTGGCGTGGGGCGCAGGACAATGATCCGGCGGAGCGGTGGTTACGGTCGCGGATACAGATGTTCTTTGGAGATCCGGATAGCCTCTGAGCTGTTCCTGGGAACACTGCAGATAGCACTTTTCCTGGGTTCCATTGCGGTGCGTAGGCAACCACAAGCCCTTCAATGGATATGTCCCTAGCGTGATGAGCCTCACCCGGGGAGGCTTGACCCCATCGCCTTTGGCGTTGGGATCAGGAAGGGGTGTTGGCCGGACGGATACGCCTCGTGCATCGCCACAAGAAAGGTTTATTTGCAGGTCCCAGGTGCTGTGTTGGCGGCCGTCGCCGAAGGTAGGTGAATGGCAGCTGCCAGCTCTTTGGCATCCTCCGGGGGAGCACGGTGTACCAGCCAACGGGGGGTATGCGATTGCTCGGTGGAGGAAGGTAGCTCATCGGACAATTGAGCCAGTTTTGCGACGGGGAAGCTGTAGCCCAGCGCTCCATCCAGACCCATACGAAAGAAGCGTTGCAGGATCGTGAAAGACTGGACCTCGCTGACGACGGTGGAGGCGTTTTTGTCGTCGCTGATTAGCTGGGATAATGCCGCCTCGATGGGCTTGTCAAACCGTGTGATTCTATATGCGTAAGGCTGCTGCCCCAAGGGCGTGGCGAAGACGTTTTGGACGAAAAATTCGAGCGGTTGAACCGGTGCTTTATGGGCGGTATCCAGAGGGCTGATTGCTGCCTCAGCTTTGAACTCCGTTTCGCGAACTGCTGAAACTGCATGCATTTCTGATACTTGATGACTCCACACTTCAAACTGTTGCTGAGTGTGTGGCGCATCGTCTGCGCCTAATCTGATGCACTGCACGTAGGTGTCGGGCTCACCCACCTGGCTGCAAGCGCGCATCAAGGTGAGCAAACTCTTATCGTAGTGGTTATCGCCCAAGACCGAATCCGTCCAGGTGTCCGACGACTTCAATACTCGCAAGCCCTTCATGAGCGCCGGACCGAGTTTTTGGATGGCCTCTTTGATGCTTTCCTCAAGTGCTTGCCGGCCCTCGTCATCGGTCAGGGTCGCAAGGGCTGCCCAGCTGCTGAAACGGTAAAGTAGATCTAAATTAGCGTCCTTTTCCAAGGCAGCACTGATCGAATTTCGTACCGTTGGGTCGATGTAACTAAATACGAACTGGTCCAGTTCGACCAAGTTGCAGCCCATCGGGGTATCCACCAGCGCTGGGTGGAGAAGGACCTTCTGCGAACCGACCTCGGTATTGATGATAGTCACTGCCAGTGCGCGTCCATCTGCGGAGTAACGCAGTGCTGCTTGCACCGCTGCCACCGAGAAATCACCCAGGTCATGCCAGGTCCCATTTACGGTCTGCGCCGAGAGATCGACGCGTCCGTTTCCGGATGCTCGCCATCGCAGGTCGACCACATTAACGACATGGTCATTGGATGGGGTAACCGGTCGACCGATAACGATTCCGCCAACTGCGTGGAACTTATCGAGCTTTTCAAAGCTGTATGACCGAGAGGCTATTTTCTCTACATCCTCGCGGTTCAACGTGACCCAAGGATCAAGCATCCGTACTCTTTGCGTTGAGCGGAGCGTGTTCACTGAGCTGGGAAACAGATCCTCATAGGAGGTTATCGCCGCTGCGAAGGAGTCACTGTAGGGGGGCTTCTTGCCGGTTGACGGCTGTTGTAGTCCGTCACGAGCCTTGTACCAATCTGAGACGACTTTCATGTCAACAGGATCCGGGTTGGCCTGGAAAAGGCTGACGCCGGATGAAGGCTGCAGGGTATTGATGCGCTGACTCTCTGCCAGCAATGCTGAATGCACAGCACTCAACATGGGCCTGGTCATCGTTGCATCGGATGTGTCCGGGTTCGCGACTGCGCTTAGGGCGTCGGAAATGCTTTGGCCTGTAGACAGCCGGTTGAGCATCCGGAGATACGCGGTTTCTATCGATTGCTCCGCTGCCTTCTGGATGCCTTTCTTCAGCGCCTTGGACGCCTGGCTGAGACTAGCGTCGTCGGATTTGGGGATCGTCGAATCTATTATTGGCCCGAGCAGCTCGCCCAGCAACGCAGTGGCTAAGTCTCTGGTCTGTGCCGGCTCGCCGTATTGCTGAACGTGAGTTTTGATGCCCGCAGTGATACGTTCCCAGACTGCTCGTGGCTTCTGTTCAACAGCGGCTTGCAGGCGTTCCGCCGCCCAGTCTTCAATCGCACTGATGGGCTGCGTGATCTGCGTTTGGTGCTGTTCCAGAATGGCGATAACCCGACGCTTCGCCTGGCTAGTGTCACTGCCCCAGCCGCCTTTTATGTGCAATCGATCATTCGACGTCTGTGCTGCTTGTGTTAGGAGGCTTTCACGTACATACCCAGAGCGCAGGTCAAAGGCGTGCTTTGCTGAAACTTGAGCTTGTTGCGGAGTTAGCGATGATAGATACGTATTGACGAATAGCCTCGCCAACTGACGCATCTCGGTGGTTGAGGATTCGCTAGGGCTGGCCGAGTCTCTTTTTCCGAGGGCCTCCCAAGATGCGATAGCGGCTCGGTGATTGGCTTCGATGGTCAGGTCCTTCAACGTGGCGATCGTTTCGTTAAGGTCTTGGACGATGACAGGTGCACTGACACCTACGAGCCCCAGTAACATGAGAGCTGCGGCAGTCCTGGAAATTAATTTAGAGGAGCGCCCTAAATCGCCGGTGAAGCCCTTGCTTGAAATGATCCGGGACACCGACGGCCAGAAGCGGCCAACACCCGTTTGCGGTTCAAGTTCCGTGCTCAGGTTCATGCGCCTCAGGAAGTCCTGCTGTACGTATTGTTCCTTAAGCTTACGAAGTTCAGATTCCGATTCCTTGAGGCCCAGTCGAACGGTTTGCAATGCGCGTGGGTCCTGGCTGCCAAATGCTAACTTGGCTAGTTGTTGGTCAAAGCGCTGTTGCGCCGAATAGAGTGCTCCCTCTATCGCGATCATGGTGCTATCGGGGCACAGTTTCTCCCACTGGCCAGCATCCCGCTCAGCCTCCAGCCGCCTACGTTCATTGTCTATTCGTCGCTGAACGTCATGTCTCGCCGTTCTGCAATTGCTCCAGTACGACAGGCAAGCCAAACCGACCACGGTCAGCCAGAAAGTAGCGGTGCCAAGGTGCTTGCCCAACGCTAAGAGCACGTCGTTCCAGGTTTGTGCGAACTCTATGAGCTGCAGATACTGCGCTGCTGACGGCGTAGCGAAGTGAACCAGTGTGAGGGCGCTGACCATCAGATATAGGGCGCCAAATGTTAGAATGGCGATCTGCAGGGTCGTCCGCAGCGTTTGCAGAACTGCAACCACGCCAGCCCTTCCAAGTTTTGCAGGGGTTGATTCGGCGACCCATAGACGTTCGCTTTCCGGAATAATCAGGAACTGCAGCAACGCATAGGTGGCTATAGCCATAGTCAGGAATGTGGTCAAATTCATATCGACGCTTCTCCTTGACTCTTTGTTCTCGCTGCTGGAAGTAACGGCGCCGACCTGTATTGCGTATAACCCACCAGAGGGTGGTCGAATGTTGAGAAAAGAATGACCACGAATTGGAAGGCTCAGGTACCGAGGTTGAGCGGTTAGCCAATTGAGGTGGCCTTAGCTGGCGACCTGATTGTACTAGTGTCCTGTCTCGGAAATAAGCTGTTTACTTTTTGTGGCGCCTTGGCCGAACACCCAAGCCACTCGCCAAAAGAGAACGTATTTCCGAGACAGGACACTAGAACGTGTTAGCAACGCTAGCGCCAGTGAACCAAGGGCACCTGCTCCTTGAGGAGGTTAGCCGAGCCGGGAGCGAATTTCCCGCCTTTGCTAAGAGATTTTTTTCATAAAACTTATTGCTAGCCTACAGGGCTTACTGATTCCTTCTTGGAGAGAAGGTGTGTTGCCCAGACAGTTACATCGCTGGTGCAGAAATCAAGAAATCACTCAATATGGATCCCTCCACGCTGCATCACTCAGTTTTGGAAGCATTTCAGCTACCTGCCCCTCGAGTGATGCACTTCATATCTACGTGAGTTAGCTTGATTCGGTTACCACGTTTCTAAGCGCGCGTACTCTTTCTCTACCATGCGCTCCTCCACACCATTACCCCAGATAGCGAAAAGTTCCGTCACCGCCTTATTTCCGTGAGCATAGGCATAGGACTTTGCGCTGATTCACCGAGGGCGGGTACGCCATTCATTCACGTCTCTTTCACAGTGGAACACCTAATGCACTAAGTGTTCAGCCCCAGCGCATCATGGTGCATCTCTAACGCCCCATGAGGAGGATGCATTTTGGAAGGATGCACCCATGGCTCAGCCTGCACAACGCCGCGAACCCGAGCCAAGCATCAGACATCGATGCCAAACCATGAGTTCGCCAGCTGCCTGCATCGGTCACAGCAGCTCGGGGAAGGCCGCGCCTAGCACGCCGGGATCCTTGAGAATCGCTGCACTGCTGGCAATATCCGGGGCCAGCCAACGGTCCTGGGCATAGGCCGGGACCCGTTCGCGCAGCAACCGCCAGGCAACGTGGGTGCCTGCGCCAAAGCGCTGCGCCTTGAGGAACTCGAAGGCCTGGGCCGCCAACAGGTATTCGATGGCGAGGATCTGCGTGCAGTTCTCCAGCGCGCGGTGCAGCTTCAACCCGGCATTGGTGCCCATGCTCAGGTGATCCTCCTGCAAACCGGAGGTGACGTAGTTGTCGATGACGGCCGGCTGTGCCAGCTGACGGTTTTCGGCGCACAGTGAAGCGGCCACGTACTGGACAATCATCATCCCCGAGTTCACACCCGGTTGACTGACCAGGAAGGCCGGCAAACCACTGACCAAGGGGTTGATCAGACGATCGAGACGACGCTCGGCAATCGCCCCTATCTCGGCCACCGCGATGGCCAGCAGGTCGGCCGCCATGGCCACGGACTGCCCGTGCGGATTGGCCTGGGAAACCACCCGATACGACTCGGGCGTACCCAGCAGCATCGGGTTGTCGGTGGTGGAGTTGAGCTCGGTTTCGATCTGCCGCGCGGCGTGTTCCAACTGATCGCGTGCGGCGCCATGCACCTGTGGGATCGAGCGGATGCTCAAGGCGTCCTGGGTGCGAATGCCGTGGCTGCTGGCAATGATTTCGCTGCCCTCAAGCAGGCGCCGCAAGTTACTGCCCACGCGCTGCATGCCAGGGTGAGGTTTGAGCGCGATAATCTCTGGGTCGAAGGCATCGAGTTGGCCGCGCAGGGCCTCGAAGCTCATGGCGCCGATCACGTCCGCCCATTGGCTCAGACGCGTGGCGTCGTCCAGGGACAGGCAGCTAAGGCCGGTCATGCAAGGGGTACCGTTGACCAGGCACAGACCATCCTTGGCCCCCAGTTTGATCGGCGCCAGGCCAACCTCGGCCAAGGCTTGCTGCGCCGGCACGATCTGGCCGCGATAGCTGACCTGGCCGACGCCCAGCAAGCTGATGCTGATATGGGCCATGTGGGTCAGGTAGCCCACCGACCCCTGTTTCGGCACCTGCGGGGTGATGTGCTGGTTGAGCAAGGTCAGCAACGCCTCGACCACCTTGCGCTGAAGGCCGGAACGGCCCTGGCAGAAGTTGATGATCGCCGCGCACATGATCGCCCGGGTCTGTTCGTCCGACAGCGCGGTACCCACGCCGCAGGCATGGCTGAGCAAGGTGTTGTGCGACAGCTGGCTGAGTTGTTCGTCCTGCAACGAGACATTGCACAAGGCGCCAAGCCCGGTATTGACGCCATAGGCGCGGTCACCGCTGGAAACGATGCGCTGGACGATCGCCTGGGCGTTCTCGATCCGCGCCCAGGCCGATGGGGCCAGCTCGAGCTTCGCCCCATGCCGGGCTACAGCCACCACGTCCTGCCAGCGAACGGGCGCGTCGGCGATGATGATTTTTTCGGCAAACGACATACACGCGGTTCCTTAAAGCGAAGCTACGCGACGCTGCACGAAACGATCGACGTATTCGTCCGCAGGCTGGTAGAGGATTTCTTTCGGCGTGCCGACCTGGATCAGCCGGCCGTCCTTGAGAATGGCAATGCGGTTGCCGATGCGCACCGCTTCGTCCAAGTCGTGGGTGATGAACACGATGGTCTTGTGCAGGGTCTTCTGCAGTTCCAGCAACTGGTCCTGCATTTCGGCGCGAATCAGCGGGTCGAGCGCACTGAAGGCTTCGTCCATCAGGATGATGTCGGTGTCGGCAGCCAACGCCCGCGCCAGGCCCACGCGCTGGCGCATGCCGCCCGACAGCTGGTGCGGGTAGGATTTTTCGTAACCCTTGAGGCCCACGGTGCTGATCCAGTGCAGGGCACGCTCCGTGCACAGGGCTTTGCTCTCGCCACGCACTTTCAGGCCGTAGGCGACGTTGTCCAGTACGGTGCGGTGTGGCAGCAAGCCAAAGCTCTGGAACACCATGCTGATCTTGCGCCGGCGGAATTCGCGCAGGGCTTGCAGGTCGTATTGCAGAATGTCTTCGCCATCGACCAGGATCTGGCCGCTGGTGGGGTCGATCAGGCGGTTGAAGTGACGCACCAGGGTCGACTTGCCCGAGCCCGACAGCCCCATGATCACGAAGATCTCACCGCTGCCGATGGACAACGAAAGATCGTTGACCCCCACCACGCAGCCGGTTTCGGCCAGCACCTGCTCTTTGCTCTTGTTCTGGCGGATCAGTTTCAGGGCGTCTTCGGCACGCGCACCGAATATCTTGAAGACGTTTTTGACTTCGATCTTGTTCATCGTCTGCTTGGCGCTCATTTGCCCACCCCATGCCGTGGCCGGCCGTAGGCCTGGGTAATGCGGTCGATCACGACCGCCAGAATCACAATGGCCAGGCCCGCTTCGAGGCCGCGGCCCACGTTCAAGGTCTGGATACCCACCAGGACGTCTTCACCCAAGCCACGGGCACCAATCATCGAGGCGATGACCACCATCGACAGGGCCATCATGGTGGTCTGGTTGATACCGGCCATGATGCTCGGCAACGCCAGTGGCAGCTGCACGCCGAACAGTTGTTGCAGGCGATTGGCACCGAACGCGTTGATCGCCTCCATGACCTCGCCATCCACCTGGCGAATACCCAGGTCGGTCAGGCGAATCAGCGGCGGCGCGGCATAGATGACGGTGGCAAAGATCGCCGGCACCTTGCCCAGGCCGAACAGCATCAGTACCGGGATCAGGTATACGAAGCTGGGCATGGTCTGCATGATGTCGAGCAGCGGCATCAACACCGCCCGCAGGCGATCGTTGCGCGCCGACAGGATACCCAGCGGAATGCCGACCAGGACCGAGATCAGCGTGGCCACCAGCATCAGCGCCAGGGTCTGCATCAGCTTGTCCCAGAGCCCTACCGCACCGACCAGGAACAACAAACCGACGATCACCACAGTAGGTACGATTCTGCGGGTGGCGTGCCAGGCAATAGCGCCGACGATGGCCAGCATCAGCCACCAGGGTGTGGCGCGCAGCAAACCTTCGAGGTTGACGATGGCCCACAGCAGGGTGTCGGAAATGTGCCGGAACACGTCACCGTAGTTGGTGACGAGCGCATCGACCCAGCCATTGACCCAGTCGGCAATGGAAAACGTGAAGTTTTTGGGGAACATGGATTTCTCTCGAGCAAGTGCGTGAAGCGGACTACTGTGTGGCATGCCCGGCAGGTGCCGGACCCGCCCACACCCTTCAGAGTGCCGCGTCTACCTTTTTGGCTGCGTCTTCGCTGACCCAGCTGTGCCAGACTTCGGGGTGCTCCTTGAGGAACAACTTGGCCAGCTCCGGCGACTCGATACGTTCCTTGCTCATGCGCCCCAGGTTCTGGTTCAGCAGATCGATCGGCAGGTTGACCTTTTCCAGCACCGCCACCAGTTCCGGCGCCTGCTCGTGGAAGGTCTTCGACACGCCCACCTTGATGGTCACGGATTTGTCCACGCCGGGCTTTTCGTCCAGCTTGACCAGGTCGGCCTGGCCCATCAGCGGGGTTGGCGACCAGTAGTAGAAGAGGATCGGCTCGCCACGCTTGTAGCTCGACAGCACGGCGGCATCCAGTGCCGGGCCGGTGCCCGGGCGGAAGTTGGTGTAGCTGTTCTCCAGGCCGTAGCTTTTGAGCATCTGGCTGTTGTCCAGCTCGCAGGTCCAGCCGGCCGGGCAGTTGTAGAAGCGCCCCTTGTCCGGTTCTTCCGGATCCTTGAAGACCTGGGCGTATTGCCCCAGGTCGGCAATGCTCTTGAGGTTCGGGGCCTTGGCTTCGAGTTTGCGCTTGGCATCGCCTTCGATCACATAACGCGGCACATACCAGCCTTCGACCGCGCCAACCACCGGCGAGCCGACGCCGACCACCTTGCCGGCGGCCTCGGCCTTGTTCCACACCTCGCTGCGCCCTACCCACTCTTCGGCGAACACCTGGATGTCGTTGCTGCTCAGGGCGTTTTCCATGGAGATGGAGTTACCTGGCAGGCTATCGGTGTCACAACCATAGCCATTTTTCAGCACGAACTGCATCAGGTCCGTGAGCAGCATCCCGCTTTCCCAGTTCAAACCGGCGAATTTCACCGGCTTGCCAGACTCGCACCAACCGGCCGCCTGGCTGGCGCCTGCGGAGGCCAGCAGCCCTAAGGAAAGTGTCGTGGTCAGCAGAGCTTTTGTAATTGTCATTGTGACGCTCCCAAACAAGATGATCACTGCGCAGGAGAAATATTTCACAACAATAAAAAAGGATAAAATAATAAGTCCTGATGCATCACCACGGAAAAAGCTATGAAGTTCACACTGCGTCAGCTTCGCTACGCGCTCGCAGCGGCCAAGCACGGAAACCTGACCACGGCCGCCATGGAGCTTCATGTTTCACAACCTTCCATCTCGGCGGCCATCACCGAACTGGAGGAGGTGCTGGGGCAAGCCATCTTCATACGCCAGCGTGGCCTCGGGATATCGCTGACCCCCTTCGGTCGTACCGTCATGGTCCAGGCGCGGCGCGTGCTGGCAGAGGCCCAGACCTTTGCCGAAATCAATGCCAATGCAGGCGAGTGTGTCGGGGAGCTGGTGGTGGGCTGTTTTGAAGACCTGGCGCCCTACTGCCTGCCCCAGATCGTGCGACGGATGCAGGAGTCCTGCCCAAGGGTCACGGTCGATATGCGCGATGGCAGCTTCGATTATGTGGGCAAGCGGCTCAGTGAGGGCGCGATAGAACTGGCCATCACCTATGACCTGGGTTTACCGCCGAACACCCATTGCACCCAACTGTGTCAACTGACCGCCCAGGTGCTGCTGTCGGCCGATCACCCGTTGGCCAAGTCGCCGCGCGTCAGCCTCAAAGCGCTGGCCGAATACACCCTGGTCGTCACCGATCAGGTCCACAGTTGGCAGCATGTGTTGGACCTGTTCAGCTTCTACGGCCTGTCACCCGCCGTTGTGCACCGCGTGCGCACCTTCGAGTTGCAGCGCAGCCTGGTCGCCAATGGCTTTGGCGTGGCGCTGATCTATACCCGGCCCTTTGGTGACCGTAGTTATGATGGGCAAGCGCTGGTGTGTCGGCCGACTCAGGAGAAGTTGCCAACCCATAGCATCGTACTGGCGCATGATCAGCGCTACCCGCTGACGCCTTCGGCCGAGGCGTTCAAGGAGCTGGCGGTGGCATGGTTTGCGGAGCGACCGTCGTTTGCATCTGAATGAATAACGGGTGGGGTTAAGTCACATGACGGTGGTTGATGGGTAGATGAGACGTCTGGCGTGCTTAGGGTTTGTACGAAAAGTATGGTCATCCATCGTTGTGGGAGCGGCGGTGCGCCGATGCGATTTGCCCCGCGATCTGCCGCAACGCCGCAGCAAAGCACTATTTGATGTCGGGTACAGGAGCGCTTCGCACTCCATCGCGGAGGCAAGCCCGCTCCCACAAAACTTTTCGTACAGAGCCTAATCGACTGGCCATGGAAGCGTTCACTCAGTGGTGATCTGCTCAATGAAACTGCAGATACCCATCTGGAAGTGAGCCCCCGTCTGGCCGTGGGGGGGAGCCATATGACTGTCTGGCAGCACCAGATCAACAGCGAACCACGCTCGACAAGTGCGCTCGACTGCCACCCAAGGAATGTCCGCAGTGGGTCGAGAGCGGCCAACCTGGACGTCCGCTTTCGACCCATTGCCGTTCACCAATGGCTGAAGAAAGCCAGACGCATGAAGTCAATTTTGCCTAAGGGGCTAGGGGCAATTCCGACCTAACTAGCCCTGTTTTCGCTTCCCTGTCTTCACACTCCGTTGATTGTCGCACCACAAGTTTAGACGAAATGAAAACATGGGGCTCCTGCACCTGGCCACGTATCAAATCTGCCAATAACTCGACCACTCGTACTCCGGCCTCTTTTGGTCGTAAGTCAAGTGCCGTCAAGGGTGGATTCGCATGCCTGGCGATTTCACTGTCCGTACCTGCCGACACCAGTAGTTTTCCGGGCACTTGAATGCCCCGAATCGAGGCCGATAGCAAAACTCCTTTGGCGTAGCGATCAACCGCACAGTGAATCCCATCGGGCGGTGTTGCGCTTTGAAACAGGCGCTCGGCCGCCTCATACCCCGCGCTCTCGTTGAAACCGGTCGCCGTCGCCTCAATCAGCTCAGGTAATCCACGCTGCTCAACCCATTGCTGGTAGGCAGTGATGATGTCCTGGCTGTACGAATACAGTGGTGGCGGAGACAGCAAGGCAATGCGCCGCGCGCCCGCCGAGTACAAGTGATCGAGCACAGCCTGCGTGTCGCGCACGAGGTCGTTGTCTACCCAAAAATTGGGTGCTGACGAGGCGAGCGGATCGCGGCCGATCGTCACCACGGGGAGCTTTTTACGCGCAAAATACATGAGCAACGGATCTTCACTTACGGGGTCTACCAGGATCATGCCCTCTAGTGGCAGACGCTCTAGTGCCGCTACTGACGCAGAAGTCAGCACTAGGCTGTAGCCCATGTTTAGCGCCGTCTGCGAGGCGCTGCTGAACAGCCCGACAAAGTGGTCCAGATCAGTCAGCGACACTGACAATTCCGACGACGCATAGGCAATTCCGATCAGCCCCGAACGCCCGCCGCGCAGGTTGCTGGCCGCAGGATTGGCCCGGTAGCCCAGACTCTGCGCCACTTCCCGTACGCGCTCCATGGTATTCGGGTCGATCCGCCCCTTGCCGTTGAGCGCATGCGACACGGTGGTGACCGACACCCCCGCAGCCTTTGCCACATCATTGATTCCTACCCGGCCGGGTCTGGTTTTCTTCACATCCATTTGCTGGTCTGCCGTTGTGCAATTCAGGCCACATTGGATCATTGACAAAACGTTTTGGCAATGTTTGGATATTGCAAAAACGTTTTGTCAAAACGAGAACAACAAAATGACCTACCACACCGCCAACAGTGCGAGCACTACTCCGGCTCTGCGTCGGGACTTCACCCTGGCTTCGACGTTTTCCCTGGCCTTCGCTTTCGTATCGCCGATCGTGGCGCTTTACGGGATTTTCGGTATTGGCGTCAGTACCCTGGGTGCCGCGTTCTGGTGGGGCTTCCCGCTGGCCCTGGCGGGCCAGATGCTGGTCGCCTTGGCACTTGGGCAACTGGCCGCGCGCTGGCCGCTCCAGGGCGGTATCTACCAGTGGTCGCGGAAACTGATGGGCCACCGTTATGGCTGGTTCGCCGGCTGGTTCTACCTCTGGACACTCACCATCGCGATGGCGGCGGTGTCCTATGCCGGGGCAATTTTCCTCGCGGAATTGCTGGGTATCGAAGCCAGTGCCGGGAACTGCATTACCTTGGCCTGCGGCCTGCTCGCGGTCACCACGCTTGGGAATATCCGCGGTCGCCGAGTGGTCAAGTGGATGGTGGCGCTGTGCATTTGGGCCGAGATCATCGGTTCGGTGGGCATCGGCGTGATCCTACTGCTGTTCTACCGGATCAACAGTTTGGACATCCTTTTCACCGCGGCGGCCACAGTAACTCCCACAGGAGGCTTCTTCACTTCGTCGCTGGTTGTGGCTACGGCGCTGGCAGGATGGACATTCCTCGGCTTCGAATCGGCCAGTTCCATTTCTGAAGAAGTCCAGAACCCTCAGCGTGCGGTGCCATTGGCCATGTTGCTGTCGCTGTTCTTCGTCGCCTTCATTGTGATGTTCTCCAGCCTTGCCATTCTGTTGGCAATGCCAGTACAGGCCGTGGACAGCAGCGACCCGGTGCTGGCCACCTTAGCGATGGCGTTCCCACCCATCATTGTGAAAGGCGTACTGGCGCTGTTCGTCATCGCTTTCCTGGCCAGCGTTCTAAGCATCCAGGCAGCCGTATCGCGCAATGTTTGGGCGTTTGCACGGGAAGGTGAGCTGCCGTTTGCACGGGCGCTAGGCCTGCTGAGCGCTAGGGAAGCGGTCCCGGCCAATGCAATCAGGCTGACAGCGTGCATTGCGATGCTTGTCCTGTTCATTAGCAGTACCAATCTCTACACCTGGTTAGTGAATTTCACGGCGGCCGGCTTCTTCATTTCATTTCTGTTTCCTACGTTGGCTTTGGTCATCGCCCGCTGCTGCGGAACTGCCCAACGCCCAGGTTCGCTGCTGGCGCAGCTGATTCCGTTCATCGCCCTAGCTTGGTTGCTCTTCGAAATACTCAACCTGCTCTGGCCCAGAGCCAGCACCGGCAGCCTGCTCGACTGGATGACAGTGTTCATTTTTGTCGGCGTCGGCCTGCTGGGTCTGATCACGCGCCTGACCTTGCCCCTGCCTCACCGAAACGCCATTGGTGGGTGAATACCTGGCGCCTGCATTACCGCTTCATTCAATCAATCCCCTACCGATCTAGACGGAAAATAAAAATGACTACCATGACCCAGGAACGCCGCGAGAAGTTGAAAGCGCTGGCCCAGCGTAGCGATGGCTTCACCCATAACGGGGACCGCGCGATTGCGGATTTCTTTGCCCGGGCACAAGATGAAGGCTCTACGTTGTTTGGTGATTCCTTTGGCGGGGGAACAGGATCGTTCTTTCATGCGCCCACGACCCAGGCGCTGAAGGACATCGATATCGCGTGCGTTGGTCTGCCGTTCGAAACCAGTGCGCCGGTGCGACCTGGCACCCGCTTTGCAGCAAATGCAGTGCGTGAGTGGTCGGGCTTCCGTGGCCCAGTCCATGACGTGTGGAAGACCATTCCGTTCGAACTGTGCAGCGTTGCGGATTTCGGCGATGTGCCCTTGCGTAGTCCGCATGATGTAGACGCGACCGTTCGCCAGGTGACTGAGGTTTACACCCAGTTTCGTGAAAACGGAATCTACCCACTGACCATCGGTGGCGTGCACACAATGACCCATCCCATCCTTCGTGGTCTGACGGGTGGCGAGCCGGTGTGCCTAGTGCATATTGATGCGCATGCTGATACCGCCCGTGGTGACTTCCAAGGCAGCGAGTTGAACGACTGCTCGGTGTTCTTGAATGCTGCGTTGGACGGCGCAATCGATCCCGAGCGAACTATTCAGATCGGTATTCGCAACGGGCTCTCGGCGTTCTGGGATTTCTCCCATGAGTCGGGTATGCGGGTTATCCCGATGCATGAATTCTTCGAGATCGGGGTAGCTGGGGTGCTCAAGGAGATTCGCGAACGAATCGGTGATCGTCCGTTCTATCTTTCGATTGATACGGATGGGTTGGACTCGACCTACCTCCCGGGTACCCAATTGCCAGAGCCGTTCGGGCTTACGTCGCGGGAGTTGCTGTTGATCATTCGTGGGCTCAAGGACATGAACATCATCGGAGCGGATATTGCTGAACTATGCCCGCCGTATGATCCCCACGGGATTTCCGCGAATCTATGTTCTGCCTTTGCGTTTGAAATTCTCTGCCTGCTATCCGAGTCCCATGCGCGCAATTTCAGTAAGGCACGCAAGACACACTGGAAAGGTTAAATCACTGCGCAAGCAGCGTTGATGTCGCATGCTGCCGGGCGCCAGAAGCTTCTGGCGCCTAGAATTCTGCAAGCGTAGGGCGAGATTGTTATTCACCTCTGGAGGCATCGTGATTTTGGAATGAGCCGCATGCAGGCATTTTAGCGATACCCACTCCCAGCCCGATACAAGTGGTGTCACAAGCAGCAGTTAGTACATTCCAAAAAGCGCAATATTGGCCGTAATTTATCTCCTGTGAACGGCTGCTTTTGGCCGAGTCATAACTTCGATGAAGGGCCGCTATGGGTCGGTAGCTGCCTTTCGTGAAATACCATTCCCGACGCAGGCATCCCTGCTTTGATTCCGGCCATTCCACAGCGCAAGTACAGGTCGCTGCGCTTCTCGTCTCACGTCCTCCGGCAGCTGCACGATCGACTCCCCAGGCCTGAGCCATTGGACGGCCACGTGCCTTTGAGCATGGGCCAGCGTCGCACGCCGTGCTGACGGTGTTCGCCCAGAGCATGATGGGAACCGTTCAACCTGCCTACCCTGCCACCATGCCAAGGGCGTAATCCTTGAAAGCTAACCACCCGATCCCATGGGAGCACTGTTCATGCCTATCGACTTCAGACCTGCTCAAGCCTCGGACGCGCATGATATTGCGCGCTTCTTTCAACTGACATCGGAGGGCATGGCCGATTACATATGGAGCAAGCTTGCCGCACCTGGAGAAGCGTTGCTGAGTGTCGGTGCGTCTCGCTATGCCAGGGAACAGGGCGACTTTTCCTATAAGAACTGCCTGATGGCCACTTTCGAAGGGCGCGTCATCGGCATGATGCATAGCTATGCCTTGCGCGAGGCCCCTGACAGGCCTGTCGAGACAGACCCGGTCCTTGCGCCTTACTCCGACATGGAAATACCCGACACCTTGTACATCTCCAGCCTGGCCCTGGATGAGGTCTGGCGCAGCCAGGGGCTGGGTGCCCAGTTTCTTCGCCACGCCCAGCAGCGCGCTGAGGACTCTGGCCTAAAGGGGCTATGCCTGATCGATTATGCAGAAAACCACGGTGCACGCCGCTTCTACGAACGTCACGGTTTTCAAATTGTTAAAGCCTGCCAGATCGTTGCGCACCCGATGCTGGGCGTAACCGGTGAAGCCTATTTGATGTATCGCCCTACCCACAACGTGCTCGAGAAAAACCATGAACAATAAACTGACCGTGTTCCGCGAACTGGATATCCAACCGGTACGCGACCTCCCCTTTTTTGAAGAGGTCTTGCAAGGCACCCCTCATACGCTGACGTCCAAGTACTATCACGATGAACAGCAAGGTCGCATTTCCGGAGAATGGCAAGCCAGCAGCGGAGCGTGGCGCATCGACTACAAAGTCTGGGAGTTCTGCCATGTCCTGAGTGGATGCTGCGTCATCGAGCTTGAGGGTTGCGCCCCCATCACACTGGCCGCTGGCGACACGTTCATTATCGAACCGGGCGCCAAGGGCAAATGGACCGTGCTGGAAGACATGAAAAAGAATTTTGTGATCCTCTTGCCTGCGAATTAGTGTCCTGGCTCCTCAAGTTGCTTGGCCACTTTCATCGCCAGTTCGACGAAGGCCTTCGCTGCAGCCGTTTGGTAAACCCCTTTTCGTTGCATCAGAACAGCAGTGCGTTGCAAGCGCTGCTGGTCCAACTCGATAGCGACCAACTGCTCGTGAGCCAGGGCGATGTTGGCCGGCAACAAGGTCGCGAGCGTGGTCCTGCTGACCACCTCGATAAGCGCACTGATGGTATTGGCTTCCACGTGTACGTGAGGGCGAATGTTGTGTTGGCGGCAGTAGCTGTCGATCTGCTCACGCGTGGCGAATTCGGCGCTCAAGAGTATCAACGATTCTGCGTTCAACGCCTCCAGGCCAATACTGCCCGTCGTGGCGAGAGGATGATGCTTGCCGACCACCAGCGCGAGGGTTTCGACCAGTAGCGCTTGGGCCTCAAGGTCCAGATGATGGCCGTTGTCGAACGCAATGCCCACATCAACCTCGTCGGCCAACAACAGTTCTTCCAGCGCCTCTTGAGCGATCTCTCGCAGCACCAGCGTGATGTTCGGGTAGCGGCTATGGAACGCCTCAACCAGCGGACCAACCAGGTAGCTGGTGAATGTCGGTGTTACCCCCACCCGAAGTGATCCGCGGCTCAGATCGCCGAGGTCATCAATGGCTCGTTTTGCCTCCTGCAGTTCCTGCGCGGCTCGCTTGGCATAGCGCAGGTACACCTCGCCGGCATCCGTCAATCGCGTGATCCGGCCGGAACGATCGAACAACGCAATGCCGAGACTCTCTTCCAGCTGGCGGACCTGCTGCGACAACGCCGGTTGCGACACATGCAAGGCCGCTGCGGCGCGGGTGAAACTGAGGTGGTTTGCCACTGCGATGAAGTACTGGATGTGCCGGGCAAGCATGGGTGCGCCTATAAGATTATCTGATCTACCTGATCATAAATCAGACTTTTACCTTATTGAAAGGGCTGCGTAACCTTTGCTTCAACACATCGCGTCACTCAAGGAGTCAGCCATGAAAGACATCATCGACGGGTTTCTGAAGTTCCAGAAAGACGCCTATCCCGAGCGCGTCAAACTGTTCAAGGATCTCGCCAGCCAGCAGAGCCCACGCGCCCTGTTCATCTCATGCTCCGACAGCCGCCTGGTGCCGGAGCTGGTCACCCAGCGCGAACCCGGGGACCTGTTCGTCATTCGCAATGCAGGCAACATCGTGCCGTCCTACGGGCCCGAGCCTGGAGGCGTATCGGCCTCGGTCGAATATGCCGTGGCGGCCTTGCAGGTTTCCGACATCGTCATCTGCGGCCACTCCGATTGCGGCGCCATGACGGCCATCGCCACCTGCAAATGCCTGGACCACATGCCCGCAGTGGCCGGCTGGCTGCGCTACGCCGATTCCGCCCGAGTGGTCAACGAAGCCCGCAACCATTTCGGCCCGCAGGCCAAGGTCGAAGCCATGGTGCGCGAAAACGTGATCGCCCAGCTTGCCAACATCCAGACCCACCCCTCGGTGCGCCTGGCCCTTGAAGAAGGCCGTGTGACATTGCATGGCTGGATCTACGACATCGAAAGCGGGCTGATCGAGGCCTTCGATGGCAGTACCGGCACATTCGTATCCCTCGCCCACAACCCCGAAGTGCACGCCGTTTCCCATCAACCCAAGCGCGTTGCCTGAACCTCTTCAACCAAGGAGAAACACCATGATCCAATCGCAAATCAGCCAGAACGCTCGCCTTGCCCTGAGCGAAGTCATCCTTCTGGCCAAAGCCCGCAAAGACCTCTCGTTCTCCCAGATCACCGAAGGCACCGGCTTGTCCGAAGCGTTCGTCACCGCAGCACTGCTGGGCCAGCACCCGCTGCCGGCGAGCGCCGCCCAGGTGGTGGGTGACAAGCTCGGCCTCGACGCCGACGGCATCGCACTGCTGCAGACCGTGCCACTGCGCGGCAGCATTCAAAATGGTATCCCGACCGACCCGACCATCTACCGCTTTTACGAGATGTTGCAGGTGTACGGCACCACCCTGAAGGCGCTGGTTCATGAAAAGTTCGGCGACGGCATCATCAGTGCCATCAATTTCAAGCTGGACATCAAGAAAGTCGAAGACCCCGAGGGCGGCTCGCGCGCAGTGATCACCCTGGATGGCAAATACCTGCCCACCAAGCCGTTCTGATCTAACTGCAACACATGGGCTGGGCCGCAACTTCGCGGCCCAGCCACAACCTGAAGGTGATCCAAATTGAAAGCGATGTTCGCATTGATACTCGGCGCGCTGTGCAACGCGGCGATGGCTGCTGACGTTGAGCAACAGGTCGAGCAGGCACCGGTTGAACAGTACAGCTACTCCCAGCACCTCGATATTGCCCGTGTCATTTCCATGAGCGAAGTCCCCAATGTCTGTCAGGTAGTGCCCGCTCGCATGACGTACGAAGACTCCCAAGGCAATGAGCATGTGCTTGAGTACCGCGTGATGGGCAATGGTTGCTCGAATAACTGAGCCCGGCCTTCGCAGCGCTACAGCACTCATCATGAGGACTGAAGTTGATGGACCTAATCTTTCGAAATGTACGCATTGACGACGCCCAGCCACGGGTAGATGTGGCTGTGCAAGCAGGCAAGGTCGCCGAGATCGCGCAACACATCGCCACCACGGCGGAGCACGAAATCCAAGGCGACGGCAATGTGCTTGTTGCTGGGTTTGTCGAAGGCCACCTGCACCTGGAAAAAGCCAACGTCATGCAGCGCATGGCCAATCGTTCCGGCACCTTGAAGGAAGCGATCGCCGTCACTGCCGAACTCAAGCCCACACTGACCCGTGAGGATATCCGCGAACGTTCGATCCAGGTGCTGCGCGCATTGGTACAAGCCGGTACCACGCATGTGCGCGCCCATGCCGAGTTCGACCCCGTCCAAGGCTTCACCGGGCTCGAAGTGGTACTGGAGCTGCGCGAGCAGTTTCGCGAGGTGATCGACATCCAGGTCGTGGCCTTTCCGCAAGAAGGCATTCTCAAGCTGCCTGGCATGCAGGCCATGATGGTCCAGGCAATGGAGATGGGGGCCGATGTGGTGGGCGGCATTCCCTACAACGACGTGTCGCCGCAGGAGCACATCGATTTCGTCTTTGACTTGGCCAAGCGGTACGGCAAAGACATCGACTTGCACCAGGACTTCGCCGATGACGCCGAGCACATGACCATCGAGTACGTGGCGCGTAGAACCATTGCCGAAGGCTACCAAGGGCGGGTCTGCGTTGGGCACCTGACCAGCCTGGCCGCCGTCTCGCCAGCGCGGCAGGCACAGGTCATCGCGTTGCTACGTGAGGCCGACATCAGCGTGATGTGCCTGCCCGCCACCGACCTGCACCTGGGCGCTCGGGGTGACAGTCACAATGTAAGACGCACCCTGACACCTGTGCGTGCGCTGCGCGACGGCGGTGTCACGGTTTGCCTGGCCACCAACAACATTCGGAACGCATTCACACCCTATGGCACTGGCGACCTGTTGCACATTGCACAACTGGCCATTCCTGCGTGCCACTTGGGCGGCGCGGATGATCAGGCCACCGTGTTGTCGATGCTCACGACAAACCCTGCCAAAGCCTTGGGGTTGAAGTGCTGGTCGATTGCCGTGCCGTGGCCGATGTCATCCTCGACCTGCCGACACGGTTGATGGTGCTCAAGCGCGGCAAGGTGGTTGCAACGGCTGAACATCGTAGGTCAGTCGCGTTTTGAGGCTGTCTTGAAGATTTCGTAATCAAGCAAGCCCCTTTGCGTGAAGGTCGCTCGTGGGAAGGCTACTCGAACCAAACCTTCGAATTCCGTCCTGTTCACCTAAGGCACATCCCTTTTAAGGTCCTGACGGCTATCGCATGAGGGCGACGATGCGCTTGTCGAAAACTTTGCGGCGCTCTTTAGATCGAGCGCCGCCCGCGCGGCGCATCGCGGCACAAGGCCGCTCCTACATCTGTTTCGGGCCAATTATGCCTGCGCCGCCGCGCCCGTACGCCTTGTTTGTACGACGCGGTTTCTGTGTGGACGCTACCGTCGCCACACATGACTCAAGGCATGCACCAAGGCGGGCAGCGGTACCCTCACAGACATAACTGGCCCGAAACAGATGTAGGAGCGGCCTTGTGCCGCGATGCGCCGCGCGGGCGGCGCTCGATCTTGAGAGCGCTGCAAAACCATCGGCAAGCCCTTGGTGGCCCTCATGCGATAGTGGTCAGAACCTTGAAAGGCATGGCTCTAACGGCCAGAGGCAATCGCCTGTCAAACCAATGGGCGTTCGCCAGGCCTAGTCTTCCGGCATCTCGATATTCGACTCGATCTTTTTCCCCATGCTGATGCGTGGTTCTGTCGAGTAGCCCAGCGACTCGTAGAAGGTTTTGACGCTTTCGTTTGTACTGACGATTTGCAGGTTGATTTTCATGCAACCGCGTACAGTCAACGCTGNGCGGCGCTCGATCTTGAGAGCGCTGCAAAACCATCGGCAAGCCCTTGGTGGCCCTCATGCGATAGTGGTCAGAACCTTGAAAGGCATGGCTCTAACGGCCAGAGGCAATCGCCTGTCAAACCAATGGGCGTTCGCCAGGCCTAGTCTTCCGGCATCTCGATATTCGACTCGATCTTTTTCCCCATGCTGATGCGTGGTTCTGTCGAGTAGCCCAGCGACTCGTAGAAGGTTTTGACGCTTTCGTTTGTACTGACGATTTGCAGGTTGATTTTCATGCAACCGCGTACAGTCAACGCTGCCTCAGCGTGGTGCACAAAGGTAATTAGCAATAACATCCATGGCAAAGCCCCCCGAGTTCAATGGGCGACGCTATCGCCCTTTGAAGGTGGTTGTCCACAGTCTGCTTTGAGCGGGCTGCCGCCGCTGCGCGGCAGCCCAGAGAAAGCCTTAGTTCACCATCACTTCGTCCAGTGCCTGTTCGAGGGTGCTGACCGTGCGCTCGATATTATGCAGCTTTTCGAGCCCGAACAGACCGATGCGAAAGGTCTGGAAGTCGGCCGGTTCGTCACATTGCAACGGCACTCCGGCAGCGATCTGCAGGCCGTGTTCGGCAAATTTCCTGCCGTTCTTGATGTCGGCATCATCGGTGTAGCTCACCACCACGCCCGGGGCCTGAAACCCGGCTGCGGCCACGCTCTTGATGCCTTTGCCGGCCAACATGGCGCGCACCCGATCGCCCAGAGCCCACTGTTCTTCGCGCAGCTTGTCGAAGCCGCTGGCTTGCATCTCGTTCATCACGTCGTTGAATCGTGCGAGAGAATCGCTGGGCATGGTCGCATGGTAGGCATGTCCGCCCTGTTCGTAGGCCTGCATGATCTGCAGCCACTTTTTCAGGTCGCAGGCAAAGCTGCTGCTCTGCGTCTGCTCGATGCGCTCGAGGGCCAAGGCACTGAGCATCACCAGCGCGCAGCAAGGCGAAGCGCTCCAGCCTTTCTGCGGTGCGCTGATCAGCAGGTCGACGGCGCACGTGTGCATATCAACCCACAGCGTGCCTGAGGCAATGCAGTCCAGCACGAATAGGCCGCCCACTGCATGCACCGCGTCGCCGACGGCCCGCAGGTAATCGTCGGGCAAGATAATCCCGGATGAAGTTTCAACGTGAGGGGCGAAGACGATCTGCGGCTTGTGCGCCTCGATGGCCGTCAGCACTTCGTCCAGAGGCGGCGGTGCGTAGGCTGCCTGGCGACCGGTGTCGACCGGTCTGGCCTTGAGCACCGTGGTGGCCGCTGGGATGTTGCCCATCTCGAGGATCTGGCTCCAGCGGTAACTGAACCAGCCGTTGCGGATCACCAGGCATTGCTGGCCGGTGGCAAACTGTCGCGCTACCGATTCCATGCCGAATGTACCGCTGCCCGGCACGACCGCAACAGCCTGGGCGTTATAGACCTGTTTCAGTGTCTTGGAGATGTTCTTCATCACCCCTTGAAAGGTCTGCGACATGTGATTGAGCGAGCGGTCGGTGTAGACCACCGAGTACTCGACCAGCCCCTCAGGGTCAATACTGGGATAGAGCTTCGACATGCGGTGACTCCTTTGGCAGAGATGTCATTGGTATGGACCCTGCCCCAGGCCCTGGCAAATGACAAGTTTGATCGGGACTGCGGCCTATGACCGCTGCCGTGCGCACTGGACCTTCAAGTTAGCAGATCCAGATCGCCCTGCAGCATGCGACTCCGATCAGCCTCAGCTGGGCTTGCCATCATCGAACGGGGTACTCCAGATCACCAGTTCAAGCGCTGCGGCAATTTGTATGCGGTGGTCGGCAAACGGCACAGGCAACAGGTCCTGCGCCCGCTCCAGCCTGCGCAGCAGGGTATTGCGATGGGTGCCCAGCACCTCGGCGGTCTGGGTGATATTGCAGCCATTGGCCAGGAAGGCGTGCAACGAGTGCTGAAGCACCTTCGACTCCGTCGCCAGACGCCCCAAGGTGCTCAAAACGAATTGCCTGGCCGCACGCGCATCCTGGGTCATCAGCGACACCATCCTGACCTGGTCGATCGTGGCCACGGCCGGCGACCCGGCCAGGCGTCCCATGAGCCTCTGGGTGGTCAACGCCTCCAGGTGCGAGCGCCGAAAGCCATTCAGCCCCGCCGCCGGCGAGCCGATAGCGCCGCGAATGCCCGGGTACTGAGCGCCCATACCGTGCAGGCTGTTCAGGTCGAACGGCTTTGCCGCACTACACCACACCCACAAGGTAGCGGGACCTGCGAATACGATCAGGGGCGCCGCCGCGCCACTTAGCTGGGCCAGGCCGCGTGCCATGCCCTCCAGCAAGCGGATCTCCACGTCTGGGGTTTCGCTCCACACCACGAACGCCTGATGCTTCTGAACCAGGTTGTAGTTCAACCGCCTGCCGAGCTGCTCGCTGTCCACCTCCCTGCCGTCGAGCAGTCGACTGACCAGGCTGCGTTTGTCGATGTGCTCGTCGTGGGCGGCCGCCTCCTTTTCCTGCAGGATGATCTGGGTGATCACCCGCATGTTGCCGTCGATGAATTCCGATATCGAACGCGACGAGACGGCCAGGAACTCCTCGAGCACCACGGGATCCTGGGTCAGGCTGAACGCCATCTTCATCCATAGCTCCCAGGCCGTGTTCTGGGTCGACCTGGCGAGATTCACCAGCAGCTCCGACAAGCCTCTGCGGGCAAGCTCCCGGGCCGTGTCCACCATGTCGGCGGACACGTAGGGCTCCACCGGCTCGCCAGGACGCTGCAGGTTCGCATTCGCCCAGTGCAGCAACTCCGCCCGGTTGGCGCGCCGGCAAGCCGCCAGGATCACCGGGTCCTCCAGCAGCCGTGCATCTTCCGGGGAAGCGAACAGCGATTGATTCAGGCGCTCGATCCATTCCGGTGGCAGCGCCTGAGCCCGCTCGGCGCCTTTGCGCATGAGCTCGCGAACGGTTTCCGATGGGCGTGGCCAGAGGGGCACAGGGCTGGTCATAAGGCGTGCGAACTACTCAAAAAACGAATCCGTTAATGGAGCGGTTTGTCACTAAACCAGGCTTCGCTCGGCGACACCGGTTAGAGGACAAATTGCGTGTGGAGCTTCTCAGCATTCTAGTCCGGGTCGAGCACCACCCCACGTCGTGAAAACAGCACGGGCGCCCCGTCGGCATCGAGCAGCGCCGCAGTCAGCGACAGCCCATCGGCTGCCTGGTTTTCCTGGAAGCTTTGCCCGCCATCGTTGCTGAGCACCCTCATCCCATCCAGCCCGACCACCAGCACCCGCGCGCCCGAAACCGCCACGTTGGTAACAGAGCCTTTGCTTTGGGTGGGTACTCGGCGAAAGTCCTTGCCGGCCGCAGAACCGTGCAACAGCGTACCGCGCTGGCCACCCACCAGCAGGCTCCCATCGGCCAGCACCGCGCCGGCCCAGAGCGTGCCTTCGTAGCCGGTATCCAGGTAGCGCCAGCTTTTGCCCTGGTCCTCCGTGCGCAGCACCTGCCCGTGCTCGGCCGTGGCGTAGAGCGCGCCCTGCCTGTCGGCAAACAGCCCCATCAGGTTGAGGTCGGCCTTCTTGGCGCCTGGCGGTGCCTGCAGGGGCTGCTCTGTCCAGGTCTGGCCACCATTCTCGGTGGTCAGCAGCAATGACCAGAGCCCCACCGCAACGCCCTGCCGGGCATTGAAGAAGTGCACGGCAAACAACGGCCGATCTTCTTCGCTGGACAAGCGCTGGACCTGCCATGACTCACCGCCATCGGTGGTGGCCAGGATCGCCCCCCAATGGCCGACCGCCCAGCCATGCTTGGCATCCACGAAAGACACCCCCGTCAGCTGTGTGGACAGCGGCACCGAGCGCGCCTGGCGAAAGTGCTTGCCGTGATCGTCGGACAGCAACACCACACCGTGGTCGCCGACAGCCACCAGCCGCTCTGCTGCCCAAACGGCATCCAGCATGGTGGCTTGCGTGGCATTGCCTGCCTGGGCCGCCGGCACGGCCTGCAAGGGCTCGGCGTGAACGGGCAGCAGCGGCAATGCAGCGGCGAACAGGGTCGCCATCAATGAATACTTCAGTCCCATGGTTCTCTCCTCAGTGCAGCAACGCGCCGATCAAGCGCACCGGGCGCTTGCGCGGGAACACCCGCTCCAGCCAGACCGCGAAGGCCGGCAGCACGGTCATGGCCATGACCATGTTGACGATGAACATGAACGCCAGCAGCTTGCCCATGTCGGCCTGGAACTTGAGGTCCGAGAACGCCCAGGTGGCCACGCCCACGGCCAGGGTGATGGCGGTGAAGATCGTCGCAACGCCCACCTCGAGCAACGCGTGCTCGACCGCCTTGGTGATCGGCTGGCCGTGGGCCAGGTGCAATTGCAGGCGGTTGTAGATGTAGAAGGCGTAGTCGACCCCAATGCCCACGGCCAGCACCATCACCGGCAAGGTGGCAATGGTCAGGCCGATCTGCAGCTCCTTCATGAACCAGTAGCCGATGAAGGTGCCGATGGTCAGCGGCAGGCAACACACCAGCACCGCCCGCAGGTCGCGGTAGACGGCGAACACCAGCAGCGCGATCGCGGCATAGACGTAGAGCAGCATGGGGGTTTCGCTCTTCTCCACTTCCTCGTTGATGGCGGCCAGCACACCGGCGTTACCCGAGGCGAGGCGGATCGTAATGCCAGACAGCGGATACTCGTTGCGGAACGCCTTGGCGGCCTCCACCACCCTGTTGATGGTCGTGGCCTTGTGGTCGGCCAGGTACAGGTGCACGGCAGACATGCTGCAGTCGGTGCGCACCAGCCCTGGCGTGCGCGCCACCTCGGTGGCCAGCGCGGCATAGTTCATCGGGTCGATGGGCACCGCGGCCATCTTGGGATTGCCTTCGTTGTAGCCCTCGTTGAACTGACGCATGTTGCTGGAGAACGAGGCCACCGACAGCACCCCGGGCACGCCCTGCATGGCCCAGACGAAGCGATCCTGGTATTGACCCGCCGCCACATCCTCGCAGGCCGCCCCGCCTTCGCCAGAGCCCCCCTGGCTGGCTTCGAAAACCACGCTGAGCCAGTCCAGGCCGATGTCATAGTTGCTGGCGATGGAGACGGCATCACGATTGAAGCGCGAGTCCTCGCGCAACTCCGGGGCCCCCGCCTGCAACGAGCCGACGACCCGGTCGTGGCTTTGCCAGATCGCCACCAGGAAGACCACCAGGGCCACGCCAAGCACCCACTGTGCGTTGCGCCACTCGGCGAGCCGGGACAGACCGCGCAGCCAGCGGGTACGGCGTTGCCGGGACACTTCCTGGGCCGCCGCATAGCGGTCGTCGACCCGCAGCATGGACGCCAGCAACGGCAACATCAGCAGGTTGGTGATGATCTTGTACGCCACGCCCAGCGAGGCCGTGATGGCCAGCTCCCGCACCATCGGGATAGGGATCAGCAGCAGCGTCACGAAGGACACCAACGCGGTCACCAGCGCCAGTGTTCCCGGGATCAGCAAACCGGTGAAACTCGAACGCGCCGCCGCTTCGGCGCTCTTGCCGAGCGCGATCTCGCGGACGATGAAGTTGATCTGCTGCACACCATGGGACACCCCGATGGCGAATACCAGGAAGGGCACCAGCACCGCCAGCGGATCAAGGCCGTAGCCCAGCAAGCGCAAGCTGCCGAACTGCCAGACCAGCGAGGCCAGCGAACACACCAGCGCCAGCAGGGTGAAACGCAGCGAGTGGCAATACCAATACACCGCAGCGGCGGTCAGCAACAGTGCCAGCAAACAGAACTCCATTACCGCTGATGCACCGTCGGCGATATCGCCGATCTGCTTGGCGAAGCCGATGATCTGGATTTCGAAGTCACCATCCTCGAACTGCTGACGGATCTCTTGTTCCAGCCGATGGTTGAACGCGACATAGTCCAGGTGAGTACCGTCGGCTTCGTATTCGTTGAGCTCCGCGGTGATCATTGCGCTGCGCTGGTCACGGGACACCAGCGTGCCGATGAAGCCGCCCTGCGCGGTGGAGCTGGCGATCTTCGCGATGACCGCATCGTTCAAGTGCTCGGGAGACACCGTTCCCGGCACCAGCGGATCGGCGCGAAAGCCTTCTTCGGTGATCTCGTTGACGAAGGCATTGGGCGTCCACAACGAACGCACGCTGCTGCGGGAAACCCCGGGCAGGAAGCTGACCGCCTGAGTCACGTCATACAGCCGTTTCAGGCCTGGTGCGCTCCAGATATCGCCTGTGCGCGACCTGACCACGAGGGTCAGGCGGTTGGCGCCCATCAAGTCATTGCGGTAGGTCTGGAATGTGTCGATGTATTCATGGCCGACCGGCAGCTGCTTTTCGAAGCCGGCATCCATGCGCAGCTGCACGGCGAACCACGCCATGACCAGGGTGAACACGGCCAGGCTCGCCAGCACCAGCCGACGATGCCCGAACAGGACACGCTCGACGCGTGGCAGCACGCCACGCGCCTGGATTTCAGTGAGTTTCACGGAACCGTTCACGGCAGGCCTCACAAGGTGCGGGAGATCGCGACGCCGACATAATCGCGGTCACGGTACAGCTGGTCGTAAGGCGTATCGCCGCCCATGAACTTGGCGTAGTTGAGGGAAATCTGCCAACTGGCCGGATTGCGCACGAAGTTCAGGTACAGGTTCATGCTGCTCGCATCTTCGGTGAAGGTGGCCGTGAGGTTGGGCGTGCGCCCACCCAGCGAGCGTGCGTAGAAAATGCCCGGGGTGACCTGCCAGCCCGGCAACAAGGTGCCGTCGTAGGTCATGCTCAAGTCCAGGTTGATCCCCGATGAGGTCTTGTCGCCACGGGACTTCGGCGCGGTTGCAGGGTCCAGCTGCCAGGTATTGAGCCCCGCAGCCAGTGGCTCGCCATTCACTTCGTCATGCAACCCCGGGTACTTGATGACCACCAGTTCGGTCAGCAAGGTGCCCGAGCTGGCCCCGGTAAAATCGAGCAGCGTCGGCGAGTTGGACGGTGTGAAGCTGTACAGGCCGGTCAGGTGCCACTGGAACCTCTTTTCGTCCTTCCAGCATTTGCCGCCATTGCTCGCACACAGGTCGACGACCGGGTTGAGCATCACCGAATCCTTCGGCCGGTACGAAAGCTCCGTCCCCACCGCCCAGTCGCCGATCGGCATGTTGGCGCTGATGCCGTACATCATCCGGTCTTCCTGGTAGCGCCAGGTCGGCGCTGCGGCGAAGGTATCCGGGTCAAGAATGTCCACCCGCAGCGACGGCAACTTGTCGTGATAGCGCATCACGTAGAAGCCATAGTTGACGTCGCTGTCCTCCGGTTGCCAACGCAGCGAAAGGCCCCACTGGCCGCTGTCCTTGGCCTTGTTCTCAGAGTACCCGTAGTCTCCCCTGCCCTTGCCGAGACCGTTGGTGGTAGACCAGTAGCTGCCCACCGGCGGCAGCTCGCTCTTGTTCCAGCGGAACTGGTAGTAAGCCTCGACATTGACGCCAGCGCCCAGGCCCGAGGCAACACTGAGCATCGGTGCCGGCAGCACGGCCTCCTTGAGCTGCACCCCGGGGCGCGCCAGGGCCTGATAGTCGTAGGCGTTGGTGTTGTTGATACCGCCTGCCACGAACAGGCTCTCGCCCCAGTTGATCACCTGGTTGCCCAAGCGCGCGCGCACCCGCTGCCCGCCCACATCGAAGCCCTTGCTCACCCACAGGTCCAGCAGCCGCGCCTTGAAAGCGAGGTCGTCACGGGCGTCGTCGCTGAGCCCGTTGCTGCCGACACTCTCGGGGGTGTTGAACGACAGCGTGCCGGTGGTATCGGTGGCGGCGAAGTCGCGGATCCAGGTGCCACGCGCCATGAAGGTGACGTCCTCGGGCATCTTCAGCAACAGCTCATGGGTGCCCTTGAGGTAGTTGGTGAACATATCGCCGCGGTCGTAGTTCAGGTCGCCCTGGTCCGCCACGCCCGAGCTCTGCGCCAGGCAGCCGGAAGGCACGTTGTGCCCGGTCGGCCCCTGGTTGATCAGGTTGCAGCCGCGCGACTCGGTACGCAGGCCCATGCCTGCGGTGATGGTGGAGTCGAACGAGCCGTGAAGGGTTTCGGTTTCGAAGGTGAACCCCATTGCCAGTGGGGTCATGCACGCAATAGCAAGGCCTGAAGCTTTTGTGATTGTTGTTTTCATATCGGCGCTCGGAAAGGTGATGGATCAACGTTCGCTGATGGCTCGCAGGTTGTCGGAGGTGAAGAAATCGCGTTTGAGGCGTGGGCTGCTACCTTCCTCGGTGAGCCAGCGAATATCGTTCTTGCCCGCGCCGATCGAGGTCATGTCGAACAGGTAACGGCCATCGATCAGGTTGTACTGGACCTGCGCCTGCACATCACAGGCACCGGTCTCGTACACCGGGATCGAGAAGCCTTCACGCACCTTCCAGATCTGCCCTTGCTTGTCGTAGTCGACGGCCAGCAGCGGGTTCCAGCTGTCCTCGTCGATGTAGAACATGCGCTTGGGGGCCTGGTGGCGCATGCCCTGGCGCACGTTCGCCTCGACCACCCAGACGCGGTGCAGTTCGTAGCGGCGCGACTGCGGCGCGATCGAATCGTTGCCGGCGAACGCCTCCACCTTGGCGGCGGTGTCGTAGGCGCCGAAGGCGTTGTACGGCACCAGCAACTCCTGCTTGCCGACCAGCTTCCAGTCGAAGCGGTCCATGGTGCCGAAGAACACGTTCGCCTCATCGACGGTGTACTGGTTGTCCAACCCGATCTGCGGCGCGTCGTAGGAGTACGACGGCATGCGCCGTACGCGTCGCTGGCCGGGGAAGTAGTAGAAGGTCGTGGCCTGCTCACCGGCCACGGCCGTCTGCACCGCCGACTGGCCGGCCAGCGCGGCGGGCTCCAGGTAATTGAAGAAGGTGGCGTTTTCCAGGCGGCCGACGGACGAGAACAGCGCGCTGCCTTTCTTGCCCCAAGGCGTATAGAAGAAGGTGTCGGTGGATTGGCGCAACCACTCCCCGCCCTTGCGCGGCGAAATGCCCGAGATGGTTTTCGGGATTTCGACGCCGACGCCGCGGTAACGCATCTTCATGTTCCACATCACCTCTGCACCGCTAGTGGGCAGGGGGAACGGGATGCCCGGCACATGGGCTTCCTCGAGGGCAACGCCGCTGGCATCGAGCTTGGCGAAGCCCACGTTCTGCCGGGTGTTCTCAGCCACGAAGCTCGGCGCATCACAGGTACGGCGGGTCGGGAAGACGTCCATGCGATAGCCCGGAATCTTCTTGAACAGCTCCAGCTGGGCCGGCGAAAGCTTGCTCGCGTGTTGCGCCACATTGCTCGAGTCGATGCTGTACAGGGGCTTGTCGCCCTTGAACTTCCAATACTCCCCGCGCACCTGGCCGTAGCTCCAGCCCGCCCCCTGCGGCCCTGGGGCGGCCCAGGCCGGAATGTCCCCGCTTGAACTGGCGGCGCTCTCACCCCCCAGCGGCGTCAACTTCGAACCCAGCGCCTCGGCCCCCTGGGGCGCAGCCTGTACCGAACAGATCGCGGTCGAGGCCGCGAGGGTAACCAGCAGCTGCCTGAAAATACGGCGGGCGGATACGACACCTTCCGACCGTGCAGTGACTTCTTTCATTGGAGGATCCTCATACAAAGGGCTTGGACCGGCTGCTCGACCCTTCAATGGAAAGATCGGCGCCTGCTACATCTTGATCATGCGACATGATCACTTGACCATGTCGTATGATCAACACGCAAGCCACATGCCAGAATGCCTGTTACGCGGATTACATTAGATAAATCAGCTGGTTGGAATTATTTATCGCTTAGTACGCGTCTGGCGCCTGCACTTTACTGGGAAGTAAGGAAACATGTGTTACCAAAAGATGCTTTTTAATAGTGCGCCACATGAACGACTCGCCACGTATCGCGCCGAGCCACCTATATATTTCGCTTACCCAAGCCCATTATCAACGCGAATGATTCACCCATAAAAAAACCGCCCCTAAGGGCGGTAAAAAAAGCAGGCTGTCGCCCGCCATGGAGTAATAACAGCTACTCAATAAATCATCCAACCAGAACTTGAGCCCTACCCCACAACTTAGCTGGGATTGAGCACGGCATGCGAGGACACTTTCCGTGAACGCTGAAGTGCCCCATAGGCATAGAACAACTGCACAATCGAATAGGACCAGGTCAGGAAGGCACAGGTCATGAAGATCATCTTCGTGTCATCCCCGGGGATCGGGTAGAAGTCATACCGCAGCGCGATCGTCAGCCCCGCCGCCCCTCCCAGCAGGGTGGCCAGCGCGTGCAGAGACTCGCCGGCACGTAGCAGTCGCCCGATAAAGTAGACCAGGAACAACGTGTAGAACGACCACATCAATACATAGAAATAAGGCAGTAACTCTTTAAAGCCCGGCCACAGGTAGTAAATGGCCGTCGCGGCAAAAGCAGCCACAAACAATATCACGTCCTTCGCCCGCGACGGCTTGTAATTGTGCGTCACGGCCATCAACCCGAGCGTTGCAATAATCGGCACGCCGACCCCGCGGGAAAACGCATCCAGAAAAAGGGCGACGCTATAATTGGCTTGCCACCCCGTGGCGATGAACGTCGTAAAATTTGTTGCGGAAATACCGACAATCAAAAACTCCACGCCCAGCAGATAATTCTTGCGCCGGATAAATGCAACACCATACCCCAAGCCACTCAGCACCAGCAGCACGCATGCGATCAACGCAAATAAATCTATGAGTTCCACGATAACAGCCTCTGTCAAAAGGATCGCGCCGTAGTTCTACAATTACGGGGCATAGAGCAAGTACATCAAATACAATCAGCCCTTTCTGGCCTTGTCTTTACGCACTTTTCTATCGGTCCAGTCATCCAGCACCTTGGCCGCCGCAAAGGCAGCGTGAACGGCGCACCAGTGCAAGGGTTCAGGCAGCATGGAGGGGGTCTTGTGTTGCAGTGCCGCCAGCAGTTCAGGCGCCTGGCCGTTGATTTGCTCGGCAAACAGCTTGCCGATCAACGACTGGGTGCCCAGCCCGTGGCCCGAGCAGCCGGTGGTGTAGTAAATGTTCTGTTTCGCGCCCATGGCACCGATCACCGGCAGGAAGTCGTAGGCGCCACTGACGTAGCCACTCCAGCAGTGCTTGAGGCCCAGGCCCTGCAATGCCGGATAGCGCTCGCGCAGCATCTGTGCCAATGCCGTGTAGGCGCCATGGTCCGGGATATTGGGCGTCTTCGAACCGTAGGCATACCCTAGTTTCTTGACGGTCAACACCATCGTGCCGTGCGCCGTCAGGCGGTGGCTCTCCATGGTGTAGTGCGGCGTGATGATCCCTTCCCGCCCTTGCCAGCCGAGGGTAGCCAACTGCTGCGGCGACAACGGTTGGGTTTCGATTGCCGACACGCGAATGGCCGCAACCTTGTTGCGCAACACCCCCAGCTGCGGGGTATAGGCGTTGGTGGCCAGCACCATCACCGGGGCGGTTGCACTGCCATGCGCGGTCTTGCAGGTAATGACCGGCCCTTCGCTGAACGACAGCAACGGCGTGCGCTCGTAGAGTTTCACCCCCGCCTCGATGGCCGCGCGCCGCAGGCCGCCGATGTACTTACCGGGGTTCAGGGTGCCGCCACACTGCTCGGCGGCGAACAGAAAGGCTTCGGGGATGCCCCGCGCACGCATCTCGGCACCGTCCACGAAGCGGCTGGCCGCCCCCAGTTTCTGACCCAGCGCCATGTTTTCCCGCAAGCGCTTCTCCTGGCTGGGATGAACACCGGCCCGGAGCACGCCCGAAGGGTTGTAGTCACAGTCGATGCCCAAGGTCTTGAATCGACCTTCCACGTAGGGCACCGCCTCGTCATAGAACCTGACGAACTGCGTGGCCTGCTCCACGCCCACGCGTTTGACGAACATATCGTATTCGATGCCCATGCTGCCCAGCAGGTAGCCCGCATTTCGCCCGCTGGCACCGAAGCCGGCGAAATCCTGCTCCAGCAGGATCACATCCGCCCCGCGCGCCCTCAGCTCCAGCGCGGTCGACAGGCCGGCAAAACCGGCGCCGACCACGATGACATCGGCCTGCACGTTTGCTTCGAGCGTTGGCTGCAAATCGCCCGGCCGCTCCACCCATCCACCCAGACTGCGAAACTTCAACGGCGCTGCATCACCACGGGCTGCATTGTTCAACGCGTTCATTTACATGGCTCCCGAAAACTGTGGCTTGCACCCTGGGCCGCCCCCTGGCGGCCCAGGCGCGTCAGAACCCTTTGCCCGGCTCGACGAAGTCCGCCATGCCCAACAGCTCTTGCGGGTCGCGCATCTGGCCATCGATTTCTACCCAGCCCAGCAATGTGGAGCTGGCACTCCAGCCCAGCAGGCGTTGCATTTCTGCTGGGAGCTGGCGAACGCGTTCGACGGGAATGGACAGGAAGTGATTCTCTTCAAGGCGCAGGAAGGCCAGGTCATAGGCCATGGTCAGGCCGGTGCGTGGCGCGTCGGACCTGTTGGCACCGCCGCCGTGATACACCGACCCCATCCACAGCAACGCCGAGCCTGCCTTCATTTGCGCGGCGACGGTTTCTTCCTGGGTCGGCATGCGCTCGTCATCCCATAGATGACTACCGGGGATGACCCGCGTCGCGCCGTTCTCATCGGTGAAATCCGAGATGGCCAGCATCATCTGCAGACGGGCCTCACGCCCGTACTGGGGGTGGCGCCACAGCGACGTGGCATCGTCGCGGTGCAGGGGCTGGAGGCCCTGGCCCGGCCCGATCTGGATGGCCTGGGTAATGCTCAATTGAATATCGGGCGTGACCTCGATGCGGTCGCTCCCGACCCAGACATGGGTAGGTGTTTGCAGGATCTGCCTGGCCGTATCGATGAACAGCGGGCTCAGCGCCACCTCCACCGCCGTGCCGCTGCGCCCGATGATACGGGCGACACGCCGGGTCTGCGTGCCTGCGAAGTAAGGGTCGACGCCGCAAGGCGTGGCCTTCAAGTAGGTGTCCAGCTCTTCGGTGAGGGCCTTCAGCGTGGCGGGCGAGACGAAGTCACTAATGATGACCCCACCGTCACGCCGGATGATCTCCACCACTTGCTCGACCGAGGCATCGCTGCCGACCGTCGAGAGTTCTCGTGTATCCATCTGCGTTCTACCTATCTGGTTTTGTCGTTGTTCTATCCAGTGAGCCTCGGCAATCCGGCTCAGCCCACCCGGTGCCAACCACAGTGTTCGCGACCGTCGTCCAGCGATGACACGGTGGAGAACTCATCATTACCGAACATGGTCAACTGATCAAGTCGTTTGATTAAACTAATTTTCGTGCTGTGCTATCTGCAGGGCATGGGATTGCATCGACTCATGGATCCAGGCATGACCTTGCGATAGCATTCGTCACCGCCGACGCCCGACCAGAGGGCTGGCGGCACTACCGAATAGGGAGAACTCAATGGCTCGGATTGGCGCTGATGAGCGCAGGCAGGACTTCATCGAGGCCACCGTGAAGGTGATCGCGGAACATGGCGTGGCCAACGCCACCACCCGGCGTATCGCCGCGGCGGCAGACTCGCCCCTGGCGTCGTTGCACTACGTCTTCCACACCAAGGACGAGTTGTTCTATGCGGTCTACGAGTCCTTGATCAACATGCCGCAACAATCGTTGCAACACGTGCCGACAGGCGCCACGGCAGCGGAATCGGTGGGGGAAATGTTGCGCCAGCTGGTCAACTGGTTCACCGCCCACCCGGAAATGGCCACCACCCAGTTCGAACTGTTTTGCTGGAACCTGCGCAACAACCCGGAGATGGCGACCAAGATCTATGCCGTCTCCCTCGACGCGGCCCAGCAGGCCATCGTGAAAGTCACCGACGGCGCGCTGGACCAGGCCGCACTGACCACCATCAGCCGCCTGCTGATCAACCTGTTCGACGGCTTGATGCTCGCCTGGTCCGCCCACGGCGACCGCGCGCGCCTGGAGGCCGAGACCGACACGGCCTGCCAGGCGGTCAAGCTGCTGGTGGCCAGTTACTGAGGCACCCTGCGGATGCGCTGTGCTGCGTTTAAGCGCAGCGCATCCGCCCCCTTGTAGGAGCGGCCTTGTGCCGCGAAAGGGCTACGAAGCGGCCCCAGGTTCTCGGCAACGGCACAAATCGCTGGGGCTGCTATGCAGCCCTTTCGCGGCGCAAGGCCGCTCCTACAGAAGAGCTGCGCAAGACATCGCGAAAATCAGCGTTGCGCCACCCACCCATGTGCAAATCATCCTAAAACGGTAGCGACCTGGTGCATTTTGCACCTTGTCCCGCACCGTTGGCCGCCCTATTCTGGTCACATGATCAAGTCAATAGATCAGTCTCTATAACACAATAATCAGGAGGCGAGATGTCCTCTCACACTGCTCTTCCGGTTGAGCCGCTCGATATTTTGATCATTGGCGCCGGTGTGTCTGGCATCGGCGCGGCGGCCTACCTGCGACGCAATCAACCGCACAAGACCTTTGCCATCCTCGAGTCCCGCGAGCGCATGGGGGGTACCTGGGACCTGTTCCGTTACCCCGGCATCCGCTCCGACTCGGACCTGTACACCTTCGGTTTCGACTTCAAGCCCTGGACCAAGGCCAAGTCCCTGGCGGACGCCGCGGATATTCTCGAGTACCTGGGCGAAGCCATCGACGAGCACCAGCTGGCCCCCTTCATCCAGTACCAGCAGAAAGTCATCTCGGCCAACTGGCAAAGCGAAAAGGGCCTGTGGGCGGTGCGCATCGAGGATGGCCAGACGGCGCAGGTCCGCACCCTCGAATGCCGCTGGCTGTTCAGCGCAGGTGGCTACTACCGCTACGACCAGGGTTTCACCCCTCGCTTCGAAGGCACCGAGCAGTTCAAGGGCCAGATCATCCATCCGCAACACTGGCCGGAAAACCTCGACTACAGCGGCAAACGCGTCGTGGTCATCGGCAGTGGCGCAACCGCGGTAACCCTGATTCCAGCCATGGCCGACAAGGTCGCCAGCATCACCATGCTGCAGCGCACGCCCTCCTACATCATCAACCAACCGGCCAATGATGGGGTGGCAGCGTTCCTGCGCAAGGTCCTGCCCGCGCAAACCGCCTATTCCCTGACGCGCTACAAGAACGCCAAGATCACTCTGGCCTTCTGGGGCTTCTGCCAGCGCTTCCCGAAGCTTTCGAAAAAACTGCTGCTGTGGCTGACCCGCAAGGAGCTGCCCAAAGACTACCCGGTCGACGAGCATTTCAACCCGCCCTACAACCCTTGGGACCAGCGCCTGTGCTCGGTGCCCGAAGGCGATCTGTTCAAAGCCATCAGCGCGGGCAAAGCCGACATCGTCACCGACCATATCGAGCGCTTCACCGAGTTCGGTGTATTGCTCAAGTCAGGCAAGATGCTCAAGGCCGACATCATCGTCACCGCCACGGGGCTGAACGTGCAGCTGTTCGGTGGCATCAGCCTGTACAAGGACGGCAAGCCGGTGGTGTTGAGCCAGACCCTGGCCTACAAAGGCATGATGCTCTCCGGTGTGCCCAACTTCGCCTTCGCGGTGGGCTACACCAACTCGTCCTGGACCTTGAAAGTCTGCCTGCTGTGCGACCACTTCTGCCGCTTGCTGGGCTTGATGGAACGCGAAGGCTACAACGTCTGCGAGCCCAAGGCGCCGGATGGCATCGAAACCCGCCCCTTGCTCGACTTCGGTGCCGGCTACGTGCAGCGCGCGTTGGACAGCATGCCCCGCCAGGGCCCGTGCGAACCCTGGGTGATGTCGATGGATTACTTCCGCGACGTCAAGCTGCTGCGCCGCGGCACGGTGGCCGACAAGAGCCTGAAGTTCACCGCAGTACCCCAGGCGCCCTTGCACGCCGGTGTGCAGTTGCAGCAGCAAGGTAGCCGCCGATGAGCACTGATCGTTTCTGCGAGCTGGCGGGCGAGCGCAAGCTCTGCTATCGCAGCCATGGCGACGAAGCCGATCCGACGGTCCTGCTCATCGTCGGCCTCGGCCTGCAATTGACCTACTGGCCGCAGGCGCTCATCGACGGGCTGGTCGCGCAAGGCTTGCGGGTCATCACCCTGGACAACCGTGACGCGGGCCGTTCGTTCTTCACCGATGTGACGCCCCCCACGACCCTGCAGCAGTTCCTGCGCAAGCGCACGCCCGGCTATGACCTGGGCGACATGGCCAACGATGTGGTCGGGCTCATGGATAGCTTGAAGCTGGAAACGGCGCACGTGGTGGGGATGTCGATGGGCGGCATGATCGCCCAGACCCTCGCCGCGCGTTACCCCGAACGTGTCAGCACCCTGACCTCGATCTTCTCCACCACAGGGTCGCTGCGGGTCGGCCAGCCGGCGCTCAAAGCCCTGTTCCAACTGTTGCGCCGGCCACCGCGCAACCAGCACGAAAGCGTGCGCGACTACGTGGACATCATGGGAGTGATCGGTTCGAGGCTGGAGTGGAACGAGCCGGCCTTGCGTGACTACGCCACGCAGGCCTGGCCGCGAGGTGGCGGTGAGGCCAGCAACCTCGGCACCGCCAGGCAGATCGGCGCGATCATCAACTCTGGTGACCGTACCCAGGAGTTGCAGCAGATTCGTTGCCCGACGCTGGTCATTCATGGCGACAAAGACCTCATGGTCGCCACCAATGGCGGGTTCGCCACGGCGTCGGCGATTCGCGGCGCCAACCTGGTGCTGCTGCCTGGCATGGGGCATGACTTTCCGACGTGCCTGTCGGGCACGCTGCTGTCCCTGCTGTCGGGGCACATGCGCTAACACCGATTTTCTTTTAGGGGCGCGTCGCTTGGTCGCCCCTCTTTTTATTCCGCTGGAAGCTTTTCGCAACACGCTTGAGCAAGGCCCAAAAACAACAAGATTCCGGCCTGTGCGTACCCGCCAGGCCCACAGCACACGCCTGAGCCGTTGACCACGGCCAGGCGCGGGTGCTCCTCCACTGCCCTTTCGACAATGACAACAATTGAGCAAGAGGTACGTATGGAATTCAAGTTCTTACTCCCCAGCAAAATCGTGATGGAACCCGACCTGCGCGCACGCACCGGTGAACACCTGCGCGAACTCGGCCTGGCTCGCGTGCTGATCGTGACCGATGCCGGGGTCAAGGCCGCAGGCCTGCTGGACAGCGTCTACGCAAGCCTCGACAAGGCCGGCATCGCCTACGAGGAAGTGGCGGACATCAAGGCCAACCCGCGCAGCGAAGACATCAACCACACCGCCCAGCGCTTTCGGGGCACGGGTATCGATGGCCTGCTGGCAGTAGGCGGCGGCAGCGCGATGGATGCGGCCAAGGCCATCAGCCTGCTGCTCACCCACGACGGCCGTATCGAGGACTACGAAGGGTCATTCACCCTCAAGCACGCCATCCCACCTATCGTCGCCATCCCGACCACGGCCGGCACCGGCAGCGAAGTGACCTGCTTCTCGGTGATCACCGACACCGCCCGCCACTTCAAGATGAACGTGCTGGACTACCGCATCGGCCCGGTACTGGCACTGCTCGACTCCCATATCACCGACACGCTGCCATCGTCGATTGCCGCCGCGACCGGCATGGATGCCCTGACCCATGCCATCGAAGCCTACACCTGCCGCGTGGCGAACCCGATCAGCGACGGCCTGGCGCTGCATGCCATCCGCCTGATCAGCCAGCACCTCAAGGCGGCCGTGCAGGAGCCCGACAACCGGGCGGCCCGGGAGCAGATGCTGGTGGCCAGCCTGATCGCCGGCATGGCCTTCGGCAACGCCGACGTCGGCAGTGTGCACTGCATTTCCGAAGCCATCGGTGGCCTGTACGACACGCCCCACGGCGTGGGCAACGCGATCTTCCTGCCCTTCGTGTTCGGCCACAACCGTGATGCCGATATCGTCCGCCATGCCCAGGTCGCCTACGCGCTGGGGATCGACCCGACATTGTCGCCGGTCGACGCCGCCGAGGCCGCTGTGGGCCACCTGTTCCAGATGAGCAAGGACCTGGGCATCCCTCGTTTCGCCGAGGTCAAGGGCGTGCGCGAGGACGACTTCCTGACCATTGCCGAAAAGTCCAAGCAGAACTTCTCGGACGCCAGCAATGCCAAGGCGATGTCCGTAGAGGCCTACCACGACATCATCACCACCGCTTACCACTTCGTCGCGTAAGAGGGCACCGTCATGAGTCAGTCAACCTCAGGCGCCTCGTTGAGGCGCACCCTGGGCCCGTTTTCCGTGCTGCTGTTCGGCCTGGCCTTCCTGGCCCCGCTGATCGTCTTCGGCACCTATGGCGTGATCACCCAGGCCAGCGGCAACACCACGGCCACGGCCTACCTGATCGCTGCCACCGGCGTGGTGTTCACGGCCTTGAGCTACGGCCGACTGGTCAGGGTGTTCCCGGTGGCAGGTTCGGCCTACACCTACACCCGCAAGATGCTCAACGCCAACCTCGGCTTCATGGTGGGCTGGGCCGCCCTGCTCGACTATTTCTTCATCCCGATGCTGATCTGGTTGCTCGGCGCCAGCTACCTCAACATGGCGTTCCCCGAGGTGCCCCAGTGGGTGTGGATCACCGGCTTCATCGTCTGCACCTCGCTGCTCAATGTGCTCGGCATCCAGGTGGCCAACCGCTTCAACGTGCTGTTGATGGTGGTGCAACTGGTCATCATCGTCGTGTTCATCGGCCTGTGCGTGCACTACATCGTGGCAGCCAACGGCCCGGGCGGGCTGCTGTCGGCCAAGCCGTTCTTCAACCAGGACGTGCCGTTCGCCACCAGCATGGCCGGCGCCGCCATTGCCGCATACTCGTTCCTGGGCTTTGACGCGCTGTCCACGCTGAGCGAGGAAACCCGCGACCCTGGCCGCACGCTGCCGCGCGCCATCCTGTTGGTCGCCTTGATCGGCGGCTCGGTCTACGTTGGCTCGTCGTACTTCATGTACCTGGCGCACCCCTCCCCCACATTCGAACTTGTGGATGGGGCCGCATTCGAGATTGCCCGGATGATCGGCGGCGACCTGTTCTTCGCCGTGGTCCTGGCCGGCATCATCGTCGCCCACTTCGCGGCGGGGATGTCGTTCCAGGCCAGCGTGGGCCGGCTGCTCTACGCCCTTGGCCGGGACAACCAACTGCCCCGCCGGCTGTTCGGCGCGCTGCACCCTCGCTACAAGACCCCGGCCTTCAACATCCTGCTGTGCGGTGTGTTCGGCACCGCCGGGTTTTTCTTGACCATCGCCACCGCGACCTCCCTGGTCAACTTCGGCGCCTTCCTCGCCTTCACCGCCGTCAACCTGTGCGCCTTGCGCCTCACCTTTGATGCACGCGTCAAGGACGGCGCCGGGCTGCTGCGCGGGGTGCTCTTCCCGCTCATCGGCCTGGTCACGGCCGGCTGGATGCTGGTCAGCCTGGATAAAGACGCGCTGATCATGGGCAGTTGCTGGCTCGGCCTGGGGCTGGTCTACCTCGCCTGCCGGACCAGCCTGTTCCGCAACCCGGTGCCCGACGCCCTGGCGTAGCGCCCCTGTTTCCCCTCGAACGCTCTGACGACAATCCCAAGGCAGGCCACAGGCCTTGCCGTGCAAAGACGAGAATCGACATGCAAACAAAGCTCCTGATCAATGGCGCCCTGGTGGCCGGCGAAGGCGACGACCTGGCCGTGTACAACCCGTCCCTGGGTAGCGTCCTGGTACACACCAACGAGGCCAGCCACGCCCAGGTGCATGCCGCGGTGCAAAGCGCGGATGCAGCCTTCGAAACCTGGTCGCAAACACCGCCCAAGGACCGTGCGGCACTGCTGCTCGCCCTCGCCGACCGTATCGACGCCCTGGCCCCTGAGTTCGCACGCCTGGAGGCGGACAACTGCGGCAAGCCGTTCACCGCCGTGCTGCAGGATGAACTGCCCGCCGTGTCGGATGTGTTCCGCTTCTTCGCCGGCGCCGTTCGCTGCCTGCAAGGCTCGGCGGCGGGCGAGTACATCCCGGGGCACACCTCGATGATCCGCCGCGACGCGGTCGGTGTGGTCGCCTCCATCGCACCGTGGAACTACCCCTTGCTGATGGCGGCGTGGAAGCTCGGCCCGGCCTTGGCCGGCGGCAACACCGTGGTCCTCAAGCCCTCCGAACACACCCCGATGAGCACTTTGAAACTGGGCGAGTTGCTCGCCGAGATCTTCCCCGCCGGGGTGGTCAACATCGTTCATGGGCGCGGCGCCACGGTGGGTGAACCGCTGACCAGCCACGCCCAGGTGCGCATGGTGTCGCTGACCGGTTCCGTGCGTACCGGCAGCCGGATCATCGAAGGCACCGCCGACAGCGTGAAGCGCATGCACATGGAGCTGGGTGGCAAGGCGCCGGTGCTGATTTTCGACGATGCCGACATCGACGCCGCCGTCGAGGGTATCCGCGCCTTTGGCTTCTACAACGCCGGCCAGGACTGTACCGCCGCCTGCCGCCTCTATGTGCAGAAAGCGGTCTACGCAGAATTCGTTCGCAAGCTCGGCGAAGCCGTGTCCAGCATCCAGTGCGGGTTGCAGGACGACCCCGCAACCGAAATGGGCCCGCTGATCACCCAGGAGCACCTGGCGCGTGTCGAGGGCTTCGTCAACCGTGCCCGGGAGCTGCCCCATATCGAGGTGGTCACCGGCGGCAAGCGCGCCGCTGGTGCCGGGTTCTTCTTCGAGCCCACGGTGCTGGCCGGAACCCGCCAAGAGGATGAGGTGGTGTGCCGGGAAATCTTCGGCCCGGTGGTCACCGTCTCACCCTTCGAGGACGAAGCCCAGGTACTGGCATGGGCCAATGAATCGGATTACGGCCTGGCTTCCTCGGTGTGGACCGCCGACGTGGGGCGCGCCCATCGCCTGGCCGCCCGCCTGCAGTACGGCTGCACCTGGGTCAACACCCACTTCATGCTGGTGAGCGAGATGCCCCATGGCGGCGTGAAGCTGTCGGGGTATGGCAAGGACCTGTCCATGTACGGCCTGGAAGACTACACCGTGGTCCGCCACGTGATGTTCAAGCACTGACCGCCCCACGACACCCCATCATTGCAAGAGGTTATGCATGAGCAACATCGAGACGTTCGAAAGGCTTGAGTCCAACGTGCGGATGTACTGCCGCGACCTGCCGCTGGTGTTCGATACCGCCCAGGGCAGCAAGATCCGCGGCGAGGATGGCCGCGAGTACCTGGACTTCTTCGCCGGTGCCGGCGCCCTCAACTACGGCCACAACGACCCGCGCATGCGCGATGCGTTGATCGCCTACCTGTCGGCCAACGGCGTGACCCATGCCCTGGACCTGCACACCACCACCAAGCGCCAGTTCCTCGAGGCGATCGAGCGTGACCTGTTCCAGCCACGCGGCTGGGACTACAAGGTGCAGTTCACCGGCCCGACCGGTGCCGACGCCGTTGAGGCGGCATTGAAGCTGGCGCGCAAGGCAACCGGGCGCACCAAGGTCGTATCGTTCCATGGTGCGTACCACGGTATGACTGCCGGCGCGCTGGCCGTCACCGGCAACCGCACCCGCCGGGGCCCCGGGCTGTCCACAGACGTGGTGTTCGTACCGTACGAAGACAGCCCTTACGGTGAGTTCGACAGCATTGGCTTCCTCGAGCGCCTGGCCAACGACCAGGGCAGCGGATCGGAACTGCCGGCCGCGGTGATCGTCGAGTCAGTGCAGATCCAGGCCGGTGTCTACCCGGCCTCCAACCTGTGGTTGCAGCGCTTGCGCCAATGGACCCGCGATCACGGGGTGGTGCTCATCTGTGACGAGATCCAGGCCGGCTGCGGCCGCACGGGCGATTTCTTTGGTTTCGAGCGCTCCGGGATCGTGCCGGACCTGATCACCTGCGCGAAATCCATCGGCGGCTTTGGCCTGCCGATGGCGATCGTGTTGATCCGTGCCGGGCTGGATGTGTGGGAGCCGGGCGATCACATCGGCACTTTCCGCGGCAACCAGCTGGCGTTCCTGACCGCACAGATCGCGCTCGGCTATTGGCGCGACGCGCAGTTCCTCAAGCTGCTGGCCGACAACAGCGCGGCCATGACCCGTGCGGTTGCCGGTTTCGCCGAGATCCCGGGCGTCGCCTCCGCGCGCTCGCGCGGCATGATCGCCGGCATCGATTTCGGCCGCGGCAACGTGGCCTTGGCCAAAGATGCCCAGCAACGCGTGCTGCAAGCGGGCGTGCTGGTCGACCGCTGCGGCCCGAACGGCGAAATCATCAAGCTGATGCCACCGGTGAACACCCCGACCGACCAGCTCGAAGCAGGCCTGAACGCTTTCGGCGAGGCGGTCGCGGCAGCGCTTCGCCAGTAACTGCAGGGCCCAGGCGTGCGCCCCGGGCGCACGCCACCTGCTCACCTGCGGGCAACCCTCGCCCTGCGACAGGAACATGAGCCAATGAGCACCCACGCTTCAACCGTTCAGAACGATCTGGCTGCACTCATTCACCCCAACACCAACCTGGCCCTGCACCGAGAGGTCGGGCCACTGGTGATCACCCGCGGCGACGGCGTACAGGTCTTCGATGACCAGGGCAATGCCTATATCGAAGCCATGTCGGGCTTGTGGAGCGTTGCCCTGGGCTTCAGTGAACAGCGCCTGATAGACGCCGCTGTCGAGCAGTTCAAGCAACTGCCCTACTACCACAGCTTCAGCCACAAGACCAACGCACCGGCGGCGGCACTCGCCGCCAAGCTGGCCGCGCTTGCACCTGGTGATCTGAACCATGTGTTCTTCACCAATTCGGGTTCCGAGGCCAACGACTCGGTGGTGAAGATGGTCTGGTACGTGAACAACGCACTGGGCAGGCCCGCCAGGAAGAAATTCATTTCCCGCCAGCAGGCCTATCACGGCGCCACCGTCGCCGCCGCCAGCCTCACCGGCATCCCGTCGATGCACCGTGACTTCGACCTGCCATCCCTCCCGGTTCATCACCTGACCTGCCCAAACTTCTACCGATTTGCCCGGCCAGGGGAAACCGAAGAAGCCTTTTCGGCGCGCCTGGCGAGTGAGCTTGAGCGCTACATCCTGGCCGAGGGGCCGGAAACCATCGCAGCGTTCATCGGCGAGCCGGTGATCGCGGCAGGCGGCGTGATCCCCCCTCCCCAAGGCTACTGGGCGGCGATCCAGGCGGTGTGCAAACGCTACGGCGTCCTCGTGGTGATCGACGAAATCATCACCGGCTTCGGCCGGCTTGGCACGATGTTCGGTTCGCAGTTGTACGGTATCCAGCCCGATATCATGGTGGTCTCCAAGCAACTGACCTCGTCCTACCAACCCCTGGCGGCCGTGCTGGTGTCCGATGCCATCCATGACGTCCTGGTCAGCCAGAGCCAGCGCCTGGGGGCATTCGCCCATGGCCTGACCTGCACGGGCCATCCGGTCGCCACCGCGGTGGCCCTGGAAAACATCCGGATCATCGAAGAGCGCGACCTTATCGGCCATGTCCAGCGCCTGGCCCCGGTGTTCCAGCGCCGGCTGCGCGACTTCGAAGACCATCCATTGGTGGGCAATGTGCGCGGCGTCGGGCTGCTGGGCGGTATCGAACTGGTCGTCGACAAGGCCACCCGCCAACCGTTCGCCTCACCCGGGATCTTGGGCGGCTACGTGTTCAAACAGGCCCACAAGCACGGGCTGATCATCCGCGCTATCTACGACACGATCGCCTTCTGCCCACCGCTGATCACGACAGAAGACGAGGTGGAGGCCATTTTCAGCGCATTCGCCAAGACCTTGGACGACGCAACCGGCTGGGCCCGGTCGCAGAGCATTCTGTGAATAGAACAAGAAACCAGGAGTGTTGAATCATGCAAAACCCAGTTGATGCCTGTTCAGGCTTTGACGTATCCGTTGTGGGGCTTGGGGCCATGGGCACGATCATGGCGCAAGCGTTGCTCAAGCAAGGCAAGCGGGTAGCGGTATGGAATCGGTCGCCCGCCAAGGCACAGGCGCTCGTGGCTGCCGGCGCCCACCTCTGCGACAGTGCGCACGCCGCGCTCGCGGCGAGCCCGGTCACCATCCTGGTGCTGCTGGACAATGCGGCGGTACTGGAGGTTCTGGGATCTGCCAGCGTGACCCCAGCACTGGCCAACCGCACGGTCGTCAATTACACCACCGAATCCCAGGAAGAGAGCATGGCGCTCCAGGCGCTCGTCAACCGTGCGGGCGGTCACTACGTCAAGGGCATGATCGTGGCCTACCCGCGCAACGTCGGCCACCCCGAAAGCTACTGCATCCATACCGGCGAGCGGCAAGCCTTCGAGCAGCATCGCGCACTGCTGCAAGTGCTGGCCGGCCATACCCTGTTCCTGCCCTGGGAGGAAACCTACGCGTTCGCCGCCCTGCTGCATGCCCATTCGTTTGCCGCGATGGTGGCGTTCTACGAAGCCGTGGGCGCCAGCCAGGCGTTTGGCATGCCGGTTGCCAAGATGGCCCGGCTGATCCTCGACACTTCGCGGTTTTTCGTCGCCGATGCACTTGAAGACGCCGTGCAGCGCTTGGAACAGCAAGATTTCGCCGGTGACCAGGCAAGGCTCGACGTGCACGCCGGTGCCTTCGCAGAGATTGGCCAGGCCATGCAGGCAAGCGGTGCCTGGACGCCGGTGTTCGACGCCGTGTGCCAGGTGGGTCATCGGGCAATGTCGATGGGTTATGGCGATCGGGACATCGTGGCCGCCACTCAGCTGTTCGCGCCTGAGATCGCATGAGGGCCACCAGGTGCATGCCGACAGGTTTGCAGCGCCCATGAGATCGAGCGCCGCCCGCGCGGCGCATCGCTGGCAAGCCAGCTCCCACATCTGTTTCGGGCCAATTATATCTGTGAGGTCTTCACTGTCCGCCTTGGTGCATGCCTGAGTATGGTGGGGCGGCATCAGCGCCAACGCTAAAACCGCGTCGTACAGACAAGGCGGACAGTGGAGATGGACCAGGAGTAACTGGCCCGNAACANATGTGGGAGCTGGCTTGCCAGCGATGCGCCGCGCGGGCGGCGCTCGATCTCANGAGCGCTGCAANACTCCCGCCGAACACTTGGCGGCCCTCACGCGAACACCTTGAAAGGGATGGCCTTTAAAAGCCGCACGAAAGGGTTGTTTTGTGGCGCACTTTATCAAGCTTTTGCCGGCGCCACGGACCAGACTCGACAGCAACAACTACAACAAAAAACGCTGGAGGCTCCTATGCGCCGCTTTGGTTTTATCCTGGCTACCCTGACGCTGGCCATGTTCCTGACCGCCGTCTACGCCCCCAAACCCGCAGTCGCCAATCGCGCAGCGGCAGCGCAGATGGGGCATCCGGTCGCGAGCATTGGTGAGATCTTCAGGGGTTATTAGGCCTCAAGCTCTACAGTCGCCTGCGCCCTCTTCCCAGCAGCCGTGGCTGCCGCTGTATGCCCTGGGCCTTCTGCCAGTTCAGCGGGCTCATGTTGTGCCAGCGCTGAAAGGCCCGGCAAAAGCCACTGGTGTCGGAATAGCCGAGCAGCCTGGCCAGCTCGCCGATATCGACCGAAGGCTTGGCCAAATACGCGTGAGCCATACCCTGGCGGACGTCCTCAAGCAGTTGCTGGAACGACAAGCCCTCACGCGCCATGGCCTGGCGCAGTTGGTTCGGGGTCAACGCCATGATGCTGGCCACCTTCTGCGCCGTGGCCCGGCCGCTGGGTAGCAAGTGCTGCAGCAACTGCTTGATCTGGCTGGCCAGTTCATCGCTGCTCAACGGCTCCAGGCGCTGCATGCTCCTCACCACCAGTTGCTGCAACGCTTCATCGCAGGTGGCGCACGGCTGCGCCAGCACCGACGACTCGAACACCAGGGCCAGGCCAGGTGCGTCGAAGGTCACCGGCATGCCCAAGGCCTGCGCATACAGCGCGGTATCGGCACTGGCCGAATGGCGCAGCCATATGGCAGTGGGATGCCAGTGGGGGCCCAGCAGTGCGCGCATCAACTGAATACCGGCCGCACAGGCCAGTTCTTCTGCCTGGCGCACGCCAGGTGCATCGGTCTGATGCACCTGGTAGCTGAGGATCACCTGCCCGTTTTCACTGTCCAGCCCTACCTCGGCGGCGGCATTGTACAGCGCGTAATGGTTGCGCAATTCCAGCAGCGCGTCGCCCACCGTACGGGCATTGCGCAGCACGTGAAGCAGGTCGCCGAACACGCTCGAGGCCTGGAACAAGCCATAGTGCAAACCGAACAACGGGTTCCCCGACTGTTGGCTGCAGGCCTCCAGCAAAGCGCAATATTGCTGGTAGGGGAACAGGCTGTCCTCGTCTTGCAGGCTTTGCAGCGGCAAGCCGATCTGCTTGAGCATCCGTGCCGGATCAAGCCCTTGCCGGGTGGCGAAATCGTGGAACCCTACAAGGCTGAGCGCGCGAACCAAAGGCACTGTGGTCATGTTGGCCAGGCCCTCGCCGGTGGCGGCGTGGCATCCCTGGCATGCTGATCGTCCTGCCCACGTTGCAACTGGCGCCTGCATTGTTGCGCACTGATGCCATGCCAGCGGCTGAACGCCCGGGAAAACGCGCTCAACTGGGTGTAGCCCAGCAGCTCTGCCACCTGAGTCAGGTTGATCGAGGCATCACGCAGCAAGCGCATGGCCATTGCCTGGCGCGTCTTGTCCAGCAGTTCCTGATAGCTCGTGTCCGCCATTAGTAGATAGCGCTGCAGGCTGCGCGGGCTCACATTCAAATCCGCAGCAACCTGTTCGATCGTGACCCGCCCATGGGGCATCCGGCTGCGAATCAGCTTTTGAACGTGCCACGGCAGGTCCTGCAAAGTGATATCCGCCAGCTCCTCTTGCAGCTGTCGCATCAGTTGCGCGAGCCGCTCATCCTTTTCGCCAAGCCCCACGTCCAGCAGTGACGCATCGAACACCCAGGCGTTTTCCCGGTTGCCGAAACGCGGCGTGATACCCAACAAGCCGCGGTACGCACCAGCCGCCACATCAGCGGCCGTGTGGCTCAGCAGCATGCCGAGAGGGTGCCACTGGCCCTTGAGCAGGCTCTGCATCAGTTGCGCGGTCATCCCCATCGCCAACTCCACGGTCTGCCGTATGCACGCAAGATCGGCATCGGTGACCTGATACAACAACCGTGCATGACCGGCCTGGCGTTCGAGGCGAAACTCCGCTGCGCTGCTGTGCACGTGGGAATAGCGGCTCAATGCGCTCAGCACATCGCCCACGCTGCCCTCGTTCTGAATGACATGCAGCAGGCTGCCGATACCGCGCATACCGTGTTGCAGGCCGAACTGGAGCCCGAACAACGGGTTGCCGGCGCGTTGCGCGCACGCCTCCAGCAGGGCGCTGAATTGCCGGGCAGCGAGGGTTGCATCAGGATCGACAGGGCCAAGCGCGCACTCTGCCAGCAGGGCATGTGCATCCAGCCCTTGCGCCGTGGCGAACTCGTCGAAACCCAGTAACGCGGTACCGCGGATATAGGACGTCATCGTTGAAGCCCGGGGATGAGTGGCGGTGGTGCCTATGGACACGCGACTTGCCTGTATTTTGGCGGATAGTGTGAAGTTTTTGTACGCCTGGATGGAGCAGACTCCAACGGGCCAGCGGCTGACCGCGAGGGTGACCACGCATCCCCCTGCGGTCGGCCGCTGCGTCGTTCATGGCGCAGGCACGCTCAACCCGTCTTGTCGGCAGCCGCCTGCTGTTGCCGTGCCCATTCGCGCAGGACGAACTTCTGGATCTTGCCCGTGGCGGTCTTGGGCAGCTCCCCTAGCGAAACATGGCGCGGCGCCTTGAAGTGCGCCAGGTGCGCACGGCACCAGCGGATCAGGTCGTCACCGGTGATAGCGGCCTGGGCATCGCCGCGCAGGGTGACGAAGGCATGGGGGGTTTCGCCCCAGCGCGAATCCGGGCGCGCCACCACGGCGGCCTCGACCACCTCGGGGTGCTGATAGAGCACTTCCTCGATTTCCAGCGAACTGATGTTCTCGCCACCGGAAATGATGATGTCCTTGGCGCGGTCCTTGATTTCCACGTAGCCATCCGGGTGCAACACGGCCAGGTCGCCGGTGTGCAGCCAGCCACCGGCCAGGGCGCTGCGGGTGGCCTCGGGGTTGTCCAGGTAGCCTTTCATCACTGTGTTGCCGCGCACCACCAGTTCCCCCACGGTGAGGCCGTCGGCCGGCACCGGCCGACCGCTGTCGGCATCCAGCACCGTGGCCTCTTCGAGCATCGGGTGGGCAACGCCCTGGCGGCTCATGAACCGCGCGCGGGCCTCCAGGGGCAGTTCGTCAACGCCCGGCTGCCACAGGCACAGGGTGCTGGGGCCGTAGCTCTCGGTCATGCCGTAGGCGTGGGTGATGATGAAGCCGCGGGCCTCCATGGCGGCGATCACCGCGCTGGGTGGCGCGGCGCCACCGGTGATTACCGCCACCGGCCCGCTCGGCGCGCCGGCGTGCTCGGCATGGATCAGCATCGACATCACCACCGGCGCGGCGCTCAGATGGGTCACGCCATGCACGGCAATCGCCGCGTGGATCGCTTCAGGCTGGACCTTGCGCAGGCACACGTGGGTACCACCGGACAGGGTCACCGCCCAGGTGTGGCTCCAGCCATTGCAGTGGAACATCGGCAGGGTCCACAGGTAGACGCTGCGCAGCCCCAGCTGGAATATCAGCGCCCCGGCACAGGCATTGAGGTAGGCGCCACGGTGATGCAGCACCACCCCCTTGGGGTCGCCGGTGGTGCCGGAGGTGTAGTTGATGGCAATCGACTGCCATTCGTTCTGCGGCGCGCTCAGCGGCCTGGCCGGGTCGCCCTGGGCCAGGAACGTCTCGTAGTCCAGGTCGTCGGCCAACTCGCCCTGCGCGACCGTATCATCGTCGATACCCACCAGCAGTGGCGGTGTGTCGAGCATGGCCAGCGCCTGCTGCACCACCGCGCCAAACTCACGGTCGCAGATCAGTACCTTGGCCGCGCAATGGCGCAGGATGAAGGCGATGCTGCGCGCCTCCAGGCGGATGTTGATGCACACCAGCACGGCCCCCGCGCCCGGCACGCCATAGTGCGCCTCGAGCATCTCGGGGATGTTCGGCGCCAGTATCGCCACCCGCTCGCCCGGCTGCACGCCGACCCGCTCCAGCGCACTGGCCAGGGCGCGGCTGCGCTGGTGCAGTTGCTGGTAGCTGTAGCGCCGCTCGCCATAGACCACGGCATCGCGCTGCGGATACACCTGGGCGGCGCGCTTGAGGAACGACAACGGTGACAGCGGTACATGGTTGGCTGCGTTGGGGGCGAGCTCGTGCTCGAAGGTCGGGTGAGTCATCACTGCCACTCCATCGACAGGTTATCCAGGCATTGAAGGTACATACACATCTCCTGCTTATTGTTGTTGTCGCCTCAGGCTTGGGTCCGGGCCAGCTCACAGGCTGCTGCACAGATGCCCGCCATCGACCACGATCTCGGTACCGCTCATGGCCCGCCCGGCATCGCTGGCCAGCAACAGCAAGGCGCCATCCAGGTCCTGCGGCTGGCTGAAGCGCCGGCTCGGGATGCGCGCGCGCAGCTTCTCCCCAGCCTCGCCGGCCAGGAACGCATCGTTGAGCTCGGTCATCACATAGCCCGGCGCCAGAGCGTTCACCCGGATGCCGTGGCGCGCCAGCTCAAGGGCCATGGCGCGGGTCAGGTGGGCAAGCCCGGCCTTGGCCGCCAGATAAGGGCCGACCGCGCCGGCCACGCGGCTGGCGAGGATCGAGGTCACATTGATCAGGCTGCCGCCCTGCCCCGCGGCGACCATCCGCCGGGCGCATTCCTGGGCCACGGTCCAGGCACCCTTGAGGTTGGTGTCGAGCACCCGGTCCCAACTCTGGTCGTCGCAGACCAGCAGCGGCTGGCTGTCGCTCACCCCGGCGTTGTTGACCAGCACATCCAGCGGGCCGGCGGCGTCGAGTACCCGGCACACATCGTCGCGGCAGGTCACATCCAGGGCCAGGGCCCGGGCGCGACCGCCGGCCAGCTCGATGGCCTCGACCAGGCTCTGCAGCGGCGCCAGGCGCCTGGCCGTCACCACCACCTCGGCGCCGGCCGCCGCCAGGGTGGTGGCGAAATGTCGGCCGAGGCCGCTGGATGCGCCGGTCACCAGGGCGCGGCGCCCATCGAGGGCGAACAATCGGGCAACGGTCGGCTGCATCAGTGGGCTCCATGGCGCTGGTCGAGGAGTTTCTTCGCCAGGCTCATGCGGTGCACTTCGCTCGGGCCGTCGTAGATACGGAACGGACGAATGTCGCGGAAGATCCGCTCCACCACGGTCTCCCCGGTCACCCCGCGCCCGCCCAGCACCTGTACGCAGCGATCGACCACCCGCCACAGCGCCTCGGCGCTGATCACCTTGGCCATGCTCGAGTCGACATTGGCGCGTTGGCCCTGGTCGAGTACCCAGGCGCAATGCCAGACCGCCAGACGTACCACATGCAGGTCCATCATGTTGTCGGCCAGCATGAAGCCCACGCCCTGATGCTCGCCCAGCGGCTTGCCGAACGCGTCGCGGGTGCGCGCGTAGTCGCAGGCAATGTCATGGGCCCGTCGTGCGGCACCGAGCCAGCGCATGCAGTGGGTCAGGCGCGCCGGGGCCAGGCGCACCTGGGCATAGCGGAAGCCCTTGCCGATCTCGCCGAGCACATCGCTGGCCGGCACCCGCAGGTTGTCGAAGCGCAATTGCCCGTGGCCACCCGTGAAGCAGCTGTCCAGGGTATCCAGCTGACGTTCGTGGACGATCCCTTCACGCTGCATGTCGGACAGGAACATCGTCGCCGAGCCATCTTCCATGCGCGCCATGATGATGGCGAACCCGGCGCCGTCGGCCCCGGTGATCAGCCATTTGCGGCCGTTGATCAGGTAGTCGTCGCCATCGCGGGTGGCGGTGGTGCGCAGCATCGACGGATCGGACCCCGAGCCCGGCGCCGGCTCGGTCATGGCGAAGCACGAACGCACGTGCCCCTGGACCAAGGGCCGCAGCCAGCGGTCCTTCTGCGCTTCGGTGGCCACCACGTCCATCAGGTGGATATTGCCTTCGTCCGGGGCATGGATGTTCAGCGCCACCGGGCCCAGGGGCGAGTAGCCGGCCTCTTCGAAGACGATGGCCTTGGCCGCATGGCTCAGGCCCAGTCCACCCATTTCACGGCTGGCGTGGGGCGTCAGCAGGCCCGCGGCCTGGGCGCGGGCCTGCAGGTCCCGACGCAGGGCGTCGCTGGGCCCATGGGCATCCTGGCGGGGGTCGTTTTCCAACGGGATGACCTGTTCGGCAATGAAAGCGCGGGTTCTGGCCTGCAGTTCGAGCAGTTCGTCTGGGAGGGTGAAGTTCATGAGAGTCCTTGTTCGTGCTTGTCGGTCTTGAGATAGGGGTTCGCCGCGCTCAGCGCACGGCCTTGGGGTTACTGATCGCCAGCCGGTCGAGGGTCACCCGGCGCAGTGTCTCGACCAGGGCAAGCGTGCTGTACGGAGCGTCATGGCGACCTTGGCGAATCGCCCGCGCCAGCTGGCGTCGGGCTTCCTGCAACGACGGCGCGGGCGCATCGATCAGTGCGGCCAGGCGCGCCTGCTCCTGAAGGCTGACGGCGGCGTCCAGGCGGTTTTCCCGGGCGGCGATGGCCATGGCATTGGCGATCATCAGCGTCGGGTAGCGCAGCTCGCCGGGCAGCGCCGGCAACACCTGCTCGAGCAAGGTCTGGCGGGCGATTTCGAGGAGTTCGTGGGCGTGCGGCTGGGTCATGGCGCATCGGCTCCGGTCATGTTCAGGATGTCGAGTTCAAGTTCGGGCAGCAGGCGCGCGGTCAGTGCCAGCTCCAGGGAAGGCTCTTCGCCGGACAGGTGGCGCTGCCCCTGCTGCAGCGCGATCACCGCCCAGCGCAGGGTCGCCATGACCTGCCAGTAGTGCAGTTGGCGGGGCTCGATCCACAGTGGCGAGACCTGGTGGTAGCCACGCAGGAAGTCCGCCAGCTGGCCGATGCCACCGGCTTCCAGGTCAGGGCGGGTGAAACGCCAGCAGGGGGCGGTGAACCAACCGAGGTCCTCGCAAGGGTCGCCCCAGCCGGTGAATTCCCAGTCCAGTACCGCTTCCAGCCCCTGTTCACTGGCCAGGTAGTTGCCAGTACGGTAATCGCGATGCAGCAGGCACAGACGGCTGTCGCGCGGGGCATGCAGCTCGCACCAGCGCAGCCCCCACTCCAGTGCCGGATAAGCATCGTCGAGGGTATCGAGGTAACGCCGGTAGGCATCGACGGTGGCCAGGGCCGGCGAACGCTGGGGGACGGCCAGGAAGTCCAGTGCCGCGTTCGGCGGGCGGATCTGATGCAGGCGCGCAAGGTTAGCGCCGAGCTGCTCCGCCAGCCGGGCCTGACCGTGGGCGCCCACACCTGCGCTGAGCAACCGCCCGGCCGCGACACCCGGCACATACTCCATCAGGAAGAACACCCGCCCATGGACCTGCGTATCACCACACAGCCACAGCGGCCGCGGCACTTTCACCCCGGCCTGATGGGCTACCTGCAACACGGCGAACTCCTGGGCACGGTCGAGGCTGGCCGGCAGCGCGGACAGCGCGTCGCTGCGCAGCACCCAGCGCCGGGCACCGGCCCAGGGGCCGCCCTCGATCAGCAGTTCGAGCAACCAGTTTTCCTGGATGGCACCGCCGCTCAGGCGCTTGCGGGTTTGCATGACAACGCGCGTTGCCGTTGCCTGCTCACGGATGAACTCGACAAGGCGCTGTTCATCGGTCGCGACCGCGACCGTGTCGCCTGCCGGACACGTCGTAGAAGAACTGCTCATGAATCAATGATCCTGCCTTAGGTTTCAAGTGGGCAGGTCAGCTGGAGCAACGCCTGGGCCAACTTTGCCTGGATCACCTGAAGGCCTTGTCATACCTGGCCTGCAGCGGATCACGGGAAAGGCTGGCGAAGCGCTGCATTGCATAGATGAAACGAATTAGTTCAGGATGGAAACACTTCAACTCTGAACAGGCGCCGCCATGCACTCCCCCACCTCCCAGGTCGTCGTGCTGATCAGCCACCTGCAGCCCCCCAAGCAACGCAGCCGCCTCGCGCACATGGTGGCCGCGCTCGCCGCGGACTATCCCGACACCCACATCGAAGTGCTCGACACCTCGGTGACCGAGGCGTTGCAAGTCGCCCGCGAACTGGAGTTGCGCGGCGAAGCCGACGTGTTCATTTGCGCCGGGGCCACTGCCGCCTACCTGCGCAAGCACCTGGCGCGCCCGGTCCTGACCATGCGCGTGGGCGGCGATGACCTGCTGCGGGCGCTGGGGCAGGCGCGCGAGCATGCCTCGCAAGTGGCCTTGCTCAGCTACCACCGCATCGACCAGGGCCTTAAGGCCATGGCCGCGCTTTTCACGGTGCAGGTTCACCAGGCCGCCTACACCTCCCTGGAAGAGGCGCGCCAAGCGGTCGAACAGGCCGCCCGGCTGGGATGTCGCAGCATCATCGGTTCCTCGACGGTGGTGGAGCTGGCGGAACAGGCAGGCCTGCACGGCGTGCTGTCGCTGAGCGAGGACACCGTGCGCAAGGCGCTCGAAGAGGCCCTGGGCATTCTCGACAGCCAACGGATCGAGATCGCCAAGCGCCGGCACTTGAACGCCGTGCTGCAACACATCCCCACGGGGGTGGCGGCGGTCGACAACCAGGGCGTGGTGCAGTCGCTCAATCCGGCCCTGGCCCACCTGCTGGATTTGCCACTGAGCGCAGCGCTGGGCCGTCCGCTGCAGCAGCTGTGCCCGGAACTGGACTTGCAACAAGCGTTTACGGACGGCGGCGAGGAAAACCGGGTGATCCGGCTTGGTTCACATGCAGTGGTCAGCAACCTGCTGCCGATCCTCGAGAACGGCCAGCGCACCGGCCTGGTCCTGACCTGCCAGGACACCACCGCCGTGCAGCGGGCGGACCAACGCATCCGCTCCACCCGCCGCCCCGGCGCCTTCACGGCCCGCTATCGGCTCGAACAGCTCGATGGCAACAGCCGGGCCAACCGCGAAATGCTGCAGTTGGCCAGGCGTTTCGCCGCCAGTCATTCAACCATCCTGATCACCGGTGAAAGCGGCACCGGCAAAGAACTGCTGGCCCAGGGCATCCATAACGAGAGCCCGCGTCGGCAAGGCCCCTTCGTCGCCATCAACTGCGCAGCGTTCCCCGAGTCACTGCTGGAAAGCGAACTGTTCGGCTACGAGGAAGGCGCCTTCAGCGGCTCGCGCAAGGGCGGCAAACCCGGCCTGTTCGAAGTGGCGCACCGCGGCACGCTGTTCCTTGACGAGATCGGCGACATGCCCGTGCCGCTGCAGACGCGCCTGCTGCGTGTGCTGCAGGAGCGCGAGGTGCTGCGCCTGGGCGGCACCGAGCCGATCGCGATCGATGTACGCATCATCGCCGCCACCCATCAGGACCTGAGTGCCGCGATACAAGATGGCGATTTTCGTACCGACCTGTATTACCGGCTCAACATCCTGCGCCTGCAAACCACCCCCTTGCGCGAGCGCCCCGAGGATATCGCCCTGATCTGCCGGGGCATCAGCCAACGCCTGTTGGTCCAGGGCCAGCCGCCGGGTGCGGCGGATGTGCCAGGCGCCCTGCTGCCCTACCTGACGCGCCATGGATGGCCGGGCAATGTGCGTGAGCTGGAGAACGTGATCGAGCGCGCGATGCTCTCGGCCCGCGAACTGCTGGGGGAGCATGGCGTGGATGAACAGTACCTGGCGCGGGTGCTACCCGAGCTGTGCGCCAGCGCCCCGCCGACCAGCCGTGCCAGGCCCTCCCGGGAGTCGGACCTGCACAGCATCGGCAAGGCCGCTCAGCTGCGTCATGTGCAGGAGACCCTGGACAATTGCCAGGGCAATCTTGACGAAGCGGCGCGGCAGTTGGGCATCAGCCGGACCACGTTGTGGCGACGGCTCAGGGCAGCGCGGTGAATCGGTATTGCGCCAGCCGCTGACGATAAGCTGAATCAAGACTGGTGCGCCCTGCCACCTACGCAAAGGTTGGCCGGTGCCGGAGTTTCCAGCAATTTAAAGTGCGCTCCTCGACGCAAAATCGCCAAAGCCCCTGTCTCATCCCTTTTCTTGTAATGCCTCAATCAGCTCTACCTTGGTCATGCGGGAGCGGCCCTTGATCTCTCGGCTGCGTGCTTCTTTCATGAGGCTTTGCTTAGTCTGGCTTTGCAGTGACGAAGCAGATGTGCGTGCGTGGCCCTGACGCGTTTTCGCAGCGCGCTTGGCCGAGTCGGCGCGGGCAGCCTTCTTCTCGCTCGAAGAGGTCTTGCTGCCCGAGCCACCGGGCTTTTCCCCGCCGCCGGACTGCTTGTTGACGGTGGCCCAGGCGCGCGACTCGGCTTCATCCTTGGACACGCCCTTCTGCTCGTAGCTGTGCTCGATATGCTCGGCCTTGCGCTTTTGTTTGTCGGTGTACTTGCCCTTCTCTCCACGAGGCATGGCAATCACTCCTGAGTGGGTATGGCACAACGGTTGATTGCCGGTCGAAGCGCGTAGTGCGATTGGCTGGACGAATGGCGCAATAGCCCTTTATCGATGGGCGAGAACATGATAATCCGCCCCGGCGACTGCCTTCATGAACGCCCGATCAGCAAGCCGACGCAGGTCTCGCCACTCGGTCCACGCAATCAAGTGCAGCCGGTCCATTTCGTCGGCCTGGCGTAGCAACTGGTCGTGATAGGTGCTTGGGCAATGTCGGCGCAGAGCATGATCGTCGTAGGTTTCGAACCATCTGTTGATGGCGGCAAGCCGACATTGCGCCGGCGTCATCCGCTCAGTGAAGGCATTCATCACGGGCTGTCCTGCTTTGTTTGACAGAAGAGCCCGGCCAGCGCAGAGGGTTCCCTGCAACAGGTTCGACGGTCCGCTGGCATGATTCCACTCGCGTGGCATCTGGACCGACACCCGGCCGTCATCGTCGCAGCAGCGGCCATGGGGTTCATGGTGGGTAAACGACGATAGCGCGCCCATCAAGCCTGGCCGTCTATCCCGGCCTTCATCTTGCACACGGGTGCGGCACATGCAGCATTACGGTTTCCTACGCCCCTTGCCACGCGCCACTTGCTGCGCGGTGGAATCGTGGGAGGTTCCGGCCGAGCCATCCGGCCGGTGGGCATCATTGTCCCGCTCCGCTTCACCTTGGGTTTCTTGGGTTTTCGACCTGACCGGGTTCGTATTCGCTTCAGATGCCTTGCTCATGGTTCACCTTACCCTTTGCTATGTTCGGGCGATGTCGGGCCGGTGCCACGCTTGATCCCTCTCGGGCCCGCGACACCCCATATGGCCAGGCCAATGATCGGCAACATCACCAACAGCAACGACCACATCACCTTGCTGGCGTCGGACTTGTCGCTACGGAACACGCTGACGATCGCCCACAGGTCGAGCAGCAGAATGATCGCCACCACGGCGATCCAGAAATACGTGACAGGATCGGTCATGACCGCTTCTCCTTCCGTTGATTCGATCGCAACATGCAATCGACGGCTATACAGCAAAGAAGCTCGACCGTTGCCAAAGTTCAGGCCCATCAGCCCTGTCGAGACCGGCGGGATCTGCTGAACCAATGGCAAGCGCAAAACACGTTGTGAGTGGGTACCAACGGCTACCGACCACGACCTCGACGCGCTGGTCCACCTCAAGGACAACCAACTGGTCCTCACCACGGCCGAATGAGCGCAGGTTGTCGCGCTGCCCACTGCTGCCGATCATCGTCGCCATGGAACCGTCGCAGCAAAGGCCTGCTCCATCCCCAGGCGAGGTCCACCTTTCATCGCCTGCATCGAGGTAACGCCATGAACGCTATCGACCTACTGGTTGAAGACCACAAGTTGGTGAAAAAACTGCTGGAAGAGCTGGCCGCCACCACCGAGCGAGCCGTGAAAAAGCGGGCCGAACTGCTGCACCGCATCGAGCAGGAGTTGCAGGTCCACACCGCACTGGAGGAACAGATTCTCTACCCGGCCATCAAGCAGGCCGGTGGCAAGGAAGAAGCGAAGATGTACTACGAGGCCAAGGAGGAACACCGCACCGTCGACGCCCTGGTACTGCCGGACCTGTTGCATACCGAAACCGGCACCGTGGAATTCGCCGGGCGAGTGAAAGTGATGAAGGAGCTGCTGGAGCACCATATCGAGGAAGAGGAAGGCGAGTTGTTTCCAACCGCCAGGAAGCTGTTGGGCAAGGCGGTACTCGAAGAATTGGGTAACACCATGCAGGCGCAGAAGAAAATGCACAAGGGTGAGCAGCGCGCGGCAATGTAGAGGTTCCAGCCGGTGGACCAGGTCCGGCCCGTTGCCGGTTCGCTTCGCGCCGAATTGCGCCTTGAACAGGCCTTGGGACCATTGGTCAGGCTGGTTGCTACTTCGCTTGATCCGTTACCTCTCCACCCGGTCGAAATTGAAACGGATCAGTGGAGGTGAACATGCGCATCCGAGGCAAGAAATACCGGGAATGGGCAGGTGTCCATATCCACGTCAGGGTGCATGAAGAAGTGTTTTCGGACGGGACCCTGCTCGAGGTACAAACGCGCTTGTCTCGGACCGGCGCCACGCAGTTGTTCATCGGCATCTACGCGCCCTCGGGAGAAGCCATTCGTGAGGAAACCTATGGCAGCCGCCCTGGTGAGACCCTTGCAAGGGCTTTGGCGTGGGGCGTAGAGCGCGCGAGGCAGATTGCCTCAGAACCATCGAGGCCCGCTGCCTAGCTTGCCTGGGATGGTGGAAACTTATCCCAGCATTTGTCGACGAAACCCTTTGCCGCCTGTTTCTCTGGAGCCCCATGAAACCAACCAAGCCCCGCGCCACCGTCATCTGTCGCCTGGCGCGCGGCAGCCGAAAATGGCTGTGGGTCAGGCGCATCAAGTCAACCTGGACGTTACCCGGTGGCAAGATCGAACCGGGCGAAACCCCTGTACAGGCTGCACAACGGGAACTGCTCGAGGAAACAGGGCTGTACACAGAAGAACTGGCACTATTGATGCGCTACGAATCGGCCAAGCGCACCCATTACATTTTCGAAGCCGTACTGGCGCGCAACCCTCACCCTCGCGCCAATAACGAGATAGCCCGCTGTCGCTTTGCAAGGTTTAGGCAGATGAGGCTAATGAGTCGGGAAATGCGTGAAGTGATCCAGGTTCTGCTCGAGTGTGATGCCGCACTCGCCGCATCATTGCGCTGATCCCCCTCCCAGGGCCACTCGGGCTTGATGCCGCGGTAACGCATGGACCGCATGACAGCAGGCAGAAAAACTAAACCTTTACCCCCGCCTGCGGCTCCACCGTATGCGACACCGACGTCGCGCCACCGATAGCAAGGAGTCAACATGAGCCATTCATTGTTCAAGTATGCAGGGCTGTCACTGATCCTGGGCATGGCATCCTGGCAGGTGCAGGCCGCCTCGTCCGACGACTTCGTCGAGGCTGCCAGCGAAGCAGGTATCGCCGAGGTGGTCACCGCCAACCTGGCGTTGGAAAAAAGCCAGAGCGCCGATATCAAGACCTTCGCCCAGCAGATGGCCAGCGACCATGCCAAGGCCAATCAGCAGCTTGCCGAAATCGCCCGCAAGCTGGACATCAGCGTACCCGACGAAGCGGCGCTGACCGACAAGGTGAGGAAGATGATCCTCGAATGGCGCGAGGCGTCGTTCGACAAGTCCTACGTCAACAACCAGGTCGATGCCCACGAAAAGGCCGTGGCGCTGTTCAAGAAAGAAGCCGCCTCGTCGGACAAGGCTGAATTGAAGGCATTCGCCAGCCAAACGCTGCCGACCCTCGAGCATCACTTGGAGCAGGCCAGAGCGCTACAAGCTACCCACGGCAAATGATCTTCACACACGCGAGGCCCGCCATGGCAAACGATGCGTTGCGCTCGGAAATCCTCACTCGCCTGCTGCATGCCCACCCGCAAGGCCTGGGCAAGGAGGTGCTGGACAACTACCGCGGCGAGCTAGCGGTAGCAGGCATGCTCAAGACGCTGCAGGATCATGGGCTGATCCAGGATGGCAGCGTCGCGGTTGGCGACGACCATCACGTCAGCGTGAACTACCCCATCAAGCTCTCGGCAGCAGGAGTCGAAGCTGCCAAGCAGGTGGAGCACTGAGACCGGGGCCGCTAGGCGGCCCCACGCTCGGCTAGTGTTTTTCATCGTCCCTGGGCGGCTTTGCAGCCCCTTGCGGATCGACCTGTGGGTCTTCCAGATCGGGGGAGTCAGGATCGAACCCAAGGTCGTGCTTGGGATTGGCCTGCTCGGATGAGTGCGGGCCTTGTGGCGAGCCGGTGGGGGTATGTTCTGGCTTGGTCATGGCGGTCTCTCCTGGGTATGTCCATAGAAGAAAGCACCCACCCCGAGAAGTTTGATTCGATGTGCAGCGCACTGCGCGGCGGTCCGCGTCGGGCAGCTCAAAACGCCCTAAACCCGAGCACGAAGTGGTGCCAATTCGCCCCAGGCCGGCGCGTGGTCGCTGGCCTTGCTTTCATTACGCACCCAGGCATCGCCCTCGCCCAGACGATATCCGGCTGCTCCCGCGCAAGCCAGGTCATTAGCGCCGGGAGGCGGCTGCGGATGCCATTGATGTTGAACGTGGCGATCTTCAACACGGTCATGCATCCGGGTCGTTGACGCGGGCTTGCACGGCGTCCTCAAGCGCCCGCAGGTGGGCCTCGTCCGCCAATGTCTTGAGTGCCAGCCAGTCGTCCCAATCGATGGCGCCATCGTCACGCAGGGCCTCGGCCGTGCGAACCAGCTCATGATGGTAAGCGTCTGGCGACTCGCGTCGGTAGCTGATGTCGTCGTACTGGGCATACCAGGCTTCGAGCTGGGCAATACTGCGTTCGATACTCACAAGCCATTCCTCTGGGCACCTTTTGCCTGTGTGAGTGCCGTGCCAGGTCAATGTTCAACTTGTACGGCCCAGCATCCGGCCAACGGGCACAAGGTTGAACCACCCGCCAACAGGTATTCACTCGCTAAAGGTTGGGCCAGGGGTCGTTAAAGCGCCTCGTCCGAAAGCTTGAAACCATTTGCAGAGGGCTGCACCGCTGCAGCGTCACAGTTGAACACAGGCGTTCTGTGTTTCATCTGAGGTAAACGATCATGGCTAACAACCAAGACAAAGGCGCAGATCAAGGCGGCACCGCCAAGCCCCAGGTAGGCGATACCGGGCAGCAAGGGGGCCATGGCTCCGGTGGTGATATGCCCGGCCAGCAGAGAGGCGGCCAGCAACCGGGACAGAAACCCGAAGACAAGATGAACAAGGATTGGGACAAGGACCGCGACACCGGTCGCCAGGGCGGGCGCCCGGACGACCTCGGTGACAGGGACAAGCCTTCCGATACGGGGGGCATGGGTGGGCAACAGGGTCAGCAAAGAGACCAGGAACGCTGATCCGACGCGGTACCGGGCGGCGTTCGCCGCCCCGGTACCCTCTACTACAAGGAGATGCAGCGATGAATGCACCCCTCAATGGCAAACGCGTGGCCTTCCTGGTCACCGACGGTTTCGAACAGGTCGAACTGACCGGCCCTCGTGAGGCGCTGGAGCAAAAGGGCGCGATAGTGGACATCCTGGCCGATAAGGATGGCGCTGTCAGAGGCTGGAATCATGACAAACCCGCCGATGAGTTCGCCGTCGATGCCACGTTCGAAAGTGCCCACCTGGACCTCTACGACGCACTGGTATTACCTGGCGGGGTGCAGAACGCCGACACGATACGGCTGAACCCAGGCGCGCAGAAACTGGTGAAGAGCCACGACTCGGCTGGCAAGGCACTGGCGGTAATCTGCCATGGCGCATGGTTGTTGGTGTCGAGTGGTTTGGCCAAGGGTAAGCGAATGACCAGCTACAAGACCTTGCAGGACGATATTCGCAATGCGGGCGGCAACTGGGTGGATGAAGAGGTGGTCGTGGATGGCAACTTGATCAGCAGCCGCCAGCCAGCTGATATTCCCGCCTTCAATGATCGACTGATCAGCGCTTTGGCAGCCTCAAGCGCCCGCTGATCCGGCCTGGCATCAATGAGTGTCGCCCCACATCAAAGACACTACCAATTTAAAATAACAAACGTTGCGCAAACTTATGCTGCTTGCTAGGCTCCTGGTCACCACGCAACAAAAGGCCAGGAGAACAGCCATGCAAGACTCACTGAGCAAAGCGTTTCATGAAGAGGGTGCGGTGCTGGTCAAGGGCCTGTTGAGCCCGCTGCAATTGCAGCGCTGCCGGGAGGCCTACGACTGGGCCGTGCTCAACCACGGCCCGCATGCCACCCGGATGTTCGCCGGGACCACCCAGCAATCCCACGTCGACAATGCCAACCCCCTGGCCAAGCAACGGCTCGAAGCGCTGGTTGCGGGCCTACCATTGGGCCAGCTGTTCGCCCGCATCTGGGGCTCGAAGAATGTCTGGTACTTCGCTGAAGAAGTCTTCCTCAAGGCCGGCGGCCAGGGCGCCAGAACCCTGTGGCACCAGGACACCTCCTACCTGCCCTGGGCCGGCAACCACTGGGGCAATGCCTGGATCAGCTTCGATGCCGTGCCCCAGCGCAATGCGCTGGAAATCATCCGTGGCTCCCACCGCGGGCCACGCTACGATGGCACCACGTTTACCGACCCCGACGACCCGACCCAACCGCTGCACGGCAAGGGTGCCCTGCCGCGCTTGCCGGATATCGAAGCCGAACGTCGTGTGAACCCGCAGGCCTACGACATCCTGTCGTGGGCCACCGAGCCGGGTGATGTGGTGCTGCTGCACCCGGGTTCCTTGCACGGTGGCGCCCCCGTCGATGCAGACTTCCCAAGCAGACGCACCTTCGTCTTCCGCTTCTTTGGCGATGACGCCACGTTCAGCCCGCTGCCGGCAGACAGCCAGGCCGGCTACCCACCGCAAGGCGTGCTGTTCACCCAGGAACTCGAGCATCTGGCTGCGGGAGCCCCCTTCCGCCACCCGACCTTCCGCCAAGTCGTCTGAGCGAGGCACACCCAGGATGACCAACAACCTCAAGCGCCAGTCCATCAACCCGCCTGCAACCCAGGCCTTCTACGACAACTTCCATTTCTCCCAGGCTACCCGCGTGGGTGACTTGATCTGGGTGTCGGGGCAAGTGGGGATAGACCCGGCAATGAAGCCTGGCGACGGTATCGTCGAACAGTCGCACCTGGCGTTCCAGTCGCTCAGGCAAGTGCTCGAAGAGGCCGGGGCCAGCCTGGCCGACGTGGTCGAGTTGACGACCTTCCATACTCAGCTGCAAAGCGATATGCCTGAGTTCTCGCGGGTCAAGGACGCGTACTTCCCCGATCGCTACCCCTCCTGGACTGCGGTTGGCATCACCCAGCTGGCGCTGGAGGCACTGCGCGTCGAGATTCGCGCCGTGGCGGTCGCCGGTTGCGGCAACCCGGATTGACCTATCCCCCTCTGGCGGGTGCGGACGCGCCGCACCCCGCCGTACCAGGATGTTTTATTCGCGCAACTTCTCTATGCTGGGGCTCATTTCGTCCGCATCGACACCCGTGAACGGGTTCTTTCAATCGACTCCGACATTTCTTGAGCGCCCATGCCAGATACCAAAGCCCGTTCCAAAGCCGCCACTTCCAGCGACTGCGACATCGCCCCGGAACCCGTAGCCCGACGAGGCAGGCCTGTCGGCGATCGCGACGCAAAACGGGCCGAACTGCTGACGGCGGCAATCGCCGTGATCGCCCAGGAAGGCTATGCCGGCGCCTCCATGCGCAAGGTCGCCAAACAGGCCGGCTGCACCACCGGGGCGGTGACCTACTACTTCGCCAACAAGGAAGAAATGATCGGCGAGGTGGCGCAGAACCTGTTCGACCAGGTCGACATGCTGCTGGAGTCCAACCAGGCCCAGATCGACATTGCCTCCCTGCTGCGCCAATGGCTGCAATGGGTCAGCTCCGACGAGTCGACCATCTGGCTCTCCTGGCTGCAGCTGCTCGCCCACGCCCGGCACGAGCCGGTGTTCGCCGACATCATCAGGCAGCGCTACGCAGGCTTTCGTCAGGTGTTCACCGTGGTGATCGAAAGGGGCCAGGCCCAAGGCAAGATCCGCGTGGACATTGCTGCGGATGTGCTGGCCGACCAGATCAGCACGATCTGCGATGGCTGGCTGATGATGCTGCCTATCGAACCGGAGCGTTTCAGTGCGCAGCGTGGCCAGGCGTTGTTGGATGCGCTGATTATGCTGATTGCCCCGCCAAGGTCCTGACGGCTACCGCATGAGGGCGGCCATGCGCTTGTCGATGGTTTTGCAGCGTACTTGAGATCGAGCGCCGCCCGCGCGGCGCATCGCGGGCAAGCCCGCTCCCATCTGTTTCGGGCCAGTTACTCCTGGTCCATCTCCACTGTCCGCCCTGTTTGTACGACGCGGTCTCTGCGTGGACGCTGGTGCCGCCTCACCAGACTTGAGGCATGCACCAAGGCGGACAGTGAAGACCTCACAGACATAATTGGCCCGAAACAGATGTGGGAGCGGGCTTGCCCGCTCCCACATCTGTTTCGGGCCAATTATGTCTGTGAGGTCTTCACTGTCC